>NZ_QLSX01000003.1 GCF_003268885.1 Onishia taeanensis
CTCTGACGCCGGAGATACGGATCCTGATGAGACCTGCCTCCGGACAGTAGCTTCAGACTGCCCGATTCAGAGCCCTCGTGAATGAGGCGGGATCACACGATGTCACCACGGATCAGGCGCGTAAGCTGGCTGGTAGTGGCTGGCTTAAGCGCGTGGGGCACGGCGCTTACTGCCAAGCGTGGGAGCCTCTTACCTGGGAGAGTGCAGTTTTCGCTCTTCAGGCGAGCGACGACACGGAGATGCCACCGCTTTGGCCGGGTGGCCAGACGGCCCTCGCACTGCATGGCTTTGCCCACTATATGCCCATGGGGGAGCGCACGACGCACCTGTATGGCAAGGAGGCCGCTCGGCTGCCCCGGTGGTTGAGTGATGCCGATTGGGCAGGGCGGATGGTGCTCCACTCTGAAAAGGGCCTGCCGGTACAGCTTCCCGGCAGCTTCACGGACTACGCGCCGGATGGCAGGGCCTTCAGCTTGCAGGTATCGACCCCCGAGCGAGCGGTGCTGGAGTGGATCGCCGTGACGCCGAATGCGCTGCTGTTCAGCAGTGAGCTGGTGGACACCTTCGGCGGCCTCAATACGCTGCGTCCGCGTCGGCTGCAGGCATTGCTGGAGGGGTGTCGTTCGGTGAGAACGAAGCGTGCCTTCCTGGTGCTGGCTCGCCACGCCGGGCATGCCTGGTACGGTGGTCTGGAACCACGCCGACTGGATCTCGGCAAAGGCAAGCGGCAGCTCTGCCAGGGCGGCAAGTTGGATAGGGAATATCACGTGACGGTGCCGGAGGCCTTCCTGCATGCCGATTGACGCACGCTACCACGAACATGTCTACGAGGCGACGACGCCCGTCCTTGATCAGGGGAAGGTTGCCCTGCTGGAGCTGCCCACCGACGGTGTCGGGGGGCAAGCCGGTCAGCTCGGCGAACCGCTAGATGGTCATGACTGGCACGGAGGCCGGGACCTGGGGCGCGTTGCTCTTTTCCATGTCGTACCTGCTCGCTGTGGCTGGTTGTGTTAGGTTTGGTTTAAGAATCAACCGGTGGTTGATGGTGTGTGCTGATCTAACAATAGTTGTTAGATGTGAATGTAGGTTATTCAGACAACATGTCAAGCGTCCTTGGAAAAAAAGTGCGTGAGATTCGTGAGGCGGAAGGTATGGGACGCCAAGCGTTCAGTGATCTCACCGGCATACCGAAGCAGACGTTGATCAACATCGAGAACGGTCGCAGTGGTCCGTCTGGAAAGCTGCTGGCTCAGGTAAGCACGGCTTTCAGCAAGTACACGCTCTGGCTGATGACCGATGAAGTGAATGAAGCTGGCGGGCAGGTAAGCCCGGAGATCGAGAAGGCGCGTAAGACGCTCAAGCAGACAGGGACGGATACCGACTAGCCAGGAAGGCGGCGGCAAGGTGGTACCAGGGTGGTAGGCTCTAGGGATAGGAGGTAGGCCTGAGCATCGCGAAAAAATAAGCTGCTATAAAAATGCACAATCAGGGCTAATATTGTTGATGAAGAAAGCTGATGGCTGTTCCACTGAGCTACAGAGTTGGAGCGAATGGCTTTTGAAAATGCCAGTGAATGTAAAGGGCTGGTTGAGGAAAAGCTAATGGCGAATGGCAAAGTGCTAAGGCAGTTGATTCGAGCAGGGGCGAGTGGAGACTCTGCTGCATTTCGTCATGCCTCTGAAACTATTATTCAAGATGAGCGCCAGAAACAGCACCATTTATTGGCTAACGATCTTGAGAAAATTTTGTACGGCGATAATTTGAAGCCTGCAAAATGGAACGGGCGTAGTGCTTTACCAAAGCCCCCTACTGACAAAGAGCGTGGTTTACCTCTACTGGATATATGCCAAGCACAACGACCCTTGGAGGAGATTGTATTACCAGATAAAAGCTTAGCAGCTATAGAAGAGTTGCTGGAAGAGCACAGGCGTGCAGATGTTCTTAAAAGTTACGGTATGAAGCCGTCAGGAAAGGTTATTTTATTTGGTCCTCCAGGGTGTGGGAAAACTCTAGCTGCAGAGGTGATCGCTTTTGAGTTGGATCTTCCACTAGCTATTGTACGTCTTGATGCATTAGTTTCTTCTTTTCTTGGTGAGACTGCTGCAAACCTGCGCAAGGTGTTTGATTTTATTGCAAATCAACCAATGGTTGTTTTGTTTGACGAGTTTGATGCCATTGGTAAAGAGCGGGATGATTCAGCTGAGCACGGTGAGCTTCGTCGAGTAGTTAATGCTGTGCTACAAATGATGGATGCTTACCAAGGTAAAAGCCTCATCTTGGCAGCTACTAACCATGAGAAGATTCTTGATACTGCGATCTGGCGTAGATTCGATGAAAGCATTGATTTTCCGCTTCCAAGTGAGCAGCAAATTCAGCAAGTGCTTTTGCTTAAGCTTAGGGGAGTTCGCCGGCAGTTTGAGTTGGACGATAAAGAATTAATAGAAATATTTGTCAATTGTAGTGGTGCTGATATTGAGCGAATAGTGCGAAGAGCTGTTAAGCGCATGATTCTTCGAAGTCAAGAGTTTATTACAATAAAAGATATTAAGCAGGCTGCTTTGCGGGAACGAATGAAATAAGAAGGGTTGGCTTTTATGGATTATGAGCATCTGGTTATAGAAAGGGAAGTTCTGCAAAACGATAGAAGAACAAGAAGAATGAATATACCAAGGCCAGATCGCGGCGACCTAAAAAGTCACGGTCAGCGCTTGTTGAACAGCTTGAATCATTCAATTGGTTATGCAAGAAGGCAGCCTACATCTAGGTCTGGGAATTTTGTTTTTAAGATCCGATATACAGGTCATCTAGATATTAATCATCTGAAAAAGCACGGTGTTCAATTTGTCAGTCAAGAAGATAATGAGTTATGCATTATTTTTGCGGATGAAGCCGGTTTGGCAGTTTTTTCAGATCATCTACAAAAGCTTGGGGTGGATGAAGAAGAGCTCACGTATAAGCAAATTCTAGAGGCTATCGAAGGGGTCGAAAACTGGACGGCTGAAGATAGAAAAAGCTGGGTTGTCAATAAAGAAGGTTTTCCAGATCAAACATCGTTTATCGTTGATGTGGAGCTTTGGCCAATAGCTGTTGCTCACCATCCTGATAGGCTACATATCTGCCAGACTTTCGAAAAATGGTTAGCTGAGAATGATATTTCTCGTAAGGATAAGCTGAATCTAGATAGCTTGGTTATGTATCGTTTAGAGGTGAATGAGGGACAAGCAAACTTACTCCTTGAACATGGTGATGTTCGGCTATTAGATTTGCCGCCTAAAAGTGGTATTCAATATCATCAGCTCAATGTTGGCCTTGAAAACTTCCCTATTGAGATTCCTGCTCCACCTGAAAATGCAGCCAGGATCTGTGTTCTTGATAGTGGTGTCGCGACAAACCATCCACTAATAGCACCAGCAATGGCTGAGAGTGAATCGTTTGTTAAAGGGGAAGATGAGTTTGATGGTGCTGGGCACGGCACAGCCGTAGCAGGAATAGCTCTTTATGGTGATCTAGAAGCATGTAAAGCATCGAATTATTGGAAGCCAGAACTTCTTGTTTTTAATGGAAAGGTCCTGGATTCAAATTGTGAATTCGATGTCAATACAATAGAAAAGACTTTACTGGATGCTGTGTCTTATTTTGTAGATGAGTATGAGTGCAGGATATTTAATCTATCTATAGGGAATAAAAACTCGCCATATGATAGCCGTCATATTCGAGGCATAGCTTATGTTTTGGATAAACTCTCAAGAGAATATGATGTGCTTTTTATTGTTTCAGCGGGGAATTTTAATGGATCGGAGGATCCTGAAGTTCCCAAGTATAGTTGGCGAGAGGAATACCCGGAATATTTATTGTGTGAGCAGAGCGTTATTTTTGACCCCGCTCCCGCCTTGCATGCAATTACTGTAGGTAGTGTAGCAAGGCATAATGCTACATTCGATGCTCAGCGCTACCCCGAAATTAATCAGCTTGCGCCTGCATCTGAAAACCAGCTTTCACCGTTCACATGTCATGGCCCATCTGTTAGAGGTGCAATAAAGCCTGAATTGGTCGCAGTTGGTGGTAATTACGCTTCCCCTGTGAGAATGCAGGCGGAATATAATGCCGTTGAACGTGGCATGGGTGTGTTGACTTGTAACAATAAATTTGTTGATGGTACTCTTTTATGTGAAGTTTCTGGGACTAGTTATGCGGCACCATATGTGACTCATTTGGCCGGGCGATTGCTAAACAACTATCCCAAGGCATCTTCAAACCTATTAAGAGCATTGATTGTAAATCACGCTAATGTGCCAAGAGAGGTTAAGGAAACTTTTTCTGAGGAAGTTCAACAGGCTTATAAGGAGGCAGTTGGCCGCGAGGCATATCGAGATACAGCTGGGTATGGCGTTGTGGATGAAAGTGAGCTATTTCGTTCATCTGAAACGGCTGTTGTACTCATGGCGGAGGAAAAAATCGAGAATAATGTACACCACTTTTTTGAACTCCCTCTCCCTGAGGAGTTCTTAAGGTCGCAGCGTGCTACCCGGGAGATTCGTGTAACTCTTGCTCATTCTCCTGCGGTTAAAACTACTCGAATCGACTACATGGCCACCAAGGTTCACTATAGGTTGGTGAAAGACACATCTTTAGATAATGTTCAAAGGTTCTTTAACCACGGCACCCAAGATGAGACAAAGTCAAGGAGTGATGATTCTGTAAATAACAGAGATGTCTCTGCTGATTTGAGAGGGAAAGGGTCGGTTCAGTCTTCTAAATGGACAATCCGTCAGCCTAATCCAGCTGAAAAGTGGTTTGTAGTCGTTACCCGTCAAGATAAAGACTGGGGTGAGGCGCTTAGCTTAGAGCAAGAGCCTTACTCACTTGTGGTTACAGTTACTGATCGTGAAAACGAAAACGCACAGCTATATACACAAATTTCACAGCGGATCGAGCAACAGGTTCAGCAGAGAGCTAGAGAGCAAGGAAGAGCTAGAGTCTAGTAATCATTGTGTATGTAGGGCCAGCATGATACCTATCGCCATGCATAGGCGCACTCGTTGACTTCATGCTATCATTGACATCAATGCAATCATACGAGGAGTCTGGCATGGCTTCGATCACGATCCGCAACTTGGACGAGCAGTTGAAGGCTCAGCTTCGCATGAAGGCGGCTAGGCATGGCCATTCCATGGAGGAGGAGGTTCGCACCATTCTGCGTACTGCCTTGAACCCACCTCAAGCAAAGGGGCTAGGGAGTCGCATACGTGAGCGATTCGCAGAGGCGGGCGGCATCGAGCTGGACGTACCGCCCAGGTCTGATAAGCCTCGCGGCTCGGGCTTTGGCGCATGATCGTTCTTGATACCAATGTGATATCCGAGCTGATGAGGCCTGAGCCCGATGCCCGAGTCGTCGACTGGCTGGATAGGCAGGATGCCATTTCCATGACAATTTCTTCTATTACAGTCGCTGAAATTCTCTATGGCATCGAGCGCCTGCCCAACGGTAGGCGCAAACGTGATTTCGCTGCCATGGCGGCGGCCATGTTCGAGGAAGATTTTTTTGGACGCATCCTACCCTTCGATAGTGGGGCTGCGATTCATTACGCGGAGCAGGTCGCTGCCAGCGAGAGTGCAGGAAGGCAGGTTCACATGGCCGATGCGCAAATTGCGGCTATCTGCATCCAGCATGATGCGATGTTAGCGACACGCAATATTAAAGATTTCGAGACGTTGAGCCTCGAGACGATCAACCCTTGGGAAATAGGCCGATAGCGGCCCACTGACGGTTCATTGTAGTCACTTACCCGGCTTTTATTTCTTATGGCCCAGACGCTTGGCTCAGTTAAGAGCGAAGGCAACTTCTCCGCTCTCATGCGCCAATAGCCACTGCTTGCGGCCGATGCCGCCGGCGTAGCCGGTGAGGCGCCCGTTGCTGCCGATCACCCGGTGGCAGGGCACCACGATGGCCAGCGGGTTGCGGCCGTTGGCCGCGCCCACCGCACGCTGCCCGCCCTTGCAACCAAGCTGCTCGGCAATTTCGGCGTAGCAGCGTGTCTCGCCATAGGGAATCCTGGCCAGCGCCTGCCAGACACGGCGCTGGAAGTCGGTGCCTTTCGGTGCCAGCGGCAGCTCGAAGGTCCGGCGGCTGCCCGCGAAGTATTCGGCGAGCTGCTTGCGGGCCTGCTCGGTGTGGGCGTTGGGCCGGGCCGGTTCGTCATCTTCCATGACGAAGGCGATCTCGGTCAGGCCGGCGTCGGAGGCGCTCAGCCGAATCAAGCCGAGCGTCTTGTCTTTCGGTGGGCGGAAATAGTCCAGGGCGTCATCGTGCATTTTCTTGGCTCCTCTTGGCGTCGGGGCTGGATGCCCATAGCTGCAGGGTCAGGTAGCTGCGCCAGGGTGCCCCTCGGGCCGGGTCGGCGCCCGCTAGGCGGGGTAGGGCGCGGCGCACGCCGGCGTCGCCGTTCAGCCAGATATCGGGGGCGCTGGTGCCGCGCAGCGCCGCATAATGGGCCGTCCAGGGCCCGATGCCCTTGAGCGATGTCCACGCCAGCGGGTCTTCGTCGGCCTTGCCCTCGGCGAACCAGCTGGCGAGGCGCTTGAGGGTCGCCTTGCGGGCGCCGGGCATGCGTAGCTCGTCGAGTTCGCTTGCGGCGACGGCCTTAGGCGTCGGGAAATGCCGGCCTAGATCGCCGGCCGGCTCGCCTAGAGCCTCGACTAGCCGGGTGACCAGGCCCCGGGCGGCATCGGTCGAGACCTGCTGGCCGAGAATGGCGCGTACTCCGGCCTCGAAGGGCGACCAGAGGCCGGGCAGCCTGAGCCCTTCGATAAGCGCGAGATCGGGAAAGGCGTCGGTCAGGTGGGCCTCGATGGTGGTGGTGTCGGCGTCCAGATCCAGCACCCGGCGAATATGCTTCACCACTGGCGACAGGGCGCGCAGGTCGTCGAGCTCGAGCCGGACCCGAAAGGCGTGGCGCTGTGGTACGTGCTCGGCGGTGAAGCTGCCCTTGGCGATGGTTTTCTCATCGCCCCAGCGAATATGCCGGCCATAGTGGTCGTCGCCGACCCACTCCAGGCCGGGAATGGCGCGGCTGGCGTGGAAGTCGCGCATCGCCGACCAGGCATAGGGCGGGCGGTAGGCCAGCCACAGCGTCAGCGCTTCGCTGCACTGGCTGGCGTTGCCACTGCCCTTGGCCGTGCGGCGTAGCGTCCGCGGCGCCAGGCCGATGCGGGTCACGAAAGCGTCGTTGAAGCGTCGCAGGCTGCGAAAGCCGCTGGCGTAGGCGATGTCGGTAATCGGCAGCGCAGTCTGGTGCAGCAGCTGCTTGGCGAACAGGCATTGGCGGTACTGGGCGTAGGCCTTGGGCGAGACGCCGAATCCGTCTTGGAAAAGCCGCCGCAGGTGACGCTCGCCGACGCCGAGGCGCTCGCAAAGATCGCTCAGCGAGCCGTCGCGTAGGGCGCCATCGTCGATCAGCCGCAGGGCGCGTTCGAGGGTGGTGCGGGTGCCGCGCCAGGCGGGGGAATCCGGTGCGCTGTCCGGCCGGCAGCGCAGGCAGGGCCTGAAGCCCGCCTCGGCAGCGGTCAGCGGGCCGTCGAAGTAGCGCACGTTAGCTTCCTGCGGCAGCCTGGCGGGGCAGATCGGCCGGCAGTAGATGCCGGTGGTGGTCACCCCGACCACGAAGCGGCCGTCGAAGCGGGCATCACGCGCCAGGCGAGCCTGACGGCACTCGGCGGAATCCAGCATGTCGGTGCTCCTGTTTCCGACCTGTCACCGCCAGTGTAACGCGCCAGGGTCAAGAGACTCGCCGGAATCGGACGTCTATGCCGCAAAGGTGGCCGGCCTGGTAGGGCCTTGATAGCTCGGTAGAGCTCCCGTCTTTTCCAGCCGTAGTGGTTTTTCAGCCATAGTGGCTTTCTGGCATGGAGTGCCTCGAAGCTTTCTCGATATGCCCGCAAGCGCTGATGCTACCTAGTGTTGGGGCAGGCCATCTTGAGCCTGAGTAGAATATCGTGCTTGTTGTTGAGCCCCACAAGGAGAGTGCCGATGTATGGCGTATTGCTTGTCTGCGGCGGGGTGGCAGGGGTCACCACCGTGTTGTTCGGTTTCGGCGGCGGT
Organism: Onishia taeanensis; assembly: GCF_003268885.1. Taxonomy (GTDB): domain Bacteria; phylum Pseudomonadota; class Gammaproteobacteria; order Pseudomonadales; family Halomonadaceae; genus Onishia; species Onishia taeanensis_A. The sequence continues at coordinate 8,099 of NZ_QLSX01000003.1, forward strand.
TTCCTGGTCGTTCCCTTGATGTATATCTTGCTGATGACCGTCCACGGGCCGGACAGCGCAGCTGGCCTGGCGGCCATGCATATTGCGGTCGCCACCTCGACCGCACTGATGATCTTCGCTACTTCTCTATCGACGTGGCGCCACCATCAGCGTCGCACCGTGCAATGGAATCTGGTGCGTCCGTTGATGGGCTATATCGCTATCGGTGCCGTGCTTGGCGCGGCAGCGGCGGTATCGTTGAGTGGAGACTGGGTGCGCTGGGTGTTCATCGGCTATCTGGGGCTGACCATTGCGGATGCCATTCTGCTGCCCGGTTTTCTGCATCAGGCGAGTGGCGATGTGCGCCCCTTGGGCCGCTCGGCGACAGCGATGGTCGGTACGTTCATCGGCACGGTGGCGGCCTTTCTAGGCGTCGGCGGGAGCGTGATGACCGTGCCACTCATGCGCCGCAGAGGCGCCAGCATGACGGCCGCCACGGCGATGGCCAATCCGTTGTCGTTGCCAATGGCGGTCAGTGGCACCCTGACATATATGCTGCTTCCAGCAAGCGATACCGCGCTGGATGCCTGGTATGCGGGCTATGTGGATCTGCGCGCCTTGCTGGCACTGGCGGTAGGGTCATGGCTCGGTATCCGCCTGGGATCGCGATGGATCGGGCGTATTCCCGACCGCATTCATGCCAGGGTATACCTGCTATTGCTCACGCTGGTGCTGGTGGTCATGGTGGCCATGCACTGAGTCGATCCGAACCATGATGATGCTGGCCAGGGCCGATTCCTGCTTGAATCCGTGCCGACTGGTAGGGCCTAAGAATCTGGCAAGCAGAGTAATGGGGCAAGCGGAGGAATGGGGTAAGCAGAGGGGATAAGCGATAACGAAACGGGGCCGCTAAAGGCGGCCCCGGGATATCGCGATGAAACGATGGAATTATTCGGCGGTAATGACCTTCATCACCAGGTTGCCATCCATCTTGATCGGGCCGTCTTCCTTGGCGCCCAGGGTGTACTCAAAGGCGCCGGTCTTCATGCCGCCTTCTTCGCTGTGCACCATCAGCATCAGGTGATCGCCGGGCATGACGTCTTCGGTAAGTATTGCGGCCACGTCCATGTTCTCGCCTTCCTTGAGCGGCGCATAGCCGACCACCGGGCCCGGCTTCATGTCTTCACCGGTACGGTGTACGACCAGCCAACCGTTCTCGTTGGCCATGACTTTCTCTGCGGTCACGGTACCGCCTGAAACGGACTGATCATCGGCCCATACACCCGGGTGCATGTCCCCATTGTCGGCAGCCTGTGCGAAGCCGGCACCGGCGAGCAGAGAAACGGATACAAAGGCGCTTGCCATCAGTTTGTTCATCATCTTTCTCTCTCCTTGGTCTGTCGTCGCTATCTGGTCACCACCCACTTAAGCCTCGTGGCTTAAGTGGGCGTGGTGGTAGATACGCAAGGAGAGCGCGCCGGGTTTCAGGTCAGTCGAAAAAAATTACAGCCGCTGCCCCCCGGCCTGGCCGGTGGGGTAGAGATAGCCGTGAATGGCAGAGCCCGTGGGCTGGCCGGTGGGGGAACCGCCGCTCGGTTCGATGCTGATGCCGAAGGTCGCTCGCTTCAGAAGCGCCGGGTCGTAGTCGCTCAGGGCGCCGGCCTCCAGGCTCAGGTCGTCGTTCAGCACGCCCACCGAGCGTGGGTTGGGGCCAAGAGAGTCGTCCTTGATCCACAGTTGGTAGGACTTGTTCGCTAGCGGCTCGGCGGACACCGGCAGCACGTGCAGCTGCTTATTGGAAAGATCGACGGACAGCATGAATGCCGGCTGCCGGTCGTCCTCCTGGAACACGGCGATGAACGAAGGATCGCTGGGCGCCTTGCCCAGCGGGCCGGCGATGATAACGGCGAGCACCAGGGCCGCGGCGCTGGCAAGGCCGGTGCTCCATTGCCAGTGGACCAGCCGGCGCCGCAGGGCAACGACCTGGGAATGGGCAGTCGCACTCGTCGCTGCCTGTTCTGGTTTCCGAGTCGGCGCCTGGTCTGGTGTCTGAGTCGGTGTTTGTTCTGCTTGCTGCCGTTGGGCATCGGCTTCGAGCGAGTCGATGCGCTGCTCGATTCTTGCCCGAAGCTCTGGCCCTGGGGCGACCGGCACAGCTTCGTCGCTCAAGGGAGCGAGGCGCGCTTCCCAGGCAAGAATCAGCGCCGCCAGTTCGGGCTCTTGCTGGCGTCGCGTTGCGACGTCGGCGCGGGTGTCAGCGTCCAGGGTGCCCAGTGCGTACTCGGCGGCCAACATGTCGAGATCGTCGTGTTCGGTCATGATGCCAGGCACCCCTTGAGCTGCTTCAGTGCGCGATGCAGCCATGTCTTGACGGTATTCACCGGCTGGTCGAAATGGGTGGCCAGGTCGACCCGGGACCAGCCTTCCAGATAGGCGAGCCTGACCATTTCCTGGCGGCCGTCCTCTAGGGTATCGAGGCAGCGATACAGGCGCCGGGCGTCCTGTTCCTGGTGAAGCTCATCCTGCGCGGAGAGGCCCTCGGCGGGCGTTTGCGCCAGGGTTTCCTCGGGTTCCCGATAGCCCTTGGGTTGGCGGCGCAGCTCGTCGATGGCCAGGTGGCGGGCGATGGTCACCATCCAGGTGATGGGCGAGGCGCGCTTGGCATCGAAGACGGCGGCCTGCTGCCAGATCTTCACGTAGGCTTCCTGCAGCACATCATCGGCGCTGCCTCGGTCACGCAAGATACGCAGCACGGCGCCATAAAGTTTCGCCGAGGTGGCGTCATAGAGGCGTGCAAAAGCCTGGCGATCCTTGTGTGCCACGCGATCGAGCAGGTCACAGACATGCGCAATGCCAGCCGAGGAGGCAGGCGGCGAAGAAGCGGCGGTCGAGGAAGGCCGCGAAGCATTGGGCATACAGGGGTCTCTTGTCGGGGAGCCAACACGCTATTTAACAGCTACGGCCAATGGCGACTAAATACTGACGATCAAAGGCAAGAGTGCTGCTTAGGCCTTGCAGCGGTCAAGATGGCAAGGCCGTTCGGCCAACAGGATGAAGGCGGCGGTCAGCAGGCGGATGACGCTGTGTGCTAGACGAGGCCGGCAAGGATCACGACCGCGCCGAAGGCCGCTACGCCGGCGGCGATGGGCCAGCCCAGCGAGCGGGTGAACCGCCAGGTGAGCAGGGTGGCGGCGATGCCGATCAAGGTTGCCAGCCAAGAAAGGGCATCGGGATGGCGCGGCACCAGCGAGACCCCGAACAGGGCGGCGATCATCAGCGGACCCAGGATGCCGAGCCACTGAGGTAAGGCTTCGCCGCCATTCTCGTCGTCTTGCTTGCTGAGTCTCCGGCGCATCCATAGCAGCGGAACCAAGCGTAGCAGCAGGGTACCGATGGCCGAGGCCAGCATGGCCAGCCAGAGGGCGTTACTCATCGCCACCTCCCGCTCTGGCGGCATCGGCCTTCACCAGGTAGAAGCATAAGGCCCCGCAGGCGGCGGCGAAGGGGATGCCGAGGTTGGTGTAGCCGGCCAGGGTGCACAGCAGCGCCACCAGGATGCTGCTGCCCAGTGCCAGGCTCCAGCGCCAGGAGGTGAAGCGGGGTACCACCAGCACCAGGAAGAGTGCTGGCAGGGCGAAAGGCATGATATCGCCGAGCAGCGGCCAGCGGGCCATTAGCCAGTTGCCGGCCACGGCGCCAAGGGCAGTGCCGGCGATCCAGCTCGCCCAGGCCAGCAGTGCAGCCCCGGTGAACCATCCGAGGCGCTGCGCTTCGGGTAGTTGCGGTAGCCGGTGATGGGCCAGGGCGAAGACTTGGTCGGTCAGGCCGTGCATTAGCCAGGGCCACCAGCGGCTGGCGGTCAGCCAGGGCGCCAGGTTGGGGCCATAGACCACATGGCGCAGGTTGATCAGCAACGTCATGGCGATCACCAGCCACAGAGACGCACCGCCGGCCACCATGCCAACGAAGAGGAACTGTGAGGCGCCGGCATAGATCAGTGTCGAGACAACGACCGCCTCCCAGGGGCTGAAGCCGGACTGCACGCTGATCAGGCCGAAGGAGACAGCTACCGGCACATAGCCGCCCAGCAGCGGAATGGCCTCGCGCAGGCCGACCAGCCAGGGCCGGGGTGAGGTGGCTTGCCGGCTCATGGGGCGTCTCCTTCGGCGTAGACGATGGTGACGAGCAGCGTGGCCCAGTCCTCATGGGTGCGGTAGAGGTGCGGGCGGTCGGCCGCAAAGGCGAGGGTGTCGCCGGCCCGTAGCACGCGGGTCGCGTCTTCCGAGCCAGCCTCCAGCGTCCCGCTGATCAGGGTGAGGGTCTCCTGAGCGCCCGGCGTGTGCGCCTCGGCATGGCGCGAGGTGTGGGGGGCGCAGCGCATCCAGTAGACGTCCACCTGGGGGCGATCCTTGCCCTGGTCGATCAGTCGCACCTGCACGCCGTCCTCGCCCAAGGGCACGGCGATCGGCGCCACCAGGGTGCCGAAGGGCACGTTTAACTGCACTGCCAGACGCCAGATGGTGTCCAGGGTCGGGTTGCCGTTGCCCTGCTCGAGGCGCGACAGATTCGACTTGGCGATGCCGGCGGCAGCGGCTAATTGCGACAGCGACAGCCCCTGTTCCTGGCGTAGCCGCTGCAGGTGCTGGCCCAGGGTGCCGAGCGAGAGGCGGTCCATGTGGCGCGCTCCTTGAGTGTTCCTTCCAAGCCTGTGCATGACAGGCTGTGTTCTATATAAAGAACGTTCTATAAAAGGAACGAGGCGCTGTCAAGCCCAAGCGGGCGTGGCTGAGTCGTTCAGGCTGTCAGCCGGCCGCCACGGCGGGAACAGGCTTCTGGCCGGTCAGGGTGGTGCCAATCGAGGCGGCGATGACCAGGCCGATCGCGAGCCACTGGGTCAGGCTCAGCGCCTGGCTGAGGAAGACGAGGCCAGAGAGCGCGGCGACGGCGGGTTCCAGGCTCATCAAGGTGCCGAAGGTGTGGGTCGGCAGCTTCGGCATGGCGATCATCTCAAGGGTGTAGGGCAGGGCGGTGGAGAGCACCGCCACGCCCAGTGCCAGCGGCAGGAGCGCCGGGTCGAACATCGCGGTGCCGACCTCGACGAGCCCGATCGGGAAGAAGATCAGCGCGGCGATGGTGATGCCGAGCGCGGCGGTCTGGGTGCCGTGATCGGTGCCGGCCTTCTGCCCGAAGAGGATATACAGCGCCCAGCAGACCCCGGCGCCCAGCGCATAGGCGGCGCCCACCGGGTCCACGTCCCAGCCGCTCTCGCCGCCGAGCAGCAGCAACAGGATCAGGCCGCTGATCGCCATCGCTACCCAGCACAGGTCGAGCCAGCGCCGAGAGTTGAGCAGCGCGACCGCCAGCGGGCCGGTGAACTCCAGCGCCACGGCGATACCCAGCGGAATGCGATCCAGCGCCTGATAGAAGAGCAGGTTCATCAGCCCCAGTGCGGCGCCGTAGATCGCGATGGTGCGCCAGCCGCGGGCATGGATCCGGCGCCGCCAGGGGCGCAGCACGGCCAGTAGAATGAGGGAAGCGATCAACAGACGCATGGCGGTGGTGCCGGTCGGGCCGATGGCCGGAAACAGCGAGGTGGCAAGCGAGGCGCCGCTCTGGATCGAGGTCATCGCCACGATCAGGATCGCCACCGGCCACAGCCGGGCCTGCATAGATGCACTCATGCTACGCTCCCCTTCTATTGAGTTTCAGTAAATCAGGTCTCAGTGCCGGGAAGTGTAGCGATGAGCAGTATATTGCACAATGGGTCGGGCGAAGAAACCTCGCGCCCTGACGTGCTGGTGCACGTGGCGGCCAATGTGCGCCGCCTGCGCCAGGCCGCCGGCCTCAGCCAGCAGGCGCTGGCCGAGGCGGCGGGGGTCAGCCGGCGGATGCTGGTGAGCGTCGAGCGCGGCGACGTCAACGTCAGCCTGACCACGCTCGATCGGCTGGCCGAGGCGTTGGGGGTGATCTTCCACGTGCTGGTGCAGCCGCCGGAAACCGAGGATTCCGCCTATATCGATGAGGTCGCCTGGGCTGGGCGCTCGCCGGAAAGCTATGGCCGGCTACTGGCCAGCAAGGCGACGCGGGAAGTCGAGCTGTGGCGCTGGCAGCTGGCGCCGGGCGAATGCTATGCCTCCGAGCCTGACTCGGATGGCTGGCATGAGATGATCGTGGTGGTCGAGGGCACCCTGACGCTGCGGATCGGCGACGAGACGCGCACCCTCGCGGAGGGGGAGTTCCACGTCTTCCCGAGCGATCAGCCCTACGCCTACTGCAACGAGGATGAGGCCACGCTGCGCTTCATTCGCAACGTGCTGCACTGAGTTCGCAGCGCAAAGCAGTGAGTTCGTGACGTGGATTCGCAAGGTGTTGCACGAGCCACCGCAGGGCGCGGCGGCTCGTGAGCGTGACGCTACCTTGCATCACGCCGGCAGGCATCTCGCGGTAGGCGTCACACCAGCTCGCGGGATTCCCGGCGAGCGTCGCGACGGTCGCGCAGCACGGCGCGACAGATCAGTACCAGCACGCCGAGGGTCAGGGCGGGCCAGATCAGCACATAGAAGGCAAACAGTGCGGTCATGGGAAGACTCCTGTTGGCGGGGCGCCGGCGCTCCGGCGCCCCTGATGATGGGATAAGCGGATGATCAGCTGGCCGAATCAGCGCGACGCGTTCGCCAGGCGATCCCCGGCGGTCTTTCCGGTATCGCTGCCGGCACCGGTTGAGCTCATTGCGTCGTCATAATCGCCCACGCGCTGGGCGATGGTGTCGAAGTCGAAGCGCTGGCTGCTCATCAGGCTCATGACCACACACACCAGGGTGCTGGTGCCGTAGGCGGTAAGCGAGGCCAGCAGCACGGTGTAGTCACGCAGGAAGTCGGTCGCGAACACCAGCATGGCCAGCATGGCCAGCACCCCGGCGATCAGCCCGGCGGCGCGGCCCAGGAAGCCAAACACCATCAAAGCAATGATGATGCCACCACCGATGCTGGCCAGGCCCTCGAAGGCCAGGGCGGTCAGCCCGCTCATGGGCAGCAGCTCGAAGCGCGCGATGCAGAAGGTAACCATGGCCACCAGCACCGAGGTGGTGAAGGCGGCGTTAGTCACCCGGTTCCAGAAGCAGCTGGCGATCACCGGGAAGACGATCGCTCCCCAGAGCGCGCCGACGAAGACCAGCATCACCAGGATATCGAGCGAGAAGCTGGCGAAGACGATGCCAACCGCAGTGGCGATGATCATGGTCAGGCGGCCGACCAGCAGCATGCGCTTGGGGTCGGCCTTGCCGCGGGCGATGTTCTTGCCGTAGACGTCGGCCATCATGATGGCGGACAGCGCCGAGAGGTCGGAGTCGGCGGTGGACGACAGCGAGCCGATCACCAGCACGAAGAACAGCGCGATGAACACCGGCGGCAGGTAGCCGGAGACCATCTGCGGAATCAGGTTGTTCATGTCGCCGTCGAGCGGCTGGATGCCAAGCGTCAGGGCCATCAGACCGATCATGCCAAGGCCGATGACGATGGCGCCGTAGCCCACGGTAGCGGTGATGAAGGTCGGCTTGATGTGCTCTTCGTTGACCGCGAACAGGCGCTGGGAAATGGTCTGGTTGCCGATGGCGTAGGCCAGCACGGCGACGAAGAACGGCGCGCCCTGATTGAGAATCGCATCGACGGAGAAGAAGTTGGCCTGCTCAGCCGTCAGGTTATCCAGACCGGCCACCAGCTCGCTGGGCCCGCCCATGGCAAAGAACACGGCGGGAATGATCACCACCGCGATGGCCATCAGCGCCACCAACTGGGCGAAGTCGGTCAGCACCGAGGCGCGGAAGCCGGACCACAGGGTATACAACAGCACGCCGATACCGGCGATGATCACCCCGGCCTGGAAGGAAAGCGGCGAGAGCACCGAGACCAGGGCGCCGGCAGCGGTGAAGTTCACCATCAGGCTGATGATGCTGCCAAGCACGTTGGAGAAGGCTAGGATCAGCTGGCTCGAGGAGCCATGGCGGGCGTGGATCAGCTCGCCGAGGGTGTGGGCGTTGGGAGCCAGCTTGCGAAAGCGCCGCCCGAACGGGTAGATGAACAGGATCATCAGCGCGCCCCACAGGCCGTAGTGGATGGGCCCCGAGACGCCATAGGTGTAGCCGGAGGTAGCCGCGGCGTAGAAGGAGGCGGCCCAGATCCAGGTGGCGGTCATGCTGGCCGCGCCGATGCCGAAGCCGACCCGGTGGTTGGAGACCATGAAGGCGTCGGCGTCTTCTTTTTTCTTGCGGATGCCGAGCGTGAGGAGATAGGTGCCGCCATAGAAGGCGAACATCAGCAGCAGTACGGTGCTGGTCGAGAACTGGTGAAGAGACAGGCTGTTCAAGGGCATTCCTCGGTTGATGGGAACGTAGGCACTCATCGGCCGGTCGTCTCGTCTGCTGCGCAAAACAGAGACGAACGGCGGCCCGCAGAGGCTGCGTCGTTGGATCGTTTCAGGATCGCGAAGGGGCGGCGGCCATGCGGCGTCAGCGAGATGACGCAGGCGCAGGAGGCCCCGGGATATCGGCCCAGACGGAGCCGATCAGGAGTCGCCGATCAGGCGCTTCCCGGCAGGCAGGACGGTGGCGGGCGACGTGGCATGCAGTGCCCTTGAGAAAATGCGGGGGTCGACATGGATTCCCTCTTGTTCGCTGACTGTGTAGGCCGGTGGCTGACGCCAGTGTCTGGCAGCAGCAGAGGCCGATCGCGTCACCGTTGAAGCGAGATATATGTGCGTTTTTGCAAGCTTGATACGACAGGGCGCGTTGCCCATTCGGGCCGTCGTGCTGACGCTGATGCCCGAAGAAGGGCGCTACCTTAATGATTTGTGCCGACCAAGTCCAATCGACTCCCAGCATGAAGTGAATGGTCGGGAGTGTCTGCGAACGTGTTTAGCCACGCTGGGCAAGGTTGACTGCTGGTCTCGTTGAACCAGGTTGACTGCCGGGTTCGTGGCTAGCTTCCATCCGTTGCGCAGGCAGTGATTGTCGGGTCGCCCCATGGCACCGCAGTCCAATTTATTATACATTTGGGTAACAAGAGGCTGCTTGGCAGTCACTGCTCATCTCGAATGTGAATCGAAGGAAGCTGCATGACCAACGCGAACCCGATCCTGGGCGTCTATCTGAGTGATTCACTCGACCTGGATGCCGTCTATGGTGACGCTCTGCGCAGCGCTGCCGATGACGTCGTTCTGCGTCATCCGCACGAAATCGACAACCCTGAAGACGTGCGCTTTGCGATCTGCTGGTTGCCCAACGAGCAGGCCTTCGCGGCCTACCCCAACCTGACGCTTGCCATGTCGATCGGCGCCGGTGTCGATGCCCTGTTGGCGCACCCTGGCCTTGGTGATGAGGTGCAGATCGCCCGGGTACGCGACCCGCATCAGGCCGACCTGATGGCAGGCTTTGCCGCGCACGAGGTGCTCAACCGCGAGCGCGAGTTCGCGACGCTTGAGCGCAATGCCGCCAAGGCCCACTGGGAGCCGCTGCCGATGCGCGCGCCGGCCTCCGCCAAGGTGGCGGTGCTGGGGCATGGCACCATGGGGCGCGCCGTGGTCGAGGCGATGGCCGCGCTGGGCTTTTCCGTGCGCGTGGCCTGCCGCAGCCAGCCACAAGCTCCGGTCAAGGGGGTGACCTACCTGACCGGCGACAGCGCAGTGATGGAGGCATCAAATGGCGCCGATTATCTGATCAATGTGCTGCCGCTGACGGCATCTACCGAGAACGTACTCGGCAAGGCCCTGTTCGCGAAGCTCGCCAAGGGCGCCTGGCTGGTGCAGATCGGCCGCGGTGAGCATCTGGTCGAGGACGACCTGGTCGAGGCCCTCGAGGCGGGCCAACTGGCGGGGGCGAGCCTGGATGTCTTTCGGGATGAGCCGCTGCCTGCCGATCATCCCTTCTGGCAGAATGAGCGCCTGCGCATCACACCGCATATCGCCAGTGACTCCCTGCCGGAGGTGGTCGCGGGTCAGGTGGTCGACACCGCCCGTGCCCTGCGCGATGGTCAGCCGCTGGCCATGGGCGTCGACCGCGCTCGCGGTTACTGAAGCCACCCCTTTCCTTTGGCTATAAAAGAGCTCTGGTAAAGAGCTCTCGCTAAGGAATTTTCGCTAAGGAGCGTCCGATGAGTCTCGATCAGCCCAAGCGCACCACGATCAGCAACACCGAACGAGAGGCCCGCATCGCGCTGGCGGCCTGCTATCGCCTGGCCGCCCACTACCGCATGACGGACCTGATCTATACCCATATCACCGCGCGGGTGCCGGGTGAGAAAGGTCACTTCCTGATCAACCCCTACGGTTGGCGCTGGGAAGAGATCACCGCCTCCTCGCTGGTGAAGATCGACGTCGACGGCCGCAAGGTCGATGACAGCCCGGAGGCAGTGAACCCGGCCGGCTTCACCATCCATTCCGCGATCCATGGCGCCAGCCATGACGCGGCCTGGGTGATGCATACCCACACGCGGGCCGGGGTGGCGGTATCGTCGCTGGAAGACGGCCTCGAGACGCGGCTCAACCAGATCGCGTTGCAGTTCCACGAGCGGGTGTCGTACCACGACTACGAAGGCATTGCCTTGGACCTGGCCGAGCGTGAGCGCATCGTGGCAAGCCTGGGGACTAACCCGGCGCTGGTGCTGCGCAACCATGGCCTGTTGACCACCGGCGCTTCGGCCGCCGAGATGTTCAATAACATGTTCTATCTCGAGCGCGCCTGCGAGCTTCAGGTGGCGGCGCAGTCCACCGGGCAGCCGCTGCGGCTGGTATCGGAAGACACGGCCCGCCATGTGGCTCGCCAGTACGATCAGACCATCCATGAGGATGGCGATCTCGAGCTCGAATGGGCGGCGCACCTGCGCACCCTCGAGGCGCTGGACCCGAGCTACAGGGACTGAGCGGCATAGACCGGGCGCACGGCGAGACGCCAGCAGGACGCGCCTGGCAGTACGAAAAAAAAAGGGGGCGGCCAGTGGGCCGCCCCCTTTTTTGTGGTGCATCGTCTCTTGCTGCCAGTGAACCCCGGCCTTGTGGGCAAGGCCGGGCAGGCGGCCGTCAGTGCGGCACGCGGTTCTCGAGCCAGCGCAGGCCGACGATCAGGATGCCGCTCAGGCACAGATAGACGGCGACCAGGAACAGCAGCGGTTCGTAGGTCAGGTAGGTGGTCTGGCGCACCTGAGTAATCACCGCATAGAGATCCATCACCGTGATGGTAGCGACCAGCGGTGTGGACTTCAGCTGCAGGATGATCTCGCCAGTCAGCGTCGGCAGGGCGCGGTGCAGAGCACGCGGAAACCAGACCCGGGTGAAGACCTTGAGCCGTGACATGCCGAAGGCCTCGGCGGCTTCCAGCTCGCCGTGGGGCACGCCGGCAAAGGCGCCGCGCATGATCTCGCCCTGGTAGGCGGCGAACGATACGGTCAGGGCGATGAAGCCATAGGGCCAGGCCTGGCGCAGGTAGTCCCAGGCCCAGGAGTCACGGATCTCCGGGAACTGGCCGAACAGCGCGCCCAGGCCGAAGTAGAACAGCCACAGCTGCAGGAGCAGCGGGGTGCCGCGAATCACAGTGCAGAAACCGGTGGCCAGCCAGCGCAGCGGCCAGGCACCGCTGACCTGCGCAAGCCCTAGGGGCAGGGCGAACAGGAAACCCACGACCACGCTTGAAAACAGCATGATCAGGGTCATCTGCAGGCCTTCCCAGAGCTTGGGCAGGTAGCGGGGCAGCCAGCTCCAGTCCATCAGCTGAATCGCGGCCACTAGGCCTACTATGAACAGAGCCAGCAGGATGATGCGATGGGGCTCGATCAGGCCCGACAGCTTGGTTAGTGTGCTCGTTCGCGAGGGTCGGGTGAGCGACGCGAGAGAGTGGGATTCAGACACAGGCATTCCTTGAAGTCAGCGTGCGGAGACAAGACCACGCCGTGCGTAGCGCTCGAAGCGGCGCAGGGCGAGGTTCGACACCAGCGTCAGCGCCAGGTACAGCACGCCCGCGGCCAGGAAGAACATGATGTAGGACTGGGTGGCACCGGCGGCCTGGCGGGTAACCAGGGTCAGCTCACTGAAACCGATCACGGCCAGCAGCGCCGTATCCTTGGTGGCGATCATCCACAGGTTGGCCATGCCGGGCAGGGCATGCGGCGTCATGGCCGGCAGCGTGACCCGGCGCAGTACCTTGCCGGGCGGCATGCCGAAGGCGTGAGCCGCTTCTATCTGGCCGCGGGGAATGGCCAGAATGGCGCCGCGAATGACCTCGGTCGCATAACCGCCCTGCACCAGGCCGATGACCAGGATGCCGGCGGTCAGGCCGTCGATGTTGACGCTGCCGAAGCCCATGGCGGTCGAGGCCCGGCTCAGAAGGTCGGTGCCGACGTAGTAGAACAGCAGCATCAGTACCAGTTCGGGCACCGAGCGGATCACCATGGTGTAGATTTCCAGCAGGTCGCGGACGACCTTGTTGCCGTAGAGCTTGCCGGTGGCGCCGAAGATGCCGATCAGGATGCCCAGCAGATAGCCGCCTGCCGCCAGCTCGATCGAGCGCAGGAACCCGACCAGCAGCACCTTGCCCCAGCCGGGGGGCTCAAAGGCCAGCAGGCTTAAGTCGAAGACGGTCGTCATGGGTGGCGATTATCCTTGTGAGTGGCGGATGTCCAACGGATGTCCAAGTAAAGGCGGAAAGACGAAGGCCGCCCCAGGGGCGGCCTTCGCAGGCGGGCATTAGCTGCCGTAGATGTCGAAGTCGAAGTAGGGCTCGGTGATGTCCTCATAGGTACCATCGGCACGCATCGCGTCGATGGCCGCATTGACGCGCTCCTTGAGCTCGGTATCGCCCTGGCGCAGGCCCACCCCGATGCCCTCGCTCATCAGCTCAGCATCGCTTGCCACGGCACCGCGGTATTCACAGCACGACTGGCCGGTCTCGGAATGGATGAAGGTCTGAACGGCCAGGGTGTCGGCGACCACCCCGTCCAGGCGGCCGGCGACCAGGTCCTGAAGCTCTTCATTGAGGGTCTGATAGACCTTCAGATTGGCCGTGTCGGCGAAATGCTTACGCGCGTACTGTTCCTGGTTGGTGCCCGACTGAATGCCCAGATAAGCGCCTTCAACGCCCTCGGCAGTGGGCTGCACGTCGCTTGATTTGAGTGCCACGATGCCTGTGGGGCTGGCGTAATACTTGTTGGAGAAGGCGATCTGCTCGGCGCGCTCCGGGGTGATCGACATCGAGCCGATGATCATGTCGATCTTGCCGGTTTTGAGGGCCGGGATGATGCCTTCCCACGCGACCGGCTTCAGCTCGCATTCTGCGTCCAGGCGGCCACAGAGCTCATCGATGAAGTCGATTTCCCAGCCCGACCAGTCACCGGCGGCATCCGGCGAGTAGAAGGGGGGGTAGGGCTCGGCGGACAGGCCGATCTTGTAGGTGTCGGCCAGAACCGGTGCAGCGAAAAGGCTCAGGCCAATCAGGCCGGCGGTCGCGGTGAGTGTCTTGAACATGGGGATTACCTCTCTTGTTTTAGGCGTTCTTGGCAGACGGGTTACACCTGCCGTTTAGGGTGTTTACGCGTGTCGTTGATGACGGCGTCGTTGATAAAGCTATCGTTAATAAAACCGTATTGATGAAGCCGTGTTGATAAAGCTGTGTTGATAAAGAAACGCAGGCGGTCAGGCCACCGAACTGATGAACTGTTTCAAGTGCGGCGATCGGGGATCGCCAAAGATCTGATCGGGAGGGCCCTGCTCTTCGATGACGCCTTCTCGGAGGAACACCACGTGGCTTGCCACGTCTCGTGCGAAGGCCATCTCGTGGGTCACCAGCATCATGGTGCGCTGCTCGGCGGCCAGATCGCGGATCACGGATAGCACCTCGCCGACCAGCTCCGGGTCGAGCGCCGAGGTGGGTTCATCGAACAACATGGCCAGCGGATCGACCGCCAGCACCCGGGCAATGGCGGCGCGTTGCTGCTGCCCGCCGGACATGAAGCCCGGATACATCGACTGCTTGCTGCCAAGCCCGACTCGGTCGAGCAGCTTCTCGGCGCGGTGAATGGCCTCGTCGCGCTTCATGCCCAGTACGTGGATGGGCACCTCGATGACGTTTTCCAGCACCGTGCGGTGCGGCCAGAGGTTGAAGTTCTGAAAGACCATGCCGAGGTGGGCGCGGATGCGCTGGACCTGACGGCGGTCGGCGATTTCCATGTCGCCATGGCGAGAGGCTCGCATGCGATAGGTTTCGCCTTGAATTGCCACCTCGCCCGATGTCGGGCGTTCCAGCAGGTTGATGCATCTGAGCAGCGTCGATTTACCCGAGCCCGAGCCGCCAATGATGGCGACGATATCGCCCTGGCCGGCGGTCAGGGAAATGCCCTTCAGGACCTCTAGGGGGCCGAATCGCTTGCGCAGGTCGCGTATCTCTATTGCAGGTTCGTTTGCCATTGATTCTCTCATCTCTGGGGGCGCCCATCTGCCTCCTGGAGGGGGAAACGTCGTCATCTAGCAGGCGCTTGCAATTAGTTCCTTGTTATACGACAGTATAACTGTAAGCCAAGTACAGCGAGATTCAAAGCCTCAATATTAAACGAAAGGCTAGCCAGACGCTTTATGGTCGGCAGTTTCAAGGGCAGATCTGGTGTCAAAACCACCAGGTTTTTCAGCGGCTTGACTCATGTAGGGGCGCCCACTCGGAGCGGTCTTTATGAAGCGGTCTTTGTGAATTGAGCTTTATGAAGCCGAATCGCTGAGGCGGCCTATATGCAGCGAAGCGCCGAGAGGGATGCTTCTTACCGGAAACGATGGGGACTATGAGCAGGAAATCATTTCAGCGTTGGTCCATGGATGCGCGGCGACGCAGCTTGCTCGAAGCCACTCTGGACTGTGTCGCCGAGCACGGCATGAGCGGTGCCAGTGCCCGGCGGGTGGCCGAGCGTGCCGGCGTGACGGCGGGGTTAATTCGTCATTACTTCGGTTCCAAAGACGCGATGGTGAGTGCCGCCTACGGCTACCTGATCGGGCAACTGACCGGCGAAGCCGAGGAATCGGCAGAGAAGGCCGGCGAGGAGCCCGAGCAACGCCTGGCGCGCTTCATCGTCGCCAACGTGACGGCGCCCAACCTGTCGCCACGCAAGGTGGCGCTCTGGGCCACGTTCATCGGCCGCGTGCGCACCGATCCTGGCTATGCCGACATCCACCGTGAGAGCTATCGCGAATTCCTGATCCTGCTGGAAACGCTGATTCACCCGCTGCTGCTGGCGCTCAAACGTCCCGCGGACCCTGTCACCTGCCAGCACTACGCCATTGCCCTGAACGCGCTGATCGATGGCCTGTGGCTGGAAGGGGGGCTCGGGCACGGCCTTTATGACACGGCGCTGCTACCAAGGATTGCGCTGAGTGCGGCGGAGGGCATCCTCGCACTGCCGACCAATACCCTGATGCAGCATATTGCCGCCCCCTCAATGTCTTCTCAACACGCAACACGATAGGAAACGTCTCATGCGCTACGCATCGATTACCGATCGCCTGTATGACCTCGGTGGCGACAAATGGGCGGTACACAACGCCGCCAGAGCGCGCCAGGCCAAGGGCGAAGAACTCATCGAACTGAGCATCGGCGAGCCGGATATCACCACCGACCCGGCCCTGGTCGAGCACTGCATCGATGCCCTTCGGGCCGGGCGCACGCGCTATTCCAACGGGCGTGGCGAGCCGGGTCTGGTGGATGCGCTGATCGAGAGCTATGCGCCGCGCTTCCCCGGCATCGGCGAAGAGAACGTGCTGTGCTTCCCCGGCACCCAGACCGCGCTGTTCGCGGTGATCCTGGCACTGGCCGGTGAAGGCGATGGCGTGCTGAGCGGCGATCCGTACTACGCCACCTATGAAGGGGTGATTCGTGCGGCAGGGGCACACCTGCAGCCGGTGCCGCTGCGCATGGAGCACGACTTCATCATGCAGCCCGACGATCTGGCCGCCGCCATCACCCCGGAAAGCCGGGTGCTGATGCTCAATACGCCGCATAACCCGACAGGCGCGGTGCTGGATCGCGAGACGCTGGAGCAGTTGGGCAAGCTGTGCATCGAGCACGATCTGTGGATCCTCTGCGATGAGGTGTACGAGGCGCTGATCTTTGACGGCGACTTCGTCTCGCCGCTGGAAATCGAGGCGCTTCGCGAGCGTACCGTGGTGGTGTCCTCGATCTCCAAGAGCCATGCGGCCACCGGTTTCCGCAGTGGCTGGTCGATCGGCCCGGTGGAGTTTTCGCGCCGGCTGCTGCCGATCTCGGAAACCATGCTGTTCGGCAACCAGCCGTTCATCGCCGACATGACCGAGGCGGCCCTGCGCCAGCATTTCGACACCGCCGATCGCCTCTGTGAAGCCCTGGGTCGCCGCGCCAAGCTGCTGCACGAGGCCGTCGGCCAGGTACCTGCGCTGTCGTCGAGCCTGCCCCAGGGCGGCATGTTCCTGATGATCGATGTCTCCAAGACCGGTCTGGACGGCGAGGCCTTCGCCTGGCGCCTGCTCGAAGAACAAGGGGTGGCGGTGATGCCGGGTTCCTCCTTTGGCGATAGCGCCACGACCCTGATTCGGGTGGCGCTGACGGTACCGGACGAGGTGCTGATGCAAGCGGTCGACAGAATGGCGGCGCTTTGCCAGAGCTTGGAAGATAACAGCTCGGAAGCTGAGACCCACCAGACCGAGGCCGGCAGCCCGGCCTGATCACTGTCGGATTGGCCTTTCTACCCCGCCATGGCGTCTGCCATGGCGGGGTTTTTCGTTCCAGAACGGACGCTGGAAGCGGGGCGGGTGGCTCAGTCGCGCTCGGTAGCCGTGTCACCGGCCTGGCAGGCGGCGGCGGTGAACAGCACGTCGGTGGAGGAGTTCAGCGCCGTTTCGGTGGAATCCTGCACCACGCTGATCACAAAGCCAATTGCCACTACCTGCATGGCCACATCGGTGGAAATGCCGAACAGGTTGGCGGCCATGGGGATGATCAGCAGCGAGCCGCCGGCTACGCCGGAGACGCCGCAGGCGGCCAGCGCCGACACGATGCACAGCAGCAGGGCGGTGGCGAAGTCGACGCTGATGCCCAGGGTGTGTGCGGCGGCCAGCGTGATCACGGTGATGGTGATCGCCGCGCCGGACATGTTGATGGTGGCGCCCAGCGGGATCGAGATCGAGTAGGTGTCAGCGTGCAGCTTAAGGCGCTTGCACAGCTCCAGGTTGACCGGGATGTTGGCCGCCGAGCTGCGGGTGAAGAAGGCCGTGATGGCGCTGCCGCGCAGGCAGGCGAAGACCAGCGGATAGGGATTGCGGCGGGTCTTCAGAAACACGATCAGCGGGTTGGTCACCAGCGCCACGAACAGCATGCAGCCGACGATCACCAGCAGTAGCTGGCCGTAGTCGAGCAGTGCGCCGAGGCCCGCGGTGGCAAGCGTGCCGGCCACCAGGCCGAAGATGCCCAGCGGCGCCAGGCGGATCACCCAGCGAATGATCTGCGATACCGCATCGGCAAGGTCTGCGAGCAGGGCGCGGGTGGTGTCGCTTGCCTGGCGCAGGGTCAGGCCAAGACCGGCCGCCCAGACCAGGATGGCGATGAAGTTGGCATCCATCAGCGCGCTGACCGGGTTGTCGACGGCGCTCAACACTAGGTTCTTGAGGATTTCATCGACGCCACCGGGCGGGTTGCCGCTGGCCTGGGGGGCGTCCAGGGCCAGGGTGGTCGGGAAAGCGAAACTCGCCACCACGGCGACCAGCGCGGCCGCCAGCGTGCCGATCAGATAAAGCACCAGCACCCCGCGGATATGGGTCTGCTGGCCACGCTGATGGCTGGCGATGGCCGCGGTGACCAACACGAAGACCAGGATCGGTGCCACGGCCTTGAGGGCAGAGATGAAAACCTGCCCCAGCAGTGACGCCGATTGGGCGAGGTCGGGTGAGGTGGTAGCCAGCAGGATGCCGCAGACGATGCCGATGGCAATTTGAGCGATCAGCCCTATCCGCTGCAGGGGGCGGAAGAGGGTGTTAAGGGTTGCGATCATGACGCGTCTCTTGGGGGTTTCGGGATCGTGGGTTGCACGCAGAAGCCAGGAGTGCGCGGCGCGATTGAATCCACCTGCCAGCCGCGCCGGGCCAAACGGGCGCGGTATTCTACCATTCCCGTCGCCGCCGCGTCGGCGATCATCCCGGTGTCCCGCTAGAGAGCAACGTCTTCGTCGCCGTCATGCTTGCCTAGGTGCTTGACGATATATCGCTCGGTGACCAGCCGCCTTCACGGATCGCGGGATAGCCGGCAACGTCGAGGTTGTAGAGATAGAGCCAGGCCGGCCCGAAGGCGGTGTCGTGTACGGCGCGGTCGTAGGTGCCGGTTGTCGGCGCTTGGACGCGGTAGTCTTCCAGCCGGTCGAGGTCTGTCAGGCAGCGGCTATCGACCCGAAACACCTCGATGCAGACCCCGCGCGAGGGCTCGAGCCTGGCGCCAGGGTAGGGGCCCAGATCGTAGAGGGTCGCCGTGGTGAGGGTGTCTTCACCGACGAACTCGGCACCGTTCAGCCAGTGGTGGTTGCGCAGGCCGCGCTTCAGCGTGCCGTAGACGGCGACCAGCGGCGTGCGTTGGATGGCGATGGCGGGGGAGTGCATGGCTCACCTGCAGTTCACGAGTGTTTGGAAGCAATGTCTGAAAGACGGTGTGGCCTCTCAGCTAGATAGTTTCCCATCGAGGTGGCTCGCCAGCGAGACCACATGCTCGTCGTGATGGCCGAGACGCTCGAGCGCCGCCGCCAGGTTGAGCAGGTAGTCGCGGTTGGGGCCGCTCGCGCCTTGGGCCTGGGCAATCTGGCGGGCGATGGCGTCATGGGGCGCATCGCCGAGAAAGGCGGCGTTGTCTTCAGTGGCGAGATACACCAGGCCTTCCGCTGATTCGCTCATTCGGCTGTCGTCAGGGGCATCATCGAAGTGCAGTTCGGTGACCACGCGCAAGTAGCCGTTTTTCTCGCGCACATCGAGAGGGCCGAGGGTTTCCGGGGTGATGCGATAGGCCATGCCGTGGCAGATGGCGTCTGGATCGCGGACTAGGGTAGCCACGCGCCCAGGAGCCTCGGGCGTGCCCCGATGGTCGTGGGAGCCTTGCCAGAAGCGACGCACCCAGCCGCGGATATGTGCCGGGCGACGTTCCAGGTAGGGAAAGTCGGCTTTCCAGATCAGTGAGCCATAGCCGAACAGCCAGATTTCCTGGTGACCGTCGAAATGGGTCATCTGCTGATTGATGCGGGTGGTGTCGATCGTCATGGGCGTCCTGAGTAGCGTCACGCAGAGGTGTCGATTCTACCATTCGCCTGGAGGGTGGTTTAACGCAAGGTCATCGGTTGGCTCAACGCTGGGGGTGTCTTGACGTGCTGGACCCTCGAGCGCAGCGCTCCGCCATACGGAGGAAAATCTCTACCACACAAACGCAACAAGGCCCGCCGAAGCGGGCCTTGAATCTCAAACCTTACGGTTCGAGAGGCGTTCTAAACTCGACGGTTGGCCGGAGTTTAGATTGCCTTGATGTTTGACGCCTGCAGGCCTTTCTTGCCCTGGGTGACGTCAAAGGAAACTTCCTGGCCGTCCTGCAGAGACTTGAAGCCTTCTGCCTGGATCTCGGAGAAGTGTGCGAACAGGTCGTCGCCACCGTCTGCCGGAGAAATGAAGCCGAAACCTTTAGTGTCGTTGAACCACTTAACTGTGCCAGTTGCCATTTTCAATATCCTTACGCGCAAAGCGCTCTTACAGTTGCCGGGTGATACCCCGAGAAATAGTGGGTAAAACAAAGGAGATATACACCAGGGCTACCGAAGGACTTCGATTACAACTGACTATATTCAACTTGCTAACCAACTGAGATGCATCTTTCCACGTTGGGGCCGCCGGGTCAACATTAATTTACGATGATAGCCTGAGGACGCGTGCTGCAACCGGCACGCGTCCAGCCAGGGCGTGGCTTAGAGCGTATTTTTGTAGATCTTGCCGCCCTTCATGATCATCAGTAACTGCTGCTCAGGCTGTGTCAGCACTGAGATATCATCCAGCGGATTGTCACGAAGGACGATCAGATCGCCACGGGCGCCTGGAATCACTTCGCCGAAGTCCCCGCGATCGCCGTAGGCGTCGGCGGCGTTGCAGGTCGCGGCGCGGATCAGGTCATCCGCCGGCACCACCTCCTTGCGCAACAGGAACTCGTTGAGCTGGTGGCACTGCATGCGGCCCAGCAGGTCAGAGCCGTAGAGCATCTTCACACCGTGGCGCTGGGCCATTTCCAGTGCCTTGGCGCCGGCATCCAGCACGTCATAGACCTTCTGCTGAAGGTGCGGCGCCATGCCGGCCTCGACGCCTTCCTTGGCCAGGGCATCGTAGGTGGCAAGGGTCGGCGTCAGGTAGGCATCGTGCTCGAGAAACAGCCGGCAGCTTTCTTCGTCCATCAGGTTGCCGTGCTCGATCGTCTTCACACCGCGGGGAATCAACCGGTTGATGGCGCGGGCGGTATAGGCATGGGCCATAGTGTGGATGTTGGCAGCGGTGGCTTCCTCGACGATGGCATCGATCTCTTCCAGCGAGAACTGAGTGCTGTCGATACGATCGGTGGGGGAAGACACCCCGCCCGAGGCCATGATCTTGAGCTGGGTGGCCCCCTTGCGAATCTCGTCGCGAGCGGCGCGGCGGACCTCGCTGACGCCATCGCAGACACGCCCCAGCCCCGAGCAGCAGAAGCAGCCCTCGAAGGTCTGTTGGCCGGGGCCGCGCATGTCGCCGTGGCCGCCGGTCTGTGACAGTGCCCGGCCGGCATACAAAAGGCGCGGGCCGATCAGGCTGTCTTCCTCGACGGCGCTTGCCAGGCCATGGTCGGCACCCCCGGCATCACGCACGCTGGTAAAGCCGCGCATCAGCATGGCTTCCAGCAGCTCGCTGGACTTGGCGCCTACATAGAAGGGAGACAGCGTCTCGAGCAGCGCGAAATTCGGGGTGATGGCGGTGACGTGAACATGGGAGTCGACCAGGCCGGGCATCAGATAGCGGCCTTCAAGGTCGATGACCTGATCGTCTTCGCCATCGAGTGGGCCGGAACCGATCGCGACGATGCGGCCATCCTGAATGCGCACCTGCTGCTCAGACAGCACTTGGCCGTGGCGGGTATCGATGACGTTGGCATTGATAAAGCGGGTACGGGAGATGTGAGTAGTCGTCATTGTTTTTTCCTCGAACTGACGGGTCAGAACATTTTTTGTGGGAGATAGAGCGAGAGTGCCGGAATCATCACGATCAGCAGCAGGGCGATGATGTCCATGGCGATGAACCAACTGACACCGCGAAAGACTTCTTGAAGGGTGACGCTTTTGCCCAGCGCCCCTTTGATGACGTAGACGTTGAGACCGATGGGGGGCGTGACCAGGCCGACCTCGAGCAGCTTGACGACGATGATGCCGAACCACACCAGGTTCAGGTCGGCACCTTCGACCAGCGGCAGGATCAACGGCAGGGTCAGCAGCAGTAGCCCGATGGAGTCGATGAACATGCCCAGCACCAGATAGATCAGGGCAACGGCGAGGATGATCCACCAGCTCTCGGTGCTGACACTGAGGATCATTTCCGCGAACGCCGTTGGCACGCCGCTCAGGGCCAGAAAGCGGGTGAAGAACAGCGAGCCGATCAGGATGATGAAGATGCTGGCGGTGCTGACCGCGGTTTGAATCAGCGCCTGCCTGAGCGCATCTATCGTCAGGGTGCGCCGCGACAGGGCGATCAGGGCGGCGATGGAGGTGCCGACGGCACCTGCCTCGGTAGGCGAGAAAATGCCGCTGAAGATGCCGCCGAGTACGGCGCCGATCAGCAGCGGCAGTGGCCAGATTTCCTTGAACGCATCCCACTTCTCCTGCCAGCTCGATTGCACGTTGGCATGGCCGGCGAGGCTGGGCTTGAGGTGCGTGCGCACCATGATCATCGCGATATAGAGCAGCGCCGAGACGATGCCAGGCAGGAAGCCGGCCATGAACAGCTGGCCCACCGACACCTGTGCGTAAACGCCGTACAGCACCAGCAGCACGCTGGGCGGAATCAACGATCCCAGGGTGCCAGAGGCCGCCACGGTGCCGGTTGCCAGGCCCCGGTCATAGTTGTGCTTGAGCATTTCCGGCACGGCGATGCGCGACATGGCCGCCGAGGTGGCCACGCTCGAGCCCGAGGCCGCGGCAAAGAATCCCGAGGCCATGACGCTGGAAACCGCCAGCCCGCCTGGTAGGCGAGCCATGTACAGGCGCATGGCTTGAAACAGGCCCTGCGTCATGTTGGTGGTGGTGCACAGGTAGCCCATGAACAGGAACATGGGGGCAGCGGTCAGTTCCCAGGTACCGGCAAAGTCGAAGGGGGTCGCGGAAATCATGCCCCAGGCGATCGAGAAGTTGGTGATCTGACTGATGCCGACGATCGATACCAGGCCCAGCGTCACGCCGATAGGCACGCGTAAGGCGATCAGGGTCAGGGCGATGGCAATGCCTGCCACGCCGATCTCGAGATTGGTCATGCTGATGCTCCTAGAGGGCGTGACGCAGGCGGATGGCCTTGATCATGTTGGCAAGCGTTGCCAGACACATGGCGGCGAAACCGAGCGGTAACGCCCAGCGGCTAGGCCACAGGTAGAAGGTGAAGTTGGCCATTGCGGTTTCCAGTCTGCCGGTGGCGCGCATAGCATCCAGCAGGCTTTGGTAGCCAAGCAGGCCGAAATAGGCGAGCCCCAGTAGGCCGGCAAACAGGTAGATGACAAGCTGCATGCCAGCGGGAAACCGGCCGACCAGCACATCGACGCTGATATGCTCGCGCTGCAGTTCCACGTAGGCCAGGGGCAGGAAGACCACGCCGATCATGTAATAGAAGGACACCACTTCCAGCGTGCCGGTAAAGGAGGTGCCTATCAGGAAACGCAGAGTGACATCCAGGGTGACATGTAGCGCCATCAAGGCCAGAAACAGGGTCGATGCCACCAGCGTGGCCTTGCTCAGCCAGGTGCTGAAGATCTCGAGTCGGGTGCCCTCGGTCGTCATATGTGGTTCCTCCGCTTCGAAGCGACGCGTTCGCTGAAGCCCTGGTCGATCAGGGTCTGTTTCCAGAACGTCAGCATGTCGCGATATAGCGCCGGGTCGTCGCGCCAGATGCTCTGGGCGCCCATGCCGCGCATCATGCACAGGGTGGCGTTCAGGGCGACGCGTTTCTCGTGGGAGCTATGCCGGGTGCTGATCAGGAGCTGTTCCCAGATGGCCTCGAGCGAGGCATTGAAGCGGGCGGCCAGGGGCTCGAGGACCTCCTTGATCGAGGCGTCGGTTCGGGCTGCCGTGAGGTACTCCAATGTGACCATGTACAGGTTGCCCTTGAAGTGGTCGTGCAGGGTGTCGATCAGCGTGTCGAAGTCCAGCGTGCCCGCCTTGATGCCGTCAGCCATTTCTTTGACGCTCACGACCTCCTGGTTAAGCAGATCTTCGAGGGCGGCCTGCATCAGCGCTTCCTTGGAGGGGTAGTGGTGCATCAGTGCGCCCCTTGAAACGCCGGCTTGACGTGCCACGTCGACCGTCGAAGTGGCGCGGATACCCTTCTCAAGAATGCACTCCAGCGTGCCTTGCATGATCTTCGCTTGAGTGTGGCGCGAGCGTTCTTCCTGGGTCTGGCGTTGGCTCATCGCTGTGCCTCCTCGGTTGGCTAAGGGTCGCCAAAGGGGCCGCCGAGAGCGGCCCTGGGAGTTGGCGGTATCAGTAAATGCCATAGTCGTCGGGCAGGGTGTCGTAGATCTCGCGCATGGCCAGTTCTGCCAGGGCGTCTTCGTCATGACGGTCTACGTCGGCAAGCAGTTTGACCCACTTGGCATGGGTGGCCAGGAAGTCATCGATCAGGGCATGGGGGTCTTCGATGCCGTATTTGTCACGTGCCGTATCGTAGACGTCCGTCAGTGCCTTCTCACGAAACGCCTCGACGGAAGCCATCAAGTCCTCTTCCGGCTCATAGACGTTGTTGCCCTTGGCGATCGCTTCTTCGAGAGCCGCATCTGCGGTGTCCAGGTACTGAACGATCATGCGGGTCATCGCCTTGGCGGTGGCCTGCTTGAAGACATCGCGCTGATCATCGCTGAGGTCGGCCCAGAACGATGGGTTGAAGCCCCACTGCGGGCCTGACCAGTACATGCCGGTCGGCAACAGGGTGGTGTATTCGGCGACTTCCCACAGCGAGCGGTCGATCAGGTCATTGGCGGCGTTGGAGGCGCAGTCCAGCGAGCCGCGGTCCAGGCCGCTGTACATTTCGCTGGAGGGCACATTGACCGGTATGCCGCCTGCCTGCTCGACCCATGCCGAGACCGTGGAGCCGGCGGTGCGGATCCGCTTGCCGCGCAGTTCCTCGAGATTACGCACAGGTTCGCGGCAGAACAGCACATAGGGCGGGGTGTTGTACGCGCCGAGATAGACGATGCCGACGTCTTCCCATTCCTTGAGCTGGACCGCGTTATGGGTGCTGAAATCGGTCACGGCGAGAATGCCGATCAGCGGGTCGTCGAAGTTGAAGCCCAGCTCCTGGACGGCATTGGCGACCGGCAGTTCGGAGGGCGTGTATACAGCGGCGTGGTGGGCTACCTGCACCACATTGTCGCGGATCCCCTGCAGGTTGGCGCGCGGCGCCAGCAGCACGGTACCGGTGAAGACTTCCGGCTGAAGCTCGCCTCCGGACAGTTCTTTGACGGTCTCGGCCCATTCGATATAGCCGTACCGTGAGTGCGGGTGCTGCTGGTCGTAAAAGGAATTGGCGATGAATGACGTGGCGGCCATGGCTGAGGTCGCGAAGGCAGGAAGGGCAAGGGCGGCCACTCCCAAGGCAAGTCGGGTGGACTTGGAATGCATGATTCTCTCCAGTGCCGTGACGGTCGGCAGATTGTTGCTATTGTGATACCAGTCACCTGGGCAAGGCGCAGAGTGGCGCCTTGAAATTGAGCCTAGTTCGCACTCATGAAAAAAACAAGCAGGCCTGTTTGTTTTTATTAAAGTCGTTAACGGCTAGGCTAGAGCTAGCGCCTGAAGGCGTTTTCATCACCCTCAGGAGGGGCGAGCATGGAATCATCGGTCGAGTCAGCGGCGGCCAAACTGGATCGACCGGGCACCTGGCGTGGGGTGCGCAAGATGCTGCCC
Source organism: Onishia taeanensis (assembly GCF_003268885.1). Taxonomy (GTDB): domain Bacteria; phylum Pseudomonadota; class Gammaproteobacteria; order Pseudomonadales; family Halomonadaceae; genus Onishia; species Onishia taeanensis_A. The sequence continues at coordinate 33,265 of NZ_QLSX01000003.1, forward strand.
CTCGCCGCCTTTACCGTTGCCTTCGGGCTGGCGTTCGGCGTGGCGGCCGCTCAGAAGGGGCTGCATGGCTGGGAGGCCATGTTGATGAGCGCGCTGATGTTCTCGGGCCCCTCGCAATTTGCCGTGCTCGAGCTATGGGCCTTCCCGCTCCCCCTGCTGGCGCTGGCGCTGACGACCATGGCCATCCATACCCGCCATCTGTTGATGAGCGCGGCCCTGCACCCTTGGCTGCACAGCCTGCCCAAACGCCAGCAGTTTGCGGCGGTATTTTTCTTGACGGACTCCAGTTGGGCCATGGCGCTGGGTGAATATCAGCGCGGCGAGCGTAACGTGGGCCTGCTGTTGGGTGGCGGTATCGCCCTGTGGGTGGCCTGGGTGGTGGGCAGCGGTATCGGGTTGATGTTTGGCGGTCGTTTGGCCGAGCCGGAGCGTTATGGGCTCGACGTGATCATGCTGTGTTTCTTGCTGGTGATCGTCGTCGGTGGCGTTCCGCGGCGTGACATGCTGCTGCCTTGGGGAGCGGCGGCCCTGAGTGCCTTGCTCGCCTATTACTGGTTACCGCCCTACCTTCACGTGGTGGTGGGGGCCCTGGTGGGCGGCGGCGTTGCTGTGGTCTGCCCTGCCGCTTCGGCTCGCCGGGCGGCATCATGATGGGTCCCTTTGCAAGCGCGAGCGGTGCGGCCTCGCTGGTGGCGATCATCATGATGATCGGGATTGCGCTGGTGTCGCGCATCGGTGGGCTCTTGATCATGTCGCGGCTACCCATCGGCCCCAAGGTGCGGCGCTTCGTCGATGCCATGGCAACCTCGGTGCTGATTGCCGTGATCACTCCGATGATCGTCGACGGTGATGGCGGCACCCGGATAGCGGCGCTGGCCGCAGGCGCGGTGGCGATCTGGCTGCGAAGCCCGCTGATGGCGATCGCTATGGGAATGGTCAGCGCCGCCCTGTGGCGCTATGTGATAGCCACGGGGACGGGGTGATGAACGGTGCCGGGTGGTCCCGCCAGTCCGCATGCTGGCTCAGGCGCTGCGCGGCCCCAGCAGGATGATCCCCGCGCCGACGAGGCAAAGGGTCGCGCCGATCAGATCCCAGCGATCCGGGGCGCGCTGTTCGACCAGCCACAACCAGACGAGCGAGGTGGCGATATAGACCCCGCCATAGGCGGCATAGGCCCGCCCGGCGTAGTCGGCATCGGTGAGGCTTAACAGCCAGGCGAACAGCGCCAGGCTGGCCATACCCGGCAGCAGCCAGCCGAGCGGCTTGTCGAGGCGCCACCAGGACCAGAAGGCGAAGCAGCCGGCGATCTCGGCCAGGGCCGCGGCCACATAGAGCAGCGGGGTGGGCATGCAAGGGCTCCTGCGATGGTTGGGGTGATCATGGGGCAAACGCGCCGGATTCGCGAGATCACGAGATCAAGCGAGCGTGTCTGACGAGCACGCGAGATAAAGCCGCCAGCCTATCATTGCTGGCAGACGTTGGACGTGCTCTCTCGGGGCAGCGCCAGGGCCAGCAGGGCGCTTGCCAGTACGAGTCCCGCCGAGACCCACAGACAGGCGGCCAGGCCTTGAACTTGGTAGAGCCAGCCCGACAGCAGGGTGCCGATCAGGCGTCCCATGGCGTTGGCCATGTAGTAGAAGCCGACATCCATCGATACGCCCTCGGCGCGGGCATAGCGCACGATCAGGTAGCTGTGCCAGCTCGAGTTGACGGCGAATACCGCGCCGAAGGCCAACAGCCCCGCGATCAGCCAGCCGGCGCCCAGGCTGGGGCTCGAGCCGGTATCTGAGCCGGCGCCGAGCGGCAGGAGCGCGAGTATGGCGGGCAGCGCGGCCAGCGCCAGCGCCCAGCTGGCGGTGATGGCCGCCGGGCTTCCGTGGAAAATGCGAGTCAGGCGCGGCGCCTGGGTCTGCACACCGCCGTAGCCGATGACCCACACGGCCATCAGGGTCCCCACGCTCCAGAAGGTCCAGCCGTAAACGTCATACAGAAACACCGGCAGGGCGACCACGAACCAGACATCCCTTGAAGCGAACAGCATCAGTCGCGCCGCCGCGAGCACGTTGACCGCCCGTGAGGTCGATAACACCTCGCGGAATCTGGGTTTGGACTTCTGGCGCCCGAGGTCTGCCCGCAGCCGCCACAGCGATAGCGCCAGCACCCCTACCAGCAGGACCCACAGCGCGAGGATCGCGCCGCGAAAGCCGACCAGCGTCAGCAGCAGGCCGCCGAGGAAGAAGCCGGCGCCCTTCAGGGCGTTCTTGGAGCCGGTGAGCAGCGCCACCCAGCGATACAGCGTGCCCTGAGTGTTCACGTCCGTGCCGGCCGCAACCGTGCCGGCGCCGTCCTTGGGCAGCAGCACCTTGACCGCGCTCTTGGCGCTCATCTTATTGAGATCCTTGGCGATCCCCGAGAGCGCCTGGGCGGCCATCACCCAGGCCACGCTGAGCACCGTGCTGGGCACCAGCAGCATGCCGAGTGCCAGAAGCTGCAGGCCAAGCCCCAGGTTCATGGTGCGGTTGAGCCCCAGGCGCGCCCCCAACCAGCCGCCGACCAGATTGGTGACCACGCCGAAGGCCTCGTAGAACAAGAACAGCAGCGCGACCTCCAGCGGCGAATAGCCCAGCCGGTGGAAGTGCAGCACCACCAGCATGCGCAGGGCGCCATCGGTCAGGGTGAACGCCCAGTAGTTGCCGGTGACCAGCAGGTACTGGCGTACCTCGAACGGCAAGGCGCGCAGGCGTGCGGCAAGCGTCATGGTGCCTCCTCAGGCTCGGCCGACTTTAAGGGCCAGCTCGACGGTGCGGTTGGCGTAGCCCCATTCGTTGTCGTACCAGGCGTAGAGCTTCAGCTGGGTGTTATTGATCACCAGCGTCGAGGGCGCATCGACGATCGCGCTGCGCGGATCGGTGCGGTAGTCGATGGAGACCAGCGGGCGCTCCTCATAGCCCAGTATGTCGGCGAGTTCGCCCTCGGCGGCGGCTTTCAGGGCGGCGTTGACCTCCTCGCTGCTGGTCTCGCGCTCGAGCTCGAAGACCATGTCGGTGAGCGAGGCGTTGGCCAGCGGCACGCGCACGGCGTGGCCGTTGAGCTTGCCCGTAAGCTCGGGAAAGATCGCGGTGATCGCCTTGGCCGATCCGGTGGTGGTGGGAATCAGGCTCATGCTCGAGGCCCGGGAACGGCGCAGGTCGGGTTTCGTTGGCGAACTCGGGGTATCGAGGATCACCTGAGTGTTGGTGATGTCGTGCACCGTGGTCATCGAACCGTGGCGGATGCCGAAGGTCTCGTGGATCACCTTGACCACCGGCGCCAGGCAATTGGTAGTGCAGCTCGCTGCGGTGACGATCCGGTGCTTGGCCGGCTCGAAGGCCTGATCGTTGACGCCCATCACCACATTGAGCACGCCGTCTTCCTTGACCGGGGCGGTGACCACCACCCGGCCCACGCCTTGGGCGAGGTAGGCGTCGAGCTGGTCGCGGGTCTTCATCACCCCGGAGGCCTCGATCACCACGTCACAGCCGGACCAGTCGCTGTCGTCGATGGTGGTATGGCGGGAGAAGGGCAGGCGCACGCCGTCGATGATGATGGCATCGTCTTCTGCTTGAAGGCCGGCCCCCGGCGACCAGCGGCCGTGCACCGAGTCGAATTCGAGCAAGTGGGCGAAGGTGGCCGCATCGCCGCCCGGATCGTTGACGGCGACGAGCTCGAGGGCCTGGGCGTCGCGCTCGGCCCAGAGGCGGCGCAACGCCAGGCGACCGATGCGGCCGAGGCCGTTGATGCCGATGCGAAGGGTCATGGAGGGCTCCTGGTAAAGATCGTCCGAGGGGGAAGAAGGATGAGCTGAGGCCGAGGGCGCTCAGCAACAACTCGCCTGGCGCACTGGGCGGTTGCCCATGGCGGCCAGGCGTGCGAGCGGCGCCTCGAGCCCTGTCGCGGCGCCGCGGGCCGCGGCGTCCAGCACCTCGAGGGCCCAGGCCGGCAGCTCGGGCATCAGCCGGTAGTAAACCCACTGCCCCTGGCGTCGATCCTTGACCAGTCCGCAGTCGCGTAACTGCGCCAAGTGGCGCGAGACCTTTGGCTGTGAGGCCTCCAGGGCATGGGTCATCTCGCAGACGCACAGCTCGCCTTCGGTGTGGATCAGCAGCATCAGGGCGAGCCGCGTCTCGTCGCCGAGGCACTTGAACAGTGAGAGGGAGGTCAGTGAGGTCATGGCGTTCCCGGTAGGGTGTCGTTTCCGTCAGCGCGCCTGAACGTGGAGCCACAGTTCCAGGCGGCGACGGATCTCTTGAAGAGTTTGTGGATAGGCGTTGGCCCGGGGGTTGAGCCGCGGGTCGAGGATATCCCAGAACAGGATCTCGTCGGCCTCGCCGTTCCAGTCGCGGCAGCGTTGTTGCGCCTTCTCGCAGAGGATGATGGCGCTGTCGAAATGCTGACCAGCGTAGGCCTCTAGGGATTGGCTGGCCAGGCCTGAGGTGTCGATGCCCTGAGCGTTGAGCGCCGCCAGGGCGGCCTGATGCGGCTGGTCGGGCTCGACGCCAGCACTGAAGGCGTCGAAGCGATCCCCCGCCATGTGGCGGAGCAGGGCCTCGGCCATGATGGAGCGGGCGGAGTTGGCGTTGCACAGGAACAGGACGCGTGGCTTGGTCATGCTGGCTTACCTCGAGGGCTCAATATATATGAAATACCATATATACCAACCCGGGATGACGATTCGATGACTGGGGGTGGAAAGGCGTCGGTGCGATGCCATGCCGCTACCGGGTAAATATACATATTTCCATATATACGTGCTAGCATATGTCTTGCCGGGGAGCCGGTCCTCTATTGTGACCGCCTCTTCTTCTGAACCGACATCGGGAGTGATGCACGCATGGGAGTCTTCGAACGCTATCTTTCCCTCTGGGTCGCGTTGGGCATCCTGGCCGGGGTGGGACTCGGCAACCTCGCCCCGGAAGCCTTCCGGGCGCTGGCCGCGCTGGAGTGGGCGCATGTCAACCTGGTCGTGGCGGTGCTGATCTGGATCATGATCTACCCGATGATGATTCAGGTCGACATGGCGGCGATTCGCGACCTCCGCCAGCGCCCGCGGGGCCTGCTGCTGACCCTGGGTGTCAACTGGCTGATCAAGCCCTTCACCATGGCCGGCCTGGGGGTGCTGTTCTTCCACCACCTGTTCGCCCCCTTCGTCGACCCTGCCTCGGCCAATGAATACATCGCCGGGATGATCCTGCTGGGGGTCGCCCCCTGCACGGCGATGGTCTTCATCTGGAGTCAGCTCACTGAGGGCGATCCCAACTACACCCTGGTGCAGGTGTCGGTGAACGACCTGATCATGATCTTCGCCTACGCCCCCCTCGCCGCGCTGTTGCTCGGCATGACTGACATCACTGTGCCTTGGCCGACGCTGCTGCTGTCGGTTCTGATGTACATCGTGTTGCCGTTGCTGGTCGGTGTGCTGACACGGCGCTTGCTGCTGGCGCAGGGAGGCGAGCCGCGCCTCGTGGCCTTCGTGCGGCGCCTCAAGCCCGGTGTGGTGCTGGGGCTGGTGGGCACGGTGATCCTGCTGTTCGGCTTCCAGGCCGAGACGCTGCTCGCCCGCCCTATGGTGATCGGGTTGATCGCCGTGCCGTTGTTGATCCAGACCTATGGCATCTTCGCCTTCGCCTATGCCGCGGCTCACTGGCTGCGCTTGCCCCACGCCATCGCCGCTCCGGCCTGCATGATCGGTACCTCAAACTTCTTCGAACTGGCTGTGGCCGTGGCGGTCTCGCTGTTCGGCCTGCATTCCGGGGCGGCCCTGGCCACCGTGGTTGGTGTGCTGGTCGAGGTGCCGGTGATGTTGTCGCTGGTCTGGTTCGCCAATCGCACCCGCCACTGGTTCATCTGACGGCTTTACGCCGACGACTCTCAATGTCAACGCCACTATCACACCGAGGCATGGCTATGCACGATTTGCCCAACGTCCATGACGCCCTATTTGCGGCGCCCACGACGGCAAGCGTCTTCGACGCCGCCCCTGGCACACAAAAGCCGCGCATCCTGCTGCTGCATGGCTCGCTGCGTGAGCCTTCCTGCTGTCGCGGCGCGTCAATCAGCGCGACCACTGAGCGATGCGGCGGATTCGCCGCGCCAATGGCCGGGGGCGTCTCCCCCCGGGCTCTTGCTAGACCAGCTTGCTTGTGCGCTTCGTCGCCTCGGCGGCCGGCGGGTGAAAGGTCTCGGCGCTGGCCTCCGCCCAGTAATGCGCGAACACCTCATGCTCGGGCGGGCCGTTGAGCAGCGCCCCCGGTGGCAGGTAGTTGAACAGCTGATCGAAGGCGCGGATCTCGTGGTCGGAGACCCGGCGCAGGATGTGCTCGGGGCCGAGCTCGTCGGGCGAGGTCAGGCCGGCGGCGGCCAGCATCTCGGCCATGGCCTTCATGGTGTTGTCGTGGAAGTGATGGACCCGGGCGCTCTTGTCGGCCACGTCCAGGTGGGCACTGCGCCGCGGGTCCTGGGTGGCCACGCCGCTGGGGCAGCGATCGGTGTGGCAGGCCCGGGCCTGGATGCAGCCCAGCGCGAACATGTAGCCACGGGCGGCGTTGCACCAGTCGGCGCCCAGGGCGATGGTGCGCGCGATGTCGAAGGCCGAGATCAGCTTGCCGGCGGCGCCGATCTTGATCGATTCACGCAGGTTGGCGCCGACCAGGGTGTTGTGCACCAACAGCAGCGCCTCGGTGAGCGGCATGCCCATCCGGTTGATGAATTCCAGCGGTGCCGCCCCGGTGCCGCCCTCGCCGCCGTCGACGACGACGAAGTCCGGGTGCTCGCCGGTGGCGAGCATCGCCTTGACCAGGCCGAACCATTCCCAGGGATGGCCGATGGCGAGCTTGATGCCGACCGGCTTGCCACCGGAAAGTTCGCGCAGGCGCATGATGAAGGCGATCAGCTCCCGGGGCGTGGTAAAAGCGGAATGGGAGGAGGGTGAAACCACGTCCTCGCCTTCTGGCACGCCCCGGGTCGAGGCGATCTCGGCGGTAACCTTGGCGCCGGGCAGAATGCCGCCGTGGCCGGGCTTGGCGCCCTGGCTGAGCTTGATCTCGATCATCTTCACCTCGGGCCGGCATGCACCCTCGATGAAGCGCTCCTCGCTGAAGTGCCCATCCAGGGTGCGACAGCCGAAATAGCCCGAGCCGATTTCCCATACCAGGTCGCCACCCTGAAGATGGTAGGGCGAAATCGCGCCCTCGCCGGTGTCGTGGTAGAAGCCGCCCTGAGCGGCGCCCCGGTTCAGGGACTCGATCGCGTTGCCGGAAAGCGAGCCGAAGCTCATCGCCGAGATATTGAACACGCTGGCGGAATAGGGCTTGGCGCGACCGGCGCCGATCGTCACCCGAAAGTCGTGGCCGTTGACCGGTGCGGGGGCCAGCGACGGGTTGACCCACTCATAGCCCGGCGCATACATGTCGAGCAGCGAGCCGAAGGGTTTCTTGTCCATGCTGTTCTTGGCGCGCTGATAGACTGCTTCGCGCTGCTCCCGGGAGAAGGGGCGCGGCTCGGTATCCGCTTGGATGAAGTACTGGCGAATCTCCGGTCCGATCGCCTCGAGGCCATAGCGCAAGTGGGCAAGGATCGGGTAGTTGCGGCTCACCGTGCGCCGGCGTTGGCGCAGATCAAAGGTGCCTAGCGCCGCCAGGGCGGCGAAGCAAAGCGCCGCCAGGCCCCAAACCGGACTGAGGGCCATCAACCCGAGGCTCGTGATCAGACCGATGAAGCTGGCGCCGTAGGCGGCGTAGCGGGATAAGCTGCGCCATTCGGTCAGGCGAGCGGGGAGTGAGGGCATGCGATGAGCTCCTGGGCGGTGTGCGTGGGTGATGTTCGTGGCAATGTTAGTGAGCGATGGTAGTTGGGCGATAGATGGTAGTTGGGCTATGTTAGTGGGCGCCGTTCGGCGGGAGAAAACTCAAGGTATTGCACGCGGCGACCTGGGCGCTGTCAATGCTGTGGCCCTCGAGGGCGGCGCCGTCGATGCCGCGGCCGACTAGCGGGCCCAGATGTCGACCAGCGCGTCGCGCACGGCGGCGATGACCGGCTCGTCGCGTCGCTCCTTGAGCCAGGCGAAGCTCAGTGCACAGGGCAGGCGAACTCCATCGGCGATCACCAGGCCGCGTTCCTGGCGCTCCTGCAGGGCCAGGGTGTCCCGCGCCAGGGCCAGGCCGACGCCAGCTCGCACCAGGTCGAGCATGCAGGCCTCCTGGTCGACCTGGGCGACTCGCCGTGGCGTCAGCCCTAGCGGTGCGAGCCGTTCGCTCAGCAGCCGGTGGTGAGCCGAGGCCGTGGGGGTGACGATCCAGGGCAGGGCGGCGAGGCTCGGCCAGTCGGTCCGGGTTAGTCGCGATGACCAGCCGGCCGGTGCGATGACGTGATAGTCGAAGTGGGTCAGCTCGAGAAGCTCAACGGCCGGCGCGCCGTCTTCAATCGGTGGCGGCTGGCCGGGTGGGCCGAGGAAGAAGCCGACGTCTAGCTCGCGGCGCAGCAGGCGCTCTAGAGTGCTGCCGCTCATGCCGTGATGCAGTTCGGTATCCACCTGCGGGGCACGCTGCATCAACTGATGCATCAAGGCGCCCAGACGAATGAACTCCGGGTCGACGATGGTGCCGATGCGCAGACGCCCGCGCAGGGTGTCATGCATCGATTGGGCGCTGAGGTCGAAGGCCTGAAGTGACGCCAGTGCGGCCTCGGCGGCCGGCAGCAGAGCATGGCCATCGGCGCTGAGGGCCAGGCCCTGGGCTTGGCGGTGAAAGAGGTTGAGCCCCAACGCCTCCTGCAGCTGTTTGATCTTGAGACTGACGGCCGGCTGGGTGAGGTGCAGCGCCTCGGCGGCCCGTGACACGCTGCCCTGGTGGGCCACGGCCACGAAGGCACGCAGCGCCTTTATGTCGCGCATCGGGTCGTTCTCCTTAGACCTTAGTCCTGGGTCTTGAGCCCCTCATCGGGTAGGTCCAGGAATATAAGAAAATATTATATCCCCCTTTTGCCTTTCTCAATTGATTCCCCGCTCCGGTGCGCTAGGTTTGAGGCTCTGGGTCGGGACTTCTCGGCCAATATGGACACTGCAGTGCAACAAAACAAGAGGCCGACATGAGCACCGAGCGCATCGAACATTATATCAATGGCCATATCAGCAGCGGCGACTCCTCCCGGCACCAGGACGTCACCAATCCCGCCACCGGGCAGGTGACGGGGCGCGTGGTGCTGGCCCAGCGCAGCGACGTCGATAGCGCCGTGGATGCGGCCAGCAAGGCCTTCCCGGCCTGGGCCGATACGCCGCCGATTCGCCGCGCCCGGGTGCTGTTCCGCTTCCTCGAATTGCTCAACGCCCACAAGGATGATCTGGCGCGTGCCATTACCCTGGAGCACGGCAAGGTGTTCGACGATGCCCAGGGCGAAGTGGCCCGCGGCATCGATATCGTCGAATTTGCCTGCGGGGTGCCGCAGCTGCTCAAGGGCGATTTCACCGAGCAGGTCAGCACCGGCATCGATAACTGGACCGTGCGTCAGCCGCTGGGGGTGGTCGCCGGCATCACGCCGTTCAACTTCCCGGTGATGGTGCCGATGTGGATGTTCCCGCTGGCCATCGCCACCGGCAACACCTTCATCCTGAAGCCAAGCCCCACCGACCCCAGCGCTTCGCTGATGATCGCCGACCTGCTCGAGCAGGCCGGGCTGCCCGATGGTGTCTTCAACGTGGTGCAGGGCGACAAGGAAGCGGTCGATGCCCTGCTTGAGCATCCGGACGTTAAGGCCCTGAGCTTCGTCGGCTCGACCCCGATCGCCAACTATATCTATGAAACCGGTGCGCACTTCGGCAAGCGGGTCCAGGCGCTGGGCGGGGCCAAGAACCACATGGTGGTGATGCCCGACGCCAATCTGGACAAGGCAGTGGATGCGCTGATCGGCGCGGCCTACGGCTCGGCCGGCGAGCGCTGCATGGCGATCAGCGTGGCGGTGCTGGTCGGCGACGTGGGCGATGAGCTGGTGCCGCGACTGGCCGAGCGCGCCCGAACGCTGCAGGTCAGCAACGGTCTCGACGGCAAGGCCGAGATGGGGCCCATCGTCAGCGCCGCGGCTCACCAGCGCATCATCGGCTATATCGAACAGGGGGTGAGCGAAGGTGCCAAGTTGGTGGTGGACGGCCGCGACTTCGACAGCAGCACCACCGGCGAGGGCTGTGCCGACGGTTTCTGGATGGGCGGCACGCTGTTCGATCACGTCAGCCCGGAAATGACCATTTATCGCGAAGAGATCTTCGGCCCGGTGCTGGTCTGCGTGCGGGTGCCGGACGTGGCCACGGCGATCCAGCTGATCAACGATCACGAGTTCGGCAACGGCGTCAGCTGCTTCACCGAGAGCGGCAGCGTGGCCCGCGAATTTGGCCGCCGCATCCAGGTCGGCATGGTCGGCATCAACGTGCCGATTCCGGTGCCGATGGCCTGGCACGGTTTCGGTGGCTGGAAGCGCTCGCTGTTCGGCGATACCCATGCCTACGGCGAGGAAGGCGTGCGCTTCTATACCAAGCAGAAGTCGATCATGCAGCGCTGGTCGGATTCCATCGCCGGCGGCGCCGAGTTCGTGATGCCTACCGCGAAGTGAGGTCGCTATGTCAGCTCATGAGTTCGACTACATCATCATTGGGGCCGGGACGGCGGGCTGTCTGCTCGCCAACCGGCTGAGCGCCGACTCGGGTAACCGGGTGCTGTTGATCGAGGCGGGGGGCAAGGATAATTACCACTGGATCCATATCCCCATCGGCTATCTGTACTGCATCGACAATCCGCGCACCGATTGGCGCTTTCGCACCGAGCCGACCGAGGGCCTGAATGGCCGCCAGCTGCTCTACCCCCGGGGCAAGACTCTGGGCGGTTGCTCGAGCATCAACGGCATGCTCTACATGCGCGGCCAGGCCCGGGATTATGACCACTGGGCCGAGGTCACCGGCGACGATGACTGGCGCTGGGATAACTGCCTGCCGGCCTTCATGCGCCATGAGGACAACTATCGGCGGGATGAGGCGTCGGCGGACGTTGACGGTGATGCCGCTCATTACCACGGCCACGGCGGCGAGTGGCGGGTCGAACGCCAGCGCCTCAAGTGGCAGGTGCTCGACGATTTCGCCAAAGCCGCCCAAGAGGCGGGGATTCCCGCCACCAGCGACTTCAATCGCGGCGACAACGAGGGCGTCAACTATTTCGACGTCAATCAGCGCAAGGGTTGGCGCTGGAATGCCGCCAAGGCCTTCCTGCGCCCCACCTGCACCCAGCGCGATAACTTCACCCTGTGGCATGACACTCAGGTGATGCGCCTGACCTTCGACCAGGCGACCGACGGCGAGGCCAGGGGGCGAGAGAAACCGCACTGCCAGGGCGTGGAGGTACTGCGCGGAGGCGAGACGCTCAGGGTGACGGCTCGCCGCGAGGTGATTCTATCGGCCGGCGCCATCGGCTCGCCTCAGCTGCTGCAGGTATCGGGGGTGGGCCCGCGAGCGCTGCTCGAGGCTCATGATGTGCCGGTGGTGAAAGACCTGCCCGGGGTCGGCGAGAACCTTCAGGATCATCTGCAGATTCGTGCGGTGTATCGGGTGGAGGGGGCCAATACGCTCAACACCATGGCCAACTCGCTGTTCGGCAAGGCCCGTATCGGTCTCGAGTACCTGCTAAAGCGCTCCGGGCCGATGAGCATGGCGCCTTCGCAGCTGTGTGCCTTTACCCGCAGCTCGAAGGATCAGCCGCACCCCAACATCCAGTACCACGTCCAACCACTGAGCCTGGAGGCCTTCGGCCAGCCGCTGCATGATTTTCCGGCGATCACGGCGAGTGTCTGCAACCTGAATCCGACCAGCCGTGGCACGGTGCGCATCAAGAGCCCTGATGCGCGCGAGGCGCCGGCCATCGCGCCTAACTATCTCAGCACCCCGGAGGATCGCAAGGTGGCGGCGGACTCGCTGCGGGTGACGCGGGAGATCGCCGCCCAGCCGGCCTTCGCCAAGTATCACCCGCAGGAGGTGAAGCCGGGCACCGAGTACCAGAGCGATGAGGATCTGACTCGTCTCGCCGGCGAGATCGGCACCACCATCTTCCATCCGGTCGGCACCGCTCGCATGGGCGCGGCGGATGATCCGATGGCGGTGGTCGACTCCCATCTACGGGTGCGGGGCGTGAAAGGGCTCAGAGTGGTAGACGCCAGCGTGATGCCGACCATCACCAGCGGCAATACCAACTCGCCGACCCTGATGATCGCCGAGAAGGCCGCCAGTTGGATTCTCGCCGAGCAGCACTCACGCCCGGCGCTGGAGTCTAGAACGTCAGAAAAAACGGCAGCAGGCTGAGGCCCAGCAGCAGGCCCAGCGCGATCAGGGTGACCAGCACGGCCGCGGGGTGCTGGCGCACCCTGTCCCACACCCCAGGCGTCTCGCCCCGCTCGTGAGCCTCGGCGTACTCCCGGTGCACCCGCTCATAGAGGGACTGCTGGTAGGCGTCGACCAGGCTGCGGGCCTCTTCGAGGCGCGATTCATCGATCAGCCACAGGGCCGGTACGGAGAGCTTCCAGCGGCCCGCTTCGGTCTCGTAGAACTCGAGATCATGCTCGGCGAGCAGCTCACGCACCTCTTGGGCCTCTTCTTCAGGCACGTCTCGCAGGTGGAAGAGTAGGGCGGCCATCAGCTGTCGCCCCCCTGGCCGCCATCGTGCTGCATGACCACTGTCCGCTCGCCGGTATCCACGGCCTTGCTGAGCACCACGTTTCTCTGTCCCTTTCTGGACTGGCAGGCCAGGAACTCGGAGTTTTCAAGCCACTGCTGGTCCGGATAGTAGGCGAACAGATACTGGTTGTCCTCGAGGCTGTCGATCAGCGGCTTGGCCACGTCGCTCGGCACTGCTGGGCAGCCCCAGCTGCGACCCAGGCGGCCATTGGCCTCGATGAAGTCCTCGCTCACGTAATCGGCGCCGTGCATGACGATCGCCCGTTCATAGGCCCGGTCGTTGATGCCGGGTTCCAAGCCTTCCAAGCGCAGGGAGTAGCCGTTGCTGCCGGTATAGCTCTGCTTGGTGCGGAAGAGCCCCAGGCTCGACTGATGGCTGTCCGGCGTATTGGAAAAGGCCCGGGCAAATTCCTGGCCAGTACCCTGGCCATGGGACACCAGTTCCTTGAACAGCAGCCGTTGCTGCTGGAGATCGAAGACCCACAGGCGCTTTTTGTTGGCCGAACGCGAGAAGTCGATGACCGCCAGCCGCTTGGCGTCGGGGTCGGCGCAATTGAGCGCCTGAGCCGCAAGCTCCAGCACCCTGGGCGAGGCCTCGGGAGCCAACTGTTCGAGCGTCTGGGGAAGCGGCTGAGACTGTGGTTGAGAGACTGGCTGAGAGGGCTGCTGAGAGAATGGCTGGGCCAGGGCGGGCGCCGCCGGCCCCAGCGTGGCAAGACTCAGCGTGGCAATGCCTAGCTTGGCCAGACTTCGTTTCGCAAGACTCAACTTAGCAAGGCCCCGTTTGGCCACACTCTGTTCGGCAAGAAGCGGTTCGGAGAGCCCCTTTCTGAAAAGGCTCAGAGCAGGGCACAGAGGGGAGCTAAGAGGGAAGCGCAGGGTGGAGGGAAACAACGGGTGACGTCCATGGAGCTGGCGAGGCGGGCTCGTCGGCATGGAAAAAGGCTCCTTCCACAGGCGGCATAGCCGGTGGGTGATGAATCCTTACATTAGGAAAAAGGCCCTGTAATGGGGCCTCCACGTAGACAGCGGCTATTATGACAACAGGGAAGGTCATCGCCAAACGCTGAACAAGCGTCGGCGGGTCAAGGCCCTGCCAGGGTGATCGCTGCGCTCATGGCCACCGTCGTCATATCAGCGACGACAAGCGGTGAATGTCGTCATGCAACAAAGACAGCAATAAGGTGGGAGAGCGATCCATGGGAAACGTCATCGACAGGCCCGGCCACCGGCTTCCTCGGCGGGTGCTGGGGCCGTGCCTGCTGGTACTGGGGCTGACCTGCGCCGCTTCTGGCGCCTGGGCTCAGGTCGAGGCTGTTTCCGCCGAGACCATTTCCGCCGAGACCGTATTGTTACACACCAGGGTTTCAGAGACCTTGCCCTCTGAAACGGTTCCCTCTGAGGCCCGAACTGGCCAGGCCGCAACCGTCGAGGGGACAGGCAGTGAATCGCCTGCCGAGGTGGGTGTCGAGGTGGAGGAACCGCCCGCTCCAGAAGCGGCGCCCGGTTCTTCATCGGCGCCCACTGCACTTGCGACGCCTTTCGAGGCTTACGTGCGTGCCGCCAGCCAGCCCCTTACCCACGGCAGTGATCTGCTGAGCTTCTACGAGGTCTTCGGCTTTCGACAGGCCTGGGCAGACCAGGCGCGGGTCGAGGCGCTGACATCGGCGCTTGAAGGACTCGACGCCGATGGCCTGGTCGTCGCGGATTATTCGACGGCGGCGCTGCTGGCCGCTTACCGTGACCCCATTGATGTGACATCTCTTGGGGAGAGCACCAGCGAGGTTGCCCGCTGGCGATTCGAGCTCGCCGCCACTCAGCGGCTGGTGCTGGCGCTCAGGCACCTGTATCTGGGTAAAGTCGATCCTGTGCGCACCGATGCGGAGTGGGAAATTCCGCTGCCGGACTTCGCGCCGGACTGGGCGGCGATCGCCAGCGCGGTGGCGAATGGCGATCCCGCCGCAGCGCTTGAGCAGGTACGCCCGCATCAGACGGCCTACCGGCAGTTGCGCCAGGGGCTGGCTCGCTATCGCACGTTGCAGGCCGCGGGGGGCTGGATACCGCTGGCGTCGCTCACAGGCGTGCTGCGCCCCGGCGATCGTGCGCTGGAGGTGATTGCCCTGCGGCGCCGGCTGGCGGCGCTGGGGGATCTTGAGCTGCTGATGCCGGATCTCACGCCCACGGCATCGGCGTCGGGTTTGGGGGCCACCCAGGACGCTGTTCCCGAGCCTGGCCTCGCATCGGGCTCTAGCGCTGACCAGATCTATGATGCGCGGCTGGTGGCTGCCGTGGAGCGTTTCCAGCATGAGCACCTACTGGAGGTGGATGGGGTGGTCGGCCCGCGGACCTGGACGGCGCTGAGCGTCAGCGTGGCCGAGCGCGTCGATCAGATTCGTCTCAATCTCGAGCGACTGCGCTGGCTTTCCCATGCCTTGCCCGAGCGCTATGTGCTGGTCGATATCGCGGGTTATGAGGTGAGCTACGTGCGGCCGGGCCAGCCGACCTGGCAGTCCCGAGTGGTGGTCGGGCGGCCTTATCGGCGCACGCCGACTCTGCGCTCGGCGATTACCCACATGACCTTCCATCCCACCTGGACCGTGCCGCCAACCATCCTGCGTGAGGACGTACTGCCTGCCGTTCGGCGCGACCCCTTTTATCTGGTGCGCCATGACATGCGCGTGCTGGATCGCCAAGGCTGGCCACTCGACCCCTGGCAGGTCGACTGGTGGCGGCCGGGGCCCATCAAGATTCAGCAGCGGGCCGGGCCGTCGAATCCCCTTGGCGATGTGGTGATCCGTTTTCCCAACCGCCATCTGGTGTACCTGCACGACACCCCGTCGCGTTCGCTTTTCGATCGTGCCCAGCGCTCCTTCAGTTCGGGCTGCATTCGCGTCGAGGGCGTGCTGGAGCTGGTGCAGCTATTGTTCGAAGATGATCGCGCCTCACCGGATGAACCTGACGGTGCCGCCAGGCTCAGCCGTGCGCTCCAGAGGACGGACACCCACAACGTTAGGCTGCGCGTGCCGGTGCCTGTGTTCCTGTTTTATTCGACCGTTCAGCCCGCTGCTGATGGGCGTTTGATCTTCCGCCCAGATGTCTATGAACGGGACGCTACAGTGCTCGCTGCACTGGTTGAAAAAGGGGGTGAAAATTTGTTTGACGCGCCCTGACCGCGCATGCATAGTTCGATCAGTTGGTTGGCAAGATGCATTTCGTCAGTAGCACCCGAATTCGTTGTAAGCGCTTCGGTAGTCTGGTGAATATCGTACTTGTTTTGCCCACTCACTTCGGGTAATTCCCGGTTCACTATCAGCTATTCGAGGACTTCGACAATGGCAACTGGCACAGTTAAGTGGTTCAACGACACCAAGGGCTACGGCTTCATTTCTCCGGAAGATAACGGCGACGACCTGTTCGCGCACTTCTCCGAGATTCAGGCTGACGGCTTCAAGACCCTGCAAGACGGCCAGAAGGTTTCCTTCGACGTCACTCAGGGCAAGAAAGGCCTCCAGGCTTCCAACATCAAGGTCATCGACTGAATCGTCGACCCTGATGCGCTACAGCTGGTTCGCTAGCCTGTAGCCTCCACAAGGCCCGCCTCCGGCGGGCCTTGTGCGTTTCAGCGCCCGGCAACCCCTCGCCGGCTTCTCTCCTACCTCCTGTCCTCGCCGCTTTCCTACTTTTTTGCGTTCATTTCTGCATTGCCGCGTCCCTCTCTCAATCTGGGATTTTGGAATAACGAAATTTCTACAAATAACTTTTCGCTATATTCGCGACAGGTCACAATAGGCCACTTTCGGTTTTTCTGGTGGGTGGTCGATGTCTTTGGATGCCTGGCTTGCCGTTGCCGTGGTGGTTGCCGTCTTTCCGATGATGGCGCTGACCCGGATCGGCACCGACATGATTCTTTTGGGTGCGGTCGTGGTGCTGATGACCTTCGGTGTGATCGGCCCCGATCAGGCGCTGGCGGGGTTCTCAAGCAGTGGCCTGTTCACGGTGGCCTTCATGTATGTGCTGGTGGCCAGCATCCGCGAGACCGGCGGCATTGATCTGATCATCCGCCATGGCCTGGGCCGGCCTCGCAGTGAAGCTGCGGCCCAGTGGCGGCTGCTGGTGCCGGTGGCCACCATGAGCGGCTTTCTCAACAATACGCCGGTGGTCGCGACCTATATTCCGGCGGTGCTGGGCTGGAGTCGACGCATCCGCCAGCCGGCCTCGCGCTTCCTGATGCCGCTGAGTTTTGCCTCCATTCTTGGCGGTACCGTATCGCTGCTCGGCACCAGCACGAACCTGGTGGTCAACGGCTTGCTCGGCGAACGCTATCCACAGCTGAGCCTGGGGCTCTTCGACATCGCCTGGGTGGGGGTGCCCATGGCGATGACCGGCGTGCTCTACCTGGCACTGGTGGGGCGGCACCTGCTGCCGCGGGGCGGTGGTACCGCTCAGGCCTTCGAGAATCCGCGAGAGTTCACCATCGAGATGGAGGTCGACCCCGAAGGGCCGCTGGTCGACAAGAGCGTCGAGCAGGCGGGGCTGCGTCACCTGGAAGACCTGTTCCTGGTCGAGATCGAGCGCGGCGGCAACGTGGTCAGCGTGGTGGGCCCGGGGGAGATGCTCAAGGGCAACGACCGGCTGGTGTTTGCCGGCACCTCGGCAGGCGCGGTGGAGCTGCAGCAGATCCGGGGGCTGATGCCATCGCGGCAGGGTGAGCTGAGTCTCGAGAAGGATTACAAGGAGCGCCGGCTGGTCGAGGTGGTGGTCTCCGATCAGTGCCAGTTCGTTGGTCAGCGCATCCGCGAGGGTCACTTTCGCACCCTCTATGGCGCGGCCGTCTTGGCGGTTTGTCGCGGTGGCGAGCGAGTCGCCGGCAACCTGGGCCAGATTCGCCTGCAACCCGCCGACGTGCTGCTGCTCGAGGCACGCCCGCCGTTCATCGAGCGTCACCGCCAGTCTCGCGATTTCCTGCTGATCAGCCAGGTCAACGGCCAAGCGCGGCCGGTGCACGAGAAGGCCTGGCTCGCCTGGAGCATCTTGGGAGGCGTGGTGGTGTTGGCGACCTTCGGCGTGATGAGCATGCTCAACGCGGCGATGCTGGGTGCCGCGCTGGCCGTGATCACCGGCTGCTGCTCGGTGGGTGCCGCCAAGCGTGGCATGGACACCCAGGTGCTGCTGACCATCGCGGCCTCCTTTGGCCTCGGCGCGGCTCTTGAGAGCTCCGGCGCTGCGACGGCGCTGGCCAGTTCCGCGCTGGGGGTGGTGGATGCCAGTCCTTGGCTGCTGCTGGTTGGCGTCTACGTGCTGGTGGCCTTGCTTACCGCGCTGGTCACCAACAATGCGGCGGCGGTGATTACCTTCCCTATCGTCACTGCGGCCGCCGAGAACCTGGGCGTGAGCCCCATGCCCTATGTGATCGCGGTGATGTTCGCCGCCTCGGCGAGTTTCATCACCCCGATCGGCTATCAGACCAACCTGATGGTCTATGGGCCCGGCGGTTATCGCTTCCGCGACTATCTGCGGGTCGGCGGGCCGCTCAACCTGATCACCGCGGCGGTGGCGCTGGGGCTGATCCCTCAGATCTGGTCCTTCTAGGTTCTATTTGGAAAAGGTCCGCGCTCGCCGTGGCGAGGCGGCTGGGGTAGGGTAACGGCAACGTTTTTCCTGCAAGGAGCCGCCTGATGAGCACTTCCAATGAGCGCGTAATCGAACCCGCCGGCGGTCGCCCGGCCAATGCCAGCCTCATCCTCCTACACGGCCTGGGCGCCGACGGTAATGACCTGGCACCGATCGTGCCGGCTTTCACGCTGCCCGATAGCGTATCGCTGCGCACGGTGCTGCCCCATGCGCCCCGTCTGCCGGTCACCGTCAACGGCGGCATGCAGATGCCCGACTGGTACGACATCCTCGAGATGAATCTTGGCCGCCGGGTCGACGAGAACCAGCTGCGCGTCTCTGCCCAGCGTGTGCATGAACTGATCGATGCCGAGATCGCTCGTGGCATCGACAGCCGCCATATCATCCTGGCCGGTTTCTCCCAGGGCGGCGCCGTGGCCTATGAAGCGGCGCTGACCTATCCACAGCCCCTTGGTGGCCTGCTGGCGCTGTCGACCTACTTCGCGACGGCGGACTCCATCGTGCCCAGTGACGCCAACCGGGACCTGCCCATCGAGGTGCATCACGGTACCTTCGACCCGGTGGTGCCGGAGTCCCTGGGGCGCGAAGGCGCCAAGCGCGCCGAGGCCATGGGGCACCCGCTGACCTATCGCAGTTATCCGATGCAGCATGCGATCTGCCCGCAGCAGATCGCCCAGATCAGTACCTGGCTAGGTGAGCGCCTGGGCGACGGCGTCAATGAGCCGGCCAAGAGCTGAAGGAGCCGCGATGCACCCTGATCCTCGTCTTTCGAGTCCGGCAGTGGCGCGCAACCGCGCACCGATTCTTGACGTGCTGGAGCCTGCGCTCCACGCGGCCCTGAGCGCGTGCGGCGGCGATCGCCTGCGCGTGCTGGAACTGGCCAGCGGTAGCGGCGAGCATGCGCTGTACTTCTCCCGGGCGCTGCCCTGGCTCGACTGGCAGCCGAGCGACCCGAGCCCGGAGGCGATTGCCTCGATTCGGGCCTGGCGGTCAGCGCAGGGCCCCGCCAATCTGGCTGAGCCGGTGGCATTGGATGCGACACGCCGGCCTTGGCCGCTGGAGGAAATCCATGCGCTGGTAGCGATCAATCTCGCTCACATCTCGCCCTGGGCGGTCACCGAGGCGCTGATGGGCGAGGCCGGTGCGCGGCTGCCGTCGGGTGGTCTGCTCTTCCTCTATGGCCCTTTCCGTCGCGGCGGCCAGCACACCGCTCCCAGCAACGAAGCCTTCGATGCCTCGCTGCGGGCACGAGACCCACGATGGGGAATTCGCAATCTGGAGGCGGTGATGGCCTGCGCACAGGCCGAGGGATTGTCGCTCGAGAAGGTGGTCGAGATGCCGGCCAATAACCTGAGCGTGGTCTTACGCAAGCGCTAGGCAATGCCTGGCACCAGGGAAGATCGTAGGGTCGCCAGTGTTTGATAAGACAGGGCCCGCTTGAACTCTCGGCCGATTGCCCAGATGATTTATCCAGAACATCACCAGATCTTCTCAGGAGACATGCATGCCCGATCTATCCGAAGACTTCCGCCTGCCGGTCGGTTGCCCCAACTGCTCAAGCCACCGCATGCGTGTATCTCAGGTGCACAATCCTGACGACAAGGTGTTCTGTGCCTCCTGCAATACTCATGTGTGCCTCTACCACGAGGCCCAGGAGATCATTCGCAAGGGCGCGGGCAGCGAGAGTGAAGCGCTGCTCGAGGAAGCCGCCAACCGCCAGCGCTGAGCCGGTCGGTAGCCGCGCTCGATCAAGGATGACGTGCAAGACACGCTACGCAAGACGCCCGCCTGATGGCGGGCGTCTTTGCTTGCAGAGGCTGATGATCTGGCGGGCTACAGCAGTTCCTCACCCGCCAGGGCCAGCCGCGAGCGCTCGACGCTTCTCAGCGTGATATGGCCGGCATGGGGCCAGTCGCGGAAGTTCTGCACCACCGCCGCCATGCCGCAGGTGTTGGCGGTGAGGTAGGGAGTGTCGATCTGGCCGACGTTGCCCAGACAGACGATCTTGGTGTTGCGCCCGGCGCGGGTGATCAGGGCTTTCAACTGTTTGGGGGTAAAGTTCTGCGCCTCGTCGATGATCAGGAAGGTGTCATTGAGGGTGCGGCCGCGCATGAAGCCTGGCGAGCGGATCTGTACCCGCGAGCCGATCAGCGACCGGGTGGCGTCATTGTTCCAGCTCGATGAGCCGTCTTTCTCGTCGCGCAGCAGGTTGTCCATGTTGTCATGGAAGGCGCCCATCCAGGGCGACATCTTCTCTTCCTCGGTGCCGGGCAAAAAGCCGATGTCTTCGCCCATGGGGATCGGCGCCCGAGTGAAGACGATGCGCTCGAAGCCCTTCATGTCCAGCGTCTGCTGGAGCGCTGCCGCCAGCGTCATGAAGGTCTTGCCGGTGCCCGCGTTGCCGGCAATGGTCACCAGGTCGATATCCGGGTCCATCAGCAGGTTGAGGGTGAAGTTCTGACGGCTGTCGTGGGCGTGCACGCCCCACACGCCGGCGTGGTGGCGGTAGTTGGAGAGTAGCTGCAGCCGCGCGCTGTTCGGGCTCAGCTCGCGGATGATGGCTTCGAAGTTGGCGCCGTTTTCGCAGTCAGAGACCAGCATGCCGACGTGCCAGTCACTGGGCATTTCGCCGCTCAGCTTGTAGTAGGTGTGGTGGTCGGCTCGCTCGACCTTGACCTCGACATTGAGCGCTTCCCATAGCCCCACGCCATGCTCGCCGGCGTCCGGGTATACCTTTGCGCCCTCGCTCATGACGTCCTGGTCAGAGAAAGCGCGGTCGTTGAGATAGTCTTCTACCGGTACCTTGAGGGCGGCGGCCTTGACGCGAAGGTTGATGTCCTTGGTGACCAGAATCACCGAGGCATCCGGGCGGTCATCGCGCAGCCGACAGGTTTCGGCGAGGATACGGTTGTCCGGACTGTCTTCCAGGTTGTCCAACGGTTTCAGGTCGTTATAGCAGAGGAAGCGCAGGCGTCCGGTGACGCCGATGGAGCCGGGAATCGGGATGCCGGCCTGGATCTCATCGAAGCTGACCTGGCTGGTGATATCGGAGAGGGTGCGGCTGACTTGACGGGCGGTACGGGCGATCTCGCGAATGCCGTTCTTGTGCTTGTCGAGTTCCTCCAGCACGGTCATGGGAATGACCACATCGTGCTCTTCGAACTGATAAAGGGCGGCAGGATCATGAATCAGGACGTTGGTGTCTAACACGTAAAGCCTGGTGGCTTTCTTGTCGATTCGTACCATCGGCAGGAACACTCCTTGGTTAACGGCAGTTCCGACACTGGCAGTGGGCCCTTACGAGGGCATGACAGTTCAAACCTGATCTCGGCCGGTGTCGCTTCTCCTGTCCTTGCGGTCTCTTGATGCCTCCTGTCGCTGGGTGGACGTTACCCGATAGCTTTAGCATGAACGCAGTGCACGCGATTCGCCAATCCGATCCCTTTCACGCTGTGGCGACGTAAGCATTTGCCTGACGCTTCGCTCAGTTGTGCAGTGCATTATTCATTAACCTACCCCATCGCTGTCATGGCGACCAGCCTCTTGAGTGCCTTGTCGTTTCGCCTCGCCATCGGCGAAATAAGTCGCCAAGACTTGAGCCATATCATTCTCCGAGCGTGACGTTTTCAACTAGCTTTTAAGCATCGGCGTTCATTCGTGGCACGCCGCCACGCTTGCCCGGAGCCCGGCCAGTTGGAATTCAAGGATTACTACCAGACGCTCGGGGTGGCAAAGACCGCCACCGCCGAGGAGGTCAAGAAGGCCTACCGCAAGCTGGCCCGCAAGTATCATCCCGATGTCAGCAAGGAGCCGGATGCCGAAGCGCGCATGCAGGCGATCAATGAGGCCAAGGAAGTCCTCAGCGACCCTGAGAAGCGCGCTGCCTATGACCAGCTGGGCCAGGACTATCGGGCCGGTCAGGATTTCAGGCCGCCACCGGACTGGGATGCGGGCTTCGAGTTCACCGGCCGCGGTTTCGAGGGGGCCGAGGCGGACGAGTTCAGCGACTTCTTTGCCAACCTGTTTGGCCAGGCCGGGCGCCGCGAACAGCGCGGCCAGGGTTACCGGATGCGCGGCGAGGACCGCCACGCCAAGGTGATGATCGATCTCGCCGATGCCTACCAGGGCGCGACGCGCACCATCACCCTGCAGGTGCCCGAAATGGATGCTCAGGGCCGGGTGGTGACCCGTCAACACAGCCTCAGTGTGAAGATTCCCAAGGGCGTCAAGGAAGGCCAACACATTCGCCTGACCGGGCAGGGCAGCCCGGGCATCGGCGGCGGGCCGCCGGGCGATCTGTTTCTGGAAATCCACTTCCACCCCGATCCAGCCTTTCGCGTCGAGGGTCGCGATGTCTACGCCAGCGTGCCGGTGACGCCCTGGGAGGCGGCGCTGGGAGCCAGCATCGAAACACCCACGCCCGCGGGGCCGGTCAGGCTCAAGGTGCCTGCCGGCTCGCAAAGCGGGCGTCGGCTGCGCCTCAAGGGGCGCGGTATTCCCGGGCAGGAGCCGGGCGATCTCTATGTGGAGCTTACGGTGGTGCTGCCGCCAGCGGATACCGACAAGGCGCGCGAGCTCTACGCCACCATGGCACGGGAGCTCGATTTCAATCCGAGGAGGGCTGGTCATGGCAGACGATAAAGCCGTGCGTGGCGAGTTGATTGATGAGTCCACGCTGACCCTCGAGGAGCTGGCTCGTGCCTGTGCGGTGGAGGCCGACTGGGTCATCGAGCGGGTCGAGAGCGGCCTGTTGGCCGATGGCAGTCGCTATGTGACCAGTCAGCGCTTCACCAGCCAGCGTTTCACCAGCCGAGACCTGACT
Organism: Onishia taeanensis; assembly: GCF_003268885.1. Taxonomy (GTDB): domain Bacteria; phylum Pseudomonadota; class Gammaproteobacteria; order Pseudomonadales; family Halomonadaceae; genus Onishia; species Onishia taeanensis_A. Next base: position 56,454 of record NZ_QLSX01000003.1, read on the forward strand.
CGGGCCCGGCGCCTGCGCCAGGTCGAACGTGACTTCGAGGCCGAACCGGAGCTCGCCGCGCTGGTCGCCGACCTGCTCGAGGAGGTCGAGCGGCTGCGAACCCGGCTGCGCGCGAGGGGGAGAGCGTGAGCCAGGTGTCGCCGTCTGACGCGGCGGCGTCTCCCGGCGGTGAGGGTGATTCTGCCCCCTCTCCTGAGAGGAGCCGAGGGGTCGTGGTCGCCGTCCGCGGTAGCGTCGTCGAAGTGCGTTTCGCCGACCAGCTGCCGCCGATTCATACCATCGTGCGGGCCGGCAGCGAGCAGCAGATTGTCATCGAGGTGCTGGTGCAGCTCGATGCCCACCACCTGCGCGGCATCGCCCTGACGCCCACCCAGGGGCTGGCCCGCGGCATGCCGGTGATCGACAGCGGCGGCCCGCTCAAGGCGCCGGTCGGCCGCCAGACCCTGTCGCGAATGTTCGATGTATTCGGCCGTCCCATCGACCGCCTGCCTGCCCCGGAACCGGTCGAATGGCGCTCGGTACACCGGGCGCCGCCTGCGCTGGCGCGCCGCTCGACCCAGTCGGCGATCTTCACCACCGGCATCAAGCTGATCGATGTGCTGGTGCCGCTGGAGCGCGGCGGCAAGGCGGGCCTGTTCGGCGGCGCCGGGGTCGGCAAGACGGTGCTGCTCACCGAGATGATTCACAACATGGTGGGCACCCAGCAGGGCGTCAGCCTGTTCTGCGGTATCGGTGAGCGATGTCGCGAGGGCGAAGAGCTCTACCGGGAGATGAAGGAGGCCGGCGTGCTGCCCAACATGGTGATGGTGTTCGCGCAGATGAACGAACCGCCCGGGGCGCGTTTTCGGGTCGGCCATGCGGCTCTGACCATGGCCGAGTACTTCCGCGACGACGAGCATCGCGACGTGCTGCTCTTGATCGACAATATCTTTCGTTTCATCCAGGCCGGCGCCGAGGTGTCGGGGCTGATGGGCCAAATGCCCTCGCGGCTCGGCTACCAGCCGACCATGGGCACCGAGCTCTCGGGGCTCGAGGAGCGAATCGCCAATACCGACAGCGGCGCCATCACCTCGATCCAGGCGGTCTATGTACCGGCGGACGACTTCACCGACCCGGCGGCGGTACACACCTTTTCGCACCTCTCGGCTTCCATCGTGCTGTCGCGCAAGCGGGCCAGCGAAGGCCTGTATCCGGCCATCGACCCGCTGCAGTCGAGCTCCAAGATGGCGACCCCCGGCATCGTCGGCGAGCGCCACTACCGGCTGGCCCAGGAAATTCGACGGACTCTCGCCCAGTACGCAGAGCTCAAGGACATCATCGCCATGCTCGGCCTCGAACAGCTCTCCCCGGAGGATCGAAAGGTGGTGGCCCGGGCCCGCCGCCTGGAGCGCTTCCTCACCCAGCCGTTCTTCACCACCGAGCAGTTCACCGGCCTTGGCGGTCGCCTGGTCAGCCTCGACGATGCCTTGGAGGGCTGTGAACGGATTCTCGCCGACGAGTTCCAGAACGTGCCGGAAAGCGCCCTCTACATGATCGGGGCCATCGATGAAGTGAAGCTCAAGGCTGACGATGAAGCCAAGCGCAAGGCTGACGACGCGGGCCGAGGTAACGCTGGCAAAGCCAAGGCCAGCGAAAAAACTAAGGCCACCGAAGAAACCAGGTCCAGCGAAGAGGAAGCGCGTAACGCGCCCACGAGTAAGGAGAAAGCGAGCCAGCAGGAGGCCGGACATGTCGACTCAAGCGACGACGCCTGATGCGCTGATGACCCTCAAGGTGCTGCTGCCGTTTCAGGTGTTCGTCGAAACCGGAGGAGTGTCGCGGGTCGTGGCCGAGACCGTCGAAGGCTATGTCGGCCTGCTGCCCCGGCGGCTCGACTGTGTGGCCGCGCTCACGCCGGGCATTCTGATCTACGAGACCGCCGCCGACGGTGAGCGCTATGTCGCGGTGGACGAAGGGGTATTGGTCAAGGCCGGGTACCAGGTGCTGGTATCGGTTCGCAGGGCGCTGGTGGGCCACGATCTCGGTGAACTGCATGCGGCGGTCGAGCAGGCCTTCCTCAGTGTGGACGAGCAGGAAAAACGGGTGCGCTCGGTGATGGCCAAGCTGGAAAGCGGCTTTCTCAAGCGCTTCGCAGGCTTCGAACATGACTGACGCACCGAAGCGGGGGAGCGATAAGGACAAGCCGAGCCTCTCCGAGCAGGTCGGGGCCAAGGCGGCGCGTAAGCTCAAGGCGCGCCGTCACAGCGGCCAGGGCGTCTGGTTCGGGCTCGGCATGATGGGGCTGATCGGCTGGTCGGTGGTGGTGCCGACCCTGCTTGGCGCGATGATCGGAGTATGGCTCGACAAGCGTCATCCGGGGCCACCGTCCTGGACATTGACGCTTTTGCTGATCGGGTTGGTGATCGGCTGCTGGAATGCCTGGCACTGGGTGTCCAAGGAAGACCGGGCCATCCACGACGCGCAGCGCAACGGCGATGGGGACGAGCCCAAGACCAAGACAGAGGCCAAGACCCCATCGGGCAATAACGAGGAGCACCGGCGTGACTGAGCGATTCAACGGGGTTGGCCCGATAGTTTACGAGGCGTTGTTGACCTGGGCACCGGCGGGGCTGGCGGGCCTGGCGCTTGGCGCCTTCTTCTTCGGTGGGCTCTACTGGACCGTTCGCCGCGGGCTCGTCTCGACGCGGCCGGCACGGTGGTTTCTGGCGAGCCTCGCAGTGCGCCTGGCGGTGACGCTCTATGGTTTCTATCTGGTGGCCGGCGATCAGTGGCCGCGGCTGCTGGCCTGCCTGGTGGGTTTTCTGATCGCTCGTGTGGCGGTCACCTGGCTCACCCGCAGGCCTCGCTCAGCGGATGTCGTCCCAGTGGAGGCCGCCCCGGAGGAAGCCACCCCGGCACAGGAGGTGCGCCATGCGCCTGAGCCCTGATGAGATCATTTTCTGGCAGTTCGGCATGCTCAAGCTCAATGCCACCATCCTCTACACCTGGGGGCTGATGCTGGTGCTGGTGGTCGGCGCCTGGCTGATTACCCGCCGGCTGTCGAGTGGCCATCAGCGTTCGCGCTGGCAGAACCTGCTGGAAATCATCGTCACCGGCATCATCGCCCAGATCCGCGACGTGGGCCTCGATCAGCCGCGTCATTATATTGGCTTCATCGGCACCCTCTTCCTGTTCGTGGCCGCGGCGAGCCTCGCCACGATCCTCCCCGGCTATGAGCCGCCGACCGGCTCGCTGTCGACCACCGTGGCCCTGGCGCTGACGGTTTTCGTGGCGGTGCCATTCTTCGGTATTGCCGAGCAGGGCCTCGGCGGCTATCTGCGCTCCTACACGCAGCCGACGGTGGTGATGCTGCCCTTCAACATCATCAGCGAGCTGTCGCGGACCCTGGCACTGGCGGTGCGCCTGTTCGGCAACATGATGAGCGGCACCCTGATCATCGCCATTCTGCTCTCCATCACGCCCTTCCTGTTCCCGGTCATCATGAACCTGCTGGGCCTACTCACCGGCATGGTGCAGGCGTATATCTTCAGCATCCTGGCCACCGTCTACATCGCGGCGGCCACCCGCACGCGAAAGCCCGAGCTCAAGGCCGCCGCGCCGGCTGGCGGCGAGATCCCGCCGTGATAGTCGCGGCTATGCCTAAACGGGCCTCGCTGTTTTTCGCGTCTCATCGCTTTTCTGCAATGCGCCTCGCTACGGATCAATACGCCTCTTGGAGACTTCTATGGACAGCATGACGCTTATCGCGGTGATCTCGATCTTCACCGCCGGCATCACCACCGGCTTTGGCACCATGGGGCCGGCGTTCAGCGAGGGAAGGGCGGTCGCGACGGCCCTGACGTCACTGGCCCAGCAGCCGGATGCCTCCGCCACCATTACCCGCACCCTGTTCGTTGGCCTGGCCATGATCGAGTCCACCGCCATCTACTGCTTCGTGGTCTCGATGATCCTGATCTTCGCCAACCCCTTCTGGAATCACGTCATCACGCTGGGCTCGGGGTCCTGAGCCATGATCATCGACTGGTTCACCGTGCTGGCCCAGCTGCTCAATTTTGCCATTCTGGTGTGGCTGATGAAGCGATTCCTCTATCAGCCGATCCTGAATGCCATTGACGCCCGGGAGAGCCGGATCGCTGCGACCCTGGCCGATGCCGATGCCCGGCAGGCCAAGGCCGATGAGGAGCGCGAGCGCTTCAAGGCAAGCAATGCCGAGCTCGAGGCTCAGCGCACGGCGCTGATGGCTACGGCAAGCGAAGAGGCGGCGACCGAACGTACGCGGCTGCTCGAGGAGGCCCGGCAGGCGGCCGATGACATGCGCGATCAGCGTCAGAATGCGCTGCGCACCGAGGCCGAGCGGCTTAACCAGACGCTGCGACGCCAGACCCAGGACGAGGTGTTTGCGATGACGCGCCAGGCGCTGAGTGACATGGCCGATGAGGGCCTGGAAGCGCGCCTGGTCGCGGTGCTCCTCAAACGCCTCGACGAGATGGACGAGGACACCGAGCAGCGCTTCGCTGCGGCGCTCGAGAGTGCGCCGTCCAAGGACGCCTCGTCAGTCAGGGTGCGTAGCGCCTTTCCCCTGCCCGACGCCCAGCGGGCGGCGATTCGCGAGGCTCTCACTCGGCGCTTTCCCGCTGAGTTTACCCCTGAGGACCTGGCAACCAGCAGTCGTCTCGAGTTCAAGGTGGCGCCGGAGGTGATCAGCGGCATCGAGCTCACCGTCAACGGCCAGCAGCTTGCCTGGAGCCTCGAGGGCTATCTCGACGCCCAGGAGCAGGCCGTCGCCGCGCTCCTCAAGGACAGGATCACGCCGGACGCCGCGTCATGAAGGATGAGAGCCCCGGTATCGGCACCCAAAGCGAGTCTGACGCCGGGAAGGCGTCTGGTCCTGGTGACGTCGCGCCCGAGCAGCCGGCGAGTCTCGAGGCCGTCTTCATCGAGGCTTTCGCCGACCTGCGCCATACGCGAGAGAATACGCCTTTTTCGCTGTCGACCCGCGAGGTGGGCATCGTCACCAGCGTATCCACCGGCATCGCCCGGGTCGCGGGCCTGCCCAACGTCGGCTTCGAGGAACTATTGCGCTTTCCCGGCGAGATCTACGGCATTGCCTTCAACATCGACGAAGACGACATTGGGGTGGTGCTGCTGGGCAACTACTGGCAACTGGAGGCCGGTGATGACGTCGAGCGCACCGGCCGGGTGGTGGATGTGGCGGTGGGCGAGGGCTTGCTTGGGCGCATCATCGACCCGCTGGGGCGCGCGCTGGACGGTCAAGGTGCGCTTGCCACCGATGAGCGCCTGCCCATCGAGCGGCCGGCGACGGCGATCATGGATCGCGCCCGGGTCAGCGTGCCGCTGCAGACCGGCCTCAAGGTCATCGATGCGCTGATCCCGATCGGCCGCGGCCAGCGCGAGCTGATTCTGGGTGACCGGCAGACCGGCAAGACCGCCATCGCGCTGGACGCCATCCTCAACCAGCGAGGTCAGGACGTGGTCTGCGTCTACTGCGCGATCGGCCAGCGGGCTTCGGCGGTGGCCAAGGCGGTGGCCGTGCTGCGCGAAAAGGGAGCGCTTGCCTATACCGTGGTGGTGGTCACCGAGGGCAATCAGCCGCCAGGGCTTTCTTATATTGCGCCCTATGCGGCGACCAGCATCGCCGAGCATTTCATGGAGGCCGGCCGCGATGTGCTGATCGTCTATGACGATCTTACCCAGCATGCCCGCGCCTATCGCGAACTGTCGCTGTTGCTGCGCCGCCCGCCGGGTCGCGAGGCTTTCCCCGGCGATATCTTCTACATCCACTCGCGGCTTCTGGAGCGCGCCACCCATCTACGCGAGGAACTGGGCGGCGGCTCGCTCACCGCCCTGCCGATCATCGAAACCGAGGCCCAGAACATTGCCGCCTACATTCCCACCAACCTGATCTCGATCACAGATGGCCAGATCTACCTGTCACCGACGCTGTTCGAGCTCGGCGTGCTGCCGGCGGTGGACATCGGTCAGTCGGTGTCGCGGGTCGGTGGCAAGGCCCAGCGGGCCGCCTATCGGGTGGCGGCCGGTGATCTAAAACTGGCCTACGCCCAGTTCGAGGAGCTCGAGACCTTCGTGCGCTTCGGCGCCCGCCTCGACGAGGCTACGCGACAGGTGCTGGAACATGGCCGACGCATTCGCGCCTGTCTCAAGCAGCCGGCCTTTGCGCCGGTTGCGGTGCCAGCGCAGATCACCCTGCTGCTGGCGCTCGGCGAAGGGCTGTTCGACTCGCTGCCCCTCGAGAAGATGCCGGCCGCCGAGCAGGCCCTGCACGATGCGGCCGCGACGCTGCCCGAGGCGGTATGCGAGCGCTTCACAAGTGCCGACACCCTGAGCGATGAAGACCGTCAGGCGATACTCGACGTGGCCCGCCAGGCGCTGTCTCCGTTTCAGCCGGTCGCCGACGATGCGGCGGCCGTCGCCAAGGAGGGGGCGTCATGATCGAGACCATGGCCAGCCTGCGCCGCAAGATCGACAGTGCCGGCGATCTGCAGTCGGTGGTGCAGACCATGAAGGCGCTGGCGGCCTCGAGTATCGGCCAGTATGAGCATGCGGTGACGGCCCTTGCCGACTACACCCGCACCGTGGAGCTGGGACTTTCGGCCTGCTTTCGCGAGGCGGCCCTGGCAACCGCGGCGATAGAGAGAGACAGCCCCGAGACTGCGGCTGGTTCTAGCTCAGGCGTTGGCACGCCAACGGGGCCGGTCAGTGCCGTGGTGTTCGGCTCCGATCAGGGCCTGGTGGGCCAGTTCAACGACCTGGTGGCCGACGAGGCGTGTCGTGTGCTCGGCGCATTGCCGGGTACGCCGGAGGTGTGGGCGGTGGGCGAGCGGGTGTACGCCCGGCTGGCCGATGCGGGGCTCGAGCCGGCCGGACAGTTCGGCGTGCCGGGCTCGGTGGAGGGTATCGCGCCCCTGGTCGGGCAGATCCAGCTTGAAAGTGACGCCCACCGCGATGCCGGCGTCTTTTACGTCTTCCACAACAGACCCAAGCGGGGCTCGCTCTATGAGCCGACCCACCAACGCCTGCTGCCCCTCGATGCAGCCTGGCAGCAGCGCCTGTCCAGCATTCCCTGGCCGACCCACAACCTGCCCGAGGTGCTCTGCCAGGGCAGCGTCACCCTGCGTGGGCTGATCCATGAATACCTGTTCATTTCGCTGTACCAGGCCTGTGCCGAGTCGCTTGCCAGCGAGAACGCCAGCCGGCTGGCGGCGATGGAGCGCGCCGATCGCAATATCGATGAACTGCTGGAGACGCTTCACGGCACCCTGCATCGCCTGCGTCAGAGCTCGATTGATGCCGAGCTTTTTGATGTCATCTCAGGCTTTGAGTCTCAGCGCTAGAGGATTGTGGCGCCTTGAGCGCAGAGGCCGCCAGGAGCGTCAACAGGGCGTAGTGTGAGGCCACGGGACGATGCCGAGCACCTACCCGTGGCGTTGGCAGGGGGCTGTGTCAGCCGAGCTTCCCCAGTACGGTATCGGCGCTGCTCTCGTCAACGCCCTTGGCGTCGACGCCCAGGTATTCCACCACGCCGTCGTTGGCAATCAGCGCAAAGCGCTTGCTGCGAGTACCCATGCCGCCAGCGCTTACATCCATGTCGAGGCCCAGGGCACGGGCGAACTCGGCGTTGCCATCGGCGAGCATCGTGATTTGCTGGGCGTTCTGGTCTTTCTGCCAGGCATCCATCACGAAGGCGTCGTTGACCGCCATGCAGGCGATGGTGTCCACGCCCTTAGCGAAGATGTCGTCGGCCTTGATCACGAAGCCGGGCATGTGGGTGTTGGAGCAGCCCGGGGTGAAGGCACCGGGAACGGCGAACAGCACCACCTTCTTGCCGGCAAAGAGCTCGCCCAGGGCGATGTCTTCCGGGCCATTGGCGCCGTTGGTCTTGATAGTGACGTCGGGGATCCTGTCGCCTACGGAAATACTCATGCGGCGCTTCCTCTCTTGGGAAATGGCACGGCCAGCAGGGGGCAGGCCGTGAACCCTCACTCTAGCAAGGGCGTCGCAGAGGGGAAAACCACAAGACATGCCCAACGTTCAGGGCGAGCGGTTTACCGGCAGCTTATCTCAGCTTGGGTAGAGCGAAGTGAGATGCTGGCCGCTCGCCTACTCTCGCCAATTCTTGCCAATTTATGTGGCGCCCGCATGACCAAGTATCGCCAGCCTAGTGGCGTTTCGCGACGTGGTGCATTGGCCGGTCGACAAGGCTTGTACAATGCTAGGATACTCCTTCGTTTCAAGGAGTTTCATCGGACCGAGAGGGCGGCATGGACAAGCGCAAGGGCGGCATTCGACGCCGTAATGTCGAGAACATCCTGCTGGCGGCAGAGCGGGTCTTCGCCGAGAAGGGCTATGCGGGAGCGTCGGTGGTCGAGATTGCCGAGCTGGCCGAGATCCCTAAGTCCAACGTGCACTATTACTTCTCCACCAAGGAGGAGCTTTACCGCGAGGTATTGCTGGGGCTGCTTGAGGTCTGGAAGCAGGATGCGCTGTGCTTCGAACTCTATGATGACCCGAGAGTGGTGCTCTCGACCTACATTCGCGCCAAGATGGCTCATTCCCGTAATCGTGCCGCGGGCTCCAAGGTATGGGCCGCCGAGGTGATGCAGGGCGCGCCGGTGCTCGGGGACTGCCTGCGTGAGCACCTCTACGAGTGGGCCAAGCTCAAGGAGGCCAAGATCCGCACCTGGATCGAGGCAGAACAGATTCTGCCGGTCGATCCATCTTACCTGCTGTACATGATCTGGGCCTCTACCCAGCATTACGCCGATTTCGACTATCAGATCTGCCTGCTCAACGATGATGCGCCGCTGGATGACCTGCAGTTCGAGCGCGCCGTGCAGTCGGTAACCAGCATCATCTTGCGCGGGATCGGCCTGTCGTCCTGAGAGTCCATTGACCAGAAAAACGCCACCCCGGGCAAACCCGGGGTGGCGATATAATGATAAGAGAGTGTAACAAGAGAGGTTGAGATAGAGTGGCGCGAGAGTGATCTGGAATTGACTCAAACACCACCTTATTGAAGTGCCATCCTCAACCGGCGGCGCGGAAGGGATTACGCGGGTCCTCATTCCAACTCAGGTAGGGCTTATCGTTCTGCTGCGGCACCATGGTGATGCAGTCTTGCACCGGGCAGGTGATCTGACACAGGTTGCAGCCCACGCACTCGTCTTCGATGACCTCGTAGCGTCGTGCGCCGCTCTTCTCGATCAGTTGGGCGATCGACTGGTGGGAGGTATCCTCGCAGGCGATATAGCAGCGCCCGCATTGGATACACATGTCCTGGTCGATGTGGGCGATGGTCTGGAAGTTCATGTCGAGATACTTCCAGTCGGTGGTTTTGGCCACCGCCTTACCCGAAAACGCCTCCAGGTTCGCGTACCCCTTTTCCTCCATCCAGCGAGCCAGGCCGTCCTTCATCTCCTCGACGATGCGAAAGCCGTGCAGCATGGCGGCGGTGCACACCTGAACCGCACCGGCACCCAGGGCCATGAACTCGGCGGCGTCGCGCCAGTTGGAAATGCCACCAATGCCGCAGATCGGCAGATCCCGGGTGGCCGGGTCGCGGGCGATCTCGGCGACCATGTTCATGGCGATCGGCTTGACCGCCGAGCCGCAGTAGCCGCCGTGGGTGCTCTGGTGGCCCACGGTGGGTTTGGCCACCATCTGGTCGAGATCAATCGAGGTGATCGAGTTGATGGTGTTGATCAGCGACACCGCATCGGCGCCGCCGCGCAGCGCGGCCTTGGCGGGCTCGCGGATGTCGGTGATGTTGGGGGTCAGCTTGACGATCACCGGCAGGCTCGAGTAGGTCTTGCACCAGCGGGTGACCCGCTCGATCAGCTCGGGGTTCTGACCCACCGCCGCGCCCATGCCGCGCTCGGGCATGCCGTGTGGGCAGCCCAGGTTGAGCTCGATGCCGTCGGCGCCGGTGGCCTCGACTCGGGGCAGGATCGCCCTCCAGCTCTCTTCGACGCAGGGCACCATGATCGAGACGATCATCGCCCGATCCGGCCAGCGTTTCTTGACCTCGGTGATCTCGCGCAGGTTGATCTCGAGGCTGCGGTCGGTGATCAGTTCGATGTTGTTGAAGCCCAGCACCTCACGGTTGTGGCCGAAGTGCGCGGAATAGCGCGACGAGACATTGACCGGTGCCGGGTCCTCGCCGAGGGTCTTCCAAACGACGCCGCCCCAGCCGGCCTCGAAGGCGCGCTCGACGTTGTAGGCCTTGTCGGTGGGCGGCGCTGAGGCCAGCCAGAAGGGGTTGGGCGACTTGATGCCGGCGAATTCGATGCTCAGGTCGACCTGGGGTTTCTTCGCTGACGCCTTCATTACGCCACCTCCTGACGGGCCATGAGGTCCTGGTGAATGGCCTGGGCGGCCAGCTTGCCGTGCTGCACGGCCTGTACGGTGAGGTCCTGTCCCGGCGCCACGCAGTCACCGCCGGCATAAACGCCGGGCAGGCTGGTGCGCAACTGGCCATCGACGTGAATCCTGTCGACCTCGGGCTCCAGCCGCGCGGCGCGGGTATCGCTCAGGCTGTCCGCGGCGAAGGTCTGGCCGATGGCCGTGAAGACCGCATCGGCGGCAAGCTCCAGGGTCTCGCCGGTGTTGACCAGGCGGCCATCCTGCTCCTGGGTGCGCGCGAAGCGCATGCCGGCCACCCGGCCCTGATCATCCAGCAGTATCTCGTCGGGCGTCGCCCAGGTGACGATGCGAACCCCGTTGGCCCGGGCGATGTCCTGCTCGTGTCCGGTGGCCGACATGGCCTCGACGCCGCGGCGGTAGACCAGGGTGACGTCATCGGCACCCAGGCGCGCCATTTGCACTGCCATATCGATGGCGGTATTGCCGGCGCCGATCACTACGCATCGCTTGGCCAGCGGCAGTTCACCGAGATCGCTGACCTGGCGCAGCTCCCGGATGTACTCGGTGGCTGGCATCAATCCGGGCGTCGCTACGCCCGACGCCTCTTCACCGGTCAGGCCGAGTCGCCGGCTGGCGCCGAGGCCCAGGCCCAGGAAAACGGCGTCATGCTCGGCCTGAAGCGCTTCGAGGCTCAGGTTGTCGCCCAGGCGCTGGCCATGGCGAATTTCGATGCCGCCGATCTCGAGCAGGAAATCGATCTCCCGCTGGGCGTAATCGTCGGTGAGTTTGTAGCGGGCGATGCCGTATTCGTTGAGCCCGCCGGGCTTGGGCTCGGCCTCGAAGATGGTCACCCGATGGCCGTGCGTCGCCAGGCGATGGGCGCAGGAAAGGCCTGCCGGACCAGCGCCCACTACGGCGATATGCTTGCCGGTGTCGGCGGCGCGGGTAAAGGGATGGCCGTCGAAGTCCATGTGGTCGATGGCGTGGCGCTGCAGTAGGCCGATCAGTACCGGTTGGCACTCCTCGTGATGATTGCGCACGCAGCTCTGCTCACAGAGGATCTCGGTGGGACAGACCCGGGCGCAGCTGCCGCCGAGGATATTCTGCTCGAGAATGGTTTGGGCGGCGCCGTTGATATTGTCCTCGCTGATCTCGCGGATGAAGCGCGGGATGTCGATGTCCGAGGGGCAGGCCTGGATGCAGGGCGCGTCATAACAGTACAGGCAGCGCTGGCTCTCGATGATGGCCTGGCGCGAGGTCAGCGGCGGATGCAGGTCGCTGAAGCCCGCCTCCAGGGCCGCGCCGGCGTCACGGCTGTCTGCGGCGTGAGGCAGGTGGCTGAGAGGGTGTGAATGGGTCACGGTGATCACCTTGGTTGTTGTTATGGGCCCCTCGCGCCGGTCAGGTGGGCGCGAGGGGCATTGGTGTGCTTTTGCGGGTAAAGCCTCAATCGCGTTCGACGGCGGTGGGCGCGTTCACCTCGGCGCGACGCTGGAGCACGTCGTAGACGCCGGGGTAGGCCGGACGCTCGAGGTAGCGGCCGGCGCCGCGTTCGGCGTGCAGCTCGCCGTCGCGCCATACCCACTTGCCCTGGCTGACGGTGTGGCGCGGGATGCCGGTGACCGTCTTGCCCTCGAAGATGTTGAAGTCGATGTTCTGGTGGTGAGTCTTGGCCGAGATGGTGCGCGTGCCCTTGGGATCCCAGACCACCAGGTCGGCATCGGCACCGACCCGCACCGCACCCTTGCGTGGGTAGAGGTTGAAGATCTTGGCGGCGTTGGTGGAGGTCAGGGCCACGAATTCCTGAAGCGAGAGCCGGCCTGAGTTGACGCCCTCGTCCCACAGCACGGCCATGCGGTCTTCGATGCCGGCGGTGCCGTTGGGAATCTTGGTGAAGTCCTCCTTGCCCATGGCTTTCTGCTCGGCGCAGAAGCAACAGTGGTCGGTGGCGGTGGTCTGCAGGTTGCCAGACTGCAGTCCCTTCCATAGAGCATCCTGGTGCACCTTGCTGCGGAAGGGCGGGCTCATCACGTAGGCAGCCGCAGTGCCCCAGTCCTTGTTGCGATAGACGCTGTCATCGATCACCAGATGGCCGGCCAGGCACTCGCCGTAGACCGCCTGGCCCTGCTGGCGGGCGTAGGTGATCTCGTCCAGTGAGTCCTTGCAGGAGACGTGCACCACGTAGATCGGGGCACCTAGGGTGCCGGCGATGCGGATCGCGCGGCTGGCGGCTTCCCCCTCGACCTGCGGCGGCCTGGACAGCGGATGGGCCTCGGGGCCGGTGAGGCCCTGAGCGAGCAGCTTCTGCTGCAGGTGATAGACCAGTTCGCCGTTCTCGGCATGCACGGTGGGCACGGCGCCGAGTTCGAGGCAGCGGGTGAAGCTTTCCACCAGGATGTCGTCGGTGGCCATGATGGCGTTCTTGTAGGCCATGAAGTGCTTGAAGCTGTTCACGCCGTGCTCGTGGACCAGGGTGCCCATGTCCTCGCGCACGCTGTCGTCCCACCAGGTGATGGCGACGTGGAAGGCGTAGTCGGCGGCGGCCTTGTCGGCCCAGCCGCGCCAGGTCTCGAAGGCCTCCATCAGCGACTGGCCGGGGCTCGGGATCACGAAGTCGATGATGGTGGTGGTGCCGCCGGCGAGTCCCGCCGCAGTGCCGGTGTAGAAGTCCTCGCTGGCCACGGTGCCCATGAAGGGCAGTTGCATATGGGTGTGCGGGTCGATGCCGCCGGGCATCACGTACTGGCCTTCGGCGTCGATGATCTCGGCACCGGCCGGAACCTCGAGGTCGAGGCCGACGGCGGCGATATGGCCGTCGACGCACAGGACGTCGGCGCGGAAGGTTTCGTCATGGGTGACGACGGTGCCGCCACGGATCAAAAGCGTCATGGTCGCTGCTCCCTAGGTGTTGTCCGAAGAGTCTTGCCTGCTGTTGGGGGCTCGCAGGCAGTGGCCTGCCGCCGCTTGGGCGGCAGGTCGGGCTTACTCGCCGTCGGTCAGACGGGTGTAGGTCTCGGGGCGGCGGTCGCGGAAGAACTGCCAGTTGTTGCGGATCTCGCGGACCATGGCCAGGTCGACCTCGTGGACGAGCAGTTCGTCATCCTTGGCGCTGGCCTGGGCCTCGATCTCGCCGCGGGGGTTGGCGATGTAGGAGCTGCCGTAGAACTCGCCGATGTTCCAGGGCGCTTCGGTGCCGACCCGGTTGATGGCGGCGATGAAGCAGCCGTTGGCGGCAGCGGAGGCGGGTTGCTCGAGCTCCCACAGATACTGGGAGAGGCCGGCGACGGTGGCGCTGGGATTGAAGATGATTTCGGCGCCGTTGAGGGCCAGGGCGCGCCAGCCTTCGGGGAAGTGACGGTCGTAGCAGATATAGACGCCGATCTTGCCGTAGGCGGTGTCGAACACCGGCCAGTTCGAGTGGCCCGGCTTGAAGTAGAACTTCTCCCAGAAACCGGCCACTTGGGGGATATGGGTCTTGTGGTACTTGCCCAGGTAGCTGCCATCGGCATCGAAGACCGCAGCGGTGTTGTAGTAGATGCCGGTCACCGTCTCCTCGTAGATCGGCACGATGATGACCATGCGATGCTTGGCGGCGAGCTTCTGCATCATCTGGCAGGTCGGCCCCTCGGGGACACGCTCGGCGGCGTCGTACCACTTCTTGTCCTGGCTGGGGCAGAAGTAGGGCTGGTTGAACACCTCTTGGAAACACAGCACCTGAACGCCCTGTTCGGCGGCCTGCTCGATCAGCGGCAGGTGCGCCTCGTTCATGGCGTCGCGAATCGCCGCAGGGTCGAGGTCGGTACCGGTCTTCAGGCCCATCTGGATGACGCCGATCTTCACCTTTTCCATCGCATGATCCTCATCTGGTCTTGTTGTTGTGGTTTTTAAAAACTGACTATCGAGTCAGGTTAAGAAAAAACTAGACCCTGATGAGTCGACCTTGCAAGCACTTTTTGCAATGAGGTTATCGGCATCAAGGCATGCCTAACTATCTGAAATAAAATGCTTTCTCCATTTTGGTGTTACGGCCGCACATTTGTGGTTCTTCTTGACGATAAAGGTTTTTATTTTTTTAAAAACAGCATCTTACTCGCCTTTTTGTTGGCTCTATAAGTCCGCCGTGTGATGTTTTATGCACCATCTTGGAAATTGACTATGGTGTCAGGATGCTGGATTTTCTTGATCTAGAAGAGGTGTCGGGGATCATCAGTAAAAATTGACGGTTCAGACAGGTTTTTGATGATTATGTAAATCAATAAGTTGGCGGCGAAAGGTCTTGCTAGATGGCCTTCCACCGACGATGCAGGCCATGTCCGTTCGCGATTCGGGCATGTTTCTTGCGATGCAGCATGACGGCCCGGTACGCCTGGGCGTTTGGCGAGCCACTGAGGAGACAACAACAATGACGGCAACCACTTCACGCACCATCCGCCGCGGCGAGCTCATTGAGCTCGAGGTCGGCAGCGATGTAGGGGAAAGCTCCCGCTTCAATGAGGACATCGCCCCCACGCGACTTGAGGAACGAACCTGGAGCCGCTGGAACGTAGCAGCGCTGTGGGTGGGCATGGCGATCTGCGTACCGACCTATACCTTGGGGGGCGTGCTGACGGCTTACTTCGGCCTGTCGGTAGGCGAGGCACTGTTGACCATCCTGCTGGCCAACCTAGTGGTGCTGGTGCCGCTGACCCTGAATGCCTTTCCCGGCACCAAGTTCGGCATTCCCTTTCCGGTGGTGCTGCGCTCGTCATTCGGCATCCGTGGCTCCAACGTGCCCTGCCTGATCCGGGCACTGGTGGGCTGCGGCTGGTTCGGCATCCAGACCATGTTCGGTGGTCTGGCGATTCACCTGCTGCTGTCGGCGATCTTCCCGGCCTGGAAGGCACTGGACGGGGTCGGCGAGGTGATCGGCTTCTTCCTGTTCGGCGCCATGAACCTCTATGTGGTGATCCGCGGGGCGGAATCCATCAAGTGGCTCGAGACGCTGGCTGCGCCGCTGCTGCTGGCGGTGGGCGTAGGGCTGATGGTGTGGGCGATGCCCCATGTGTCGGTGAGTGAGCTGATGAGCCAGCCGCCGTCGCGGCCTGAGGGCGCCTCGGTATACGGCTACTTTTTCGCGGGCCTGACCGCCATGGTCGGCTTCTGGGCGACGCTGTCGTTGAACATTCCCGACTTCAGCCGCTTCGCCAAGAGCCAGAAGGACCAGATCGTCGGTCAGGTGATTGGCCTGCCGCTGACCATGTTCTTCTTCGCCGCTCTGGGCGTGGTGATGACTGCGGCCTCCGCGTCGCTGGTCGGCGAGACGGTCTCCGATCCGGTCAGCCTGATCGGGCGCATCGACAGCCCGGTGTGGGTGGGGATCGCCATGGTGCTGATCATCATCGCCACCCTCTCTACCAACACCGCCGCCAACATCGTCTCGCCCACCAACGACTTCCAGAACATCGCCCCCAAGCTGATCAACCAGACCCGCGGTGTGCTGATGACCGGCCTGGTCGGGGTGCTGCTGATGGGCTATGACCTCTTGCAGAAGGCCGGGCTGATCGTCTCCGACGTGACCCTGGAGAGCCTCTACTCCAACTGGCTGCTGGGGTATTCGAGCCTCTTGGGGCCGATCGCCGGGATCATGGCGGTGGACTACTTCCTGGTGAAGCGCCAGTCGCTGGATGTGGTGAGCCTGTATCGGGATGATGGTGCCTACCCGGCCTACAATCCGGCCGGCTTCATCGCCTTCCTGATACCGGTGGGGCTGACGGTCATCTCGCTGGTGACCGGCACCATGACCTGGTTCTACGACTTCGGCTGGTTCACCGGCTCGGCGCTGGGGGCGATCGTCTACTATGTCGCCAGCCAGCTGCTGACGAAGCCGATGATGGTGCCCACGCCGACGCCTATGCCGGGGAGCGAGGAGACTAGCTCCTAGCGTTTTA
Source organism: Onishia taeanensis (assembly GCF_003268885.1). Taxonomy (GTDB): domain Bacteria; phylum Pseudomonadota; class Gammaproteobacteria; order Pseudomonadales; family Halomonadaceae; genus Onishia; species Onishia taeanensis_A. The sequence continues at coordinate 72,782 of NZ_QLSX01000003.1, forward strand.
AGGCGTCTCTCACCCCAGGCGCTGGCTCTAGGCCATCGCACCTATTGAGGGCTATCCGGGCATTTGCTCCGTGATAGCCCTCGCTTGGTGATAGCCCTCGTCGAGTGAGAGTTCTCATCGAGTGATAGTCCCCGGTGCTTGGAGAAGGCCGCCAGTGTGCTAGCCCTGACTCTCTAGCCCTGACGGCCTAGCCTTTACTCCCTAGCCTTTTCTGATGAGCCCTTACTGATGAGTGCCACGGCGTTGCTCGGCTAGCGCCCGCACGTCGTCGGGCCCGGTGCGGCAGCAGCCACCGATTGCCGTGGCGCCGGCAGCAAGCCAGCGCGGGGCGCCTGCCGCCAGATCGACGGGCGCCTCGTCGCTAGCGCAGCCGGCATGCCAGCGCTTGGTCACGCCGTCGTAGTGCTCCCCGGAGTTGGGGTAGACGATGATCGGCAGCGTGCACTCGGCGCGGATCTCGCCGATCAGGGATTCGATGTGCTCAAGGGCCGTGCAGTTGATGCCGATGGCGCAGATGCCGGGGCGGTCACGCAGCGCTCGCGCGCACTCGGCGATCGGCGTGCCGTCGCTGATGTGCTGAGCGTCACGTGCAGAGAAGGTGATCCAGGCCTGTGTGCCGGGCCGCTCCGCGACCAGATCGGCAAGCGCCAGTGCCTCGTCGAGGCTCGGCAGGGTCTCGATGGCCAACAGATCCGGTCGGGCGGCGAGCAGGGTGGCGAGCCGCGGGCGATGGAAGTCGGCGAGTGCCGCCCGATCAATGCCATAGTAGCCGCGATATTCGCTGCCATCGGCCAGGTAGGCGCCATAGGGCCCCACCGAGGCAGCAACCAGCGGATAGGGGATGTCGTCGCTTGCGTGCGTGGCCCAGTGGGCGTCGCGAGCTTCCTGGGCCAGCGCCACCGAGCGCTGGATCAGCGCCTCGGCGCTCGCCGCATCGAGCCCCAGACGCTGAAAGCCTTCCACGGTGGCCTGGTAACTGGCGGTGATGGCGATATCGGCGCCTGCTGAAAAGTAGGCGGCATGCACGTCGCGGATGGCCGCCGGATCATCGCGCAGCAGGCGTGCCGACCACAGATCACCGCTAAGGTCATGGCCGCGGGTCTGCAGTTCGGTGGCAAGTGCGCCGTCGACGATCAGGTAGCGCGCGCGGGCGAGGCTGGCGGCGATAGGGTCTTGGGTCGGCATCGGGCAGCCTCCTCGTCTGGTGTTGGGCATCGACAGGAGGCGTATGATAAAGAAAGTGGCAGGACAACATCATGATTAAGTGATGTTTTTTATATAACCCTTGGTGCTGGTGTAGACCTTGGCCATTATTCGTTGCGCATCAGACGTCATGCGGCCGCTGCCAGGCCGCCCGGCTCGCCTGTTGCTGTGCGATCACCGATAGCCCTCGGCCTGTAGCCGGAACAGCTTGGCATAGCGGCCGTTCTCGGCCAGCAGATGCTCGTGGTCGCCGCGCTCGATGATCCGTCCCCGGTCGATGACCAGTATCTGGTCGGCGGCGCGTACGGTCGAAAAGCGGTGCGAAATCAGAATGGTCATCTTGTCCTGGCGGTGTTCGCGGAAGCGGGCATAGACCCGGGCCTCGGCGGCGGCGTCCATGGCCGCCGTGGGTTCGTCGAGCACCAGGATATCGGCGTCTTCTCGCATGTAGGCCCGCGACAGGGCCACCTTCTGCCACTGTCCGCCGGAGAGTTCCTGGCCGCCCTTGAACCAGCGCCCCAGCTGGGTTTCGTAGCCCGCCGGCATCTGGGCGATGAAGTCGTCGGCCAGCCCATGCTCGGCGGCATAGCGCCAGCGGGCTTCGTCGGAGAAGGCGTCGACGTTACCGACGCCGAGGTTTTCGCCTACCTGCAGCTGATAGCGCACGAAGTCCTGGAAGATCACGCCGATGCGTCGGCGCAGGGCCTGAACATCCCAGTCCTCTAGCGGGCTGCCGTCGAGCAGAATGCGGCCTTCGCTGGGCGGATAGAGACGCGTCAGCAGCTTGATCAGGGTGGTCTTGCCGGAACCGTTTTCACCGACCAGCGCCAGGCTCTGGCCCGGGAGCAGGTGCAGGCTGATACCGGCTAGCACCGGCGTCTCGGCGCCGGGGTAGGTGAAGCCCACCTGCTCGAAGCGGATACCGTCGCCGGGATGCTCGCCCTGGGTCAGGGTGCCGGCGTCTTTCTCCACCGGCTGCTCCAGGTATTCATAGAGATTCGAGAGGTAGAGGTTGTCCTCGTACATACCGCTGATGGCGGTGAGGCTCGCCGAGAGCGCCGACTGCCCCTGCTTGAAGACCATCAGATACATGGTCATCTGGCCAAGGGTCAGCCGTCCGATCACGGTATCGATCACCACCCAGGCATAGGCGCCGTAGAAGGTCAGGGTGCCCAGCAGGCCGAGCAAGAAGCCCCAGGTATCGCGGCGAATCGTCAGACGGCGATCCTCGGCGTAGAGACCCTTGAAGATGTCCCGATAGCGCTTGAGGAACAGGGGTTCGAGGCCAAATAGCTTGACCTCCTTGATGCTGTCTTCGCGAGCCAGCACGGTCTCCAGATACATCTGCATGCGCGTCTGCGGTGAGCGCCAGCGAAACAGCCGGAAGGCATCGCCGGAGAACTTCGCCTCGGAGATGAATACTGGCAGGGCGCCGACTACCAAAATGGCGATCGCCCAGGGGGAGAACTGCACCAGCAGCACCGCGAAACTGGCAAGCGAGATGCCGTTCTGCAAGAGCCCGAAGGTCTTGTTGACCAGCGCCAGTGGCCGGGTCGAGGCCTCGCGGCGGGCCCTGGTCAGCTTGTCGTAGAATTCAGAGTCCTCGAACTGGGCAAGCGACAGGGTGCCGGCCTTCTCGAGGATCATCACGTTGACCTTCTGGCCAAGCAGCGCCCGCAGCAGTGACTGCTGGGCCGAGAGTCCGCGCTGGGCCAGGTCGATCAGGGCGATAATCAGCCCCTCGAGCGCCACGTATTTGAGCACCGGCAGGGCGCTGTCGAGCAGTGCTGGCTCGGCCGCTGCCTTGTAGCCGTCCATGGCGGCCACCACCGCATCGACGATCAGCTGGCCGACATAGGCCGCTACCGCCGGCAGTACGCCGGCGACCAGGGTGCAGAGTGCAAGCCCCAGTGTCAGGCCCTTGGAGGTATCCCAGACCAGCGCCAGGGCACGGCGGCTGTAGCGAAATACGCCGATGAAGCTCGAGAAGCGGGCTGGCGTGGGGGAGGGCGGTGGTGACAAGATAAGCATCCTTGGTGGCAATGGGCCAGTGTATCAGGCGGCGCCGGTTGAGCACCTGCTGCTCACGCCATCGATGCCGCTTGCATCCTCTGGTGTAACGAGGCTGACCAGGACATCCTACCGACCTTAACGAGTTGCGGAGACACGTTTGGACCATCGCCAGCTCGCCTTTCTCGCCGCACTTGCCCGCGAGCGCCACTTCGGGCGCGCCGCCGCCGCCTGCCATGTGACGCAGCCGACCCTATCGGCGCGCCTGCGCCAGCTCGAGGAGGAACTCGATACCCGCTTGATCCGGCGCAGCCGTCGCTTCGAGGGCTTTACGCCGGAAGGCGAACGGGTGCTGGCGCATGCCCGGCGTATCCTCGATGAATATGCCGCCCTGCGCGGCGAGCTTTCCCTCGAGGCACCGCTGGCGGGGCGACTGACCCTGGGCGTTATCCCCACCGCGTTGGGTGAGGTGATCGGTCGCCTGGGGGCACTTCGCCGCGCGCACCCGGGGCTCTCCATCCGCCTGCGCGAGCAGGCGACGCCGGATCTGGCGCAGGGGCTCGCCAATGGCGCCCTGGATCTGGTGGTAGGTTACCTAGACACTCCGCCGATGGCGGGTTTTGCCTTCCGGCCGCTGATCGAGGAGGCGCCGGCCCTGGTGGCATCGCCTGCGCACTTCAGCCTGCCTGAGCACGCGGACTGGTCGCATTTGTTGGCGTATCCGCTATGTCTGCTGACGCCTGAGATGCACAACCGCCAGCTGCTCGAGTCCCGGCTGGCCGAGCAGGGGCTTACCATCGAGCCGGTCTTCGAGGCCAATTCCATCAACGCCCTGGGTGAGCTGCTGGCCGCGGGCCACGGCGTCGGGGTGATGCCAGAGGCCGCGGCGAGGCGATTGGCCCCCGGGCTCGTGACGCATCGCCTGCCGGGCCACGGGGATCGGGTCGGGCTCTTGTGGAGTCAGCAGCGGCCGACCAGCCGGCTACTGGATGCAGTGCTGGCGGCCTGGCCGGCAACCTGAGCCGGCATTGATCATGGATGGGCCGTTGCTGCGATCAAAGGCCTTCCCGCTGGCGGAGAGGCAGCCCCCGTGGCCGGCGGTCCTGTTTAGCTAAACGTTCCTGTCAATCAGGCGGCGACAGAGATAGACAGCCTCTATGATGGCATCAGGCGTCTCGATTGGCGCCGGCCCATGACCTTGGGTTAGCGTCGATGCCATAGACGCTATTCGGATCATGCCATATGACCTCCCCCGCGCTCTCACTTACGCCGCGTCATATTCCTTCCGCTTCCGCGGGCTATGACGATCGTCGTGAGGCGCCTCTGCGTGACTGGCAGGGCCCTCAGGAGCGCCCCATCACGCTACTGCTCAATGACATCGCCATGGTCGCCCTGCTCGCCACGCCCGAGTCGCTTGAGCCGCTGGCGCTTGGCCATGCCTTCACTGCCGGTTGGATCGATAGCCTCGATCAGGTGCAAGACGTGCAGCTAGCCCGATTGCGCCATGGCCTGTCGGTGACGCTCCGGGTGGCTCCCGGCGTTGCCGCGCGCGCCGAAGAGGCGCGGCGCCCGGCGGCCTCAGTATCGAGTTGTGGGGCCTGCGGCATGGCCGATGAGGCCCAGCTGATGGCCGGGCTCAAGCGGCTCGAGGCTCGGCCGCCGTTGCCAAGCGAGGCGCTTCGTCAGGGGCTCGGCGAGCTCGAGGCCCGCGCCCGGCGCGGCCAGCACGGGGCGCTTGGGCTGGGCGGCGGTGGCCGGGTGATCATGGATGGCTGGGATATCGGTCGCCACAACGCGCTGGACCGGGTGATCGGTGAAGGGCTGCGCCGCGGCCGTATGCCAGATGCCGTGCTGCTCTCCAGTCGCTGCAGCCTGGAACTGGTGCAGAAGACGGTACGTGCCGGCATTTCGACCCTGGCCACCCTGTCGCACCCCTCGGCCATGGCCGTCGAGGTGGCGAGGGCATGCGGTCTCAACCTTATCTGCTGTCACCGCGGCCGGCGCCTGGAGCTGGTCAGCGGTCATGAGCCCGCCGAGTCGCCCCGGTCATGACGCCACCTGGAAACAGGCCCATGCACACGTCAGGTTCGACCCCGATACTATCGCTTCAGCCCCGACTGCCGAGACTCCCATGACCGCCGAGACACAAGACACCCTGGATATTCCCCAAGCCGATCCAGCGCTGACACGCGACCCGCAGGTGAAAGCCTACAACGGCCCCGCCGGGGGCTGGGGCGCCCTGAAGAGTGTGGGTGAGCATTTGCAGCACAGCCGCGCGCCGCTGACCGGCGTGCGTGCGCTGCTGTCGACCAATCAGCCGGCGGGCTTCGATTGCCCGGGCTGTGCCTGGGGTGACCCGCTGGAGGGCTCGTCCTTCGAATTCTGCGAGAACGGCGTCAAGGCGGTGGCCTGGGAGACCACGGCCAAGCGAGTTAGTCGCGACTTCTTCGCCCGCCATACCCTGAGCGAGCTCGAAAGCTGGGATGACTTTCGCCTCGAGGACCAGGGCCGTCTCACCGAGCCGATGCGCTATGACGCGGACAGCGACCGCTATGTGCCGACCAGCTGGGACGAGGCCTTCGCGCTGATCGCCGATCACCTGGCGGCCCTCGACGATCCCAACCAGGCGCTGTTTTATACCTCGGGCCGGGCCAGCAACGAGGCCGCCTATCTTTATCAGCTGTTCGTGCGTCTCTATGGCACCAACAACTTCCCCGATTGCTCGAACATGTGCCACGAGGCCAGCGGCGTGGGCATGATGGCCAGTCTCGGTACCGGCAAGGGCACGGTGCTGCTCGAGGATTTCGAAGAGACCGATACCCTCTTCGTGCTCGGTCAGAACCCCGGCACCAACCATCCGCGGATGCTCGGCGATCTGCGCCGGGCGGTGAAGCGCGGCGCGCGGGTGGTCACCTTCAATCCCTTGCGCGAGCGGGGGCTCGAGCGCTTCGCCGACCCGCAGGACAAGCTCGAGATGCTGCGCGGTGGCAGCCAGACGATCAGCTCGGACTATCTACAGCCGCGCATGGGCGGCGACATGGCGGCACTGCGGGGTATCGCCAAGGCGCTGTTTGCCCTGGAAGCAGAGGGGCGCTTCACCCCGGCGAGCGCGTTTATTGATCAGTACACCCACGGGCTTGCCGAGTGGCGCGCCCTGGTCGAGGCCACTGCCTGGCAGGATCTCGAAGATCAGTCCGGGCTGGCGCGCGCCGAGCTTGAGCATGTCGCCGAGATTTATGCCAGCGCCAAGCGGCTGATCATCACCTGGGCAATGGGCATCACCCAGCACGAGCACTCGGTGGACATGGTGCGCGAGATCATCAATCTGCTGCTGCTGGGCGGGCATGTTGGCCGGCCGGGCGCCGGGGCCTGCCCGGTGCGCGGCCACTCCAACGTGCAGGGCGATCGCACCATGGGTATCGACGAGTCGGCGCCCGGCTTTCTGATCGATGCCCTGGAAGCGCGCTACGGTGTCGCCATGCCGCGCGAGCCCGGGTTCAATACCGTGGGTGCCATCCATGCCCTGGAGGCGGGCCAGGCGGAGGTGTTCCTGGGCCTGGGTGGCAACTTCGCTCGCGCCACGCCGGATACGCCGCGGACCGAGGCGGCGCTCCGTCGCACCCGCCTCAGCGTACAGATCAGCACCAAACTCAACCGCAGCCATCTGGTGGTGGGCGGCGATGCGCTGATTCTGCCCTGCCTTGGCCGCAGCGAGCGTGACCGACAGGGGCCGGCCGGGGACATCCAGAAGATCAGCGTCGAGGACTCGATGTCGATGGTGCACGCAAGCGCCGGGCGCACCGAGCCGGCCTCGCCCTGGCTGCGCTCCGAGCCCGCTATCATCGCCGGCATCGCCGAGACGACCCTCAAGCGGGTGCTGCCGCGCCGGGGCATCGATCCCGCCGTGGTCGACTGGGCGGCCCTGGCCAGTGACTACGACCGTATTCGTGATGATATCGCGGCGGTAATTCCGGGCTTTGATGACTTCAATGCGCGCCTCGATCAGCCGCGAGGCTTCCATCTGGCCAACCCCGTCCGCGAGTGTCGGTTTCCGACCGCCAGCGGGCGCGCCGAATTCAGCGCCGCACCGCTGCCCGAGATGCTCTTGCATCAGCGCATGCACGCTAAGCGCGATGCCGGCTGGCTGACCCTGCAGACCCTGCGCAGCCACGATCAATACAACACCACCGTTTATGGCTACAACGACCGCTATCGTGGCATTAAAGGCCAGCGCCGGGTGCTGTTCGCCAACCCGGCGGATATGGAGCGGCTAGGGTTTTCCGCCGGGGATTGGGTCGATCTGATCGGTCTCGATCACGACGGTAAACCGCGTCGCGCTGCGGCCTTCAAGCTGGTGGAATACGACATTCCCGAAGGCTGCTGCGCGGCCTACTACCCGGAAACCAATCCCCTGGTGCCGCTGGAAAGCGTCGGCAAGGGGACCGATACCCCGACCTCCAAGGCGGTGGCGATCCGGCTCGAGCGCAGCGCGCGCATCGTCTGAGGTCGATACGGCCCGGGGTGAGGCCTGACCCGCTCGGGCCGAATCAGACCAGCGGCGAGTCTCGTCGGGGTTCCTCGTCGAGCAGTGCAGCCAGCCGCGTCAGGCCCTCGTCGAGCCGGGCGCGCTCGGCGGGCGGTGTCACGCAGATGCGCACCGCCTGAGGCGCCGGCTGGCTGCCCACGCAGAAGGGGTCGGCGCCGATCACGGTCACCCCGCGCTCGGCGGCCCGGGCCACGAAGTCCACCGCCCGCCAGGGCTCCGGTAGCGTCAGCCAGGCATGAAAGCCGCAAGGGTGGGCGCTGATCTCATGGCCGCTGAGGCGCTCGGCAAGCAGTCGCTGGCGCGCGGCCACTTCCTGCCATTGCCAGTCGATCAGCGTCTTCGCCTCGGGACTGGTCAGCCATGCGGCCGCGGCGCTGGCCATCAGCTCGGGCACGGCCCAGTACTGGGCGCGCAGCGCTGCGGTGAGGCGGGCCATCAGGTTGGCGGGTGAGCGCAAGGCGCCCAGCCGCAGGCCGCCGGCGAGCAGCTTGGAGACGCTGAAGATATACAGCGAGCGCTCCGGCGCCAGCCGGTAGAAAGGCGTACCGCGGGTTTCGGCGCTCACGAACTGGACCCCGTCTTCCAGCAGCAGCAGGTCGTGTCGACGGGCGACCTCGACGATCGCCTCCCGTCGCGCCTGCCCCATTTGGGCGCCGGTAGGGTTGTTGTGCTCGGGCATCAGGTACAGCAGGCGAATCTTCTGTTGCAGGCACAGCCGCTCCAGCGCCTGGGGCAGGATGCCTTCGGCATCCATTGGCACCGCCACGTGCTTGAGGCCGAGCTGGCGGGTGGCGGCGATCATGCCCGGGTAGGTCAGGGCCGCCGAGGCCACGGCCTCGCCGGGCTGCACCAGCGCTTGCAGGGCCAGGTAGTCCGCATGTTGGCCGCCGCTGGTCAGGATCAGCTCGTCGGCGGTCATGGGCACCCCCTGTTCTGTCAGCCATCCGGCCAGTCCCTCACGGCTGGCCTGGCTGCCCTGTTCGGGGTGGTAAGCGAGTGCGGCGTCGATGGCCCCAGGGCGGTGGGCGAGGCGTTCCAGCACGCCGGAGAGCTGCTGCACCCGCATGGGGTGGGGAATCGGCACGCTCAGCGACAGGTCGACGCTGCCATCGGCGGCGTGAGACAGGTGGTGAAAACGCGGCGCATCCGCCGCCAGGGTGCGCACTCGTGTGCCGCTGCCGACCTTGGCTTCGACCAGACCACGGCGCTCGGCCTCTCGGTAGGCGCGGGTGATGGTGCCGACGGTCACTCTGAGGGCGTCGGCCAGCAGGCGCTGCGGTGGCAAGCGCTCGCCGGGGGCAAGGGTGCCGGCGGCGATGTCGGCGGCCAGCCGGTCGACCAGCGCCTGATAGCGCGGGGTAGCGGCGGCGTCGAGATCGGGTAGCCAGTGGCAGCGGGCACGGGCCTTGGTCTGAATATCCATGCGGCGATGTTCCAGCAGAAAGACGAAATGGCGAACCGGGTGGGCCGCCGCGACCGATGGCCGTGGACAGGGCCACGTCCGGGATAGGGAATTGCCTTGGACCGGGCAATGTCGGGGTGACAAAGCATTCCTTGATCGGTGCGGACGGCGGCGCATACTGAGATTGTGCGCACAATCGCCGTCTTTATCAGGCGTTATTGAGAAATTGTACCCCCACAATTTATCCAGTGCGCCGCCCTCAGACTCCAACCCCTCGACACCGAACCCTCGACTGAAAGGTGCCTGTCATGTCTGCCCCGCTGCCCGAATTGCTTGCCTTGATCGGTCCCATGATGCTGTTTTCCATCAGCATGTCGGCCACGCCGGGCCCCAACAACATGATGCTGACCGCGTCCGGCGCCAATTACGGATTCCTGCGCACCCTGCCGCACATGCTAGGCATCTCGATCGGAGTGATGGTGCTGATGGGGGCTGTGGCGCTGGGGTTGGGAGCGCTGTTCGAGCGGTGGCCGCCGCTGCAGCAGGGCCTCAAGGTCGCCGGCAGTGTCTATCTACTGTGGCTGGCCTACAAGATCGCCACTGCGCCGCCGCCGGATCAGCGCGGGCCCGGCGAGGATGCGCGGCCGCTGACCTTCTGGCAGGCCGCCGCCTTCCAGTTTGCCAACCCCAAGGCCTGGGTGATGGCGATCTCGGGAATAGCGTCTTTCACGCTGTCCGGCGATGCCTTTCTGGCCTCGGCGGTGGCGGTGATTCTGGTGATGGGCATGACCAACTTGCCGTCGATCGCGCTGTGGGCGGGTTTTGGCGTGGCGGTCGGCAGGCTGATGAAGACCCGCCGCCACTGGCGGGTCTTCAATGCGGTGATGGGGCTGCTGACCGCCGCCTGCGTGCTGATGATCCTGAGCTAAGGCTGGGCTTGCCCAGGGGACTGGAGTAGTGGCTAAAGTAGGCGGCTGAAGTTGGCAGCTGCTCAGGTGGCGGGTCCAGCTAAGAAGAGCGGGGCCGGCCCGCTAGCTCTCGAGTGGCGGGGTGGGGCGCACCAAGATCTCGTTGACGTCGACGTGGGGCGGCTGATTGATGGCGTAGAGCACCGCGTTGGCGATGTCTTTGTCTTCCAGGGCGTGAGTGGGCGGCTCATCGAAGAAGGGCGTGTCGACCATTCCCGGCTCGATCAGGGTCACGCGAATGCCGCTGCCGCGCAGCTCCTCGCGGAGGTTATAGCCGATGCCGGTAACAGCCCACTTGGTGGCGCCGTACATCGAACCTGGGATGGTGGCTCGTCCAGCCGCCGAGCCGGTCAGCAGCACATGGCCCCGGGTCTTCTGAAGCGCTGGCAGGCAGGCCTGCAGAGTGAGACCCACCCCGTAGATGTTGGTCAGGATCATGTCCTTCCAGGCTTCATGGTCGGCGCCCTTGAAACCGCCCGGCGAGCCGCCGCGTCCGGCATTGGCGAACACCGCATCGAGGCGCCCGAAACGCTCCAGGGCCTCCTCGACCATACTTTGCTGATCGTCCATCGACGTTACGTCGCAGCTGACGGTCAGCACATTCTCGGGACCCAGCTCCTGGGCCAGTGCTTTGAGCTTGTCGCGGGAGCGGGCTGCGAGCACCAGTCGAAAGCCTTCTCGGGCTGCGGCACGGGCAGTGGCTGCACCGATACCACTGGAAGCGCCGGTAATCAGCAGGACACGATCGTTCATGTGAACTCCCTCTACTCAAAACCTATATGCCTTCATCATGGCGAAGGCAGCTAATGTGTGCAATGGTTTTGCTGCTAACGAAAGTGTTGGCATCCTGATGCAAAGGTATTTAAGCGATAACGCTAGTGTCTAACGTCTGGGAATAAGCGTCGACGGCTGTGTCAGTGGGCCCGCTCCTACAAAGCAATAACCCCGCGATAGCGTCGCTATGGCGGGGTTATTGGCTGGGTGCTGACTCGTTGATGCGCTTCAGCAGCGCTCAGGGTCAGCTGTCGTCGCCGCTCTGGCTGGCGTTTGTCTGTGCGATGGCGGCGTTGTTGTTGTCGTTTTCCAGGCGGGCCAGCATGGGCTCGGCCTCACGCTTGAAAGCGACCAGGGCGGGGCCTGACAGGCTCTGGTTTTCCGGCAGGTCGACGCGCATGGCATCGACTCGGTTACCGTTGACGATCACCTCGTAGTGCAGGTGGGCGCCGGTGCTGCGACCGGTGTTACCGGAAAGTGCAATGCGCTCGCCCATCTTGACTTGATCACCTTCGCTGACCAGGCGCTTGGACAGATGCAAGTAGCGGGTCTTGTAGCCGTTATTGTGACGAACTACCAGGTAGTTGCCTGCCAGGCGGTGATAGGCGGACTTGACCACTCGACCATCTGCCGGCGCGCGCACCGTAGAGCCACTGGGCATGGCGAAGTCGGTGCCGTAGTGAGGGCTGATGCGCCCGGTGATCGGGTGTTTGCGGCGCAGGTTGAACGATGAACTCAACCGGTAATGTCCCTCGAAGGGGTAGCGGTCGAAAGCTGGATCGAGGCTATGGCCGTCCGGGGTATAGAAGCGGTTATTGTCGCTATTGCGCAGTACTGTCAGATCCATTCGCGCGCCCTGGTAACGCACGGCGAGAATGCGCGAGTCGAGACTCTTGCCGTCGATGATGTCGGACTCGACCAGCACCTGAAAGGTATCGCCACGCCGGGTATCGCGACGGAAGTCGAGTTTCTTGGATAGCAGGTTGGTCAGCTCGGCCACCTCGGCCGAGTTCAGGCCGGTCGCCTGGGCCGACTGGCCAAAGCTTCCACTGACGGTGCCGGAGAACAGCCGCTGAGTCGCTTCGCCGGCTTTCTCGATATCGGCGATCTCGAAAGCTTGCTGATCGCTTTCCGCCCGTTCGATCAGGTAGCCACTGCGAGCATTCTTCATGATACGCAGCGCCATCAGCTCGCCGTTTTTATCCACCTTGTAGTCGAAGTTCTGGCCCACGCGCCAGCGGGTCAACACGTTCTTGTCCGGCAGGGCATCGAGCAGCTGCATGACTTCGCTGTAGCCAAGACCCAGCGTGCGCTCTGCGAGCACCGCGAAGGTGTCGCCGGGCTGCACGGTATAGGTTTCCCACTGGGGCACGAAGGTCTGGTGAGCGACGATCTCGGCTTCAAGCGACGGATTATCATCGACCAGCCATAGCGGATCGGCGGAGAAGTCATCGTAGGAGGTGCCATCTTCGGCACCATCATCGACGTTGATCTCGGCCAGGTGGCTGGCGAGTTGCAGCACGCCGGCATCCAGTGCAGGAGGCTCGCCGGCGACCAGCCCAGCGGTATCCCCAACCGTGTCGCTGTCGCTTGGTTCGCTGGTCTGGAGAGGGTCTTCGAATGACGCCGCGTCCCGTGCGTCAGGATCATCCAGCGTGTCGGCATGAGCCTTGGCCAGGAAATTGATGTCGACAATTTCCTGCGCCTTCAGGCTGTTAAGGGGGATATAACCTTCATCGTCGCTGTGCAGCGATGGGCGCTCATGCTCGGGCGATTTCTGTGTCGCTGTCGCTTCGACAATCTGTGGCGCGTCAGAGCTGCCGATGGGCATCTCGACGACGGTAAATTCGGTGTTGTCGGTCTCGTCTTCCGAGGCCGACACGGTGGTGTAGAGTTGCTGCGCGCCCAGCACGGCCACCATCGTGGCGACGGGTAACAAAAGAAACTTGTGCGTGCGCGGTAGCGAATGAAGGATTCGCAACATAGTCAGTAAAGGCCAGTAAGGATCAAATGGATATAAAAAGGCATCAGAACCTTACCCCATGGCGTATTAGCTGCCTAGTCTGTACGCGTATACAGTAAGCAGTAATTCACACTCACTTGCCCAGGGTTTGGGAAGTGTCGTCACAAACTAGATGGAATGCCAGAAAATTAACGCTGTTTCGCCTAGAAATCCTGATTAATTTCCTGACACTTCTTTTAAGCGGGGTCATGCCCGGGGGTCAGCCAGTCAGAGTTCCGTCACGGTAATCGCGCAGTGCCTGCTGCAATTCCGCCTCCGAGTTCATCACGAATGGCCCGTAATGAGCGATCGGCTCGCGATGCGGAACGCCCGCTAACAGCAGGGCCTGAGCGCCGTTGGGGCTTGTTAGTGACAGGCGGTCGCCCTCGCTCAAGCGCACCAGTTCTCCGGCGGTGACGTTCTCGCCGGCAATTGCCAGTGCGCCATCGAAGACGTAAGCCAGCAGAGTGGGCGCATCGGCGGTAAGCGCCAGCGATGCTCCTTCATTAAGGCTCAGGTGCGCAACGGCGCCCTGGCCGGCGAGTGCCTCCAATGGGCCGTCAATGGCTTCGCCGTTGCTGGCCTGCCAGTGCCCGCCCAGAGCGGTGAGACTCGCGCCGTCCTGCGTCAGGTGTGGCATCTCTGCGGCCTTCACATCGCGGTAGGTGGCAGGGCTCAGCTTGTCGCGAGTCGCGAGGTTCAGCCACAGCTGGAACGCATGCAAGCCCTGATGGTCGGTAAGCGGCATTTCCGAGTGGATGATGCCGCGACCGGTGTGCATCCACTGGGCGTCGCCGGCCTCGATGGTGCTTGAGTGGCCCAGGTGGTCTTCATGGGTCAGGCCGCCGTGAATCACGTAGGTGAGGGTCTGGATGCCGCGATGCGGGTGCGGCGGAAAGCCGCCGATGTAATCGTCAGGGCGATCCGACCCCAGTTCGTCGAGCATCAGGAAAGGATCGAGGCCGCCGCCGAAGTCGTGCAGGCGCTTGATCTTGACGCCGTCGCCGTCCTGGCTTGGCTGAGCGGCGAGTCGGCGTTCGATGCGACGGTCGATGCTGCCGGTGTTTGTGTCGATGTCGTGTGTGTCAGGGGTAGCACTCATGATAAATCCTCCGCCATGGGGTCTGGTGTCGATGACATAGATTGTTGATCATGAACCCGGCGCAACGATAGCGCATAGTTTTGCTCAAATGGTTCGAGGAAATCGAAATGTCTCGAGTGACGCTTTCGCAGTGGCAGATGCTGGCGGCGGTCGTCGACCACGGTGGCTTTGCCCGTGCTTCTCTGGTCGTGCACAAGAGCCCCTCGACGCTCAACCACGCCGTGCACAAGCTCGAGGAGCAACTGGGCGTCAAGGTGCTGGAGCCGGTCGGGCGCAATGTGCGGCTCACCGAAGCCGGCGAGATGCTGCTGCGCCGGGCCCGCCAGCTGATTGAAAGTGCCGAGGCCCTTGAGGACGTGGCCGACAGTCTCGCCGAGGGGCTGGAGGCGGAGGTGGTGCTGGCCATCGATCAGATATTCCCGCCGGACGTGCTGGCCCAGGCGTTGGAGCGCTTCTCGGCGGCCTTTCCTCATGTGCGGATACAGCTGCATGAGACGGTGCTCAACGGCGGGGTCGAGATGCTCTACGACGGCCGGGCCGACCTGGTCGCCTCGGGGCTGGCGGCGCAGGGGTTTCTCGGCGAGCCCCTGGCAACCGTTACCTTTCTGGCCGTGGCCCATCCCGACCACGCCCTGCATCGGCTTGGGCGGCCGCTGGATCTGCGCGATCTGGAGCAGCACCGCCAACTGGTGGTGCGTGACTCAGCGCAGCGCGAGGCCATGGATGCCGGCTGGCTGAAGGCCGAGCAGCGCTGGACGGTCAGCCACTTGGCCACCTCGGTGGACATGCTTAAGCGTGGCCTGGGATTCGCCTGGGTGCCGAAGACTTTGATCGAACCTGCCCTGGAGAGCGGTGAGCTCCTGCCGCTTCCGCTGCTCGTCGGCGGTGTGCGTCAGGTGCCGTTTCAGTTGATCCATCGCGATCGTGACCGGGCTGGCCCGGCGACCCGCGCCATGGCCGCGGCGCTGATGCAGTCGGTGAGCGAATGGGAGCAGGCGCAGGCGGAATGATTCGAAGTCATCGAATGGAATGCCGGAAAAGACTCGCTTGAGCGTCGAAAGAATTGGCGTACGCTTCACAACCATACGTTACACCCTATCTTGAGGAGGGCTTATGGGCCTGTTGATCGACGGCAAGTGGCACGACCAGTGGTATGACACCAAGAAGCACGGCGGCGAGTTCGTCCGCGAATCCGCCCAACTGCGCGACTGGGTGACCGCCGATGGCGGCGAAGGCCCCCAAGGCCAGCCGGGTCGGCCCGCGGAGTCCGGCCGCTACCACCTCTATGTGTCGCTGGCCTGCCCCTGGGCGCATCGTGCCCTGATCATGCGCCACCTCAAGGGGCTCGATGACCTGATTGGCACCTCTAATGTCAGCCCGCTGATGCTCGATCAGGGCTGGAGCTATCACGAGGATGAGGGCTCAAGCGGCGATCCGATCAACGGCGTGAGATACCACCGGGAGCTGTACACCCTGACCGACCCGCACTATACGGGGCGCGTCACGGTGCCTGCACTGTGGGACAAGCGCGGCGAAACCATCGTCAGCAACGAGTCTGCCGACCTGCTGCGGATGTTCAATGATGCCTTCGACGACATCACCGGCAACCGTCTGGACTTCTACCCCGCTGACCTGCGCGAGACCATCGATGCGGTCAACGCCGATGTCTATGACAACATCAACAACGGCGTCTACAAGTCAGGCTTCGCCACCGATCAGGCGGTCTATGAGAAGCACGTCACCGCGCTCTTTGACGCCCTCGACCGGATGGAGGCGCGTCTCAACGAGCAGCGCTACCTGGCCGGCGAGTGGCTGACCGAGGCAGACATCCGTCTGTTCACCACTTTGATCCGCTTTGACGCCGTCTATCACGGCCACTTCAAGTGCAATATTCGGCGCATCGAGGATTACCCGAACCTCTCGAACTATGTCCGCGAGCTATATCAGTGGCCGGGCATCAAGGAGACGGTGAACATGGATCACATCAAGCGCCACTACTATTACAGCCACGACACCATCAACCCGACCCGCATCGTGCCCAAGGGCCCCGCGCTTGACCTCGAGCGGCCCCACGACCGTGAGCGCCTGCCCGGGCAGGCAATCCGTCGTAAGTCTACGTGAGCGCCGCAAGCCGGCATAAGAAAGAAGAAGCTTAGATCGTGCGTTGATAAAGAAGCCCCCTCTAGCAGGGGGCTTCTTTGATAGCGACATGCCTTAGATAGCGGCTCACCTTAGATAGTGGCATGCGTCAGCCGAAAGCGGCTCAGGCGTTCTTGGCCAGCCAGCGGTCCAGGGCGTTGGCGAATTCCCGGCGGTCGACATCCGAGTAGCCTTTGGGGCCGCCGGTGTGTTCGCCGCTGGAGCGCATCGTTTCCATAAAGTCCCGCATCTGCACGCGAGCGCGGATGTTGCTGTGATCCAGCGTCTCGCCGCGATTAGTCATCACCGCCGCGCCCTTGTCGATGGCCTCCTGAGCCAGCGGCAGGTCGGCGGTCACCAGCAGATCCCCCGGGACCAGGCGACGAACGATCTCGTCATCGGCAGCGTCGAAGCCGCTTGCCACCGCCAGCGGCTTGACCCAGGGCGAGGGCGGCAGCGGCACCTGATGGTTAGCGACGAACCAGGTCGGTGTCTGGGTGCGCTCGGCGGCGCGCACGATGATCTCACGTGCGACACGCGGGCAGGCGTCGGCATCGACCCACAGGCTAGGCATTCATGGCTCCCGAAAAAGACTGGCATGGCAAAGGGCTCGATGATAGCATGCGCTCTCCTCGCATGTGTTGACCCCCACCATCATGACGAATTGCACCCGCCTCATTAGGTTGGGATGGCAAGCTTTCGCAAGACGCCAGGCGCGATGATCCGCGACCAAGCGCTGTGACCGGGCTCGCCAAGTGTTCGCCCGGGGCAGGCCCAAGGCCTCGCCCAGTGCGTCTGGATTTGTAGATGGAGCACCCACTGCCTCTCGGTACGGTGCGTAAGGTCGCCACAGCGGTTCGCCGAGAGTTTCCGGCAAGCCCCCGCGCTTGTTCGAAGCTCGTTTGATCCGGGCCATGCCCGTGTTACGACGTGAACCGAATGCCAGGTGCGACCGGCGTCCCAGACTCCGCCCCGAGCCAGCCCAACCATGGGCCGGCTCGCATTCGACCCTACAGGCCCTTTGTGGATCCTGTGCTATTGCGTTTTCCGGGTCGGGGACGCCACCAAACTCTGTTGCCGGTACTGACCGGCCTACCAAGGTGTGATTGATGACCTCGACTTCTGTCGCCTCGCCGAGCTTCGGCGAACTGGCACTGCTGCCTGCCGTGCTGACTGCCCTCGAAACTCTGGGCTATGAAACTCCCTCTCCGATCCAGGCGCAGACCATTCCTGCCCTGCTCGAAGGCCGTGACATGATCGGCCAGGCTCAGACCGGTACCGGCAAGACCGCGGCTTTCGCGCTGCCGATCCTGTCTCGCATCGACCTCGCCCGCCGTGAGCCCCAGGTGCTGGTGATGGCTCCGACCCGCGAACTGGCTCAGCAGGTCGCCGTGTCCTTCACTAAGTACGGCCAGAATCTGCAGGGCCTGCAGGTCGCTACCCTGTGCGGTGGCCAGGAATACCGCGAACAGCTCGGCGCGCTGAAGCGTGGCGCACAAGTCGTGGTCGGCACCCCGGGCCGCATCATCGATCACCTGAATCGTGGCAGCCTGAAGCTTGACGGCCTGTCCGCGCTGGTGCTCGACGAAGCCGACGAAATGCTGCGCATGGGCTTCATCGATGACGTCAAGCGCGTCGTCGCCGATACCCCTAAAGACGCCCAGCGGGTGTTCTTCTCCGCGACCCTGCCGACCGAGATCGAGCGCATCGTCAATCGCTATCTGGTCGACCCGGTCAAGGTCGCTATCGAATCGGCCCAGGGCACTGCCGACAGCATCGACCAGCGTTTGGTGCGCGCCGAAGGTGGCGCCAAGCTCGAGGCGCTGTCGCGCATCCTCGAGGTCGAGCCGGTCGATGGCGCCATCGTCTTCGTGCGTACCCGTGCCGCTTGTACCACTCTGGTCGAGCAGCTGACCGCTCGTGGCGTCAACGCCGCTGGCCTGTCCGGTGATCTGGACCAGAGCCTGCGCGAGCGCACCATCACGCGCCTCAAGCGTGGCAAGGTCGACGTGCTGATCGCGACAGACGTGGCCGCCCGTGGCCTCGACGTGCCGCGCATCACCCACGTCATCAACTATGACCTGCCGCAGGACTCCGAAGCCTATACCCACCGCATCGGTCGTACCGGTCGTGCCGGGCGTAGTGGCGTGGCGATCACCTTCGCCGGCTTCCGCGAGACCCGCAAAGTACGCTGGATCGAGCAGGCCACCGGCCAGCACATGAGCGACATGGCGCTGCCCGACGAGGCGGCAATCCGCGCTCATCGCGACGAGATCTTCCATCAGCGTGTGGTTGGCACCCTGACCGCCGGCAGCGACGAGCAGCGTGCGCTGGTCGAGCGCATGGTCGCCGAAGGGCATGATCCGGTTGAGCTGGCCTGTGCCTTCGCCGCCATGGCTCGCGCCGACGAAGCGCCGATCGGTCGCCTGCAGGCACCGAAGGATCGCAACAACGATCGCGCCGCTCGTGATAGCAAGCCGAAGCGTCGTGACAGCGCCCCGCGCGAAGGCATGACGCGCTACCGCGTTGCCGTTGGCCACAAGGACGGCGTCAAGCCGGGCCAACTGGTCGGCGCGCTGGCCAACGAAGGTGGTATCGAAGGCGCCCGCATCGGCCGCATCGATATCCGCAATGCCTTCTCCGTGGTCGAGCTGCCGAGCAGCCTGCCCGCCAGCATCCTCAGCAAGATGGCTCGCGCCAAGGTTGGCGGCCGTGCGCTGGAGATTAGCGAAGACAGCGGCGCGCCGGAGCGCGCACCGCGCCGTCGCAACAACGACGACGCACCTGTTCGTCGCCGCTCGCAGGCCTAAGCTCAAAGTTGTGAGCTAGGCACGCCTTAAACGGGAGTCTGAATCTTCAGGCTCCCGAGCCTCAGGGCATAGGCGCGAATGCCGCATAAACGCAGGCCGGGGATTCCCCGGCCTGCGTTTTTTTATGGGTACGACATGTCTCCGCCAGTCGAAGGCCTCAGACCTCGCGCTTACCGTCGACCAGACGGCTGACGCCAGCCGGGTTGTCGTCACGCAGCGCTTCGGGCAGTAGCTCCTGGGGCAGGTTCTGATAGCACACCGGGCGCAGGAAGCGATGGATCGCGGCACTGCCCACCGAGGTGGTGCGTGAGTCAGACGTCGCCGGATAGGGACCGCCGTGCACCATGGCATGGCAGACTTCGACGCCGGTCGGCCAGCCGTTGGCCATCACGCGACCGGCACGACGCTCGAGCACCGGCAGCAGGCCGCGGGCAGCGTCCAGATCACCATCATCCATCTGCAAGGTGGCGGTCAGCTGGCCTTCCAGATGCTCGGCCACGCGCTTCACTTCGGCCTGATCGGCGCACTCGACCACCAGTGAGGTGGCACCGAAAACCTCGGCCTGCAGGGCTTCGTCCTTCAGGAAGTCGGCCGCCTTGGCGACGAACAGCCCGACCTGGCAGGCGTTGGGGCCGTCGCCGGCCGGGCCACGCGCCACTTCGCGGGCATGGCTGCTGGCCACCAGGCCATCCACGCCCTGGGTGTAGGCATCGAAGATGCCCGGCGTCAGCATGGTCTGGGCGGCAGCGCCCTTCACCGCCTCGCCGGCGGACGCCACAAAGGCATCCAGCGACTCGCCCTTCACGGCGATCACCAGGCCGGGGTTGGTGCAGAACTGGCCGGCACCCATGTTCAGCGAGCCGATAAAGGCCTCGCCCAGTTCCTTGCCACGATTGTTCAGCGCCTCCGGCAGCAGGAACACCGGGTTGATCGAGCTCATCTCGGCATAGACCGGGATCGGCTCCGGGCGCTCTTGCGCCGCCTTGGCCAGCGCCGTACCGCCGTTGCGCGAACCAGTAAAGCCGACCGCCTTGATGCGGGCATCGCGGACCAGGGCCTGACCGATGTCATTGCCAGAGCCGTAGATCAGCGAGAAGACCCCCTCGGGCAGCTCGCACTTGGCCACCGCCCGCTGCACGGCACGGCCGACCAGCTCAGAGGTGCCGGGGTGGGCCGAGTGAGCCTTGACCACCACCGGGCAGCCGGCAGCCAGTGCCGAGGCGGTGTCGCCGCCGGCTACCGAGAACGCCAGCGGGAAGTTCGAGGCGCCGAAGACGGCCACCGGGCCCAGAGCGATATGGCGCTGGCGCAGGTCGATCCGCGGCATCGGTTCGCGTTCGGGCAATGCCGGGTCGATGCGCACGTCGAGCCACTCGCCGGCCCGCACCACCGAGGCGAACAGACGCAGCTGGCCACAGGTACGGCCGCGCTCGCCCTGAAGACGGGCCTGGGGCAGGCCGGATTCGGCCACACCGCGCTCGATCAGCTCATCGCCGATGGCCTCGATCTCGTCGGCGATGGTCTCGAGGAAGCGCGCCCGCGCCTCCAGGCCGGTCTCGCGGTAGGTCTCGAAGGCTTCCCAAGCAAGCTCACAGGCCTGCACGACTTCGGCCTTGCTGCCGGCGGGATAGCCCGGCGACAGGGTCTCGCCGGTGGCGGGATTGATGGCGTGAATGGCCTTGCCATTGGCGGTCACGGCGCGCTGGCCGATCAGTTGCTTGCCTTCCGGTGTCATGGCTTTCTCCTGACGCATTAATGAAATGAACGATATCGGTTGCTACCCGCCCATTGGTGCAAACGCTAGTGATGGCGACGGATGGCAAGATGCGCGAACAGCGCGCGCAGGCCGAAGGTCCAGGGCGGCAAAAGATCACTGCGGCCGACGTGATTGACTAGCGCGCCAAGGCTTGGGGTGGCGATGGTCACGCGGTCATTCAGATGGTGGGTGAAGCCCTGGCCCGGGCCATCGCGGTCCTGAACGGGGGAGAACATGGTGCCGAGGAACAGCATGAAGCCGTCAGGATACTGATGGTGAGCACCCTGGGTCTGTGACACCAGATCCATGGGGTCGCGGCTGATTTCGCGCATATCGCTTGAGTCTTCCAGCACGAAGTTGTCGTCGCTGCCTTCGATGCGCAGCGAGACCTGAGCCTGGCGAACCGTATCCATCGTGAAGCGCTCGTCGAACAGACGAATGAAGGGACCGATGGAACAAGACGCGTTGTTGTCCTTGGCTTTACCCAGCAGCAGGGCGCTGCGTCCCTCGATGTCACGCAGGTTGACGTCATTGCCCAGGCTGGCGCCTTTCGGAGCACCGAAGGCATCGACGGCGAGCACGATTTCAGGTTCAGGGTTGTTCCAGCGCGACGCGGGATGAAGGCCGACGGTGTCGCCGAAGCCCATCGAGGAGAGTGGCTGGGCCTTCGAGAATACTTCGGCGTCTTCGCCGATACCCACTTCCATATATTGAGACCAGGCACCTCGCGCCTGGAGATCTGCCTTCAGGGCGAGGGCCTGAGGCGAACCCGGTTGGATTCGCGACAGGTCGCCACCGATCAATGACTGGATCTCGCGGCGCAGCTCACTTGCCCGTTGCGGGTCTCCACCAGCCTGCTCTTCGATGACTCGCTCGAGCAGGCTCACGGCGAAGGTCACGCCGCATGCCTTGACCGTCTGTAGATCACAAGGTGCAAGCAGGCGAGGGACGCTTTCAGCACCGTTGAGTGATGCGGCGAGCAGCGCATCGACCTGGCCCAGCGATTCGCCCTCTACGTCTTGGACGAAGGCGGCGGGATCTGCCAGGTCGAGCAGGTCGGCGATGGTTGCAATCTGCGCTGAGATATCCAGCACTTCGCCACGGCGTACGATCACAATGGCAGGGCCTGGATGCGGCGTATCGCTCCAGACTCGGCCGATCAGCAGGGCCTGGTCGAGGTCTTGGGGAAGACAGTGATGAGGATCGATTGGATTCATGGTCATTCCTGTAGCTGAAAGAGCCTGGCGACTTATGCCCGGCGGGGCAGAATTCGTCCGGCGGCCATCAGGTCGTCGGGATCGAAAAGGGTCTTGAGGCCGCTGATTAACTCGAGTTCGAGATCGCTGAGACCGGCCAGAAACGGTGTCTGTTTGACGCGGCCAATGCCGTGTTCAGCGCTAATGCTGCCCTGGTAGCGCTCGACAATAGCGAACAACTCACCTTCGAGCTCGTGAAGCAGGGCCTGCTTGGCGGCGAGGTCCAAGTCGGGAGGAGGGAGCAAATTGAAGTGCAGGTTGCCGTCACCGATATGGCCATAGGCGATGATTTCGGTGTTCGGCGAGCGAGCGATCATGGCTCGGCTGGCCTCGTCGTAGAATTCGCTGAGCGATGAGATCGGCAGTGAGATATCGGTACGAAGGTGTTCGCCGCGGTGCTGCTGGCCCTCGACCATGTATTCACGAATCTGCCAGAGGCGGTTGGCCTGGGTGTCGTTAGCGGCCAGAACGCCATCGAGCACCTGACCGTCCTGCATGCCATTCTCGAAGAGGTGTTCGATCATGGCATCGAGATCGACCGGGCCGCTGGCGGCGACTTCGAGCAGCACATAGACCGGGTAAGCGCTCTCCAGCGGATCGGATAAAGAAGGAGCCGCCTCAAAGGCGAGCTCCAGACAGGCACGAGGGATAAGCTCGAACGCGCAGAGCAGGTCGCAGCAACTGCGACGTGCTTGAGCATAGAGCGCCAGCGCAGCGGGAACGTCGGGGACGGCGACCAGCGCAGTGCGAGTGGTCTCGGGTTTGGGGAATAGCTTCAGCATCGCGCCGGTCACGATACCCAGTGTGCCCTCGGCGCCGATGAACAGCTGTTTGAGGTCGTAACCGCGGTTGTCCTTGTGCAGGGCATGCATGCCGTTCCAGATTCGCCCGTCAGGTAACACCACCTCAAGACCCAGCACTAGCTGACGCATCATGCCGAAACGCAGCACGTTGAGTCCGCCTGCATTGGTGGCGATATTGCCGCCGATCTGACAGCTTCCCTGCGCACCTAGGCTCAGCGGGAAGTCGCAGTTGCTCTCTGCGGCAGCGTCCTTGATGGTCTGGAGCACGCAGCCGCTGTCTACGCTCAGCGTGAAGTTGAGGGGATCGATGTCTCTGATCCGGTTTAATCGCTCGAGGCTAATCACCAGTTCCGGGCGTTCGGCATCGGGTAGTGCGCCACCGACCAGCCCGGTATGGCCGCCCTGGGCGACCATCGGTACTTGGTGGCGATGACAAAAACTGACGATTGCTGCAACTTCCTCCGGGCTACGCGGACGGGAGACGAGCAGTGGCTCGCCGAGACGCTCGCCGCTCCAATCGGTGGTGTAGCGAGAGGTGTCTGCTGTTTCGCTGATGACGCCGCTCTCGCCCAGTAACTCGGTCAAGAAGGCTCTTAGCGCTTTCTGGCCAATGTTCATGCAAGGTCTCCTGTCGCAATGCGATGTCATTGATGCCAGAGGATCAGGCCGGGAAAGAGCAGGAATGCCGCCAACAGCAGCAGAAGGGTCAGATAGAAGGGCAGCAGGCTCTTGACCAATTCCTCCATGCCGACCCGACCGACACCACAGCCGACGTAGAGCACGGTGCCAACGGGTGGGGTGATAAGCCCTAGACCGAGAATGAACGACATCAGCACGCCGAAATAAACGGGGTCGATGCCGAGCTTGACCACGACCGGCGTCATCAGTGGCGCCAGGATCACCATGGCCGGCGTGAGGTCCATGAAAAAGCCCACCACAAGGAGGAAAAACGACAGGAGCAGGAGCAGCAGCAGCCGGTTATCTGTGATCGCCGAGAGGCTAACGACCAGTTGCTGCGGGATCATGTTGGCGGTCAGCAACCAGGCCAGCACACTGGCGAAGGCCAGAAGTAGCATGACGACGCCCGTCAGTCGGCCGGTAGCGATGCACAGTGTGAAAAAAAGTCGCAGGGTGAGGCTGCGATAGACGAACATCGACACGGCTATGGCATAGATCAGCGCGATGGCGGCACTTTCGGTGGGCGTGAATACGCCGGAGAGAATTCCCCCCACGATGATCACCGGCAGCAGAAGTGCCAGCAGGGCGTCCTTGAGCGCCAGCCAAAGCTCGCGGATATCGAAGGGCTGTGCCTTGCCGGTCTTCTTGGCCTGGAAGAAGGTGGTGATCGCCAGCCCCAGGGTGATCAGGATGCCGGGCAGAATGCCGGCCATGAACAGGGCCGATATCGACGTATTGGTCACCACGCCGAATAGAATCATCGGAATCGATGGCGGAATGATGATGCCTACCACCGAGGCCGCAACCACGATGGCTGTGGCCATTGAGGCGCTGTAGCGATGCTGCTTCATTGGCTCGATCATCATGCTGCCTACGGCGGAGGCATCGGCAACCGCCGAGCCGCTGATGCCGCCGAAGAACATCGAGGTCAGAACCGCCACCTGGCCTAAACCGCCAGAGATGAAGCCGACCAAGGCGCTGGCCAGTCTCACCAGGCGCTTAGCGATGCCCCCTTGGCTCATCACTTCGCCTACCAGGATGAACAGCGGAATCGCTAGCAGCGGGAAGGAATTCAGGCCGTTGACCGCCTGAGCGACGATCGGTGACAGCGAGTAGTCGGCGTATACAAAGATGAACAGGCTGATCGCTGCCAGCCCGAACGAAATGGGTAGGCCTATGACGATGCAGATCGCCAAGCCGATGAGGATACTCCACAGAATCATTGCGGCTGCCCCCTGAGCAGATGATAGAGCGCCAGGCTATTGGCGATCAGCGTGAGCACTGCCATCACGGGCATGGCGCTGTAGAGCACGGTCCCGGGGATTTTTAGCATCGGCGTGGCGCTAGTGAAGCCGGAAACCTGATCCCAGAAACCCATCAGGATGCACACGCAGACGACATAGATGATGGCGATCGACAGCAGCGAGAACAGCTTCTTGAGCGGGGCCGGAGCCTTGTCCTTGAAGAAGCTGACGGCGACGTGCTCCCGGTCGATGCTGCCGAGGCCGGCGCCCAGCAGGACTAGCCAAATGAACAGCACGCGGGAGAGCTCTTCGGCCCATGCGTAGGAGTAATTGAGCACGAAGCGGCCGAAGACGTTGGCCACTACACAGAACACCACACCTACCACCAGCAGGCCGACGGCGACCTCCAGGCTGGTCTTGAGCAAGGTGAGCATGCGGCGGGACGTCGAGGGGGTAGATACGTTCATGAAGCCCTCCAGAAATGACACGTCGGGCGAGAGCAGGCTCCCGCCCGACGGCTGCGATGGTTACTGCGAGGCAGCGCGGACTTGGTCAATCAGCTCGCCGCCGATCTGGTCACGCCAGTTGTCGTAGACCGGTGCGACCTTCTCTTGGAAGGCTTTTACCTGTTCCGGAGACAGCTCGGTGATCTCCATGCCGGAGTCGGCGAGATCCTGCTTGATCTGGTCGTTCATGCTGCGACCAACGTGGCGCTCGTATTCGCCCATCTGCTTGGCCGCATCGCGCAGCAGCTGCTGGTAGTCAGCCGGCAGGCGAGACCAGAAGCGCTCCGAGACCAGCGTAATGAACGGGGTGTAGACGTGGTTGGTTTCAGTGGCGTAATCCTGAACCTCGTTGAAGCGCGAGGACTGGATGGTGATCCACGGATTTTCCTGGCCATCGACCACGCCCTGTTCCAAGGCGGTGAAGAGCTCCGCGAAGGACATCGGCGTCGGGTTGGCCCCAAGGGTGCGCCAGATATCCAGGTGGATGGGGTTCTGCATGGTGCGGATCTTGAGACCCTCGAGATCCTCCGGTGCTGTCACCTCATGGCGGCTGTTGGTCAGCTGACGGTAGCCGTTCTCGGCCCAGCCGATCGCCACAAGCCCATTGGTCGAGGCTTCATCCAGCATCTGTTGGCCGATTTCGCCATCCAATACCTGGTCGGCCACGTCCGGAGTGGGGAACAGGAAGGGGAGGTCGAAGAGAGCGAACTTCGGGAACATGCTGACCAGCGGCGAGGTCGATGGCGCGGTCATCTCCAGGGTGCCGGACTGCAATGCGCTCACCGCCTGCAGGTCATCACCCAGCTGAGCGCCGGGAAACAGTTCGACCTGGATGTGGCCATCGCTACGCTGTTCGACGATCTTTTCGAAGTACTCCAGGCCGCGGTACTGGGCACCGGACTGGGTGGTGCCAATACTGAACTTGAGCTTGAAATCACCATCGGCCTGGACGACGTCGCCTTGGACGGCGGGGATCGGCGGCATTTCAGGTGCGGCACTGGCCTGCAGGGTGGTCAAGCCCAGCAGTGTGGCACCGATCAGAGAGGTCACACGCGTCATTGTGGTTGTTGTCATGCTTGGCTCCTTGGTGTGGCTGGCGTGTCTGCAACACGCGGCGTGTAGGCCGAACGCGATGTGTTGCGTATCGGCCCGGGATGAACACGTCATCTCTGATTATGTTCATCACATGATTTTATATGTTGAACTTACATGAGAGAGGCGCTCGATGAGACTTGGCCATTGGTCGTAGTGTTGTGGCAGACGGCGAAGATCCGGTCATTCCTGCCAGGCCTCGCCATCGGGGAATTGGAAACGTGCCAGCGACTCGGCGTGCATGGTGATGCTGTAGCCAGGCGCCTCGGGCACCAGGTAGCGGCCCTTCTCGATGCGAACCGGGTCGACGAAGTGCTCGTGCAGGTGGTCCACGTACTCGAGTAGGCGACCCTCCAGCGAACCGGATACGGCGATGTAGTCGAACAGTGAGATGTGCTGGGTGTATTCGCACAGCCCGACACCGCCCCCGTGCGGACAGACCGGCACGTCGTACTTGGCGGCGAGCAGCAGCACCACGATCACTTCATTGAGGCCGCCCAGGCGTGCTGCGTCGAGTTGGCAGAAGTCGATCGCCTCGGCCTGGAGAAGCTGCTTGAACATCACCCGGTTGTGACAGTGCTCGCCGGTGGCGACGCCGATCGACGGGGCCAGGCGGGCGCGAATCTCGGCATGGCCGAGGATGTCGTCTGGGCTGGTAGGCTCTTCGATCCATAGCGGCGCGTACTCGGCCAGGCTGCGCATGTTGGCGATCGCCTCGTCGACATCCCACATCTGGTTGGCATCCATCATCAGGGTGCGCTGCCAGCCGATTTCTTCGCGCAGGATTTGTGCGCGCCGCCGGTCCTCGGTCAGGTCGCCACCGACCTTCTGCTTGAAATGCTCCCAGCCTTCTGCCAGCGCCTCGCGCGCCAAGTGACGCATCTTGTCTTCGGAATAGCCGAGCCAGCCCGCCGAGGTGGTGTAACCCGGGTAGCCGGCCTCCCGCATGTGCGCCTCGCGCTGAGCCTTGCCGGACTCGTTGCGCTTAAGGATCGCCAGCGCCTCGCCAGGAGTCAGGGCGTCGCTGACGAAACGGAAGTCCAGGCAGCGCACCAATTCCTCGGGTGTCATGTCGGCCAGCAGCTTCCAGATGGGCTTGCCCTCGCGCTTCGCCCAGAGATCCCAGACGGCGTTGACGATGGAGGCACAGGCGAGGTGGATGACGCCTTTCTCTGGCCCCAGCCAGCGCAGCTGACTATCTCCGCTGGTCAGGTCGCGCCAGAAGCGGCCCATGTCGGCGGTTATCGTCTCCAGTTCGCGATCCACAATACGTGAGGCCAGGGAGTTCACCGCGGCTACGCACACCTCGTTGCCACGACCGATGGTGAACGTCAGGCCGTGGCCTTCGTGCCCGTCGCCGGCATCCGTCGAGAGAATCACGTAAGTGGCCGAGTAGTCCGGCGCCGCATTCATGGCGTCCGAACCATCCAGATCACGTGAGGTCGGGAAGCGGGTGTCGCGCACTTCGAGGTGGGTAATGGTGGTCATCTTTGTGGCTCCTGTGAGGTCGTTCTCCCGGTCGTGGCCGGGCCAAGCGTCCTAGCAGCGTACGTCGACTTTTTGATTTCCATCCAATCGAAAATAAGTTCCATCGATTCGTTTTGGTTATCAGTGAGTCGATGCCGTGCTGCCCCGCGGGGCGCGTCCAGGGCTGGCATCACAAGCTCGGCGTAGCATGACAGGGGGGAGTGATCCATTATTTTTTGATTATTGTGTGCAATAGTCATTGTATGGAAGTATGAGCGATACAAGACCCCAACAATCGCTTTCTCGAGGTGCAGGTATGGAGCTGATCAATGATTCGCTGGCGGTGGTGAGGCTGAATGCCGTCGACAATGTCGGCGTCGCCACCCGGGCTATTCCTCAAGGGTTTCCTGTCGATGCCAGCCAGCACCTTGCCGCCCAGAACATCGACGCCGGTCACAAGGTGGCATTGGCGGCGATCGCAGACGGCGAGGAGGTCATCAAATACGGCCAGGTCATCGGTGTTGCCAGCCGCGATATCGGCATCGGCGAACACGTACACACGCACAATTTGGCGATGCGCGAGCGCGACTCTTCGTTGACGAATTTCGTTCCGGCCGAGCAGACGCCGGTGATGGCAAACGAGCGGACCTTCGACGGCTACCATCGCGACAATGGGCAGGTGGGGACACGCAACTACATCGGCATCCTGTCGACGGTGAATTGCTCGGCGACGGTGGCCAAGATGGCGGCGGAATCACTCAATGCCGGCGGAGAGATCGAGGCGCTGGGGTTCGATGGCGTTGTTCCGGTCACTCATGGATCGGGGTGTGCCATGAACACCGAATCCGACGGCTTCGCCTTCCTCGAGCGGGTGATTGCAGGGTATGCACGCCACCCAAACTTTGCCTTCGTGCTGATCATCGGCCTGGGCTGCGAGACGAACCAGGTCAAGCAGCTGGTCGAGAAGTCAGGTCTGGCAGACAGCTCGCGACTCTATTATTTCAATATCCAGGAGGCGGGGGGGACGCGGGCGAGCATCCGGCTGGCCAGCGAAAAGGTGCTGGAGATGGCTCGCGAGCAGCAGCGCCCGGTGCGGCGTCCGGCGGCGCTGGAGCATCTGACCGTGGCGCTGCAGTGCGGTGGCTCTGACGGCTATTCGGGGATTTCCGCCAACCCGGCCCTAGGCCATGCCGCGGATCTTATCGTGAGACATGGCGGTAACGTGATTCTCAGCGAGACGCCGGAGATCTACGGCGCGGAGCACCTGTTGCTTGATCGCGCCATCGATAAAGAGGTAGCGATCAAGTTGCTTGAGCGTCTTGCCTGGTGGAAGCATTACACCCGCATCAATGGGGCAGAGCTCAACAACAATCCATCGCCGGGCAACAAGGCGGGGGGACTGTCGACGATCCTCGAGAAGTCGCTGGGAGCGGTGGCCAAGGGTGGTTCGTCGAGCCTTAATGACGTACTCGAATATGCCCAGCCGCGCCGGCGGGCCGGATTCAACTTCATGGACAGCCCCGGTTACGACCCGGCATCGGTTACCGGCCAGATCGCCTCGGGGGCCAACATGGTCTGCTTCACCACCGGCCGGGGCTCGGTATCAGGCTTCAAGCCAGCGCCTTGCCTCAAGCTCGCGACCAACACTCGCATGTTCGAGGCCATGCACGAAGATATGGACATCAACTGCGGTACCATCGTCGATGGGGCGGCCAGCGTCGATAGCGTCGGTCGCGAGATTTTCGAACGCATCATAGCGGTGGCCTCCGGGCAGCTTAGTGCCAGCGAGACGCTTGGCTATGGCAACAACGAATTCGTCCCGTGGATGGTCGGTGCTGTCACCTAAGCGTTGAGGCTGGTACGAGAGATGTTTTAGCGAGAGGATATGGCGCGTTTTCCTGGTCGAGTGTGTGCATGAGCAATACATTGAAAGAGCAGTTGTATCAGGCCCTTGTGCAAGGGATTGACCGGGGACATCTCGAGCCTGGGCTGGTGCTGCTGGAGGGCAATATTGCCGCTATCTTCGACATGAGCCGCTCTCCGGTGCGCCAGACCCTGAGCCGGCTTCATGAAGAGGGCAAAATCCGTCGCTTCGACGGCCGCGGCTATCTGGTCGGTCGGGGAGGCGGGGAGGTCATCCGGCGCACCCTGGGTGCCGGTGACTTCCGTGCGGCGGGTGGACAGGCATCAATCCAGCGTACGCAAGCATGGCAGGAACTAGCCGAAAAGGTCGAACGCGACCTGGTGCTTTGCTCGATGAAAGGCCGCTTGGAGCTTAACGAACTCCAACTTGCCAAGACCTACGATGTCAGCCGCACGACGACGCAACGTATCCTGGCCTCGCTGCAGTCGCTAGGGGTCGTCGACAAGACCAAGTACAGCAGCTGGAGCGTGATCCCGCTTGACGATGAGCGCCTTCATCACCTGTACGACGCTCGTCGTCAGTTGGAACCTTTCATGATTTCCCGTGCTTGCAGCGCTATATCTGACCATGAACTCGACGGCTATCTCTTTCGGCTGAATGAAGCCGCGCGGCAGTATCCGAATCTCGAGGGCGCCAGGCTCGATGCGCTCGAGAATGATCTGCACCAAGAGGCGCTGATGCGCGGCGGTAATCCGGAGATCATCACCATGCTACGCCGCACGCGGCCTATCCTCTTGATCAGCAAACACCTGCTTGGCGGTGCGGTGGAGATGCCCGCAGAGGATCCGCTTTTCACGGAGCATCGCCGGGTCTTCGAGGCGCTGAGTGCGCGCTTGCCCAAGCAGGCCGGGCAAGCGCTCGACGAGCACTTGGCGAACGCCGAGACCAAGGTGAGACAACGTCTGGCCGACTTTCGCGAGGCCGGCGAGGTGGTGATGCCGCGTTATCTAAGCTGGGTGGAAACGCTCTAGGCCGTTTTGCCTACTATTCCACCGGCAGCCGATTGAGCCGTCGCAGTTCGCGGATCAGCGCGCTGTGGTCCAGTTCGCCGTCTCCATGCGCGACGAGATCGTGGAATAGCCGGTTGACCAACTGGCTGACCGGCAGCTCCAGCGACAGCTGTTCGGCCAGCTCCATGGCGGTTTGGGTATCCTTGAGCTGCCACTTTGCCGGACCGCCCGGGACATGATTACCCTCGAGCATGCGCTGGCCGTGGACGCGCAGAATCGTCGAGTCGGCGAAACCTCCCTGCAGTGCCTCGCGGACGCGGGCCGGGTCTGCGCCGCCGCGTTCGGCCAGTAGCAGGGCCTCGGAGACCGTGGCGATGCTATTGGCGACGATCATCTGGTTGGCGAGCTTGGCTAGCTGGCCGCTGCCAGCGGGGCCTACATGCACCGGGCGCCCCAGCTCAGCGAGAAGCGGTTCGGCCTGCTCGAAGGCGGCGGCCTCACCGCCGGCCATGATCGCCAGAGTGCCGTCGATGGCGCCGCGCTCGCCGCCTGATACCGGCGCATCCAGGTAGGAGACGCCGCACTGCCGTGCCGCCTCTGCCTGCGTGCGGGCGGTTTCGACCGGAATCGAGCTCATCACGATCAGCGTGCTGTCGGGGCGCATGGCTGCCAAGGCTCCGGCTTCGCCGAGCAATACCTCGTTGCACACCGGCCCGGAGCTCAGCATGACGATCACCGCGGCGGTGTCCTCGGCCGCTGCCACCGGGTTGTCGGCTAGCGTGACGTTGCCCGCCTCACACAGCGCTGCGGCCTTTTCGCGGCTGCGGTTCCAGGCCTTTACCCGCCATCCGGCCCGCGCCAGGCGCATGGCCATTGGCCCGCCCATGATGCCGGTGCCGATCATCCCGATCGTCTTGTCATCGTGCATGCTAGTCTCCTGCGAAAAGTTGTCCTTGCTGTTGTTGCGTTGCTTTCGCGGACATCCGACATGGCGTTCAGGATAGCGAGAGCTCGTCGGCCCTTGGCGAGCCGGCAATTGCCCGGTGCAGCGCGCTGACCACGTCTGCTGGCAGCGGAATGCCCTCGCGGCGATACTCTTCACGTTTACGCAGGCCGGCCTGTCCTGGCAGACGTACGCTCTTTCCGGCTTCGCCGGGCGAGGCGTCAAGGCAACGCCTCACCAAGTGATCGGTTTCATCCAGGAACGCTGCTTGGCCGCCGAAGCGGGCTGGATCGATGACCATCACCATCACCGCTGCACCCCAGCCCTGAGGGGCATCCTTGCGACCGTAACCACTGAGCGCTGCGGTCAGTGCCTCGACCATCAGCCCCAGGGCGAAACCCTTGTGGCCAAAGTCCAGCCCCCCGAGCGGCAGGATGCTGCCGCCTGGGTCACCGAAGAAGCTCTCAGGATCATCACTCGCCACACCTTGGCTGTCGAGAATCACCGGGTGCTCCAGGTGCTCGCCGGCCGCGCGCGCCTGATTGACCGTGCCGTTGGTCACCGTCGACATGCTGACGTCGATCAGCATCGGCTGTTCGCGACCGGGTATGCCGACAGCGATTGGGTTGGGCGTGATGACCGGAGCGGTACCGCCAAAGGGGGCGACCGAGGCCACTGATGGGTCCGAGCTCATGATGATAGGCATCAGTCCCTGCTCGACCAGTGGCAGCAGATAGGCGGCAAGACAGGCGATATGGTGAGAGTGTTTTAGACTGACCATGCCGATGCCAAACTCCTTGGCGGACTGGCGGCACTGCTCCAGTGCAGTCTGTACCAGATAGGGGCCAAGCAGGTAGTGGCCATCGTAGAGGGCGGCAACCGGGCTGTTCTGCTCGATGACCAGGCGCGTGGGATCGCCGCTGGCGTGGCCGGCACGCAGGTCATCAAGATAGCCGGCGGCTAGCTTGGTGCCATGGGTGTGGTGGCCGAGCAGGTCACCCTCCACTAG
This sequence comes from Onishia taeanensis, assembly GCF_003268885.1. Classification (GTDB taxonomy): domain Bacteria; phylum Pseudomonadota; class Gammaproteobacteria; order Pseudomonadales; family Halomonadaceae; genus Onishia; species Onishia taeanensis_A. Next base: position 105,366 of record NZ_QLSX01000003.1, read on the forward strand.
GATCGATGCGGTGGCCTCGGCAACGTCTTGGCTGGCCCCAGCCTCTTCGAAGAGGGTGCTCAGCAAGGTCGTGAGGTGGGAAGAGGAATAACGTTTCATGAGGACCTCGCGGAAGTGTCTTGAGATAGAGGGCGCCACTGGCGGTAGGCCCGGGCCAGCAGTGGGGTCAGCCAGATGAGGATCACCAGCGCGCCTAGCGAGGCGCTGATCGGACGCGAGAAGAAACTCAGCAGGTCGCCGCCGGACTTGAGCATCGAGCTCATGAAGCTGTTCTCCAGCGTGCTGCCGAGTACCAGGCCGAGAATCGCTGGTGCCATCGGGAAGTCGCAGCGAGCGAGAACGAAGGCCAGCATGCCGACCAGCAGCATGATCCAGATATCGGTGATGGCATTATTGATCGCGAATGCCCCGACCATGCAGAAGCAGAGGATGATCGGCATCAGCACCTTGCGCGGTGTCAAGATGAACACCTTCGAGCAGCGGATCGCCAGATAGCCGATCGGCAGCATGGCCAGGTTGGCGACAAAGAAGACAATGAATAGTGCATAGACCAGACCACCTCCCTCCATGAAGATGGTCGGTCCCGGGTTCATGCCCTTCATATAGAGCACGCCGATGACGATGGCGGTGATCGAGTCACCGGGAATGCCAAACACCAGCGCCGGGACCCAGGCGCCGCTGATCCCAGAGTTGTTGGCTGAGCTGGCATCGATGATGCCTTCGATGTTGCCTGTGCCGTAGGCTGCCCGATTGCGTGATCGGCTCTTGCCCAAGGCATAGGATATCCAGGCGGCGATATCGGCCCCTGCGCCTGGCAGAGCGCCGATCAGGGTTCCGACGGTGCTGCCACGCAGCAGATTCCGCCAGTAGCGGCGCAGGTGCCGTGGTGCCTCGCGAAATACGCTGTCCTTGGCTATGGCAGGGACCTGGCGTCCTTCTTGGCGTGAGCCGTAGAACCCCATGATTTCATTGAGGGCGAACATGCCGATCATCACCGGAATGAAGTTTATTCCGGCCAGCAGGTCGGGAACGCCGAAGGTGAAGCGCGGAGTGCCGCTCATCATATCCAGCCCCACTGTCGACAGCAGTAGGCCGATCATCAGCGATAGGAACGCCTTGGTCTTGGAGCCGATAGAAATGAAGATTGAGCTGCTCAGCCCTAGCAGGGCCAGCCAGAAGTACTCGTAGGAGCTGAAATTGAGCGCCAATTCGGCCAGCGTTGGTGACACGAAAACCAGCACCAAGGTGCCAAAGAGGCCTCCGAATATCGAGCAGATAAGGTTGGTCCCCAGTGTCTCGCGAGCGCGGCCTTGTCGAGCCAGTAGGTGGGACTCGCCTACATAAGCTGCAGAGGCAGGGGTGCCGGGAATGTTGAGATAGGTGCCGGGAATGTCGCCGGCGAAGATCGCCATTGCCGAGGTGGTGACGATGGCGGCAATCGCCGGCGTCGAGTCCATGTAGAAGGTGATAGGTACCAGCAGTGCCACGGCCATGGTCGCCGTGAGGCCCGGAACTGCCCCGACGAAGACGCCGAATATCGCTGAGGCGGCGATGACCAGCAATGTCTGCCAATTGAAGACCAAGTCTAATCCTTGCAGGAAGGCATCCATGGTTTACCCCCAGAGACCCAGTTGCCCCTCGGGGAGGGGAATGAGCAGATAGCGTGAAAAGATCAAGGTGATCGCAAATGCGGCGACCACCGAGACACCAATTGCGAGCAGCCAGGACACGCCGCGAAGCCGCATCAGTGCCGTCATTATCAACGTCATCGTCAGCGCAGCGCCGAGGGTGTCGCTGCACAGTACATAGAAGACCACCAGCAAGCAGGGCACCAGAGCGGTCATCAGGCCGCGCAGGTCGATTGGCTCACGTCGTGTGGCGCCGTTGCCAGCAAGGCTTAGCAGCGTCCTGAGACGACTCGCGGCCAGTACCAGGCCGCCCAGGAAGAACCCTCCTCCGATGAGGGAGGGAAAAAGGGACGGCCCGTATTGCAGACTAGGTAGGGTGGGATACTGCTGGGCGACGGCGTATACGCCGCCGCCCAGCACCATGAAGCCCAGCCCGAGGATGACATCTTTCATCACGGCACCTTGGCTCGAGTGGGTTACTTGGCCAGGCCAACCTGGTCGACGATTTGGCCGAACTTGGCATCCATGTCGGCCATGAAGTCACCGAAGTCATTGGCGTTGCGCCATTCGGTGCCGAAGCCCTGCTTGGCCATGAAGTTCTGGTAGGTATCGCTGTGGTAGGCGGCGTCGAGGGCTTCCTCGAGAATAGCGACGACCTCGGGATCCATGCCCTCTGGGCCGGCGATGCCGCGCCATTCACCGATCTGATAGTCGGTATCGAGCGTTTCGCCCAGAGTCGGGACATCGGGGAAGCTGTCGATGCGATGCGGGGCCATGATGGCTAGGCTCTGGGCCTTGCCCGCCTCAACCATCGAGCGTGCCTCGGGAACCGAGCTCGGCACGATGTCGATCCCGCCGGCGGCGAGCTCGGTCATTGCCGGTGCGGCCCCTTGGCTGGGAATCCAGGTCACCTGATCGGGCGCCATGCCTTGATCCATCAAGAAGCCGGCGAAGGCGAGATGCCAGACACCGCCCTGGCCGGTGCCGGAGGCTTTGTAGGTACCCTTGGGCTGCTCGGCGATCATTGTCACTAGCTCATCGACGGTGTCATAGGGTGCATCGCTAGCGACCTGTACGCCTGCGTAGTCGTAGTTGATCTGGGCGATCGGAGTGTAGTCCTCATAGGTCAGTTGGGTCAGGCCCTGCCAATGCATCATATTGATCTCGCCGGTGATCAGGCCCAGCGTGTAACCATCCGGCTTGGCCATGGCAATGGCGGTATGGCCGACGACACCGCTGCCGCCGGTGCGGTTGACGACGTTGACGGTCTTGCCCAGTTGCTCCTCGAGCGCCTTGGCAATGGTACGTGCAGTGGCATCGGTGCCACCGCCTGCGGCCCAAGGCACGATGATGGTGATCGGCTTCTCTGGGTAATCGGCTAGTACAGGGCCGGACATTGCCAGTACCAGCATGGCTGCGGTGCCGGTCAGCAGGTGTCGCTTGTTTGTCTTGTTCATGTGCGTCTCGTCCTTGCGTGATGATTAGCGGGTCTGCGTACTCAAGTTAGTGTTAATGAACATTGTGCGCAATAACCATATTAGTCGACTTTGGTCGATAAAATGATTTTTAAATTCATGTTTAAAAAGGGTTTTTGTTTTTTCTAGGCACAGCAGAACCTGACGCGCCGATGCGGTCGACGGTCAGGGTCTGCCTTGCGATGGTGGGTGGCAGGTCAGGGGAAGAGTGTCATGCGCTGGCTGCTTCGAGCATGTGCCGGAAATCCTCGCGGCTGGCTGTCCGAGGGTTGGTCGCCGTTGAATGGTCCTCGAGCGCCCACTGAGCCGTCTGTTCGAAGAGTTCCGGCGTCACACCTAGCTCTTGCAGGGTGGTCGGTAGGCCCAGGTCCTTGGTAAGGGTCTCGAAGAACGCGGCGAGATCGGCGTCGGCAGACAGCCCCAATACCTCCCGCAGGCGTCGATATTTGACTTCACAGGCTGGCGCGTTGAAGCGTATTACCGTCGGCAGCAGCAGAGCGTTGAGCGTGCCGTGGTGAAGCTTTAACTCCTGCAGGCCGCCTAGCGCATGGGAGAGTGAGTGCACAGCTCCCAGCCCCTTCTGAAAGGCCATGGCGCCTTCCAGTGCCGCCATCATCATCTCGCTTCGAGCCTCCATGTCGTTACCGTTGGCCACCGCAGTGCGCAGGTGAAGCGCGGCGCGGCCCAGACCGTCGAGGGCGATCGCCTCGGCCGGTGGATTATGGCGAGGACTCAGATAGGTCTCGACGCAGTGGGCAATGGCATCCATGCCGGTGGCTGCGGTGAGATAGGGCGGCAGCGAGCGGGTGAGTTCCGGGTCACAGATGGCCAGTGCTGGAATCAGATGAGGAGAGAGGAAGCCTAATTTGCGTTGGTCGCGCAGGGTGATCAGGGCGCCGCGGCCTACCTCACTTCCAGTCCCTGCCGTGGTCGGCACCGCCACTATTGCCAACACGTCAGACGTGATTCGCTCTGCACCATTCTCGATGACTGCATACTGACGCAGCGGTGGAGCATGGGTCGCCAGCAGCGCGAGCCCCTTGGCTAGGTCGAGGCTCGAGCCGCCGCCGATGGCGACGATACCGTCGCAGCCATGCCTCTGGCATACCGCCAGGGCATCTTCCACAGCGACTTCGGTGGGATTGGCCGGGGTGGCGTCGAAGATCGGCGGCGGACTTTTTAGCGCGCTGCCTTCTAGAATCGTGTCGATCAAGCCGCTCTCGCTGAGCCCACGATCGGTGACGATAAGCGGAGTGCTAATGCCGAGAGTTTCCAGTTCGGCGGCCAGATGCTTGATTGCTCCGCATCCGAATTGGACGCGGGTCAGATAGTTGATCAACGAGGTCATTAAAGTGTCTCCGCCCGGCTGGGCACTTTGTTTTGTCTGTCAGGACCGGCGGGATCTGCTGGCCGGGCTGGGACTAGGAGTTTCTCCAGCTTATGACCTGCTTCTAATCACAATCCAATCGTAGTTTGTGGCATTGTGATTCAATCTAGTTATCACGGTGCTGCGGTCACTCTAGGGGGCGGGCACTAATAGGAGTCATCATTACCATGGAAAGACTGTCATCCGTCAGTCTCTGTGGCTGGCTGCGCTTCAAGCATTTGATATTGCTGACAACGCTTGCTCAGAGTCGCAATATGCATGCGGCGGCGCGGGCGATGCACTTGAGCCAGCCGGCGGCGAGCAAGATGCTGCGCGACCTCGAGGCATACTTCGGTTTCGCCATCTTCGAGCGGCTGCCGCGGGCCATGCAGCCTACCGAACTGGGTGAGCAGGTGATTCGCCATGCCTGGCGACTGGTCAACGATGCTGATCGTCTTGTCAGTGACATCAACGACCTGCGCGAGGGGGGCTATGGACAGCTGTTGATCGGCGCGATCTCAGCGGCGGCCCCCGAGATTCTGCCGGCGGCGATTGCCCGGCTCAAACGCCAGCGGCCGCGGTTGTCGATTAGTTTGCAAGAGCAGACCAGTGACCGGCTGTTGGCGGAACTCGAGTATAAGCGGCTTGATCTGGTGATCGGCCGGCTGACGCATGTCAGTCAGCACAACCTATTCGATTTCGAGCCACTGCTCGATGAGCCTCTGCGGGTGGTGGTGCGACACGATCATCCATTGGTGCTAGGTGCTGAGGCGCCTGATCTGGCCACACTCAGCCGCTGGCCATGGATCCTGCATCCTTTGACTAGTCCGATGCGCGGCGTGTTCGAGGCGGCGCTGGCCGAGGAGGGGGTGGTCTCGCCAAACGATGTCGTCGAGACCACCTCGATCCAGGCGACCCTGCAACTGCTACAGACGTCCGACATGCTAGCGGTATTGCCACGTTCGGTACTGCGACGCCCGCTTGAAAGCGGCCAGTACGTGATACTCGACCGGGTGATTGGTAAACCTCTCGACTACTACGGCATCATCAGTCGACGCGGTGAGCCGTTGTCGCCAGCCGCACAGGAGCTCATCGACCATCTGCGCGATCTGGTCGGTAGCCTGGCCGAAGCCCCTGCTGTGCCTGACGATGTGAACGCCCGCAAATGACAACGGGACGGCGGATGCCGTCCCGTTTTGCTTTCACCTGAATCTTCTGGTGACCAGCTTCTCAGCCAGGCGAGGCCCTCAGGCCTCGCGCTTGCCGTCGACCAGGCGGCTGACGCCCGCCGGGTTGCCGTCACGTAGCGCTTCGGGCAGCAGCCCCTGGGGCAGGTTCTGGTAGCAGACCGGGCGCAGGAAGCGATGGATCGCCGCACTGCCCACCGAGGTGGTGCGCGAGTCCGAGGTGGCCGGATAAGGCCCACCGTGGACCATCGCATGGCAGACCTCGACGCCGGTCGGCCAGCCGTTGGCCATCACCCGGCCGGCACGACGCTCGAGCACCGGCAGCAGCGCGCGGGCCGCGTCCAAATCGCCGTCATCCATCTGCAGGGTGGCGGTGAGCTGGCCTTCCAGATGTTCGGCTACGCGCTTCACCTCGGCCTGGTCGGCACATTCCACCACCAGTGAGGTGGCCCCGAAGACCTCGGCCTGCAGGGCTTCGTCCTTCAGGAAGTCGGCCGCCTTGGCCACGAACAGCCCGACCTGACAGGCGTTGGGGCCGTCGCCGGCCGGGCCACGCGCCACTTCGCGGGCATGGCTGCTGGCCACCAGGCCATCCACGCCCTGGGTGTAGGCCTCATGGATACCCGGGGTCAGCATGGTCTGAGCGGCAGCGCCCTTCACCGCTTCGCCGGCGGATGCCACGAAGGCATCCAGTGACTCACCCTTCACGGCGATCACCAGGCCGGGGTTGGTGCAGAACTGGCCGGCCCCCATGTTGAGCGAACCGATAAAGGCCTCACCCAGTTCCTTGCCGCGTGCCTTGAGGGCCTCCGGCAGCAGGAAGACCGGGTTGATCGAGCTCATCTCGGCGTAGACCGGGATCGGCTCCGGGCGCTCCTGGGCGGCCTTGGCCAGCGCCGTACCGCCATTGCGTGAGCCCGTGAAGCCGACCGCCTTGATGCGGGCATCGCGAACCAGCGCCTGACCGATGTCATTGCCGGAGCCGTAGATCAGCGAGAAGACCCCTTCGGGCAGCTCGCACTTGGTCACCGCCCGCTGTATGGCACGACCGACCAGCTCAGAGGTGCCGGGGTGGGCCGAGTGAGCCTTGACCACCACCGGGCAGCCCGCCGCCAGTGCCGAGGCGGTATCGCCGCCGGCCACCGAGAAGGCCAGCGGGAAGTTGGAGGCGCCGAAGACGGCGACCGGGCCCAGGGCAATATGGCGCTGGCGCAGGTCGACCCGCGGCATCGGTTCGCGTTCGGGCAATGCCGGGTCGATGCGCACGTCCAGCCACTCGCCGGCGCGGACTACCGAGGCGAACAGACGCAGCTGGCCACAGGTGCGGCCGCGTTCGCCCTGCAGGCGGGCCTGTGGCAGGCCGGATTCGGCCACGCCACGCTCGATCAGCTCATCGCCGATGGCCTCGATCTCGTCAGCGATGGTCTCGAGGAAGCGCGCCCGCGCCTCCAGGCCGGTCTCGCGGTAGGTCTCGAAGGCTTCCCAGGCCAGCTCACAGGCTTGCTCGACCTCGGCCTTGCTGCCGGCGGGATAGCCCGGCGACAGGGTCTCGCCGGTGGCGGGATTGATGGCGTGAATGGCCTGGCCATTGGCGGTCACGGCACGCTGGCCGATCAGTTGCGTTCCTTCCAGAGTCATAGAGCCTCCTGGGGTTACAGGGAATGGATCGAAAATTCGGTGTCTTCGGTAACGAACGCCAGCGGATTGCGCAGCGTGCGGCCGAAGGCCGGCAGGGCGATCTCGAAGCGATCGCCGTCGCGGGTCTTGATGCCATCGGCGAAGCTCAGCGTCGCGGTGCCGAAGAAGTGCACGTGGACGTCACCGGGGCGCCGGAAGCCTTGGTACTTGAAGTGGTGATGCTCGAGATTGGCCAAGCTGTGCGCCATATTGGCTTCGCCAGTGAGGAACGGCTTCTCCCACAAGGTCTCGCCGTCACGCACGATGCGGCTGACGCCCTCGAGGTGCTCGGGTAGCTCGCCGATCAAGAGCTCCGGGCCGAAGCTGCAGTGGCGCAGCTTGGAGTGGGCCAGCCACAGGTAGTTGAAGCGTTCGGTGACGTGGTCGGAGAACTCATTGCCGATGGCGTAGCCGATGCGCCAGGGCTGGCCGTCGTCGCCGATCACGTAGAGCCCAGCGAGCTCCGGCTCCTCGCCGGCGTCCTCGGCGAAGGCCGGTACCGGCATCGGCGCCTCGGGAGCCACGACGCAGTCGCCGTCGCCCTTGTAGAACCATTCGGGCTGGGCGCCGGTTTCGCCGGCGGCGGGCTTGCCGCCCTCCACGCCGAGCTTGAACATGCGCATCGAGTCGGTCAGCTCGGATTCGTCGGCCTGGGGCTGACTCGAGGACTGGGCGTGCATCGCCGAACGGGTATCGGCGCTGCCCAGATGGGTCAGGCCGGTGCCGGTGACCAGGCAATGCGCGGGGTCGGCGTGGGTCAGCGGCGGCAGCAGGCGCGCCTCCTCGATCAACTGCTGATAGTCGAGGCACGTCTCGGTCAGTGACGCCTCGATCACCTCAGCGAGACCGCGGCCATCAGCGATGGCGCGCCGTGCCAGGGTGTAGGTATCGGCGTCGGTCAGGCGGACCGTTTGCTCGTTTTCTACCAGCGCCGCTAAGGGCCGGTTCTGGTGCAAACATTGGATGATTCGCATTGCGTGATTCCTCGACATCCAGATGAGAAAAGGAGAGTCAGGCGCCGGTCGAGCATCGAAGTGACCTCATCATAGCGCCGCATCTCGGTGTATGTACAACATTAATGGTTATATGTTGATTCTATAGCCTTGCTTAGCGGAGCCAAGGTGGCGTCGGCTTTTACAAGGCACCGGCGACATTCCCTTGCCGCCAGGTGAGCTAACCGTTGGATCAGCCCACCAGCCACATGGCCAGGTTGGGATAGAACAGCAGGGCGAACAGCACGCACAGCTGGATGGCAATGAACGGCAGCAGTGCCACGAAGATATCTTTCAGGCTGATGCTGGGGGGAGCGACGCCCTTGAGGTAGAAGGCGGCCGGGCCGAACGGCGGTGACAGAAAGGAGACCTGCATGTTGACCGCGAACAGGATGCCGAACCAGACCGGGCTGTAGCCCAGCTGCTCAACGATCGGCACGAAGATCGGCAGGGTCAGCATCGCCACGCCAATCCAGTCGAGGAACATGCCGAGTACCAACAGGATTGCCATCATGACGAGGATGATCACCACCGGTTCGACGTCGAGGCCGAGAATCACTTGCGAGATGAATCGGTTGCCGCCCATCAGGTTGTAGACCCCGACCAGCGCCGCGGCGCCAATCCCGATCCAGATGATCATGCCGCAGGTGGTCATGGTCTGGCCGAGGCTGCCGTGCAGGGTCTTCAAGGAGAATTCGCCGCGGGCGACCACGGCCAACAGCACACCGAAGACACCCATCGCTGCGGCTTCGGTGACCGAGGCCACGCCGCCGTAGATCGAGCCCAGCACCATGAAGGCGATCAGGCCGGGGACGATGATGGCCTTGAGCGCCTGACCCTTGGTGGCGAAACTTTCCTCGCGATCGGCATCGGTCATCGGTGGGCCGAGCCGGGGATTCTTCAGACAGCGGATCAGCACATAAGCGATGTAGGAGCCCATCAGCAGCAAGGCCGGGGTGATGGCCGCAGTGAACAGATCGGCAATCGACTGGCTGGCGATCAGGCCATAGATGATCAGTACGATCGACGGCGGCATCATGGTGCCCAGCGAGCCACCGGCACAGACCACACCGATCGATAGATGCTTGTCATACCCCAGGCGCAGCATCTGCGGTAGCGCCAGAATGCCCAGCAGCACGATCTCGCCGCCGATGATCCCTGACAGTGCGGCCAGGAAGAAGGCCACCACGATGGTCTGGATGGCCACGCCGCCAGGCAGGCGCCCGGCGAACACGCGCATGGCGTTGAAGAGATCCTTGGCTATCCCTGATCGGTCCAGTAGCGAGGCCATCAACACGAACATTGGCACCGCTACCAGCGAATACTCGGTGACGAAGCCGAAGACGCGGCTGGTGACCAGTGGCAGGGCCTCAGGTCCGAACCAGCCGAAGGTGAAAACCAGCGCCACCAGGCCGGTGATGAAGGCAAGCGGCAGTCCGGTCACCAGCAGGGCGAAGATGGCCCCTACCAGCAACAGTGTTCCGTCGGCGATATCCATTACACGCTGCCCTCGGTGGAGGTGGGAGGTGTCGGCGGAGCCTGTCTGGCGCGCAATGACTGAACGCTATGAATGAGCGCCTGCACGCTCATCAGCACCAGCGAGGCCATGATGATGCCCTTGACCAGGGCCGGGAACGGAGGGTTCCAGGAGGTGCCCGAGCGCTCCAGCGACCATTCGCCGAGCGGGTTGTGAGAGGCGTCCCAGAACATCACGAAGGCGGCGTAGCTCATGCCCAGACAGAAGCCCAGGGTGACCAGATCATTGAAGCGGTCGAGCCATAGCTTGAGCCGCGGCCCGGCATTGTCGTAGAGCACCCGCACGCGGATGTGGTGGTTGCCGGCCATGGCCGCGGGGCCGCCGATGGCGAAGCTGACGGCGACCAGCATGACTACGCTCTCATGGACCCAGGAGGTCGGCGAGTTGAAGCCGTAGCGCATCAGGACTTCGAAGACACTGATCACCATGGCGATGAATACCAGCCAGGCGGCGCCGCGGGCACACCAGACGACGCCTCGATCGAAGGCGTTGCGCGACTTGTCGTCCGCTGCCGTCTCATCCGCCTTGGCGGCGGCGACGTCATCGTCGCCGGGTTGGGAAAACTTGGAAGACATGGTTCCTCCACGTGACGCCGCTTGGCGTCACGATGCTCAGGAAGTGGAGAAACGGGGCCGATCGAGATCGGCCCCCTGAAGATGTGAACGGTCGGTTTACAGCTGGTTGCGAGCGCGTAGGAAGGCGGTGACAGAGTCATAGTATTTCTGGGTCATCGCGTTCTTGCCTGCCCACACCTGCCATTCCTGCTCGGCGGCCTGGCGGAACTTCTTGCGCTCTTCCTGAGACAGGTCGATCGGATGCACGTCCGGGTTGTCGTTGAGCTCTTGCAGCGTCTGCAGATCCTGTTCCTTGAGCTGGGCAATCAGGTCATAGGCCATGTCGTCGAAGGCCGTTTCCAGGGTGACCTGCAGGTTCTCGGGCAGCCCGTCCCAGATATCCTTGTTGATCGATACGGCGATCATCGGCATGGAGTGGAAGCCCGGGTACAGCGGGTAGGGCGCGAAGGCGTGGATGCCCTGGGCATCGTTGTTGGAGAGCACCGTAGAGTCGGCGGCATCGATCACGCCCTTCTCGAGGGCCGTGTAGACCTCAGAACCCGGCAAGTTAACCGGTGCAGCGCCGATACGCTCGAAGATGTTGTAGACCATGCCCTGCGGAGCGCGGATCTTGAGGCCCTGAAAGTCATCGATGGACTCGATAGGCACCGAGGAGGGAATTGACTCCAGCGGGAAGGTCGCCGCACTGATCAAGTGCGTGCCATAGGGTTCGGCCAGTTCGTTGTAGAGCGCTTCGCCACCGCCTTGCTTCATGTATTCAAGGAAGTCGTAAGGGTTGCTCCATGCCCCTACCAGGTTGCCCATCATGCCGAAGGCCGGATCCTGGCCGGAAAAGTAGCTGGGATCGGTCATGTGGCCCTGAAGGATGCCCGAGGACACGGCCTGCAGGGTCTCGGTGGGGCCTACGATGGAGTTGATCGGCATGATTTCGATGTGCACCTGACCATCGGTCATGGTTTCGACCTTGTCGGCCCAGGCTTGCTTGATCTTGAAGCTGGGCTCGCCTGAGGTCTCCGACGCTTGGAACTTCCAGTCGTATTCGGCGGCCTGGGCGGTGCCAAGCCCGACCAGGAGGGCCGAGCCGGTGAGGACTATGACGTGTTTAAGCTTGAGCATGAAACTCTCCATAGAGGGAAGATTCTTGTTGTGGCGTGAGCTGACAGGGCAGCATCCCCATCTGGGAGGCTTAATGTTGAACATATAGCGTATTTGTTCAACATATACTTTTGTATGTATCGACTACCATGGCGGTTATCGGTAACGTCTAGCTCAATCTTCGCCGCATACAGGATCGAGCCGCAGGCCGCGATCCTTCGATAAGGAGTGACCTCCATGTCTCAGAATAAACGCCCGCTGCGCAGTGCTGCCTGGTTTGGTACCGCCGACAAGAACGGTTTCATGTACCGCAGCTGGATGAAGAATCAGGGCATTCCCGATCATGAGTTCGAAGGCAAGCCGATCATCGGTATCTGCAATACCTGGTCGGAGCTCACGCCCTGCAACGCGCACTTCCGCAAGCTTGCCGAACACGTCAAGCAGGGCATTCTCGAGGCCGGTGGTTACCCGGTAGAGTTCCCGGTGTTCTCCAACGGCGAATCCAACCTGCGTCCCACTGCGATGTTCACCCGCAACCTCGCCAGCATGGATGTCGAAGAGGCAATCCGCGGCAATCCGATGGATGCGGTGGTGCTGCTGGTGGGCTGTGACAAGACCACCCCGGCACTGCTGATGGGGGCGGCGAGCTGTGACCTGCCGACGCTGGTGGTCACCGGCGGGCCGATGCTCAACGGCAAGCATGAAGGCAAGGACATTGGCTCGGGCACTGTGGTCTGGAAACTCTCGGAGGAGGTCAAGGCCGGCAAGATCTCGATTCACGACTTCATGGCCGCCGAGGCTGGCATGTCGCGCTCTGCGGGTACCTGCAACACCATGGGAACGGCCTCGACCATGGCCTGCATGGCCGAATCGCTGGGCGCCTCGCTGCCGCACAACGCGGCCATTCCTGCGGTCGATTCGCGTCGCTATGTACTGGCCCACCTGTCGGGCAATCGCATCGTCGAGATGGTCCACGAGGATCTCAAACTCTCCAAGGTTCTCACCAAGGGCGCCTTCGAGAACGCCATTCGCACCAATGCCGCCATCGGTGGCTCCACCAATGCGGTCATCCACCTGAAGGCGATCGCCGGACGTATGGGCGTCGATCTGGCCTTGGATGACTGGAACCGCATTGGCCGCGGGACGCCCACGATCGTCGATCTGCAGCCGTCCGGGCGCTTCCTGATGGAAGAGTTCTACTATGCGGGCGGCCTGCCGGCGGTGCTGCGCCGCCTCGGCGAGGCCGACCGGCTGCCCCACAAGGGTGCCCTGACCGTCAACGGCCAGACGCTGTGGGACAACGTCAAAGATGCCCCGCTTTACAATGATCAGGTGATTCGCCCGTTGGACAACCCGTTGGTAGACGACGGCGGCATGTGCGTGCTGCGCGGCAACCTCGCCCCGGGAGGGGCGGTGCTCAAGCCCTCGGCGGCGAGCCCGGAATTGATGCGCCACCGCGGCCAGGCCGTGGTCTTCGAGGATTTCGACGACTACAAGGCACGCATCAACGACCCGGATCTCGAGGTGTCGGCAGACAGCGTGCTGGTGATGAAGCATTGCGGTCCACGCGGTTATCACGGCATGGCCGAGGTGGGGAACATGGGGCTGCCGTCGAAGCTGCTGGAGCAGGGGGTAACCGACATGGTGCGCATCTCCGATGCCCGCATGAGCGGCACCGCCTATGGCACCGTGGTGCTGCATGTGGCGCCGGAAGCCGCCGCCGGTGGGCCGCTTGCCGCCGTGCAAAACGGCGACTGGATCGAACTCGATGCCTATGACGGCCGCCTGCATCTGGACATCAGCGAAGACGAACTCGCCTCACGGCTGGCCGAAAGCGATCCCCGCGCGGCGTCGACACGCATTGCCAGCAGCGGCGGTTACCGCCAGCTCTATATCGAGCATGTACTGCAAGCCGACGAAGGCTGCGATTTCGACTTCCTGGTTGGCTGTCGCGGCGCCGAGGTGCCCCGGCACTCGCACTGAATACGGACACCGGCCAATCGCCGCGTTCCCCTCCCGTCTTGCCGCCATCCGATCCCATGCCTGCGACGCCCGAGACAGGCGTCGCAGGGACTAGGAGTTTGACCATGTCCTCGCCCCGTCTGACCTCGGATCAGCTGCGCTCGCGCTGGTGGTTCGATAACCCCGATCATCCCGGTACCACGGCGCTGTGCATCGAACGCTATCTCAATTACGGCATCACGCTCGAAGAACTGACCTCGGGTAAGCCGATCATCGGCATCTGCCAGTCGGGCTCGGACCTCACGCCCTGCAATCGCCACCACATCGAGCTGGTGAAGCGGGTCAAGGACGGCATCCGCGCCGCGGGCGGGGTGCCCTTCGAGTTCCCGCTGCATCCGATCCACGAGAACGTGCGCCGCCCCACTGCGGCACTGGATCGCAACCTGGCCTACCTGGGCCTGGTCGAGGTGCTGCACGGCTATCCGCTGGACGGCGTGGTGCTGACCACCGGCTGTGACAAGACCACTCCGGCCAGTCTGATGGCCGCCGCCACGGTCAACATTCCGGCCATCGTGCTGTCCGGCGGGCCGATGCTCAACGGCTGGCGCGGCGCCGAGCGTGTCGGCTCCGGCACCGTGGTGTGGGAGATGCGCAAGCGCCTGGCCGCCGGCGATATCGACTACCCCGAGTTCCTGTCGCGGATCGCCGATTCCGCGCCCTCGGTGGGCCATTGCAACACCATGGGCACGGCCTCGACCATGAATTCGCTAGCCGAGGCGCTGGGCATGAGCCTGCCGGGGTCGGCGATGATCCCAGGTCCTTACAAGGAGCGCGGGGCGGTGGCCTATAAGACCGGCGAGCGCATCGTCGACATGGTCTGGGACGACCTGCGGCCGAGCGACATCATGACCCGCGAGGCGTTCGAGAACGCCGTGGTCACCTGCTCGGCGCTGGGCGGCTCGTCCAATGCCCCGGTCCATATCAACGCCATCGCCCGCCACGCTGGCGTCGAATTCGACAACGACGACTGGCAGCGGCTCGGCCACGAGGTGCCGCTGCTGGCCAACGTGATGCCGGCCGGCGCCTATCTCGGCGAGGAGTTCCACCGCGCCGGCGGCGTGCCGGCGGTGATGCACGAGCTGCTCGAGGCCGGGCGGCTCCATGGCGAGGTGCCGACCGCCAACGGCCGCACCCTGGCCGATAACCTGGCCGGTCGTGAGACTGTCGACGAGGAAGTGATCCGCCGCTACGCTAACCCGCTGGTCGAGCACGCGGGCTTCCTCAACCTCAAGGGCAACCTGTTCGACTCGGCGCTGATGAAGACCAGCGTGATCGCGACGGACTTCCGCCAGCGCTTCCTCAGCGATCCCGAGGACCCCAATGCCTTCGAAGGCAAGGTGGCGGTGTTCGACGGCTCCGAGGACTATCACGCGCGCATCGACGATCCTGCGCTCGGTATCGATGAGCGCACCATCCTGGTGATGCGCGGCGCCGGGCCCGTTGGCCATCCGGGCGGCGCCGAGGTGGTCAATATGCAACCGCCGGAGGCGCTGATCCGCGCCGGCATCGACTCGCTGCCCTGCCTGGGCGACGGTCGCCAATCGGGCACTTCCGGCTCGCCGTCGATCCTCAACGCCTCGCCGGAAGCCGCCACCGGCGGGCCGCTGGCGCTGCTCGAGAGCGGCGATCGGCTGCGAGTGGATCTCGGCCGCTGCGAGGTGCGTCTGCTGGTCGATGAAGACGAACTGGCTTTGCGCCGCGAGCGACTCGAGTCCGCCGGTGGTTACCCCTATCCGGCGCATCAGACGCCCTGGCAGGAAATTCAGCGCTCGATGGTCGAGCCGCTGGACCGTGGCATGATTCTACGAGGTGCGACTGAGTATCAGGACGTCGCCCGTCGCAGCCCCCCGCGGGACAACCACTGACGCCATAGCAGCAAACGGCCGCCTCACCCCGGGGCGGCCGTTTACCGGAGAGCCTGCCGGGGCCATTAGGTGATGAGGTCGCAAGGTGGCTCAGGGTGTCGTGGCGGTAGAGGGTGTCGTGGCGCTACACTGCGGGCCGGTTTTCATTGCTTGCAGGAGGGTGTCATGTCCGAATTTCGCCTGGGTCTGGTCGGGGTCGGCAAGATCGTGCGCGATCAGCATCTGGCGGCTATCCAGTCCACTCCGGGGATAGAGCTTGTCGCTGTGGCTGATCCCTTCTCCGAGCTGGAAGGCATCGCGAGCTACAAAGACCTTGCCACCATGCTCGACGCCGAGCCGGCTCTCGATGCCATCGCGATCTGCACACCGACCCACCTGCGCCACGAACTGGCGCGGCTGGCCCTGGAGCGTGGCAAGGCGGTGATGCTGGAGAAGCCGCCGGGAGCGACGCTTGCCGAGACGGAGGATCTCAAGGCGCTGGCCAAGGAGCATGACGCCGTGCTGTTTGCCGCCTGGCACTCGCGTTTTGCACCAGGCATCAGCCACGCCCAGGATTGGCTCACCTCAAGAACTGTGACCGGGGTGACGATCGACTGGCATGAGGATGTGCGAGTCTGGCACCCAGGCCAGGATTGGATCTGGCAGGCGGGCGGTATGGGCGTCTTCGATCCTGGCATCAATGCGCTATCCATCGCCACACAGTTGATGTCGGTGCCGTTCTTTCTCAAGCACGCAGATCTCGAGGTGCCTGAAAACTGCCAGACGCCGATTGCCGCCAAGCTCGGCTTTCGCACCGCGGCCGGCGTTGCTGTAGACGCCGACTTCGACTTCCGTCATCAGGACCCGCCGCGCTGGGACATGCGCATCGACACCGATGCCGGGGTTCTCAAGCTTGAAAGCGGCGGTTCGCGCCTGATCATCGATGGCGAGGTGGTAATCGACGAGCCCGAACACGAGTACCAGGGCGTCTACGCGCATTTTCGTGAACTGCTGAAGACCGGCGAAAGCGATATCGATATTGCACCGCTGCGCCATGTGGCCGACGCCATGATGCTGGGTCACCGGCGCGCGGTTGAAGCGTTTATCGAATAGCGGCTGTTTATCGGATAGCGGTTGTTTATCGAGTGGCGGCCTTAGCGATGCCGATGACACCCTGATGTTACAGCCGCCGCCCGTCAGGCGGTTGAGCCGTGTCTATCGTTCAGGTGTCCGGCGTCAGGTTCATGCTGCTTCCCAATACCGATTCGCCGGGCTTGAGGCCGAGCGCATCGGCGGTGCCGGCAAGCACGGATTGAGCGGCGCGGAAGGCCTCGTGAGGGCGGCGGGTACGAATGGCCTCCATCATCTTACGATGGCGCTCCAGGCTCGCCTCGGGGTCTGTGGCGCTGACGTTGGACATCTTGATCAGCAGATAGATGGATGGGCGCAGGATATGGGAAAGCTGCGCCCATACAATATTGTGGGTGGCCTTGTAGATCGCGACATGAAAGGCCACATCGTAATCGCTGTGCAGGCGCTTCGTTTCCGGGCCAGCATCGCTGTGCATGTTCTGGCCCATGCCTTCAAAAGCTTCCTCAATCGCGACCAGGTCGCGCGCCGTGGCGCGTTGGGCGGCCATCATGGCGACATAGGGCTCGACATCCAGTCGAAATGACAGGATCTCGCGCTGGATCTTGGGGTTTGGCGCGGCATAGCGCGTCATCCATCCGGTGACGGTGGGGTCGAGAATATTCCACTCGGAATACTCGCGAACCCTGGAGCCATGCCCAGAAATGCGCTCGATGATGCCGACATCCACGAGTTGCCTTAGGTCGCTGCGCACCGCCGAGCGGTTGATGGCGAACTGTTCGCAGAGGTCGACTTCCTTGGGCACGTAGTCGCCGGGCTGATAGCGGCCGGAGAAAATCTCCTCGGCCAGAAATTCGGCGACGCTAGGGCGTTGGTTGGGCTTTTGCTGCTTTTCCTTCACGTAGGCTCTGTCCGGCAAAATGTAGGCTCAAGTTGTCATATGTTGAACATATGAGCAAGCTGACTAAAAACTAGCGACTATCCGCTGGAGATTTCTCTAGCAGGGCGATGAAGTGCTCGAGCAGGTCGTTGGCCTCGGGTGTCGCGTGGATGCCCTCGCACAGGGCCTCGACGTTCTGGCCGGCTTCACCCAGCCCCTCGCGCTGGTGCTCGAGGTAGTCACGCATCACCGGTGAGGTGAATTCCGGGTGGAACTGCACGCTCCACTGGCGCGGCCCCAGGCGCAGCGCCTGATAGGGATCGTGGGCATTGCACGCCAGCACCACCGCACCTGCTGGTGGCGTGAGCACCGATTGGGCATGCGTCAGGTGAGCCGGGAACCTGTTGGGCAGGGCGCCGAGCAGGGCATCCGCCTGACCGGCCTCGGTGAGTGCGACCTCGAAGGTGCCGACCTCTCGGCCGTCCGGGTGATAGCCGCTTTTACCGCCCAGCGCCTCGGCCAGCAACTGATGCCCGTAGCAGACCCCAAGTATTGGCAGGTCGCGTTCGCAGGCCTCGTGCAGCCAGGGCTTCAGCGCCTCGCTCCAGGGCTCGCCGTCGCTGACCATGGCGTGTGATCCGGTAATTAGCACCCCATCGAACTCTGCATGCTCAGGCGGCAGCGTATCTCTTTGCGCATCCTCTCTCGCATCCCAAACGGTCAGCTCATGGTCGGGCAGGCGGGCCTGGAACAGCGCCTCGAAGTCGCCATGCTTGGCGACAACGTCGGGGAAGCTGTCCCCGGTCTTGATCAGCAGCAGTCGTGGCGTGTGACTTTTCATACAGTGGTCTCGCTCATACAGAAGGCTCGTCCAATGGAAGCTCAGTCCTGGTGCATTGCCGTGCCCAGCGCCTGCATGAACTGGTCGCAGGCCGCGAGCTGATCACGTTCGACATACTCATCGGGCTGGTGGGCCTGGCCGATGCTGCCCGGCCCGCAGATCACCGTGGGCAGTCCCACCCCCTGGAACTGGCCGGCCTCGGTGGTGTAGGCGACCGCTTCATTAGGCTTGTCACCCAGCAGTGTCTTGCACAGCGCCACCGCCTCGGCATTGTCGCGATCGGCAAGCGCCGGCACGGTCTGAGTAATGTGCTCGGTGACGATGCCGGTACCCGGCGAGCGAACCTGCATCTCAGCCTCGAGTTCCCGGGCGTAGGCATCGAAGCGCGCATAGAGCGCCTCGAAGCTGTCACTTGGCAGATGGCGAATCTCCCAGTCGAAGTGACAGTCGCGGGCCTTGATGTTGATCGCCGTGCCGCCCTGGATACGGCCCACATGCAGGCTCGAATGCGCCACGTTGAAGGCCTCATCGATGCGCCCCTCGGCCTTGAGCTCCTCCATGATGTCCTCGATGCGGGTGACCAGCCGCGCGGCGACGTGGATCGCCGAGACGCCCTGATACACCTGGCTCGAGTGGGCCGCCTGGCCGGTGACAGTGGTGCGCAGATTGGTGATGCCCTTGTGGGCCACTACCGGCGCCATCAGCGTCGGCTCACCGACGATCACTGCCGCCGGGCGAGGCTCGTCGGCCATCAGCCGTTCGATCAGCCGCGGCGCGCCCAGGCAGCCGATTTCTTCATCGTAAGACAACGCGAGATAGATCGGCCGTTCGAGGGTCTGCTCGACCCAGTGCGGCACCTGGGCCAACGCGCAGGCAATAAAGCCCTTCATGTCACAGGTGCCGCGGCCATAGAGGCGACCATCGTCGCCGTCGCGCAGCGTGAACGGATCACTCGTCCAGGGCTGACCATCGACCGGTACCACATCGGTGTGCCCGGATAGCACCACCCCGCCCTCGACCGCCGGGCCGATGCGTGCCAGCAGGTTGGCCTTGCTGCCATCGTCGTTTTCAATCCGCTGGTAGGGCACGCCGTACTCGTCGAGATAGGATTCGATGAAGCGAATCAGCTCAAGGTTGGAATCGCGTGAGACGGTGGCAAAGCCCACCAGCGTCTCGAGCAGGGCGGTGGCGGTCATGATCTGACTCCTGAGAAAGGGGCGGACCAAAGTCTATCATGGGGCTGCATACTGATGAGGTGGTCGCACAATTGGAGTGTTCTTAATTTTGAACGCTGAGCGTTGAACGAAGGATTTGCGATCTATTGCTTGCTTATCCTACTATCATCGGCTTGGGCCCTACTCCATTTGTTCTTAGAAGGATAATAATATGTTGAATAAATTCAGCAGTCTGAAGAAAAACCTTTCCACATCGGCGCTGGGGTTGGGACTGGCACTCAGCGTCGTGGCCACTGACGTGGCGGCAGCGGATTACAACTGGCGTTTCAGCAACCTTTATAGCCGAGGCACCGCCTTTGGCGAGCTGTACGAAAATCTGGGCAAGAACATCGAGGAGCTCTCTGATGGCCGCATCAAGGTCCAGGTCCTCTATTCAGGCGAAGGGGTTGGAACCAGCGGGCTGCTGGGTGCCGTCAAATCTGGCCTGATCACCATGGGCGCTCCGTTCCAGTCGATGCACGCGGGTGAGCTGCCGGCGGGTGTCGTCGAGATCGGCCTGCCTGGTGGCACCGCCGATACCGATGAGCTCTACAGCCTTTTTCACGAAAAGGGATGGGGAGACGTCCTGGAAGAGGCGTATGGCTCCCAGGGACTGGTATGGCTCGAGCCGTACATCCAGCCGCCGGTCTACATCCTGACCAAGGAACCGATCGAGTCGGTGGAAGATTTCGAGGGTCTCAAGATCCGCGCCCCCGGCGCTTACGGCAAGTTCCTGCGTAACCTGGGGGCCTCGCCGGTTTCGCTGGCCTGGAGCGAGATTTACACCAGCCTGGCCACTGGCGTCATCGACGGTTCTATCGGTAGCAACATGATCGACCACCGCGACGGTAACCATGTTGAAGTCGCCAAATACATGTACCCCTTGCCGCTGGCCGGCGCTCAGGTGCTGCCGATCGTCGTCAACCGCAGTGCGTGGAACAAGCTGCCCGATGATCTCAAGGACGCCGTGCGCAAGGCCACCGAGATCCATGCTGAAGAGCAGTTGACCATGTCCAAGCAGTGGGAAAGCGAGGCGGTGGCAGAAATGGAAGCCAATGGGCTGAAGTGGAGCCCGGAGCCGAGCGAAGCTGACAAGGAGGCTTGGGCCGAAGCCGCTGCGACGCTGCGTGAAGAGTACGCTCAGCAGGACAAGTACAGCGAGCGGTTGATCGAAATCCTGAATGAGACCGGTTATTGATGATATGGCAGGCACATCGCCCGCCGTATCATCGCTCTTGAAAACGGGCAGAACGTTAAGACGCTCCCATGTTTTCAATTGTCAGTATCGGTCTTGTAGCCAATCGAGAGGCACTGCAGCACCTCATCGAGATTGGCATATATCTTGGCTTGCTGATTCTCAGCGGTGAGTAAGTCAAGAGAAGGCGGAAAGCACATGGTGCTTTCCGCCTTTTACATGATTTCAGGAGATCCCTTATGTTCCTCACCCTGCTGAGGGGGCTCTGCCACGGTATTGATCTTATCGTCATGCTGACCGGCAAAGCAGCTTCCTACCTAATGCCGGTACTGGCCGGTATCGTCGTCTTCGAAGTGTTCGCCCGTTATGTGCTCGGTAGTCCCACGATCTGGGCCTACGACCTGTCACTGTTTCTGTTTGGCTACATCACGGCGCTGGGCGGTGCTTATGCCCAGCAGAAACGAGCACACATCAATGTCGACATCCTCTATCTGAAGGTCTCGCCCAAGGCCAAGAGCGTCTTCAACCTCCTTGGTTACGCCCTGGCCATCTTCTTCCTGGCCATCATCATCAAAGTGAGCATGGGTAAGTTTTTCGAGGCCATCGAGTTCGACTATCGCCGCCAGAGCGAGTGGGCACCGCCCATGTATCACTTCTGGGTAATGATGGTCATCGCCTGTGCGCTATTCATTGCGCAATTTGTGCGAGACGCGCTGAACGACATTTTTTACCTGGCGACGGGTACCCCGCTGCTAAAACAAAAAGAGGGGGTCCATCATGGACATTGAACTGCTGACTGGGGTGCTGTTGCTGTGCATCCTGATCTTCTTCGCGCTGGGGGCCGCCGTGGGCCTTGCGCTGGGCGGTATCGCCATGGCCATTGGTTACATGACCTGGGGCGAGGGCATCTTCAACGTGATTCCCACCACCCTGGAATCGACCTTCTTCAGCTTTATCCTCCTGGCCATCCCGCTCTATATCTACATGGGGCAGCTGCTGACCAAGTCTGGGATCGGCGATGCCATGTTCAACGCCAGCCAGCTGTTGATCGGCAAGGTACGCGGTTCCCTGGCCATCAGCGTTATCGGGGTGTGCTCGATGATCGGTGCCATGGTCGGCATCATCGGTGCCGGCATCATGACCTCCGGCAGCATTGCGCTGCGCCCCATGCTGGACCGCGGGTATAACCGGCGCCTGGCGCTGGGCGTCATCATGGCGGGTGGCGGTCTGGGTATCCTGATTCCCCCCAGCATCCCCATGATCATGTTTGCCGCGGCGACTCAGAACTCGGTCGGGCGCATGTTCCTGGGCGCCATGATGCCGGCCTTGTTGACGATCGTGCTTCTGATTACCTATGTGGTTGTCAGCTGCTGGCTTAACCCGTCCCGCGCGCCCAAGGACGATGAGCATGACGACGCACCGGATCGCACACCTCGGCAGACATTCGTCATTCTTCGCGATGGCCTTTCCGCGCTGTTGCTGATCTTCGTCGTGCTGGGCAGCATCATCTCCGGCATTGCCACGCCGACCGAGTCGGGGGCTATCGGCGTCTTCGGTGCCATTCTGCTGGCGATTCTCTACAAGCGCTTCCGGCCGGCCATGTTTCAGTCTGCCGGTCTCCAGACCGCCACCCTGGTCAGCGTGGCCATGTGGATCATCTTCGGCGCCTCGGTGTTCAGCAATTTCCATCTGCTGATGGGGGTGCAGAGCATGGTGGCCGATCTCGCTGCAAGCCTGGACCTGCCGCCTATCATGATCATTATCCTGTTTCAGGTGATCATGCTGCTGCTGGGCTTCATTATTGACGAGTTCATCATCGTGCTGATGTGTGCGCCGCTGTTTACGCCCATCGCCGTATCCATGGGCTATGACCCCATCTGGTTCGGTGTACTGATGATTCTCAATATATTGATCGCTGTGCAGACGCCGCCCTATGGGTTCGCCTTGTTCTACCTGAAAGGCATTGCGCCACCTGATGTCGGGATGGGAGAGATCTACCGGTCAGTCACGCCCTTTGTGGCCGTGAACTTAGTGGTACTGATCCTGTGCATGGTCTTCCCGGAAATCGTGCTATGGCTACCTAATAAAGTCATGGGTTGAGGTGACACTATGTTCAATCACATCTTGATTCCCGTCGATCTCGTTCATCAAGAGCAGCTCGCTAGGCTAAAGGAGTCCGCCCGTTTGTTGATCGATGGTGCGGGCAGCATCACCTTGCTTTATGTGGACCCGATCACGGTCCACAAGGAAGCGCTGATGACTCAGTTGGGGGAAGACCAATACGCTGAGCATCAACGGGAGGCCGAGGCCCAGCTGCAGAGCCTGTCCGAGTCGCTGCAGCTGGAGAACGTCGCCATGAATGTCGTTACCCGAGAAGGCAGCGCTCATGATCAGATTCTCGAGTACGCCTCGGAGATCAGTGCCGACGCCATTCTGATGATGGCCAGCCGTCCTGGGCTCACCGACTACTTCATTGGTTCCACAGCCGAACGGGTGGTGCGACATGCCGATTGCTCGGTCTTCGTGATTCGCTAAGTCGTTAACCTCGTCGGAAAGCGGCCGTCAGATGTTTCTGGCGGCCGTTTTTTTTGTGCCGACAATCGAGACGCCATGGCCAGCAATGGATAGTCTTCGGCTGTGTCACAATTGCTATACGGCACCTAGCGCTGCCTGATATGTTTAGCTGGAAAACGACACTCCACGAGGAAGGCTGCATGCAGCACACCGAACGACATAGAACGCACCGCATTGGTTGGCTTCGCGCGGCTGTGCTCGGCGCGAATGACGGCATTGTCTCCACGGCGAGCCTGGTGTTGGGCGTGGCGGCATCGGGGGCGACGACGCAGACGATTCTGGTGGCGGGTGTGGCCGGCCTTGTCGCCGGTGCCATGTCGATGGCGGCCGGCGAGTACGTGTCGGTCAGCTCTCAATCCGATACCGAAAGCGCGGACCTGGCGCGGGAGAAACAAGAGCTCGCCGACAACCCCAGGCAAGAGCACGCGGAACTGAAAGCCATCTATGTCGAACGTGGTCTCGATGAGCAACTGGCCGGCCAGGTCGCAACGCAACTGATGGAACACGACTCGCTTGGCGCCCATGCGCGAGATGAGCTCGGCATATCGGACACCTTGGCCGCCAAGCCAGTGCAAGCCGCTTTCGCGTCGGCGGCCACCTTTGCGGTGGGTGCGGCAATGCCGCTATTGATGGTCGCGTTACTGCCGGCTGCCACGCTCATGTGGGGGCTGTCCGGCAGCTCGCTGGTTTTCCTGGCGCTATTGGGTCTGTTGGCTGCTCGGGCGGGTGGTGCCCCGATCGTTACTTCGGTGGTGCGCGTCGCCTTTTGGGGCGCCTTGGCGATGGGGTTAACCGCCGGGGTAGGGGCGCTCTTTGGTGTGGCGGCGTGATTGGGAAATCGCATGGACCGTGACGCCTACCGACGTGAGCCGTCGAAACTAAAACTCCACCGCCGCTTATTTTAAGTTCGGATGGAAAATAAAATAAGGTGCCTAGCGGGGCACGGATGAGCCGCCCTCGGCGATTGGCGCCCTGAGACGCTGCAGCGTAGCATTGCCGCCAAGATTCTCCTGCGGCTGCCGACACTACGTCCGGCGGCCGTCTGCATGACACCCTTTGATAAGGACCTGCGAACCCCATGTTCGAGCAGACCTTCAAGAACATCGACGATGTGCTGTGGAAAGAAGCCGGCTGCGCCACCGAGCTGGACTACACCGAACAGACCTCCTGGTTGCTGTTCCTCAAGTACCTGGACGACCTCGAGCAGCGCCGGGCCGTCAACGCCACTCTTTCCGGCAAGCCCTTCGACTTCATCATCGACACAGCCTATCAATGGTCGACCTGGGCGGCGCCCCGCAAGCGCGATGGCACCCTGGACCATGACAGAGCCCTGACCGGCGATGACCTGCTCGACTTCGTCAATCGCGAGCTCTTCCCCTACCTGCAGGGCTTTCGCGAGCGCGCCAGCGGCCCCGATACCATCGAGTACAAGATCGGCGAGATCTTCGGCGAGGTGCGCAACAAGTTCCAGAGTGGCTACAGCCTGCGCGATGCCCTGGAGCTGGTGGACAGCCTTCAGTTCCGCTCCCAGGCCGAGAAGCACGAGCTCTCGCACCTCTATGAAGCCAAGATCAAGAACATGGGCAACGCCGGGCGCAACGGCGGCGAGTACTACACCCCGCGCCCGCTGATCCGCGCCATGATCCGGGTGATCGATCCCAGGATCGGCGAGCGCCTCTACGACGGCGCGGCCGGGTCGGCGGGCTTTCTCTGCGAGGCCCACGAATACCTGCGCTACGGCTTCGGCAGCGACGAGCCGCGAAGGCTCACCACCGAGCAGCTCGACACCCTGCAGAACCGCACCTTCTCCGGCAAGGAGAAGAAGAGCCTGCCCTATGTAATCGGCATCATGAACATGATCCTGCATGGCATCGAGGCGCCCAACCTGGTGCACACCAACACCCTGACCGAGAACCTCGCCGACCTGCAGGAGAAGGACCGTTTCGACGTGATCCTCGCCAACCCGCCCTTCGGCGGCAAGGAGCGCAAGGAGGTCCAGCAGAACTTCCCGATCAAGACCGGCGAGACGGCCTTCCTCTTCCTGCAGCACTTCATCAAGCGCTTGAAGGCCGGCGGCCGCGCCGCGGTGGTGATCAAGAACACCTTCCTCTCGAATGCCGACAACGCCTCGAAGGCGCTGCGCCAGGAGCTCTTGGAGAGCTGCAACCTGCACACCGTGCTCGACTGCCCCGGCGGCACCTTCCTCGGCGCCGGCGTGAAGACGGTGGTGCTGTTCTTCGAGAAGGGCGCCCCGACCCGCGATATCTGGTACTACCAGCTCGACCCCGGCCGCAGCCTGGGCAAGACCAATCCGCTCAACGACGATGATCTCGCCGAGTTCGTCGACCTGCAGGCCAGCTTCGCCGACTCCGACAACTCCTGGAAGGTCAGCGTCGATGATCTGGACCGCGAGACCTTCGATCTGTCGGTGAAGAACCCCAACAAGGCAGAAGAAGCCCCGCTGCGCGACCCCGAGGTGATCATCAACGAGATCGAGACGCTAGACCGCGAGGCCGAGGAGATCCTGGAAGGGATTCGGGGGATGTTATGAATGAGGAGTGGACAAGGAAAAGCCTGGGTGAAGTCTGCGAAATTCTGGATAGCAGGCGTAAGCCAATCACCAAGAGAAACAGAGTCGCGGGCCCTTACCCGTACTACGGTGCTACAGGAGTTCTGGATTATGTAGATGGATATATCTTCGATGAGCTATTAGTGCTTATTGGAGAAGATGGCGCAAAGTGGGGCGCAGGCGATAATACGGCCTATGCCGTAGAAGGAAAGTGCTGGGTGAATAATCACGCTCACGTGATCCGTCCCAATCGAAATGTGATGCTTGATTCATGGGTTATTTATTATCTTAACACGACGGATTTAGCTCCTTTCATTTCCGGATTAACGGTACCAAAACTAAATCAGGGAAGGCTGCGTGAGATTCCGATCCCAATTCCGCCTCTCCCCGAACAAGAACGCATCGTCGCCATCCTCAATGAAGCCTTCACCGGGATCGATACGGTCGTTGCTAATACCGAAAAAAACCTCGCTAACGCCCGCGAGTTGTTCGATGAGTTCGTGGTTTCTTCTTTGAAAGATAATAGTCGTGAGTGGACTACATTGGGCGAACTATCTGAGAGGATGGAGTACGGATCTTCCTCGAAATCTGCAGGCGATGGATTGGTTCCCGTGCTACGCATGGGAAATATCGCAAGGGGAAGATTTTCCTGGTCTGACCTCAAATACTCTAGTAACCCTAGCGAGATTGAAAAGTATAAACTTGATTGCAATGATGTGCTTTTCAATCGGACAAATAGTCCAGAGTTGGTCGGAAAGACTGCAATTTATAAAGGAGAAAAAGAGGCAATATTTGCCGGCTACTTGATTCGAATTCACAGGAATAAGGCGTTGTTAGACCCTGATTTTCTCTGTTACTTCTTGAATAGCTCGCTTGCAATGAACTATGGGCGTTCAGTAATGAGCAGTAGCGTAAATCAAGCCAATATCAATGCTACGAAGCTTAAATCTTACCCCATGCCGGCACTCTCTATTGACGAACAGCAAAGCCTGGTTGAAATTTTCGAAGAGTTTTCTTCTGAAACCCAACGACTTGAGGTCATCTACCAGCAAAAACTCACCGCCCTGGCCGAGCTCAAGCAGTCCCTGCTGCAGAAGGCCTTCTCCGGCGAGCTGACGGCCAATGTGGCCGAAGCGTCGGTGGAGGAGGCGACGGCATGAGTACCGAGAGCCAGGCCCCCATCGTCATCTACCAGGGGGCCGACCAGGCGGTCGAGGTGCGGCTGGATGCCGAGCATGAGACGGTCTGGCTCACGCAGGCACAGATGGCCGAACTGTTCGACGTCAAGCCTCAGAACATCACCATGCACCTGAAGAACGTTTACGCGGATGGCGAACTGGTGGAGGAGGCAACCTGTAAGGATTTCTTACAAGTTCGGCAGGAGGGGCAGCGAGAGGTTAAACGCAAGCGCAAACACTACAGCCTGGATGCGGTGATCTCGGTCGGATACCGGGTCAGCTCCACACGGGCGACCCGCTTCCGGATATGGGCGACGCGCACCCTGCGCGAGCACCTGACACAGGGCTGGACGCTGAACCGCCAGCGCTTCGAGGAGAACGCCCGCGAGCTGGAGGCCGCCATGGCGCTGGTGCGCAAGACGGCCGGCAGCCCGGCGCTGGATGCGGCAAGCGGCCGTGGCCTCGTCGATATCGTCACCCGCTATGCCCAGACCTTCCTGCTGCTGCAACGCTATGACGAGGGCCTACTGACCGAGCCCCATGCTCAGGCTGGCGGCCGACTGCCGACGATTGAGGAAGCCCGCTCGGCGGTCACCACGCTCAAGGCCGAGCTGATCGCTAAGGGTGAGGCCACCGACCTGTTCGCCCGGGAGCGCGGCGACGGCCTCGAGGCGCTGCTCGGCAACCTCGACCAGACGGTCTTCGGCGAGCCGGCCTACCCCTCTGTGGAGGCCAAGGCGGCGCACCTCCTTTACTTCGTGGTCAAGAACCACCCCTTCGCCGACGGCAACAAGCGCAGTGCGGCCTATCTGTTCGTGGACTTCCTCTACCGTAATGATCGCCTGCTCGATGCTCACGGCGAGGTAGTGGTCAACGACGTGGGCCTCGCCGCCCTGACGCTGTTGATCGCCGAGTCCGACCCGGCCAACAAGGCGACCATGGTCCGGCTGGTTATGAACATGCTGGCCAGCCCTGTAGAAGACTGAAGGGATGGCTCGTTGGGAAAGGCCAAAGCTGGCTTCGCCCGCCAGAAACCCATATGTTGTGAAGGGTTACGGAGCTGGAAGGCTCCCGATCGTGCACCGACCGGACAAGGATTGACCGATGAATGAAGCCGATACCCGCGCCGAGCTGATCGACCCCGCCCTCAAGGAAGCCGGCTGGGGCAGGGTAGCAGGCAGCCGGGTACGGCGTGAGGTGATCACCCTGGGGCGACTGCAGGGCGGCGGGCAGCGCACCCGCGGCGACATCGCCGATTACGTGCTCTTCTACCAGGGCCAGAAGCTGGCGGTGATCGAGGCCAAGAAGCGTGATCTTCCCGTCACCGAGGGCCTGGCTCAGGCCAAGCGCTACGCCGAGCGGCTGCAAACACGCTTCGCCTATGCCACCAACGGGGTGGGCCTCTACCGTGTCGACCTGCACACCGGCGAGGAAGGCCCGGTAGCCGGCTATCCCACGCCGGAGGCGCTGTGGGCCGAGACTTTCCCCGAGCCCAATCCCTGGCGCGAACGCTTCGGCGAGGTGGCCTTCCACGACAACGGCAGCCAGTGGCAGGCGCGTTACTACCAGCATAACGCCATCAACCAGGCGCTGGAGGCCATCGCCGCCGGCCGTCGCCGCGTGTTGCTGACCCTGGCCACCGGCACCGGCAAGACGGCCATTGCCTTCCAGCTCGCCTGGAAGCTGTTCCACAGCCGCTGGAACCTGGCGGCCTGGCAGGGCGACGACGGTACTCGCCGTCGGCCGCGCATTTTATTCCTCGCCGACCGCAATATCCTCGCCGACCAGGCCTACAACAGCTTCTCCGCCTTTCCTGAGGACGCCCTGGTGCGCATCGCGCCCGATGCGATCCGCAAGCAGGGCAGGGTGCCCAAGAACGGTAACCTCTTCTTCACCATCTTCCAGACCTTCATGAGCGGTTGCGACGCGGTAGGTAACCCAGCCCCCAGCTTCGGTGACTACCCGCCGGACTTCTTCGATCTGATCATCATCGATGAATGCCACCGCGGCGGTGCCAACGACGAGAGCAGCTGGCGGGCCATCCTCGAGTACTTTGCCCCGGCGGTGCAGCTGGGCCTGACCGCCACGCCCAAGCGCACCACCAATACCGACACCTACGCCTACTTCGGCGAGCCGGCCTACGTCTACTCGCTGAAGGAGGGCATCAACGACGGCTTCCTGACGCCGTTCAAGGTACGCCAGATCGCCACCACCCTGGACGACTATGTCTATACGCCCGACGACGCGGTGGTTCAGGGAGAAGTCGAGCAGGGCCGGCGCTATACCGAAGCCGACTTCAACCGTCTCATCAAGATCAGGGAACGAGAGCAGTACCGGGTGCAGGTGTTCATGGAGATGATCGACCCGCGCGAGAAGACGCTGGTGTTCTGCGCCAACCAGGAGCACGCCCTGGCGGTGCGCGATCTGATCAACCAGATGAAGACGAGCCCCGATCCCAACTACTGCGTGCGGGTGACGGCCGATGACGGCGCCGAGGGCGAGCGGTTCCTGCGCCGCTTCCAGGACAACGAGAAGACCATTCCCACCATCCTGACCACCTCGCAGAAACTTTCCACCGGCGTAGACGCCCGCAACATCCGCAACATCGTGCTGATGCGCCCGGTGAACTCGATGATCGAGTTCAAGCAGATCATCGGCCGCGGCACGCGACTGTTCGATGGCAAGGACTACTTCACCATTCTCGATTTCGTGCGTGCCTACGAGCACTTCAGCGACCCGGAGTGGGACGGCGAGCCCGTCGCTCCCGAGCCGTGTTCCCGTTGCGGTGAGATCCCCTGTGTGTGCGAGGTGACCCCGCCCGAGCCTTGCGAACAATGCGGCAAACGCCCCTGCACCTGCGAAAAGGAGTCGCCGGAGCCTTGCGCGGTGTGCGGCGAGATGCCCTGCCAGTGCGAGGGAGGAGGGCAACAGGTGCTGGTGATCGAACTCGCGCCGGGCAAGGTGCGTCAGCTGCAGCACATGAGCGCGACCACCTTCTGGAGCCCGGACGGCAAGCCGATGTCCGCTGCCGACTTCATCCGTCAGCTCTACGGTGACCTGCCGGCACTCTTCCATGATGAGGAGACCCTACGCGAACTCTGGAGCCGACCGGATACCCGCCAGGGCCTACTAGATAGCTTGGCCGAAAAGGGCTACGGCGCCGAGCAGCTCAAGGATATTGGCCGCCTGGTAAACGCCGAAAACAGCGATCTTTTCGACGTGCTGGCCTACATCGCCTTCGCACTGCCGCCGCTCAGCCGCGAGCAGCGGGTGGCTACCCACCGCGAAAGGCTCTTCTCCGACTACGACTACCGCCAGCGCGAGTTTCTGAACTTCGTCATAGACCACTATATTCAGGACGGCGTTGGTGAGCTTGCCCAAGACAAGCTGCCTCAACTGATCGAACTCAAATACCAGACCCCGACGGATGCTATCGCCGAACTCGGCAGCGTCGAGAATATTCGCGAGGCCTTCATCGGGTTTCAGGCGAGGCTTTATGAGCCTGCATAGTATTAAGAGTTAGTCGTATAGAGGGTTAGTCGTATAGAGGGTTAGTCGTATTGCGGGTTAGCCGATGGCCGCGTCGACGAGCTTTTCGCTTTTGCCGATCAGGCGAACATCAGATGAAGAATGCCCTGGCCCGCGTCAACAAGCTGACTCAGTCGATCCTCGCCAAGGCCTTCCGTGGTGAGTTGACCGCCGACTGGCGCGCCGCTAGTCCCGAGTTGATCAGCGGTGAACATTCCGCCGAGGCGCTGCTGGGGCGCATCAAGGCCGAGTAATGAACAACTGAAGCGGGCAACAATACGGTGCAGCACCGCCATACTCGCAAGAGGAGACGCCTGATGCCACAGCAGGATGAACGGGAACTTCTGTCCGACCGGCAGCTGCGCAAGCTGGCCGGCGAGGCGGCCTTCGGTCGCGGCGTGGAGTATTTCCGTGAGGGCATGGTGGTGGGCTGGAACCAGAGCGGCACCACCATCAACGCCGACGTGGAGGGCACCGAGCGCTACCGCGTGATCCTGAAACTGAGCAAGCGCAGCCTGGAAGGCGGCTGCGACTGCCCGGCCTCCGAGGGCATCGATTTCTGCAAGCACTGCGTGGCGGTAGCCCTGGCGTACCGGACGAATCAGGCCGAGGAGGCTCGCCTGACGGAAGGCGATGCTACGGACCGGATACAGGCCTACCTGCAGCAGATGGACAAGCCGTCGTTGATCGAGGCGCTGCAGTCGCTGATCGCACAGGACCCGATGCTGCGCCAACAGTGGTCGTTGCGGGCCGATGCGGTGCTCGGAGTGCTGGATCACAAGGCGCTGAAGAAGCGCATCACGGCGGCCTTCCCCCTCAACCGTGACCTGTACCGTTACGGCCAGGTCAGCGCCTACTTCGCCAGGGCCGAGGTCATCGTCGAGCAGCTTGCCGAGCAGGCCCCGCAGCTGCCGGCGGACAAGTGTCTGGCGCTGGTGGACCATGCGCTGTCGCGCATGGCTAGGGCGCTGGAGACCATCGATGACTCTGGCGGCTTTCGCTTTCACTGCGAGCAGACCCTGCAAGACACGCATGTCAGGACCGTCAGGCGCCTCGATTGGTCCCCCGCTAAGCTGGCGACCTATCTCTATGACAAGGCGTTCGGCGGCAGCGAGGATAGCTATCCGTCGATACCCGATGCCTATGCCGAGGCGCTGGGTGACGCGGGCATGGCGGCCTATCATGCCTGCCTGCAGCGCGCCTGGGATGACCTGCCGGCCCTGCCGACAAAGGCTGGCTGGATGACGAAGTATCGCTATATTCGTCTGCGTGATCCCCTGCTCAAGCGCGCCGAGGCCGCCGGCGACCTGCCCGCCATGCTGGCGCTCTACCAGAAGACGGCCAGCGATGAGCGGGATTGCCTGGACGCTGCCCAGCGGTGTATCGCCCATGAGGCCTGGGATGAGCTGGAGACGTGGCTGGCGCGAGCGAAGCAGGCGGCATCCCGCGAGTTTCCGCATCAGCAGGTGGAACGCCAGCGGCTCGAGGTGCGCTTGTACCTGCAGCGTGGTGAGGAAGAGGCCGCCGCAGCGCTGCAATGGGAGATCTACCAGAGCACCCGGAAGCTGGGGGATTATCGCCAGCTGGTGAACCTGGCTACCGAGCATAACCTGGCCGTCGATTATCGTCGGCGTGCCCACGACTGGCTGGTGGACGGGCTGGACAAGACGCCTCAGTTACCCTTTGGCTGGGGCCCGCGGATGGTCGACAGCCTGCTGGAGATCTATCTGTTCGAGGGGCGCTGGGACGAGGCCCAGGCCTTGTGCGCCGAGCGGGCGGTGTCGCCCACGCTGCTGCATCAGCTGGCCCAGGCGCTGAAGGCGCCCGACGAGAGCCTGCCGCTCTACCTGCGCCTGGTGCGTCATGAGGTGCAACAGACCAACAACCAGGGCTACCGGGATGGCATCGCCCTGTTGCGGGAGCTGCAGGGCCGGCTCGAAACTGCGCCTCAGCGCGATGCGTTCGAGGCGGCGCTGGCGCAGCTGCGTAGCGAATTCAAGCCCAAGCGCAACTTCATCAAGTGGCTGAACGAGGCCTTCTCCGGGTAAGCGGCGATGCACGACCCGAGCGGGGTGCCGACGCGTATCGGCTCACTCCCGCTCGTCCTTAGTGGAACGCAGTAGCACCCGGTCCATGCCGCGGGTGCTCAGTATCCGCTTGAGCGCTGCGAACAGATGAGTGGGCACCGTTACCGCATATCGGGGTCGCGGACGTGGGCTTTCTAGCGCGTGGATCAGCTTTTTCACCACGGCCTCGGGGCCGAGGGTGAAGGCGCCGCCACTGTCGCTGCCGGCTAGCCGTGCCTCGACCTTCTGGTAAGTGTTGGCATGGGCGCTGTGGGCGGTATCGATATGTGCCTGGAAGGCGCGATGCGCATTCTCGCGAAACCGGCTGGTGATGGGGCCGGGCTCGATCAGGCTGACATGAATGCCGCTGCCCTTGAGCTCCATGCGCAGGGTGTCGGTGAGGCCTTCGAGGGCGAACTTGGAACACACGTAGGCGCCACGATAGGGCAGCGCGGCAATGCCGAGTACCGAGCTGTTCTGCACGATGCGGCCGTGCCCCTGGGCGCGCATCATCGGCAGCACCAGGGTGGTGAGTTCATGGGTGCCCAGCAGGTTGGTTTCCAGTTGGGCCCGCAGAACGTCACGGGACAGATCCTCCACCGCGCCGGGCTGGCCGTAGGCGCCGTTATTGAATAAGGCCGTCAGTTGCCCGCCGGTGCGCTCTTTTATCGCCTCCACCGCGGCCTCGATCGAGGCGCTGCTGGCAAGGTCCAGCGGCAGGGTTTCCAGGCCTTCCTCCTTGAGCCGCTCGACATCCGCTTCGGCCCGCGCCGTGGCGAACACCCGCCAGCTGCGGGCCGTCAGGGCATGCGCCGCGGCGTGGCCGATGCCGCTCGAGCACCCGGTGATCAGTATGCTCTTTGTCGTCGTGTCTGGGGCCTGTGACATCCGTTGCTCCTGATAGCTTTTTTGTTTGTGGCGGCTGGCTTGCGGTGCCTGTCAACGTTGTTGGTCGGCTCGCCATGCGCACGCTTGTGTTCCGCGCTCTCGTGGCAATATGGGAGCGTAACCCGTATGTGATAGCTCACTCTTGGGTTTGCTCAGTCTCCCACCAGCGTCAGTCTGCTGGCGCCGTTGCCCAGCGGATTGACCTGGATCTGTACCGGGATGCGTTCGTGCATTTCCTGAATATGCGAGATCACGCCGACTCGACGCCCCTGCGCCTGTAGGCCATCCAGCGCTTCCATGGCCAGCGCCAGGGACTGAGGGTCGAGGCTACCGAAACCTTCGTCGATGAACAGCGATTCGATGGCGAGTTCGCCGGAGGCCATCGAGGCGAGTCCGAGGGCCAGGGCCAGCGACACCAGGAAGGTCTCGCCGCCGGAGAGTGAATGCACCGAGCGCTGTTCGTCGGCCATGTCGTGATCCTCGACCAGCAGCCCGAGCGGGCTGCCACCCCGGCGCAGCCGATAGCGGGGCGCGAGGTTGTGGAGGTGGGCATTGGCGTGGTCGAGCAGCAGTTCGAGATTGTAGGCCTGGGCAATGCGCCGGAAGGCCTTGCCGTCGGCGGAGCCGATCAGGGCGCTGATGCGGCCCCAGCGTTGCTGCTCGGCCCGGGCGGCATCGAGTTCGGCCTGAGCGGCCTGCTGGCGGGCGCGGCGGCGGTCGTCGTCGCGCAGGGCATGAACGGCGTCATCCCGGTGCTGCTGCGCGGACTCTCGCTTGGGCGCTAGCTCGGTGAGCTCATCCGCAAGCTTTGCCTTACGCTGCTGAATTTCCGTCTCCGTGTCGTCACTCAGCAGGGCATTATTCAAAAGCCCATCGCTTAGACGGTCATCGCTCACAGAGTCATTGTCTTCGGCGCCTGTTTCGTCGACCAGCGCTTGCCCGCGGCGGTGCGCAAGCAGCGCCTGGCGGCGCTCGTTCAGGCTGGCATCGCTGCGCTGAAGGGCTTGCTCTGCCTCGCGGATGTCCCGCTCCTGGCGGTGGGCTTCGTCCTCGGGCTGCGCCAGCAGGCGGGCGAGGGTGTCATCATCCAGTGCCGGATTTGCCTGGCGCCATTCTTGAAGCTCTCGCTCCAGGGGGGCGCGTTCCTCTTCAAGGCGTTTTAGCTGGGCGGCTTCGTGGCGCTCTTGCTGAGTGAGCTCTCCCTGGCGGCGCTCTGCCTCATGCAGGGCTGCCAGGGCGCTATTCAGTGCCTGCTGGGCGTTGGCTTGGCGGTTATCGAGCTGCTGCTGCCAGGCATCGGCGCTGTCATGTTCGCCGAGCCGTTGGTTGAGTTCGCGGGCAACCTCGTCGCGCTCTTGTTTGAGGGGCGGCAGTCGCTCGGAGAGTGCCTGAAGCTCTGTTTCGACGCTTTTCCGCTGGGTGTCCAACTGCGTCAGGGTTAGCTCGTCCTGTCGTAAGGCTTCCTGCAGCGGTGCCAGTTCGGTTTCGGCGCGCGTCAGTGCCTCGAGTGCCTGCTCATGGTGTTGGCGGTCGCTGTCGTTTTGCTGGCGCTGCTGGCTTAGCCAGGCCTCGCGCTCGGCGGCATCAATGGCGTCGAGTTCGGCGCTTAGCGGCTGTTCGGCTAGGGCCTTTTGTGCACTGGTCAGGCGCTGCTCGGCGGCCTGAAGGTCGCGGCGCTGCTGCTCGAGCGAGCTTTCCAGGGCACGATACTGGCCCAGCAATTCATCGCGGGCCTGCTGGGCTTGTTCCCAGTCGCTCTGTGCCTCACTGAGCTGGCGGTCCTCGTCGGCCTGCTGGGCGGCAAGCTGCGCGGCTTCGGGGGTTTCCGGCGGCTGGTGACGCCAGGGATGATCCTGGCCGCCGCATACCGGGCAGGGTTCATCCTCCTGAAGCTGCTCGCGCAGCTTGATCACGCTCTCGCTGCGCACGGCGCGGCTGCGTTCGATAAAGGCCTGCACGCTTGTATAATGCTGGTGTCGTTCATCGAGCCGTTGCCGAGCGGCCTTGCCCTTTTCCATGAGCTGGGCCTTGCGCGCCTCGTCACTCTCCAAGCGCTTTACCAGCGATTGCTGGGTATCAACGGCCTGCAGGTGTTCCTGCCAGCGGCTGTGCAAGGTGCTCAATGAAAGCTGGCGCTTTGAGGCCCGATCGTGGGCCTGCTGGGCCGCCTGGCGGGCGTCGCTTAACTGGCTGTGCTCACCCATCAGCTCTCGAAGCTTTGCCTGCCATTCGTCGCGGCGGCGCCGGTGTTCCTGCTGCTGGGCCTCGGCCTTTCGCTGGGCCTCATCGATCTGGTTGGCCTGACGCTGGTACTGCTCGTGGCTCGTCTCAATATCCGCCAGCCGCTGAGCCAGGCTGTCGCGCCGCTGTGCCTGTTCCCGGGCCTGGCGCAGTGCCGGCTCGGCGTCCTTTCGTGCCTGGCTGGCCGCCGTCAGTGCTTGCTGGGCCTTGGCGTGTTCCTGAGCAGCGCTTTGTTGCGCCGCCTGGGCGTCTTCCCGTGCTTTCCGGGTGTTGGCAAGGGCCTTTTCGAGCCTGTTGATCTCGCTGGGCAGCTCGGCCTGGCGGGCGAGGCGATGGCGCTTCGGGGCGATCAGGCGTCGCCACTCCTGGTCGGCACGAGCGGGGTCGAGCGCCTGCCAGCGGCTTTCGGCCTCTTGCTGCTGCTGGCGACCTTCCTGGTAGGCCGCGTTCAGCCGTTCATCGGCACTATGCCATTGCTGGCGGGCCTCCAGGCGTTTGGCTTCTTGCAGTCTGGCATCCAGTTCGCGCTCGGCGGCATCAACACTGCGTTCCAGCTCGGCGCGGGCCTCGGGCTCGGCGGGCAGGTCGTCGGCGAGGTGGGTATTGAGTTCGGCAACGGCCTGATTAGCGGCCTTGGCGCGCTGGAAGGCGGCGATGGAAAGCTGTGAGTACTCGGCGGTATCGGTGAGCTTTTCGAGTAGCTCGCTTCTGGCATTGTCGTCGGCCTTGAGGAAGGCGGCGAACTCGCTTTGGGCGAGCATGACGGCGCGAGTGAACTGGTCGAAATTGAGCCCCAGGCGTTCCGGCAGCAGGTCCTTGAATTCATTTTTCTGAGCGGTCAGCAGGCGGTCGTCGTCGAGGTCAGTGAGCGATTGCTCCGCGCCCTGAAGGCGGCCATTGGGCTTGCCGCGAGCACGGCGGACCGCCCAGCGGGCGCGGTAGCGTCGACCATCGCGGCCCAGAAAGTCGACCTCGGCATGGCCCTGGCTGGTGCCGCGCCGCAGCAGGGTGCGAGGGTCGAAGCTGGTCACATCGGTGTCGCCGCTGTCCGGCACCCGGGCCTGATCCTGGCGGGCGCCGCGCAGCCGCGGGGTGTTGCCATAAAGGGCCAGACACAGGGCGTCGAGCAGGGTGCTCTTGCCCGCGCCGGTGGAGCCGGTGATGGCGAACAGGCCGGCGTCTCTGAGGGGCGCGGCGGTGAAGTCGAGTTCCTGACTGCCAGCCAGCGAGGTGAGATTTTCGAGGCGGATGGCGAGAATCTTCATACGTCAGCCTCCGCGTCCATCACGTCCTGCATCAGTAGCGCGAAGTCGCGTTTTACCTGGTCATCGGCGGGTTCGCCGTACTCCTCTTCCCAGGCGCGGGCGAACAGCGCCTGGGGCCCCAGGCTATCCAGCGTGACGCGGCGCGAGCCAGGCGCCTCGCCGCCTGCCTTGGGGTAGCGGGTGTGGATGCGCAGCAGCCGCAGCGCTCGGCCTTCGAGGGCGGCATCGACCCGGCCGCGCAGGTCAGGCTGCGGACCATCGAGATCGATGCGCAGCTCGAGCCACGGCCAGCGCTCAGTGGCGAGATCGGGGTCGTCATCGAGGGCATCGAGCTCGGTGAGCACGCTGTCGAGATCGGCGGGGCCCAGGCGCTTGAGCTCAACGCTACGGGGAATCAGCAGCGTTTCGGTAGCGGCGAGGGTCTCGCCTTCGAGCACCACTTCGACCACCTGGTGGGGGTAGTCGACTTCGCTGAAGTCGAGCGGGATGGGGCTGCCGCTGTAGCGGATGCGCGCTTCGCCGACCTGCTGGGGCCGATGTAGATGGCCCAGTGCCACGTAGGCGATATCGTCGGGAAAGAGGCTCGCTGAAAGCGATTCTTCGCCACCGATCACGATCGGCCGCTCGCTGCCCTCGGACACGGCGGCGCCACGCAGGTGGGCATGGCTCATGGCGACCAATGCCTGATCCGGCTGGCGCTTGTCACGTGCAGCAGCGATCAGCTGTTCATGGACGGCGCTTATACCGGCCACGTAGTCATTACGAACACCGTCATTACGGCCACCGCTATTGAGAGCAGCATCATCGCGGCCATTGGAGCCCTTTCGCTCGCCGTCGTTCGCCGTCAGGCCCGTGCGACCGGTGACCTCGGCAGGGCGCAGGAAGGGCAGCGCCAGGCACCAAGCGCGGGTCTCGCCGGCGGCATCGGTGAGGGGCACTAGCAGACGCTCGGCGTCGAGCTGGCCGTCGTCTCGCCAGTGAACGCGGCCCAGGGCATGGGTGTTGAGGCGGCGCATCAGCGGGGCGGGCAGCTCGACTCGATTACCGCTGTCGTGGTTGCCGGCGATCAGCACGATGTCCAGCGACGGCAGACGCCGATGTGCCTCGACGATGAAGTCGTAAAGCAGCTCCTGAGCTTTCAGCGAGGGATTGACCACATCGAACAGGTCGCCGGCGACCAGCAGGGCGTCGGCCTGGCGGGCGTCCAGGGTATCGAGCAGCCAGGTGAGAAAAGCCCGGTGCTCAACGTGGCGCTCCTGGCCGTGAAAGGTCTGGCCGAGGTGCCAGTCCGAGGTGTGAATCAGCTTCAAGGCGGGCTCCGCGTCCATGAATAGCAGGTCACCATCATACTGCCAATGAGCAACCCGCTGCAGGGGCCATCGCAGATTGGTGTACGTGGATTAAGCGTTCATCGCCTGGGGCAATGGGCCTCTGTGGCGACTTGCAAAGGCCGGGAATGTGAACTTGACTAAAGGCTAGTTGCTAAGAATGCATATTTTGCTAGCGAAGCCTGTGCATGGCAGCTATCAAGCCACAGATCATGGTTCTTAGGGGCCGTGGCATGGTTTTCGGACGCTGACACTACAGGGCCATGCCGTTTCACCCACATGGCGTCTCATGCAAGAACGGGATTAATCCGCACTGGCCTAATCCGCTGGGCATTAGCCACAAGCGAATAACAACCGCATAACACGCGAACAGAACCGAAGGATGCAGCCTATGATGACCAATCCGCTAACCAGCAAGCGGCCCGCCAACTTGGGTATCCATGAGGGTCGTCTCGCCAACTGTGATGAGCGCCACAGCAGCGTTTCAAGCCAGGCTGAAGATGATGCCCACTACATCGCGCCATTGGAGCCGGGTGACCGTACGACGGCACAGTTGATGAAGCGCCTGCAGACGGCTCTTGCCGGCTGTGAACAGGCCGAGGTCATCACGGTTACCGACACTTATCTGCATGCCGAATGCCATTCACCGCTGGGGTTCATCGACGATTTGGAATTCTTCTGGTCGGATGAAGAGGGCGTCTGCCATGTGCGGAGTGCCTCGCGTCTTGGTGTGACCGACCTCGGCAAAAACCGTGCGCGGGTCGAGAAGCTGCGCATGCTGCTCGAGGGCTGGGGTTTCTGCGATTAATTCAGATGATGTTTCTACACGGCGCTGGCCTCTGACGGCGGACCTCCACGATTGGGCGCTGGAACCTCGTGAGGCCATCGCGCTGCAGAAGCGCCTGGCGTCTCAACTTGAAACAGCGGACCGGTTACCCCGAGAGGGCCATCGGCCAGAGGTAGAGCGTATTGCCGGTGTGGACATCGGTTTCGAGGACGGCGGTGCGATCACTCGCGCCGCCGTCGTCGTGTTGGCCTGGCCGGGGCTTGCGGTGCTCGAAGAGGTCGTGCATCGCGAGCCCACGCGCTTTCCCTATGTGCCGGGGCTGCTGGCCTTTCGTGAATTGCCGGCGGCGTTGGCTGCTTTCTCCCAGCTTTTAAGGCGTCCCGATCTGGTGATGGTAGACGGCCAGGGGATTGCTCACCCGCGGCGGCTCGGTATCGCCGCCCATCTGGGCCTATGGCTCGACCTGCCCACCCTGGGTATCGCCAAGAAGCGACTCTGTGGCCGCCATGGCGAGGTGCCCGACACGCGCGGTGACTGGACGCCGCTGCTCGATGACGATGAGGTCATCGGCGCGGTGCTGCGCTCGCGCTTGGGTGTCAAACCGGTGTACGTGTCGCCGGGGCATCGGCTGTCGCTGGCATCTGCCGTCGAGTGGACGGTGGCTTGCTTGGGGCGCACCAAGCTTCCCGAACCAACGCGG
Organism: Onishia taeanensis; assembly: GCF_003268885.1. Taxonomy (GTDB): domain Bacteria; phylum Pseudomonadota; class Gammaproteobacteria; order Pseudomonadales; family Halomonadaceae; genus Onishia; species Onishia taeanensis_A. The sequence goes on from NZ_QLSX01000003.1 coordinate 145,107, forward strand.
CTGGCGGATCGCCTGGCGTCGCGGCGTGGCCGCAGGGCGGGCAACGGTCAGGCTTGAGCTTGAACAGGCGCTTTGTATCGCGGCATTGCGACAGGCGTCATTCATGATGTGTCACGCTTGAAGAGGGGCTATCGGCTACAATGTGGGTTCTTCACATTTTCCTGCCGCCGAGCCGCCGATGTCCTCTGCTTCTTTATCGTCCACTACCGTTATCGGTGAGCATGCGCTTGCCAACCGTGCCCTTGCCGATCAGGCCATCGCTGCCTCCCGTGCTTGGGTCGAAGCCATGGTAGTAGGCCACAACCTATGCCCTTTCGCCGGCCGCGAGGTGAAGCGCGATACCATTCGCTACGTGGCGGTGTCGGCCCATGATTGGAACGAGACCCTGGGTGCGCTGCTGGCTGAGTGCCAGCGACTCGACGAGGACGCCACCCTTGCCACCACGCTGCTGGTATTGAGCGATGGGGTAAACGACTTCGACGACTATCTGGATCTGCTAGGCGTTGCCGAGGCGCTATTCGAGGAACAGGGCTACGAGGGCGTCTACCAGTTGGCGAGTTTTCACCCGGACTATTGCTTCGATGGCGTCGAGGAAGACGATCCCGCCAATTACACCAATCGCTCGCCCTGGCCGATGCTGCATCTGCTGCGCGAAGACGCCATCGCCGAAGCCTTGGCCCACTACCCCGACCCTGAAGCCATTCCTGAGCGCAATGCCGCTGCCATGACGGCGCTGGGGGGCGAGGCGCTGGCAAGCAAGCTGGCGACATTGATGAAGACGGGTGAGCCACGCACTTGAAAGACAGTACTTAAGAGACGGTGCCTGAGAGACGGCACTTGATTAGCGGCGCCATCATCGCCATTGATGATAGTAGATGACGTTTTACGGGCCTTCATCCCGAGGGCCTTACTCCACAGGAGGTGACATGACGCAGATCACCCGTGCCGGTACTCCCGTCGAGGTCGATGGTGACCTTCCCCAGAGCGGCCAGTCGGCCCCGGCTTTTACTCTGACTAATCAGGCCCTTGAGGACGTGACCCTTGCCAACTACGCCGGCAAGCGCAAGGTGCTGAACATCATTCCGAGCGTCGATACGCCGACCTGCGCCACCTCGACGCGCAAGTTCAATGAGTACGCCTCCCAGCTCGATAATACCGTGGTGCTGGTGGTCTCGGCGGACCTGCCGTTCGCTGCCAAGCGTTTCTGTGGCGCCGAGGGCCTGGACAACGTCGAAACGCTCTCGACGTTTCGTCACCCCGACTTCCATAAAGCCTATGGCGTGGCGCTGTCATCCGGGCCGATGACCGGGCTGACCGCGCGTGCGGTAGTGGTTGTCGATGAGCAGGACCAGGTGATCCATAGCCAACTGGTCGGCGAGCTGAAAGAGGAGCCTGACTATCAGGCGGCCATGGATGCCCTGGGGTAAAGGCACTCACCTTGGCGCCTGGTGGAGTGACGTATTACGCCCCCTGATCGAGCGCCTCGAGCAAGCACTCTAAGCGAATGCTTTGAGTAAGTACGCGGAGCGAGTACCTTGAGTAATGTCGCTTGAGTAGTCGCTTCAGTCAGTACCTTCAAATGGTAAATCAGTCCCTTCACGAGTCGCACGGTCAGTACTCAAGATCCGTGCCCACGATACGTACTCATGATACGTACTCATGATAAGTACTAAGGAGACAGTATGAGCATCAAGAAGAAAGGTTCTGCAGAATGGCAAGGCAGCCTGAAAGATGGCAAGGGCACGGTTTCGACAGAAAGCGGTGCACTCTCCTCTAATCCCTACGGCTTCAAGCAGCGCTTCGAGGGGCAGGCCGGTACCAACCCTGAAGAGCTGATCGGCGCCGCCCATGCCAGCTGTTTCTCCATGGCGTTCTCGATGATGCTGGGCGAGGCCGGCCTCGAGCCTGAAAGCATCAAGACGGAGGCTACCGTTAGCCTCGATCAGGACGACAGCGGTTTCACCATCTCTGCCATACACTTGAGCTGCGTGGCGAAGATTCCCGGTGCCGATCAGGCCACCTTCGATGATGCCGCGAACAAGGCCAAGGAAGGGTGCCCGGTCTCGAAGCTGTTCAATGCCGAGATCACGCTGGATGCGCGCCTGGAAAGCTAACGCCTAGATCAGCGACCAGCCTGGCTCGCCCAAGCGCTAGCCTTGGCCGGTGAATCATGAGCGTCTGCTAGCGCTCAATCAAACGACGGCCATTCCGGTGACACCGGAATGGCCGTCGTCGTTTCTGCAGGGCTTCTTGTCAGACCTGGCGGAAAGCGTGTGCAGCAAGAATGGGTCGAAAGAACGCCCCGTCAGCAACCTTGGAAGTTGCCCGGCGAGCGTTCAGGCGGCAGCGTCGACCAGTGCTCGGATCAGTCGCTGCTGTGGGCGATTGAAAATCAACCATTCGGGATGCCACTGCACGCCCATCAGGAAATCGTGCTCCCGGGATTCGATACCCTGCACCAGACCGTCTCTATCCCTTGCGACGATTTCGATGCCGCGACCGGCATCCTGTACCGCCTGGTGGTGGAGGCTGTTGATGCGACACCAACTGACGCCGAGAATACGATGCAGCTTGCTGTCGGCGACGATGTCGACGGTCTTGCGCGGCAGCACGGTACGCCGGCGTTTGAGCCCCTCGTAGGTGGTGTAGATGTCGCTGTCCAGTGTGCCGCCCATATAGACGTTGATCAGCTGGGCGCCGCGGCAGATGCCGAGCACCGGGCAGCGGCTGGGGATGAAGCGCTCCAGCAGGTCGAGCTCCAGGGCGTCACGTTCGGGGTCGACGCGGACGTCGAACCGTACTTCGCCGCCGTACAGGTGCGCTTCAATATCATCGCCGCCGCCGATGATCAGGCCGTCGAGTGTTTCCGGCACCGGGCGAGACGGCGATAGCCTCAGCGGGCGACCGCCGTGGCGCCAGACCGCCAGCCAGTCGAAGAACCAGGCGAGGCGGCTCTTGCGGTCCGAGGTGGTGATACCGATCAGTGGTCGGGTCATTCGTCCTTCATCCAGTGCCTGAGCTTATCGAGCCAGCGTGACATGGGCGAGCGGGCATGATGGGTGAGAAAGTCATTAGCGCGCTCGGCGAGCCGCTCGGGGTCGGCGGCGAGGCGCTCCACCGTCAGCCAGCGGTTCCACTCCACCACCGAGCCCCAGTCCCTGGCCGAGAGGTGGGCGTTGGGCAGGCGGTAGTGGAAGGTCGGCCGCGGCTTGACCAGCTCGTTCTTGAGCAGGGCATTGGGGTGGTCCGGTCGCAGCCAGGCGAACAGCGGCAAAAAATCGAGCTCGCGGTTGCGGGTCGGGTTGTCGTGCAGGTAGTCAGCAATCAGGGTGTCGAGATCCGGCGCATAGTTGGGGTCGAGCACCTTGAGGGCATAGGCCTTGGGGAAGGGGTTGGCGTGGGGCAGCACTTCGCGGGTGATGTCGATGTCGATCTGGTCGCGCAGCCAGGGCGCCAGTAGCAGGTAGGCACGCAGGTGAGCGAGCAGGCTGTCGATATCGGTGCCCGGCACCTCGGGGTTGAGGTGCAGCCCGAAGCCGTAGAGCAGGCTATCGTCGGTGCCCTTGGCGCCATGGCGGCGCAATGCGCCGAAAAGCGCATCGAGCTCGCCGAGTTCATTCCAGGGCACCGGTGGACAGACGATCTCGGTGGGCACCAGGCCGGCCACTACGTCCCCCAGCAGCTCACGAGAGCGCGTGTGAAGCTCGATATGCCACTGATGCCGCTGGCGGGCCCATTCGTCGTCACTGCTCGGTTGGGCGGCGGTTACCTTGTCGTCCGGATGCACCATCTTGGCATCGAGCTCGATGGTGAACTCTCCCCAACGGGTGCCTTCCACTCGCCAGCGATGTGGGCTGAGTGCGATGACCTGACCGCCAAACTGCTCGGCCACCAGACTCGCTGCCGCAGCTGGCGAGACGCAGGCAAATTCTATCTCGACGCCGACACGGCGGAGGTTGCCTTCCCCGGTAGTGGTAACAGGGGGCGATTGCGGATCCATGCCACACTCCCGTAAGCCTGAATTGGCACCGCAAGACTATCATACCTCGGCCGGCGACCCACCAGGGGCGCAGGTGCTTGTCGGTAGGCAGTGACAGGGTGCCTCGGCGCGGGCATTCCTTTACCCTGAGGTCCGGGCGTCACGGGTCTTATTGATGACAGACCTGCTTTCTTTTCTCGCTTTCTTTTCACTTTCAGTCACGTAGGGAGTCTTCATGAGCGAGCCTGCTCCATGCTCTTCGCTTGTCAGCCATCGGTTGATCTGGGGGCTGCTGACCCTGTTGACCATGCTGCTGTTGCCATCGATGGCGCAGGCACAGGCGCCGGGCCTGGGGCTCACGGGACTTGCTGGTGACTCATCCAGCAGCCAGCCGAATCCCAAGGCGGTGGTGGAGTCCTTGGATACTGTGATCGCGACGCTCGACAACGCGGAGCGGCGGGGCGCGCTGTTGGAAGAGCTGAAGGCGCTGCGCGACAGCACCGCTCAGGTCGACGGTGGCAGTCCTGATGCCGGGCCTCAGGGGTTGCTGGGCGCTCTAGCGGATACCTTCAACGAACTGGGGGAGCAGGCCGATGATGGACAGTCGCCGCTTGACCTGTGGCAGCAGCGACTGATTCAGGCCTGGCAGGATGTTGGAGAGCTTGCCAGTAACGCCGGCAATGCGGCGTTGCTGCGCCTGGCCGTTGAAGCCACAGTGATGCTGTCGGTGTGGGTCGGGCTGCTGCTACTACTGATGGCGCTTGCCCGTCTGGTGGTGCGCCGCGTCGGCGTGCCGCTGGAACTGCCGCGCGAACCTAAGGCATGGCTGCTTGGCGTGCATTTCCTGCGCCGCCTGCTGCCCTGGGCGGTGGCCTTTGCCATCATGCTGGCACTGTCACAGTTCGTGGAACCCAATGCCGCGGTCAGCCTGGCGCTGGTCACCGCCTATGTGTCGCTGTGCGGACGGCTGCTGGCGTCGGCCTGCGAGGTGGTGTTCTCGGCCTTTACCCGCGGGCATCGTTATATCGCCGTGCGCTTCCTGCGGACTCGGGCCTTGCGGCGACTGTTCCTGATCGGTGCATTGATGGCGCTGGGTGACGCACTGGACTCCCCGCAGCTGATCGCCCAGTTGGGCAGCGATCTGGCGGGTTTCCTGTCGATCGTCACTAACCTGCTGGCGGCGATGATGAGCGGTATCTTCATTCTGCGCTTCAAGCAGCCGATCAAGCACCTGATCCGCAACCGCCCGTATTCGCAGCGTAAGGCGCAAAGCACGATCAATTACGTGGTGCGGGTACTCGGCGGTCTGTGGCATGTCCCCGCCCTGCTGCTGGTGGGGGTCTCGCTGGTGGCGCTGGTGGTCACCGTGGGCGATGCTGGCGGTGCCTTGCCCCGGGCCATCGGCACCGCGGCGCTGCTGATCCTGACGTTGGTGATCAATGGCCTGCTGCGCCGTTACGGCGCGACACTCGAAGGGCGCAGGCGGGTTTCCCAGTATCGACGCCGCCTTGAGCGCTTCGGGTATGCCCTGGCGCACATGCTGTGCTGGGCGACCTTTGCCGAGCTATCGATGCGCGTATGGGGCGGTTCGCTGCTGGGTGTCGGCCAGGAGGCGGCCGGCGCGCGTATTGGCCAGGCGTTGATCAGCATCGGTTTTACCTTGCTGATCGCCTGGCTGGCCTGGATCTTTGCCGATACCGCTATCCAGCGGGCGTTGGCGAGCTCGGCCCGCTCCCGAGGGCGGCGCGTCAACAGTGCCCGGGCTCAGACCATCACTCCGCTGATCCGCAACGTGGTCTTCGCGACCATCGTGGTGATCGCTTCGATCGTTGCCCTGGCCAACCTGGGGGTCAACGTCACGCCGCTGCTGGCCGGTGCCGGTGTGATCGGCCTGGCGATCGGCTTCGGCGCCCAGACGCTGGTGCAGGACCTGATCACGGGTATCTTTATCCTGATTGAGGATTCGTTGGCCATCGATGACTTCGTCGATCTGGGCGGTCACCTGGGCACCGTCGAGGGGCTGACCCTGCGCACCGTGCGGCTGCGCGATCTCGATGGCATTGTCCACACCATCACCTTCAGCCAGATCAAATCGATCCACAACATGTCGCGCCAATTCGGTATCGCCTTGATGCGCTTGCGCATTCCCCATGAGATGAAGATCGATGATGGCATTACGCTGGTGCGGGAAGTCGCCGACGATCTGCGCCATGACCCCCTGATGCGCCATCACATCTGGTCGGCGCTTGAGATGCAGGGCATCGAGCGCTTCGAGGAGGGTGCTGCGGTGCTGCGCATGCGCATGCGCACGGCGCCGGTCATGCAATGGGACGTGGCGCGCGCCTTCAACCTGCGGTTCAAGCAGCGCCTGGAAGAGGATGGCCTGGATCTTGCGATGCCGCGTTTGAGCGTGCAGATGGAAGGTCGCGGTGGCGAGGCGCTGGATGAGCAGGCGCCGGAACCGGAAGCCGAAACGGAGACAGCGAGCGAAGACTCAGGGCGTGATGTGTTGGGTCGTTCGCCGGGCGAGGCTGGGCGTGCCGCACCGCCGGGGGCCAGGCGTGATCAGGGGACACCCGGAGTAGGCTAAAACGGCTCAATGAGGGGAGTGCGAAAATAGCGGGGGCAGTTCAGAGGCTACTGGCGAGGTGAACGGTTGGCGGTAGTGTGCGTTCAGACCAGCCAGTAATGGTAGAGCGCCGCGCCTGCTGCCGCGCCGAGCACCGTGGCCCCGATCAGCAGCATCGCCAACAGCCAGGGGGCGCGCCACTTCCGCCAACCGTCGTGCAAGCCGACGGCGCGCTCGACCCGTGCTATCAGCAGGTCGTGACGGGCGCCGGTGTTATCCGGCGGCAGCGAGAAGTCGTTGGCGGTATTGTCCTGCCAGAAGGGGCCGTGGGTCAGACCGAGTCTTGCGCGCAGCAGGCCGATATCGCGCAGGGTGCCGTGCAGGGCATCGTATTCTTCACGGCGCTCGGGTTCGCCCAGCACTATTCTGGCATCGGCCTTGAGGGCGTTGTGATGGCAGGCCTCGATAGCCCGCTGGATGTCCTTATCGTTGGCATCATTGGGCAGTCCCAGTCGCTGATAGAGATCCCGCATGCTCAGCTAGCTCGCATTAGATATTCATAGGCGTTCTTGATCCGCTGGAAACGCTGAGAGGCCGTTGCCATGCGTGCCTCGCCCTCGGCGAAGAAACGGTCGGGATGGTGGGTCTGGGCCATGCGGCGATAGGCCTTGCGAATCTCGCCGCGGCTAGCCCCGGGAGGCAAGCCAAGCACCGCCAGGGCGCGATGGGCGCGCGCATCGTTGGGTGGCGCCTGCTGCCAGCGTTGGTTCTGGCCCGCGTTGCTACGCTCCTGGCGAGCTTTTTCCTGGCGTTGCCGTTCTTGCCGAGCCCGTTCCTCTCGAGCCTGGTCCTGCCTCGCTCTTTCCTGCTGCGCTCTTTCCCGATGAGCCCTTTCTTGGCGAGCATTCTCCTGGCGCTGTCTTTCGCGCTCGCGGGCTTCCTGTTCGCGTCGCTCACGCTGCCGGCGAAGCTCCTGTTCCTGTCGTTCTCGTGCTTCCTGCTCGCGGCGTCTCTCATCTTGCTCGTGTTGTCGTGCCTCTTCCTGCTGGCGCTGGTGTTCCTTGGCCAGCCAGTAATCGCGGCGACTGGGGTCCTCGGGCACGGCGTAGGGTCGCCCTGCCTGTTCGGCATAGAGAGTGGCGAACAAGGAAGGGATGACGCCCAGCAGGTCGGCAAGAAAGCGCAGCACATGATGTTGGGAAATGCTGGGCTCGCCGTCGACGACGGACACGGCGATCGCCTGGCGCAGAAAGGGATAGGCCTGTTCGCCGCCACGGTCCTTTTGCATCACCTCGGCGGCAAGCTGGATGGCATCGAAGTCCTGACGGTCGGCCAGGGCGAAGATCGGTTCCAGGTCATGGCCGTGGCGGCATTCGCTGGCCAATTCCGTGAGGTGACGGCGCTGTGCTTCATTGAGAGGCCCCCGACAGGCCATCACCCAAGCAAGCAGCAGCAGCCCGGCGGTATCGGCCTGGCTTCGACTGGTCAGCAATAGGGTCTCGAAGGGGTTGAAGCGACCGCTGGGCATTCTGGCTCCGAAGTGTCTCACGGGACAATTATTGTCATGATGCGGCATCTGCAGCCGTGAGGCGTCGACAGCCGGTTACTACTTATGCCGGTCAAGAAATACGTATGCCGATCAAGAGTGACAGATCCTATCGACAAATACGTATCCAAAGAGTATCGGCGTCAGGCGTCAGGGCTTTAATCCGTCCCACGGCCCCGTCGGCATGCTACGTCGAGGGGGTGGCGCTTTCCAGTCTAGGGTCTGGGGTCAGGTACTCATCGGCGAGGACTTGCCGATGTTTTCCGGGCCGAAAGAATCAGGCAGCAGGGTCTCCATATCGTAGCTCTTGAGTACCTGGCCCTCGGCGTTAAGCACATGAATGCGCGTGGCCGGGGAGGCAAATTCGCGAATGCGCTGGCGACAGTCGCCGCAGGGCGTGCACAAGTGCTCGCCCGGGCCGATCACGTAAAGCGTGGCGATCTGTTGGGTGCCTGAAGAGACCATGGCGGCGATCGCCGAAGCCTCGGCGCAAAGCCCCTTGTAGTTGGCAATCTCGACGTTGCAACCGAGAAACCATTCTCCTTCGGGCGTTTGCAACGCCGCACCCACCGGGTGCTGTGAATAGGGCACATAGGCGCGGTTGCGGGTGGCGATCAACTGCGCACGCAGCGAGGCATCGAGGGTAGCGGAAGCGTCGGGCATGGGAGCGGCTCTCTTGGCAGTACTTATTTGGTAGTACTTAATTTCATAGTACTTATTTGGCTGTACTTGTTTGGGCAGTACTCGTTGGGCCGTACTCTTCAGGTTAGGGCGCGTCGGCAGGGCGAGCTTTTTCCAGCATATCGCCAAAAAAGCATGGCTGCTGGCGGGCGCTCAACCAGTACCGCCCCGGCCAGGGGCTCGGGGCGGCAGGAGGGGTGAAAGGCGCTGCGTCAGCCGGCGGCCAGTGCGATGAAGAAGCCCGCGATGGTGGCCGACATCAGGTTGGACAAGGTGCCCGCCAATACGGCCTTGACGCCGAAGCGGGCAATCTCGTGGCGACGCCCCGGTGCCAGGCTGCCCAGGCCGCCGAGCAGGATGGCGATCGAGGACAGGTTGGCGAAGCCGCACAGGGCAAAGGAAAGGATGGCCACGGTGTGCACCGACATGGCCGCACCGGTGGCGGCAACCATCTGCTCGCCTTCGATGTAGGGCGCCAGGTTGATGTAGGCGACGAACTCGTTGACCACCAGCTTCTGGCCGATGAAGGAGCCTGCCAGGTTGGCTTCCTCCCAGGGAATGCCGAGCAGGAAGGCCAGTGGCGAGAAAAGCCAGCCTAGCAGCTGCTCAAGGCTCAGCGACTCCAGACCGAACCAGCCGCCGACGCCGCCGAGAATGCCGTTGATCAGTGCGATCAGGCCGATGAAGGCCAGCAGCATGGCGCCGACGTTGGCGGCCAGGCGCATACCGGAGCTGGCGCCGGAGGCGGCCGCATCAAGCACGTTGGCTGGCTGGTCGTCATCCTGGACGTGCTGGATGGAGTCGGCATCGTCATCCTTGGGCGTCTCGGTCTCTGGCATCAGCAGCTTGGCGAATAGCAGGCCACCCGGCGCCGCCATGAAAGAGGCCGCGACCAGATATTCCATGGGAATGCCCAGCGCCGCATAGCCCGCCAGCACCGAGCCCGCCACCGAGGCAAGGCCACCACACATCACCGCAAACAGCTGCGAGGAGGTCATGTTGTTGATGAAGGGGCGCACCACTAGCGGTGCTTCGGTCTGGCCAACGAAGATGTTGGCGGTGGCCGATAGCGACTCGGTGCGCGAGGTGCCGAGCACCTTCTGCAGCGCGCCGCCAAGCAGGCGGATCACCCACTGCATGATGCCCAGGTAGTAGAGCACCGCGATCAGCGACGAGAAAAAGATGATGACCGGCAGGACCTTGATGGCAAAGATGAAGCCCACGCCGGAGGGGTCGGCCAGCCCGCCGAACAGGAAGTCGATGCCGTCGTTGGCATAGCTCACCACCTGACTGACGGCATCCGAGATGGTCTTGAGGACTGACTGGCCGAAAGGCACGTACAGCACGAAGGCGCCGATGCCGGCCTGGATAGCGAAGGCGCCACCCACGGTGCGCAGGCGGATAGCGCGCCGGTTGGAGGAAAACACGAGGGCGATCAGGATGAGCGTCGCCATCCCCACCAAGCTCATGATTATGGTCATGGGAAGTCCTTCATGGGAGCGAATGCTGCCCGGGCGGCGAGGCGACCCGGGCCCTGGGCATTACAGGAAGTTGTACTTGAGCGTGTAGATGACGGCGTTCTGATAGTCCTCGGGGGTGCCTAGCTTATTGTCCGAGTAACGGTACTGAACGCCGGTGGTCACGCTTGAAATCGGGTGCCACCATAATGAAACCGCTCCATTGGTGCCAACGCTTTCCGCCTTGTCGCCGACATAATTCTGCGCGAGGTAGTCATCGTCGCGCGCGAAGGTCTGTTCATGCCAGTTGGTGACGCTGAACTGCTGGCCGAGTGCCTCGAAGCCATAGCCCAGAACCCAGCCGGCCATGTAACCGTTCATGCCGGTGTAGCCATCACTCTGCACGCGCGCCGCACCCAGGAAGGGCTTGAACCACAGGCCGTTGTCGAAGGTCTGGATATAGCCCACACCCAGGACCTGGTCCTGTTCGCGGCCGTTGTAGCCATAGTCACGGAAGTCATAAAGGTGAGCGTAGATCGTGAAGGGCGAGTCACCCAGATAGATATGGGAGGTGAGCTTGCCGGCGGTACGGAAGTTGTCCTTGCCACCGCTCTGTTCGTCGAACTGATCGTTGCCCGGGTTCTCCAGGTCGAAGAAGCCGTAGAACTCGCCCCAGGCGAAGCCGGCGCCACCCTCTAGTTCGAGAAAGGTGAAGTCGCTCTTGGCGGCGTTGGTCGAGGTGCGCTCCTCCGTGCCGGCTGACCAGTCGAGGTAGTTCACCGAGACGTTGGCGAAGGACCAGATCGGGTCCATGTCTGCGGCCTGGACCGGCGCACTGCAAAATGCCAGAAGGGCGCTTGTGCAGAGCAGAGTGGACGCTCGGCGCAGGGAAGGGGAGGACATGATAGCAATTGCCTTGGTTCGTCTATTGTTTTGGAAATGCGTGTTCTGTAAATGCGTGTTTTGAGAACGCGTGTTGCTGTAACGCTAGAGCACCCGGAGAAGCAGGAACCTGCTGGTGGAAATAATACCAAATGGTATGACGCATCTAACAATTTTTTGCACCAACGCTAGGTTGCGCTTTCTCATGCTCTCATGATCAGCTGCTTGCTCAGCGATACAGCGGGACGAGCCGATATTGCTGATGAAGAAGCAGGGTCAGCAGGGCATGTTGTCGCAGGCTCGGGATTCCTTCCTGCAAGCATTTCGCCCTTCCCTCCTTCTCAACCCTCCCTACGGCGCCTCGTGTTAGGCTTTCCTGGCATCTCGCGTCGCCTCACCTGTGCGCTACCTGCGACACCCCTGCGACAAATCGTCACTGTTGCGTGGGGGGTATTTCTCCGACGATACGCGGTCAGTGTAGCCAGACCTTTGTGGTAGCTGAGCGTTTGCTCATAAGGTCTGGCTGCGATGCGTGATAGCCCTTTGCTGCATCGGATGCTGCTTGCGGTCATGGATAAGGACCCAGGACGCGACGGTTGTGGCATTTGTTGTGCGCATACATTAGCCGGCTAATTTTCAACCAGTACTAATTTTCAACCAGTACTAAGGTTAGCCTGATTTCGTGCCCTGACGAGGTCGTAGGATGAGAAGAAAGAAGTACTTACGTGTGCTGAGTCCGCTGGTGCTCGTGTCGCTTGCCCTGTTACTGACAGGGTGTGACTCGGCGCTGATGGATCCTAAGGGGCAGGTCGGGGAAGAGCAGCGAACCCTGATTCTGACTGCGTTCGGTCTGATGCAGATCGTTGTCATTCCGGTAATCGTGATGACTATCGCCTTCGCTTGGCGCTATCGCCGCAGCAACCGGAATGCCACTTATAGCCCCGACTGGCACCACTCCAACAAAGTCGAAGCGGTGGTGTGGTTCGTGCCCTGCGTGATCGTTGCCTTCCTGGCGGTGTTGACCTGGTATACCTCACACAGCCTGGATCCTCACAAGCCCATTCAGGCCGAAGGGGACAATGCTCAGGAGCCGATCGTCATCGAGGCGGTCTCACTGGACTGGAAATGGCTGTTCATCTATCCGGAACAGGGCATTGCCACGGTCAACGAGCTGGCCTTCCCAGAGGATACTCCGGTGCGCTTCCGCGTCACCTCTGGCTCGGTGATGAACTCTTTCTTCATTCCTCGCCTGGGCAGCCAGATCTACGCCATGGCCGGCATGGATAACGATGTTCATCTGATCGCCGATGAGCAAGGGGTCTATCCCGGTCGCTCCACAAACTACAGTGGTGCTGGCTTCTCGGATATGACGTTCGATGCTCACGTCGGCTCCCAGCAAGACTTCGAGGCTTGGGTGTCCAAGGTACGTGAGTCGTCTGAGTCACTGACCTTCCCTGATGAGTATTACGACCTCGCTGCGCCCACCGAGGTCAACGAGATCCAGTACTTTTCTGAGGTATCCCCGGCTCTCTACGAGAGCATCATCAAGAGCTTCCATGCCGGCGGTGACCACGAAGAGCGTGTGGCAAAATATGCCGACAGCTATGCCGATGGCTTTGGCCATGGTCACAGCGACGAAAGTCATGGCGAATCGGACGAGTCTCACGGCGAGCCCATGAGCGCGGAGGCAGCGGAGTAAATTATGTTCGGAAAACTCAGTCTAGAGGCGGTCCCGTACGACGAGCCGATCATCATGGTGACCGTTGCGGCCATCGTGTTGGGCGGGCTCGGGATGACGGGCGCCATCACGTACTTCAAGAAGTGGGGCTACTTGTGGAAGGAATGGATCACCTCCATTGACCACAAGAAGCTTGGCATCATGTACTTCATCGTTGCCTTGGTGATGCTGATTCGCGGCTTCGCGGACGCCCTTATGATGCGCTCCCAGCTGGCCATGGCGTCGGCCGGGGCGGAGGGCTTCTTGCCGCCTTCGCACTACGACCAGATCTTCACCGCCCACGGCGTGATCATGATCTTCTTCGTTGCCATGCCCATGGTCATCGGCCTGATGAACTTGGTGGTGCCGTTGCAGATCGGTGCGCGTGACGTGGCCTTCCCGTTCCTTAACAACCTGAGCTTCTGGTTGTTCGCGGCGGGTGTGATCCTAGTCAACGTGTCACTTTTCGTCGGTGAGTTCGCCAAGACGGGCTGGTTAGCCTACGCGCCACTATCGGGACTCGACTACAGTCCCGGCGTCGGCGTGGACTACTGGATATGGGCGTTACAGATATCGGGGATAGGTACGACCATGACGGGGATCAACTTCTTCGTCACGATCATCAAGATGCGTACCAAGGGCATGACGATGTTCCGTCTGCCGATCTTTACTTGGACGTCGCTCTGCGCCAACGTGTTGATCATTGCCTCCTTCCCGATCCTGACCGCGACCATCGCGTTGCTGACCCTCGATCGTTACCTGGGCATGCACTTCTTCACCACCGACCTCGGTGGCAACATGATGATGTACGTCAACCTCATCTGGGCCTGGGGCCATCCTGAGGTGTACATCCTGATCCTGCCGGCATTCGGTGTCTTCTCAGAGGTCATCGCGACCTTCGCCAAGAAGCGCCTGTTCGGCTACAACACCATGGTCTGGGCCACGGTGGCGATCACAGTTCTGTCGTTCGTGGTCTGGCTGCACCACTTCTTCACCATGGGCGCCGGCGCCAACGTCAATGCCTTCTTTGGCATCATGACGATGATCATCGCCATCCCCACCGGTGTTAAGATCTTCAACTGGCTGTTCACCATGTACCGCGGCCGTCTGGAGATCACGTCCCCGGTGCTGTGGACCCTGGGCTTCATCATTACCTTCACCATTGGCGGCATGACCGGCGTGATGCTGTCGGTGCCGGCGGCGAACTTCGTGCTGCACAACAGCCTGTTCGTCATCGCCCACTTCCACAACGTCATCATCGGCGGCGTGGTGTTCGGCATGATGGCGGGTCTGACCTACTGGTTCCCGAAGGCCTTCGGCTTCACCCTGAACGAAAAGTGGGGCAAGCGTTCCTTCTGGTGCTGGATCACCGGCTTCTATGTGGCCTTCATGCCGCTGTATGTACTGAGCTTCTTTGGTGCCGTGCGTCGCATGCAGTCCTATAACAACCCCGAGTGGCAGCCACTGATGATTGTGGCCTGGGTGGGTGCATTGATTATCGCGGCCGGTATTGCCTGCACCTTGATCCAGTTCTACGTCAGCATCCGTGATCGCAAGCAGAACGAAGATGTGTCTGGCGATCCGTGGGACGCACGTACCCTCGAGTGGGCTACCTCTTCGCCGGCGCCGTTCTATAACTTCGCGCACCTGCCTGAAGTGACGGACGTGGATGGGTTCTGGGATGCCAAGAAGGCTAACGGTGGCGTGCCGCCGCTGTCCGAGGCGCCCTACGAGGATATCCACATGCCGAAGAACACCTGGGAAGGCCCGGTCATGGCACTGTTTGCGACCATCGCCGGCTTTGCTCTGGTGTGGCACATCTGGTGGTTGGCTATCGTGGGTGGCATTGGTGTGTTTGCGACCTTCATGGCGCGGATCTTCAACGATGACGTCGACTACTACGTCCCTGCGGCGGAAGTGGAGCGCATCGAGCGCGAGCATCGTCAGCGCTTGAAGCAGAAGGGTGATCTCGCGCACTCAACTCGGCTGGAGACGCAGAGCTAATCATGGCAACCGATACTCTTAGCAACCAAGGTCATGCCCACGGGCATGACCAGGATCATCACGACGATCACCACGATACCGCGGGCACCAAACTGTTCGGTTTCTGGGTCTACCTGATGAGCGACCTGGTGATCTTCGGGTCGCTGTTTGCCACCTTTGCCGTGCTACTGAAGGGCACGGCTGGTGGGCCGACACCGGGCGAGATCTTTGAGCTACCGTTTGTGCTGGTCGAGACCTTCCTGCTGCTGTTCTCGAGCTTTACTTACGGTATGGCCGTGCTGGCAATGAACGCCAATCAGGCGGCCAAGGTCAGCCGCTGGCTGTGGATCACCTTCGTCCTGGGTGCTTCGTTCGTGGCGATGGAGATCTACGAATTCCAGCACCTGATCCATGAAGGCTTCGGTCCGGATCGTAGTGCCTTCCTGTCGGCCTTCTTTACCCTGGTCGGCACCCACGGCCTGCACGTGACCTTCGGCTTGATCTGGATTCTGGTGATGCTGATTCAGGTCAAGAAAAAAGGTCTGAATGAATTCACTCGTCCTCGGATCATGTGCCTGAGCCTTTTCTGGCACTTCCTGGACATCGTCTGGATCTGCGTATTCTCCTTCGTTTATCTGATGGGAGTCCTGTGATATGAGCGGCTCACAAACGTCTCACGACAACAGTCATGGCAGCGTCAAGTCCTATGTGACGGGCTTGGTTCTGTCCATCGTCCTGACCATCATTCCCTTCGGGGTAGTGATGAGCGGCGACTTCAGCCCCTTGGCGATGGTCGGCGTCATCACTGTGACAGCGGTGCTGCAGGTGCTGGTTCAGCTGGTGCTGTTCATGCACATGAGCGCTAAGACTGACGAAGGCTGGAACTTGACGTCGTTCGTCTTCGCCGTGGCGATCCTGGTTCTAGTCATCGGAGGTTCCCTGTGGATCATGCATCATCTAAACCTCAACATGATGATCGGATAACGCAGCCCTCCATGCTCAAGGACTACCTGACACTCACCAAGCCGGGGATCATCGGCGGTAACTTGATCTCCGTTCTGGGCGGCTACTTTCTAGCCGCCCAGGGCGGGTTCGATCTGCCGCTGTTTCTCTCTGCCGTGGTGGGTCTGGCGCTGGTGATTGCCTCTGGATGTGCCTTCAACAACGTCATCGACCAAGATATCGATCGCGTGATGCGGCGCACTCAGAATCGTCCGCTGGTACAGGGGCGCGTCACCGCGGGTGCTACGCTGTGGTTCGCCACGGCGCTGGGGCTGGCAGGCTTTGCCCTGCTGGCTCTGGGCACCAACGCCTTGACGGTTGGGCTGGCCACGTTTGGCTTCGTTATCTATGTCGTCGTCTACAGCCTGTGGATGAAGCGTCATTCCGAATACGGCACCCTGGTCGGTAGCCTCTCTGGGGCCATACCGCCGGTAGTGGGCTACTGTGCCGTCAGCGGCACCTTCGATACCGGTGCCATGACGCTGCTGACCATCTTCTGCCTGTGGCAGATGCCGCATTCCTATGCGATTGCCATCTTCCGCCTGGAAGACTATCGCGCTGCATCGATTCCGGTATTGCCGGTGGTGCGTGGCATTCACCGTGCCAAGCATCACATCCTCGGCTATATCCTGGCGTTCATTCCGGCGACCCTGGCGCTGAGCATTGCGGGCTATGCCGGCCCCGGCTACTTCATCGTCGCTCTGGGTATGGGAGTCTATTGGCTGTACCTGGCGTGTAAGGGCTATCGTGCCCAAGACGAGGAGCGCTGGGCCAAGAGCGTGTTCGGATTTTCCATTCTCACCATCACGGCACTGAGTCTGATGATGTCATTGGATGCCGCCCTCCCTAATGCGCCGCTTTTATGGACTTCGCTGCGCTGATCTCACCCTGATCTCTTTCAGAGCTCTCCCCGAACAATCCAAAGCGTTGAGACGACGGTGATAACCGTCGTCGACGCTTCCTCCTTCCTTCTGACTATACTGCTGATAAGGCACGCTTCATGTGTGTGCTTGAGGTCGGTTCATGACGATCTCTCCTGCTGATAGATGGAGGTATCCGGATGCTGACGCATGTCTGGGGCTTGATGGCCCATCCGCAACGCGAATGGAAACAGATCAAGGGAGAGCGCGAGACGCTCACCCACCTCTACGAGCATCATGTGCTGCTGCTGGCAGCCATCCCGGTCATCTGCTCCTATATCGGCACCACCCAGGTGGGCTGGGGGCTGGGGGGCGAGACCACGATACAGCTCGGCTACCTGGATGCTTTGGGGGCCGGCGTCGTTTTTTATCTGGTGATACTCTCGGCGGTGTATGCGGTGGGCAAGGTGATCCGTGCCATGGCCAAGCGTTTTACGCCCAACCCGCCGAAACAGAGCGAGTGCATCGTGTTCGCTGGCTATGTGGCCACGCCGATGTTCATCAGCGGTCTTGTGGCTATCTATCCCATTATCTGGCTGTGCCTGCTGGCCGGTATTCTTGGGCTCTGCTACACCGCCTATCTGCTTTACCTGGGCATTCCGGCTTTTCTCGACATCAGTCGCGAAGAAGGCTTCATCGTCTCCAGTTCCACACTCGGCATCGGGGTGCTCCTGCTAGAGGTGCTGCTGGGCCTGACAGTCCTGCTCTGGGGCTACGGGGAGCGCATCATCCTGGCACTGCTCGGGAACTGAGGCGCCAAAGGGTCGCATGTCCGCGCAGGAAGCGCTGGTTCGCGACCCATCATTACCGATACGCATGACAGACATGAACAGGGCAGCCCATTGGCCGCCCTGTTCATGTGCCGGGTTCTGTCATCTGCCTGGGCTCTGCGCTGTCGTTTACTGAAAGAGCTGGCGCTGCCGACCTTAGGCAAGACGCCGAGCCGATACCTGGCGATTGTCGGCTTATCTCCCATGATACGGGGTGCGGCATGTCGCCATCCCGCCTTGTGGCTATCTCGGGGCAGCACTAGAGTTTAAGTAGGCCCTGGCGAAACCATCCCCCTTGCGCGCGTCGCATTCAGGCCATGCCAAGCATCGAGCGCGAGGCTTGCCAGACCATTCTGTGCCATCAGCATTCATCAGGAGGATGTACCATGCACGCTGTCGATGTCATGACGCCAACGGTTATCAGTGTTTCCCCCGAGACAGGTGTCCAGGAAATTGCTCGCCTGTTGCTGGATCACCATATCAGTGCGGTACCCGTGATCGATGATGACCAGCATCTGCTGGGTATGGTCAGCGAAGGCGACCTGATGGGACGCGCCGAAAATCAGGCAGAGAAGCCCACGCCTTGGTGGCTGGCGCTGGTCTCTTCGGGGCCCGAAACGGCGGCCAGCTACATCAAGACACATGGCCATACGGCACGAGACATCATGTCCCACCCGGTGGTCGAGGTGGAGGAAGATGTCCGCGTCGCTGATATTGCCCGGCTACTCGAGAAGCGCCATATCAAGCGGGTGCCGGTGACCCGGGACGGCAAGTTGGTAGGCATCGTCAGTCGTTCCAACCTGCTGCAAGGCCTGGCCATCACTCCGCCGGCCAGCGAGGGAACGGTCGATGACCGCAGCCTGCGTGAAGCGCTCAGCAAGGAGATCGAGGACAAGCTCAACACCGTACGCGTCAACGTTATCGTCAAGGACGGAGTCGTCGAGCTGTGGGGCCTGGTCGCCAGTGATGAGGAAATGAAGGCGGTACAGCTGGCCGCCGAGAACCAGCCAGGCGTCAAACGGGTCGAGAACAATATGAGCCGCATGCCGCTGGGGTTTGGCGCCTTGTAGTATCTAGTAGTGTATTGCCTTAAGTGGCCTGCATTTCGTCAATTGCGACTAATCTGCGAGTGAGTGGTCGCTTTCTCGCGGTGATCGCCAACCGCTGTCGATCACATAATTTACTGGCGCAATCATGGAAAATGATCCACGTTAGAATAGGGATATAAAACACTGTTTGAAAATCCGGCTTGATTAGCGTTGTTAGTCAATTCGGTGAGTCGGAATGGTTGTTCAATGCGGTTGGCTGCGGCAGTCGATTAAGCGCGTTGGACGACATCGTCGGATAACAGTGCCGTGATCGGGATTTCTAACGGAGGAGATGAGTCATGAAGCGATTGATAGCGCCGGTGGCGGCTTGCGCCGTGGTGGGGGCCTTGGGTGTGTCGGGCAGTGCACAGGCAGAACAGATGAGTATTACACCGGCGGCCTACCTTGGCGCCGATGTCATGTTCTGGAACTTCGATCCGCAGGGAAGCTCCTCCGCCGAGAGCGAAGCGTTACGACTGAGAGCCGGCATGCAGTTCAACGACTACTTTGCCATTGAGGGCCACCTGGCCACCGGCGGGTCGGATTCGATTGGTGGCGTGGATATCGATCTGGATTACCTGGCAGGCATCTTCGCCAAGGGCTTCCTGCCGGTCTCCCGGGAATTCCGGCTCTATGCATTGCTGGGTGCCAGTGAGGTTTCCTTCAATGACGTCACTTTCAACGGCGATGACAGTGAGAGCGGTTTCTCCGGCGGTGTCGGCGCAGAGTTTGATATGAGCCGTAACCTGTCTTTCGGCGCCGACTACATCCGCTATCTCGATGAAGACAATTTCACCTTCGACGGTTTCAGTCTGGGCGCTACCTACCGCTTCTGATGCCGGCAGACGCTGCTGTGTTCTGGCGTCATGCATGACGCCAGCGGCCACAACCAGGCCCCGTCCATGTCAGTCATGGCGGGGCCTTTTGCCGAAGTGAGCGTGGGCGGGTGTCTCAGACCTGCTGATAGAGCCGGGCGCCGGCATCCCGGAAGGCTTGGGCCTGCTCCTCCATGCCCTTTTTTACCGCTTTCGGGTCATCGTCGAGGCGACGGTCAGATGCCTCGTCTCGGGTCTCTCCCTGGGTCCCGTCTTTGATCGCGTTATTGGAAACATGGTCTCGCACTTCCTGACTGATCTTCATCGAGCAGAACTTGGGCCCACACATCGAGCAGAAATGGGCCACCTTGGCCGAGTCCTTGGGCAGGGTCTCGTCGTGGTATTCCCTGGCCGTGTCCGGATCCAGCCCCAGATTGAACTGATCCTCCCAGCGGAACTCGAAGCGCGCCTTGGACAGCGCATTGTCCCGACGCTGGGCGGCGGGATGGCCCTTAGCAAGATCCGCGGCATGGGCGGCGATCTTGTAGGTGATGATGCCGGTCTTGACGTCGTCCTTGTTGGGAAGGCCCAAATGCTCCTTGGGGGTCACATAGCAGAGCATGGCGCAGCCGTACCAGCCGATCATGGCGGCACCGATGCCGGAGGTGATGTGATCATAGCCCGGCGCGATATCGGTGGTCAGCGGCCCTAGGGTGTAGAAGGGCGCCTCGTCGCACTCGGTAAGTTGCTTGTCCATGTTTTCCTTGATCAGGTGCATGGGCACGTGGCCGGGTCCCTCGACCATCACCTGGACGTCATGCTTCCAGGCGATGCGCGTCAGCTCACCGAGGGTCTCGAGCTCGGCGAACTGGGCCGCGTCGTTGGCATCGGCCACCGAGCCCGGGCGCAAGCCGTCTCCCAGCGAGAAGGCGACATCGTACTGCTTGCAGATCTCGCAGATTTCCTCGAAGTGGGTATAGAGAAAGCTCTCCTGATGGTGATAGAGGCACCACTTGGCCATGATCGACCCGCCCCGGGAGACGATGCCGGTGACCCGCTTTGCCGTCAGCGGCACGTAGCGCAAGAGCACGCCTGCATGAATGGTGAAGTAATCGACACCCTGTTCGGCCTGCTCGATCAAAGTGTCGCGAAACACCTCCCAGGTCAGATCCTGAGCCACGCCATTTACCTTCTCCAGCGCCTGGTAGATGGGCACGGTGCCCACCGGCACCGGCGCGTTGCGGATGATCCACTCCCGGGTCTCGTGGATGTTCTGGCCGGTGGATAGGTCCATGATGGTGTCCGAGCCCCAACGGATGCCCCAGGTCATCTTGTCGACCTCATCCTCGATCGAAGAGGTCACCGCCGAGTTGCCCAGGTTGCCGTTGATCTTCACCAGGAAGTTGCGGCCGATAATCATCGGCTCGGATTCCGGATGATTGATGTTGCAGGGGATGATGGCACGTCCGGCGGCCACCTCGTCGCGCACGAACTCGGGTGTGATCTCCTCGGGGAGCCTGGCACCGAAGCCCTGTCCTGGGTGCTGGTGGTCAAGGATGTGCTCTACCTCTTCCGAACCCGTATACGTTGAACAGCGCGCCTGGCGGCGCAAATTCTCGCGGATGGCGATGAACTCCATCTCCGGGGTGACGATGCCCTGGCGGGCATAGTAGAGCTGGGTGACGTTGCCGGCCTTGCCATCCTTTCCGGGGCTTGCGCGCCTTGGAGAGCGTTGCAACTCGAAGCGCAGTGGCGCCAGCATGGGGTCGTTGGCGCGGCGCCGGCCATACCCCGAACTGGGGCCATCCAGCCAGTCGGTGTCGTCGCGCTCATCGATCCAGGTTTGGCGCAGGGCAGGCAAGCCGCGGCGCAGGTCGATCTCGGCACCCGGATCGGTGTAGGGCCCGGAGGTGTCATAGACCAGCAGCGGCGGGTTGTGCTCGACGCCGTCGGTGGTGGTCGTTGGTGACAGGGCGATTTCGCGAAAGGGCACGCGGATGTCCGGGCGCGAGCCCTCGACATGGAGCTTGCGCGAGCCCGTCATGGGCGCGATGGCGGCCGCATCGACGCGGGCCTGCTCGTTGAGAAAGTGCTGGGTGTTGCTCATGCGATGTGTTCTCCCGGTAACATCAGGGAGGACAAGCGAAGGAGAGACAGGGGCAGGCGGTTTTCGGCACCGGCGGGGAAACGGCCTGCCTGTCGCTTGATCCCTACGCTGGTCCTAGCCAGGTCAGGTTCAACGGGATCCGTCCTGTCAGGCGCCTTTAGCGCCTGTTGGATGATCTCAGCCGGTATCACCGGCACCCCGTCAAGCGAGTGGTGGGAGCCTTGGCTCCCGGTGGTGGCTTGCAATGGCCGTTCGGCACCACCAAACCGAGCGGTCTTTTCCAGCGAGCCCATTTTGGCAGGCCCTGTGCGACAGGCCCTATGCGACAGGCCCTGTGAGACAGGCTCAGTTGCGCTGATCGAGGCCCATCTGCCAGAAATCGATCTCGAGCCGTGTGGCCTCGCTGAATATCTGGCTCAGTTCCTGGAAGCGTCGCGGCCCGACCTCCGCTAGGCGCGCATCGAGCCAGGCCATTTCATCCACCATGGCCTGCTGAAACTCGGGGCCTTCGTACAGCGTGATCCAGGCGTCAAAAGGGTTGGCCGCGCCGCGCACCGTGGTGGGTTGGGTATTGAGCCAGGTCGCGATTTCGCCGTAGCCGATCAGGCAGGGCGCCAACGCCACGTGGAGGTCCAGAAGGTCGCCGCGGTGGCCGGCCTCGAGCACATAGCGGGTATAAGCCAGTGTCTCGCGGGCCTCGGGCACTGCGGCCAGATCGGTCTCGGAAATGCCCCAATCGCGGCAGAAACCGACATGCAGGTCTAGTTCGGTATCCAGAATGGTCGAAAGCCCCGCCTTGGCCTGGCGCAGGTCGCTCAGGGTACGGCTCTTGTAGGCGGCCAGCGCGTAGGCGCGGGCAAAGTGGATCAGGAACAGGTAGTCTTGTTGTAGATAGCAGCGAAAGGCGTTTTGATCGAGGGTGCCGGCGCCGAGGGTGCGCACGAAGTCGTGCTCGATATAGCGGTGCCAATCCTGTTGGCAGGTGGCGGTGAGATCGCTGAAGCAGTAGCCCATCTGGCCTCCGGTGACGGTCGTGATCCGGGGCACGGGCAGGGTAGGCGTATCGGGGGCAAGGCGTAACCGGGCGAGACTGGTGCAGCCGTGCCCTGCCACCGCTTGATTCCTACGCCGGTACGAGCCGGATCAGGTTCAACGGGATCCCCCCTGTCGCGTGCGCTGGCACGGCGTTGGGCGGTCTCAGCCGGTATCACCGGCACCCCGTCAAGCGAGTGGCGACAGTCTAGCAGCTTGTCGTGTCCTTGCCAGTCCGCGCTATGCTTGCGCCGTATCCTGCACAACGACTCTTCCACTGAAATGAGGATGTCACGGATGATGTCAGCCGCTTCCCGGACGCCCGCTTTGACCCTGCTGGTAGCCGGCGACCCCGACCAGCTCACCGGCAGCTACGTCTATGACGCCCGCATCGCCGAGGCGCTGCGCGAGCGCGGCTGGGAGGTTGTGGTAGAAGGGCTCGCCGGGCGCTTCCCGACACCCGATCAGCAGGCGATCGAGAGTCTTGAGCGCGCCCTGACGCGACAGCCCGAAGGCGCTCGGGTGGTGCTCGATGCCATGGTGATGGCAGGTCTGCCCGAAGTAGTGGCGCGTCATGCCAACCTGCTCGAGCTCACCGCCCTGATGCATCATCCGCTGGCCGACGAGACCGGCCTGAGCGATATCCAGCGGGAAAGCTTTCGCGTCAGCGAGACGCTGGCACTAAGGGCGATGCATCGGGTGATCGCGACCAGCACCTTCACCGCCGAGCGGCTGGCCGATTTCGGTGTGCTGCCATCGCGCCTTCACGTGGTCGAGCCGGGGGTCACGCCAGTGCCATTGGCGAACAGCGTCGATCGCCATGTCGATGGTACTGAGCCCGCTCGGTTGCTTTGTGTGGCGAGCCTGACGCCACGCAAAGGGTATGAGGTGCTGATCGAGGCGCTCTCCGAGCTTTCCGACCTCAGTTGGCAGTGCGACTGTATCGGCGGCTTGGAGCTCGACCCTGACCATGCGAGTCGGGTCGAGGCGATGATTGAGTCAAAAGGGCTGGGTGAGTGGGTCTACCTGCTGGGGACCCGCTCGCCTGAGGCGCTTTCATCCTACTACGCAGAGGCGGATCTCTTCGTGCTGCCGTCCTATTACGAAGGCTACGGTATGGTGGTGACCGAAGCGCTGGCCCGTGGCCTGCCAGTGATTACCACCACCGGCGGCGCATTGCGTCATACCCTGCCTGAAGGCGCGGGTATGGCCGTAGAACCGGGAGATGCCAAGGCCTTGGCGACGGCACTGCGCCGCTGGTTCGAAGACGGCGAGCTTCGGGCTCAGTTACGTAAGGGAGCCGTTGAGGCCAGGCGCCAGCAGCAGGATTGGCACAGCGCTGCGCAGGCCTTCGCCGAGGCGCTCGGCGAAGGCTAGCGCTTTTCGCTACTGTCGCTATCAGCGGGCAGCGCCGGGGTACCAGACATAGTTCCAGGTTTCCGTCAGCGGTTGGCCACGCAGGGTTAGCGATAGCCGCATGTCGGCTGGCTGATCGCCGTCGGGCTGGAGGCGAAAACTCGCCCGCCATGTCTTGCCGTCGGGCAGCAGCTGCACCTGCGGCGTGAGGGTCTCGCCGCTGGACGTGGTCAGCGTCATCTCCACGGGTTGGCTGGCATCCAGGCTCGACAGCTCGCCGCCGCGAAAGTCGACGATGAAATGACGGCGACTCCTGGGCGGAGGATCGTCCTGGCCGGGTACGCCTCCCCAACCCTGGCGGGTATGCACCACACCGGCACGCTCGAGAGTCGGCGGATAGGCGCCGAAGGTCGAAGTGCGGTAGCGGTAGGTTCGTGACTCGCCGGCCTTGAAGGGCGCATCGGGCACCCAGTAGGCGATGATATTGTCGTTGGTCTCGTTCTCGGTGGGAATCTCTACCAGTTCCACACCGCCGGACCCCCAGTCACCGCCCTGTGGCGTTACCCACTGGCTGGGGCGCAGATCATAGCGCGCTTCCATGTCCAAATAATCGTCGAATGCACGAAGGCGTTGCACCAGGCCGAAGCCTTGGGGCGTGTCGTCGCGCAGTGAGGAGATATGCAGCTGCGAGGGATTGCTCAGCGGACGCCAGATCCACTCCCCCTTGGCGGTGTGCATCGACAGGCCGTTCGAGTCATGGACGCGGGGCCGATAGTCATCGTCGTGCACGCGCTCCAGACTCCCGTGCCAGAACATGCTGGTCAGCGGGGCGATGCCGAGCTTCTTCACGTCCTCGCGGGCAAAGAGACGTGCCTGAACATCGACGGTACTGGACTCGCCAGGGGTGATATCGAAGCGGTAGGCGCCACTGACCGAGGGACTGTCGAGCAGTGCTAGCACCTGGATATGCGTGGCGTCTGGTGCCGGCTGGACCAGCCAGAAGTCCGTGAACGCCGGAAACTCCTCGCCCTGTGGCGAGGCGGTGTCGATGGCCAGCCCGCGCGCCGATAGGCCGTAGCTCTGGTCGCGGCCGATCAGACGGAAATAGGACGCGCCGAGGAAGACCATAAATTCGTCGCGGTAGTCGCCGTGGTTGAGCGGGTAATGCAGGCGAAAGCCCGCGTAGCCGATATCGTTCCGGGCCTGGTCGTCGCTGGACTGTTTGGCCAGCGCCTCGCCGATGGGGGCCGCCGCATCGTCATAGCGGAAATACCCCTGATCGAAGGGCAGCGGTGACACGTCGACCTGGCCGCTGTTGTCGAGCGACTCGACCAGGTTCAGGCCTACCGGCTGGTTGTAGAGAAAACCGGTGTGGAATAGCTGCACCTCGAAGAGAGACTGATCGCGCCACAGGGCCTTTTCGGGACGGAAGCGAATCTGTCGGTAACGGTCATAATTTATGTCCTGCAAGGCTTCCGGCAAGGCGTTATCGTGAGCCTCGAACGGGGCCTGAGCGAGCTGTTTGGCCCGCGAGGTGACCTCGGCATACAGCGCGTCCAAAGACGCCATGCTGGTCTTGGCGCCGGTAGCTGACTGGCTTGTGGTGGCGTCGGTGGCTGCGGTGTCACTGCTCTGGGATTCCAGGCCCTGGGCGCCAGGGCTCTGCTCATCAGGGCTCTGAACATCGGAGCTTTGCGCATCAGAGCTTTGCGCATCGAGATTGGCATCTGCCGATGCATCGGCTGTCGGCGCTTCGGCCCAGGCCGGCGTTGCTATGCCGAGTCCAAGCCCAAACGAGGCGAGCCCCGTCCAGAGCAGGGTGGTGGTCAACAGGGTCGTCGCAAGACGTCCTGCCTGATCCGGGCGAGCATGGCTGGCTCGCCCTGACATCCCGCGTTGTATCAGCATTCCATGGCTCCAAGCGGTTCGGGTATAGGTAACAACGATGTTCGTTGTGTATCACGTCGTGCAACACGTTGTAGGCGGTTGGCTGAGGCTTGGCCACTACGAGAGGCCTCGCTAGGCGGCGTCGTGCCGAGGGGCGGCGAAGGTCTGTTCCGGCATTTCGCCGGGTAGCTCCTGCGGAGGTGGCCAGGGCTGCTCGCCATCTGGCACTTCTTCAGACGAGGACTGCGCTTGCAGCACAGCGGGCGGGCAGGTCTCGCTGGGCACCAGCAGCAGGCCGGCGCGGCGCAGGCTGCGGCCAAGCGTGAGGCTGCTGCTGAATCGGATCAGTGGCGCGGCCAGCATCAGGCCCAGCCACACAGGAGTCAGCCACCAGAAGAACACTGGGGTGTACCACCAAGTGACGCCGGCCCAGGCAAGTCCGACCAGACTGGCCTGCCAGGTATGCCGCCACGCCTCTCGCCACGCCACGGCGCGTCCTTCTCGGGATTGAGGGTCCCAGGCCACGGTGCGCCCGCTCAGTACGTTGATCACGAACAGGCTGTGGAACACCATCATCAGAGGCGCGATAAGCATCGCGAACAGGCTTTCGAGCACCACGCTGACGGCCAGCCGTGTGCGACCGCCGAAGGCGCGGGGACGGCGAGCCATCGCCAGACACATGCCCAGCACCTTGGGCATCAGCAGCATGGCCAGGGTGCCGCCCAGCAGGGGCATGATCAGGGGCGGTGGCGCAATCGGCCAGTCGGGAAACAGCTGGGCGTTGGAAGTGAAAAAATTGGGTTCGGCGATGGCGCGGATCAAGGCGTCGGCGGTGCTGATCACCAGGATCGACAGCCAGACCAGTGAGGAGATGTAGGCAAAGGCCCCGAACAGGAAGTGCAGCCGGCTCAGCGGGTGCAGGCCATGTCCGCCCAGCAGGCGCAGGTGCTGCAGATTGCCCTGCACCCAACGCCGGTCCCGTTTGGCGTAGTCGAGGATATGGCTGGGCATTTCCTCGAAGCTGCCGTCCAGGTCGGTCTGCATCTGCACCTGCCAGCCGCCACGCCGCATCAGTGCCGCCTCGACGAAATCATGGCTGAGGATGTCGCCTCCCAGCGGCGGCGATCCGGGCAGCTGCGGCAGACCGCAGTGGGCCATGAACGCTTCGGTGCGCATGATGGCGTTGTGGCCGAAGTAGTTGGCGGCGTCGGCATGCCAGAAGCTCAGGCCGGCGGCGAGCATCGGCGAGTAGAGCGAGGCGGCAAACTGGTTGGCTCGACCGAACAGGCTTTGCTGGTGCACAGGAATGGGGACAGTCTGCAGCAGGCCCAGCCGCGGGTTGGCCTCCATGGCGTCGATGAGCGCTGACACTGTGCTGCCGCTCATCACGCTGTCGGCATCCAGCACCAGCATGAAGTCGTAGCGCTTTCCCCAGCGACGGCAGAACTCCCCGAGGTTGCCGGCCTTGCGGCCGCTGTTGCTGTCCCGGTGGCGATAGTGCAACTGACAGGCGCCGTTCAGGCGACGCTGCAGGGCACCGATCGCAAGATGCTCCTGATCGACAATGGCATCGTCGGTACTGTCGCTCAGGACAAAGACTTCCAGCTGGCGCTGAGGCGTGTCGCCGGGCAGGTCGCGGCAGGTCGCCTCCAGCCCGGCGATGACCCCGCTGATGTTTTCATTGTGAATTGGCATCACCAGCGCGGTTTTCGATTGGGCGTCGCTGGGCGGTTGCGCTGGCTGGAGGCGGGCCAGAGTCACCGGATCGCGGCGGCACAGGCTCAGCACGAAGCCGATCACGGCACTCCAGAAGGCAATGATGATCCAACTGAACGTCAGGGCAAACAGCCCCAGGATGACCAGCTCCAGCGGCGTGATGCCGCCGACATAGAGGATCTGAAACATTGCCCAGATGCCCAGCGCGGCGGTGCCGGCGAACAGTCCGGCAAACAGGGCACGCCGGCTACGTCGCCAAGGGGGCCTGAACTGACGGCGGTTGGCGTGGGCAGAGGAACTGGGCGTCGTCGGGGCGCTGCGAAGTTCGTCAAGAGAACTCATCGGCGTACCACGCTGCGCTGCAGGAGACGGCTAGGGCTTGACTGTTCGTAGGCAGATGGCCTGGGCCGACCGACCCATGACCGACGGCGGCGCTGAGGTGCGCTGCGCGTCGAAAGTCTGGGTGCTGGGGCACCTGCTGTCCGGGGCGTACCTGCGCCGCACAGCGGGTGTTGTGGAGTCATCATCACTTCCAGTGGTTCTCCATTAGCCCCCGCCGGCAGTCCCTGCGCAATCCGGGGAGGAGATTTAAGTAAGCATCGGGGCGAGCTGTGGCATTAGGTGCGCTGTTCTTGTACTGCCCAGATGCGGATCTTGGTCTTGCCATGGTCGCGACAAA
This sequence comes from Onishia taeanensis, assembly GCF_003268885.1. GTDB lineage: Bacteria > Pseudomonadota > Gammaproteobacteria > Pseudomonadales > Halomonadaceae > Onishia > Onishia taeanensis_A. Next base: position 173,293 of record NZ_QLSX01000003.1, read on the forward strand.
CAGCGCGATTTGACGCTGAGCGAACGCAAAAAGCTTATCGGTGCTGCCTTTACCTGGGAAGCCAGTCAGGCGTGGCCGGTTCGCTCTGGCGTGGTGATGGCAACGCTCAGTGCATGTCGGACCTTCTATATTGGGCTCGTTACATCGAGCTCTGTATATCGGCTCTGTATATCGGCGCTATATCAGGATCAGGCTCGGTATAAACGCGTCTTTGTAAATAGCTTACGATCTATATTAGACGGAATCCGGCGCCGCATGTTCCCCATGCGGAGGCGTTCCAGGTGGACCCCGTTCTTCAGCACGCTCACTAAAGCCGTTTCACCACAACCACGTGCTGGGCTTGGCCGGTGCCTGGTCGGCGCGCACGGCCTTGAGGCCGATCACGCAGCGCAAGATCAGCCACAGCGCCAGCAGCGGCATGATCAGAAAGCCAATACCGATCACCCCGAGCAAAAAGGCGATGCAGCCGTAGAGAGCCCCGATCCAGAAGGTGCGGATCAGGTAGCGATAGTGTTCACGCAGCCAGGGTGAGGCATCGCCGCGGTAGACATAGGCCATGATGGCGCCGATCAGCGTGGTCACGCTGCCGGTGATCAGGCCGGCCAGATAGAGGACATAGATGATTTGAGTGACACGGGTGTCCTGCTCGGGCAGATAGGTCTGAGTCATGAGCTCTCTCGGCGTCAGTAGATGCGCGCACGGCGGAAGTCCGGGTCGCCGGCGGCTTCCTCGGGCGTCTTGCGGTAACGCTTGTATTCCCACTGGTACTGGGCTGGGTCCAGGGCGATGGCGGCCTCGACGCTTGCGTTCACGCCACTGGCCGAGGCGGTCTCGTCGGTATCAAAGACCCGTTCATCGGCGGCCAGGAAATGAAGCGCGAAGCCGCGCCCGGGGAGACGCCTGGCGACCCCGGTGACCACTCGCGCCTGGGTGCGGGCCACCAGTTTCGGCAGTAGGGTGGCGGTGTAGGCGGGGCGGCCATAGAAGGGGGCGAAGACGCCGCTGCCCCAGTCAGGCTCCTGATCCGGCAGGATACCGACGGCTTCGCAGCGCTTTAGCGCCTTGAGCAGTGCTGCCACACCGCGCGGGTTGGTCGGCACCAGCTGGGCGCCGCGCCGTTCGCGGCCATGGCGAATCACCGGGTCCAGCGGGGCGATTTTGGGCGGTTCGTACATGGCGGTGAACGGAAAGTGGCCCGAGAGCCAGAAGTTCAGCACCTCCCAGTTGCCAAAGTGGGGCGCCAGCACAATGACTCCTCGCCCCTCGGACCGGGCCTCATCGAGCAGTTCGCGGCCATGCACTTCGACGATCGATGCCTCGACCCGCTCGGGGTCGCCCATCCAGGCAAACCCCAGTTCGAGCATGGTGGCGGTGGAGTGGGTAAGGCTCTCGCTTGCCAGCCGGCGTCGCTCGGCGTCGCTTGCCTGGGGATAGACGACCGTCAGGTTGGTCTCGGTGATCTGGCGCTCGCGCTTGCTGAAACGGTGCACCAATGGGCCTGCGAACGTCGACAGCCGCCACAGGGTGCTCAGCCGGCGCCCGGCCAGACTACGCCACAGGGCGGTGATGGCGGTGGCCTGGAGGCGGTTGCGGCGGGAGGTGTCTTCACTCATCGACAATTCAGACCAGCCAGGTGGTGATATTGGCGGGTGGGCGTTGCTCCTGCAGGCCCTTGAAGCCCTTAACACAGCGGATGATCATCCACACCGCCAGAGCGATCAGCAGCGGGACGCCGATCACCACCAGCGTCAGGAGCGTAGCGATTAGGCCGTACAGCAGGCCGATCCAGAAGGTGCGGATCTGGTAGCGATAGTGTGCCTCGAGCCAGTCAGGCCCCTTGCCGCGGTAGACATAGGCGATGACCACGCCAATAAGCGGCGTGAAGCCAATCACCATGCCAGCCAGTAAGAGGCCGTAGACCACCATGGCCATGGTGGTGTCTGCCTGTTGAGGGGAGGGAGGCATCTCGGAAGGAGGCGTCTCGGGTGCGGGCGTCTGGGGCATGACATCGTCCTTGAATGAAACGGTTTGAGTGGAAATAGGCGAAAAAGCGAGCCTGGGCAATATGATACCTGCCCAGACAGGTGTTGCCATCACCGACGCGGGCGGGTGATCTCCAGCAGGTTGCCTTCCGGGTCGCGCAGATAGAGCGAGTCCACCGGCCCCTTGCCGCCAGCCCGGGCCACTGGACCAAGCTCCACTGGGATAGAAAGGGCGGTCAGGTGGCGCTCGACCTCGTCGAGCGGCAGGCGACTGGCGAAAGACAGCTCCATGCCGCCGGTGGCGGGCGTCGCTGCCTTGGGCGCAGCGGCGCTATCGGTGAGCTGCAGGCGCAGGGTCAGGTTGCCGAGGTGCAGGTCGGCATGGCCGGCGTCCTGCTCCTTGGCGTCCATGTCCAGGACGCGGCTGTAGAAATCCACGGCTCGCGGTAAGTCATCGACGTACATCACCAGGTGATCCAGAGCTGACAGCATGGGGTTCCTCCTTGGGTCGCCTGGGCGATCAGAGTAGGCTTGGCGGCGAATATTTTCATGAGCATACGACGATGACCCAGCCTCTGTCCTGCCCGCTGTGCGACGCGCCTGATGCGGTGGCCTACCATCGGGATGCGCGGCGCGACTACCTGCAGTGTCAGGTCTGCACCCTGGTCTTCGTGCCGCCTCATCAGCATCTGGATGCCGATGCCGAGCGTGCGGTCTATGACCAGCACCAGAATTCGCCGCAGGATGCCGGCTATCGACGCTTCCTGTCGAGGCTGCAGGCGCCCCTGCTTGCGCGGCTGACGCCCGGCGCAGAGGGACTCGATGTCGGCAGCGGCCCGGGGCCGACGCTCTCGGTCATGTTCGAGGAGGCGGGTCATCCGATGGCCATCTTCGACCCCTACTACGCTCCGGACCCGGCGCCGCTGTCACGAAGCTTCGATTTCATCACCGCCACCGAGGTGGTCGAGCACATGGCAGCCCCCGGTGACGAGCTCATCCGCCTGGCCGGGCTGCTGCGTCCAGGCGGCTGGCTGGGGCTGATGACCAAGCGGGTCACCAGCCACGAGGCCTTCGCCGGCTGGCACTATATTCTCGATCCCACCCATGTCTGCTTCTTCAGCGAAGCGAGCTTTAGCTGGCTCGCCGAGCGACTCGCCATGGACGTGACCTTTCCCGACCATGACGTCGTTCTCCTAAGGCGGTCTTCTAAGACTCTCTTCTAAGAATCTCTACTAAGACGTATTGATCAGGCGCACTGCTGAAACGTGCTGATTAAGCGTGTTGCCTCGGCGCCATGATCGTGCATGAACGAAGACGCAAATAGCGCTTGGCGACGAGCCGGGCCAAGCGTATATTCGCCGCGCGATTGCCCACATTGCGCCGGTGATGGCCGGCTTCTAGCCTGATGACGAGGTGGTGGAAACTTCCCCGCCGGCAAGATGATTATCGCGACTCACCCGCCGGGAGCGGCGGTGTTTCCCTCTCGTAGATGCGAGGCATGTCATGTCCCGGCAATTGCTTTCCTTGGCCCTTGCGCCCCTGCTGGGGCTCTTCATTCTCTGCATCGGCAATGGCTTCCTGGCCTCCCTGATCACCCTGCGCCTGGACGCGGCGGGTGAGTCCGCCGTGGTGATCGGCTGGGTGTCGTCAGCCTACTTCATCGGCTTGGCGCTGGGGGCGCTGTTCAATGACCGCCTGCTGCTTCGCATCGGGCACATCCGCGCCTATGGCTGCTTTGCTTCGCTGGTCGCGGTCACGGTGCTGCTGCAGGGCCTGTGGCTCGACCCTGTCAGCTGGTTCGCACTGCGCCTGATTGGCGGCTGGGCCACGGTGGGGGTCTATCTGGTCATCGAGAGCTGGCTGCTGGCCAGTGCCGATACCAAGGTACGTGGTCGCCTGCTAGCCATGTACATGATCTCTCTTTACGCCGCCGGCGTGATTGGTCAACTGCTGCTCGGCGCAACCAACGCCATGAGCGATGCCGCGCCCTTCATGGTGGTGGGCATGCTGGCCTCGCTGTCGGTGCTGCCCATGGCGATGATTCCGCGGGTATCGCCGCTGATCGAGCACGCCGAGCCGCTGTCACCGCTGCGGCTGATCACGCTGACGCCCACCGGGGTGATGGGCTGTTTCGGCTCGGGACTGGTCGTGGCAGCGGTTTATAGCCTGCTGCCCCTCTACCTACAGCGCAGCGGTCTGGGTGTCGCGCAGATCGGACAGATGATGGCGGTGGTGGTACTCGGGGCCATGCTGCTGCAATACCCGATCGGGCGCTGGTCGGACAAGCACGACCGTCAGTTGGTGCTGATCATCATCGGCGCCAGTACGGCGGGGCTGTCGATGGCGCTGCTGATGGTGCCGGGGGAGTCGTGGCTGACGGGCGGGCTGCTGTTCCTGCTGGGTGGTGGCGTCTTTTCACTGTATCCGGTCGCGGTCAGCCATGCTGCCGACCGGGCCCCGGCCGGTGCCCTGGTGCGCATGAGCCAGGGCTTGCTGCTGATCAATGCGTTGGGGTCCACGGTCAGCCCGCCGTTGATCACTCCGGTGATGGCAGCGTTCGGCGACGGAGGCCTGTTCTGGTCGATGGGCGCCGTGGGGCTTGGTCTGGTCGGCTTTTTCGTCTGGCGACGCAGCGTCCGCCCGGCGCCGCTGCCCATGGCGCCCTTCGTGGCCACCCAGACTCAGACCCTGGCAGGGGCTGAGCTTGGCGTCACCGACGCGCAGATACAGGGAGCCGTCGAGCACGAATACCTCGAGGACCTTTCTTTGGCAGTGCCGGATGTCGCCGTCGCCGAGCCTATCGTCGGCCCGCCGCCGGCCGATGAGGCGCATATCGCCTACTACGACGATGCCGACCCGCAAGATGTGTCGGAGGAAAAGCCGCATGGGATGTCCGGTGATGGCGGGCCGATCCGCAGTGAGACCGCGTCGAGCTCGCATTGAGATCAACGACTGAGGTCGACTATTGAGATCAACGACACGAGGCCAACGACAGTCGCTGCGGCTTTCGCCTAATGGCTTAGGTCCCGGTCGCCAACCTACTATCGCGGTTAACCTTTTCTCAAGAGATGCCCGCGATGACGCCCTATCACGCTCCGCTGCGCGACACCCGTTTCGTGCTCGAGGAACTCCTAGAGCACACCTCTCTCGACCTGCCCGGCTTCGAGGACACCAGCCCCGAGCTGCTCGATGCCGTGCTTGACGAAGCCGCTCGGCTGGCCGGTGAGGTCTGGGCGCCGCTCAACCTGCCCGGTGATCGCCAGGGCTGCCGCCGCCAGCCGGATGGCAGCGTGACGGTACCCGATGGCTTCATCGAGGCCTATCAGGCCTATGCCGAGGGCGGTTGGAACGGCATCGGCGTCGCCGAGGCCCAGGGGGGGCAAGGGCTCCCCGAGGTGGCGGCCAGTGCGGTGCAGGAAATGCTGCATGGTGCCAACATGGCGCTGGGGCTGTGTCCGATGCTCACCGCCGGTGCTATCGAGGCACTGTCGCATCACGGCAGCGAGGCGCTCAAGGCGCGCTACCTGCCGAAGCTGATCGAGGGCGTCTGGACCGGCACCATGAATCTCACCGAGCCTCAGGCGGGCTCGGACCTGTCTCGGGTTCGCACCAAGGCCATTCCCTGTGCTGACGGTGAGGGCGACCACTATCGCCTCCACGGCCAGAAGATCTACATCACTTGGGGCGAGCACGAGGCGGCCGAGAACATCATCCATTTGGTGCTGGCGCGCACCCCGGATGCTCCTGAGGGCAACAAGGGCATCTCCCTGTTCCTGGTGCCCAAGTTCCTGGTCGATGATAACGGTGCGCTGGGGGCCCGCAACGATGTCACCTGTGCGTCTATCGAGCACAAGCTCGGCATCCACGGCTCGCCCACCTGCACCCTGAGTTTCGGCGAAGGCGAGGGGGCTATCGGCTATCTGGTCGGTGAGCTCGGCCGCGGGCTCAATCATATGTTCACGATGATGAACGAGGCCCGCCACAAGGTCGGCATCCAGGGCATCGGCGTCGCCGAACGCGCCACCCAGCAGGCCTTTGCCTACGCCGCCGAGCGCAGCCAGGGCCGTGCGCCTGGTTCGCGCGGCGGCGAGTCGGCCGCGATCATCGACCACTTCGACGTGCGCCGCATGCTGCTGTCGATGCGCTCGCGCACCGATGCCCTGCGCGCTCTGGCACTTTATTGTGCAGCGCAGATGGATGTTGCCCGCCATCACGGCGATGCGGCGACCCGCGATGCCGCTCAGGCACGGGTCGACGTGCTGATCCCGGTGGTCAAGGCGTTCTCCACCGACCAGGCCGTCGATATCGCCTCGCAGGGGATACAGGTGCATGGTGGCATGGGCTATGTGGAAGAGACCGGTGCCGCTCAGCTGTGGCGCGACGCCCGCATTGCACCGATCTATGAGGGCACCAACGGTATCCAGGCGCTGGATCTCGCCGGGCGCAAGCTGGCCCGGGATGAGGGGGCCGCCCTTGCGGCTCTGCTCGATGAGGTAGAAGCCACCGCCGGGCAGCTCGCCGATAAGCTGGCGCTCAGCGCCCAGGGCGCCGCGCTGAAAGCCGGTGCCGATGACCTGCGAGCCGCCACGGCAGTAGTGCTGGCCGCCGGTCGCGATCCGGCTCAGGGCGCGGATGCCGTTCAGGCCTACGCGACTCCCTTTCTGCAACTGACGGGGCATGTGCTGTGCGCCTGGCAGATGGGACGCGCAGCGCTGGCCGCTGAGGCCGCGCTTGCCGCGGGGTCTGACGATCAGGCCTTCTATCGCGCCAAGTTGGCGAGTGCCGACTTCGTCCTGCGCCACTGGCTGCCAGTGGGGCGAGCCAACCGGGCGGTGATCGAGGCGGGGCTCGAGAGCCTGGCGATGGTGGGGCTCGATCACTGAGCACCTGCAGCATTTGGCACTGCAGCATTTTCCACAGAGAGGTAGGCTAGAGAGGATTGGGCGATGTGAGGCGCGTCGCCCGCCTTCTTGTTCCTGTCGGCGCCTCTGGCAGCAGTCGCTGCCAGCGGGGCGGCATCACGGAGACCCTCAACATGAGCATTTCCCGCATCGGCGTCGTCGGCGCCGGCACCATGGGCCAGGGCATCGCCCAGGTGCTGATCACCAGTCACCATCAGGTCGCGCTTTATGATGTCAGCGATGATGCCCTGGCAAATGCCAAGGAGAAGATCGGCAAGGGCCTGGCCCGGCTGGTCGACAAGGAAAAGCTAAGCGACGAGGATCGCCAGGCGGCGCTCGATCGCCTTACCCTGACCACCAGCCTCGACAGTCTGCATGATCGCGAAGTGATCATCGAGGCTGCCCCGGAAGACCCGGCGCTCAAGGAGAAGCTCTTTGCTGATCTGAGCCATCTGAACCATGAGGCGATTCTCGCCTCGAACACGTCTTCGCTGTCGCTCACTCGTCTCGCGGCGGTATGCGAGCGCCCCGAGCGGGTAGTGGGCATGCACTTCTTCAACCCGGTGCCGGTATTGGGGCTGGTCGAGGTGATTCGCGCCGAGCAGACCAGTGACGCCACCGTCGCGAGGATCGAGCAACTGACCGAGGCGCTGGGCAAGACGCCGGTGGCCATCGCCGACTCACCGGGGTTTGCGGTCAACCGCCTGCTGGTGCCGATGATCAACGAAGCCGCCTTCCTGGTGCAGGAGGGCGCCGCCAGCCCAGAGGCCATCGACGAGGCCATGCAGCTCGGTGCCGCTCACCCCATGGGCCCGCTGAAGCTCGCTGACCTGATCGGGCTGGATGTATGCCTGGCCATCATGGAGGTGCTGCAGGAGGGCTTTGGTGATCCCAAGTACCGCCCCTGCCCGCTGCTCAAGCGGATGGTGGCCGCGGGCTATCTGGGCCGCAAGAGCGGTCGCGGTTTCCACGTCTACGAGTAGGATGATGGTGATGCGCGCTTGCCGGGCCGCCTGAGGTCGGCTCGGCGCAACCTGCGGGGCTTCAGTAGCCGATTTTTCGCTTGCACAAGACCTTGTTCAAGACAAAGGTGGGATCGTTTGCCAACCGAGCGCTTGCTAGGTTGGACAGCATCGGCCCTCGGTGCCCGGGGGCGAGTCCTACCACACAGGAGTCATCATGAACGACGCACCGATCCATCTGGCCATCGACGCCGGTATTGCACGCCTGACCATGAACCGTCCCAAGGCCCTCAATGCCCTCAATTCGGCGTTGCTCAGCGAGCTTGCCGGCATCCTCGATGACCTGGAGGCCCGCGATGACCTGCGGGCGGTACTGATCACCGGCGAAGGCGAGAAGGCCTTTGTGGCCGGTGCCGATATAGCCGAGATGCGAGACAAGACCCCTGATGAAGCTCGCGCCTTCGCCAGCCAGGCGCTGACCACCATCAAGCGTCTGGAGCGTCTGCCGGTGCCGGTAGTCGCGCTGGTCAACGGCTTCTGCCTGGGCGGCGGCTGCGAGCTGGCGCTGGCTTGCGACTGGGCGGTGGCCAGCGACAACGCCGTGTTCGGCCAACCCGAAGTGTTGCTCGGCGTGATTCCCGGCTTCGGCGGCACCCAGCGCTTGCCGCGCCGGATCGGTCCTGCCATGGCACTGGATCTGGTCACCACCGGGCGCAAGATCGATGCTCAGGAAGCCCTGCGCATCGGCCTGGTCAATCAGGTGATGCCCCAGGCCGAGCTCGAGCAATACGCCGAGACTCTCGCCAAGCAGCTCGGCGGCAACGGCCCGCAGGCCGTGCGCAGCGCCAAGCAGGCCGTACACGACGGGATGGACCAGGATCTCGACAGCGCCTTGGCCCTGGAAACCAGCCTGTTTGCGCTGGGCTTTGCCGGTAGCGAGCAGAGCGAAGGCATGAGCGCCTTCCTCGAGAAGCGCAAGCCGAGTTTCTAGGCGGCAAGCGCCTTCCAGCAAACGTTAACGGCCGTGGTGATAACACCACGGCCGTTTTTTATGCGCTGGGCATTATTTTTGCCACGTTATGCCATGCCTGCGTCGATCACGGCTTTTGGGGGGCGGCGGGCCGCTTCCAGCGGAGCATACGCGTTGCAATGGCGGTGCCGATCAGCGTGATCGCCATGCCGGCCAGTATTTGCAGGCTGAGTACCCCATCCAGCAGCAGATAGCCCCATAGCAGCGCACTCACCGGCACCAGAAAGGTGACGGTCGACGTCGCGGTGGCCCCGGCACTCGACAGCAGGCCGAAATACAAGAGGAAGGCCAGCGTGGTGCTGAAGGCCGCCAGTGCCAGGCCGTTGCTCCAGGCCACGGCGCTGATCGGCTCTGTTGGCCACAGCAGCAGTCCGGGAACCAACAGTATCAGCGCCGACATGGCGGTACTGCCCGCCGCCAGCACGCGCACCGGAAGGTGAGACAGATAGGTCTTCGAATAGTTGGTGGCGACCCCATAGCAGAAGGTCGCACCCAAAGCCGAAAGGATGAACCAGCCATCGCCGCCCAGGGCGAAATCCAGCCGATTCGCCGAGAGCACATAGACGCCGAAGAAGGCCAGGGCCAGGCCGAGATACTGCTGGCGCTGCACGGGCGTGGTGAAGAACAGCGCGCCCAGCAGGGCGGTGAAGATCGGCGTGGTGGCGTTGATCAATGAGGTGAAGCCTGCCTCCAGCCGGGTAGTCGCCAGGGCTAGCAGGCAGAACGGCAGCACATGATTCACAAGTCCAAGCAATAGCAGGCGGCCCTTGTTCTCCCACACCAGCTTCAGGTAGCCCACCCCTAGCAGCAGCGGCACCAACAGCAGCGCGCCCACACCCATGCGCACCAGAATCAATGGCACCGGACCGAATTCCGGCACGGCTACCCGCATGAAGATGAATGACATGCCCCATAGGGTAGAGAGAAAGACCAAGCGAAGCGTATCGGCGGGTGACATCCAGCATCCTTGTGTCGGCAGGGGGAGGCAGCAGGTTACGGCCGATAGGGGGCTAACGGAAGTCTGTTTCGACCAAAGCGATGCTGGCGGTGGAACGCCGGATGACCTAGCGTAATAAGCTGATGGACAACATTCGACTATCCGGCAGAGGCGGCGACGCCTCTGCCTTTTTTTGTTGCTGAATTCATGCATGATCTGGCCATGATCATGAATGCCACGCTAACCATAGCCCATCGCAATGCAACGAGTGGCCCGGCTTTGCATTGACGCCTTGTTACCCCTTACGTCTGTCCCTTTCTCCTGGCGATATATGTCTACGCCTCTTATCCCCGCTCCATCAGGCGTTTGAGATCGCTGACCATCGAAGGAATCGGATCACTGTTGCGCATCAGCAGGCGAGCGTCGCCTTGTTCGTTGAAGACGAAAATGCCGCTTGAGTGCGAGACGTCATAGTTGCCGTTTTCGTCCTTTTCGCCATAGCCGTAGCTGACCCGGTAGCGGTTGGTCAGCGCATCGAGTTGGGCGGTGCTGCCGGTAAGGCCGATGAACTGTGGCCCGAATACGTCGGTGTATTGCCGGAGCCTCGCCGGGGTATCGCGCTCCGGGTCTACGGAAACGAACAGCACCTGTATATCGTCACGAGCGGGTTCATCAAGCTTCTTGATAGCAGCCGTCATCCGCGCCAGGGATGTGGGGCAGACATCCGGACAGTGCGTGTAGCCGAAGTACAGCAGGGTGGTCTTGCCGGTATAGGCGTCTTCTTCGACCTGCTGGCCGTTCTCGTCCATCAGGCTCAAATCAAGGGCCGGCATGATGTCGGAGATATCCGAGGTGTGCCAGTTGGGGTCTTCGCAACCTGCCAGCAACACTGACAAGAGGATCGGAGAAAGCCACTTGAGCATCAGGGGGCTCCTGGACGTGGTCAGTGCATGGTCACGGGGGAAACGACCTCAAAAGTGGCAGGCAACTGCTGGCCGTCTGCGAAGAGCAGCACCACCTCGACGTCATCACCCACTTCCAAGGGGGCGACGCGGTTCATGAACATAAGGTGATAGCCTTTCGGCGCAAACTCAAAGCTTTTACCGGCGGCAATGTCGATTGCCGGCACGGCCTGCATGCTGGCCATCCCGTCCTTTTCCATGCTCATGTGAATCTCGGTATTTTTGAAGGCGTCGGTCTGAGCGCCCACCAGCGTCACGTCTTCAGCGCTATCGTTTTGCAGGCTGAAGTAGCCGGCGCCTGGCATATCGCCCGGCAGAAGGCTGAGCCGAGCATCCTGAAGGGAAAGCTCTTGTGCGTGCGCCATGCCGCCGGTCAGCAGTAGTGCCAACAGTCCGCAGGCCCACTTGCCACGCGCGTGTGTCAGAGCACGGGTTCTTTGCTTGTTCGCCATCAGGATGTTCTCCGCTGGGGTGGTGTCAACGCCATGCCATGATGATACGGCGCTTCAGGGGGATCTCGCCGATCCAGACCTGACCGACCACTGTGAAGGTTTGGACCGGCAGGCCGGACAAGACAAGCGTATGTCGTGAAGCCGGGTAGTCGTTTCTTGATCAGCAGATAGCCGACAGGCCACAGTTCGAGGTGTATTCGCGCGAGTTCACGTCGAGCGTGAGGCGCTTACGACTGGTGTCGTAGAAAAAGGAAGCATAGCCGTCGTCGTCTGCCGTCTTGTAGGCGCCGCAGATGCCATAGCCGTACTGCACTTCCTGCAGGTTTTGCAGTTCGATCGCGCTGGAGGTATCGAGGGAGGTGGCCAGCGCCTGCTGGATTTCGCCGTCCACACTGTCGTCAGATATGGCTTGGCCGCCAAAGATCAATGCTGCGAGGGCAATAGTGCCGATCACAGGGACGATGATCATGAGTAAAAACGGGCGTGAAATAGTCATGACGAGCATTTTATGGAGAATCCAGCAGGCCGGGCAAGCGGGCCGCTATGCGGCGGATTGTCCTACCTGACGTTCGGCCATGACAGGCGCCGGTCGACAAGGGTAGCGTGGAGCTCTACGTCTTAAGCCCTAAGCCAGGAGGCGATGATGAACCATCCCGAACTCGACATGGACGACGTGCAGCGTCGCTTGCTGGAACAGCGTAAGCAACTGGTGGAAGAGAGCGATGCCAGCGCCGATAGCCGCGATACGGTGGCGCTTGACCAGACCAGCACCGGGCGACTGACGCGTATGGATGCGTTGCAGACACAGGCCATGGCGCAGGCTGCCCAGCGGCGTCGTGAGGCGGCGATTCGCTTCATTGACCTGGCGCTCAAGCGTATCGACGACGACTGCTTTGGTGAATGCATCGAATGTGGTGAGTACATCGCGACCAAGCGACTGGGGCTGAATTACGCCACCCTGAAGTGCATCGACTGCGCTGAATAGCGCGCTGCGCCTGGGCAACGACATGGCGTCAATGATTCAATAGCGCCTCTGGATCGCACTTCTGATCGCGTTGCTGACAGAAATGTTGATCGCGCTTTGGTTTCAACCTCTTCAGGACGCTTCTCATGCCTATTCCTCCACCTTCCAAGCCCGGTAGCGACGAGACTGCTCGCACCATGTTGCGCCTGCTCGGCGGTTTCGCTGCGCCGGCGGCCATCTATCTGGTTGTCTGGGAGGCTGTGGCACGCTGGGTGTTGCCCAATATTGCCGCAAGCGGCAAAGGCTTCGTTATCGACCTGTCTAGCGTGTTGATTCCCTGCGTCGGCGTGCTGGCAAGCATCTTCATCACGGGCGTAAAGGCCGGCCGGATGCTGGGCGGCGGCGTGATGGCGGTGTTCTTCCTGATCCTGTATTTCTCGTCCGGCGTGGCGTTCAGCTGGTCGCCGGTCGGCCTTACCTTCGCGGGCATCGCGTTGGCATGGGGGCTTGCTCGCTTCTGCCCGACGATGAAGCCTGATCTGAGCACCGCGTTTGGCTAGTCCGGGCCTCAATCCGCTATTTCCAAGACACCTACACGACAATCTCAACACACGCCCAAGCACGCATCAGACCCTCCTGGCGCCGGCAATCAGCTGCTCATCTAAGTATCTAAGTATCTAAGTATCTAAGTATCTGAGCAGCTGGGCACCATGCATCATGGCAATCAGCGGCGTTGGCAGGACGGTAACGCTCGCGCCGTCATTGCTCTTCGCGAACGGACGCCAGTCCCTCAGCGGAGATATAGCCGTGCGCCTTGGCATGCTCGGCCATGCTGAGGCTGCTGTCGGCGAGGACCAGCGTGCAGCCGGTATGGCTGACCTCGGCGGCCAGCCGCTCGATTGCGGCATCGCGTTTGGGGTCGTTATCCACCTTGCGGATGTATATCGCTAACACTCGCTCGGGGTGCTCCTTGACGATCTCGGTGTAGACCTCGGGGTCTCGCTGACCGCTATCACCGATGAGAATGAACGGCAGGTCGGCGTAGAGCGAGAGCATGTTGCGAATGACGTCCGACTTGTGGTCCTCGGCCTTGCGGGGCCACGGGCGCGAAAGGCGTAGTCCCCATTCGCGCAGGAACAGGATCGGCCCCACCGGTATCCGGTTGAGGTTGAAGAACAGGTCGAGCATTTCATATATGCACCAGGGGCCTCGCGACACGTAGAGCATCGGACGCTTGCGGTTGCCTTCGACGCCCCCATAGAGTGCCTGATAGAAGGCGGCGACCCCGGGAAAGGCCGTGCGTCGCTGCGCTTTTTCCATGAACAGCCGGTAGAGCATCTTCAGCTTGTTGGCGACGCCGGTGTGCATCACCGTGTCGTCGATATCGCTGATCACGATCAGGTCGGCGTTGGCTGGCGGGATATAGACCTGCGTCTGGGTGCTGATGGCGTCTTTTTCCGAGAGCACCTCCAGGCTGGCCGTATGCCAGACCCTGTCAGTGGGCAAGGAATGATTGATGTCGATGTGGGCGTAAAAGTAGCCATCCCGGTCGGTAGTGACGATGGTCTTGGCATCGCCAAGACGCATGATGATGCGGGCATCGCGCACACCGCGACGAATGATGCGTCGAGCGACATCCACCAGGTCCCGCGTGGTACCGCCTTCCTCCCACCGTTTGCCGGTGCTTGGCTGACGAAAGACCCGCCCCATGACGAAGGCTTCCTTGCGGGAGCCGTAGCCGCGATAGGGCTGGACGATGACGCCACCGCGGCCCTTGTCTCTTTTCATCGGCCGTGTGAACAGGCGCACCAGTTTTTTCGTGAAGTGCAGCAATTGGGCGATCAACAGGCGCCTCACTAGTGGTCTGAATAAGCACGCTATCGTGGCGGGAACTGACGGGATATCGGCGACCCGGGCAGGCCGCTGGGCTCATTATGCGAAGTGCAGGGCTATCCTGCAAAAGTCTGACAGCGAAAAACCCATCGCCGGGGCAGCGATGGGCCTAGAGAAGTGAACCTGCGTGTAGCGCGTCAGGTCAATCAGGCGTGCTGGTGGCTATGACGCCCTTCAGCCATTTCCTCCAGCAGCTTGCCATTGAAGGCATCGAGGTCTACCGGCGTGCGGCTGGTGACCAGGCCGCTATCGACGACGACCGGTTCGTCCGACCAGTGAGCGCCTGCGTTCTTCAGGTCTTGGGCCACCGAGGGTACCGATGTCATACGGCGGCCTTCGACGACGCCTGCGTTGATCAGGATCCAGGGGGCGTGGCAGATCGCGGCCACTGGCTTGCCGGCCTCGAAAAAGGCCCTGACGAAGCTGAGTGCCTGTTCGTTGAGGCGCAGCGTGTCCGGGTTGAACAAGCCACCTGGCAGCACCAGCCCGTGATAGTCCGCGTGATGCACGTCCTCGAGGCGTTTATCCGCGGCGTAGGTATCGCCCCAATCGGTTTCGGCCCAGGCACGGATGCCGTTGCCGTCAGGGGTGATGACATGCACCTCCACGCCTTGGCCTTGCAGTGCCGCCCTCGGCGAGGACAGTTCCGATTCTTCGAAACCGTCGGTGGCGAGAATGGCGACGCGTTTTCCGTTCAGTTGCTGAGCCATCGTGACCTCCAGGTCGTGATGTTGCCGTGAATGACGAGCCGATGGGCTATCCCGGTCCATCTATTGGCCTACTCATGACCTTGGGATAGCTCGCCGCCAGTTCAAGGGAGCCCTGGCGAATGATTAGAGCGCCATAGGCTGGGTGTCAGGCGCTGGCAGTCTGGCGCTCGCGTCGTGCGTTGCTCAGGTAAATCAGGAACAGCGCCCCGGCAAGCAGCACGATGGCAGCCAGACGTGACGGGTCCAGCGGCAGGCGGTCATTGTCGAGCCAGCCGAAATGATCGACCAGCAGGCTCATGATCAACTGCCCGGAGATTACCGCCACGGTAGCGGCCGCAGTGCCCACGCGCGGCACGGCGAAGACGATTGCCAGCATGTACACCACGCCGAATAGCGCCCCGGTAAGCTGCCACTTGGGGACGCTGAACAGGGTGGCTGAATGCGCCGGCTCAAAGAAGAACACCAGCAGGAAGGTGACGACCGCGCCGATGACGAAGGTCAGCCAGGCGCTGGCCAGCACCCCGACCTTGGCCCCGAGGCGACCGTTGACGGAGGACTGTGCGGCGAGCACGGCGCCGCCGAGCAAGAGCAGCGGGAATACCAGAGTGAGCATCATCCTGACCTCCTTAGTAGATCAACCAGAGTGCGAGAAAAATCAGCGCCAGTGCCAGCAGGCGATAGCCATCGATGGCGCGGCGTTCACTGCCGAGCAGGCCAAAATGGTCAATGATCAGGCTGGCGCCGATCTGCCCGCACAGGATGCCGACCATGGTCATGCCGACACCGACAATGGGGGTGGTCAGGGTCAGCACGACCACATAGATGGGGCCCAGGAGTCCGCCTGTGAGTAGCCAGCGCGGTTGCTTGAACAGCGTGGTCAGCGGCGGCCGTCCGATGAAGACCATGGCGAGAGTCAGTAGCAGCCCGCCGACCAGGAAGATCGAAAGGGTGGCCGATAAGTGTCCGACCTGCTCGCCCAGGGGGCCAAGCAGGCCCGCCTCCACCGATAGCCCCATACCCGCGCATAGAACGAAGAGAAGCGTGGCAATTTGCTGCATCGTGTTTCCTTCGATGTGAAAAGCGGCCACAGTACTGCTGTGCTATAAAAGGCACAATGGCGGTTTATGGCAAAGGTTTATTGCGATATGAGCAATTCTGTCACCCTGATTGCACTGCGACTCTTCGTGCGGGTGGCCACTTCGGGAAGCTTCGCCGAAGCGGCGCGCCACTTCGGCCTGCCGGCGTCGTCGGTCTCACGGCGGATTGCCGGCCTCGAAAAGGCCCTCGGTCATCGCCTGTTGTATCGGCACACGCGAGCGGTGCGGCTGACCGAGGTCGGCGAGGGGTACCTCCATCAGGTTCGCGAGGCGCTGGAGAGCCTGGACATGGCGTCCGAGCAGGTCAGCGGTGCCGCGACCCACCCGCAAGGCCTCTTGCGCGTCAATGCCCCGGTGGCCTTTGGGCGTCTCCACGTGGCGCCGCTGCTGGCGAGCTTCCAGGCGCTGTATCCCGACATCGACATCGAACTGACCCTCACTGATGCCTTCGTTGATCCGGTGCAGGAAGGGGCAGACATCGTCATTCGCATCGGGGCTCTCGAAGATTCGAGCCTGGTGGCCCGCGAACTCGCTACCCAGCGTTTTGTGGCCTGCGCCGCCCCCGGCTATCTGGCCGCGCATGGCGAGCCGCAGAGCCCAGATGATTTACCCGCGCATAACTGCCTCGTCTACAAGGGAACCCGCGGCGTGCAACCCTGGTTTTTTCGCGCCGCTAGTACCACGCCGTTTCGGGTCGTCGAGGCTAGGGGGAATCTTCGCAGCAACAATGCCGAGAGCCTCGTCGAGGCGGCGCTGCAGGGTCAGGGCATCGTGCTGTTTCCCACCTGGCTGCTGCAGCAGTATCTGAAGGCCGGCAGTCTGGTACCGGTGCTTAATGACTGGGAAGCGGCCGGAGAGCCGACTCTGCAGGGCATTCACGCCATCTACCCGAGAATCGGCTTCGCTCCTCAAAGGTCAGCGCCTTCCTCGAGCACCTTCATGATCATTCACAGTCCCTGACGGACGGGGCTTAGAGGCTGCTTGGTTCAACTGACTTATTCTACTGAATTGCTCAACTGACTCGTTCAATTGACCAAGCTGAGTGATCAGCTCGATCAATTGGCCAGGCTGCGTGATCAGCTCGATGGCTGTATCGGCTGCGGCTGTTTGTCTCTTGCCAGCTGTCCGCTTCGAAACCCCGGCGACGTCTTGGGAGAGGTCGCGGCGGATGGGCAAGATCAGCCGTGAGGGCATGGTCTGGGGAAGACGCTGGCGCCCGCCTGTCTGGCGGGCGCGTGTGATCATTGCCCCTTGCCCACGAAAGCCGCTACTCAGGCGTTAGTGGGGCGGGTTGCGCTGAAGCTCTCTCTGGCCAGAATGCGCTCTAGCCAGCTTGCCAACTGGGGGTGGGCCTGGTGCCAGGCGATCTCCGGCAGGCGGAAGGCCAGGTAGTCCAGCGCCACGGCGATGACGATGTCGCCAAGGGTTGGCTGTTCGCTGGATAGACTCGTCACCTGGCTTTCGAGGCTGTCGATGGTGCGCAAGACGGCGTCGTGGCGGCGCTGAACCAGGGATTCGGTGTTGGTGCTGTCGGAGTGAAACTTGTGAAGCATCACCGTGTGGAAGGCGGCATCCATGAGTCCCTGACCGAGGCCGGCAAGCGCCAGCACCTCGGCTTGCCGTGGTTCGGGCACCCGCGATGTCGTTGGTGCCTCCGCGATTCCCTCCAGGTAACGCGCGATCAGCAGCGATTCGGTGAGGGTTTGGCCGTCGTCGGTGACCAGCGCCGGCACTCGGCTGAGCGGGTTGGCCGTCAGCAGGGCGGGGTCGGTGCTCCACGGGTCGACCCGAGAGAAGGTGATACGATTCTCCAGGCCTCTTTCTGCGACCACCACGCGCACGGTGCGTGCGTAGGGGGACGTGGGGCTATATAGCAGCGTCATCATGGGCGTTTTCCTGGTTGCCGGTTGTTGCTGAGTGGATACGGAGTCATGCGTTGATTTGGCCTGCGCGGCGCCATGCCGCAGGCGGCGAGTGGGGCCTTGGGTGGAGTGGCGGCGCCAAAACGGGTAGGCTTGCCGGCCTTCGTGCCTCTCGGCGGTATAGCGAAAGGGATATCTCAGTGGGGCGCGACCCCACCTGATGACCAAGCTCTATTTGCCAAGTTCTATCTACCAAGCTCTATTAACCAAGCCCTAGCGATAAGCCTTTTCTAAACCTTATTTGTTGAAGCCCCACACGACCAGGACTGAATCATGAGTGATCTTCCCAACTGCCCGTCATGCGATGCCGACTACACCTACGAGGACGGCGCCATGTTTGTGTGCCCGGGCTGCGGCCACGAGTGGGCCCAGGACGCCGCAGCTGATGCCAGCGATGACTCGCCGGTCTATCGCGATGCCAACGGCAACGTGCTGGAAGACGGCGACAGCGTGACGGTGATCAAGGATCTCAAGGTCAAGGGCGCTTCTTCAGTGGTCAAGGTCGGTACCAAGGTCAAGAACATCCGCCTGATCGAAGGCGACCACGACATCGACTGCAAGGTCGATGGCATTGGCCCGATGAAGCTCAAGTCCGAGTTCGTCAAGAAGGCTTGAACGTCTGCTGGATGAGGTATCTGGGCTTGGCGGCCGGCGGTGATTCGCATCAGCATAGCCCGCTAACTTGGTCTGCCAACATGGTCTGCCAACCTAGTCAGCTCACATAGCCTGCATAAAAAACCGGCCGGGTCCGTAATGGCCCCGGCCGGTTGCATGTTAGCCAAGCGGCAGCCGCGAGGGCTTAGAGCTTGACCAGCATCTTGCCATGGTTGGCACCTTCGAAGAGCTTGAGGAAGGCATCGGGGGTGCGCTCCAGGCCTTCTTCGATGGTTTCCTCGTAGTCGATCTGGCCATTTGCGACCTGCGGGCCGACTTCTTCGAGGAAGGCGGGATAGTTCGCCCAGTGATCGAAGACGATGAAGCCTTCCATACGGGCACGGCGGATCAGGATCATCGCCAGGTTGCCCGGACCGGCGCTCGGCGCGTCCTCGTTATAGCGGGCGATCATGCCACAGACGGCGATCCGCGCACCCACCCTCAAGTTGTTCAGCGCCGCTTCCAGGCAGATGCCCCCGACGTTTTCGTAGTAGACATCGAAGCCCTCGGGGCAGGCCTCGCTGAGCGCTTCGGTCAACTGGGCGGCGCTCTTGCCCTTGTAGCTGACCGCCTTCACGCCCTTGGACTCAAGCCAGTCAAGCTTTTCCTGGGACCCGGCGATGCCCACCACGGTGCCACCCTTGGCCTTGGCCAGCTGCACGGCGAGCGAGCCCACTGCGCCGGCGGCACCGCTGACCAGTACGTTGTCACCTTCCTGCATCTCGGCGATGCGGTTGAGGCCGGTCCAGGCGGTCATGCCCGGCATGCCGAGCACGCCAAGGTAGGCCTGATCCGGCACCTCGAAGGCGGGCAGCGGCTCGAGCTGATTGCCCGGTAGTTGGGCAATATCGCGCCAGCCTGCCATGTGGCGAACTTTGGCGCCCACCGGGAAGTTCGGGTCGCGAGATTCGATGACCTCGCCCACCGCGGCGCCTTCCAGTGGCGCATTCAGCTCGAACGGATCGATGTAGGTCTTCACACCGCTCATGCGACCGCGCATGTAGGGGTCGACTGACAGCCAGGTGTTGCGTACCCGAACCTCACCATCGGCCGGGGCCGCAAGCTCGGTCTCGTGAAGTTCGAACAGATCCCGCGCCGGGGTGCCCTGTGGATGGTCAGTGATGGTGATATAGCGGCTTTGCATCGGCTGTCTCCCTGAAAGCTTGTCGTTAAAGGGTAATGAACGTTGAGTGGCAAACCCTTGCCGGGCTGCACCGAGGAATGGGTACAGACTAGTGCACTATCGTCATATCAATCCAATGCATGTTGCTTAATCGTGCTATGCGTTTAAGTGATAGTGTTTGCCCTTGAAGCCCGGAGCGTCGTCTCCAACACCCTTTTCGGAGTTTGCATGCACCTCGCTGATCTCGCCCGTCATGACCTCAATGCCCTGGTCACCCTGCATGCGCTTCTGGATTCGCGAAGTGTGTCGCGGGCCGCCGAGCGGCTCAACCTGAGCCAGCCGGCAGTATCGCGGACCCTGGCCAAGCTGCGCCAGGCCTTTGATGACCCTTTGTTCGTTCGCACCCACCGCGGCCTGCGCCCCACGGCCCGTGCCGAGGAGCTTGGCCCGCCGCTGGCAAGGCTGCTGCAGGAGCTGGGTGCGCTGCTGGCGCCGCCGACCTTCGATCCGGCCAGCACCACCCGGCGTTTCAGCCTGGCCAGCACCGACTATGGTATGCATGCCTTTCTGGCACCCCAATGGCGGGCACTGAAGGAGGAGGCGCCGCATCTGCGCCTCGAGATCGAGAGTTATCGTGGCAGCATCGAGCACCAGTTGGACGAGGGTGGCCCCGAGCTTGCAATCAGCGTGCCCGGCGAGCGGGTGCCGGCGAGCGTGCATGGCCGCGAGATCGGCGCTGATCGCTTCGTCTGCGTGATGCGCGAGGATCATCCTCTGGCCGCCAAGGAAGCGCTAGGCCTGGACGATTTTCTGGCCGCCGATCATCAACTGGTCAGCATGGGCGGCGATGACCGAGGCGCGGTGGACCTGGCGCTGGAGCGCGAGGGGCTAGCCCGCCGGGTAAGCCTGCGTCAGCCGCACTTCCTGGCGAGTTTCTCCACCACCCAGCACAGCGACCTGCTGCTATGTGTGCCGGGCTGCCTGGCGGCTAGCGTGATCGATCACTGGCCCCTTGCAGTGCGCGCTCTGCCGGTCGCGGTACCGGCGTTCTCCTATTGGCTGGTCTGGCATGAGCGCCATCACGCCGATGCAGGGCATGCCTGGCTGCGCGAGCGGCTGTTTCATGGCCTGACGGCGCGGCACCGAATGCTCAGCGAGCGCCTGGCAGCGTGACAGGCGCGTGCCGATTTTCCGACTCACTCGATTCAGACACACTCGACCGACAAGGACACCCCATGATCAAGCACATCGTGCTCTGGACCCTGCATGAGCAGGCCGAGGGCCGCACCAAGGCCGAGAATGCCGCGCAGGCGAAGCGTCAGCTGGAGGCGCTGAACGGACGTATCGAGGGCCTGCTGAGCCTGGAGGTTGGCATCGACCTGCTGCACACGGACAGCTCGGCAGATCTGTCGCTTCTGGCGACGTTCGCCTCCCTCGAAGCCCTGGAAGCCTATCAGCGGCATCCCGAACACAAGGCGCTGATGCCGTTCATGGCCGCGATCCGCTACGACCGGCGCGTCATCGACTACGCCTTGTGAGGCCGCTCCCGGTTGCTCAGAACGTGGTCATCGGGCCGGGTCGACCAGGCCGTTGAGAGAGGCGTTGCGTCGGAACCAGCCGGCGATGCTGGCCCGCGGCCGTCGGGTCGGCAGTACTTCGTGTGGGACCGTTTCCGAGAGAAAGCAGACGAAGGTGCCGGCCTCGGGGCGGATGCGCGTAAGCTCGCGCTCCGGCTTGGCAGGATCAAATACCGCCATTTCGCCACCGCCGTCGTCGGGCCAGTCGCTGTTCAGGTAGAGCACCGTCGAGACCACTCGGTTGGCGCGGCCGCGGAAGCTGTCGACGTGTTTCTGGTAGAAACTGCCCGGCGGATAGTGGGCGAAATGCGCCTCAAACTCGAATAGCCCCAGGTAGAGCTCGATATTCAGGGCGCGTTGCAGGGTGTCCATGGCGGACAGGTACTGGCGTTGCGGCAGACTTTCCCGGTTGAGCCAGTGGATGGCATCACCGCGGATGTCGCGGCGCAATTCGTGAGCCTCGCCGCGGCCGATGCCGGCGGCGCGCAGCGCGTCGCGTGCCGCCAGGTCAGTGAGCTCGCGTTGTAGGGCAAGGCACAGGGCAGGATCGATGAAGCCCTCGGCCACGCACCAGCCGTGCTCGACCAGGCCATCGACCAGATGTGTCAGACCGGCCGGGTCGAGCAAGGGAGTGTCGGAAATCATGGCGCCCTCATACGACGTTCGGGCCGGTAGCATAGCTCTCCCGCCGGGCGCTCGAACAGGCTGATCGGCATCGCGAAGCCTTCCGCCAGCAGCTCCACCAGCATCATCGCCGAGAGCCCCCAGATCACGTGATCATCGTCTTGCGGATTGCCCTCCTGACCCTGAGTGCCCTGGGTGTTGGGCATCCCGTGGTGGGGCACCCTGTCGCTAGGCCCGCTGTTAGGAACCCGGTAGCTAGGAACATAGTAATCGCGGCCGTCGACCCGGATCACGTCGGTATGGGTGCGCTTGTCATCGAGAAAGTGCGTCAGCGGCACCTCGAAGATGGCATTCAGCTCGCCAAGCTCCGGGACTAGCGGCAGGTCGGCGGGAATCAGCCCCACATAGGGGGTGACGCGAATGCCGTGCAGCGAGATGACATCGCTGAGCCGTCCCAGCAGCTGTACCCGATCAGGGGGCAGGGCGATTTCTTCTTCGGCCTCGCGCAGGGCGGTATCCAGCAGGTCGTCGTCGCCGTGTTCCCACTTGCCGCCGGGGAAGGCGACCTGGCCGCCGTGCTGCTTGAGATGATCGGCGCGGCGGGTGAACAGCAGCGTAGGTTCGGGACGATCCACGATCGGCAGCAGCACCGCGGCGCGGGGCATCTTGAGGGTAAGCCGTTGCGGGACATGTGCTTGCAGGCGATCGCGAAGATTCTCTAACATGGGTCTTCCACAGGGTTTATATCCTTGTAACCAGCCCCCGTAAGAGCGTCAAGTGGGCATCCCACAGGCCGCGTGAGGACCGTCATGAATTTCTGCAGCCAGTGCGGGCAAAATGTCCGTTTTGCCATCCCCGAAGGCGATGACCGCCCACGCTTCCTGTGCGATGCCTGCGGTACCATCCACTACCAGAACCCGCGCATCGTCGCCGGCACCCTGCCGGTGAGCGGCAGCAAGGTGCTGCTGTGTCGGCGTGCCATTGCACCGCGCAAGGGCTACTGGACACTGCCGGCTGGGTTCATGGAAAACGCCGAGACTACCGTCGAGGCCGCGGCCCGTGAGACCCGCGAGGAGGCCTGCGCCGAGGTCGAAATTCACGATCTCTATACCATGATCAACCTCCCGCACATCGACCAGGTATTCATGATCTTCCGCGCCGATCTCACCGGCGGCTTCGGTGCCGGCCCCGAGAGCCTGGAAGTGGCGCTGTTCGAAGAGCACGAGGTGCCCTGGGAGGAACTGGCCTTCCCGACGATCGAGCGCACCCTTCACCACTTCTTCAACGATCGGGTCGGTGCGCACTACCCGCTGCATATCAGCGATATCACGCCCGAGGATCGTGAACGTTACTTTGGTAGCGCCTGATTCTAGACATGGCCTGATACAGACAGCGCCTGATGAAGTACCCCGCCTGAATCCATGGCCGACCTTGCAGTCGGCCTGACCCGATTTTCGCCCCGGCGCTTTTCTAGCGAGCCCCTCTTCCCGCTCGCCTGGATGCGCCTTGCTCTCTAGCTGGGCCAGTGCAGCAGCAGCGCGATCACCGCGAAGTGCCCCGGATACCAGGCAAGCCATAGCCGCCGTGGCATCGCGTAGATAACTCGTGGCACCCAGCGCCAGGCACCGGCGGCCAGCATCACCAGGGTTAGACTGGTCGCCACGGTGAACCCCTTGGCCATCTCGGAGCTGTTCATCAGGCCGGCGTTGAGCAACACCGGCAGTGCGGATGCCGCCGCTGCCAGGCCTGTCAAACGGCCTGTGCCGGGATCGCCTAGCCCCGCGAAGGCCAGCATGTAAAGCGGAATCATCGCCAGGCCAAGGTGGCCATATTCTACCCAGTTCCCCAGCACCCACCAGGCCAGGCCGAGCATTATCAGGCTGGCGATCGCAAGACCAGGGGGCGCCAAGGCTTTCCGGGGCTGATCGAGTGGCCTGTCGTGGTGGGGATGGTGCTGAAACGCCCCGCGGTAAAAAGACCGGTCCCGAAACACCAGATCACGTAGCAAGATGCCGGCAGCAAGCCCCGCCGCCAGCGTGAAGCAGATGTTAAGCTGAAAGCCGTCACGCGGCATGGTCATGTAGGGCAGCTGAGCGATCAGGCCGATGATCAGGATGCGCTTCGCGTAGCGCAGCGGGCTTCTGGTATTGAAGAGGCCGTGCCAGGCGACCATGGCAGAGAACAGCGGGAAGGCAATGCGGCCGATTGACGAGCTGGCCCAACCGGCATCCCAGCTGTCGGGCAGCAGGTAACGGGTGATGTGATCCACTGTCATGGTGATCAGCGCCAGCCACTGGCCCCAGCCGGTCCAGTGAGACATCGTCGCCCGCTTGGAAGGTGGTCGCCTGGTGCTGCGCTGGCCGGCCGCTTCCCGACCGAACCGCTCAGGCACGGTGCCGCTCATCGTCGAAGACCTCCATCAACTCGCTGCGAACATCGTCGACCCAGGCACCGGGTTTCATGTAGACCCAGGCGCTGTGCCGCTGGCCCTGATCGTCGGTGATGGCCAGGCGGCGACGTCGATAGCCGTCGTGGTCATTGATGCGTTCGAGTCGATCGAGAGCATCGAGGGTATGGCTGTCGACCCGGTAGAGCTCCCCCGCCACGAGGTAGCCCTGGCCCCTGGCTTCGACCAGCACCGGCCGAAAGTCCTCACCATGCAGCACCAGCGGATAGGCATCGCAGGTCGTGCCAATATCGACGAACTCGGCGTCGGCGAGATGGTCGGCATGATTCGCGAACCCTCGCTTCAGGGTGCCGTAGACGAACATCAGATGAGGCATGGTAGCTCTTCCTTGTGCGTGGCGGTGCTGCACCAGCAGCTTTCTTTCCATCACGATATCACACCACCACACAGCGCCCGCCACTCAGATCAGTCGCCAGGGCTACTCGAAAGGATCGTCCTTGATATGACCGTCCTTGATACGACAGTTCTTAATATCAAAGTGCCCGGCCATCGCGTTGCTTCTGCTGATGGCCGGGCACCGTCACCTTCTTGCTGCCTGCAAATCGTCGGTTCTTCAGGGTTTGCCGGCGCGCAGCAGGCGCAGCCCGTTGGCTACCACCAGCAGGCTGGCCCCCATGTCGGCGAACACTGCCATCCACAGGGTCGCCTGACCGGTGAAGGCCAGCGCCATGAAGATGCCCTTGAGACCGAGGGCGATGGCGATGTTCTGGATCAGTACGCTTCGGGTGGCCCGTGACAGCTTCAGGAAGGTGGGCAGCTTGCCCAGGTCATCGTCCATCAGCGCCACATCGGCGGTCTCGATCGCCACGTCGCTGCCGGCGGCGCCCATGGCGAAACCGATGTCCGCTCGGGCGAGCGCCGGTGCATCGTTGATGCCGTCACCTACCATGCCAGTCACGCCATTTTTCGAGTGGGCCTCGATGGCGGCCAGCTTGTCTTCGGGGAGCAGTTCGCCTCGGGCTTCGTCGATACCGGCTTCGGCGGCGATGGCGGCAACGGTATGGCGATTGTCACCGGACAGCATCAGGGTGCGCACCCCGAGCTCATGCAGCCTGCTGATGGCTGCGAGGCTGGTGGGTTTCAGAGGGTCCTGAACGGCGAACAGCGCCAGCACGCGAGTCGTGTCGCCGAGCATCACCACGCTGGCACCCTGACGCTCCAGAGTCTCGAGGCGCACTTCGAGGGCGTCGCTTGCCAGGCCGTGTTCGGTCAGCAGCCGGCGGTTGCCAAGCCATAGCGAGGTGCCTTCTAGCTCACCTTCCACTCCCATTCCCGGGCGTTCGCGAAAGGCATCGATATCCTGTTCTCCGACGCCTGCTGCAAGCTCGCCATGAATGGCCCGGGATACGGGGTGCGTCGAGCGTGCGGCGAGGCTGGCTGCCTGGCGGGCCAGCCGTGACCGGTTGGCGCCGTCCTGTTCGTCATTCGACTCTTCACCCAAGCCGTCATCCAGAGCGGCCCAATGCGTCAGGCGAGGCTGTCCTTGGGTCAAGGTGCCGGTCTTGTCCAGCGCCAGCCAGCTAAGTTTTCGGCCCTGCTCGAGAAAGCGGCCGCCTTTGATCAGGATGCCCGATCGGGCCGCGGCAGAAAGCCCGCTGACGATGGTCACCGGTGTGGAAATCACCAGCGCACAGGGGCAGGCAATCACCAGCAGCACCAGTGCCCGGTAGACGCCGTCGAGCCAGGCGACCTGCATTGAGGTGAAGAGCCCCAGCAGTGGCCAGGCCAGTGCGGTGAGCACGGCGATGGCCAGTACGGCCGGGGTGTAGTAGGCGGCGAAACGGTCAATGAAGCGCTGGGTGGGCGCACGGCTGGCCTGCGCTTCTTCCACTGCATGGATGATGCGGGCCAGGGTGGTGTCATTGGACGGCCGAGTGGTGCGATAGTCAAAGTCACCATGGCGGTTGATGGCACCGGCGAAGACCGTCTCGCCGGGCCCCTTGTCCCGGGGCAGGCTTTCGCCGGTGATCGGTGACTCATCCAGCGTCGGCTGGCCGCGGACGATCTCGCCGTCCAGGGGCAGGCGCTCGCCGGGCAGGACGCGAATCACTTGACCCACGGCGACGGCCTCGGCGGCCACCGTCTCCCATTCGCCGTTTGGTGCCTGACGCCGTGCCTTGTCGGGGGCGGTATCCAGCAGGTCGCGGATGGCTCGGCGAGCGCGGTCCAGGGAGCGGGCCTCGATGCGTTCGGCCAGGGTAAACAGCACCATCACCATGGCCGCTTCGGACCAGTGGCCGATCAGTATCGCACCGGTCACCGCCACGCTCATCAGGGCGTTGATGTTGAGACTACGATGGCGAAGCGCAACCCAGCCCTTGCGCCAGGTGGGTAGGCCGACCAGGCCAATGGCAGCAAGCGCCAACAGCGGCGAGAACCAGGTCGCGGCGGTTGGACTGATCCAGCCCGTAAGCTCAGCCCCCAGCGCCAGAGCCGCGGCGATTAGCAGCTTGCCCCAGCGGGCGGCGAAAGATTCTGGGGCGCTTTCCGAGCCCTCTGTGGCACCGTCGGCATCCAGGGGCTGGGGTGTCATTCCTAACTCACGAACCCGCGCTGCCAGGGCATCAGGGTCGCCATCGACATGGTGGAT
Source organism: Onishia taeanensis (assembly GCF_003268885.1). GTDB lineage: Bacteria > Pseudomonadota > Gammaproteobacteria > Pseudomonadales > Halomonadaceae > Onishia > Onishia taeanensis_A. Next base: position 200,140 of record NZ_QLSX01000003.1, read on the forward strand.
GCTCAGTACCCGCCCCATCAGGTCGAAGTCCAGAGCGGCTACTCCGGGGGCTTCGGCCAGTCCCTTGCGCAGCAGGGCCTCCTCGGTGGGGCAGTCCATTTCTTCGATGCGCAGGCGCAGGGTCTTGCTGCCTGGCGGCGCACCCTTGGGCTGTTTGCTGCCTTGATCCACTGACGACGCCCCGCAGCAGCCGCCAGCGGCATGGTCGTGTCTATCGTCATGGCTGGGGGCATGGCTATGGTCGTGCTTGTGATCATGAGCAGGGTGGTGAGAACTGTTTTGAGAACGATCGTGAGCGTGTTGGTGGGCGTGCTCATGTACGTGATCACCGGACATCGTGAACTCCTTGGGTCGTATCTTGCCCCATGACAGACCCTATAGGCAGTATAGGGTCAAGCCGTGTAGGAAAGTCCCTCATCCCGGCCCTTCATTCAAACCCTTCATTCCAGCCCCAGGAGAACGCGACCATGAAGATCGGTGAACTGGCGAAGCGCAGCGGCTGTCGCGTCGTCACCATCCGCTATTACGAACGCGAAGGACTGTTGCCCGAACCCGCACGCACGGTGGGCAACTACCGGCTCTACGGCGAAGCCCATGCCGAGCGGCTGGCCTTCATCCGTCATTGCCGGGTGCTGGACATGACCCTGGACGAGATTCGTGCCCTGTTGGAGTGCCATGACCACCCGGACCAGCCTTGCCACGAGGCCGATGCCCTGATCGATGCCCACCTGACCCATGTGGCGGACCGCATTGCCAAGCTGCAGGCCCTCGAACAATCGCTCGTGGCACTGCGGGCACGCTGTCAGGGGCAGCGCCCTGCCAGTGAATGCGGGATTCTCAAGGAGTTGGCTCGGCCCGCGGGGGACGAGGCCGGTCTGGTTTCGAGGGAGGAGGGCGGTCATGTGCCGGGGGTGCATCCGCCCGGGGTGCACCCGCGGGTCTGAATGGCCAGCCGAGAGACCGGCCGCTGGCAGATGTCGATACAAAGGCAAACGGCCCCGAGCGTATCGGGGCCGTTGTCATGCCAGGCAATAGGTGAGGCTCTCGCGTCGAGGCTTACTTCCCGCCGAAGTAGTCGTTGTAGATGTCTTCGTAAGTGCCGTTGTCCTTCAAGGTGGACAGGGCCTCGTTGAAGGCGTTGGCCAGGTCTTCGTCGCGCTGGCGGAAGGCCATGCCGAAGCCGTCACCGAAGTATTCCTTGGGCTCGGTGATCATCTCGCCGATCACCTTGTAGTTGCCGGCATTGCTGTCGATCAGCGTGGCCTTGCCGACCGGGAAGTCGAGGAAGACGATGTCCAGGCGGCCGGCATCCATGTCCAGCACCATGTCGTCGGCGGTGGCATAGCGGTTCACGTCGGCCACGTCGCCGAAGTTGTCGGTGACGTAGTTGTCTTGCAGGGTGCCGCGCTGGACGCCGATGGTCTTGCCTTCCAGGGTCTGCGGGTAGGGCACTTCGATGTCGCTTGCGACCGGGGCGAACCAGGCGGACGGCGGTGTGAAGTACGGATCGGAGAACAGCACTTGCTTGCGGCGATCGTCATTGATGGTCATGGACGACATGATGGCGTCGTACTTGCGGGCCATCAGACCGGGGATGATGCCATCCCAACCCTGCACGACCCACTCGCACTGAATGCCGACTTCGGCGCAAAGCGCATTGCCAAGCTCGATGTCGAAGCCGGTTAGCTCGCCATCGGGCGTGCGGAATTCCATCGGCTCGTAGGGGACGTCAACGCCGATGCGGATGTCGCGGACGTCGGCGTTGGCGCTGCCGGCGAAGAGGGTGGCGCCGATCAGGCTGATGCCGAGGACTGTCTGGATCTTCATGGAGGATGTCTCCGTTATTGTATTGAATCACCTTGTGGGTGATGGTCCGCCACCCAAGATAGCGCACCCCGGGAGCGGCCGGAAGGGGAAAGCAGGCCTTATGCTGCCCTGCTTTCCAACGCTTGTTTGACGCTAAGCCGTTATTGACTCGACGGTTTGAGGTGTGCCAGCAGGCGCTTCTCGAGATAGCGGAACAGGAACAGGATGGTGAACGTCAGGCACAGATAGATCGCTGCCACGAACAGGAAGGCATCGAAGGGCGCGTAGAAGCGCGCATAGACGAAGCGCGCCGCCCCGGTCAGGTCCATGATCGTGACCACGCTGGCGATGGCGCTGGCATGCAGCATGAAGATCACCTCGTTGCCGTAGGCCGGCAGGGCACGACGGAAGGCGCTGGGCAGCACGATGCGTCGCATCATCAGCCACCAGGACATGCCATAGGCGCGGGCCGCTTCTATCTCGCCGCGGGCGGTGGACTTGATGGCGCCCCGGAAGATCTCGGTGGTATAGGCGGCAGTGTTCAGCGTGAAGGCAATCAGCGCCGGCACGAAGGGTTTCTCGAGCAGCACCCACAGCCAGGTGTCCTGAATGCCATCGATGAACACCACGCCGTAATAGATCAGATACAGCTGCACCAGCAGCGGCGTGCCGCGGAACACATAGCAGTAGAAGAAGATCGGCATCTTGATCCACTGATGCTTGGAGCCGCGACCGATCGCCAGCGGTACCGCCAGCACCAGACCGATGATCAGCGAGAGAAACACCAACTGGACGGTGGTCGTCAGGCCTTCGCCGTAGTAGGAGAGGGTCTGCAGGGTGAAGATGGTATTGTCGGCCAGCAGCCCCTCGATCCAGGTCGTGAGCGATTCCATTAGTTGGTCTCCCCGAAGCCGACGTCATAGCGTTTCTGCAGCCGTGCGAAACCCCATTCGGAGACACTGGCGATCAGCAGATAGATGCCGGCGACGATCAGCATGAAGGTAAAGGGCTCGCGGGTCGCCTTGGAGGCCTCGGCGGCCACGCGCACCATATCCGACAGGCCGATTACCGATACCAGAGCGGTGGTCTTGAGCAGCACCATCCAGTTGTTCGACAGGCCCGGCAGAGCGTGGCGCATCATCAGCGGGAAGCGGATGCGCCGGAACATCAGCCAGTTGGTCATGCCATAGGCGCGACCGGCCTCGATCTGGCCGTTATCTACCGCCATGAAAGCACCGCGGAAGGTCTCTCCCATATAGGCGCCGAAGATCAGGCCGATGGTCAGTACGCCCGCCACGAACTCGTTGACGTTGATGAAGATGTCAATATTGAACTGGTAGTAGAGCCAGTCGGTGACCTGGTTGATGCCGATCTGGCCGCCGAAGAACAGCAGCATCATCAGCACCAGGTCCGGCACGCCACGGATGATGGTGGTGTAAAGGGTGCCGATGCGGTGCAAAAGCCAGCTGCGCGACATCTTCGCGCTGGCGGTGAGCAGGCCGAGTATCACCGAGAGGATCAGCGACAGCACCCCCAGCTGAATGGTGATCATGGCGCCTTCGAACAGGCGCGGGCCGTAGCCATGCAGGTCGATCATGTGTCTCTCCTTGTCCCGAGGCGGCGCATCAGTGCTTGGGCGCCAGGAACTGCTTGAGGCGCTCGGACTTGGGATTGCCGAGTACCTCATCGGGCGGCCCGGCTTCTTCGACCTGACCCTGGTGCAGGTAGATCACTTCGGTGGAGACATCGCGGGCGAAGGCCATCTCGTGGGTGACCACGATCATGGTGCGGCCTTCCTTGGCGAGATCGCGCATGACCTTGAGCACGTCGCCGACCAGCTCCGGGTCCAGCGCCGAGGTCGGCTCGTCGAACAGCATCACTTCCGGGTCCATGGCCAGCGCCCGGGCGATGGCGCCGCGCTGCTGCTGGCCGCCGGACATCTGCGCCGGGTAGTAGTCGGCGCGCTCGGCGAGCCCTACGCGCTCGAGCAGCTGCTGGGCGTGGGCGATGGCGTCCTGACGGGACTTGCCGAGCACATGCACCGGTGCCTCGATGATGTTTTCGAGCAGCGTCATATGGGCCCACAGGTTGAAGCTCTGGAAGACCATCGACAGCTTGGCGCGCATGCCCACCACCTGTTTCCAGTCAGCCGGCTCTCGCCCGTGCTTGGTCATCTTGAAGCGGATGTCCTCACCGTGGACGACCAGGTCGCCTTCGTCGGGCTGTTCGAGCAGGTTCATGCAGCGCAGGAAGGTGCTCTTGCCGGAACCGGAGGCACCTATCAGGGTGATGACATCGCCCTTCTTGGCCTTGAGCGACAGGCCTTTCAGCACTTCGGTGTCACCGAAGCGTTTCTTGATGTTACGTACTTCCAGGGGAATAGGCGTAGCGGCCATGGATTCGAGCTCCAGTGCAGGGGGCCTCGTGCCGGGGATGACGGCAGGGCGGGGAGTCAGCGTGGCTGGCGCGAAAAAGGGGCGATTCTATCAGCCCAAGAACGGCGTTTCAGAATCGATCTTAGGTGGTGCGCTACGACTTTTGTCTAGATGGGAAAGGTGGGGAGACATGGAAGATTCCTTTAACTTGTTGTTTTAATGAATGTAATTCTAATGATTCTGAATCAGATGTTTATTTTGTAGTCTATCGGTCGTCGTCGACAGGCGTCGGATTCCTGGTGGTGTTGATCCTTCCGCCGGGCTCATGTCGGCGGCACCACCTCGACGACCAGCAAGGCGGCCCGCGCGCCGATCTCTACCTTGGCATTGGGGAAGACCACCCGCTGCGGGTGCTGTCCGACCACGTAGTCACCGGCCTTGGCGTCACGGGCGAGGCATTCGCCGGGGGAGAATTCGTTGAAGTTCGGCGTGGCCTCATCGAAACACAGGGCGAAGTCCTCGGACTCACGCATGAGTTCATGCTCGACGCGAAAGAAGCTCATGGCCTTGGCCGGCGCCCCCGGCGGCTCATGACCTTCGGACAGGGCCTCCAGCAGGGCGCGCATGGGGCGCAGGGCGCTCAGGTCATTCTCGCCGAACGGGGCGACGCGACCAAGCTCCAGAGTAAACGCCTGAGCGCCATGATAGTGGCGCGAGTAATGAGAGAAGGTCCAGCTATGACAGTGCTGATGGAGCACCGCCTGGATGCCGGCCCGGGACAGCCACTGCCACTGCGCGGGCTCCGTTGTCACCTGTTCGGTGTAGGGCTCGACCGCAAAGCGCGGATAGCGGCTGTCGCGGATCGCCGTATGCAGATCAAAGTGCAGCGGTGGCAGCGTCGCATGGCGGGTGAAAAAATCATCCACAGCGCTCATCAATGTGCGGGCCCGATCCGGCTCCTCGCCGCTCGCGGTCAGGTCGCGCTGGAACAGCCGGTTGAGGTTGGTGGTGATGAAACGCTCGCCAGCCCGCAGTGCCGGCGGGTTGCCGATCAGCACCAGCACCGGTGCGCCGAGGCGAACCAGGCCGGCCTCGAGCCGAGAGAGCAGCTCGCCGACGAGCTCCACCGGCGCCGTCTCGTTGCCATGCACCGCTGCCGACAGCACGCAGGCCCGGGCGCCGGGCTGCGTCTGATTGGGAATAAGCTCGAGGATGCCGGGCCCGTGCAGCCGATAATGGCCGAAGGGCAGGCGGCCGTGGTCGCTTGATGGCGTGACGTCATCAAGCAGTTGGTCGAGCCAGTTATCCAGCATGTGGGGATCCAGCATGGTCAGCATGGCTGTCGGTAAGGACGGTGATCGCGGTCAGCAGCGGCTGACAATAAGAAGCGGGAGCGTGCGAGTGGAAAGTCATGAAGACGCCTGCTTGTCGGATTGTTGTCATGATGGCCGTCATAAGAGGGTCGCCGGACGACAGTTGATGACTACCTTCCGAATCCATTGCGGTGGCGACAAGGCCAGACGTCGAGCTGATGAAAATGATCGGTGCGATCGTGAAAGCCAGGGCAGGTGGTGGTGGGGCGAGATGGGCAGGCAAAAAAGCCGGGCATCCGATGCGGAGTGCCCGGCTTTGGGGTCATGGCGCTTTCGGTGGCATGACCGGCGTCACGTTCAGATGCCGCGGGTGCCGGTATAGATCGTATAGATCGATTGACTGGCGGTCATCAGCAGCCGGTTGCGGTCATCGCCAACAAAGCAGACGTTGGCGCAGACTTCCGGAAGCAGAATGCGACCGATCAGCGCCCCATCCGGAGCGAAGATGCTGACGCCATCGACTCCTTCCCCGCCAGATGTGCCGACCCACAGGTTGCCATCCATGTCGACCGTCATGCCGTCATAGCCTTCGCTTTTACTGGCCACCAGGCGATGTGCGTTTTCGAGACGCTTGCCGTCGTCGGCGAGGGTGAAGCGGTTGATGGTGGCGGGCTGGTCGGGATAGTGAGAAGGCGCCGTATCGGTCACATATAGCGTTTTACCATCCGGCCCCAATGCAATGCCATTGGGCTTGTAAAGCTCCGTGGTCAGCACCTGAGGCTGGTCCATGCCGTCTTCCCAGTAGTAGACGGCGGTATCGAGCTCCAGTTCGCGGCGATGTCCCTCGTAGTCGACGTGAGCACCATATCCCGGATCTGTGAAGATGATACCGCCACTTTTCAGTGCCACGAGATCATTCGGAGCGTTGAGACGCTTGCCGTTAAACTGGTCGGCCAGCACGCTGACGCTGCCGTCCCATTCGTAGCGAACCACCCGCGCGGGTGAATGCTCGCAGGCCACCAGCCGCCCCTGGGCATCGAAGGCATTGCCGTTGGAATGACCGACCTCGTGGCGCAATACGCTGACCTGGCCGGTGGCCTCGTCCCAGCGCATTTGGCGAGCCCTGGGGATATCGCTGAACACCGCATAGCGCCCCACGGCGTTCCAGGCCGGCCCCTCCAGCCACAGCCCACCGCTCCAGTGGCGTTCGAGTGGCGAATTGAACAGCATGTAGCGGTCGAAGCGGTCGTCGAGAGATTGCCAGGCTTCGACCGGATAGCGTGATGGCGGGGCACCGGTAAGGCCTCCTGCCAATAGGGTCGGGGCGGTCATGGCCGCGCCGAGGGCGGCCGAGGTGGCGAGAAACTGACGTCGTCCAAGTGTCATAAGCGAATCCTTTGCTATGAATGGGCCGAGCATGCCGGCGCCATCACTAGCTTATGTTGGATACAGGTCTTCGTATGTTATACATTTTGCCTAGTCGGTAGTCGCCGAGGAGGAGATAAGCCGCCGTTGTCCTCTTTTCCGCCCTCTTGCGGTGGTCTGCTCGGCGGTCGCGGCGTCGACCTTCAGGCCTTTCCCGAGTGGGCTCCCAGGCCCAAGGCCTCAGGAAGCCGAGACGCGTCAGGTACCTTGGCGATAGGGAGCACAGGCCCGGTCCTGCTCGACCTCGATCAGGTCGTCGACGGCAAAGTCGAGCTCGGCTACGCGGTCCACCAGCGCCTGGTAGGTGTCGGGGGCCATCGTTGGGGTGCGGGCCAGGATCCACAGGTAGTCGCGATTAGGGCCGACCACCAGGGCGTGCTGGTAGTCGGGGTCGAGTTCCAGCACGTTGTACCCCCCATAGAAGGGGCCGAAGAAGCTGACTTTCAGACGGGCAACGCTCGGTTCATCGATGAAGTAGGCCTTGCCTTCGGCCACGCTGGGCTCGCCGGTCTCGAGGTTCACCCCTGCGTTGATCACCTTCACCCCGCCGTCATCGCGCATGGAGTAGTCGGCGGTAACGCAGTCGAGCCCTTCTTCGAAGCTGTGATCGAGGCGCGCGATCTCGTACCACTGACCGAGATAGCGATCCAGGTTGAAGTCTTCGACTGCCTGGGTGCCCTCGGGGATGCCGGTGCATCCGGCGAGCAGCCCCGAGGCAACGAGGGGCAGGGCAATGGTGAACGGGTGACGCGAGGGACGGTGCGCCGGGCGATGAGTCAGATCACGAGGCGGCATGGCGGCTCCTGGACGGTAGGTAATGAATCTTCATCATAAGCGATTCATGGTATGGCGCCAGGGCCGCCGGATGCCTTGCTCGTATCAACCGGCGGCGATCCTCGCGGCAATCGCCTGGCCCAGCGCCTGGGTTGAACCTGAGCCGTTAAGGTCAGGTGTCAGTACTGTGGTATCTCCCTCGGCGAGGACGGCCTCGAAGGCGGCAACGATGGCATCGGCGGCCTCCTTGTGGCCCAGGTGTTCGAGCATCATGGCGCCGGACCAGATCTGGCCGATGGGGTTGGCGATATGCTTGCCGGCGATATCCGGGGCGCTGCCGTGAACCGGCTCGAAGAGGCTCGGGAAGGTGCCTTCCGGGTTGATGTTGGCCGAGGGGGCCACGCCGATGGTGCCGGTGCAGGCCGGGCCCAGATCGGAGAGGATGTCGCCGAACAGGTTGCTGGCCACCACCACGTCGAACCAGTCCGGGTGCAGCACGAAATTGGCGGTCAGGATGTCGATGTGGAACTGATCGACGTTGACGTCGGGGTAGTGCTGGCCCATGGCTGCCACGCGCTTGTCCCACCAGGGCATGGTGATGGCGATGCCGTTGGACTTGGTCGCGGAGGTCAGCTTTTTTCTGGGGCGGGTGGCGGCCAGGTCGAAGGCGTACTTGAGTACCCGGTCGACGCCGTGGCGGGTCATCACCGTTTCCTGGATCACCACCTCGCGGTCGGTGCCCTCGAACATGGTGCCGCCGACGCTTGAGTACTCGCCTTCGGTGTTCTCGCGCACTACGTAGAAGTCGATGTCACCCGGTTCACGGCCTGCCAGCGGGCTCTTGATGCCGGGCAGCAGGCGGCAGGGGCGCAGGTTGACGTACTGATCGAACTCGCGGCGAAACTTGAGCAGTGAGCCCCACAGGGAAATGTGGTCGGGCACCTTGTCCGGCCAGCCGATGGCGCCATAGAAGATGGCGTCGAACTGGGCGAGGGTCGCGTGCCAGTCGTCCGGCAGCATCTGGCCGTGTTCGAGATAGTAGTCGCAGCTGGCGAAGTCGAACTGCTCGAGCTGAAGCTCGATGCCGAAGCGCTTGGCGGCAGCTTCGAGAGCGCGCACGCCCTCGGGCATGACTTCGGTGCCGATGCCGTCACCGGCGAGTATGGCGATGCGATGGCTCATGGGTGCCTTCCTTGAATGGGTTGAGTGGCGATGCCTTCAGTCTACCCGCTCCAGTTCGTTGCATAATCAGGCTATAATGCAAGTTATTGTTGCGTTTAAGTAGAGAATCTCATTGTGGCCCAGCTCGATGACCTGGCGTTCTTCCTGCGGTTGGCGCAGTGCGGCAGCTTGACCGCCACCGCACGCGAGCTGGGCCTGTCGCTGTCGGCGGTAAGCAAGCGCCTCAAGCAGATCGAATCGCGCCTGGGGGTGGAGCTTGCCACCCGCACCACGCGTCGCCTGACGCTGACCGCCGAGGGCGAGCTCTATTGCCGGCGCGGTGCCCTGATTCTCGACGAGCTCGGTGAGCTGGAAGAGACCATCGGCGACCGGCGTGCCGATCTCTCGGGTCGCCTGCGTATCAACGCCACTTTCGGCTTCGGTCGCTGTCATGTCGCCCCCCTGCTCTCGTCGTTCTGCCAGCGTCACCCGGCACTTTCCGGTTGGCTGGAGCTGACCAACTTTCCCATGAACCTCAGCGACCAGGGCTTCGACATCGGCATCCGGGTGGGAGAGCCGCCGGATTCGCGACTGGTGGCGCGGCGAATTCTCGCTAATCGTCGACTGCTGTGCGCGGCACCTTCCTATTGCGAGGCCATGCCGCGGCTCGAGACGCCGGCGGATCTGGGGCACCACCGCTGTCTGGTGATCCGCGAGAATGACAGCGACTTCGCCCTGTGGCGCTTCGAGCCCCGCGGCGAGGCGGGGCAGGCGCGCAGCGTGAAGGTCAGCGGCGAGATGGCAAGTAACGACGGTGAAGTGATCACGCAGCTGGCGATCGATGGTCATGGCGTGATGCTGCGTTCCTGGTGGAACGTGCATGAACACCTTGCGGCGGGGCGGCTGGTTGAGTTGATGCCCGGCTGGCAGGGCGTCAGCGCCGATTTTTATGCCGTCTTCGACCAGCGCCGCCATGTGCCCCAGCGGATTCGCACCTTCATCGACTATCTCGAGCAAGCGATGGCCGGGCGGGTGCCGCCACTGCCCGAGCACCCTCAGATGCCACCGATAGGTTCCCTTGCCCTTGAGGGCGCGGCGTTGCCATGATCGATGTCATGATTCCCGCCTGTTCCTGACGCTTGCTTAGGCAATGGCGAGTGCGATCAGGTTCGTATGGGGTGTATGATCTGCGCCGTCGTGTGCCGTCTGGGTTTTCTTACAGCATCGCCTATCTTGAGGAAGGCGAGGCCATGCAAGGATAGGCGGCCGGCGCATCCAGGAAACGCTGACGAGGGAGTCTATGGCGTGAATGTGCTGATGTTCACCAACACTTACTGTCCAATCGTGGGCGGGGTCAGTGAGTCCGTTCAGCGTCTGAAAACACGGCTGCAGGCCGAGGGGCACCGGGTACTGGTAGTGGCCCCCAAATTGACCGGGCAGCCAGAGGACGAGGACGACGTGGTACGCGTCGCCGCCGTCCAGCATTTCAATGGCAGCGACTTCTCGCTGCCGGTACCGATTCCCGGTCAGCTCTATGAGGCCATCGAGGCCTTCGACCCGGATATCGTGCATTCGCATCACCCCTTTCTGCTCGGCGATACCGCCGCGCGGGCCGCCGAGACCTACGGGCTGCCGCTGGTGTTTACCCACCACACCCTGTACGAGCACTACACCCACTACGTGCCCGGCGATTCGCCGCGCATGCAGCGCTTCGCCGTGGCCCTTTCCACCCAGTACACGCGGCTTTGCGAAGCGGTGATCGCGCCCAGTGAAAGCATCCGCGAGCTGCTCTTCGAACGGGATGCCAATCCGCATGTCTGGGTGGTACCCAGCGGCGTCGATACCCGGCGTTTCGCACAGGGTGACGGTGCCGCGCTTCGCCGTGAGCACGGCATTCCTTTGGACGCCTATGTGGTGGGGCATGTGGGGCGGCTCGCCAAGGAGAAGAACCTGCCCTTCCTCACCGAGGCGCTGGCACGGATGCTAGAGCAACTGCCCGAGGCACATTGCCTGGTGGTCGGTGATGGCGATGCCCGGGAAGCAATGAAGCAGGTCGCCGAGCGCTTTGGTGTGGCCTCACGTCTGCACTTCACCGGACGCCTGCAGGGTCAGGCGCTGATCGATGCCTACCATGCCATGGATGTCTTCGGCTTCGCCTCGCATAGCGAGACTCAGGGCATGGTGGTCGTCGAGGCCATGGCCACCGGTTTGCCGGTAGTGGCCGTGGCTGCCCCCGGCGTGCGCGAGGTGCTCAAGGATGGTCGCAATGGCAGGCTGCTGCCCAACGATGACCGCGAGGCAGTGGCCGACGCCATGGTGGCGCTTGCCGATACTGAGTGCCGGTCGGCGATGGCCGAGGGGGCTCTGGCCACCGCCCAGGCCTTCGATGAAACCGCTTGCGCTCAGCGCTGTCTGGACGTTTATCGTCAAGCCATCGCCGTGGGTGGCCCCTTCAGCCACGCCGATGACGGCACCTGGGATCGAGTGCGCAGCCGCCTGGGCGCGGAGTGGCACATGCTGCGTCACCGTGGCCGGATACTGCGCTCTATCTTGCAGGATGAGTGGGAGCATGCTGACTGGCAGCCGCTGATCGGGCGCGGCCACGAGGACGACGAGGCGGAGTCGAAGGAAGTCACTCCCAAGTAGCAGTCCTGACGCTTGAAGGTCAAAAGCCGGTAGCCGGAATCACCGGCCAGTAGAGCGGAACACATAAGCGGGCACCGACCTCAGCAGAGGCCGGTGCCCGTTGGCGCTAAGGCATGAGAAGGCGCTTTATGAGTTAGCCGAGTCGCCCTGTTCTTGTGGCCTGGTTGGCGCGTCCGGGATGTCTGCTTCTTCTGGGGGGCGCTGTGCGTGAGCAGGGCGGGCCGGTTCTCGTTGCTGGCGGCGCGTGGCATAGCGCTTGAGACCGACCAGCACCAGCACCCCGAGGGCAATGCCGCCCAGCGAGATGGCGATTTCGCCTTTGTTGTTGGCGGTGACCAGTTGCCCCAGCTGGCTACCCAGCAGCGTGACCCCGACAAGCCCCGGCACGATACCGATGACCGAGCCGATCAGGTAATCGCGGAAACGCAGGTGAAAGGCGCCGGCCAGCATATTGGTCAGCGTAAAGGGCGCCAGCGGCAGCAGGTTGACCACCGTCATGGTGCGAATGCCGCGACCTGCCAGATAGCGCGACAGCCCCTTGAGATGCCGGCCGCCATAGCGCATCAGCGCCTCGCGGCCAAGCCGCCTTCCTACTCCGTACGTCAGGATCGACGCCGCCAGCGTGCCCGCCAGGGCGTAGCCGAAGCCCCACCATGGCCCGAATAGCAGACCTGTCACCGCTACCAGCAGGCTCAGCGGGAACATCACCAGTGACGCCGCTGCATAGACTGCAACCACCACCAGAATCGCCCAGGGGGCCTGTGTCCAGGCCACCGAACCCGCCGCGATAGCCTGTAGACGTGCCACCGTCAATACATCGTGCATGGCCAGCCACTGCCACAGGCCTCCCATCGCCAGCAGGGTGACGAGCAGGAGCAGAATCATCAGTAGAGGGCGGGGCATGCGCACAAGATCCTTGCAGGTGGTGGTCCAAATGACGACACAGCATACGACAACGCGCCCGGCGGCCAAAGCGGCACGCCGGGCGCGACGGTCTATCCTGCGCCGCGCTTAAGGAGTTGAGCGCGGGCCAGGCCGAGGGCCGTTACAGCGCCAGAGCATCCTGCACTTGGGGCCAGGCTGGCTTGCCGTCACGGTCGGTCACGCCCTCAAGCATGGCCTGGATACGCTCGGGATGATCCGCTATCCACTGTTGGGCAACGTCTTCTACGTCTCGTTCCTCCTGGCCGTACTCGTTGATCATCCAGCTCTGCTGGTCAGCGCTGAAGGTGAACTGAGTGAAGAAGTGCTCAAGGTTGGGGTGGGACTCGGCGTAGCCCGTCCGCATCAGGGTTAGCACCTCGCTCTCACCATTGTTCTTGCCGAACAGGTCTTTGGGGTCCTCGAGGTAGCGCATCGGCAGTTCGAGGTTCATCCAATGGGGCGTCCAGCCGACCCAAACGATGGGCTCCTCGCGGCTGATGGCGCTGCGTGCCGCACTGAGCATGCCGACGACGCTGGTATCCACCAGTTCCCAGTCGCCGAGCCCCCAGGCGTCCTCGTCGATGGCCTGATGAAGAATCTCGCTGGCGGCGGAGCCGGCGCCGAAGCCATAAATCTCGCCATTGAAGGCCTCGCGCTGCGCGTCCAGGTCAGCGAAGCTGGTGATGCCCTGCTCGTACAGATACTCCGGGACCGCCAGCGTCATCTGAGCGCCATCGACGTTGTTGGCCACTCGCTTGAGGCTGCCATCTTCCACGCGCGGTGTGTAGAGATCCTCCTGGGCTGGCAGCCAGGCGCCGAGGAAGAGATCAACGTCGCCGCTCTGCATGCCCTGGTAGATGACCTGCATGCCAAGTGATTGCACTCTGGTGTCATAGCCCAGCGGGCCGAGCAACTGGCTGGCGATTTCTGTCTTGACGGTGATACCCGGCCAGGCGGGAACGCCGAAGTCCAGGGTCGCATCGTCGGCCTGGGTCGGCAGGGAAAGCGTCAGTGCGGCAGGAACCGACAGTGCGGTAAGCGTGGTGCGCAGTACGGTGTTCATGAGCATCTCCTTGCGTGGTCTATTGTTTGGGCGGCCGTCGCTCCGCCTATTGGGTGAGCCGTGGCGCTGCTTGTGCAGTCGGGCTGTGGCGTCGCCACGGCGTCAGGGGAAAAGGAGGTCAGTCGGGGCGAGACAGCACCCGCAGACGCGATTCCAGCATGTCCAGATCCAAGTAGGTGCCCTGCAGGTGGCGCCGACCGGTGCTCGGGTCGAAGGCGCGGCGGCCATGCAGCACCCGGCGGTTGTCGAAGGCGACCATCTGCCCAGGGGCCAGGGCGAAGTCGAGCTGGTGCTCCGAGGAATGCAGCAACTGCCAGAACTGGCGATAGGCGTCGTACCAGGCATCGATGACGTGGGTCGGCAGGCGCAGGCTGTCGCGAATCCAGTTGTTGAAGCGCACCTCGATCAGCTGGCCGTCGTGATCAAGCGACAGCACCGGCGCGCGGGTGCTGATGTCCTGCTCCTCGTCCTGGAAGCGGAAGTCGATCGGCGTTTCGCTGAGGATGCGGAAGGCCTCGGGATTCTGCTGGCGCAGCGTTTCGGCCGCCGCGAAGCCGTCGGCAAAGATCGATTCGCCACCCTCGGCTTCATTCTCCAGGCAGTAGAGCAGTTGAATGTCCGGCGGCTGTCGCCAGTTGGGCAAGTCGGTGTGCAGCGCCAGGCCGATGGCGGTGTAGGCGGCATTGTTGGGGTTGGGCTTGGAGCGTACGTCGAAGCGGGCCCCGAAGTTGGTCGGACGCATCGGGCCGATGCGTTCGGCCAGGCGGCTGACTTCCTCATCGGCCAGCGGGCCTGCGTCGAGCAGCACCAGGCCGTCGCGCAGCAGGGCCTCGAGCCAGGCACGCTCGCCGGCGGCGTTGCCCACGAAGTCGGCATGGGCGACGCACTCGGGGGCATAATCGGCTGCCCAGGGGCGACGCGCCGGGATGACTGACGCCGGCTCCTGGCCGGGGCGGCGCTGATGCAGCCAACCGGCATCGAAGTCGCTCACATGGCCATCCTGCCAGGTCAGGGTCAGGTTGCCGTCGTGAAGTGTGGCCTCGGGGGCGGCGGTGACCGGCGTCAGGGGGACGTAGAGGCGCTCGCGGGTGACCGTGTGGCGACAGGCCTCGCAGGGGCAGTTGTCGCGCAGCCAGGTGAGCGGGAAGTGAGCCTGGGCGCCATCGCCCCAGCTGAGGGTGACACGGGCGCCGCTGGCCAGGGCATCGGTGAGTGCCGGCGCATTGGCATACGCCGACAGCTCGCCCATCGCGATGACGGTGCGTTGCGTTGCGGGGGCGGAAAGCGTGGTGTCGGTCATGGGGCACTCCTGCTGGCCAGTGGCCTGTGACGAGAATATGCCGCCTATGCTGGCGATTGCGCCGCCCCGCGACAAACGATTAATCTGGCCCCATTGCCCTAGCTGTACTTATCACAGGGTTTTTCATTAAGGCGTTGTCATCAGGCGCTTGGTAGGAAGGTTCTGACATGCAGGTTTTGACATGAAGGGGCTGCCCCCGCTGATCTGGCTGCAGGCATTCGAGGCTGCCGCCCGCACCATGAGCTTCACCGCCGCCGGCCAGGAGTTGGGCGTGACCCAGGCGGCGATCAGCCAACGCATCCGACTGCTCGAGGATCGCCTGGGTCAGAAGCTGTTCGTGCGCCACCCGCGCAGCCTGAGCCTGACCCCGGCGGGCCAGGCTTGGCTGCCAAGCGTGCTTGAGGCCTTCTCGCGGTTGGCCGAGGGCACCGCCGAGGTGTTCGGGCCAAGCCCCCATGCGCCAGTGACCCTGCGTACCACGCCGGTGATGCAGCAGAACTGGGTAGCGCCCCGGCTGCTGGCTTTTCATCGTGCACATTCGGCGGTGGCGGTGCGCCTGGTCAGCGCGATCTGGCCGGAGGATTTCGGGCCGGAAGGCGCCGATCTCGAGATTCGCTACGGCTCGGGGGACTGGACGGGAATGGAGGCTCTGTCGCTTGGCGATGAGGCGATGGTGCCGGCCTGTGCGCCAGAAGTGGCCGCACGGCTTGAGGCACCCGGGGATATCGCCGGTGAAACGCTGCTGCACGCGGCGGGGTTTGCGGTGGGCTGGCCGGCCTGGCTGGAGCGGGCGGGCATCGCCGGGATCGAGAGCGATTGCCCGACGCTGATCTGCGATACCCAGGTCATGACGCTGACACTGGCTGCCGCCGGGGGAGGGATCGCCCTTACCCATCGTCGGCTGGTCGAGAGCCGCGAAGACCTGGTTCAGCCGTTTGTGCTGTCGGTCCCCAGCGCTGAGCGCTTCTGGCTGGTTCGCCCGGCCAACCGTCAGCCGCGGGAGGCGGCCGAGGCGCTGTGGGCCTGGCTATCGGACGGGCTTGAAGAGCGCTCTGTCGGTGACTCGGCGTAGAAGTCCAGGTACCAGTCGACAAAGGACTGGACGCCTTCCTTGACCGGGGTTGAGGGCGTATAGCCCACCGCTTGTGCCAGCGCCGAGCTGTCGGCGAAGGTATCCGCGGCATCGCCGGGTTGAAGCGGCAGCAACTCGCGGATCGCCGCTTTGCCCAACGCTTCCTCGATGGCGGTGATGTAGTCGCCAAGGCTGGTCGGCGCCTGGTTGCCGATATTGAAGATCCTGTAGGGCGCATCGCTGCTGGCCGGTGCCGGGGCATCGCTGTTCCAGTCAGGGTCGGCGCTGGCGACCTGGTCGCTGGCTCGAATTACCCCTTCGACGATGTCATCGATATAGGTGAAGTCGCGGCTGTGGTGGCCGTGGTTGTAGACCTGGATCGGCTGCTCGGCCTGGATGCTGCGGGTGAACTTGAACAGCGCCATGTCCGGCCGGCCCCAGGGCCCGTAGACGGTGAAGAAGCGCAGCCCCGTGGTCGGAATTCGGTAGAGGTGGCTGTAGCTGTGGGCCATCAGCTCGTTGGCACGCTTGGTGGCGGCGTAGAGCTGCAGCGGATGATTAACGCCCTGATCCTCGCGGTAGGGCATCTGGGTGTTGGCCCCATAGACGCTGCTGGTGCTGGCGTAGGTAAGATGGGCGACCTGCTGGCGACGACAGGCTTCGAGCAGCACGCAGAAGGCGGTCACGTTGCTCTCGACGTAGGCCAGCGGCGCTTCCATGGAGTAGCGCACCCCGGCCTGCGCGGCTAGGTGGATGACCCGGTCGAAGGCGTGCTCAGCGAAGCAGGCATCAACCGCTTCGACATTCGCCAGGTTGTCGCGCACGAAGTGATAGCTGCCGGCGCTTTGTGCGGCCACGGCATCGAGGGTCGCGAGTCGGGCCTCCTTGAGCGCCGGATCGTAGTAGTCGTTCACGCTGTCGAAGCCCACGACGCTGTCGCCGCGCTGCAGCAGGGCTCGCGCCACATGGAAGCCGATAAAGCCTGCGTTACCCGTGACCAGCACCTTCATTTGCCTTCCTCCTCTGGCGCTTCTGACACGCCATCCTGACCGGGGCGAGTACCTGGCTGGGGCCCGGCTGATACGGGGCCCTCAACCGTGGTCGGAGCCACGAACAGCGGCGCTGCGGCGGTATCTCCCTCGCAGGACGCGAAGGCCGGCCCCGGGATCAGCCACCAGTGTTCATTGTTCTGCAGGCCAAGGTCCCTGGCCTGGTTCAGGTCGGCACAGGCGATCTGATCTTCCTTGCGCTGAGGCACTAGCATCCAGCGCTCGTCAGGAGCCTGGGCGAGCCAGTCAAAGGCCTTCAGGAACTGGGCATCCTGATCGGTGTGAAAACCAAAATGCACGCTGGGCTGTTGCGCCTGGAGCAGGAATTCTTCATCGAAGTCGGGTTGGGCCAGCCAGGCCGAAGGGCCGGTAATCTGGACCACCCGCTGCATCATGTCCCTGGGCGAACGGGTCTGGTCGAGCTGTTGGTAGCCAAAGGTGGACCACAGCGCCCAGAACACCGCCAGCCAGGCAGCCAGGCCCAGCATGCCGCGGCGCGGCCGCAGCCAAATGAGCAGCCCCGCCGCCGAGACACCGAGCAGGATCCACCAGGTCCAGGGCATGACGTCATACTTGGCGGCAAGCTCAGTCAGCGCCGGCAGTCCGAAGGCGCCCAGCAGGCCAGCAATGAGGAAGATGCCGCCGAGCAGGGCCAGCAATCCGGTGGCAAGCCAATGCAGGCCCCGCTTGCAAAGCAGGCCGGGCAGCAGCGGTGCCATGGCCAACACCAGCAGCGGAGAGGTCGGCAGCATATAGACGCCGCGCTTGCCCGGGGACAGCGAGAAGAATACGACGACCAGTAGCGTGCCGCTGAGTGGTAGCAGCACTCGGGCATCCATGCGGCGGATACGATGCCACCAGGACGGCACCACCCAGGGCAGCCCCAGTACCAACGGCAGCCAAGCCCAGGGCAGCACCGAGACAATGTAGTAATGCCAGGGTTTGACATGGTGCCAGGCGGTGGCCAGGCGCTTGCCGGTCTGCTTGAAGAGGATGTTGTCGCGATACGCGGTCATCCCCGGTTCATCGCCGAAAGTGGTAATCAGCGCCATCGGCACCACCCAGAGTGCCGCGACGCCCAGAATCATCGCCAGGCCGAGCCCCAGTTCCTTCAGGCGCAGCGGCGTGGCCTGGCCGCGCCAGGCCAGCAGCGCCCAGGCAGGCACCATCAGCAGCGGCAGGAAGCCGACCCCCTTAGTGATGATGCCAAGTCCCATCGAAGCGCAGCCCAGATACCACCAGCCTCTCGCCGGACCGAGCAGCGCATGTCGCATCAGTCCGTAGGCACCCAAAGTGATCCACAGCGTGACCAGCATGTCGATCTGGGCGGTCTTGGCCTGCAGCGCGAACTGCACGGTCGACAGCAGTGCGGCGCCGGACAGCAGCGCTATCCGGCGGCCATAGAGGCGATTCGTCAGGTCGGTGACCAGCGCCAGGGTGCCCAGCGCGGCAATTAGCGAAGGCAGCAGAAAGCCGAGCCGTACCGAGCCGGTGATGGCGATCGATACGGCGGTGGCCCACATGAAGATCGGCGGCTTGTCAGGATAGAGCTCTCCGCCGCGATGCGGCAGCCAGAACTGGCCGGTCTTGAGCATTTCTAGGGCGTTGAGCGCGAAGCGCGGCTCATCGGCGGGCCAGGGGTCTCGCAGGCCAAGGCCGAGAGCCAGCAGGCCCAGGGCCACTAGGGCTAGCCACCAGAACCCGTGACGGTAGGTGGCATGCAGGTAAGCAGGACGTTGCATCGAGGAACTCGCGGCAGATATCGAAACGAAAAGACGTGGTTCAGGACTGGGCAGACTCGGACTCGGACTCGGACAGAACCTTGGCCTCACGACGGATCAGCATCAGATTGCGGGTATAGATCAGCAGGCCAGCGCCCTGGCCGGCGATGAATACCGGGTCTTTGCGATAGATGGCGTAGGCCAGCAGCGTGACGCCACCGGCAAGGCTGAAGAACCAGAACGCCAAGGGAACCACGCTGCGCTTGGCCCGCTCACTGGCCAACCACTGCACAAGAAAACGCCCCGAGAACATTGCCTGCCCAAGAAAGCCGACGCCGATCCACAGCCATTCGGTGTTCATCGTGAGGCTTCCCGCGCTGAGGTGGGTGTCGGGGCCTCGGCAGAGTCAGCGCCCGAGCTTTGATCGCTTGAACTATCAGGGGTCAGCTTGGAAACTGCGGCTGGACTCGCCTCGAAGGTATCCAGCGGTGCCGGCAGGCGAGTGCGCTTGCGCAGCCACATCACCCCGAGGATATCGAGCAGGCCTGCCCACAAACGGTTGTTGAGGCCGTAGTGGGACTCGCCGGCGCCGCGAGGACGATGGTTGACCGGTACCGACACACAGCGACCGCCCTGTGCCAGCACGAGAGCCGGCAGGAAACGGTGCATGTGATTGAAGTAGGGCAGTGCCAGGAAGGCTTCGCGATGGATAACCTTGAGGCCGCAGCCGGTATCCGGTGTGTCATCCTTGAGCAGTGCCGAACGCACCTTGTTGGCCACCCGTGAGGATAGCCGCTTGAGCCAGTCGTCGCGGCGAGTGGTGCGGTGGCCGGCCACTAGCGTGACATCGCCGCGCTGAGCGCGTTCGAGCAGATTGGGCAGGTCGGCAGGGTCGTTCTGACCGTCGCCGTCGAGCGTGGCGAGCCAGGTGCCCCGGGCTGCACGAGCGGCCTGCCAGACGGAGGTGCTCTGGCCGGCGCTCTTGTCATGGTGCAAGGGTCGCAGGCGGGGGTCTTCGGTGGCGCGACGAGTCAGCATGGCCCAGGAGCCATCCTGGGAAGCATCGTCCACGACCAGCACTTCGTAGTCGGTGCCGACGAGAGCTGCGTCGACCTCGTCGAGCAGCGCAGGCAGGTTGCCTGCTTCATCCTTGGCAGGAATGACGATCGATACCAGCGGTGTACTCAAGATGATGTCTCTTTGCTTCCGTAATGTCTTAGCAGCAGGCCGCGTAGCCTGCACTCTTTTCCTTAAGGGAGCCTTAAGACTACAGACAGTTGGCTCAATAGTGAATGTGACGTGGGGCGCAGGGTCCCTCAATCCATGGGCAATCCAATCTTATGACTTGGGCCCTCAATGAGATCCCGTCTCACTTTATGAGGCTAGAAGCTGCACGGGGGTTTGGCCAGCAAATAGGCGCCGTTGTGATGCATGAACGGCTGTCAGGGTAGTGCTATCTGGCATGCTCATGGCCATTTTTCAGGACGCTTCTCAGGACGTTTCTCAGAGCTTTTATCAGGGGTTATTAGAGTTTTCCAGGAATTTTCACAGGACTCTTCCAACCCTTTACCCCTGAATTCAGGACCAAGGGCTCTTTTCAGGACCTTGCCGAGACTCTTTTAACGGCGTTTTCCGGGCCGTTTTCTAAATGCGTTTTAGAATGCCTGGAAGGACGCTATTTAAATCACCCTTCATGACGCTTTCCTGGATACCTGTGAGGCGTCAATTGAGACCCGTTTGGGCTCTCGTGGGAAACGCCTTGTGAGCCTCTCGATGACATGATGGTAGCACCGATCAGGGCTGAGAGGGCACCGGTAGGCGTGCTAGCGGATCTTGTTGGAAGTAGCGGGAAAGCAGCGAGTAAAGCGCCGGATAGGCCTTGTCTAGCAGGTCCGGCGCGCTGAAAAAATGCTCGCAGCAGACGGCGAAACATTCCCCGGGGTGGCTAGCCGCATAGTCGTCAATGGGAGTGTCCTCACCGCGCTCCAGGTGCGCCTGCAGGTCGTCCCAAACCGCGGTGAAGACTTGGTGCCATTCACTGGCGGCCATGTCCCGCGGCAGCGGCGGGAAGCCATCGGCATCCCGTGAGTTGCCCATATCGAGCTTGTGGGCGAGTTCGTGGATCAGCACGTTGAAGCCACTGAAGTCGCCACTTGCCATCAGTTCCGGGTAGGCCACCACCACCGGCCCTTGAAAAGAGGTCTCGCCGGCTCGCTGATCGGCATACTCGTGCATCACCCCTGCTTCATCCATTTCTTCGACCTGGCGCGCGAAGGCACCTGGCAGGATCAGGATCTCGTGCACATTGGCGAAGGCTTCCTGATGCTCGGCCTGCGACCAGCCCAGGGTCAGCAGACACGCCTGGCCGGCCAGTGCCAGCCGCGCCGGTTCGTCAAAAGGCATATCGGCCAGGGCAGGGTGCAGCGACAGACGTTTGTCATGCACAAAGGCCCAGGCTCGCTGGCCCAGGCGCTCGGCGTCTTCATCGCTCAAGGCGGCAAGCAGGGGCAGCCGAGCCCGAGCCTCGCGCCAGGTGTCGGCGGGAAAGGGATGGCGGGCGTTAAAACGGGCGGCCCGCCAACGCCGCCAGCGTTCGAGCATGGATCAGTTGTCTTCCTGGCGGGACCCGGACTTCCATGACCAGTCGCGCCAGCGCAGGTCGAAGAGATCCTTGCGGCGGTCCTTGAGATTGGTCACCGAGCCTTCGTTGCGCAACACCGTGAGTCGCTTCAGGTCGAGATCCGAGAACATGATCATCTCGGTGTTGGGTGTGGTCTCGGCCAGCACGGCGTCATGGGGAAAGGCGAAGTCAGAGGGTGAGAACACCGAAGACTGGGCGTACTGGATCTCCATGTTCTCGATGGCCGGCACGTTGCCGACGCTGCCACACAGCACGACGTAACACTCGTTCTCGATGGCGCGGGCCTGGGAGCAATGGCGTACACGCAGGTAGCCATTCTTGGTGTCGGTCCAGAAGGGCACGAAGAGGATGTCCATGTCCTGATCGGCGAGCAGGCGCGATATTTCCGGGAACTCGACGTCGTAGCAGATCAGGATGCCGATTCGGCCGGCATCGGTGTCGAATACCTGGAGGTCATCGCCCCCCTCGATGATCCAGTCACGGCGCTCCTGGGGGGTGATGTGCAGCTTGGCCTGGGCTTCGATGTCGCCGTCGCGGTGGAAGAGATAGGCGATGTTGTAGAGGTGGCCGTCTTCCCGCTCCTCGATCATCGAACCGGCGACGATGTTGATGTTGTAGGACACCGCCATACGCGACAGCTCGGTCTTGAAGCGTTCGGTGAAACTGGCCAGGAAGCGGATAGCCTCGATCTGATCCTGCTGGGCGGCGCGGTCCTGCAAGCCCATCAGCGGTGCGTTGAAAAGCTCCGGGAATACCGCGAAGTCACTCTGGTAATCTGACAGCGCATCGACGAAGTATTCGGCCTGCTGCAGAACCGCTTCCACCGAGGAGAATTCGCGCATCTGCCACTGCACTGCACCCACTCGTACCTGGGTCTTGCGGGTGTCGAGCACCGATTCAGCAGGCTCAAAGAGGATGTTGTTCCACTCGAGCAGGGTCGCGTAGCCCTGAGACTTTTCATCTTCCGGCAAATACTTGCGCAGCAGTCGCTTGACCTGGAAGTCGTTGGCCAGCTGGAAGGAGAGAATCGGGTCGTGAATCTCCTTGCGCGAGACCTGATCCAGGTACTCGGCCGGCGCCATCTCGTGTGCGTACTGGTGGTAGTTGGGGATTCGGCCGCCGGCAAGAATCGCTCGCATATTCAAGGATTTGCAGAGATCTTTGCGAGCTTCGTAGAGGCGCCGGCCAAGCCGATACCCCCGGTAGGCCGGATCGATCAGCACGTCCAGACCGTACATGGCGTCGCCTTCGGGGGCGTTGAGGATGATCTCCCGCTGATCCATCAGGTCGTCGTAGCGGTGCGGGTTGGAAAATTCCTCGTAGTCGACCCGGGCCGTCAGGGCCACGCCGATGAGGGTCTCGTCGTCCTCGATGACGATCTGACCCTCGGGGAATTCGCTGATCAGCCGCTCGATGGTGCGCTGTGGCCAGGCGCCGCCGATGTCGTGATAGACGCGGTCCATCAGCGTCTTGAGCTGAGAATAGTCGTCCAGGGTGAGGTTGCGCAGCGTCAGGTGGAGATCTTCTAGGGACATGTGTGCCGGGGCTCCCGCCAAGAGTAAATCGTTGCAGTCTAACATGGGGCCGACCGGCGCATGATGCAACGGTGCGGCAGAGCGACACCAGGGCTTATTCCCGCCAGTGTCGGCAACGATGATTCCCTTGGTTTCTACATATTAAACGCCGGGCCCCTCCATGCCCGCGTGATGACTATTCCATCAACACGTAGCGCCCGGGCGCATCGTCTAGCGGAGGATAGTCGTCCGACCCCATCGACGGCGGCGCCTGGGGATCGCCTGAATGTGCCGCCAGCCACTCCTGCCAGGCCGGCCACCAGGAACCCGCGGTCTCCGGGGTGCGCTCAAGCCAGGTCTCCGGGTCGACATAAGCATCGCCCTCGCTGGCGGTGGCCATGCGGAAATGGTGCCGGGTGTCCGTTGGCGGGCAGACGATGCCTACATTGTGGCCGCCGCTGGTCAGCAAGAAGGTGATCTCCTGGGTGTCGGCGAGCAGATGGATCTTGTAGGTCGAGCGCCAGGGGGCGACATGGTCCCTTTCGGTGCCCACCGCGAAGATTGGCACACGGATGTCGCTGACCGTTATCGGACGGCCTTCGACCTTGAAGCGGCCCTCGGCGAGATCGTTGTCGAGGAACAGCTGGCGCAGGTATTCGCTGTGCATACGATAGGGCATGCGAGTGGCATCGGCGTTCCAGGCCATCAGGTCGTTGATGGGGCGGTGCTCACCCAGCAGATAGTCGTTGATGAGGTGCGACCAGATCAGATCGTTGGAGCTCAGCAGCTGGAAGGCGCCGGCCATCTGCTTGGTGTCGAGCACGCCCTGTGTCCACATGGTGTCCTCGAGGAAAGAGAGCTGCTTGTCATCGATGAACAGCATCAGCTCGCCGGCCTCGCGGAAGTCGGTCTGGGCGGCGAGCAGCGTCATCGAGCCCAGGCGGTGATCGCGATCTCGCGCCATGGTTGCCCCGGTGATAGCCAGCAGCGTGCCGCCAAGACAGTAGCCAACGCTATGTACCGGTGCTCCGGGGCAGACCGACCCGATTACCTTGAGGCTATCCATGATGCCCAGGTGCTGGTAGTCATCGAGCCCGAGGTCGCGGTCCTCTCCCGTGGGGTTGCGCCAGGAGATCATGAAGACCGTATGGCCCTTGCCGACCAGATAGCGCACCAGCGAGTTATCCGGTGACAGGTCGAGGATGTAGTACTTCATGATCCAGGCGGGCACGATCAGTACCGGTTCGGCATGCACCTCGTCGGTTGACGGGGCGTACTGAATCAGCTCGATCAGGTCATTGCGATAGATCACCATGCCAGGCGTCAGTGCGACCGCCTGCCCGGGCAGGAACTGCTCGGCTCCGGCCGGCTTCTGGCCCGTCATCTGGCGCTGCAGGTCGTCGATGAACTGTTGGACACCCTTCATCAGGTTGGCCCCGCCGGTCGAAAGCGTCTTGTCCAGCACCTGCGGGTTGAGGAGCGGGAAATTGGCGGGGGAAACCATGTCGAGTAGCTGGCGCGCGCCGAATTCGAGCGCCTGTTCGTGATGTGGGGACAGGCCGGCAAGGCCGGTGGTGGCATTGCACCACCATTGCTGCTGCAGCAGGAACGACTGGTAGATCAGGTTATAGGGAAAACGCTGCCAGGCCGGGGCGCGAAAGCGCCGGTCCTGGGGCAGGGGCTCGATGCAGGGCGCCGCCTCGGCGTCGAGCGCCGAGCGGCCGGCCCACATCGCCAGCCTCAGCTGTTTGTCCATCGCCTTGCGCGCAAGGGTTGCCTGCTTGCCCGGTGACATCGCCACGCTGGTCAGCCAATCGACGTAGGTCAGAACCACCGCCGACGGCGAGACGCCGGATGTCAGCCGTGCCAGCGACGCCCGCATCAAGCGGTCGGTGCTCTCCTCGAGGCTGGTTTCCGCACGGGTCGGGCTGGTGCTACTTATGCTGGGGTCAGGCTTGATCATCGCGGTTTACCTAGAGTCGGCGGGGCGTGCTCGGCGGGCAGTGGTCGGGGGGCGTCTTGGTCGGTTCGCCCTGCGTGGGCACCCACTTTTCCTTAATCCCTGCTGGCTGATTTTCTTCCACATCTTCCGCCACCTTTTCTGCGCCCTCTTGCAGCTTGATGGCCGGGAATTCGTCGGCGGTCAGGGTTTCGCGTTCGAGCAGCAGGGTCGCACCTTCTTTCAGGGTGTCGCGGCGCCTGATGAGAATGCGTTGTGCCTCGCCGTAGGCCTCCTCGATCAGCGCGCGCACCTCCAGATCGATTTCCCGCGCGGTGGCCTCTGAATAGCTTCGCGGGCTCAGCGTGCCGTAAGTGTCACCGAGGAAGGCCTGGCGCTGTTGCTCGTAGACCACCTGGCCGGTGTCTGCGGTCATGCCGAAGCGAGTCGTCATGTGGCGAGCGATCTCGGTGGCCTTGGCCAGGTCGTCGGCGGCGCCGGTGGATATTTCGTCGAAAATCAGCCGCTCTGCGGCCCGCCCACCCATCAGCACCGTCATGCGGTCCTTGAGCTCGCCGGTGGTCTGCAGGAAACGATCCTCGGTTGGGCGCTGCATGGTGTAACCCAGCGCCCCCACGCCGCGGGGAATGATCGACACCTTGTGTACTGGGTCCATACCCGGCAGCGCCGAGGCTACCAGGGCGTGTCCCATCTCATGGTGGGCCACCACCTCGCGCTCGTGGACATTGAGCAGTCGGCTCTTCTTCTCGAGTCCCGCCACGATGCGCTCGATGGCATTGGTGAAGTCCGCCATGCTGACCTGGTCGCTGTCGTGGCGCGTGGCCAACAGCGCCGCCTCGTTGACCAGGTTGGCGAGATCGGCCCCGGTGAAACCTGGGGTTAGCGCGGCGATATGATCCAGGTCCACGTCTGGCGCCAGGTGCTGCACCTTGCCGATATGCACCTCGAGGATCGCGCGGCGCCCCACCCGCTCCGGTCGGTCGACCAATACCTGACGATCAAAGCGGCCGGCGCGCAGCAGCGCCGGGTCCAGTATCTCCGGGCGGTTGGTGGCGGCCAGCAGCACGATGCCCTCGGAGGGGTCGAAGCCGTCGAGCTCCGCCAAGAGCTGGTTCAACGTCTGCTCTTTTTCGTCCTGGCCACCCATCATGCTGGGCCCTCGCGCCCGGCCCAGCGCATCCAGCTCATCGATGAAGATGATGCAGGGCTTGGCCTTGGCGGCCTGCTCGAAGAGGTCGCGGACCCGGGCGGCGCCGATGCCAACGAACATCTCGACGAACTCAGAGCCCGAGATCGAGAAGAAGGGCACGCCGGCTTCCCCCGCCACTGCTCGGGCCAATAGCGTCTTGCCGGTGCCCGGCGGTCCGACCAGCAGGATGCCCTTGGGAATGTGCGCGCCGAGGCGGCCATAGCGCTCCGGGTCGCGCAGGAAATCGACGACCTCCTTGAGCTCGGCCTTGGCCTCGTCGACCCCGGCGACATCTTCGAAGGTCACCTTGGTTTCGGTCTCGACGTACACCTTGGCCTTGGACTTGCCCAGCGTCATCATTCCGCCGAGCCCCTGGCTGCCGGACATGCGGCGAATCACGAAGCTCCAGATCAGAAAGAAGAACAGCAGCGGCACCATCCACGACAGCAGGATGCTCAGGAAGGTGTTCTTGGCCGCCCCGGTGTAGGTGACATCGTACTGGGCAAGCTTGTCGGCAAGGGCCGGGTCGACGGGGCGGGTGCTGAAGCCCGTACTGCCATCGTCGTGCGGATTCTGATAGGTGCCGGTGATACGATCCTCGCCAATTTCCACCGAGGCGATCTCACCGTTATCCAGCATTTGCATGAACTGCGAATAGGGGATCGACTCCGTGGTGCGCTGGTGGCTGATCAGGCTCTGGAAGGCCATCACCGCCAGAAAGGCGACGATCACGTAAGTCAGGTTGATCTGGTGCTTCTTTTCCATGCGACACCCCGTCACGCCGTGCGGCTCGCAAGGCAGCCTGCCTCGCGATCCGGCCGATGTTTCTCAGTGTAGCCATCCCACGCTGTGTCACGGCGCAACCGGCTTGATCCAGCGCAGGGTTTTACTCGACGGATGCCCGCCATTCCCTTTGCAATCCATATTCGGGTTCGCTTAACTGGCCTTTCATGCACCTAGGCGCCCGACTGATGGCCAATAGTGCTCGAGTGTTGTCGCGGCTTGGCGGCAGGCGTGATGGGTGTAACCCCTGCTGCGCAGGCGTTTATTCTTGAATCCACAAGAGGTCTCCCAATGCCCCTGCACCAAGGGCTTTCTTATCGCCAGCAGGGCCTGCTGCTGACGGGCGGCGGGGCGCTGGTCATGTCCCCGGATGCGCTACTGATCAAGCTGATCGACCTGCCGGATGCGCAGATGCTGATGTGGCGAGGCCTGGTCTCGGCGCTGGGATTTCTGCTGCTGGTAGTGGCGCGACACGGTCGCAATACGTTGGCGGCCTATCGACGCTGCGGCGGCACCGGCATTGTGGTGGCGCTGCTGTTCAGCCTGACCACCTGCGGCTTCGTGCTCGGCAATCAGTACACCCGCGCCGGCAATGTGCTGATCATTCTCGCCTCGTCGTCGATCATCGCGGCGGGGCTCTCCTGGGTGATCCTCAAGGAGCGCCTGCCGCGTCGCACCTGGCTTTCGATCGGGTTGTGCATGACAGGCATCACGATGGTCGTGGCGGATGACGCTGGCGCCGGCTCGCTGGTGGGCAATGGCTTTGCCCTGCTGGCGGCCACGACCCTGGCGCTGAACTTTACTCTGTGTCGCCGCCGGCCGGGGGTCGACATGAGCCCGATGCTGACCTTCGCAGGGCTGATCGTGGGGCTGGGTGGGGCCCTGGTAGCGAGTGCCGGGGGCGAGCTTACGCTGCCGGATGGCGAGCGCTTGCTGATGATCGTGGGGCTGTGTCTGGGTATCGTGCCGTTGGGCGTGACGCTCTTGCAGCGCGGGCCGCTGTACCTGCCCGCGGCCGAGGTAGGGCTGCTGTTATTGCTTGAGGTGGTGGTGGGCACGCTGTGGGCATGGGGCATTCTCGGCGAGCGCCCCACGCCCATCGCCTTCGTCGGCGGAGCCCTGGTGCTGGGCACTCTGGTAGCTAAGGGGCTCTATGAGCGGCGCCTTGAGCTCAGGGTGCAAAAGGCCACGGCAGGCGAGGGCCGATAGTAGACGTAGTTGGCTGCCTTGCCGCGTGTGTTGCTCGAGCCTCTAGCGAAGCTGGCTGTCCTTGCTGCCACGGCGGTTATAGCCGCTGACCGCAGAGCGGTGCTTGTCGCGCTCGCTCTGGCAGTTGATGCACAGGCGCACGCCCGGCACCGCCTCGCGCCGCGCCTGTGGAATCGCTTCGTCACATTCCTCGCAGTATGCAAGGCTTTCCCCGCGGGGGAGCTCGCTGCGTGCCCGTTCCAGGGCGTCTTCTACCGTGCTGTCGATCTGCTCTTGCACGGCGCCATCTTTCGACCATCCACCGGCCATGCTCTTCTCCTTCGGCGCGACTGCGCCGGCCTGGTGTTTCGCTCGCGCTCTATCGACTTCTTCTCTGGTCTTCTCGGGCTGTTCTCGGCTGCTGCCTCATCTCCGATGTTCGTTCAGTCTGGTGCATCGGCGGGCGGCGCGCCATGGGCTGGCGGGTCGTCTCTTTTCCTGCACGACCTTGCGCACGACTGCCGGGCTGGCAAACGGGGGCGCTGTGAGGCGCGAGACATTATCCCGGGCGATGCATCTCGAAGCGCTGCTCGGGAGTGATCTCGAAGTAGTCCGCAGGACCGCCGCCGCGCAGGATGGGGCCGGCGTCGGCTGTCTGGTAGACGCCATCCTTGAGGAGGGTCTGATCGATGTGCACGCCGACTACCTCACCGAGCACCAGCCAGGTGTCGACGGCATCGCCTGCGGCGGAGGTGAGCTGCAGGAGCTGGCTTAGCCGGCACTCGAAGACCACCCGTGCCTCGGCGACGTGGGGGACGCTGACCACGCGAGAGTTCGCAGGAGTGAGGCCGGCCAGAGTGAATTCATCCACCTCGGCGCCGACCGCCGAACAGCTCTGGTTCATGGGCTCGGCCAGTTCGCGAGTTGATAGCTGCCAGCAGAACTCGCCGGTTGCTTCGATGTTCCGCACGCTGTCCTTGTAGCCGACGCTTGCGAACCCGATGATCGGCGGCGTGTAGTTGAAGGCATTGAAGAAGCTGTAGGGCGCTAGATTGCGGGTGCCATCGGCGCTCTGCGAGGAAATCCAGCCGATGGGTCGCGGTCCGATGATGGCATTGAAGGGGTTGTGGGGCAGGCCGTGGCCGTCATCAGGGCGGTAGAAATGCACGTTGTCGGGCATGAAACCTCTCCGGGCGTTGGCGGGTGGTGTATAAGGCGAGTCGTCAGTATGCCGCCGGATGGTCAAGGCTGGCAAAACGAAAAAACCCCGGCATGGCCGGGGTCCAACGTATCAGCAAGGGGGCTGAAACTTAGTTTTCGTTAGCGGAATCTACGCCGCTATCCGGGGCGACTTCGCCATCTTCCAGCGTCGCATCGCTATCTTTCATCTCGATGTCGTTGGCGCTGTCATTGCCGCCTTCTTTGACCATTTGGCCATCTTCCAGTTTTGCATCACTCTCAGATGACATATCGCTGACTTCATTCGCTGAGTCGACGCCGGTCGGGTCGGCCATCTTGTCTTCATGGTGCTCAGCGAGAGCGGCGCCTGACATCATCATCATCAGTGTCAGGGCTGAAGCTGTGGTCACAATGCGTTTCATAGTGTACCTCTCGTCCAGTGAATGGCACTTCAATGCATTCATGTGGCTGTACGAATGCTATACACAACTTATTCAATAATTAGGTAGCATGCAACCATTTCGTGCATGACGGGTTTTTATAATCGGAATTGCACACGGTAATGGCGCTCGGCGTCACACCGTCTAAGACTAATAGAGCGGGTGAGAATTCCACCATCAAGGGGTGGCCAGCGAAGACTCTTTGTTCGGCGCGACGTCCTTGATCAGCGCACAGTCATGCCTTGAAGCGCGAGGAGGCGATCATGAGAGACATGCTAAGCAAGGGGAGCTGTACGTTAGGCGGCGCGGTGCTGCTAGGTGTCGGCTTGGGCCTGTATTTTCTGGAGCAGTCGGGGCTGGCGTTTTTGGGCGCCTTGATGTCGGGGTTGGGGGCCGGGCTAATGCTCATGGCTGGTGGATCCAGCGGGAGTGATTGACGCGTAAGTTCAGTATCTCGACAGCATCGTATCGATTGCCACTATGTGGCGGGCGGCCGGTGCTCATTGTCGAGACAAGTCGCCAGCAAGGCGTGATCTTGCAGCAGGGCAGACAAGCGGTGGCGTATATCAGCGGTGTAGTAAAAGGCGCGACGAAAAAGGGCCCCGCAGCTCTAGGCTGGGGGCAAGGGGAGAACCGGAATAACGTGTTGGCGGTGCGTGCTTAGCCCAGGGCGGCGATGCCTGCCTTGGCGACCTGTACGTCCTGATCCGGCTTGACGCCGGAGACGCCCACGGTGCCGGCGATTTGGCCGTCGTGTAGTACCGGGACACCGCCTGACAGGGTGGCGGTCAGCGGGGCGGACAGGAAGGCGGTGCGGCCGTTGTTGATCATGTCCTCGAAGGCCTGGGTTTCCTTGCCGCCCAGCGCGGAGGTGCGGGCTTTCTCGGAGGCCACTGAGGGAGTCATCGGCGCGGCGCCATCGAGGCGGCGCAGGGCCAGTAGATGGCCACCGTCATCGGCAACAGCGATGGTCACGGCCCAGCCGTTGGCTTCCGCTTCTTTCTGTGCGGCGTCGAGAATGATGTTCGCATCTGCGAGGGTCAGTACGGATTTGGTCTGCATGGAATGCTCCTATGGGGTGTGGGACATGTGGTGGTTGAGCGGCGCCAGCCAGATAGGGCTGGCGCCTGCATGAATCGCGCGGTGACGCTCCTTCATTAGGTACGTCATGTCAGCGCCTCATCGACGATTTCGATCCAGTGGCGAACCGGCGTGCGGCCAGCCCCGGCCAGGTGGGCCTGACAGCTACATGCGTGAGCGCCGTGACGATCCTCTGTCGAGTGCATCACGTCAGCGCCTCATCGACGATTTCGATCCAGTGGCGAACCGGCGTGCGGCCAGCCCCGGCCAGATGGGTCTGACAGCTACATGCGTGAGCGCCGTGACGATCCTCTGTCGAGTGCATCACGCCAGCGCCTCATCGACGATTTCGATCCAGTGGCGAACCGGCGTGCGGCCAGCCCCGGCCAGATGGGTCTGACACCCAATGTTCGCCGTGACGATCATCTCCGGGTCGCCGGCTTCCAATGCGTCGAGCTTGTTGTCTCGCAGCTGGGTGGCCAGTTCTGGCTGGGTGATCGAATAGGTACCTGCCGAGCCGCAGCACAGGTGGCCATCCTGAACCGGGGTTAGCGAGAAGCCCAGCCGGCTGAGTACGCCTTCGACGCTGCCCGCTAGCTTCTGTGCATGCTGCAGCGTACAGGGGCAGTGAAAGGCCAGCCGCTTCTTGTCCTGAATGCTCAGGGCGTCCAGGTCTTCGTTGGCCAGTAGTTCGCCGAGATCCTTGGCCAGTGCGCTGACGCGGGCGGCTTTCTCGGCATAGGCCGGATCGTTGGCCAGCGCTTCGCCATATTCCTTGACCATGGCGCCGCAGCCGCTGGCGGTCTGAACAATGGCTTCACAGCCCTCTTCCAGGTGCGGCCACCAGGCGTCGATATTGGCGCGCATGCGCTCTCGCCCGGCGTCCTGGGCATTCAGGTGGAAATCGATGGCGCCACAGCAGCCGGCCTCGGGCGCTGGGGTCAAGCCGATGCCGAGCTTGTCCAGCACTCGGGCGGTGGCGGCATTGGTGTTGGGCGATAGGCCAGGCTGTACGCAGCCTTCGAGAATCAGCATCTGGCGAGCATGGCGCCTGCCCTCGGGGCGCTTGCCGGCATCCACCGGCGCCGGCGGCATCTTGCTGCTGAGCCGGCCCGGCACCAGTGGCTTGAAGGCAGTACCCAACGCGAGCAGGGCCTTGAAGCGGGCGGGCTCGACCAGCGCCTTGCGCAGCCCGAAGCGCAGGGTTCGCTCCGGCAGGCTTCTCGGCACGCGGCGCTCGATTTCGGCGCGGCCGATGTCGAGTAGCTTGTGGTACTCGACGCCGGAGGGGCAGGTCGTCTCGCAGTTGCGGCAGGTCAGACAGCGGTCCAGGTGCAGCCGAGTCTCCTCGGTGACCCGGTCGTCGTCATCGCGGCTCTCCAGCAATTCCTTCATCAGGTAGATGCGACCGCGGGGCCCATCGCGCTCGTCGCCGAGCAGCTGGTAGGTCGGGCAGGTGGCATTGCAGAAGCCGCAGTGCACGCAGCTGCGCAGTACCCGGTCGGCCTCACGGATATGCGGCTTCTTGAGATCGTCTTGGCTGAAATGAGTCTGCATCGGGCTCTCTCTTCGGGCTATCTCTTCAGGCGTTCCCGTCGTGCTGCTCTTTTGGGAGTTCCCTTCGAGCTGTTACCGAGCTCAGAAGTCGCCGTAGAGGCGGCCAGGGTTGAAGATCCCGTTTGGGTCGAGTTCGGCCTTGAGCCGACGGTGGTACTTGGCGATGACCGGGGCCAGCGGCGTGAAGGGCTCGGCTGTTCCGGGCGTCAGGCAGCTGGCGTGGCCACCGGCGCTGCTGGCGGCGGCGCGAATCTCATCGGGATCGGCATCGCTCTTCAGCCAGCGCTGGGCGCCAGCCCAATCGAAGAGCGTTTCTCCGGCCAGTGAAAGCGGCGGGGTATGGTTGGGCAATGACAGCCGCCACAGCGGGCGTGAGTCTTGGTTAAAGAAGGGCAGGTTCAGGTCGCGCAGCGCCTGCCAGAAGCCGTCCTTGAGCTCGTCGCCGCCGAGGCGCTCGCGGGTCGCGGCCACCGAGCTGGCGCCGCCCTCCAGGCGCAGGTGCAGGGCGCCGGCTGCGTAGGCCGCAGCGGTGATCGGCAGCGGCTGGCGGCCCCATTCGGTGAGCCGGTCCAGGGCTTTCTCCAGCGGCATGTCCAGGTGCAGGCTGGCACTTGCGGCGGGCTTGGGCAGCACCTTCATCGACACCTCGCTGACGACACCGAGGGTGCCCTGGGCACCGACCATCAGCCGCGACAGATCGTAGCCGGCGACGTTCTTCATCACCTCTCCGCCGAAGCGCAGCTCGCGGCCGGCGCGATCGATCACGCGGGTGCCGAGAACGAAGTCGCGCACCGCGCCGGCCCAGGGACGGCGCGGGCCGGATAGCCCGGTGGCGATCATGCCGCCGACGGTGCTTCCCTCACCGAAGCGAGGCGGTTCGCAGCCGAGCATCTGGCCTTCTGCTTCAAGCGCTGCCTCTAGCTCCGCGAGCGGCGTGCCGGCACGTACCGAAACGACGAGCTCGACCGGGTCATAGTGGGTGATACCGCGATGGGCGGCCAGCGACAGTGGCGTGCCGTCCATCGTTCGGCCGTAAAAACCCCGGGTGTCGCCACCGACGATTCTCAACGGCGAGCCAGCGGCATCTGCCTGGCGGATCTGCTCGCCAAGTTCTGCGCTCGCGTCCTGATAGCGGGGTGATACGTATTTCTCAGACATGATGAATCCTTCTGGGTCTCGCCAGCTCCGCGGCGGCCTCTAGCCGCCGCGGCCGCCTTGATCAGAACCGTGGAAGCTCTCGATTAAAACCGCGGAAGCTCTGGATGCGGCAGCTCGTTGTTGTGGACGTGCATGGCACCGAACTCGGCACAGCGCTGCAGGGTCGGGATGTTCTTGCCCGGGTTGAGCAGTCGCTGCTCGTCGAAGGCTGCCTTCACCGCATGGAACGCTGTGATCTCATCGGGCTGGAACTGGGCGCACATCTGATTGATCTTCTCGCGGCCCACGCCGTGCTCGCCGGTGATGCTGCCGCCGGCCTCCACGCACAGCTCAAGAATCTTGCCGCCGACTTCTTCGGCAAGCTCAAGCTCGCCGGGCTGGTTGGCATCGAACAGGATCAGCGGATGCATATTGCCGTCACCGGCATGGAAGACGTTGGCAACACGCAGGCCCGATTCCTCGGAGAGCCGGGCGATGCCCTTTAGCACGCCTGGCAGGGCCCGGCGCGGGATGGTGCCGTCCATGCAATAGTAGTCCGGAGACATGCGCCCCACGGCGGGGAAGGCATTCTTGCGACCGGCCCAGAAGCGCGCCCGCTCGGCCTCGTCGCGGGCCTGCTGGATATCTGTGGCGCCGGCGGCTTCAAGCACGCGGCGCACCGTCTCGCAGTCGTCGGCCACGTCGGCTTCCACGCCGTCGAGCTCGCAGAGCAGAATGGCTTCGGCATCTACCGGGTAGCCGGCCTTGACGAAGTCCTCGGCGGCGCGGATCGCCAGCTTGTCCATCATCTCTAGGCCGCCAGGGATGATGCCCGCGGCGATGATCTCGCCCACTGCGCGGCCTGCCTTCTCAACGTCGTCGAAGCTTGCCATCAGCACCTTGGCGGTCTCGGGCTTGGGCAACAGCTTGACGGTGATTTCGGTGATCACGCCGAGCATGCCCTCGCTACCGGTGAACAGGGCCAGCAGGTCGAAGCCCGGCGCGTCGAAGGCCTCGGAGCCCAGGGTCATGCGCTCGCCTTCGATGGTAATCACCTCGACCTTGAGCACGTTATGCACCGTCAGGCCGTATTTCAGGCAGTGCACACCGCCCGCGTTCTCGGCGACGTTGCCTCCGATCGAGCAGGCAATCTGCGAGGAAGGATCGGGAGCGTAATAGAGACCATGGGGCGCGGCGGCTTCGGAGATCGCCAGGTTGCGAACACCGGGCTGCACTCGCGCGACGCGGGCCTCGGGGTCGACGTCGAGGATGCGCTTGAAGCGCGACATCACCAGCAGCACGCCCTGCTCTAACGGCAGGGCGCCGCCGGAAAGGCCGGTGCCGGCGCCGCGCGTCACAACCGGCACGCCCAGGGCGTTGCAGCGGCGCATCAGCGTCTCGACCTGATCAAGGGTCTCGGGCAGCGCCACCAGCATTGGCAACACCTGGTAGACCGACAGGCCATCGCACTCGAAGGGTCGCAGGTCTTCCTCGTGGTGCAACAGGGTCATGCCCGGAATGGCCCGACTCAGGTCAGCGAGCACGTCGGCCTTGTCATGGGGCGCAATCGCGCCGTCGAGATGTTCATCGTAGAGGATGTTCATGGTCGTGCCTCAACTGGGTCGTGGCCACGGGCCACGGCAAAAGCTAGTCCTCCAATCTGCGCAATCCTTGGAAGCCTGTAAAGCCTCTTGGGACGATGGTATGACCAATGGATGAGATAAAATGGAAATATTTTCCATCTTTTCATTGTGTCCGGGTCATTGTGTCCAAGGGCATGGCCGGTTGCCCAGCGACGAATGACGCATTCATACGCCGAAAGCAGTCAGGAAGTGGCTTGATAGAGGCAGGCAATAACGAAGGGAGCAAAGCAAGATTAGAAGGAGCGCAGTACAAGGGCCAGTAAGCACGACGCCCGGCTGGGCGCGGGCGTCGTGATGATGGCTTAGGGTGCCGGCCCCTTTAGCCCAGGCCGAGCAGGCCGTCGCTGATATTGAAGCCGTAAAGCGCTATCAAACCGATTAGACCGGCGGCGGTCACGTAGTAGATCGTCGGCAGGATCGTCTTGCGCAGGGTGATGCCTTCTCGACCCAGCAGGCCGACGGTTGCCGAGGCTGCGACCACGTTGTGAATGGCGATCATGTTGCCGGCGGCGGCGCCGACCGCCTGCAGGGACACCATCATGGCGGTGGATAGCCCCAGCTGCTGCGCGACGTTGAACTGGAAGTCCGACAGCATCAGGTTCGACACGGTATTGGAGCCGGCGATAAAGGCCCCCAGGGCGCCCACTGCCGGTGCAAACAGCGGATAGACATGGCCCATGCTGTCGGCCACAAACTGCGCCATGGCGACCGGCATCGAGACCAGGTCTGCGGTATTGACGCCGGAGTTGATCAGGATGCGCACCATGGGAATGGTGAACAGCAGCACGAAACCAGCGCCCAGCAGGGTCTTGGACGACTCGTGGACGGCGGCCTTGACCTCTGCAATACGCATGCGATGCAGGGCGACGGTGACCAGCACGACCGCGATCAGAATGCCGCCAGGCAGGTAGAGTGGCTGGATGCTGCCCGACACGCCGGCCTCGCCAAGAATGTTGCTCCAGGACAGGCTGAGCGAGGTCAGCGCCTGCTTGAGCGGCTCGATGGTGCGCGAGGCGACTAGGAAGATGGCCAGCAGCACGTAGGGCACCCAGCCCATGAAGGTAGACATCGGCGCTTTGCCGCCGACGTTATCGAGCTTGATCTCGAGCTTGCCGATCCACTCGTCAGGCCAGGAGCTGGACTCGGGGAAATCCCAGGTGTCTTTCGGGATCAGGAAGCCACTGCGAGCGGCCGGCACGACGATGGCAAGGCCTACCATGGCGCCGATCATCGACGGGAACTCCGGCCCCAGCAGCACGCCGGCCAGCATGTAGGGCACCACGAAGCAGGCACCGGCGAAAAGGGCGAAGGGCGCAATCGACAGGCCTTCCTTCCAGGAGCGATTGGCGCCGAAGAAACGCACCATCATTAGCACCAGCAGCAGCGGCATCAACAGACCGATGATGCCGTGAATGATGGCCACCTCAGAGGTGATCAGCCGAAAGTACTCGAGCCAGGTGCCGCCGCCGGCGGTCAA
The DNA here is from genome assembly GCF_003268885.1 of Onishia taeanensis. Taxonomy (GTDB): domain Bacteria; phylum Pseudomonadota; class Gammaproteobacteria; order Pseudomonadales; family Halomonadaceae; genus Onishia; species Onishia taeanensis_A. Next base: position 236,557 of record NZ_QLSX01000003.1, read on the forward strand.
CTGCTCGGTGATGCCGGCCTTGTCCAGGCCACCGCTAACGCCGACCACGATGGGCGTGCCCACGGCACCGAAGGATACCGGCGTGGACTGGATCATCATGCCGACCATCACCGCGGCCAGCGCCGGGAAGCCGAGCGCTACCATCAGCGGTGCGGCTACGGCGGCAGGCGTGCCGAAGCCCGAAGCACCTTCGATGAAGCAGCCAAACAGCCAGGCGACGATGATCGCCTGAACCCGGCGGTCCGGGCTGATGCCCGAGAAGCCGTTGCGGATCGCTGCGATGCCGCCGGAATGCTTCAAGGTGTTGAGTAGCAGGATGGCGCCAAAGATGATCCACAGGATCGCCACCGTTAGCATCAGACCCTGCAGGGTCGAGGCCAGAACGCGGTTGGCCGTCATGTCCCAGGCAAACAGGGCGATGGCGGCAGTCACCACATAAACGATGGGCATGGCCTGACGCGCCGGCATACGAAAGCCGATCAGTAACACGCCAGCCAACAACAGTGGCATGAAGGCGAGCAGGGCGAGTAGGGTTTGACTCATGAGGCAGCAATCCTTGTTTTCATTGGGTGGAAGGGAGGTGCCGAGGACATAAGGTGGTTAGGTTAGTAACCGATACTACGGCTTGGCACCATAAGGTTGGATTGATGCTTTGGCTATCGGTGGATAATTGGTATGACCATTGGTGTTATGCTAAATAAGATTCTCCATCTCTTTGATATACAAGAATTGTTAGCGCCAATATGGCCCCTTTTTACGAAAGTTCGTGGTGTTTTGGGGCGCAATTTTTAGACTAATGGACAGGTGAGGAGACCACATGAGCCGAGTGCTTTATGAACTGTGCGGGATTGATGACGAGCTGCTCTTTTCGCCCTTCTGCTGGCGGGTGCGCTATGCGCTTGCGCACAAGGGGCTTGATGCCGAGACACGGCCGTGGCTCTTTTCCGAGAAAGACGCCATCGCCTTCTCGGGGCAAGGGCTGGTGCCGGTGTTGGTCGACGGCGATGAGGTGGTCAGCGACAGTTTCGAGATCATGCGCTATCTGGATCGGGTCTATCCCGACAAGCCGCTGCTGGGAAGCCCGGAAGCCGAAGCGAGGGCTCGCTTCTTCAAGCACTACGCCGAGCGTTCGCTGGCGCCGGGCATGATGCGCACCATCGTCATGGATCTCTACAATGCGATCCATCCCGATGACCGGGAGTACTTCCGTACCACCCGCGAGAAGCGTTTCGGCCGCACCTTGGAGGAAATGCATTCGCCGGCCAAGGGCCTGAGCATGCTCGACCAGGCGCTGGCCCCGTTGCGGGGGCGCCTTGAGGAGAGCGACTTCATGGATGGCGAGACCCCCGGTGCCGCGGACTACCTGCTGTTCGGCAACTTCATGTGGGCACGCACGGTGTCGACGGCGGACCTGCTGTCCAACGCTGACCCCGTGTATGGCTGGGTCGAGCGCATGCTCGATGCCCACGCCGGTCTGGGCCGCAACGCCAAGCGTATCGTCGATATCCAGGGCGCCTACGACAAGTGATGCTGTCATGAGCGCCAGACGACGTCTTCGGCGCCGCATCGCCAAGCAACGTTAGCTGGCTTGCATAGAAAACGCCCCGCTCTGATGAGCGGGGCGTTTTCATGTGCGAGGTGTCAAATGTCAGCTTAGAACGTCAGGCCGACGTGGGTCTGAAAGCTGGTGTGCCACTGATCGTCGATCGGCGAGCCAAAATAGTTGAGGCCGTTCTTGTTGGTAACGATATCGAACCAGGCGTAGTAGGGCCCAGCGGTGAGCTTCATGCCCAAGTCGTTGACCACGGGGTTATCCCGGTCGCCAAAGCCGCCGTTGGCCGGGGTGAAGTCGCCTGACGGATCGATCATGCTTAGATCGTTGTAGAAATAGGCATTCTCTACCGGACCCCAGTTGACGTCCATGCTGTAGGCTAGGCTTGCCGAGTACATTTCACCTTTGGCGGGGATCAGGTAATTGAAGTTGAACGCCCCGATCTGCATGACATTGTCAGAGATTTCGGAGGCCGATTCCGCCGGATTTTCCGCATTGTATGCGTAGGTGGTGGCCTGCAAGCGGGTCATCCAGCTGCCGTAGTTGCCACTAAGGCCCACGGCCGCCTGCCAGTTGTCGCCGCTCTCACCAGTCTTGGTGTTGTAGAGCTGTCCGCCTTTGGCCGACAGGTTGACTTCGGTGGTGTAATCGCTGCCTTGGCCGAGGGTGTAGGCGACGCGAGCGGCAAGCTGGTTTTCTTCGCTGTTGCCCTGAGCGCTGCTGCCAACGGCATTGGCGCCGTAGTGGGCGTTATCGTCGCCGAGCTGGTCGCTCTTGAAGAAGGCAAGCGACGTGTCCCAGGCGCCTTGGCTGTGATCCCACTTGATACCCGCATTCTGGTTGTCGTTGAAGCCAGCAATGTAGGGCAGGGTGCCGTACCAACCCAGGTAGCCGTAATCCATGTTACCGAACGGAGTCTGTACCAGGCCAAGCTTCAGACTGTCGTTTTCTGATACGTCATAGCCCATCCAGCCGTGCTGGAGGAAACGATAGCCGTTGTAGAAGCGATACTGGAAGGAGTAGTTGAAGGCCCCTTCGCCGCCGCTGATGCCAAGATTGAACTTGCCGAAGTCGAAGTCGCCGACGGTGTCCTTGTCGCGCTGATCCCAGTCGTTGAATACCGAGCCGAATTCAAGCTGGCCGCTGATGGTGGTCTGCTGGGCGGCTTCGATGAGGGTGCGGTTTTCTTCGGCCAGCTCGCGTGTTTCCTGGCCGCTGGCATCCTCGGCCTGTGCTGATGTGCTCTCTTGTTGCTCGAGCTGATTCTGCAGTTGCTGCATTTCGTCGCGCAGGGCGTCCAGTTGGCGCTGGACGTCTGCGGTATCTTGGCTGTCCTGAGCCAGTACCGGGGTGGCAACGGCGAAGAGCCCCATGGTCAAGCCAACGGCCTTGAGTGATCGCTTGCTCACATTTTCTCCTTGGTAAAGATGTCAGGAAGAAAACAGGTGCTACCTGTCTTTTTTGAAGTGATTGTCGCTTTTTGGCGACAGCACACTATCAAAAATAACGACAGGTTAGAAATTTGGACGTGCAATCAACTTAAGAGGGCTTACTGGCAAGTCGCGTGGGGTGGTCGGCCATCACCTCGGCCTGGCGCTCGAGGGTCAGCGACAGGCGCTCGACCAGTCCTTCGAGCAATACGTGCCAGTCCCTGGAGATACCGCCGTGGGTGGCGAGGGCGTCATCCAGTGCCTGGCTCGCCTCGCGAATGCCGCGAGGCGACTGGCCCCGAGCGCTTTCCTCGAAGGCCTTGGCAAGCACTGCCAGCAGCTCATGCAGGGCCTGGCGGACCGGGGGTGCGGTATCGTCGAGGCGATGGCGCAGACGCAGGCAGGAGCGGCCGAGGTCGAGGCCATTGAGGCCGATCATGAACAGGTGTCGTTGATCCTCGGGCAGCATGTTGTCGTGGCGGCCGAGCTGCAGCAGGCGATCCGCCATGCGGCCGCTGAACGTGGCCTCTGCTTCGTGTAACGGTGGCGTACCGATGTCGCGCAGGTCTCGGCTGATGGCGCTGACCAGACGGCGGCGCTGAACGGGAGCCCCTAACCCGGGTATCAGCCGAAATGCCATCACGACCGCACTCAGACCGATAATCACGGCAATCGCGCGGTTGGCAAAGCTATCGAAGGAGAAATCCATGCCGTTGCCGGGCATGGTCAGCAGGATATTGAAGATGGTGAAGGCCAGGCAGTAGCCCATCAGCTGTGGCTTGGCGGCCCCCAGAAGCCCCAGGAAAAGCGGCGTGAAGAGCAGCATGGCCAGCATCGGAAAGCCGTTGGCCTGGGAAAGCAGTACATGGCCGAACAGGAAGGCGCTGGGCAGGGCCACCAGCATGCCTTTGAAGAACATCATGCAGATCGTGACCGGGTTATCGCGGCTGGCGAAGAACGTCGAGAACAGGGTGCCCAGCAGCATCGCGACCTGGCCGTTGGACCAGTGCGTTTGTAGCCAGAAGGTCGCCAGACAGGAAAACACCAGCCCGGCACGCCCGGCATTGAGCAGTGCCGCCAGGTGGTCCCGGTGCCAGGAGAGGGCGCCGGCACGCAGGCGCTTGCGGCCGGGGTGGGCGATGGCTTCTCGGGCGTCGAGCATGATCATGGCGCTGCCCAGCACCTCGCGCAGGCCAAGCAGCAGGCGGCGCTGCAGGGGGGCGAGATCGGCGTCCGGGCAGGCATGGGCCTGATGGCGCAGGGCCTGCAGACGCTCACGGGCGGCTGGTACCCCGCTGACATCCGCGGCATCGCGAAAGGCCTGGGCGCTCTCGCCGGCGAGCTGTCTCAGCGGTGCGTTGATCTGGCCGGCCTGGTTCTGCAACAGCTGATGCAGCGCGCTCAGGGTGGCAAAGAAGCGGAGCGTGCGCTTGGTCAAAAGGTGAGTCGCGCGGACGCGGCCGGCACTGCCCGGGCCCTCGTAGCGTGCCGATTGGCTGTCGATTTCGAGCGTCATCAGCGGCTCGAGGCTCTGGGTCAGCGATTGCTGGAGCTCGCTCATATCGTCGCTGGCATTCAGCCGCTGGGCGGCATGGGTAAAGGCCTGATTGACGACGCTGTCGGCCTGACGAGCCAGGTGTTCCTTGACTGGCGTGGGCCATAGTAAGGCGTTGACCAGGGTCGCACAGATCGCCCCCAGGCCGAGCTCTGAGAGCCTGGCCACTGCGATGTCGAAGACACCGCCGGGCTGGCTGTGTCCGATGACCACCACCAGCATCGCGGTCACGGCGCCCATGATGCAGCCGTAGGAAAAGTTGTTGCGCAAAAGGGAGCTTGCGTAGGCGCACAGCATCAGCCAGAGCGTGAGGGTGATCAGCGCCGGCACCCTCGCCTGTGAAAACAGGGCCATGATTCCGATGCCGACCAAAGCACCGATCAGGGTGCCGCCGATCTGGCACAGGCCTTTCTCGATCACCATACCGCTCATCGGCCGAATTTGCAGGAAGGCGGCCGAGATCAACGCCCAGTAGGGGCGGTCGAGATCGAACAGTAGCGCCACATAGAGCGCCAGCACCATGGCGAGCGTGGCCTTGGTGGCAAACTTGAGGGCGGATCGAGACGGCGTCAGGTAGGCATCGATCCAGGGTGACAGGCGGCTCAAGGCGACGGTGCCTCGAGGATGCGCACGGTTGCAGTCATGCCGGCACTCAGCAGGGTGTTCTCGGGGATCTCATCGAGTTCGATGCGCACTGGGATACGCTGCGCCAATCGCACCCAACTGAAGGTCGGTTCGACCTGGGGCAGCAGCTGGTCGTTGGATGAGGTATTGCTGTCGGCGATGCCACGGCCGATGCCGGCAACATGGCCTTCAAGCGGGGTGTCGCCGCTCATCAGGGTGACGCGGGCGGGATCGCCGAGGGCGATGCCCGGCATCTTGGTCTCCTCGAAATAGCCGGTCACGTAGTAGGAATCTGCCTTCACCAACGCCATCACCGGGTTGCCGGTATTGACGTAATTGCCTTCGCTGAGCTTGAGATTCAGGACGTGGCCATCGGCCGGCGCGGTCACCGTGGTGCGTTCGAGGTCGAGCTGCGCGCTTTCAAGCTCGGCCTGGGCCTGATCAAGAGTGGCCTTGGCACTGCGGGTCTCAAGGTGTGCGAGATCCAGATCCTCGTCGCTGATCGCCTGGTTGCTAAGGCGGCTGCGGCGGGTCTCTTCATGCTGCTTTGACTGCCACTCTGCCTGCCTTTGTGCGACCACCGCCTTGGCCTGCTCAACGGCCGTTGCATAGCGCTGGCGGTTGATCTGGAACAGGACATCGCCCTTGCCCACTGCCTGAGTATCCTCGATAGACAGCTCGCTCACCCAGCCGGAGACATCCGGTGCGATGGTGATCACCTCGGCCCGTACCCGGCCGTCCCGGGTCCAGGGCGTATAGAGATAGTAATGCCATAGCCAGGCACCTGCGGCGAGGGCCAGGGCCACGATCACGAGCGTGGTCAGCATGCGAAGCAGTTTGCGCATCATAACGATCCGGTAGCAGAAGAAGAGAGAAAGGCGATGGCTGCGGTGATGATCACGAACAATGCCGCGTCGAACCAGGCTTCATACCAGAACACCCTCGAGCCCACCAGGCGATGCAGCAGGGTGCGGACGAGCAGTGCGCCGAGAAAGCCCAGCAGGGCGTATAGCAGCAATGGGCTTACGTAGATGCCGCCGAGGGCGATTTCCTTGAGGTCCATGCTGTCTCCCTTTGGTCGGCAGTCGGGCACTGGTGGGTAAACGCAATATGTTAGCACGCTATCAAAATAGTTACATGTGGCCCCTCTGGGCGCTGTTCGAGAAGCCCGCTGGCACCGTTGACAGGATTGCGCTCAGACATTTTGTTTAATGTTTAGGCTACGCTTATGCTGCGATACAAGGGCCTTCACGATGTCAGTGTCGCGCTCGCTAACGGACTGTCAATAATGAACAATCAAGGTCAGCAACAGGAGACGTTTACCATGATCGTCAAGAAACCATTAATCGGGGCCATTTCCGCCATGGCGATGGCGACAAGCCTCGCGGCCACCGCCGAACCGCTGAACGTTGGCGTGCTGGTGCCGCTGACCGGCGACCTGCAGAGCTATGGTGAGCCGTCGCTGCGCGCGGCTGAGCTGGCGGTCAAGGAGATCAACGCCGACGGCGGCGTGATGGGTGAGCCGATGGAAATCAGTGCCGGTGACACCCAGACCTCGCCGCAGCCCGGCGTGGCAGCGGCTCAGAAACTGGTCAACGTGCAGGGCGTGCATGCCATCTTCGGCGCGCTGTCCAGCGGCGTGACCATTCCGGTGGCTCAGAGCGTATCCAAGCCCGAGCAGGTGCTGCAGATCTCCAACGCCTCTACCTCGCCGGTGATCACTAGCCTGGATGACGACGACTTCCTGTTCCGCACCGTGCCATCAGACGCCTTCCAGGGTGTGGCGCTGTCCGAGATCACCGCTGCGAAAGGCTACAAGACCGTCAGTGTCATCTACGTGAACAACGATTACGGCAAGGGCCTGACCGATGCCTTCAGCAAGGCCTTCGAGGCCCAGGGCGGCACCGTGGCAGCAAGCGTGGCCTACGAGCAGGGCCAGGCCGCCTATCGCGGTGAACTGCAGCAGGCCGATACTGGTGGTACCGAGGCACTGGTGCTGATCGGCTACCCAGAGAACGGCGAGACCATTCTGCGCCAGGCCCTCGAGGGCGGTTTCTTCCGCGACTTCGTGTTCACCGATGGCATGAAGGCGCCGGAACTGGTCGATAACCTTGGGGCCCAGGCCGTGGAAGGCGCCATCGGCACCGTGCCTCAGGCTCGCGGCGATTCGCCGGGTGCCCAGCACTTTGCCAGCGCCTATGACGGCGAATACGGCGAGGTGCCGCCCAAGCCCTACCTGGATACCGCCTACGATGCACTCTATGTCATCGCGCTGGCTGCCGAGCAGGCCGGTTCCACCGATCGTGTGGCGATCCGTGACAGCGTTCGCATGGTCGCCAATCCGCCGGGCGTGAAGGTCGGCCCGGGCGAGTTTGCCAAGGCCGTAGAGCTGATCGCTGCCGGTGAGGACATTGACTACGAGGGCGCCTCGGGTTCGGTGAACTTCGACAGTAACGGCGACGTGCCGGGCACCTTCGGTGAGTGGACGTTCAAGGATGGCGAGATCATCACCAACCGCATCTTCGAGCCCACCATGCCCGAGTGATGCCCTGTCCGCTGTGAGATAGCTCCAAGTAACCGCCCCGGCCGCGCGCCGGGGCGGTTTTTTTTTGCGGGCGACGTATCGGCGGCCGGTAGGCGAGGTTGCCCGGCGGGGCGAGCGGGCCTGTGCCTTGGGGCAGCCTCGTCGCTATGGAGACGGAGTCCTAAAGAAAGCCCCGGCGCAAGGGCCGGGGCGGTGGGAATATGAGCGGGAGCGTGCCCGCCCGTCTCGTCGAGGGTTACTTCTTGCGGGCGATCAGCTTGGGTGGCTTCTCGGGCAGAATGCCCTGCGGCCGAGTGACCAGTATGACCTGCAGAAGCACGCCAATCAGCAGCACCCGCAGGGCGGCGGCCTGAGTGGCGTACTCGGTGGGCAGCAGGTCGGTGGCGAGCTCGGTCAGCGTCCACACGCCCCACACCACCACAGCGCCGAGGATCGCGCCGCGGTTATTGCCGCTGCCACCGGCGATCAGCATCACCCACACCAGGAAGGTGCCGTAGAGCGGCATGAAGGCCTCAGGGCTCAGGAAGCCGAAGAAGTGAGCATAGAGGCCGCCGCCCAGCCCCATGATGGCTGCACCAAGCACGAAGGCCTGCAGGCGGAAGCGGGCGATCGACTTGCCCGCCGCGGCGGTCGCCGGTTCGTTCTCGCGGATCGCCCGCAGCACCCGGCCCCAGGGCGAGGCATAGGCGCGTTCAAGCAGGAAGTAGACCAGCACCACGAAGGCCACCACCACCAGCAGATAGCCGAAGGGGCTGTCCAGCGGTGTGCCGGCGAAGGGGCGCTCGATGCCGGCGATGCCGCGCACGCCGTTGGTCAGCCAGTCTTCGTTCTTGATGAACAGGCGAATCATCTCGGCGATGCCAATGGTGGCGATGGCCAGGTAGTCGGTGCGCAGCTTGGCGGTGATGCGCCCGATCACCAGGCCGATCAGCGCCGAGGCAAGCGTCGCCCCAATCAGGCCGACCAGGAAGGGCATGCCCAGCCCGCCGAGATAGGCGGGGCTTTCCGGGGTAGTGAGAATGGCGCTGGTATAGGCCCCTACAGCGAAGAAACCGGCGATGCCGATGTTGAACTGACCGGTGAAGCCCCATTGGGTGTTGAGGCCCATGGCCAGCACCGCATAGATGCCGGCGAAGGTCAGAAACGAGACCAGGTAAGCGAACAGGCTGGCGAGTTCCATCACAGTGTCCCCTTGAAGATGCCCTGAGGCCGGAAGATCAGCATCACCACCATGATGGCGAAGGCCACGGCCGGCTTGTAGGCGGCAGAGATAAACAGTGTCGACATCTCCATCGAGATACCGATGATCATGCCGCCAACGATGGCCCCATAGGGTCGCCCGATGCCGCCGAGAATGGCCGCGGCGAACACCGGCAGCAGCGTTGTCCAGCCCATCACCGGGTGTAGGCGAGTATCGATGCCGAGGAACACCCCGGCTGCCGCCGCCAGGGCGCCGCCGATGATCCAGGTGACGATGATGACCCGCTCGGCCGGAATGCCGCTGACCAGCGCCAGGTCCATGTTGTCGGACATGGCGCGCATCGCCTTGCCCATCCGGGTGCGCGTCAGGAACAGATGCACGCCGGCCACCAGGCCCAGCGAGATCAGCACGATCCACACATGATCAGGCTTGATGCGCAGACCGCCGAGCACGTCGAGGCGCCAGGGGAACTGGATGCCACTGGCGTAGGTCTGGTTTTCGGAGCCCCAGATCAGCTGGATCAGGCTGCGCAGGATCAGCGCCATGCCGAACGAGGAGATCAGTAGAATGACCGGTTGGGTGCGGCGGATGCGCCGGTAGAGCAGTTGGTCGATGACCACGGCGACCACGGCCATGCCGACCATGGCTGCTGGTAGGGCGAACCAGGGGCTTAGCCCCATCACCCCGATGAAGGTCAGGCCGATATAGGCGCCAAGCGTCATGAAGTCGCCGTGAGCGAAGTGTGCGAAGCGCAGGATGCCGAAGATCATCGACACCCCGATGGCGCCCATGCTGAGCACGCTGCCCAGCACCATGCCGTAGATCAGGATCTGTATGATGTCATTCATGGCTAGCCCCCCAGGAACATTTCAGCGACTTCCGGGTTGGCCAGCAGATTGGGCCCGGTGTCCTCATGGCGATTGGCGCCGGTGGCAAGCACATAGCCGCGGCTGGCGATAGCCAGCGCCTGCTTGGCATTCTGCTCGACCATCAACACGCCGATGCCCTGGGCGTTGATCTCCTTGATGCGCTCGAAGGTCTCGTCGATCAGCTTCGGTGACAGGCCGGCAGTGGGCTCATCGAGCATCAACAGTTTAGGGTCGACCATCAGCGCACGGCCCATGGCGACCAGTTGGCGCTCGCCGCCGGACATCAGTCCGGCAGGCTGGCGGCGGCGCTCGGCGAGCTTGGGAAAGAGATCATAGATCATCTCCATCCGCGGCCCGAGATCGCCGGTCATCAGATAGCCGCCCATCTCGAGGTTTTCCTGTACGGTCAGCGAGGGGAAGACGTTCTGCTCCTGAGGTACGTAGGCGATACCCCGGCGCACCATCTGTTCCGGCTTGGCGTTGGTGATGTCCTCGCCCTGAAAAAGGACCTGGCCCGTGCGGATCTTCACCAGACCGAAGATGGCCTTCATGGCGGTGGACTTGCCGGCGCCGTTGGGGCCGACGATGACCACGATTTCGTCTGCGTTGGCGCGCAGGTTGGTGCCCTTGAGGATGTCGGCACCGCCATAGCCGCCGTAGATATCGCGGGCATCCAACAGGGTGGTGGTCGAGCTGCTCATGCGTCTTCCCCCATATGGCCACTGACGCCGCCACCCAGGTAGGCCTCGCGGACCTCGGCATTCTGGCGAATCTCGTCCATTGGGCCAGAGGCGATCAGCTCGCCGTTGGCCATCACGTGTACCGGGTCGCAGAGTTGCGAGATCAGGTCCATGTCGTGCTCGATCAGACAGAAGGTATAGCCCCGCTCGGTGTTGAGGCGACGAATCGCCTCGCGGATCTTGCCGAGCAGGGTGCGATTGACGCCGGCACCGGGCTCATCCAGCAGCACCATCTTGGCGTCGGTCATCATGGTGCGCCCCAGATCGAGAAGCTTCTTCTGGCCACCCGAGAGATTGCCGGCTAGCTCGTCGGCGACGTGCGAGATTTCGAGGAAGTCGAGCACTTCGTCGACCCGCTCGAGTACCTTGGCATCTTCCTTGCAGACCTGGCCCCAGCGCAGCCAGCTGTTGAAGAGGTTTTCACCGCTCTGTTCAGGGGGCACGACCATCAGGTTCTCGCGCACCGTCATCTGCGAGAACTCATGGGGAATCTGGAAGGTGCGCACCAGGCCACGGTGGAAGAGCTCGTGGGTAGGCAGGCCGGTGATGTCCTGGCCGTCGAGCACGATGCGGCCGCTAGTGGGCGGGAAGAGGCCAGCGACGATGTTGAACAGGGTGCTTTTTCCGGCGCCGTTCGGGCCGATCAAGCCGGTGATGCTGCCCTGGGCAACCTCGAAGGACACGTCCTTCACCGCCTGCAAGCCGCCAAAGGACTTGGAGACGTTTTCGATTCGGATCAAGGTGGGAGCTCCTGCCTTGAGATTGTTCTTGAAATTGTGGTGGAGCGGGCAGCGCTCGCCCGAAGGCAGGCTCGCCCAATGCAACGACAGTATCGCCGTGCACGAGGCGCATCAAGGCGCTGATCAGACGCGGTTTAAACGCTTGAATCAAAGTGTGGTCATCTGACCGGAATCTGTTCGTCAGCAGCGGTTCAATGCCCCGCACCGAGGCTGACGGATGGGCGTCAAATAGAGACACACAAGAAGCATGAAATCGATGTTGCGGCGCAGCAAGTGCTTTGCTATGTTGCAATGCAGCGAGGGGCAGGATGCCTCTCCATTCGAAACCGTTCGCTAAGAGGTGGACCATGAGCAGCACTAATTTTGATCAAGTCACCCAGCAGTTCGAATCCATGTTCTTCGGCCCGGCTCGCGCCTATGCCGCGATGAGCCTGGACTACTCCGAAAAGCTGATGGCCGCCCAGTTTGATGCCGCCAAGGCCTACAGCGATCTCGGCCTCAGCCAAGCGCGCGCCGCCCTGAACGTCAAGGATGCCGAAGGCCTGCGCACCTACGTCGAAGGTCAGCAGAAAGTGGCCAAGGACGTCGGTGAGCGCGTCAAGGCCGATGCAGAGAAGGTAGTCGCCATGAACCAGGAAGTGGTTCAGCAGGCACAGAAACTGACCGAAGAGAGCGTCAAGAGCGCCTCCAAGGCCGCGACTACCGCGGCCAAGCCGGCTGCCAAGTAACGGGAAAAGTAACGCCACTTGGCGGGTCGTCGGCAGGGCGTTTCCCTCGCCGACGAGCTAGATTAGCCAAACGCCGCTGCCCCTTGGGGCGGCGGCGTTTGGCGTTGGGGCATGGCTCTGGAGCATAGAGCTGGTGCGAGATCAGGGGGCTTCCGTGCCTCCTGCTTGGTCCTGCATATAGCGCCACAGGGCTCGGGCCTCGGGAGCGGCGCTGTCGCGCAGCCCGGCTGCGACTCCGGCCTGGTCGGCGGCGCTGCGCTGCTGGCCGAGCTTGGCCTTGCCCTGGAGCGAGGCGATGGGGAGCCGGAAGCCGACGATGCCGGCCAGCAGCCGGTCGCGGAAGGCGTCGTCGAGCGTCACCTTGTCGTTGAGCAGGCCGGGTTCGAAATGGGCCAGGCTGCGCTTGATCAGCGCGGCGGTGGCGGCCCCGTCGAGTCGTTCGAACCGCCCCTCGGCGTGCACGGCGGCATAGTTCCAGGTCGGTACGGCCGGGCGGGTGGCGTACCAGGTGGGCGACACATAGGCATGGGGACCGCTGAAGATCGCCAGCACTCGGCGACCCTCCAATGCCTGCCAGTGCGGGTTGGCTCGGGCGAAGTGGCCGTAGAGAGTGCCGAATTCGCCTTCGTCGCGGCTCAGCTGCAACGGCAGGTGGGTTGCCTGCAGGTCGTCGCCAACCAGCACGCCGAAGGGATGCGCCTCGATCAAGGCCTGGGCCTTAGGCGTGGACATCCGCAGCGCGGGGGATACGTACATCGAGTGACTCCTCGTCGTGACAGGGATCAGCCGTGTCTTTAGGTGGCCGCCAGCGCCGCCTCGGTCAGTTCGCGGAGGGAGCGGTGCTGGCGGCCCCGGGCGTCGAAGTTGTCGGGAGCGAGCCAGCACGCGAAGGCGCGCTCCAGTGCCGGCCAGTTACCGTCGAGCACCGAGAACCAGGCCGTGTCGCGGTTGTGGCCCTGCACCACCCGGTGCTGGCGGAAGATGCCCTCGAAGCGAAAGCCCAGCCGTTCGGCGGCGCGCCGCGACGGCGCGTTGAGGGCGTCGCACTTCCATTCGTAGCGCCGATAGCCCAGCGCGAAGGCGTGTCCCATCATCAGCACCATCGCCTCGGTAGCGGCGGCGGTGCGCGCGAGGCGCGGCGAGAAGTGCAGGTGGCCGACCTCTAGGCTGCCGTGTTCGGGCACGATATTCAGGTAGGCAGCGATGCCCAGCGCCTGGCCGCTGGCGGCGTCGACGATGGCGTAGAAGCATGGATCAGCACTGGCCGCTCGGTCGGCCAGCCAGGCGTGACAGCCGGGGCCGTCGTCGAAGGGCCGCCCACCCAGATAAGTCCAGCGTGCCGCCAGGGCGTCGCGCGTTTCCGGTGCCGCGTTGGGCGCTTGCCAGGCCGTGAATAGGGCGTCGGCGTGGCGGTCGGCGTCGAGGGGCTCGACGCGCACCCTTTGGCCCGTCAGCGTGATGGGGCTGAGGCTTGCAGCGCCCTGCCAACCCGGCACGGGCCGGCCCACCGGCTGGTTATAGGCATTGGTCGTCGTCATTCGGTGATCCTCTCTTTAAGCGCCATCTCCAGGTGCTATACAGGTGCCATCTCAGCGAGCCGGGGCGGTCGGCAGCGACAGGACGTAGTGATCGAAGGCGTCGTCGCGGCGCCAGCCCAGCGAGGCGTAGAGCGCCTTGGCACTGTGGTTCTCCACCTGCGTCTGCAGCCGCAGCTGGGCGATGCCGTGAGATTCGGCCAGGCCGCGGGCGGCGTTCATCAGGGCCTTGGCGACGCCCTGGCGGCGCGCCTCGGGGGTCACGAAGAGATCGCCGAGGATCCAGCGCGGGGCCAATTGCACCGTCGACAGGGTCGGGTAGAGCTGCACGAAGCCCCGCAGCGTGCCGTCGGGGCCGGCCTCCACCAGCAGATGCGAATCGCCGAGCGCCAGGCGGCGCGCCGCGAAGTCGGTGGCGGCAGCGAGGTCCGCCGCCTGGCCGTAGAAGCGGCGGTAGCCGTCGAGTAGCTCGGCTAGGGCAGAAAGGTCATCGTGGGTCGCGGGACGCACGGGCATGGCGGTTCTCCTGAGGTTTGGGGTGACCGAATGCCAGTCTGGCGGCATAGTGGTTCCAGAATAAGAACCGGTTTTGGGGAAAATCATGGAACCGCTTTCATCGCAGGCCGCGCTGGACTGGGTCATCGATGCCCTCGCCATGGAACTCGCCGAGGCCGCATCGGGGCCGCTCAGTCGGCGGCTCTATCTCGGGCTGCGCGAGCGCATCCAGGCGGGACGCCTGGCCCCGGGCAGCCTATTGCCGTCCTCGCGTCGCCTGGCCAGGGAGCTGTGCCTGGGGCGCAATACCGTGCTGGCCGCCCTCGAGCAGCTGGTCGCCGAGGGCTTCCTGGAGACGCGCCCCGGCGCCGGGACCTTCATCGCCGATCTGCCGCGACTGGCCGGGTCTTCGCCTGCATCAGGGCTGGCATCGGCGCCGGCCTGTGCGGCCCCCGGGACGGCAACGGCCGTCGCGCTGTCGTCCCGGGGTACGCGTCTGCTTGGTTACAGCCCCGGTTCAAACGTGCGTCCCGGCGTCTTCACGCCCGGGTTGCCGGCGCTGGATCGCTTCCCCCAGGCGCTATGGCAGCGACTGATAAGACGGCATTTGCATCGGGCGCCCACTGACTGGCTGGGCTATCAGGCCCAGGGCGGCGTGCCGGCGCTGCGCGAGGCGCTGTGCGACTACCTGCGGCTGTCGCGCTCGGTGCGCTGCCGGCCCGAGCAGATCCTCATCGTCCAGGGCGCCCAGCAGGGGTTCGAGCTGATTGCGCGGCTGCTCACCGACCCTGGTGACCGGGTCTGGGTCGAGGAACCCGGCTACGGCGGCGCCAAGGCCTGCTTCGAGGCCGCCGGGCTCGAGCTATCCCCGGTGCCGGTGGATGACGAAGGCCTGCGAGTGGCAGCAGGTCTACCCGCGCCGCGGCTGATTCAGGTCACGCCTTCGCATCAGTATCCCAGCGGGGTGACCATGACCCTGGGGCGGCGCCTGGCCCTGCTCGAGGCCGCCGAGCGGCATGGGGCCTGGATCGTCGAGGACGACTACGACAGCGAGTTTCGCTATGGCCAACGGCCCATCGCCGCGCTCCAGGGGCTCGATAACGGCGGGCGGGTGCTCTATGTAGGCACCTTCAGCAAGGTGCTCTACCCGGGGCTGCGGCTGGGCTATGTAGTGCTGCCCGAGCTCCTGGTGGACCCGTGTCGGCGGGCCAACGCCCGGCTGCATCGCGAGGGGCAGTACGTGGTGCAATCGGCGCTGGCCGAGTTCATCGCCGCTGGCCACTTCTCGCGCCATGTGCGGCGCATGCGCGACTGCTACCGCGACCGCCAGGCGCGGCTGCGAGAAGCCTTGGCGCCGGCGGTCAGTGGGGGGCTTGAGCTGTCGGAGGGGCAGGCCGGCATGCACCTGGTGGCCTGGCTCGACGACCACGCCACCGAGGCGGCGCTGGTGGCCCGCGGCGTCGACCAAGGCATCGGGCTGTCGCCGCTGTCCACGTATTACCTTACGCCACCCGGCCGGCCCGGCCTGGTGCTGGGCTACGCCGGAGCAAGCGAGGCGGAGATCGCTAGGGCCGGCGGCTGGCTGTGCCGGGAGTGGCTGGCGCTCAGGGAAGAACGAGGCGTTAGGGACGCCAGCGGGCCGGGTGCTCGGGCTTGAGCACACCGTCCTCGTCCCAGTCGTCCCATCCCGCGAAGGCGATCGGGGTATCACCGTCAAGTGACTTAAGGCGACTCACCCAGCGCGCCTTGTCGGCTTCCAGCTGGTCGCGAAAGGTGGCCTCGGACTGGTAGCTGAGCCCACCGCCCTGAATGCCGTAGTTGAGTTGGGGCGGCAGTACCTCGAGGCCAACGTAGTAGAGCGAGCAGTGGATGGGCCACATCAAGGCGGCGATATCCCCGCCGCGGCCATCCCGCGAGAATGCGGGCGCCGGCGAGCCGGTGGTCACCGAGCATAGGACCCGTTTGCCGCGCAGGCGGCCCCGATCGTAGCGCATGCGGCCGCTGTAGATTCCGCCGTAGACGAAGACGCGATCGAACCAGCCCTTGAGCATCGCGGGCTGCGCATGCCACCACAGGGGGAACTGCAGGATCACCAGGTCCGCCCGTTCGAGGCGCGCGATCTCGCGTTGCACATCTCGTGGCAGACCGCCGGTCTCAACGGCATGTCGCTGTTCGTCGAGAGGCGCGAACCGCTCATCGTCGCGCCGCGCGGCGAAGTGCTGGGGGCGTTCCACCGGATCGAAGCCCTCCGCGTAGAGGTCGGCGACTTCTACCTGGTGGCCGAGCCCCTCCAGGGTGTCGACGGCGATGTTGGTGAGGGCCGCGTTGAAGGAGCGGGGTTCGGGGTGGCAGTGGACGATCAATACCTGCATGGCGTGTCTCCTGGGGTGACGTTAGGGTCAGGAGTAGCCTAGGCTTTGCACTGATGAAACAACATTCTCCATAACTGATAGATAACTTTGCATGGATGAACAGAACGTCCGCTGGGACGACCTGCGGGTCGTATTGGCCATCCACGCGGCGGGCTCCTTGTCTGGTGCCGCACGCCGCCTGGGACTCAGTCACGCCACGGTGTTTCGCCGCCTGGACGGCATCGAACGGCGTCTTGGCGTCAGCCTCTTCGTGCGCGGTCGCCGCGGCTACACGCCGACGCCGGCCGGCGAGGACATGGCCGCCACCGGCGCCCGTGTCGAGCGAGAGGTGCTGGGGGCCGAGCGCCGAGTCGCGGGGCGTGATTTGAGACTGTCCGGCACGCTGCGGGTGACGACCACGGATACCTTGCTCGCCGGTCTGTTGGCGCCGCTATTGGCGGACTTTCGCCGGATGCATCCGGATATCGTGCTAGAGGTCGCCGTCTCCAATCAGTTGTACAACCTGACCCGACGCGATGCGGATGTGGCGGTGCGGCCTTCGTCGACGCCGCCGGAGATGCTGGTCGGGCGCCGTATTGGCGAAATTGCTCAGGCCGTATATGGCTCACGTGAGTGCCAAGCCAATAACGCCGCTGAGCAGGATTGGCATGGCTTGGACTGGGTGGGGCCCGATGCCCAGTTGGGCTATTCGGCGCTGGAGGCCTGGATGGAGCACCAAGCGGTGGCGGCGACTTGTCGCTACCGACTCGACAGCATGCTGGGCATGTTCAGTGCCGTTCGCGAAGGCGCCGGTGTGGCGGTACTGCCTTGCTATCTCGCCGATGCCGATTCACGGCTGGTAAGGCTCAGCGAGCCATTGGCGGAGTTGAGTACCGATTTGTGGCTGTTGACGCACCCCGACTTGCGCCGGGTGGCCCGGATTCGCGCCTTCCTGGATTTCATCGCCGAAGCGGTGATTGAGCGCCAAGAACGGATGAGCGGAAAGAACGCTTGATCGGAAAGCACGGTTGAGCGGGCAAAGCTAGTGCGCTGAACTGCTGCGCCGTCGGCCCGGCCATTCAGCCAGCCTAGCCCTTGGGCGTGCTGAGTCGATCCAGTCGCAGCCGCTCGCGCTCATCGAACAGACGTCGGCTGGTGGCGGCAACGGCGGCCAGCGTGCCGAAGCCGGTGCCGGCGGTGATGATGAACATGACCAGGATCTGATATTTCACCGCCAGGGCCGGGGCACTGCCGGCGAGTATCTGGCCGGTCATCATGCCCGGCAGGCTGACGACGCCGGCGGCAGCCATGGCGTTGATGGTGGGGATCATGCCGCTGCGCATCGCCTCACGGCGCACGTCACCGATGGCTTCCTGCCAGGGCTGGCCCAGCATCAGCCGATTCTCGATCACGCTGCGCTGCTGCCAGACGTTCGTGGTGAGACGGTCCATCGCCAGCGACACGCCGGTCATGGTGTTGCCGAGCAGCATCCCTAGCAGCGGGATGGCGTACTGGGGCGCGTACCATGGCTCGGGCCCGACGATTACGGTCAGGGTCAGCACCGTGACGCTGAAGGAGGACAGAAACATCGCCAGAGTGCTGATCCCGAAGGCCCAGCCGCCGCGCAGTCGCCGTCGTTGGCGCGTCATCACCTCGCGCCCGGCGATCAGCAGCATGGCCACAGCCATCATCGCCACCCACTGAAAGCGTGCCGAGGCGAACAGCGCCTCCAGCACCAGGCCGATCAGCGTCAGTTGCACCGCCGTGCGCGCCGCGGCGATCAGCAATGGCCGGCCGATTTCCAGGCGTGCCAGCGTGGTGCAGGTCGCAAGGGCTACGACCATCAGCGCCGCTAGGCTCAACTGCCACCATTCCAGGGCGATCACGTTCATGGGGTCGTCTCCAGGCGGGAGCCTGTGATCCGGACATGATGCTGGGCGACTCGCTTGATCTGCTCCGGGTCATGGGCGACCCACAGCATCGGCATGCCGAATTGGCGGGCCTGTTCGCCTAGCCAGGCCTCGCAGGAAAGGGTGGTGGCGTGATCCAGGTTGGCGGTGGGTTCATCCAGCAGGAGAGCACGAGGCCGTCGGGAGAGGGCACGCAGCAGGGCGAGCCGCTGCTTTTCGCCGGAAGAGAGCCGCGCTACCTGCCAGCCGAGGGTTTCCGGAGAAAGGCCTAGAGCCTCGAGACCTGCTTGGCAGTCGCGGTCGAAATGCGCCCCGACATCCTCTGCCCACCATTGGCTTTCCGCCGGCACCAGCATCACCGCCCGGCGCCAGGCGTGGCCGGGCAGCGTCGCCTGAGCTTGATCACCGAGTCGGATGTCGCCTTCGTGAGGTTCGAGGTCGGCAATGGCGCGCAGCAGGCGGCTCTTGCCACTCCCGCTGGGGCCGGACAGACAGGTGATTTCGCCCGGGGCGAGCTTAAGGGAAACATCTTCAAGGGCGCCAACGGCGACGGCCTCGAGGCTCAGGGACGTCGCTGCCTGAGTGTCGGGTGGGGCTGGCATCCGGTAGGTACTCGCTGATGGTTGGACAAAGACGCGGCCCTCGATCGGCGGCATCCTGCGCATCGATCAAGAGCCGTTCATGTCGTCCAAAGCGTCAAGCATAGCCGATGCAGCGTTGTGAACGCGTGACTGTCCGCAGGTTAGCCGTAGACGCCCTGGCTCTTCAGGTAGTCGTCATAGCTGCCGCTGAAGTCGACGATCTTGTCGCCGCTCATATCGAGGATGCGCGTGGCAAGCGATGACACGAACTCGCGGTCGTGGCTGACGAATACCAGCGTGCCCGGATAGTGATCCAGGGCCAGGTTGAGGGCCTCGATGGATTCCATGTCCAGGTGGTTGGTAGGCTCGTCCATCAGCAGCACGTTGGGCTTTTGCAGGGCCAGCTTGCCAAACAGCATGCGGCCCTGTTCGCCACCGGAGATGACCTTCACCGACTTGCCGATATCGTCGTTGGAGAACAGCATGCGACCGAGCGCGCCACGGATCATCTGCTCGCCGCCGTCGGTCCATTGCGCCATCCACTCGTAAAGCGTCGCCGGGTTGGCGAAGTCGTCGGCATGATCCTGGGCGAAGTAGCCGATCTCGGCGGCATCGGTCCATTTCACTTCGCCGGCATCCGGGGCCAGGTGGCCACTGAGGCAGCGTAGCAGGGTGGTCTTGCCGACGCCGTTGGGGCCGATGATCGCCACTCGCTCGCCAGCCTCGATCTGCAGGCCCAGCTTCTCGAACAACGGGCCTTCATCGAAGCCCTTGGCCAGCGACTCGACCTGCACCGCACCGCGGTGGATCTTCTTGTTCTGCTCGAAGCGAATGAAGGGGCTGACGCGGCTGGACGGCTTGACCTCTTCGAGCTGGATCTTGTCGATCTTGCGTTGACGCGAGGTGGCCTGCTTGGCCTTGGAGGCGTTGGCCGAGAAGCGGCTGACGAAGGCCTGCAGATCGGCGATCTCGGCCTTCTTCTTGGCGTTGTCGGCGTGCAGGCGCTCGCGGGCCTGAGTGGCCGCGGTCATGTAGTCATCGTAGTTGCCCGGGAACAGCTGGATCTCGCCGTAGTCCAGGTCCGCCATGTGGGTGCAGACGCTGTTGAGAAAGTGGCGGTCGTGGGAAATGATCACCATGGTGCTGCTGCGCGCGGTGAGCACGCCCTCGAGCCAGCGGATGGTGTTGATATCCAGGTGGTTGGTGGGCTCGTCGAGCAGCAGCACGTCCGGGTCGGCGAACAGCGCCTGAGCCAGCAGTACGCGCAGCTTCCAGCCCGGCGACACTTCGCTCATCGGGCCGAAGTGCTGGGCCTCTGGGATGCCGAGCCCCAGCAGCAGCTCGCCGGCGCGGGCCTCGGCGGTGTAGCCATCGAGCTCGGCGAAGCGGGTCTCGAGATCGGCAACGCGCATGCCGTCCTCTTCGCTCATCTCCGGGTTCGAGTAGATGCGTTCGCGCTCGTCGGCGACCTCCCACAGCTCGGTGTTGCCCATGATCACGGTGTCGATCACTCGGTGCTCTTCGTAGGCGAACTGATCCTGGCGAAGCTTACCCAGGCGCGTCCCGGAATCGAGCATTACCTGCCCGCCGGATGGCTCGAGATCGCCGCCAAGGATCTTCATGAAGGTCGACTTGCCGCAGCCGTTGGCGCCGATCAGGCCATAGCGGTTGCCGTTGTTGAACTTGATCGAGACGTCTTCGAACAGGGGCTTGGCCCCGAACTGCATGGTGATGTTGGCGGTGGAGATCAAAGGGGGGTCCAGTCGAAAGGGCTCAGCGTGCGCCGAGCGTGGGAGTAAGCAACGTTTCGGGCGCGCATTGTAGCGCCTAGCTCGTTCCTTCCCAACCGCTGTCAGTGGCGTCGGCGCTCGATCAGCAGGTTATTGCCCGATACGCGCTTGGCATGACACTTGAGCTCGGAGAGTCGGTCGGCGATGGTCAAGGCGCTATTGAAACGACCGGGCTTCACCGGCAGTGCGGCCAGCGTCAGGCTGATGAAGGGAAAAAACTGGCGGTTACCCTGGCGGTCTTCGCCGCAGATGCCACCGGCCGCCTGGTCGGCGGGTCGGTAGAAGCCGGGTGCCATGGCCTCAAAACGGTTCAACACCTGCTCACAGTGGGCCTGCCAGTCGTCACCGCTCAACAGCAGCATAAAGTCGTCGCCGCCGATGTGGCCGACGAAATGACCATGCTCAAGCAGGGTGTCCTGCAGCAGGTTCGCCACGGCGATAATGACCTCGTCGCCATGGGCATAGCCGTAATCGTCGTTGTAGGCCTTGAACTGGTCCAGATCGCAGTAGGCGGCGACGAAGTCGCGTCCCTCGGCAAGGTGAGAGGCCAGCGCGTCGTTGATCAGGGCATTGCCTGGCAGGCCGGTCAGGGGATTGGCATGGCGGGCCTGGCGCACTCGTTGAGAGGTGATTTCACGAAGCAAGTCGATGATATTGCCCATGCCCTGGTAAAGCCCGTCCTCATCAACAATCACGAAGTCTTCGTGACGGCCGCCATCGGCTTCCGTGACCCACTGGCTCAACTGTTCGAGGGAGGTGTTACTCCGTGCCACGATCATCTGCCGGTCGGCGAGCTCTTCCAGGCTGCTCTTGGCGTACAGGGAGTGAGCGAAGGGGTTGGCGAATAGCGTCAGGAAGTCGTTGCGACGAATGACGCCGACCGGGCGGCCTTCACTCACCAAGGCCACGCAACGCAGCCCGAGATCATGCTTGAACCGATCGAGTAGCGTTGGCAGCTTGCACTTGGTATCGATAGCGGCAATGGGATGGCTGATCGAGGCGGCGATGTGGCTTGCCGCGGGCTGGCGCTGCGGAGTGTACCTGAGGTTGTCAATGTCATGCGGGGGCGTTTCGCTGGGGCGTGCGAAATGATAGCCCTGCAGGTAGGTCAATTGCATTTCCCAGAGGGCGTGATATTCCTCGCGGGTCTCGATACCCTCTGCGATCAACTGGCAGCCCAGGTTACGAGAAACGTCGATGATCGAGCGCAGAAACTGCTGCTTGAGGCAGTCCGTGTCGATGCTCTCGATGAAGTGGCGGTCGATCTTGACGAAGTCCGGGCGCAGCTCGGCCCAGTGGCGTAGCCCGGAGTAGCCTGCGCCAAGATCGTCCAGCGCCACCTTGAAGCCCATGTTGCGATAGTGGCTAACCGCTTTACGCATCAGTTCGTAATCATGGATCGGCGCGTGCTCGGTCAGCTCGATTACCACCCGGTCTGGCGAGAGGCCTGCGTGTTTCAGATACTCGATGGTGGCTCCTTCGCGGAAGTCCCATTCGAGGATGGTGGCCGGCATCACGTTGAGAAACAGGCGCGCCGGCAGCGCTAGTTCAGCGAAGCGCTGGATTGCCAGCCGACGACATAGCAGATCGAGTTCGACTAAGCGTCCTTCGTGCTCGGCACTGCCAAATAGCTTCAGAGGAGAATGTAGCGGGGAGTCTGAAGGGCCACGGACCAACGCCTCATAGCCAAAGATCAGCTGGCTTTCGCCATCGACAATGGGTTGAAAAAGCACTGTCAGGGCGTTGGCCTTGATGATCTCATCAAGCCACTGGGCATCGCTTTGCTGCATCAGGGTCTGCGTGGAGAGCGGCATTGTGTGAAAATCAGCCTCGTCGGGGATGGCGCCATACCATTTAGACTGAATCAGTATCATTGCACTGATGTGACATCTTGGCATGTCGCCGGGATAGGAGGCCGCCTGCTGCGTTGCCGGCCCAGGTAAGCGGTGATGATATGCCCCTCCTGCACCTTTGATTTTTTGGGTATACGGATTTAATGGTTGATGGGGCACCTTCACCCCATCAATCTGATACCACCCTCAGATGGTTGATAGATCGACTCCGTAGTTGAGTTCCTCTGCGAAGTCCGGCAGTCCGTAACCGATGGTTTTCTTGTAGAAAGGAGAGACCTTCGCAGTCGGTGCCTTCTTCTTGTGCTTCGTGGTGTAGAGCATTCGTGCCCGCATCACCTCGAAGGAGTAACCGCGCCCTTCACGGTTCTTGTCCTTGGCCAGTCGGTTGATGGACTCCGTGTAAGCGTTGGTGACGGGCATGTCCGTCTCGAAGTAGGTCATGGTCTCTTCGCGCCAGTTTCCCACTGCCCTGACCAGATCGCTCCAGACTTCCTTTTGGCCCTTCGGGATGGTGGCTATCCACTCGTCCAGGGCGGCTTCTGCCTGGAGCCGTGTGGTGGCGTCCCAGATGCCGTAGAAGCGCTCCTTGTGCTCGTAGGCGGCCAGCAGTTGCGGGAACGCGCCTGTCCAGGTCTCCATGATGAGGCGCTCCCGGTCTGAGACTTCGTGAGCGCGTTTCAGCAGGATTTTCCGGTCTCCCTTGAGAGTCCGGCTCTGGGACGGTTTCAGCTCCTTTCTGAGGCCCTTGCGCACTCTCTCTAGGGCATCGTTGGCCATGCGCACCACATGGAACTTATCGACCACGATACGGGCCTGGGGCAGCACAGCCTTGACCGCTGCCCGGTAGGGGTTCCACATGTCCATGCTGACGATCTCGACCTTCTGCCGGTCTTTCAGCTTCATCAGGTAGTTGGTCACCACGTCCTGGCGGCGGGTGGCCAGCAGGTCGAGCAGGGTTCGCTCCTCAATGTTGGTCAGAATGCAGCGGTAGCGCTTGTTCAGGTATAGCTCGTCAATGCCCAGGATGCGGGGCGTCTCGAAGCGGTGCCAGCGCCCCAGGAACTCGGCGCGGGCGTTGAAGATGTCGCGCACCGTCTTCTCGTCCAGGCCGGTCTGTGCCGCCACAAAGGTGTAGGGGTGGTTGAAGGATTCCTTCTCCACGTACTCATGCAGCCGCAGTGTCATACGGAATCCGTCCACCATCTCCGGTAGCTGGGGCCTGAATGTTGTCTTGCAGGCCCGGCAGGTGTATCGGCGGCGGACCACCCAGAGAGTGACCCGCTTGCCGTGGATGGGCAGATCACGATAGGGAACGTCACGCTTGCCGAACCGTACGAACTCACCCTGCACGCCGCATTCCTCGCAGGCGATGGGATCGGGCACGTCCACCTGGAAGTGCATTTCGTCGTCGGTTGATTTGCAGCCCAGTACTTGGTATTGCGGCAGGTGAAGGATGTTGTCGGGAAGTTCGGTCATGGTGTTGTATAGGCGTAGGTGTCAGTCAGATCCATCCGGCTCGGCATTGGTGTTTGCTTTTTTACCCAACAAGCTGCTGGAAACGAAAAGTAAGGCACCGAGGACAATTGCAATATCAGCCAGGTTGAAGGCCGGCCAATGCCAGTCTCGCCAATAGAAATCAAAGGAATCCACAACATAGCCGCGAAAGACCCGGTCAATCAGGTTGCCCATGGCGCCACCGAGGATAAGACTGTAAGCGATGGCTTCTCCTTTATGACGATTTTCAAGGATCAGCTTGATCAGAAAAATCGAGACCACTACCGCGATTCCGATAAAAAAGTAGCGCTGCCAGCCTCCACCATTCGCAAAAAGACTGAATGCGGCACCGGTGTTCCATAGGTGCACCCAGTTAAAGAACGGGGTCACCGAAACATACTCGCCATAGGCCATTGATTGCTGCACCAGCCACTTTACAGCCTGATCAGACGCTGCCAGCAGGCCCGATATGGACAATAGGGCATACGGCGAGAGCTTTTTGCCAATAATGAGCATTATTTAACCCTTCAACGCCAAAATGCGTCTGGCACCGTTAAGTACAATGCCCCCCGCGATGGTGCCGATAATCAGATCCGGATAATTGGAACCGGTCCACGCGACCAGGGCGCCGGCGGTGATGACCCCCAGGTTGATCACCACGTCGTTGGCCGAGAATATCCAGCTTGCCTTCATGTGCGCCCCGCCTTCCCGATGTTTGGATATGAGCAGCAGACAACTGGTATTGGCAATCAATGCGACGAATGCGATAGCCATCATCACCAGCGATTCAGGCTCACTACCGAATACAAAGCGTCTCACCACCTCTACGAGCACGCCCACAGCCAAGATCAGTTGCAGTACACCAGCAAGATGCGCGGCACGTACCTGCATTTTCACGCTATGTCCAACCGCATAAAGGGCAAGCCCGTACACCGCCGCATCGGCAAAATTGTCCAGGGATTCTCCAATCAGGCCGGTGGACTGGGCGATCAGACCGGCAGTCATTTCCACCACGAACAGAAGTGCATTGATGCCGAGCAACCAGCGCAGGGTCCCGGATTCTTGCTTAGCAGAAGCTGCCGAAAACTCGGCGGCCTTGATGGTCTCCGGATTTGCAGCGACGGTTTCCTGAAGCGAGGCGCCTAGCCCCAAGGTCTTCAGTTTCGAGGTGACGGGCTCGACCTCACCGTCATGCACGACCTTCAGCCGGCGGTTCGACAAGTCGAAGGACAGCGCCCGAATCTCCTCAAAGCCGTTCAGGGCTAGGCGAATCATTCGTTCTTCTGATGGACAGTCCATCTTCGGCACGGCATAAACACTGACCCATCTCCCTGGCGCCTCGGAGGAGGCCTGTATATCGGTATCCGCTGCGGACGTTGCATCACCGCCACAGGCGCCACCACAGGATTTGCTCATGATACGACTCCACTTGAACAATGTTGTGGTACCATTTAAAACTATAAAGCTACTATAAGGTCAATAGAGTAAAGAATCCGTTGGGGAGGAGGCTGATGCGCATTGGTCAGTTGGCGCAGTTGGTAGGGGTCGAAACACAGACGATCCGCTTCTATGAACAGCAGGGCTTGTTGCCGCCGCCTGATCGGCAGGACAACGGTTACCGTGTCTATACCGAGAAGCATGGTGAGGGGCTGGCCTTCATCCGTCGCTGCAGAATCCTGGGCCTGTCACTGGCTGAGATTCACGAACTACAGAGCTATCAGGACGACCCTCATCAGCCTTGTACCGCCGTCAACGCCTTGCTCGATGATCACATCTCT
This sequence comes from Onishia taeanensis, assembly GCF_003268885.1. Classification (GTDB taxonomy): domain Bacteria; phylum Pseudomonadota; class Gammaproteobacteria; order Pseudomonadales; family Halomonadaceae; genus Onishia; species Onishia taeanensis_A. The sequence goes on from NZ_QLSX01000003.1 coordinate 262,328, forward strand.
CATGTGCGGTCGCAGATAACCGCTCTGCAAGCGCTTGAGAAACAACTCGTTTCACTGAGAGCGAGTTGCAACGATGACCGGGAAGTTGAGGCGTGTGGGGTTCTTGCTGGAATTAGCGAAGGAAACATGCACCAGCAGTAGGTGAAGCATCAACCAGATAATCCGATGAGATGCCGGTCTGTCTCACTCTCATGCAAAGGTAAGATCAACCATTTAATCCGCTTACCCGATTTTTTGATCTCTATTTTCAGACAAGGATTTCGCTATGCGAGTGTTGTCTCGCCAGCTTGCCCAGTGGCTGCTGGTCCTAGGCCTGGCTGTCGCGCCAGCCGTCATGGCCGCTGACGTGCCCCGCATTGCCGTGGCGTCGAGCCTGCAGTTCGCCCTGACCGAGATCGCCAAGGATTTTCATAACGCCAGCGGCCGTCAGGTCATCCTCAATATGGGCTCGTCCGGCAACTTCCGTCGTCAAATCGACCAGGGCGCGCCCTTCGAGCTGTTTCTCTCGGCCAATGAGGGCTATGTGCAGGCGCTACATGAGGCCGGCAAGACCCGTGATGCCGGGGTGCGCTACGCCCGGGGGCGGCTGGTCTGGCTGCAGCGCAAAGGCTTAGAAGAAGGAAGGGAAGGCGAGGAACGTCCGGACAGCCAGATGAAAGAGCAGTCCTCCTCTAATGCGCCGCTGGCCGCCGTGAAGGCGGCTGTGCAGGCCTGGCAGGCCGATGGCAGCCGGGCTCGCTTCGCCTTGGCGAACCCCGAACATGCGCCTTATGGCGTGGCGGCGCGCCAGGCACTGGCGCATGAAGGCCTGTGGGACACCAGCCAGCCCCTGCAGGTGCAGGGTGAAAACGTCGCCCAGGCGGCTCGTTTCGCGCTGTCTGCCGATACTCGCGGCGGCCTGGTCGCTTATTCACTGGCATGCTCACCGTCGCTTGCAGGGAAAAGCCGCTATGTGCTGATTCCCGAGGCCTGGCACGCGCCGCTCCACCAGCGCATGGCCTTACTGCCGGGCGCCGGGGAAACGGCTGAGGCCTTCTATGCCTACCTGCAGAGCCCGCCTGCGCGGCAGGTGTTTCGCGACTATGGCTTTGCCGTGCCGGCTTCGGACGCGCCCTGATGGACTGGAGCGCCCTGTTCGTTTCGCTGCGACTGGCGTTCGGCACCTGCCTGATCCTGCTGCCGGTGGGGCTTTGGCTGGGGCGGCGCCTGGCCCGGATGCAACGGCGTCGGGCGCTTGTCGAAGCCCTGGTGGCGCTGCCACTGGTGATGCCACCCACGGTGCTGGGCTTCTATCTGATGCTGGCCTTCGCCGGGGACGGTCCCGTGGGAGGCTTCTGGGCCTCGTTGACCGGTACCAGCCTGAACTTTTCCTTCACCGGCATCTTGCTCGCCTCGCTGGTGGTCAACCTGCCCTTCGCCGTCCAGCCGATTCAGCGTGCCTTCGAGGCGGTGCCAGAGACCCTGCGCGAGGCGGCCTGGTGTAGTGGCTTGTCGACTCGTCAGACCTTCTGGCGCATCGAGCTGCCGCTGGTACGCTCGGGCGTGGTGTCGGCGTTGGCGCTGACCTTTGCTCATACCCTTGGCGAGTTCGGGGTCATTCTGATGGTGGGCGGCGCTATCGACGGCGAGACCCGCACTCTGGCGATTGCGATCTATGACCGCGTGCAGGCTTTCGACGAAGCCGGCGCCGGCCGCATGTCGGCGCTGCTGTTGGGCATCTCGTTTCTGACCATCGGTGTGGTCTATGGCCTCTCCAGGCGAGGAGGGCGCCGCCATGGTTGAGCATGGACACGTCGGTTTCCCCGACCAAGGGCTGGATGCACAGGCGCGTGACGCCGAAGGGCTGAGCGTCTCGCTGCATCAGGCCGGGCCGATTCCGCTGGCGGCTGACTTTGCCTGCGCGCCCGGTGAGCTTCTGGGCCTGGTCGGCCCCTCCGGCAGCGGCAAGACCACGCTGCTCCGGGCGATAGCGGGCCTGACTCGGGTGGCCAGCGGGTATATTCGCTGTGGCGGACAGAGCTGGTTCGATGCCGCGCGCGGGCACTCGCTCAGCGTCCAGGCCCGGCGCATCGGCTTCGTCTTTCAGGACTACGCCCTGTTTCCTCACCTCAGCGCTCGGGACAACGTGCTGCTGGCGGTGGAAGGTGAGAGCGGGGAGGAGCGGCGCACCACGGCGGAGGCCTGGCTGTCGCGGGTGCGTCTCGAAGGGCTCGAGGAGCGTCTGCCTCATCAGCTCTCGGGCGGCCAGCGTCAGCGGGTGGCGGTGGCTCGTGCGCTGGCGCGCAAGCCCCAGGTGTTGCTGCTCGACGAGCCTTTCTCGGCGGTGGATCAGGTCACCCGTCGGCGCCTGCAACGCGAGTTGGCGCTATTGCGCGAAACGCTGACCATTCCCATGGTGCTGGTCACTCATGACCTGGAAGAGGCCAGTGCCCTGGCCGATCGGCTGTGCGTGCTGCATGGCGGCAAGACCCTGCAGAGCGGCACGCCGGAGACCCTGTTTCGCACCCCCGATACGCCACAGATTGCCCGGTTGCTGGATCGGCATAATGTCTTCAGCGGTGAGGTGGTCGCAGCGCATGGCGAACGGCGGCTGGCCTGGGGGCCCTATCGACTGGAGGTCGGACAAGGGCTTGCGGCATTCGCACCCGGTCAGTCGCTGCGTTGGTATCTGCCGCCCTCCGATGTGGTGCTGCACCGGCGTGGCAGGCCGTCGAATGGCGAACGCGAAAATCCGGTCGAAGGCCGGGTGCGGGAAATGGTGGCCATGGGCGGTGTGACCCAGATCACGCTGGCCTTCGATCATGGTACGGAGACGCTACGCTTCGAGATCACCACCCACGCCGCCCGTCGCAATGCGCTGGCGCGAGGGGAGGTCGTACAGGTCTCGCTGCTGGCCGACGCCATTCATCTGATGCCAGGCGCATCCTCATGACTCGAGAGGTTTACCCATGAAGACTCCCCTAAGTCTGAGCCGCCGTCGTGTTCTTTCAGGCCTGGCCGCCGTCGGCAGTGTCGCAGGCGCCATTGCCTGGCTGCCGTTGGCCGCTTGGCCGGCAAGCACAGCCCGCGCAGCCAAGCTTCACTTCGCGTCCGCGACCCTGGCCATTCATGGCGATCAGGGGCCATCGCGTCTGGAGGTGGAACTGGCCGAGAGCCCTCAACAGCGCGCGACCGGGCTGATGGGGCGCGAACAACTGGGGGCGGAGGCCGGCATGCTGTTCGTGTATCAGCGGCCTCAGTCGCCGGACAGCGGCTTCTGGATGTATCGCACCCTAATCCCGCTGGATATCGCCTTTATCGACCGCAACGGGCGCATTGCTGCCATCCGGCAGATGACGCCCTGTGGCTCTGATGTATCAGCGGATTGCCGCGCCTATAGAGCCGGTGTCGCCTATATCGCGGCACTGGAGGTCAATGCCGGGTATTTCGCCGCACGCGGCATTGAAGTGGGTGACTGCGTGAGCCTGCCCGGTTCGGTAGCCCCGCAGAGGGGGCAGTGCGCGCCGTGATGCGTTACTGGTATGTGGCCTGAGTGGCGCGGGTAGCGGCCAGGCGGTGCTCATCCAGCTCAAAACCAAGACCAGGTGCCTCGGACAGGGTCAGCCAACCCTCGCCATCCGCCAGCAAGGGCGTCGTCAGCGGGAAATCGCGCTTTTCGGGCGTCCATTCGGGCGGGTCGAACGGGTATTCCAGATAGGGGGCGCCGGTCGGCCCGACCGCGCCCGCAGTCAGGTGCAGGTTGGCGATCACGCCGATGCCGTTGCCCCAGGTGTGAGGCGTGAAGAGTTTGCCGGCGGCGACGATCTCGCGGGCCAGTCGGGCCAAGCCCAGCATGCCCACCGAACAGACGGCATCGGGCTGGTAGACATCGAGGCAGCCCTGACGCAGCATTTCTCTGAACTCGTAGGGCTCGCGCGTCATTTCGCCGCCAGCGATCCGCACTTCAGTCTCCTCAGCGAGCTTAGCCATGCCGGCGTAGTCGCCGCGATATAGCGGCTCCTCCATCCAGTAGACATCCTGGCGCTCGAGTTCCCGGACCACCTCCAGTGCATGGGCATACTGCCAGGGTGTCTTGACATCCCAGGGCATCCGCCAGCCCTGGTTGCAGTCGACCATCAGCTCGAGTCGATGACCGACGGCCTGGCGGACGGCACCCAGTACAGCCAGGTCATCTTCCAGGCGCGGGCGCCCGAAGCGCAGTTTCAAGGCCGGGATGCCGGCATCTTGTACCTGCCTGGCCAGGGCCACCACCTCCTCCAGAGGGCGATGGGTGCCACTGGAAGCATAGGCGCGCAGGCGGTTCGATACGCCGCCCATCAAGCGCCACACCGGGGTATCGAGGATCTTGCCGGCTAGATCCCAAAGGGCCACCTCCAGCGGCCAGCAGCGCCCGGCATGAAAGCCGATGTTGTCGATGACACCGGCATGGCGCTCCAGGTCCAGCGGGTCTTTGCCGATGAAGAGGTGACGGAAGTCATCAAAGCCGTACATCACGTCGCCCGAGCCAACACCCTCGCGTCCTTCGCTGTCGATCACCCGGACCAGTGTCGCGGGGAACTGTCGGCGCGGCTGGCTATCCCAGGCGGCGGGGAAGGGCGGATCGAGCTCGAATTGATGATGGCTGATCTCGATGCGGGCGATGTGGCTCGCTTGGCCGGGATCTGAGAACAGCGGGGTACGTTCGTCGTTCAACGGTGCCGTCATGCCATTGCCCTCTCTTGCGTGGTTGACCCGGCTCGCAGGCCTGCCTGGCGATGCTGGAAGGTGGCCACGGTGAGCTCCGCCAGATGTTGCCAGTCGTCTCCCTCGGGGATGCGGGCGGCATTGTTGGCCATCGGGGCGTTCTCTTCGGCCTGCATCACTTCGGCTAGGGCCGTGGCGTCCATCTCCAGGTTGGCGAACGGCGCCAGGGCCTGGTCGAAGGCGCTGGCATCTGCAAGCTCGGTGACCAATTCAGGGAGCGCTTTCGCCTCGCTGCCGGCCATCAGGGCATGGGCGCTGGCGGCGAAGGTGGCCTCATGGCCTTCGATCGACCAGGCCAGCGAGGCCTCGACGGCGATCGCCACGGCCACGCCGTGCGGCAGGTGGTAGAGGCTGCCGAGGGCATGGCCGATGTTGTGAGCGATACCGGTGCCGCCGTTATCGATGGCCATGCCGGCCAGGCAGGCGGCTTCCTGCAGCTGTTGGCGAGCCTCGAGGTTATTCGGTGTCTGGACCGCCTCGGGCAGGGCCGCGCCAACCAGGCGAATCGCCGCCAGTGCCTGGCTCTCGATCAGCCGGTTGCGATTGCGTCCGGTGGTGGCCTCCAGGGCATGCACGAAGGCATCAAGCCCGGTGGCGGCGGTCAGTGGTGCCGGCAGCGAGCGAGTGAGTCGCGAGTCCAGCAGAACAGCCTCGGGCAGGAGTTCATCACCCCAGGCCCATAGCTTGCGACCCGTCTCATCGGCGAGGATTGAGGTCCGGGTGACCTCGCTGCCGGTGCCCGATGTGGTCGGGATCATCACGGCGGGTGCCTTGCCGACCCAGGGGGTGCGTGCCAGCAGGTAGGCCTCCATCGGACCCGGGCTTTCGGCCAGCGCCGCCACTAGCTTGGCGATGTCCAGAGCGGTGCCGCCGCCGATGCCAAGCACCAGCGGGGCTTGCAGTTCGCGGACCACCTGCGCTGCCTGGTCGACGGTTGCCACGCTGGGTTCGCCGGCGGGGGCAATGAAAGGGACGATGTCGGCATCCTGCTCCAGTTCGGCCAAGTATGGCTTAAGCAGGCCGCTGGCCTCGAGGCCGGCATCAGTGATCAACAGGTAGCGTTCGGCGCCGTGCTGCCGGCGCAACTCCGGCAGGCGCGCCAGGCAGCCTGGGCCGGCAATGACGGGGGCCTGGCGGCCAGTCTGGTAGTCCTGGTGCATGCTTGGCTCCTCAGATTTCGATCCAGGTCGTCTTGAGTTCGGTGTACTTGTCGAAGGCATGCAAAGACTTGTCGCGGCCCTGGCCGGATTGCTTGAAGCCGCCGAAGGGGGCATTGATGGAGGTGTGGTCGTAGCAGTTGACCCAGACAGTGCCAGCCCGTAGCGCCCGAGCGGCACGGTGACCATCGCTCAGGTTCCGGGTCCAGATGGCAGCGCCGAGGCCGTAATCGGTGTCGTTGGCGATGGCGAGTGCCTCGTCCACCTCGTCATGGGTGAGTACCACCAGCACCGGACCGAAGATCTCCTCGCGGGCGACACGCATGTCGTTGGTGACCTCATCAAGTATTGCTGGGGTCATGTAGTAGCCACCGCTCTCGTGGCGGGCACGCTCGCCGCCAAAACGCAGCCGTGCGCCTTCGCGCTGCCCGTCGGCCAGGTATTCACGAACCTTCTCCAACTGAGGCTCTTCGATCATCGCGCCGATCTGGGAATCCGGGGCAAGAGGGTCGCCGGGTTGGAGCTTTTCCGCCCAAATTTCCAGACGTTCCAGCAGCGCTTCCTTGATCTGGCGGTCGACAATCAGGCGGGTACCGGCATGGCAGGTCTGACCCTGGTTGTACCAGACGCCATAGGCCACGTTCATGGCGATTTTGTCCAAGTCCTCGACGTCGCGGGTGACGATATGCGGGCTCTTGCCGCCACACTCCAGGCCGATACGCTTCATGTTGGATTCCGCCGAATAAGCGAGGAAGCGCTTGCCGATCTCGGTGGAGCCGGTAAAGCCCACGGCGTCGATGTCCATGTGCCGGCCCAGCGCTTCGCCAGCCTGGTGGCCGAGCCCGGTGACCACCTGGAAGGCCCCCTCGGGAATGCCGGCTTCACGGGCCAGGGCGGCGACTCTCAGGGTGGCCAGGCTCGACTGTTCGGCGGGCTTGATGATCAGCGAGTTGCCGGCGCCGAGTGCCGGACCGATCTTCCAGCCAGCAATGATCAGCGGGTAGTTCCAGGGCACTACGGCGGCGACGACGCCGACCGGTTCGCGGTCGATCATGCACACGCTGTCGGGACCATTGGGTGCCGTTTCGCCGTAGAGCTTGTCCAGCGCTTCGGCATAGAACCGCAGGCCGCCGATCAGTCCTGGCACGTCGATGCTGGTGGTCTGAGAAATGGGCTTGCCGGTCTCGAGGGTCTCGAGCAGAGCGATCTCGTCCAGGTGGTCTTCGATAAGCGCAGCCCAGTCGAGCATGCGCGCCTTACGCTCTGTGGGTGCCAGGTCGCGCCAGGTGCCGGCGTTGAAGGTGCGGCGGGCCAGGGCCACGGCGCGATCGACATCCTCGGCCTGGCAGGCAGCAATATGCGTCAGCACTTCGCCGGTTGCCGGGTTCTCTGCGGCGAAGGTCGCGCCGCTGGCGGCGTCGCAGAATTCACCGTTGAGGTAGGCCTGGTGCGGCAGTGTCAGGTTGGCGGCGTACTGCTGCCAGTCGGATAGAGTGCGATCTGTCATGAGGTCAGTCTCCGGTAATGGGCACCAATTTGCGCAAAGCCTAGGGCGGACCGGGACGCGACAACAAACGAGGATTATGCACCTGTGGTATTCGTAAAAGTCATGCGGCATGCTGCCTTGGCAGGCTAGAACCGGCGTATTGCCCCAATACCACGATATTTTCTACTTGAGAGATTCGATGCCACGTTCATTGCCTCCACTCAATGCGCTCAAGGCCTTCGAGGCTGCTGCAAACTGTGAGAGCTTTACCCTGGCCGCGGAGCGGCTCTGCGTGACGCAAAGCGCAGTGAGTCGCCAGGTCAAGCTGCTCGAAGAGCAGCTCGGCGTCACCCTCTTCGAGCGTGGCGCCGGCCGGTTGCGACTGACCGATGCCGGACGGCGCCTGCAGCCGGTGTTGCGTCAGTCCTTCGACCGGATCGCCTGGACCGTGGGCGGGCTTCGAGATCATGAGGCCTTTCCCCGCTTGACCATCAATGTCCCGCCCACATTTGCCAGTCGCTGGCTTGTGCCACGGTTGGGGCGACTCAATGCCCTATACCCGGATCTCGAGCTCACCGTCACTACTCGCGCCGAGGATGACCTGACTGCCTACAGCGACCTGGACTGCGCGATACGTTTCGGGGACGGGGAGTGGCCCGAAGTCGAGGCCACTCTGTTGATGCAAGAGAGTCATGTGGCCGTCTGCGCCCCGCAGTTGCTGGCGGGGCGGCGTGGGCGCGAGGTGGATTTGACCCGTCATACCCTGCTGCATGTGCTGCGCGGCGAAGACCGTTTCCATACCTGGGAGCACTGGCTGTCGGCGGCCGGTCTCGAGGGGGTGGAGACCCGTGGTGGCATGGAGTTCGATGTGCTGGAGCTGGCCATTCAGGCTGCGATCAATGCGGTGGGCGTGACTATCGCCGATCGTCAGATGATCCAGCGGGAGCTGTTCCGCGGTGACCTGGTTCAACTGCTCGACGTGGAAGTCACCGGCCATCAGTCCTATTGGCTGGTGACGAGGCCGGGTCAGACCGAGTCGGCGAACCTTGGCTTGTTTCGCCGTTGGCTGACGCAGGAGATCAATGACCCGCCCGGCTAGTCCGCGTCGGTCGCTTCGGACTCGGCTACGATCAGCTCACCCAGCAGGGTGATCAGGTCGTCCCCGGCTGGGTGCTGAAAGCTGGGTGAGCGATGCAGTTCCAGTTGAGCCGGTGGCAAGGGGGGCAGGCCGTCTGCCTCACCCAGGATCCGCCAGTCGGCGGGCAACGTGCGGCGATCGGCGACGGTCACCGCATTGCGCTGATTGACCGCCATGCGCAGGCCGGTGGGGCTCTGGCTGGTGTACTGCAGTGACCACTGACGGCCTTGGCGGGTCAGGCTATCCAGGGCGCGTTGACGGTAGGGGCAGTGGTCGGGAAACAGGGCCAGGGGCAGCGCTACCTTTGGATCCTGGCAGAAATCGCGATGGGCGGCCCAGACCAGCGTCTCGGCTCCCAAGGGCTCGCCATTGCCATGGTTGGTGTGGCGCACCGTCATCGCCAGGTCGAGCTCACCGCCTTCCAGTGCCTCGATCAGCTCACTGGACATCCGGCAGTGAATATGAGGCCGAATGCGCGGATGAAGCCGTGCGAAGCGATCGAGCAGGCGGGGTAGCCAGGCTTCAGCATAGTTTTCCGGCAGTCCAAAACGAATCACCCCCTCCCGGTCGCCATTTCCCAGTGCGCTGATCGCTTCCCGCTGCAGTTGAAGCAGACGACGCGCGTAGACAAGGAAGGTCTCTCCATCCGCCGTCAGGCTCACTTGGCGGCTGGTGCGATGCAGCAGTGACACCTCGACCCGCTCCTCCAGCGTGCGGATGCGCTGGCTGATCGTCGACTGCGTCTTGTGCAGTTGGCGGGCCGCTGCCGTGAACCCGCCGTTTTCTATGACCGCGACGAATGCGCTGAGCAGTTCGGTGTCGAGGATCGGCAAGTTAGTGCAATCGGGTTTGTCGATGGAATTCATCGGAACGAATCGTTTCCTCGATGCTTCAGGGTTCTCCACTATGCCGCCCATTACGAGACGAGACCAGCATTGGCTGGTCGACGCCGTTCCGTGCCGACTGAGGAGTTCCTATGTTGACTGCCATGCAACTTGCCGATGCCGAGCGTCATGACCTTTCCGGCTTGGTGGATACCGAGCGTTATCCGCTTGACCGGCCCGATGATTCAACACTGCTGGCGACGATTGAGCAGGCCCGAGCCGATCTGGATCGGGAAGGCTGTGCAGTGTTGCGTGGTTTCCTGCGCGAGGATCGCCTGACCCAGCTGCGAGAAGAGTGTCAGGAACTGGCGAACAAAAGCTTCTTCAACACCCGAGAGGTCAACGCCTATTTCACTGCAGATAACCCCGCCTTGCCCGAAGACGATCCGCGTCGTCTGTTCATGACTCGCACCAGTGGTTTCGTGACCCGCGACATGATCACTGCCGACCGCATCATGCAGCGGCTGTATGTCTCGCCGGCCATGAAGTCGCTGGTGGCTCGCTGCCTGGGTGAGAACCAGGTCTACGAATATGCGGACCCTTACGCTGGGCTAGTGCTCAACGTGCTACCCGAAGGCACCGAGCAACCCTGGCACTACGACACCAACGAATTCATCGTCACCATGATGACTCAGGACGCTGAAGAGGGCGGGAGCTTCGAGTATTGCCCCGATATCCGCACTCCCCAGGACGAGAACTACGCAGGCGTCGGGGCGGTGCTGCGTGATCAGGACCGCGACCGTGTTCGTCACCTCAGCCTTCGTCCCGGCGATCTGCAACTGTTCAAAGGCCGTTTCAGTCTGCACCGGGTGACCCGTGTTAAGGGCGATACTCCCCGCTTGACCGCCATCTTCGCCTACTCCCAGACCCCGGGTGTGGTAGGGCGACTGGAGCGCACGCGTCAGCTCTATGGGCGGGTATCCGAGCAGCACATCCAGGCCGAGGAAGGGCGGGCAGAGCGCGCCGATGGCCTGATCGACTGAGGCTTGAACCTGCCAATTTACCGATACGGAGAACCCCTGATGAACATGGATCTGGACGCGCTGGGCATCCTGGCCCCGACCCATCGCCCCGAAGACTGCGAGCCCACAAACGCCGAGATCGAGCAGGTCCTTTGCGACCGGCTGGCCCGCGTGCGCGCCGAACTCAGAAAACGCGACATCTCTGCCGCCGTGCTATTCGACCCGGCACACGTGCGCTATGCCACCGGCTCGCGCAACATGCAGGTCTACAGCTCCCGCAACCCGGCGCGTTATGCCTTCGTGCCGGCCGAGGGACCGGTGGTGTTGTTCGAGTTTTCCGGGTGCGAACACCTGGCCGCGCATCTGCCGACCATCGACGAGATCCGACCGGCCAAAGCCATCTCGTACTACTTCAACGAACGAAACACCCATGCCGTGACGGAGGCCTGGGCCGACGAAATCGACGATTTAATCCAGCGGCAGTGCGGTGGTGGCGCCAAGGTGGCACTGGAGAGCGCCACTCCTCAGGCGGCCTTAGTCCTGCAGGAGCGCGGCTATCAGGTACTGGATGCTCAGGAGCCGGTGGAGCAGGCCCGGGCCTACAAAGTTGACAACGAAATCAAGATGATCCGTTCCTCGCTGCGCGCCGTCGAGAATGGCGTTCACAAGCTGGAGGCCGCCATCGTCCCGGGCGTGACCGAGAATGCTGCCTGGTCACGGCTTCATCAGCACATCATCGAAACCGATGCAGATTTCGTCGAGACGCGCCTCATGAATTCTGGGCCGCGTACCAACCCCTGGTTCCAGGAGTGCTCCGACCGTTGCATTCAAGCCGGGGAGCTTGTGGCACTAGATACCGATGTCGTCGGGCGCTATGGCTACTATGCCGATTTCTCACGCACCTTCCTGTGCGGTCGAGACGAGCCCACCCGGACCCAGAAGGACCTGTATCGCATGGCCTACGACCAGATCCGCACCAACATGGAGAACCTCAAGCCTGGCGTGAGCTTCAAGGAGTATGCCGAGCGCGCCTGGCAGATTCCGCCTGCTTACAAGTCGCGCCGCTACTTTGCTCTGGCCCATGGGGTGGGGATGAACGGTGAGTATCCCTATATCGTTCACCGCGAAGACATCGACGACAAGGGCTACGACGGGATCATCGCGCCGGGCATGACGTTCTGCGTGGAGAGTTTCATCGGTCATGAGTCCGGTGGCGAAGGTGTCAAGCTCGAGGAACAGCTCTATGTTCGCGATGACGGTCAGGTCGAGCTGCTGTCCGATTATCCTTTTGATGCCCGGCTCCTCGGTTAGGCGATTCTGCGCCATCGCAGGGGAGCAGATATAGGGTGACGGGGATCGTTCGTCAGCTTTGCCTCGCCACCTAGGTATTCTTTTATCTCATGTCGTGCATGAGAAATGGTGGCCAAAAACCGGCGAAGGGTCATGCTAGGCTGACCTTTCTGAATTGCGCGAATAAAAACTCAGGGAGATTGACCATGAAGACTTTACCCTCAGTGCTGCTGGCGACGGGCTTGATTACCGTGGGCGGCCTGGCGCAGGCCCAGGACAAATCATTGGTCGTCGGGACCAATAACTGGGCCGAGAATATCGCTGTTGCCAATATGTGGAAGATCCTGCTCGAAGAAGAACACGGCTATGACATCGAGCTTTCCAATATTGGCAAGAGCGTGCTCTACAGCGGCCTGTCCAACGGCGACTTCGACCTGTCGTTCGAGATATGGTTGCCCACCACCGATGCGCCCTTCCTCGAGCCGCACCGTGACGAGATTGACGTGCATGATGTCTGGTACGACGGCACCGGCCTTGGCCTGGTGGTTCCAAGCTATGCCGACATCGACAGCATCGACGAGCTGCGCGATCAGGCCGGGCGCTATGAGTATCAGGGGCGTCCGTCGATTCTGGGCATCGACTCCGGTTCGGCGATTGCTGGGTTGACTGAGGATGCCATCGAGGCCTATGAGCTGCCGCTCAATCAGGTCAACAGCTCAGGCCCGGCAATGATGGCGGCACTGGACAGTGCCTATCAGCGTGAAGAGCCTATCGTCGTGACCCTGTGGAGCCCCCACTGGGCCTTCGCCGAGTATGACCTCAAATACCTCGAAGACCCGCAGGGCGTCTATGGCGAAAACGAGAGCATTCACTGGATGTCGCGTAAGGGACTGGCCAATGAAGACCCCTGGCTTGCCAGCGTCCTGGATGCCTGGAAGATGGACGACGACAGTCTCGGAGGCCTGATGGCGCGGATCGAGAAAGTCGGTGATCCGGTCGAGGGGGCCAAGGCCTGGATCGAAGATAACCGCACACTGATCGATAGCTGGTTCGACGCGGCCGAGAGCTAAGGCGATTTACGCCAAATCACGTCAAGGCAAACCAAGTCCTGTTGCGGGGCGCGATCTTATTGATAAGGTCGCGCCCCGCGGCGTTCTGGCCTCAGGTGCCTGCCTGCTGGCGGGGCGGCTGAAGAATGATCAGTGCGAGCCCAGCCAGTACCAGCCCGCCGCCGGCCAGTTTGTAAATGTTCAGGCTATCGCCGAGCAGCCAGGCGCCAAGCAGCACCGCGCCCACCGGCATCAACAGCGTCAGCGGTGTGACGCGGCTCACCGGATGGCGGCGTAGCAGGCCGTACCAGATGCCGTAGGCGACGATCGATGACATCACTGCTGTGTAAACCACCGCGCCCCAGCCCGCCCAACCGGCGTTCTTGAGCGCCGCGAGATGATCCGTCTCGAACCACCATGAGCCCAGCGCCACCTGAGGCACCGAGAACAGCGCGATCCAACCGGCCAGTGCCAGTGGTGGAATCTTGGGGCCGCGCTTGATCAAGAGCTGCGAGATGGCCCAGCCCAGAGCGCTGAGCAGCAGCAGCGCCAGTGGCAGCGGCGCGGGCAGGGTAGGGCCGCCAGCCAGGACCATCACGCCACCGAACGACAGCAGCAGGCCGATCAGGCGTCTGGCGTCCAGATGTTCTCTCAGGAATATGACCGCCAGCACCGTGGCGAAGGGAGTGCCCATCTGCACTAGCAGGGCGCCGGTGCCGGCCTCCGCCTGGCCGAGGCCGATGAACAGCAGGGCAAAGTGCAGGCTGCCAAAGGTCAGCGATAGCAGGAGCAGGAAAGGCAGCTGGTGTCGATGAACCGGATGAAAGGGCACCAGCAGGACGGCCACCAGTGCAAAGCGCAGGGTGGTCAGCAGCAGCGGCGGCAGGTCGGCTACCCCAAGCTTGATAACGATGATGTTCAGCGCCCAGATGGCGATGACAAAGAGGCCCAGTAGCAGGTCGCGAAGTGGCACGGCTCGTCCTTCAGGTTGGTCGATGGGCGAAAAGGTTAGCAGCATAGCAGTTTGTTGGTGCGATGATCCCGCCGATAGGCTGGCGCGATGCTTCCGCATGCAGATAGGGATGTCACAGCCGCCCCACTCATACCTTGGTTTGGCATCATTTACGTTGTGTTCTCATTACACTGCTACAGGATCTGCTGATTGATCGATTGCCATATCCACATCGATAGCCCTAGCCATACCAATAACGAAGGCCTAGCCCCTTGGACTGACCATCGGGTGATATAGCGCCTCAACAAGGACACGCAATGATGACGTTTCGTTTTTCCCGTTTGACGACGATTCTGGCCGGAACCGCCCTCCTGTGCACGGCACTGTCAGCACAGGCTCGCGAGCTTTCGGTCTCGACGGTGCTGTCGGATGCCTTCCCCTGGGGCCAGGCGGCGGAGAAATGGGCCGAGCTGGTTGAGGCCCGCTCCGATGGCCGCCTGACGCTGCGGGTCTACCCCAATGCCCAGTTGGTAGCTGGCGATCAGACCCGTGAGTTCTCGGCCATGCGCTCGGGGCTGATCGACCTGGCGGTGGGGTCGACCATCAACTGGTCGCCGCAAGTGCCGGAACTCAACCTCTTTTCGCTGCCGTTCTTCATGCCCGATTATGCAGCCGTCGATGCGGTGACTGGCGGAGCGGCTGGTGAGCAAGTCTTCGCAGCCATCGAGGCGGGCGGTGTGGTGCCGCTAGCATGGGGGGAGAATGGCTTTCGCCAGCTTTCCAACTCCAAGGGGCCCATCGATGAACCGAGCGACCTGGAGGGGTTGAAAATCCGTGTGGTGGGCTCGCCCTTGTTTCAGGACACCTTCGAGGCCCTGGGGGCCAACCCGACCCAGATGAGCTGGGCGGATGCCAAGCCGGCGCTGACCACTGGCGCCGTCGATGGCCAGGAGAATCCCCTCTCGGTCTTCGACGTGGCGCGCATCGATCAAGTTGGTCAGACGAACCTGACGCTGTGGAACTACATGAACGATCCCTTGGTGTTTGCGGCCAACCAGCGTGTCTGGGGCTCGCTGTCTGCTGAGGATCAAGACCTGCTGCGCCAGGCCGCCGTCGACGCCGGCGAGTGGGAGATCGCCATGACCCGCGATGAAGAAGGCAAGCGCCGCGCGGCCATCAAGGAACGCGGTGTCGATATCGTGGAGCTGACCGAGGCGCAGCATATGGCTTTTGTGCAAGCCACTCAGAGCGTCTACGCGACCTGGGTCGATAAGATCGGCGAGTCGTTGGTGAAGGCTGCCCGAGATGATATGGCGGCTGACTGAGTATAAATCCCTGTCAGCTGAAGCAGCGAACGCCTGTGTGACGAAAGCTTGTGTAAATTGTGCTGGTACTGATTGACCGGCCCTAAAGGGGCCGGCTTTTGACGTTTGAGGACTCCATGAAGAGCCAACCCGATGCCAGACCCGAGCGGGTGCTGGCGACCCTTTCGCTGGTAATCATCGCGTTGATCAGCCTGGCGAATGTCGTCGTGCGCTACATCACTGATGCTTCCTTCGCCTTTACCGAGGAGTTTTCGGTCTTCCTGCTGGTGGTGCTGACCTTTGCCGGTGCCTCGGTGGCGCTGCGCCGCAATGGGCATATCCGTATCAGCCTGCTGGAGCGTGCCTTGCCGGCAGGGCTGCGGCGCATATTGATCGTTTTTCAATGGCTCTGCGGTGCCACGGTGCTGAGCCTGGTCATATGGTTTGGTGGCAAGCTGGCCTGGGAGGAATATCAATGGCAGTCGCTGTCGCCGGGGCTTGGCCTGCCCCAGTGGTGGTACATCGCTTGGCTGCCGGTGCTCGCTGCGTTGATGCTGTTGCGCCTGAGCCAGCAGTGCCTTGATCGCCTGCGCGGGGGCCTTTCCGATGAGCCCTGATGTGTGGATGATTCTGGCCTTTGCGGGGCTGTTGATCGCCGGTGTACCGGTGGCGTTTTCGCTGGGGCTCTCTGGGGCGGTGGGGATCGTGATGGGCCTGCCGGCGACGATGCTGGCGACCCTGGGCACCAACACCTACAACAGCGTCGCCAAGTATCCACTTATCGCCATTCCGCTATTCATCCTGACCGGGCTGATCTTCGAGCGTGCGGGGGTTGCGGCTCGGCTGGTGCGTTTCGCCCAGGCGCTGATCGGGCCTCGCCATGGCGGGCTTGCGCTGGTCGCAGTGCTGGTCTGCATGATCATGGGCGGGATGAGTGGTTCGGGTCCAGCAGATGCGGCGGCGGTGGCCATGGTGATGCTGCCGAGCATGACCCGTGCCGGCTACCCGAAGCCTTTTTCGGCAACCTTGATCGCGGCATCTGCCTCCACGGCGATCCTGATTCCGCCGTCGGTGGCGCTGATTCTGTACTCGATCGTGGTGCCCGGGGTCGATCTACGTGCGCTGTTTGCCGCCGGGCTTTTTCCGGGCATGCTCGCCGGCGCGGCCCTGCTGGTGCCCGCCTGGTGGCTGTCACGGCGCTACGGCTGGGAGTCGCCGCAGAGCGTACCGCGCCCGGCGCTGGGAGAGAGCTTCCGTCAGGCGCTGCCAGCACTCTTCGCGCCGGTGCTGATCCTGGGTGGACTGCGCTCGGGATTGTTCACGCCCACCGAGGCGGCCGTGGCGGCGGTCACCTACGGAGTCATCGTGGGGATCTTTCTCACCCGTGAGCTGAACTGGCGGGAGCTGTGGCGATTGTTCGGCGAGGCGGCGGTGATCACCGGGGTGGTGATGCTGATCATCGCGCTGGCGGGGATCTTTGCCTGGGCCGGCACCATGCTGGGCACTTTTCGGCATCTGGCCGAATGGATCATCGGCCTGTCCGACAGCGGCGCATTGCTGCTGTTGCTGATCATGCTGGCGGTGCTGCTGGCGGGGATGGTGCTGGACGCGATTTCGATCTATCTGATCATGATGCCGATTCTGATCCCGGTCATGGACCATTTTGGTTGGCATCCGGTGTGGTTTGGCATTCTGCTGGCCATGAATATCGCCATCGGCCAATTTACCCCGCCGGTGGCGGTGAACCTGATGGTCACCACGGAAGTGGCGAAGATTCGTCTCGAGCAGACCGTGGGGTGGGCACTGGTCTTCGTGGTGGCCATGGCCGCTGCCCTGGCGCTGGTGGCGATCTTTCCGTCGATCGCCCTTTGGTTGCCGGGCCTACTGGGCTATAACGTCTAGCCAAACGAACAGGCATGGTTCTAGGGAACACGGTCTGGGAAATAGCCGCTAGGAAATAGGGCCAGGTAATAGACGGCAGTAATTTCCCGCAAGACAGCCGTCGAATATCAGCAACCACAGGGAAGTGGCTTGGATGAACGTAGTGAAACCAGCGGCGTATCTGCGCCATGCAACGAAGCAGTATGCGGTCCTGAACCGCCTGGGGGTGTGCCTGGTGCTGGCCGGTTGGGCAGTGGCCGCTCAGGCAGAGATCTATTCCTGGCAGGATGAGACGGGCCAGTGGCATTTCGCCGATCACTCTCCCGAGGGTGGCGGCGGCGAGCCACGCACCCCCGATGAGCTGTCGGATATCAATAGCATGCGACCGCCGGGGGCCTCTCCCTATCGCCCCTTGCCGTCGGCGCGATCTTCGCGTTCCAGTGGCAACGTACAGCGCAATGCGAGTGGGTCGAACCCGCGTTGCAATAGGCTCGAGCAGCGCCTCGAGTCCATTCAGCAGCAGTTAAGGGCGGGATACGAAGAGCCTCGTGGCAATCGGCTACGCGCCGCTCGGCGGGAGCTTACCGCGGCCTATCGCCGCGAGTGCCGAAACTAGATGCGGGTTTACTGAGTCGGCTTCCTTCAGGCCGCTATCGGGTTCATCAGTCTGTCGGGGTGCGGTCTAGCGCCGGCTGGTTGAATTCGGTGACCGCAACCGTGAAGCGGCTAGATTAGATCAGTTGGCTGGCGGCACGATGCAACTGGGCGTGGCGCTGGGCCAGCGCCTCGAGATCCCGGTCGTAGCCGCCGCCGATCACCGCTGCCACCGGAATCTGGGCGTCGCGACAGGTTGTCAGCACATAGTGGTCCCGGGCGAACAGTCCGTTATCCGTCAATTCCAGGTGGCCCAAGCGATCATCGGCATGCACGTCGACGCCTGCGTCATAGAGCACCAGGTCAGGGGCGAACTGCACCAGCAATGGCGGCAGGCTAGCCATGAGCTGATAAAGGTAGGCGGCATCGTCCGTGCCCCGGGGCAGGGCGATATCCAGATCGCTATGCTGCTTGCGGGCCGGGAAGTTCGCTGCGCCGTGCATCGAGAAGGTGAATACCCGCTGATCGTGGCGAAAGAGGCGTGCGGTGCCGTCGCCCTGATGTACGTCCAGGTCGAGGATCAGAATGCGATCGGCCCAGCCGTGGGCCAGGGCATGAGCCGCGGCCACCGCCAGGTCATTGATCAGGCAGTAGCCGCTGGCGGCATCCGCATGAGCATGGTGGGTGCCGCCGGCGGTGTTGCAGGCAAGCCCGGTGGCCAGCGCCGCTTCGACGGTCTCAAGCGTGCCGCCGACCTCGAGCAGGGTGCGCGCGACCAGCGCCTCGGACCAGCGGAAACCACTACGTCGTTGGGCCGCCTCACTCAAAGAGCCGCCGAGAAAGGCCCGCAGGTACGCTGGTGTATGGATGCGAGCCAGGCTTGTCTCGTTGGCCGGTTGCGGGGTGATCCACTCAGCACTAATCCCGGTCTCTTCGACGGCCAGGATGTTGCGCAGCACGCGAAACTTGGCCATCGGGAAGGGGTGGCGTGGGGGCAGTGCGATGGTGTAACCGGGATGGTGGATCAGCGGCAGCGGCATGGCGGGCGTTAGGGTCATGAGCTGTGGGTGAGAAAGGCCTCACTCTACCCGCCGGCTGGGCCCGCGGCCACCGCAGACCGACTCAGGGCGATGCCGCGTTCTCGAGCAAGGTCAGGGTCTGACGATAGAGCGTCAGGCTCGCGGCATCGTGGAGGACGAAACGTACCCGGCGCAGGTGGCGGCAGTGCGGGACCTCCGTCAGTACCGTGGTCAGGGCCACCCGGGTGGCTTCGTTCATGGGGTAGCAGAAAGCGCCGGTGGACAGAGCGGGAAAGGCGAGAGAGGCGAGCCCGTGACCCTCGGCAAGGGCGATGGCCTCTCGGTAGCAGGTGGCAAGCAGCATATCCGATGGCTCGTCGCGCCCATAGACCGGCCCCAGGCAGTGAATCACGTGTCGGTTGGGAAGCCCATGGGCGCCGGTTATCACCGCCTGGCCGGGGCGAATCGGCGCCAGCCGGTGACACTCCTCGGCGAGGCTTGGGCCGGCGGCTTGGTGCAGGGCGCCGGCGACCCCGCCACCCGGCATCAGCTGCGCATTGGCAGCGTTGACCACAGCGTCCATGTCGGGTTGATGGGCGATATCGCCCTGACGGCATTCGATCTCGACGGTGGGTGTCATGTGGTCCTCCGCTCGCTGGGTCCCTTCCTTTCAAGTCTATCCGCGATGCTCGTAGATATCAGGCTTCGTCGGTACATGTTGACCGATGCCAACATGTTTCAACGGCAAAGAGGACTAAGATGTTGGTCGTAAATAGCTGAATCGTACAGTTGTTTTGATCTAAAGTAGTGCATAATCATATGCTGTAGGAGTCAGTGGAACTGAACGCTGAAAGCGCAACGTCGCCAGACCCGCACAGGCAAGCTATACCTGATACATCGAATGCGATGATCAAAAAGGGTACATCGTCATTCTGGGTATGCGCGCCGACGCAAGACGGGCGACGATGTCGCAGAGGTGGCAATGCCACCCAACATCAACAATACCAAGAGGTGTCTGAATGAAACGCCATGCAATCACTGCTGCAGCCGTCTCCGGCATGCTGATGGGTGCCGCCATGTTCTCCTCGCCGGTCGTGGCGCAGGAGCGCTTCATCACTATCGGTACTGGCGGTCAGACCGGCGTCTATTATGTCGTCGGTCAGTCGATCTGCCGTCTCGTGAACCGTCTCGAAGACTCAGATATCAAGTGTAACGCGCCGTCCACCGGCGGTTCTGTGGCCAACATCAACGGCATCAAGTCCGGCGAGCTGGACATGGGTGTGGCTCAGTCCGACGTGCAGTACCAAGCCTATAACGGTACCGGCAACTTTGCAGGCGACGCCTATCCCGAGCTGCGTGCGGTCTTCCGCGTGCACGGCGAGCCGCTGACGCTGCTGGCTCGCGCCGACTCCGGCATCGAAACTCTCGATGATCTGGAAGGCAAGCGCGTCAACATCGGTAACCCGGGTTCCGGCCAGCGCAACACCATGGAACAGGTCATGGAAGCCAAGGGTTGGACCGAGGACACCTTCTCGCTGGCGTCTCAGCTTGATGCCGCAGAGCAGGCTGCCGCCCTGGCCGACAACAACATCGACGCGATGGTCTATGTGGTGGGCCACCCCAACGGTTCCATCCAGGAAGCCACCACAACCGTGGATGCCAAGCTGATTCCGCTGGATGGCCCGGCTATCGACGGCCTGGTCGAAGAGTATCCGTATTACTCCAAGGTGTTGATCCCGGGTGGTCTCTACAAGGGTAACGACGAGGACGTGACCACCTTCGGCGTGGCAGCGACCTTCGTGACCAAGGCCTCCGTGGATGAGGACATCATCTACCAGACCGTCAAGGCGGTGTTCGACAACTTCGATCGCTTCAAGCGTCTGCACCCTGCATTCGCTAACCTGAAAGAGGAAGAAATGGTCACCCAGGGGCTGTCGGCTCCGCTGCATCCGGGTGCGGCTCGCTACTATCGCGAGCGTGGCTGGATCGAGTGATCCCGGTCTAAACGGAGTTCAAGGCTCCTGACTCGATGCGCGGCCGTTCCAGTAGGAAGGTCGCGCATTATGGTTTCTAGCCCCGGGGTATGGCCCGGGAGCCCAGGCTTTTCCGGCGATGGATGGCAAGCAGGATGATTTCATGAGCGAAGACAAAACAAGGACCTCAGCCTCGAGCGTCGATCTCGAGGACATGGTGGCGTCCTCGGACTCCGGGGCGCGAAAGCCGCCCGGACTGCCTGGCAAGGTGCTGGTGATTACGGCAGCGGTCTGGTCGTTGTTCCAGCTGTGGATCGCTTCACCGCTACCCTTCGTGCTCGAGTTCGGGGTGTTCAATGCCACCGAGTCGCGCTCGATTCACCTGGCATTTGCCCTGTTTCTGGCCTACATGGCCTATCCGGCTACCAAGAACTCCCCGCGGGACCGTATCCCCATCCAGGACTGGGTGCTTGGCCTGCTGGCGGCACTTGCCGGTGCCTACATGTTCATTTTCTACGAGCAGCTGGCCCAGCGCCCGGGGGCACCGATCATGCAGGATGTGATCGTCGGCGTCATCGGCATTCTGCTGCTGCTCGAGGCCACGCGCCGGGCGCTTGGCCCGCCGCTGATGATTGTGGCTCTGGTCTTTATCGGCTATTCGCTGGCCGGGCCCTATATGCCGGGCATTCTGTCCCATCGGGGGGTCAGCGTCTCGGGCTTGATCAACCACCAGTGGCTGACCACTCAGGGGGTGTTCGGCATCGCGCTGGGGGTATCGACCAGCTTCGTGTTTCTGTTCGTGTTGTTTGGTGCGCTGCTCGATAAGGCTGGCGCCGGTAACTATTTCATCAAGGTGGCTTTCTCGCTGCTCGGCCACTACAAGGGCGGTCCGGCCAAGGCGGCGGTGGTTGCTTCAGGCATGACTGGGCTGATTTCTGGCTCCTCTATCGCCAATGTGGTGACCACCGGTACCTTCACCATTCCGATGATGAAGCGGGTCGGCTTCTCCGCCGAGAAAGCGGGGGCCGTTGAGGTCGCCTCATCGGTGAACGGTCAGATCATGCCGCCGGTGATGGGCGCTGCGGCCTTCCTGATGGTCGAGTACGTGGGCATCTCCTATGTGGAAGTCATCAAGCATGCCTTCCTGCCGGCGCTGATTTCCTACATCGCACTGGTCTATATCGTCCACCTCGAGGCCCTCAAGGCCAATATGCAGGGGCTTGAGAGCAGCAACCCGCCGAAGCCGCTGGTACGCAAGGTCATTGGCTTCCTGGGCGGTCTCTTGCTGATGATGATCACCGCCCTGGTGGTCTATTACGGCTTGGGCTGGCTCAAACCGGTACTGGGCGAGGCAACCCCCTGGGTGGTGGCTGCGGGGCTGTCGGTAATCTACATCGCCTTGCTCAAGGTTGGCTCCAGCTACCCTGAGCTCGAGACCGATGATCCCAATGCACCGGTGGTCAAGCTGCCCCAGACGCGCCCGACCGTGATGGTGGGTCTGCAGTTCATCCTGCCAGTGGTGGTGCTGGTCTGGTGCCTGATGGTCGAGCGACTGTCGCCAGGGCTGTCGGCCTTCTGGGCCACGGTGTTCATGACCTTCATCATTGTCACCCAGCGCCCGATCATGGCGATCTTCCGCGGTCAGAGCGATTTTACCGCAGACATCAAGGCAGGCTTCCTCGACCTGTGGGATGGCCTGGTCACCGGTGCCCGCAACATGATCGGCATCGGTATCGCCACTGCCACTGCCGGCATCATTGTCGGGGCCGTATCGCAGACCGGCGTCGGCCTGGTGCTCGCCGACGTGGTCGAGATCCTGTCGATGGGCAACCTGATGCTGATCCTGATGCTCACCGCGGTGCTGAGCCTGATCCTCGGCATGGGCCTGCCGACTACCGCCAACTACATCGTGGTCTCGGCGCTGCTGGCGCCGGTCATCGTGACCTTGGGTGAGCAGAATGGCCTGCTGGTGCCACTGATCGCCGTGCATCTGTTCGTGTTCTATTTCGGCATCATGGCCGACGTTACGCCACCCGTGGGGTTGGCATCCTTTGCTGCCGCTGCCGTATCGGGGGGGGACCCGCTGCGTACCGGTTTCCAGGCGTTCTACTACAGCCTGCGGACTGCTGCGTTGCCTTTCCTGTTCATCTTCAATACTGACCTGTTGTTGATCGACGTGACCTTCCTGCAGGGCATTCTGGTCTTCGTGGTGGCGACAATCGCCATGCTGATCTTTGCCGCGGCGACCCAGGGCTTCATGCTCACCCGCAACCGCTGGTACGAAAGTATCCTGCTGCTGCTGGTGGCCTTCACGCTGTTCCGTCCGGGCTTCTGGATGGACATGATCCACGATCCCTACCAGTCGATACCGCCGAGCCAGTTCGTCCAGGCCTTGGGTGAGATGGATGATGACAGCACGCTGCGTGTGCAGGTGGCGGGTAAGGACGCCTATGGTGATCCACTGACCACCTACATGACACTGCCGGTGCCGGAAGGCGAGACGGGGGAAGAGCGCCTGTCCAACTTCGGCCTGGAGCTACTGGTCAAGGATGAAAGCCTGGTCGTCGATATGGTCGCCTTCGGCAGTCAGGCCGAGAAACTTGGCTTCGACTTCGATCAGAAGATCATCGAGGTGCTGGCGCCTGTGGATCGCTGGTCCAAGGAGTGGATGTGGATTCCGGCCCTCGGGGTCTTTGCGTTGATCGTGCTTATGCAGCGGCGTCGCCGCGATGGCTCGGCCAAACCGGCGTCCGCCTAACAGAGGGTTAGACCATGTATCAGAAAATCCTGCTGCCGCTGGATCTCAACGAGGAGGCGTCCTGGGAAAGGGCGCTGCCCACCGCCTTGGCCTTGTGTCACACCTTCGGCGCCTCGCTGCACCTGGTGACCGTGCTGCCTGACTATCGCATGCCGCTGGTCGGGTCCTATTTCCCCGCTGACTTCAGTGAGAAGGCACACAAGGCGCTAACCGATGCTCAGCACGCGTTCGTGCAGCAGCACATACCCAGCGATATCAACGTGCAATGTGCTATCGCCGAGGGCTCGCCCTGGGAAGCGATCATCGAGACCGCCAAGAAGCTCGATATCGATCTGGTGGTCATGGCCTCGCACAACAAGCGCAAGTTCGCCGACTACGTACTCGGCCCCAATGCCGAACATGTGGTGCATCACAGCAAGATGTCGGTGATGGTCGTGCGCTGATTCATCGACGGACACGCCGCTAAGCAAGTCGCCAACCCCCGAACGGTTCTGCCGTTCGGGGGTTGGCGTTTCTGGGACCTGCCAGGCACCCGTGGGTCGACCCTGATCGAGGATAAGCGCCGGTAGGGGCAACTCTTCACCCCCTCGTCTACATTGAAAAAAGCACTATTGAAAAAACGTTAGGAGATCTTGCCTTGCAGGCCAGTGCGCTCCCGTGGACGTCGCCGGGTGCGGCGCCCGGATAAGGCTTGAGGGTGACCATCTTCGCGACCGGTTGAGGGGTATGCCATGAATGCAGCTGCCACGAAGGGCCCCAAGCCTTCCGACTACAGCGTCAAGATCAGCATCAATCCGGTGGGCATGGATAGACCTAGAGCCTGGCTGGTTTCCGGTTTTCAGGACTTTCGCGATGCCACGGTCGTCAGCTTGGCCTATGGCATGTTCTGGGTGGGCCTTAGCCTGGCGACGACCCTGGCGGCGTTTACCCTCGACCTCTGGCACTGGCTGCTGCCGTTGGTGGCCGGCTTCATGTTCCTTGGCCCCCTGGTGGCGGTAGGTGCCTACGGGATCAGTCGTGCCCTCGAGGAACACCGGACACCGACCATGGGCGATGCCTTCGGTGCCTGGAGCGCCCATACTGGGCAACTGGCGATGATGGGCCTGATGATGATGATCTTCTTCCTCGCCTGGATTCGGCTGGCGACGCTGCTGTTCGCGCTTTTCTTTGGTTTCGAAGTGCCAAGCCCCGATACGCTCTACACCTCCTTGCTGACCACCTCAGAAGGGCTGAGCATGCTGCTGGTCGGCACGGCGGCGGGTGCGGTACTGGCCTTCGGAG
The DNA here is from genome assembly GCF_003268885.1 of Onishia taeanensis. Taxonomy (GTDB): domain Bacteria; phylum Pseudomonadota; class Gammaproteobacteria; order Pseudomonadales; family Halomonadaceae; genus Onishia; species Onishia taeanensis_A. Next base: position 286,799 of record NZ_QLSX01000003.1, read on the forward strand.
CATTCTCGATCAGTGTCGTCGCCATTCCGACACTGATGGATCAGGACCTGACCTTCATGGAGGGCATCGAGGCCAGCCTCAAGGCCGTGGCGCAGAATTTCCGTCCCATGCTGCTATGGGCGGCGATTCTTACTGGCAGCGTACTGCTTGGCGTGGTGACCTTCTACATAGGCCTGGCCGTGATCCTGCCGGTGCTGGGTCATGCCAGTTGGCATGCCTACGAAGACCTGGTAAAGGTCGAGATCATCGAGCCTCCGACCCCCTGAGTGTTTAGGCAACTGGCCCAACATTGGCGGTCTTCGGTAAGCTATGCAGGCGAATCTCGTTGACGATGTCGTGTGGCGTCGAGCGTAGAGCGCTCCACGCCATGCTTACTCCTGCCAGCAAGGACTGCTTGCCATGACCACCTCTTCCCTGCGTTTGTCTGCTCTTTATCGCTATCCGCTCAAGTCTTGTGCTGGAGAGGCGCTCGAACGTGCCCAGGTGCATCAGGAAGGAATTGTTGGGGATCGGCGCCTGATGTTGGCTCGGCCCGATGGGCGCTTCATCACGGCACGGACGCATCCCCGACTGGAGCTGATGCAGGTTCGGCTAGGTGAAAGAACAGTGGTGCTGCGTTTCCCCGGGCATCAGGATATCGAGCTGGTCCGGGCGGATTTCGCTCTGGCACCATTTGCGACCGAGGTATGGGGTGACCGCTTCGAAGCGCTGACGACCTCGCAAGAAGCCGATGCCTGGTGCAGTGAGGTATTGGGTGAGGCGGTCCAGCTGCTATGTATCGGCGAGCGTTCACCGCGCTATCGCCAATCGATCGACCAGCGGGTCGGGTTCGCCGACGGCTACCCGCTGCTTCTGATCGGTCAAGGGTCACTTGCCGACCTTAATGCCCGCCTGGCTCATTCACAGGGAACGTCAGAGGGTAAGCCTCACATCATGGCCCAGTTTCGTCCCAACCTGGTGGTGGCAGGTAGCGATGCCTTTGCCGAGGATGGCTGGCAGCGGCTGCGTATTGGGGAGGTAGAGCTTGGCGTTGCAGAACCCTGCTCGCGTTGCGCGATGATTACCGTCGATCCGGCCACTGGGACCTTTTTGCCTGGCAAGGAACCGCTCAAGACGCTGGCGACCTATCGACGAGGTGAGAAGGGAAAAGTGCTGTTTGGTCAAAATCTGGTGGTGCTGAAAGAAGGCCGTTTGGCGCTCGGTGACGAGGTCGAAATCCTGGCATGATTCGGCCCCTGACCCGCGTGCAACGATCGCGTAGGGTGGGAGCATGCATTCTGGACCGTCGGAGGTTTTGTATGAATCCGATCGCCCACTCCCTGGCCTGGTGCCTGCTTGCAGGCCTTAGCGTTCTCCCCGCTCACGCCGATCCACTGTCCTTGCCCAAACCTGAAGGAAAGGTGCTGCTCGAAATCAGCGGCGACATTCGCTACACCAACGCCGGCGACAAGGCCCGCTTCGATCGAGAGATGCTTCGTGCGCTGCCTAATCGGGTCGTGAGTACCCACACACCCTGGACCGACCAAGAACGGAAATTCCGTGGCCCGCTGATTCGGGATCTGTTGTCCCGTATAGGCGCTCACGGCGACCAGCTGCGAGTCGAAGCCCTGAACCATTTCTCGGGACAGATACCGGTCAGTGATGTTCAGGATTACGCTGTGATCCTGGCCATGACCATGGACGGTGAGCCATTGGCGATTCGCGACTTCGGGCCACTCTTCGTGTTATACCCCTTCGATGAGAACCCTGAGCTCAATACCGAGAATATCCGCTATCGAAGTGTATGGCAGGTTGCCAAGATCCATGTCCACTGAGCAGTATCGATACCCTCCATCCCAACGGCATTCGGCGTCATGCTTCGCTACCCGCTACGCCTGAAACTCGGCGCCGCCGCGGTGCTGGTATTCTTCATGGCCGCGGTGGTCGTTGCCGGCATGGTCGTATGGCGACAGGAAGGCCTGGCCGCCAGCGTAGGCGGGGATGCGACCTGGGCAGCCTACAAGCTGGACCGGGATGCTATCCAGCTACGCGATCGGCTCAACGAAGCCGAGGATCTCGAGTCGTTACACGTCAAGTTCGAGCTGCTCTATAGCCGGCTCAACCTTCTGCAACGCGGTGAGATTAGTGAGCTTTTTAGGCGTATCGACGACCAGGCGGGCCTGGTACCTGCCATCGCAACCCAGATGGATATTCTGGACCTGCAGTTTGGCGGTCTAGAGCGCCTGGACGAAGCGTCGCGTCGGTCGCTGCAGGCAGCGCTTGATCCCTTGATCGATCTCAGCCAGCAGCTGGTAATTACGACCAACACCTATCTGGCTGACGCCAAGCAGCAAGAGCGAAAAGCCCTGCAGCTGCTTCACTGGGTGCTGCTTGTCATGCTGGGGTTGATGAGCCTTTCGATCCTGATGGTGACGCGGTTTCTCTTTCGCGAGGCCCGGGAGAATGCGGCGTCTCGGCGCGACCAGGAAGTGCTGAGACGCCGTCTCGAGGAGGCGGCGCAAAAGTCTCAGGCTGCTAATGAAGCCAAATCCGAGTTCCTGGCCACCGTCAGTCACGAGATTCGCACGCCGCTCAATGGCGTGATCGGCATGAGCGAGATGCTGCGCGGCCGACCACTGGATCCTTCCTCGCGACGCTATGCCGAGATCATCCATGACAGCGCTGACAAGCTTCTCGTATTGATCAATGACATTCTCGACTTCTCCCGCATCGAATCCGGTCGGCTCGAGCTCGAGCAGGTCGATTTTTCGCTGCAGGAGCTGATCGATTCAGCCGTTCGCCTCTTCGAGCCGCGGGCCACCTACAAGAACATCATCCTGACGGCTCGGCTTGCCGAGGACGTGCCCGAGCGGCTGAAGGGCGACCCAGGTCGGCTTCGGCAAGTGCTCCTCAACCTGCTTTCCAATGCTATCAAGTTCACTGAGCAGGGCGAGGTCTCGGTGCTGGTGGCCTACTCGTCTTTGCAAGAACGACTGCATGTATCGGTCAGCGATAGTGGCCCAGGGATTCCCAGCAGCCAGCAGCATCGCCTGTTCGAGCCCTTTCGGCAGGGCGATGCCTCCACCGCGCGCCGCTTCGGGGGCAGCGGTTTGGGGCTGGTGATCTGCAGGCGCCTGGTGAGCGCCATGGACGGAGAAATAGACTTCGTCAGCCGAATTGGCGAGGGTAGCTGCTTCTGGTTCAAGGTGCCATTGCCGCGCGTCCCTGTGCCTGAGGGTGCGAGGGAAAAAGACACCCAGGAGGTTTTGCCCGCCTTGCCACCTGGCCAGCGGCTGCTAGTCGTCGAAGATAACGAAATCAATCAGCAGGTGGCGCATATCATGCTGTCGCGTCTGGGGTGTCAGGTCGATATTGCCTCGTCGGGTGATGAGGCGCTCAGAATGACCCAGGCCGAGCCCTATGCCTTGATTTTTATGGATGTGCAGATGCCGCTGATGGACGGGCTTGAAGTGACGCGACAGTTGCGCAAGCGCCGCGACTGGTGTGCCGAGGTGCCGATCGTTGCCATGACGGCCGGCACCTTTGGTGACGAGCGGTCGCGCTGTCTGGAGGCGGGCATGAACGACTATATGGTCAAGCCGCTTGCCAGTGCTCAACTGCTCAAGACGCTGCATCTCTATATTGGCCAGTCAGCCGAGCCCGCGACGGGGCAGGCGGATATTGAGGATGCCAGCGAACAGCCTGTCAACGAAGCGGCTGATCCAATTGATGCTAACGCAGAAGGCCATCATTGGCTGGCACTGGAGGCACTCGATGAACTGCTCGAGCACATCGAGATAGAGGGCGCCAGACAGTTGGTGGGCATCTATCGTCGCCAGTTGCCGGATCGCCGGGAGGCCCTGTTGACGGCTGTCGGCGATGGACAGGCCGAGCAAGTCATGCAGCTTGCGCACTTGATGAAGGGCGAAGCGCTCAGCCTTGGCCTGGTGCAGGTCGGGGAGCGGGCCAGGGCGCTTGAAGCCGCGGCAAAGGAATCACGGCACGTTGAGATGCCAACGTTACTGCTCGCGCTTGATCACTGCCTGGCTCCTTCGCTCGCCGCCTTGGATGCCTGGCTTGACGGCATCGACAGCCGCCAGTCGTCAACCAGCCAGACCAGTTCGCCGAGGGGCGGTAATGAACCGACCTGAAGTCGGAAGTCTGAAGCGGGAAATGTCACCAGCATTGGCCTGAAGGGCGTTCGTGTCGCTCACCCGCCGGGCGGCAGCCGCCGGCGCAGGGCGCGTTCCACCACCACCTGGCCGGGGTGATAGTCGCCATGGGCGGCGGCGATGGCGCGATCGAGCGTCAGTTCGGCGATCCGGTCATGCTGCTGAGGCAGCGAGTTAACCGGCAGCGGCAGGAAATCCAGCAGTCGATCATCGCCGAAGGTGGCCAGGCGCAGCGACGGCGGCAGGCCACCGCTCTCCAGAAGCTCATCCAGCACGCCATCGAGCAGCGTATAGGAGGCGGTGACCAGCGCGTCCGGCATGCCCTCCTTGAGCAGCTCGCGCATCAGCCGCGCGCCTTCCTGGCGGTCATAGCGGACCGCGCTGCGGGTCATGGCCTGGCAGTGGTGGCCCTCTAGGGCCTCGTGGAAGCCCGCCAGTCGCTCGGTGCTGATCGATAGTTGAGGTACGGCGTCGAACCAGGCAACTCGCTCGAGCTCCGGGGTGAGAACCGAGCGGGTCAGCGCCTTGGCAGCCGACTGGTTGTTGCTGACCACGCTGACGAAGCGTTGCGGATCCAGCGCACGATCGACGGCGATGACCGGCAGGCCGCCGTCCATCAGCTCAGCATAGAAGGGGTCGTCCATCGCCAGGCAACTGGCCACTATCAGCACCTCGCAACGCTGGGCACGCAGGGCGCGAGCCAGCTCGCGTTCGCTTTCCGGATTATCTTCGGAGCCGGCGATCAGCAGCTGATAGCCCCGGCGTCGCGCCCCTTGTTCTAGGCGCTTGGCGAGCAGGGCGTAGCTCGCATTCTCCAGGTCGGGAATGATCAGCCCAATGGTGCGACTGGCGCCGCGGCGCAGCGCCGCGGCCTGGGCATCGATTCGGTAGTGGTGCTGCTCGACCACCGCCATGACCCGGTCGACGGTCTCCTGACTGATGCGTCGTTCCTTGGCCTTGCCGTTGATGACATAGCTTGCCGTGGTCCGGGAAACGCCGGACAGGCGAGCGATTTCTGCGAGCGTCATGGTGATCCCTTGTGTGCGATGCGGCTCATTCTACTCCAGCCCTTGGCATCACCGGCTACGCCCAAGGTCGTAGCCGATCCTGCTTGATAAATGGCCTGACTCGATCCAGCATTGTACGAAACCTTAGGTGACACGATTCAGCCATGGGAAAGCAAGGTTGGCAAGGCCAGGTGCACCGGCCGCCAGCCAGCGGCCGGCACTCTCGCTGCCCGCCCCCAGGCACAGGAGGCTAGTATGTTGACACTCGGACAGGACGATATCCTGCTCGACCGCAAGGCCGATGACTGGCGCGCGGCTCTCGATCAGGCGTCTTCGGCGCTGGTTGAGGCCGGCCTGGTGGCGCCGGGCTATCGCGATGGCCTGCATGCCCGCGAGGCGCAGTCATCCACCTTTCTCGGCAACGCCATCGCCATTCCCCATGGCACGCCTGAAAGCCGTACTCACGTCAAGCGCACCGGCGTGCGGGTGCTGCAGTTCCCCAAGGGCATCGACTGGCACGACGGCAACCGGGTGCATGTGCTGGTGACCATCGCGGCTCAGAATGATGAGCACCTGGACATCCTGCGCCAGTTGACCCACGTGCTGGACCGCGAGGGCGTGTCCGAGCGACTGGCCGCCGCCGGCTCCCGCGCCGAGGTGGCCGGGCTGTTGTCGAAGGCCGTCGTCGAAGCGCGCCTCGATGACGATACCCTCTGCCTCAATTTCCCCGCCCGAGACCGGCTCGAGCTTGCCCTGGCCGCTGCCGCTCGACTGCGCCAGGCGGGCTGCGTCGGGAATGACTTCGTTTCCGACATCGCCTCTCAGTCGCCGCTGTCGCTGGGCCAGGGGCTCTGGTTCGCGACCAGCGCGAAAGATGTGAAGGCCCCGGCGCTGTCGCTGGCCACCCCGGAGGTCGTCATCGGCCAGGGCGATAGCGCGGTCAGCGGCGTCTTTTGTCTGGCTGCCCAGGGCGATGCGCATCGCAGCCTGCTGGAACGGTTAACGGCCCTGCTCGAACGCGGTGAGGGCCATGATCTGCATCAGCTGTCTGCCGAGAACGTGCTGGCGCGCCTTTCCGGCGAGTCGGCCAGTGCCCAGACCGCACGTGCCCGAGTGCTAAACGCCCACGGCCTGCATGCGCGTCCGGCCAAGCAGCTGATTCAGGTAGCGCGTCGTCAGAGCGTCGCGGTCCGGGTGCGCCTGGCCGATGGCAGTGGCGAGGCCGTGTCTGCGGCCAGTCTGACCAAGGTTATTGGTCTTGGCGCCCGGCGTGGCCAGCAATTGGTGTTCTCGGCAGAAGGCGAGGGTGCCAGCCAGGCTCTGGACGCCATGTGTGAGGCCATGCTGGACGGCCTGGGTGAAGTGGTCCAGCCCTTCGAGGAAGGCCGTGAGCACGTGGCCAGCACGCCTCCCGAGGGCGCCAAGCCGCCGGAGCCGCTGCCGGCCGATACCGCCTATCAGGCGGTTGCCGCCTCCCCGGGCATGGCCATCGCGCCGCTGTTCGTAATGCGCGCGCCGCGCTTCGAGTACCCCGAGCGGGCCGGCGATGCCGGTGAACAGAAGCGCCGTCTGGATGCGGCCATTCGTGAAGGCGCCGAGCAGCTTGAGGCGCTGGTGCAAAGTGCCCAGGGTGGCGAGGTCGCCGAGATCCTGTCGATGCACGAGGAAATGCTCGACGACCCGGAGCTGCACCAGGCCGCCCGCGAAGGCATCCAGGAAGGCTATTCCGCCGAAGCGGCCTGGTGGACCGCTATCGAGACCGCCGCCCGGGCCCAGGAAATGCTTGCCGATCGCCTGCTTGCCGAACGCGCGGCCGACCTGCGAGACGTGGGCCGGCGGGTGTTGGGGATCCTGTGCGACATCAGCCTGCCCACGCCGCCGGATCATCCCTACATCCTGGTCATGGACGACGTCGGCCCCTCCGATGTGGCCCGTCTCGATACCAGCCGCGTCCGCGGCCTGCTGACCGCCAGAGGCGGTGCGACGGCCCACAGCGCGATTCTGGCCCGTGCGCTGGGCATCCCTGCCGTCGTGGGGGCCGGCGAGCGAGTGCTGACGCTTGAAGATGGCGTTGAGATGATCCTCGACGGCGAGCGCGGGCGCATCACGCCTGCGCCGTCTACCGAGCGCCGCCAGCGCGCCGAACTGAGTCTCAAGGAGCATGAGCGCCTGGAGCGTGAAGCCTGGGCGGCACGCTTCGAGGAAGGCCGTACCCGCGACGGTCATCGCGTCGAGGTCGCCGCCAACCTGGGCAACACTGCCCACACCGCGGACGCCGTCGAACGTGGTGCCGAGGGCGTGGGCCTGCTGCGTACCGAATTCATCTTCATGGCGCATTCCGAGGCGCCTGACCTCAAGACCCAGATCGGCGAATACAAGGAGGCCATGGATGCCCTCGATGGTCGTCCGCTGGTCGCTCGTACCCTGGATGTGGGCGGTGACAAGCCACTGCCCTACTGGCCGGTGCCTCAGGAAGACAATCCCTTCCTCGGCCTGCGCGGGATTCGTCTGGCCCTGACCCAGCCCGAGGTGCTCGAGACCCAGCTGCGCGCTCTGCTGATGGCCGCTGCGGGTGGCGACAATACATCGGGTCGGCCGCTGCGCATCATGCTGCCGATGGTCAAGGATATCGCCGAGTTCCGGGCCGCCAAGGCGATTTACGATCGTTTGCTCGAGGAGATCCCGGCCGAAGAGCGCGCCACCGACGTGCAGCTCGGCGTGATGATCGAGGTGCCCTCCTGTGCGCTGCTGGCGCCGACGCTTGCCGCCGAGGTCGACTTCTTCTCGGTGGGCACCAACGATCTGACCCAGTACACCCTGGCCATCGACCGCGGCCACCCGGCGCTGTCCGCTCAGTCCGACGGCCTGCACCCGGCGGTGCTGCGCCTGATCCAGATGACCGTTGACGCCGCCCATGCCCAAGGCAAGTGGGTCGGGGTATGCGGCGAGCTGGCCTCGGACGCCCAGGCGGTGCCGGTGCTCGTTGGCCTCGGTGTCGATGAACTCTCGGTCAGTGCCCGCCAGGTGCCGATGGTCAAGGCGCGGCTGCGCGATTTCGATCTCGCCGAAGCCAAGGCCCAGGCCGCGCTGGCACTGGCCCAGGCGACCAGCGATGACGTAAGAAACGCGCTGGAGGTGCGCTGATGGCCAGGGTGCTGACGATCAGTCTCAATCCGGCGCTGGATCTGGCGATCGGCCTGCCGACGCTGACCCTTGGCGAGGTCAACCGGACCGATGCCACGCAGCTGAGCGCCGCCGGCAAGGGCGTGAACGTTGCCCGGGTGCTGGCGGCACTGGGGCATGAGGTCGTGGTCTCCGGGTTTCTGGGGGCAGACAATGATGGCCCCTTCCGGCGCGCCTTCGAGGACATGGGCGTCGAGGATGGCTTCCGACGCGTGCCCGGCGAGACCCGCATCAATGCCAAGCTCGCCGAGCACAGTGGCCGCGTCACCGACGTCAACGGTCCTGGCTTGGTCATCGATGCTGCCACCTTCAAAGACCTTCTGGATGATCTGGAGGCGCTGGCGGCCGACCCCAGCCGACGTCCCGATGCGGTGGTGATCGCCGGCAGCCTGCCGCCGGGCATCGACGCCGACGATCAGGCCGCGCTGATCACGCGCCTCAAAGCGCATGGCCTGCCGGTATGGGTCGATACCAGCGGTCCGGCGCTGACCCGCGCCATTGCGTCTTCCCCAGCGGCGGTCAAGCCCAACGAGCTGGAACTGGCCGAGTGGGCCGGCGAGGCCCTGGACAGCGACGCTCGCCGGCTGGCGGCGGGGCTTCGCCTGCATCAGGCCGGCATCCAGGAGGCGCTGATCTCTGCCGGTGCCGACGGCGTGCTGTGGGTCAGCCATCGCGGGGCCTGGCACGCCACGCCGCCGAAGATGACGGTCGCCAGTACCGTGGGTGCTGGCGATACCCTGCTCGCCGGTATGTTGCACGGCGTCCTCGAGGGCCATGCCCCCGATGCGGCGCTGCGCTTCGCGACGGCCTTGTCCGCCGAAGCCGTACGCCATGTTGGCGTGGGCAATCCCCACGCCGATGACTTCCCTCACCTCCAACAACAGACCCGCGTGCGTCGCCTGAACGACGTGGACGCAGGGGGAGCGCTCGCATGAATGTGATCCTGATTACTGCCTGCCCGAGTGGCATGGCCACCACCTTCCTCGCCGCGCGGCGCCTTGAGCAGGCGGCCAGCCGGCTGGGCTGGTCCACCACGGTAGAGATGCACGGTGAACTGGCGCCGGTGGAACCGGCTTCTGCCGAGTCCATCGCCGCGGCTGATCTGGTGGTGGTGGCCGCCGATGCGGTGCCCAGTCCACAACGCTTTGCCGGAAAGTCGCTTTACCAGGCCCCGATCGCCCAGGCACTGCCCGATCCCGCCGGCTTTCTCGAGCGGGCTCAGGCTCAGGCAGCCGCCTATACGCCGCCTGCCGATGATGCCAAGCCGGCGGTAGCCGATACGGCCGGCGCCAAGCGAATCGTCGCCGTGACCGCCTGTCCGACCGGGGTGGCACACACCTTCATGGCTGCCGAGGCCTTGAGTGAAGCCGGGCGGGCGTTGGGTCACCAGATCCGCGTCGAGACCCAGGGCTCGGTGGGCGCCCAGGACAAGCTGACCGAAGAAGAGATCGCTGCCGCCGACGTGGTGCTGCTGGCCTGCGACATCGAGGTCGACCCGACCCGCTTCGCCGGCAAGCGCATCTATCGCACCTCCACCGGCAATGCGCTGAAGAAGCCTCGTCAGGCCATCGAGGCTGCCCTTGCGGAGGCCGATGTGGAATCGGCCGGCAGTGCTGCCAGTGGCGGCGAGGCCAAGAAGAGCGTCAAGGACAAGGGCGTCTACAAGCACCTGCTGACCGGGGTGTCCTTCATGCTGCCGATGGTGGTGGCCGGGGGCCTGTTGATCGCCTTGTCCTTCGTGTTCGGCATCGAGGCCTTCAAGGAAGAGGGCACCTTCGCCGCAGCACTGATGCAGATTGGCGGTGGGACCGCCTTCGCGCTGATGGTGCCGGTACTGGCCGGCTATATCGCCTATTCGATCGCCGACCGGCCGGGCATCGCCCCGGGTATGATCGGCGGCATGCTGGCCTCGAACATCGGCGCCGGTTTCATCGGCGGTATCCTCGCCGGTTTCCTTGCCGGTTACGTCGCCAAGGCGGTCGCCCAGTACGTCAAGCTGCCCTCGAGCATCGAATCGCTCAAGCCGATTCTGATCATCCCGCTGGTGGCGAGCCTGATCACCGGTCTGACCATGATCTATGTGGTCGGCGAGCCGGTCGCCGCCGTACTTTCTGCGATGACCAACTTCCTCGAGAACATGGGCTCTGCCAACGCCGTGCTGCTGGGTATCCTGCTTGGGGCCATGATGTGCTTCGACATGGGCGGGCCGGTCAACAAGGCGGCCTACACCTTCGGCGTGGGCCTGCTGGCCTCCGAGACCTATGCGCCGATGGCTGCCGTCATGGCCTCAGGCATGGTGCCGGCGATCGGCATGGGTATCGCCAGCTTCGTTGCCAAGTCGAAGTTCTCCGAGCCTGAGCGGGAAGCCGGCAAGGCGTCCTTCGTGCTCGGCCTGTGCTTCATCAGTGAAGGGGCGATTCCGTTTGCCGCCAAGGATCCGCTGCGCGTGATTCCCGCCTGCATGGTCGGCGGGGCGATCACCGGTGCCATCTCGATGCTGGTGGGTGCCAAGCTGATGGCGCCGCACGGCGGCATCTTCGTGCTACTGATTCCCAACGCCATCACGCCGGTGTTCCTGTACCTTGCCGCCATCGTCATCGGTTCGCTGGTCACCGGTCTTGGCTACGCGCTGATCAAGCGTGGCAGTCAGGAAGTGTCGGTGGCCGCTAACGCGTGATCGCCGACGGCTGACCCGTCGCCAAAAAGCCCCGGTATCCTCGCGGATATCGGGGCTTTTGCATGTGGGCGAGTGTGGCCGGGTAAAAACGCCGTGGAAGTTGAAAGATGCCCTTGAGATGCGACCTGGAGTAGCAGGTTAGCGAAATGAGTAAGCGAAACGCATTAGAGAATCGAGTTAGAGCGACGAGTTAGAGACAAGCCTATGAGGCTTGCCTTTCGGGCTCTCCCTCACGCTGGCGCTGCGGGTCCTTGATCCTGAAAACGGCGGCTTCTGACGGCGCCAGAAGCGCTCGTCTTAGGATATGATCGGCGGCTTTCTCGGCGATCATGATGGTCGGGGCATTGATATTGCCGTTGGTCACGGTGGGCATGATCGAGGAGTCGACCACCCGCAGTCGTTCGATGCCACGAACGCGGCACTCGGGGTCGACCACCGCCATATCGTCAGTGCCCATGCGACAGCTGCCGCAGGGGTGATAGGCGGTTTCGGCGCTGTTGGCGACCCACTCATCGACCTGCTCGTCGCTGACGACGTCTTTCCCGGGCGATAGCTCATCGCCGCGATAGGCATCTAGGGCCGGCTGGGCGAAGATTTCACGAGTCAGGCGCAGGCCGTCCCGATAGGCCTGCTTGTCTTCTTCCTCGTGCAGGTAGTTGAAGAAGATCTTCGGCGGTGCGGCGGGGTCGGAGGAGGCAAGCTTTACCCAGCCGCGACTCTTGGGCTTGTTGGCGCCCAGGTGTACCTGGAAGCCGTGCCCCTCGGCGGCGCTGGAGCCATCGTAGGCGATGGCACCGGCCAGGAAGTGATACTGCAGGTCGGGCCATTCAAGGCCCGGGCGGCTGCGGATATAGCCGTTGGACTCGAAGTGGTTGGTGGCACCGAGGCCTGACTTGAATGCCAGCCAACGCAGGCCGATCAGCGCCTGGCCGATAGGGTTGAGCCAGCCGTTGAGGGTGATCTTCTGCTTGCAGCTTTGCTGCACCCAGACCTCGAGGTGATCGTGCAGGTTCTGGCCGACTCCGGGCAGGTCGTGGACGACCTCGATGCCGTGTTCCTTGAGGTGCTCGGCAGGACCGATGCCGGAGAGCATCAAGAGCTTGGGTGAGTTGAAGGCGCTGGCCGAAAGGATGACTTCACGACGGGCCTGGACCCTAAAGGTCTTGCCACTCTGTGTGTATTCAACGCCGACGGCCCGCTTGCCCTCGAACAGAATCCGCGTGGTCAGAGCATGCATTTCCAGCTGCAGGTTGTCGCGGCTGAGGGCGGGTTTCAGGTAGGCATTGGCGGTCGAGCAGCGCACCCCGTCACGCACCGTCATGTCCATGCGGCAGAACCCTTCCTGGCGATAGCCGTTGTAGTCCTGAGTCTCGCCGTAGCCTGCCTGGCGGCCTGCCTCGATGAAGGCCTTGTACAGCGGGTTCTGCATGTTATTGCCGTTGCACACGCCAAGCAGGCCGTTGCCGGAGCGGTAGTCATCATCGCCATACAGGCAGCCTTCGGCACGCTTGAAGTAGGGCAGTACGTCGGCATAGTTCCAGCCGACGGCGCCGAGTTCGGCCCATTCCTCGTAATCGCCGGCGCAGCCCCGCACATAGGCCATGCCGTTGATCGAGGATGAACCGCCGATCACCTTGCCTCGCGCCTGGTGAAGGCTGCGCTCGTTTAGGCCCGGCTCCGGCTCGGTGTGAAGCCCCCAATCGAAGCGTGGCTTGTTCAGCGGGATCGAGAAGGCGGTCGGCATCTGGATGAAGATGGAGTTGTCCTTGCCGCCGAACTCCAGTACTAGCACCTCCAGGTCGCTCTCCGCGCTGAGGCGGTTGGCCAGCACCGAACCCGCTGAGCCGGCGCCGACGACCACGTAGTCAACGCTGCGGTCGAAGGATTGTTCACTCATTTCATCGCTCCTAGGGCATAAGGCCTTTAGTGGCGTGATACTTAGTGCCGAGATCATTGATGTCGCGATCAGTGATGTCGGGCGTGACGGTCAGCGTCCTGCGGAAGCCGGGTCGTCGGGCATCTCGGTGTGGGTGCCGGGCTGCTCGCGCTGAATATGCAGGAACAGCAGGTGGCGCTCGTACTGATCGAGAATATCGGCGATCAGCTGCTCCTGGGTGTAACCATAGATGTCATAGCCCTGGCCCCCTTCGATGATGTGAACCTCCAGCCGATAGTAACGGGTGCCGGCGTGGGTGTCGCGAATCGAGAAGGCCGGCATGGCGCACTGGCGGGGCCAGACCTGATAGGTAAAGTCCTGTTCGCTGCCAAGGCCCACGTTCAGCGCCAGGTGCTCATCTGCCTTTTCACCCTCGACGATCTCCACGGGGTAGCCCTGCTCGCTCAAGACGCTGCAGATCTCTTCCATGGCCGGTTTGACGACGTCACCGAGGAAGTGACTCACCTGCTCACGCTTGGGGAAGCTCACGGCGCGGGACAGCCGCTGACGCCAGTTGCGATTCGCGCTCTCGCCGGGCAGGGTGCGCCCCGAAAGATGGCCCGCCATGCTGCGTTGCAGGCTGTCTTCCTTGAGGCCCTCTACTTCCAATGCCTTGTAGAGCCCCAGCATCATCAGAAACAGCACGAAGGCGAAGGGCAGGCCCGTGATCACTACCGCGCTCTGTAGCGCTCCCAGGCCACCGGCCATCAGCAGCGCCAGGGTCAGCACGCCGATGATCGCGGCCCACAGCACTCGCATCCAGGCCGGGGCATCATGGTTGGGATCGCGCAGAATCGAGGTCAGGTTGGACAGCACCAGCGAGCCCGAGTCGCCCGAGGTCACGAAGAAGACGATCGCCAGCAGGGTCACGACCACCGTGGTCAGGCCGACCCAGGGCAGGCTCTGAAGGAACAGGTAGATCGCCGAACCGGGGTTATTCATGGCCTGCTCACCGAAATCGGCCACTCCGGTACCGTTCATCACCATGTCGATGGCGCTGTTACCCATGATCGACATCCACGCCATCATGAAAGCCAGGGGCAGGATCAGGGTGCCGGCGACGAACTGGCGGATGGTGCGCCCACGCGAGATGCGTGCCAGGAAAAGCCCCACGAAGGGCCCCCAGGCGATCCACCAGGCCCAGAAGAACACCGTCCAGCCGTTCAGCCAGTCGGTGGGCGGGTCGAAGGCATAGGTGTTCATCGACAGAGAGACGAAATGGGTCAGGTAATCGCCTACGTTCATCACCAACGCATTAAGCAGGAACACGGTCTTGCTGGTGAACAGCACGAACAGCAACAGCAACAGGGCCAGCAGCATGTTGAACTCGGAGAGCCTGCGGATGCCCTTGTCGACCCCGGTTACTGCGGAAATCGCGGAAAAGATCACGATCAGCACAGCCAGCACCGCCTGGGTGGTCGTGTTCTCCGGCAGGCCGAACATGTAGCTCAGACCGAAGTTGAGCTGGATAATGCCGATGCCGAGGCTGGTGGCGATGCCGAACAGGGTGCCCAGGACGGCGGCGATGTCCACGCTATGGCCGATGGCGCCATGGATGCGTTTACCAAAGATGGGGTAAAGCGCGCTGCGAATGGTCAGCGGCAGGCCGTGGCGATAGCTGAAGAAGGCCAGTGACATGCCCACCAGCGTGTAGACGCCCCAGCCGGAGAGTCCCCAATGCAGGAAGGTCAGTTCCATGGCGCGACGTGCCGCCGCGACGGTAGAGGGATCGCCGTCGGGTGGCGCCAGGAATTGGGTCACCGGCTCGGCGATGCAGAAGAAGATCAGATCGATGCCGATCCCTGCGGAAAACAGCATGGCGGCCCAAGTCACGACGTTGAAATCCGGCGTGGAGTGCGCCGGGCCGAGTCGCAGCTTGCCCAAGCGAGAGGTGGCGATGGCGATCACGAATACCAGGTAGGCCACCACCGCGACGAAGTAGAACCAGCCGAAGGTATCCGAGATCCAGCCCAGCACGGCATTGATCGCCGCGCTGGCGGAGTCGGTGAAGACCATCGTCCATAGCGCAAAGGCCACGATACCGATGGCCGAGCCATAGAAAACGACGGGATTGATGCGGTCCTTGTGCAGATCTGTCTGCAAGTCATCCTGGGCGGTTGCCATGCTCAACTCCTGGTTGAAGAGGGAACGCCTTTCAATAGCGGCGGCAGTGCAGCATCAGTAACGGTTCAGTACCGGTTAACAAGCCTTGTTGCGGCAGGGGTGGCGGGAGAGATGGCCGATGAACGCAACGCGTGCATCACCAAAACGGTGATGATCCTTGCAGCAGTGGTCGCTATGTCTCCAAGACATCGGGACGTTATGAGGTATAGATGTTTGCGAGTAAGTACGTACAAACGCTGTCACCCTGGTGTTTCAACGTTACTCGCAGGTGCCTTTCATCGGCAGGGCCGTGCCTCCTTTGCGTGTCGCGACCCAATGTGGACGATGCCTGACGGTGTGCTGTGGTGATGCCGTATCATGCTCAAACCTCAGGAACCTCGGCAGACAAGGGAGCGTCATGATTGATTTGTTGCTTTTGGTGGTGGTCACCTTGATGGCGGGCCTGGCCATGCCGTTGGGGGCCTACTTCGCCCGCATCGAACATATCCACTCAAGTTGGCTGGAGCAGGAGCTTCGCCATAGCGTGCTGGCCTTCGGCGGCGGAACGCTGCTTTCCGCGGTAGCGCTGGTACTGGTGCCCGATGGCATTGAGATCACGTCGCTGCCGATGGCTGCGCTATACCTGTTGCTGGGCGGGGGGATATTCATGCTCGTCGACATGGCGATGGTGCGCTGGCAACTGCCGGCCAGTCAGTTCCTGGCCATGCTGTTGGACTTTATCCCGGAGTCCATCGTCGTCGGCGCTATCTTCGCCATCCGGCCCGAAGAGGCCATGCTGATTGCCGCGCTGATCGCCTTGCAGAACGTTCCCGAAGCGTTCAATGCCTATCGGGAGTTCCTGCAGTCAGGGCACTTCGGTGCCAGTCGGGTCATCATGAGCTTTTCTCTGATGGCGTTGCTGGGCCCGCTGGCGGGTCTTTCCAGCCACCTGTGGCTTCGGGACGATGAGGGCATCGTGAGCGCCATCATGCTGGTGGCCTCGGGCGGCATTCTCTATTCCATCTTTCAGGACATCGCCCCAGGGGTGAGGCTGGAAAAACACTGGGCGCCGCCGATGGGCGCGGTGCTAGGCTTCGTGTTCGGGGTGGTCGGGCTGATGGTGATCGGCTGAATCTACTGGGCATGACGGGCGCTTTTGGGCGGGCATTCCATGGGCTGACATATTTATATCGCCCGGTGATTCATAAGGAGGTGAAAAACGTCATGTCCATGATGGCGAGCGTGACCGAAAGGATTCGCCAGTGGGGGCGGGGTTGGGCGCCGGTATTTAAGGTCATGGCGGTGCTGTGGCTGGTGTTGGCCGCCTTCATGACGGTGCCTTGGGTGGTGCTGCTGTTCGAGCAGGACCCTGACGCCGAGGCCTTTGCGCTGTCGATCGGCATCGTGCTTGCCATTGTGGCGGTGACGGGCCTGGCGACCCGGCACACCCAGGTGGCTCTCAAGACCTGGCAGATGTTCGTGGTGACGACCCTGAGCTGGGCCTCTATCAGCGGTCTGGCGAGTCTGCCGCTGGTGCTGGGGGCGCCACAGCTGAGCTTTACCAACGCGGTCTTCGAGTCGGTCTCGGCCATCACCACCACGGGCTCGACGGTGCTGGTGGGTATCGAGGGGCTCTCCGATGGTCTCAAGCTGTGGCGCGGCATCATGCAGTGGCTTGGTGGCATCGGCATCATCGTGATGGGCATCGCCATCCTGCCTTTCCTCAAGGTCGGTGGTATGCGGCTGTTTCACACCGAGTCTTCCGACTGGTCGGAGAAAGTCATGCCGCGCACCGGTGGCATCGCCAAGGCGACGCTGGGTATCTACTGCGGTTTTACCCTGCTGGCCGTGGTCAGTTACTGGCTGGGGGGCATGTTGCCGGTGGATGCGGTGGTCCATGCCATGTCGTCGATGTCCACCGGCGGCTTTGCTAACTCCGATGCGTCCTTCGGAGCCTATGCCGACCAACCGCTGCTGCTGTGGATGGGAAGCCTGTTCATGCTGTGCGGGGCGCTGCCGTTCGTGCTCTATATTCGCGCCTTGCGTGGCATGCCCATGGCGATGTGGCGGGATCAGCAGGTGCGAGGCCTGCTGGGCTTTCTGGCCATCGTCATCCTGATGCTGACCGCCTGGCGAGTGTGGGTGGGCGCGCCGCTCTTCGAATCCCTGACCCAGGTAGCCTTCAACGTGATTTCGGTGGTCACTACCACCGGCTATGCCTCGGATGATTATACCCAGTGGGGGCCGCTCGCCGTGGTGGCCTTCTTCTACCTGACCTTCGTCGGCGGCTGCAGCGGCTCGACCAGCGGCGGGCTCAAGATCTTTCGCTTTCAGGTGGCAAGCGTGATGCTGCGCAACCAGCTGCGCTTCCTGACCCATGCCAGCGGCGTCTTCGGCTCCCGCTACAATGGCCAGGTGCTGACCGATGACATCACCCGCGGCGTGGTCGCCTTCTCGTTCTTCTTCTTCCTGACTATCGCCGGGCTGGCGCTGGGGCTTTCCCTGCTGGGCCTGGATCTGGTGACGGCGCTCTCCGGGGCGGCGACGGCGGTGGCCAACGTCGGGCCGGGGCTTGGCGACATCATCGGCCCATCGGGTAACTTCGCGTCCCTGCCGGATACCGCCAAATGGCTGCTGTGCCTGGGTATGCTGATGGGGCGCCTGGAAATCCTTACCGTACTGGTGCTGCTGACGCCGCTGTTCTGGCGTGGCTGACCTGGTAGACCTAGTAGAAAGCCTGACGGAAAACGGGACGAATGCGTCCGGGCCCGTGGCAGTGCTTGGCATTCGGGTATACCTTTTGCATCTTCAAGGGCGTAGGGCCTTACCGGGCCCGAGCTCATGTCGGCATACCCTACCCGGGCAGCCGCGTATCAGGAGATAACCCATGTCTACCGAACCCGTCACCCTGATGGTGGCGCGCCGCGTGGCTCGCGGCCGTTACCGTGATTTCACCGCCTGGCTCGACGAGGGCCGCGAACTGGCCTGCGATTACCCAGGCTACCTGGGCTCCGGGGTGCTGGCGCCTCCCCATGGCGACGATGAATATCAGATCATCTTCCGATTCGAGGATGCCGAGACCATGCGCGCTTGGGAGCATTCTGCATCGCGCCGCGCCTGGCTTGGCCGTGGTGAGGGGCTCTATGAAGCGCCCCAGGAATACCGGGCCACCGGGATTGATCGCTGGTTCCAGGATGCTCAGGGCAATACCCCGCCGCGCTGGAAGCAGGCGGTGGCGATCTGGCTGGCTTTCTTCCCGGTCTCGCTGATGTTTCAGCTGTTGTTTGGGCAATTGCTGGCCGGTCTGCCGCTGGTGCCGCGGGTGCTGGTCAGTACCCTGATACTGACTCCGGTGATGGTGTTCCTCTTCATTCCGCTCTCCACGCGCTTGCTGGCCCCCTGGCTGCACGGTGAGGTGACCATAATGGCGCGGCTGGCCCGCCTGTTGCCCCATCACCGTGCATGAGGCGCGCCATGCTGGGCGAGTTTTCGCGTTGTGAGCCTGGCCAGGCGCGGCATACACTCGGTGTATTATTGACCGACGAGTGCCTGCCATGTCCGAAGTGCCTAGCTCTGTTGCCGAGGCGCGCCCCCGGCCCGCCAAAGATGAACCTCTGCGGGTCGCCTACAGTGAGGCCGATGATCCGTGTGCCGTCGCCGGGGAACTGGCGGCGGCCCTCTGTCATCCGCAACTGGGTTGCGTGCTGTTCTTTTGCAGCGCGGAGTATGATCTCGGCGCTCTGGGGCGGGCACTGGATGAGGCCTTCGGCGCGGTGGCCATGGTCGGCTGTACCACCGCCGGTGAGATCACACCTCTGGGCTACGGGCGGGGCTGCATCGTGGCGATCGGCTTCGATCAGCGCCATTTTTCGGTATCGCAGGCGCTGATCAGCGACCTCGAAGGCTTCGACCTGATTGGCGCCCAGCGCTTGACGGCTAATTTGCTGGATGACTGCCGGCGCCAGGCCTTGGCGCCAGTCGGCGGGCACTGCTTTGCGCTGACGCTGCTCGATGGGCTGTCCAGCAGCGAGGAGCAGGTGCTGGCGAGCCTGGACGCAGCGCTGGGCAGTATCCCGAGCTTTGGCGGCTCCGCTGGGGACGACAATCGCCTGGCGCATACCTACGTCTTCTACCAAGGGCAATTCCACAGTCAGGCGGCAGTGGTGGTAATGATCAACACCAGGCTGCCGTTCGAAGTCTTCACCACCCACCATCTTCGGCCGCGACGCGAGAAGCTGGTGGTGACCCGCGCCGATCATGAGCGTCGTCAGGTCATGGAGCTCAATGCCGCCCCGGCCGCCGAGGAATACGCACGATTAGTCGGGTGTGCCGTCGAGGCTCTCGACGAGCAGGTTTTCGCCCGCGTGCCCTTGGCGGTCCGGATCGGCGATGCCCACTACGTACGCTCGATCCAGCGGGTCAACGCCGACGGCAGCCTGACCTTCTACTGCGCGGTGGAACACGGCATCGTGCTCACCGCCATGCAGCCGGCGCCGATTCTCGAGGACCTGGATGCGGTGTTTGCCGCCTTGCAGGAGCGCTTGGGTAAGCCGCAGTTGATCATCGGTTGCGACTGCTTCCTGCGTCGGCTCGAGATCGAAATGCTCGACCAGACCGCCTTGGCCTCGCAAAGGCTGCGTGAACAGCGGGTGATTGGCTTCAATACCTACGGGGAGCAGCACCATGGCATGCACGTCAACCAGACCTTCACGGGGGTTGTCATTGGGCGACCCGGAGGAGCCCGAGGCGCTTGAGGCCGCCACGCCGCGTGAGCGGGCGCTAGCCGAGGAGAATGCGCGCCTGCGCAAGGTCTGTAGCGCGCTGATCGAGCGGGTGGAGTCCAGCGGGGCCGCCGGTGGCGCGCCCTATGCCGCCTTCGAGCATGCGGTGCTACTGGCCGAGCAGGTGCGTGAACGCACCGAAACCCTGCACCGCACTCTAGATGAGTTGGGCCAGGTCAATCTCCAGCTGCGCGACGAGATTGCGGTGCGGGTCGAGGCCGAGCAGCGCTTGCGCGAGTCCAAGCGTGAGGCGGAAGCGGCGAATCTCTCCAAGACCAAGTTCCTCGCGGCGGTCAGCCATGATCTCATGCAGCCGCTGAATGCCGCGCGTCTATTCACCAGTGCCCTTGGCGAGCAGGCGGTGCCAGAGGCCTCCCAGCGGCTGGTGGGCAATATCGGCCGTTCGCTGCAGGACGTCGAGGCCCTGTTGGGCACCCTGGTCGACATCTCACGGTTAGATGCCGGAGTGCTGAAGCCGGATGTCGCCGCCTTCCGCGCCGCCGATCTGCTTGACGTGATGGCCGAGGAGTACCGTCAGATCGCCGCGTCACGGGGGCTGACGCTGCATTACGTCGGCACCAGCGCTGTCATCGAGTCGGATTTGGCGTTGCTGGCACGAGTGGTGCGCAACTTCCTGACCAATGCGATTCGCTACACCCGCCAGGGCCATCTGCTGCTGGGCTGTAGGCGCCGCCCGGAAGGGTTGGAGATCCTGGTGGGCGATACCGGAGCCGGTATCGCCGAGTCACAACGCGAGGCGATCTTCGTCGAATTCCAGCGTGCCGAGAGTGGACACGATGCCCAGGATCGCGGGCTGGGTCTGGGGTTGGCTATCGTCGATCGGATCGCCTCCATGCTGGATCATCCGCTACGACTGGCCTCTCAGCCGGGGCGCGGTTCGCTCTTCTCGGTGCGGGTGCCCTATGGGCGGCTACCGGCGTCACCGACGCGCCCCTCGACCGCGGCGTCTTCCTCGCAGAGTGACGTCCTGTCGGGCATGCGGGTATGGGTCATCGACAATGACCCCGGAATCTGCGAGGGAATGGCGGCGCTGCTGGAAGGGTGGGGGTGCCGGGTAAGGACCGCGATCTCCCTGGCTGCCCTGGAGGCCGACCTGGACACTCAGGCGGCCATTGAGACCGCAGACGTGCTGTTGGTCGACTATCACCTGGACGCGTCGAACCCCGATGGACTGGCCGTGGCCGCGCACCTTCGGCGTCGCCAGCCCGGCTTGCCCGTGGTGATGATCACCGCCAATCACGACGCGGCGATCAAGAGCTTGGCCCGCCAGCTGGGCTACGGATGTCTGCTCAAACCCCTGAAACCGCTGCGGTTGCGCATGCAGCTGGTCGGCTTGTTGGGCGACGGCTCAACGTGAGGGTTCGTGCCGCTCGGTCAGCAGGGCGTCGAGGTCAACCGAGCCGGCGGCGAGGATCGCCTGGACCCGCCCAGTCACTCCGAGCTTGCGCAGAATCGCCGAGACATGGGTCTTCACCGTGGTCTCGGCAATATCCAGTTCACGGGCGATCACCTTGTTGGAGGCGCCGTGGGTCAGGCGGATCAGCACCTCCAGTTGCTTGCCGGTGAGCTCGGAGAGGCGCCGCCTGATGTCCTCGTCTACAGGCGGTGTCCGCTGAGCCTCGGACGGGGGACGACGCATGATGTCTGGGGGCAGGTAAAGCTGCCCCTCCAGAATGCGTGTCAGGGCGGCAAGCAGGTCTGGGCGCGGCGTCGATTTGGTGATGTAGCCCACCGCGCCCAGGTCCAGGGCGTCGAGGATGGTGCGTCGGTCCTGATCGGCGGAGATAATCGCGACCGGCAAGTCGGGGCGCCGCTCGCGTATTTGCCTTAGACCCGAGAGCCCTTCGGCGTCTGGTAGGCCAAGATCAAGCAGAACCAAGTCGACTTCCTCGTGTTCCTCCGCCTTTAGCAGGGCGCCTTCCAGGCTATCGGCCTCCAGCAGCAAGCTGTCGGGTAGTCCGGAGGCGATCACCGCGCCGATGGCCTCGCGAAAAAGCGGATGGTCATCGGCGACCATCAGGGTGTACATGGGCAATACCTCGTGGAATCGTCTCGTCTCCTACCGAAGAAGGAGGTCGTCTCCTGCTATCAGAGTATGTCGCAGAAGGTCTCGCTGACCAAGACTGGAGAGTGCGCCGCTACAACGACATCACTCTCGCGGCCGATAAAAAAGGAGATTCGACATGGAAGCAACGATGAGAGCCGCCGTGGTACGCCAGTTTGGCGAACCGCTGACCATCGAGGAGGTCCAGACGCCTCGGCCCAAACGGGGAGAAATCCTGGTCAAGGTGGCGGCGTCGGGTGTCTGCCATACCGATCTGCACGCCGCTCATGGTGACTGGCCGGTCAAGCCTGAGCCCCCCTTCATTCCCGGTCACGAGGGCGTGGGCCATGTTGTGGCGGTGGGCGAGGGGGTCACGCACGTCAAGGAAGGGGACCGTGTTGGGGTGCCTTGGCTGTACTCCGCCTGCGGTTGTTGCGAGCACTGCCTGGGCGGCTGGGAAACGCTATGTGAATCGCAGCAGAATACCGGCTACTCGGTCAACGGCGGTTTTGCCGACTACACCCTGGCGGATGCTGGCTATGTCGGACGCCTACCCGATAACATTGGCTTTATCGAGATCGCCCCGGTGCTGTGCGCCGGCGTCACGGTCTACAAGGGGCTGAAGATGACCGACACACGCCCCGGCCAGTGGGTGGTGATCTCCGGGATCGGCGGTCTGGGTCATATGGCCGTGCAATATGCCAAGGCCATGGGACTCAACGTGGCGGCCGTCGATATCGATGACGGCAAGCTGGCATTGGCGCAGCGGCTGGGTGCCACGGTAACGGTCAATGCGCTGCAAACCGACCCGGCCGCTTTCCTCAAACGCGAGATTGGCGGTGCCCATGGCGCGCTGGTGACGGCGGTTTCACCCAAGGCCTTCGGTCAGGCCCAGGGCATGCTGAGGCGCGGCGGCACGCTGGTGCTGAATGGATTGCCGCCAGGGGATTTCCCACTGCCCATCTTCGATACCGTGCTCAATGGCATCACCATTCGGGGCTCTATCGTCGGCAGTCGTCTGGATCTTCAGGAGTCGCTGGACTTCGCCGGTGACGGCAAGGTCAAGGCGACGGTGAGCACCGACAAACTGGAGAACATCAACGATGTCTTCCAGCGCATGATCGAGGGCCAGATAGAGGGTCGCGTGGTACTCGACATGACGACCTGAGCCGCCCGCTAGACCACGGCAAGGCGCGATGCGAATCGCGCCTTTTTTTATGCGGGTTAGGGGGAGTGTTACTCGCGTTCTTGGCGGTAGCGCCTCGCCTCCTACCGAAGGAGGAGGGCGTCTCCTGCCATCGATGTATGTCGCGCCCGGCATAACTGGCCAACACTGAGAGTACGGTATTCACGATCCGTCCATAACGATGATTCGTCCATAACGATAATAGTCAATTCAGGAGTCACGCCATGATCTATGCCAACCCCGGTAGCGCCGATGCGCTGGTATCGTTTGCCGAGCGCTACGGCAACTTCATCGACGGCGAGTTCGTTGCCCCTATCAAGGGGCAGTATTTCGATAATGTCAGCCCGGTGAATGGCGAGGTGTTCTGCCAGATCCCGCGCTCCACGGCCGAGGACATCGATCTGGCGCTGGATGCCGCTCACCGTGCGGCCCCGGCCTGGGGGCGTAGCTCGGCGGCCGAGCGAAGCAACATTCTTCTGAAGATCGCTGATCGCATCGAGCAGAATCTAGAGGCTCTGGCCGTGGCCGAGACCTGGGACAACGGCAAGGCGGTGCGCGAGACCCTCAACGCCGATTTGCCGCTGGCGGTGGATCACTTCCGCTACTTCGCTGGCTGCATCCGCGCCCAGGAAGGCACCGCTGCGGATATCGACAACAACACCGTTTCCTACCATTTCCACGAGCCGCTGGGGGTGGTGGGGCAGATCATTCCCTGGAACTTCCCGATCCTGATGGCCACCTGGAAGCTGGCTCCGGCGCTGGCCGCCGGTAATTGCGTGGTGCTCAAATCGGCCGAACAGACGCCGGCCTCGATCCTCAAGGTGATGGAGTTGATCCACGACCTGTTGCCGCCAGGCGTGGTCAATGTCGTCAACGGCTACGGCGCCGAGGCCGGTCAGGCGCTGGCCAGCAGCAAGCGCATCGCCAAGATCGCCTTTACCGGCTCCACTCCGGTTGGCTCGCATATCCTAAAGTGCGCCGCCGAGAACATCATTCCCTCCACCGTTGAGCTCGGCGGCAAGTCGCCGAACATCTACTTTGCCGACATCATGAATGCCGAACCCGCCTTTATCGACAAGGCGGTGGAAGGGCTGGTGCTGGCCTTCTTCAATCAGGGCGAGGTCTGCACCTGCCCCTCTCGGGCGCTGATTCAGGAGAGCATGTACGACGACTTCATGGCGAAGGTCATGGAACGTACCCTATCCATCAAGCGCGGTAACCCGCTGGACACCGAGGTTCAGGTGGGCGCTCAGGCCTCCAAGGAACAGTTCGACAAGATCCTCTCCTACATGGAGGTGGCCCGCGAAGAAGGCGCCGAGTTCCTGACCGGTGGCCATGTGGAGCATGTCGAAGCGGCGTTCGACAAGGGCTTCTACATCCAACCGACCCTGCTCAAGGGCCACAACAAGATGCGGGTCTTCCAGGAGGAGATCTTTGGCCCGGTGGTGGCAGTGACCACTTTCAAGGACGAAGAAGAGGCGCTGGCGATCGCCAACGACACCGAGTTTGGCCTTGGCGCCGGGGTGTGGAGCCGCGACATGAATGTGGCCTTCCGCATGGGCCGCGGCATTCAGGCCGGGCGGGTGTGGACCAACTGCTATCACCAGTACCCGGCCCATGCCGCCTTCGGTGGCTACAAGAAGTCCGGTGTCGGCCGTGAGACTCACAAGATGGCGCTCGAGCACTATCAGCAGACCAAGAACCTGCTGGTCAGCTACGATATCAACCCGCTGGGCTTCTTCTGAGGCCATGCGCCGGGCCAGGAGACCCGGCTGCCCTCGTTGCCGATCTTGGCGCACAGGTGCAGCTAAAGAGAAAGGGGCGCGACATCGGTCGCGCCCCTTTTTCTGTGGCTGAACCATATGTCTGGCAAGTGCTGCTACAGACGGTCAGGGTCGTCAGGCCACCTACGCCTCCTTCTCAGGCCAAGCCTTGATGCACGTCATGGCTGCGTTAGGCAGCGCGGCTATCCTTGTAGTAGCGGGCGCATCATGGGGCCCATTCGAGCGGTGACAGCCGGGCCACGTCTTGGGCCCGCAGGAGAGGCGATCATGAAACGACAAGAGCGGCGCCGCTGGACGCCCTGCCTGCTGGCACTTGCATCAGCACCAGTACTTGTAGTGGCGCTGGGCGTGGGCAGTGCGTTTGGTCATGGCGGGGGAGAGGGTGTGCGAGATGATGGGACAGAGGGCGTGCACCACGGCATGATGGGCGGAGGTTATGGTCAAGGGTATCGCCAAGGTCATCGCGAAGGTCATGGCGAAGGCTATGGCATGGGGCCCGGCATGATGGGCGGTCGTCAAGGTGACCAAGACGGCGGTTACTATGGCGGCCGGCATGGCGACATGATGGATGACATGGGGCCGGGGCTTGGTATGGGTCCCGGTATGATGTCTGGCATGCCGGGGGGCATCTTCTTCGATGGTTTGAGCGCCGAGCAGGTGAAACAGGTTCGCGAGCTGCTGCGCGCGCATCGCAGCGCCCAGTTCGCGCGCATGGAGGAAATGGCCGAATTGCGTCTGGACCTGAGTTTACTGCTGCAGGATCCTCGCCCTGATCCCGACCAGGCCCGGACCCTGAACCAGCGGCTGGCCGAGCTGCACGGGGCCATGCTTGAGGAGCGGCTGCGGTTGCACAATGCCCTGCAGGACCTGCTGACGGCCGAGCAGCGCGAGCAACGGGGTCTGCCGGATTCCTGAGGGTCGCTGGAGCGAGTGATCCGCCTGTGGTGGCTAGTTCAGCCGCGCAGCGCTAACCAAAAAAACGGCGACTCCGTAGAGTCGCCGTTTGGCGTTCTGGGGCTCGAGGTTCATGACGCAGGGCCCCGGAGGATCATGCCGTGCTTGCGCTGGCGCCTTAATTGGCGCTGGGCATGGTCTCCATGTCGCCGATCGAGCCCGGCATTGCCGGCACAGCACCGGCTTCTCCGGCCGTGCTCAGGAACTGCAGGTGGCGCTCGTACTCGGCGAGCACGTCATGCACTACCTGATTGCGGGTGCAGCCGTTGAGATCCTGTCCCAGGGCACCTTCGGCCAGATAGACGTCCAGGCGCAGGTAGTAGTCGTCGTCCACCTGGAGGAAGCTCGGCGTGCGCAGGCGCTGGGAGCGAACCTCGTAGACAAAGCTCGGTGCTTCTTCGAGGTCGACCTGCAGGGTCACACGTGGCAGCGGTTCGCCATCGATCTGAGTCTCGCTGACGTAAGCGGCCTGGCCACGGCTCTTGAGCTCCTCGGCGAGCTGAGTCAGCGCCGGACGAATGGCGTGCTCAATGGTTGCCGCGGTACCAGCCCGGTTCGAGGTGTCCAGTGCCCGGTCGAGGCGCTCGCGCCAGTCGCCCTGAACGGCGCCACTGCCAACCTGCTGGCGGGCGTCGGCCTTGTGGGTCTCCAGACGCAGGGCGCGGGTCAGGCCGGCCATGATGGCGAAGATCACCAGAGAGAAGGGCAGGGCGGTGATCACCACGGCACTCTGCAGTGCATCGAGACCGCCGGCCATCAGCAGGGCGATGGTGATCAGGCCGATGACCGCGGACCAGAAGATACGCAGGCGGATCGGCGCATCGTGGTTCACGTCCGACAGGATGGTGGTGAAGTTCGCCAGCACCAGAGCGCCGGAGTCGGCGGAGGTGACGAAGAACACCACGCCCAGCACGGTGACCACCGAGGCGGTGATGCCGATGTACGGATACTGCTCGAGGAAGGTATAGATGGTGGTCTGTGGGCTGTTCAAGGCCTGTTGACCGAGTTCCACCAGCCCCTGGTTGGCGACCATATCGATACCGCTGTTACCGAAGATCGACATCCAGGCCATCATGAAGCCGAGCGGGATCAGGAGGGCACCGGTGACGAATTCACGGATGGTACGACCGCGGGAGATGCGTGCCAGGAACAGGCCGACGAACGGCGTCCAGGCGATCCACCAGCCCCAGAAGAAGATCGTCCACCAGCCCATCCACTGCTGGGCATCTTCGCCGGCAAAGGCGTAGGTGTCGAAGCTCTTGGCAAGGAAGCCACTCAGGTAGTCACCGGCATTCAGCACCAGCGCGTCGAGCAAGTGCAGGGTCTGGCCCTGGAAGAGCACGAACAGCAGCAGCGCAGTGGCCAACAGCATGTTGAACTCGGACAGGCGACGGATACCCTTCTCGACGCCGGTTACCACGGAGATGGTGGCGAGGATCACGACCAGCACGATCAGAATGATCTGGGTGGTCAGGCTCTCCGGCACGTCGAACAGGAAGGTCAGGCCGTAGTTGAGCTGGATGACGCCGATGCCGAGGCTGGTGGCGATACCGAATACCGTGGAAATCACGGCGGTGATGTCGACCGCGTTACCGATCGGACCATTGATGCGGTTGCCGAGCAGCGGATAGAGCGCGCTGCGGATGGCCAGCGGTAGGCGATGGCGATAGCTGAAGTAGGCCAGTGCCATGCCCATCAGCACATACATGCCCCAGCCGGTCAGGCCCCAGTGGAAGAAGGTCTGGGGAACGGCTTGACGTAAGGCAGCGGCACTCTCGGGCGCCAGGTCGGGCGGCGTGAGATAGTGCGACAGCGGCTCGGCTACGCAGAAGAACAGCAGATCGATGCCGATGCCCGCGGCGAACAGCATGGATGCCCAGGAGACCAGCGAAAATTCCGGGCGCGAGTGGTCAGGGCCCAGGCGGATCGAGCCGGCCCGTGAAAAGCCGATGACTACCACGAAGACCAGATAGGCCACGGCGGCCAGCATGTAATACCAGCCGAAGGTATCGTTGATCCATGCCAGGCCCGCATTGAAGATGGCGCCGGCTTTTTCGGTGAAGGTCATGGTGAAGATCAGGAACAGCAGGATGCCGGCTGCTGACCCCATAAAGACGACGGGGTTGAGGCGATCTCGTCGTTCGGTGGCTTTCATGTCTTGCGCCATAGTGGGCAGACTCCCTTGTGTCGTTGAAGAAGGTGCTTCATTTATTTTGATTGAACGACCAATCAATAAAATAACGATAAACGTGACGCATCGCACACCGCGGATGAGGCGGGGCGCGTTCTGAGCTGTTTTCGCCATGGTGATGGTGACATGCCATGACGGCTTTTTATTGATTGACCGTTCAAATAAAATACAGGCTTCTGAATTAACCTTCAACCGTTGACGGCGATTGGCTTGGGAAATGGCGCCTGATCCTTGCGTGGTGCTTGCGTGATAAGAGCAAGGCGCCATGTGGCCACAGACACGGTGTCGGCGGGAGTGGGGGCCTTGCAGTGCTGGGATCCAGGAAGGGGCAGGAGGTGGGCTGAAACGTGAGGGTGGGGCTGGGCCAGGCGCGGGAAAGACATTTCGAAGTCGCGGCCTGGTTCTGAGGTTGGTTCTGAGGTGAGTTGGTCAGATGTGCGATGCCCGGCAAGGGGCCGGGCATCAATATCAGCATCCAAACGTCGAGCGTGGTGGTATCGGGCCGGTTTGCACCTGTCGACTGCTAGCGAGGATCAGCCGTTGCCGTTGGCCTCGGCGGTCTGCCGGGGTTCTCCCTGGTAGCTGCCTTTGTGTTCACCATGCCGCTCATGACGATGCTCACCCCCTTCGCCACCAAGGTGGTCGCGCGAGAGTTTGTCGTGGTGGGGCATCATGAATACGACCAGAGCGTGACGCTGTGCTTCGTTGAGTACGTCGGCCAGCGCCGCTTGATGTTCCTGGCGCAGGGCCTCGACGGCGGCACGCTTTTCCTCGCGGCTGTCGTATGTCGCATCGTGCAGGGCACGCATCTTGTCCATCAAGGCCTGGCGTGCGTCGTTCAGCGTAGCGCGATCTTCATCGCTTAGTGACCAGCTGTCGAGCAGTGCATCAAGCCTTACTTGCTGACGCGCCTGGCGCTGATCATGGCGCGCTGCACCGTGATGCCGCTCAAGGGTTGCCGACAGGCTGGCGCGCTGCTCCTCGGTGAGGATGTCGTCGATGGCGGTGCGTTCTTGCTCGCGCAGTGCCTGATGCTCTTGCCGGAAGGTTTGACGTGTTTCCTGCAGGGCATTGCGCTGCTCATCGGTCAGGTCGAGCTCTGCCATCATTTCCAGGCGCGGCCCCTGATGCGGGCCCATCTCTTTGAGCGTATTCGATGGCATGCCGGCCATGGCGGTCAGCGGCAGGGCGAGGCTTGAGACCAGGCTGATAGCGAGCAGGTGGCGTTTGAAATGGTTCATGCGGACACTCCTGTCTTGATGCTTGGCGTTCCGGGCCGACGATCGACCGCGGATAAGAAGAGTATCCGCCGGCATTGTGGCGCCGTTGTGCAGCGATCAAGGCGCAAATCAGCATGATGGTGCCCCGGTTCTGACTGCTGTACGTCAGTTGCTGGTTTCAGCGCTTGGGTGTCAAGCCTAGTTTCAGTCCAAGGGCTCGGGCTCGTACTTGTAACCCACGCCATAGATCGAGCGGATCACCTCACGCTCGGGCCAGACACCAGCAATCTTCTTCCTGAGCTTCTTGATGTGGGAATCCACGGTGCGCTCGGACACGATGCGATGGTCGCGATACATGTGATCCATCAGCTGGTCACGGGAGAAGATGCGCCCCTGGGCATCCATCATCACCTTGAGGAGCTTGTATTCGACGGCGGTCAGTGCCAGGTCCTGGCCGTCGGCCAGCGCCTGCCAGCCATCCTCGTTGAGCACTAGTGCACCTTGAGTTCCGGGTGCGCCGGGTCTGTCCTGCGGCAGGGCCTGGCTGCGCCGCAGCACCGCCTTGATGCGGGCGACCACTTCGCGAGGGCTGAAGGGCTTGCAGATGTAGTCGTCGGCGCCGAGCTCGAGGCCCAGCAGGCGGTCGACCTCCTCGACGCGGGCGGTCAGCATGATCACCGGCAGCTGCGGCCAGCGGTCGCGGATCTGGCGGCACAGCACCAGGCCGTCGGTGCCGGGCAGCATCAGGTCAAGCAGTACCAGGTCGGGCTGCTGATCGTTGAGCCAGGGCATGACCTCATCGCCATGGTCTAGGTGGTGTGGCATGTAGCCGCTGCCGGTAAGGTAGTCGCCGATCAGGCGGGCGATCTTGGGTTCGTCTTCGACGATCAGGATGCGGCTGGGGGAAGCCTCAGTCATGCCGATGTCTCCGGGGATTCCGTGGGTTCAGTGGGGCCTGGTTTTCAAGTATCAGTATTCAGGTATCAGTTTTCAGGCATTAGGTGTCAGGCATTAGGCATCAGGGGAAAGTCGATGGTCCAGCATAGCCCGCCAAGGGGGGAAGGCGTGGCATGCAGGGTCCCACCGTGGGCGCTGACCAGCGCCGCGGCGATCGAGAGCCCGAGTCCCGAGCCGCCGCTCTTGCGGCTGCGGGACCCTTCAACGCGATACAGCCGCTGGGTAAGCCGCTCAAGTTCCGCCTCCGGCACGTCGGGTGCGCTGTCTTCCCAGGTCAGACGTGCCATCTGGCCTTGCCTCTCTAGTGTGACCCGAAGCTGTCCCGGCGCCGTGGTGTAGGCCAGGGTGTTATCGATCAGGTTGCTCCACAGCTGGCGCAGCCGCTGGGCATCGCCGCGAATCATCATGGGGGGGGGGATGTCGCTTGCAAGGGTGATGTCGTGCTCGGCGATCCAGCCCTTGGCATCGTCCAGGCGCCCCCTGAGGCTGTCGGCCAGGTCCAGAGGGGCCAGCGAGACCTCCAGGGCCCCGGCATCGCTTTGGGCGAGTAAGCGCAGGTCGCCGACCAGGCGTTCGAGCTGGCCGACTTCCTGGGATAGCGAGTCCAGATTGTCCTGGTCCAGCGGGCGGATGCCGTCCTGCATGGCCTCGATCTCGCCGCGCAGCACCGCAAGCGGGGTGCGTAACTCGTGGGCGATATCCGTCACCCAGCGCTGTCGCGACTCGCGGTTGGCTTCGAGGGTCGCGGCCAGCACGTTGAAGTCCTGGGAGAGGCGCGATAGCTCATCGCGACCGCGTTCGGTGAGGCGAGCGCCATAGTCGCCCTGGGTGAGGCGGCGGGTGGCCAGCGCCATGCTCTGGGTGCGTCGACCGAGCCACCAGGACAAGCCGCCTGCCAGGAGCAGGGAGGCCAACACCAGTGAGGCGACGATGATCCCCAGGTTGCGCTGCTGCTGATCGAGGAAGAGCTCGTCCAAGTGTTCCATCAGTTGGTCTGGCGGCACATAGCCCAGTGTGCCGACTTGGCGACCCTCATAGCGGATCGGCACCCACTCAAGCCTCGCCGGCAGTCTGTCACGGCGAGGAGGCAGGCCGATCACCGGCAGCCCGTTCTCGTCATGCAGCACGAAGTCCCGGTCCCGGGCCAGATCGCGCTTGATGCCGATCTGAGGTGGTCGGCCATCCGGCCACAGCTGACGGCGCACCAGTTCTCGCCAGCCTCGCGGATCGGTGCGCAGCCACTGCCAGTTGCCATGGCGTCCCCACTCTTCGCCGAGGGCGTTGGCGAGGTTATTCACCAGCTCAGCCTGAGTGGTCTCTAGATAGTCGATGAAGCCGTTATTGATGCTTCGCGACACGCCGACGAAGACCAGCCCGGAAATCGCCACGTTGACGATCAGGATAATCGCGAACAGCTTGAGGCCCAGCACCGAGAGAGCCGGGCGCGCCAGGCGGCGTTTTGCAGGCAGAGCGTCATCAGTCATGGCGACTCCAGGTAGGGGGTTTCTCCATCAGGAGACTGCGCGCTGTGGTCGTCCGTATCGTGCTCGTCTGCTTCAGTGCGCCGAGGCATGCCCAGGGTTCGGCGGGCATCCTCGATCAGCAGGTACAGCGAGGGAACCAGCAGCA
Source organism: Onishia taeanensis (assembly GCF_003268885.1). Lineage (GTDB taxonomy): Bacteria > Pseudomonadota > Gammaproteobacteria > Pseudomonadales > Halomonadaceae > Onishia > Onishia taeanensis_A. The sequence continues at coordinate 318,623 of NZ_QLSX01000003.1, forward strand.
GCAGGATCAGGGTAGCGAACAGGATCCCGAAGCCGATCGAGATCGCCATCGGGATCATGAAGCGCGCCTGACGGGAAGTCTCGAAGATCATCGGCGCCAGACCGAAAAAGGTGGTGAGCGTCGTCAGCAGGATCGGGCGCAGCCGGCGCAGGGCGGCCGCGGTCACCGCACTGCGCGGATCTTGCCCGGCCCGGCGGTGCCGGTTGGCGGTGTCGATCAGCACCAGGGCGTCGTTGATGACGATCCCCGATAGCGCCAGCATGCCGAGCAGGCTGATCACCGACAACCCATAGCCCATCAGCAGGTGACCGATCACCGCGCCGATCAGGCCGAAGGGAATCGCCGCCATGACCAGCAGCGGCTGCAGGTAGCTGCGAAAGGGAATCGCCAGCAGCAGATAGAGCGCGGCGAGGGTGAACAGCAACGACGTCTGGAGGCTTTTCAAGTTGTCGCTGGTCTCCTGCTGTCGACCGCCAAAGCCAATGTTAAGTCCGGGTATGTCGGCGCGTAATTGGGGAAAGACCTCCTCTTCGAGGCTTGTGATCACTTGATTGACCGCCGTCGGCGGAGTGGCGTTGGCGGTGACGTCGATGACCCGCCGCCCATTGATGCGGGTAATGGTCGACGCGGCGGTGTCGGTGATGATCTGGGCGACCCGCGACAGGGGGACCTCGACGCCGTCCGGCGTCAGCACGCTGAGCCCCTCGAGCTGGGCGAGGCTGGTTCGGTCGCTCTCGGGCAGCAATACCTTGACCTCGACCTCATTGCGGCCCTGCTGTTGCTTGAGGGCGGTAGCGCCTTGCAGGGGGCCGCGCAGCTGGCTCGCCAGGTCGCTACCATCTAGCCCCAGGGCACGGCCGGTGGCGGTCAACGACAGGCGCAGCTCACGCTTGCCATTCTCAAGGCCGCTGTCGATGTCGGAGAGCGGCTGGTAGTCGGCGAGCCGCTCGGCAACACGCTTGGCGGCCTTTTCCAGCGAGGCGCTGTCAGCGGCAGAAAGACGTATCGTCAGGCCGGCGCCACTGCCGGGGCCGCCCACGTCGGATTCGAACAGCAGGGTGTCGGCGCCGGTCGGGTGGCCGACCTCCTCACGCCAGGCGCGGCTGAGTTGGCCGGTAGACCAGTTGTCGTCGACCTCGGTATCGAGGAAGGCCACTACGCTGAGGCTATCGGCATCGATGGTGGCGCTGCTGGCAGCCAGTACCGGGCCATCGTCACGCTGTTCCACCCGTTTGAGGGCGGCCAGCAGCTGGTTGCGCAGCGCCCGGTCGTCGGTGATCGGGCTGCCCGCCGGCAGGTTGGCGGTGACGCCGGCCTGGTGGGATTCTACCCGCGGCATGAGGGTAAAGCCGAGTCGGCCACTGCCCAGCCAACCGAGCGCCAGGACCAGCATTGCCATGGCCAGCGCCACGGTCAGGCCGCGGTAGTCGAGGCTTCGTTCCAGCAGTGAGCGAAAGGGGCCCTGCGTAAAGCGGTCGAGGCTGCCCTGTACCCGGCGACGCAGTCGGTCAAGCGGAGCTAGCAGGCGGTTTGGCGCGCGACTCGCATGGCTCAGGTGGGCGGGCAGAATGAACACCGCTTCGATCCAGCTCAGGGCGAAGATGCAGATCACTACCATCGGAATGATGCCGAAGATCAGGCCGAGGAAGCCGGGCAGAAACAGCAGCGGCAGGAAGGCGACGATGTTGGAGAGAATCGCGAAGGCCAGCGGCACGGCGATCTCACGGGCACCGAGGATCGCCGCCTCCCGGGGGCTAGCGCCACGCTCCCGGTGGGCGTGGATGTTTTCCCCGACGATGATGGCGTCGTCGACCACGATGCCTAGCGCGATGATGAACGCGAACATCGAGATCATGTTGATCGAGACATCCATCAGCGGCAGAAACAGCAGAGAGCCCAAAAAGGCGGTGGGAATGCCCAGGGTGACCCAGAATGCCAGACGCGCCTCGAGGAAGAGCCCGAGCAGCACCAGCACCAGCGCCAGCCCCAGCCAGGCGTTCTTGAGCAGCAGTTCCAGGCGGTCCTGATAAATCTCCGAGTCATCGTCGGCGACGCTCAGCGAGAGTCCCTCGGGCAGGCTTGCGCGCAGGGCCGGCAGCAGCGCCCGGGTCACGGCCGAGAGTTCGGTCGGGGTCTGGTCGCCGACCTGATAGATATCCAGACCGATGGCGGGTTGGCCGTCGTAGAGTACTTCGCTGTCGCTGTCGGCGAAGCCATCCTTGATGGTGGCGATATCGCCGAGGCGGATCACGCTGCCATCCTGGGTCGACATTACCGGCAGCCGAGCGAAGTCCGCGGCGCCCTCGCGGCGTGCCTCGTAGCGCACCATGTATTCGCCGTCCCGGGTGTCGAGGCTGCCGCCGGCGAGGTTCAGGGCCTCGTTGCCGATGCGGGTTGCCAGGTCGCCATGGTCGAGGCCGTAGCGGCGCAGCGCCGTCTGGTCGAGGGTCACCTGCACCTGTCGGTCCCGAATGCCGGATAGCTCGACCTTGGTGATGCCGTCGCCCGACAGCAGTTCGCTGCGCAGCCGTTCGCCCACGTCACGCAGTGTCAAGGCATCGGTGTCGCCGTGCAGCATCAGTTCTATGACCGAGCGGGAATGACCGCTGAGCGAATAGCGTGGCGCCTCGGCCGCGTCGGGCAGGGTGGTCAGGCCATCGATGGCCTGCTGGATATCCTGATAGGCGCGCATCGTCTCGATGCCGTCCTGCAGCTCGATCGACAGCGAGCCGCTGCCTTCTCGGGCGGTGGCGGTGATCTTGTCGGTGCCCTCGACATCCTGCACGGCCGATTCCATGGCCAGCAGCAGGCTCTGCTCGACTTCTTCGGGCGTCGCGCCCGGGTAGCTCACCGATACATTGACGTTTTCCAGCGTGAAGCGTGGGAAGACCTCCTTGGTGATCAGGGTCGAGCTCCACAGGCCGCCGAGGATCAGACACAGCATCAGCAGATTGGCGGCTACGCCGTGATCACGCATCCAGGCGATAGGGCCGCGGATGCGACGGTGATCAGGGGTCTGGCTCATGCGTTGCCCTCCTGGTGGGGCGTTGCTGCTGCGTCGCCGGAGGGGCTGTCTGTGGATTCGGCCATCTCGCTGTCACGGGCCTTCAACGCCATGCCGGCCTCGGCATTGGCCAGGTTGCCCAGTATCACACGCTCGCCGTCGTTCAGGCCCGACTCGATCAGCGCGACTTCGTCGCCTCGATGGGCGAGTTCGACATCACGCATTCTCAGGTGGTTGTTTTCATCGAGCAGCCAGACCCTGCGGTTGCCGCGCAGCGCCGAGACCGGTATGCGGATCAGTTGGCGGGTCTGCGCGGGATACAGCCGTGCTTCCAGCAGGTCACCCAGGCGCAGCGCCGGAGCGCCTTCATGTTCGAGTGCCAACGGGTCATCCACCGCCACCATCACTTGGGTCATCAGGCCGCTTTCCTCGAGGCTCGGCAGCACACTCCACACTTCGCCCTCACGGATCTGGCCGTCGGGCCAGGCGGGGCTGTCGAGCTCCACGCGGCTGCCGTGGCCGTCGGCAGTGTGAGTGTCAAGCCAGGTCAGCGCCTCCTGAGGCAGGTTGAGGCGCACCCAGAAGCGCTCGATGCCGACCAGGCTGAGGATGTCGGCATAGGCGCCAAGCCCGGCCCCTTCGCCGACCAGCTTCTCCTGAATCACGGCATCGAAGGGGGCGGTAACCTCAGTGCGTGCCAGGTCGGCCTGAGCGCGGTCGCGCTGGGCGCGAGCGGTTTCCACAGCGGCCTTGGCCGCCTTGAGCTGGGGCTCGCGCAGTACCAGGGCTCGCCTGGCCGGGGGAAGGTCGCGGCCAAAGGTCCTGTACTCGGCGGCGGCGCGGATCTGCTCGCCCTGTTCGGAGGCAAGATCCGACTCGGCGCTGGCAAGCGACGCCTCTGCCTCGCGCAGGGCCAGTTCGTAGTCGGTGCGCTCGAGCCTTGCCAGCCACTGCCCCTTGGCGACCCGGCGGCCCGGTTCGACCTGCGGAGCGAAGGCCTCCAGGCGGCCGTTGATAGAGGTCGACAGAGTCGTTTCCCGGGCGGCCAGCACGCGGCCATGGGCGTTCAGCACCGGTGCCTCGGCCTGGTGCTCGACCGTCATCACCTCGACGCGCGGCACCGGGCGTTCGGCTGGCGCGCGTTTGGGCGCCTGGGGACGATGCGTCAGCCAGTAGCCAGCCACGGCGACGGCGAGCGCCAGTATCGCGATAGCAGACAGCCGCGCCAGCCATGGGCGGCGAGGAGGATGAGATGGTGAGGCAGGAGGGGCAGACATGAATACTCCAATCATCGGGGCGCTGAGAGAACCCAGCTCACAGAGCTTCTTTTCTAGAGCTTTAGTCCCAGAGCTTGGTTTCCAGGGCTGGGATGCTAGGACCGGGTTGCTAGAACCTGGCTTCCAGAGCAATGCTTTTTTAACGTCCCTAAAGAGCTCTGTTGAAAGAGACGTGCTGTCAGAGGGAGGCTCTTCTGTAAGAGGTGTTGCAATACGAGTAACGGCAGGTGGCCATGATCGCATGTCGGGCATTGGGGAAGAGGGGAAAGAACGTGCAACCCTGGCAGTCTCGCAAGAGGTGACGCGGTGGCTTGAGGGAGCCGAGAAGTGCGAAGCGTCTTGTGTCCAGAACTAATCAAGAACCATCCAAGAACCTCCAAGAACTAGCCAATAACCTAGCCAATAACCTAGCCAATAACCTAGCCAAGGCCCTAGTCATGGCACTGAGAGGGCAGCGCTCTCTAAGGCCGGGCTCTCCAGCGTCTCGTTATTAAGGTCAGCATTTTTACGGGCAGGTGTCGCCGAGAATCAGCTCGGTGTGCAGCATGCAGTCTTCCCGAGGCGCCAGCCCCAGGATCATACGTGCGGCGATGCGGCCCTTCTCATGGCTGTCCTGGCGGATGGTGGTCAGCCGCGGATCCCGGTTCTGTCCCTCGGCGATGCCGTCAAAGCCGGTCAGGCGCAGGTCTTCGGGAATGCGCAGGCCCCGCCGCTCGGCGAGGGTGAGCACGGTCAGGGCGATGCGGTCGGACATGCATAGCAAGAGGTCGGGACGTTCGTCGTCGGGGAGGTCGAGAATCTCACCGATCACTGGGGCGCAGACATCAAAGGTGTTCTCCTCGATGTTCCACATCGGCACCGTGGCCGGGTCAAAGCCCTGCCCCTCAAGGGCGCGATGAAAGCCGGCCAGCCGCGAACGGGTGATGGTTTGGCCGGCGGCCAGCAAGGTGTGCTCGGCGGTGACCCTGCCGTTGCAGGGCGATTCTGTCAGGCGCAGGTTGATGATCCCGGGGCGCTTGGGGCGCGCGGTCAGAGCATGGCTGGCAACGGCATAGCTGGCGGGTTCGTTGTCGACATGCACGCTGGGACGCGACTGGATATTGAAGTCGACCGCCACCATAGGACGCTGGGCCGGTATGTCGTTCAGCACCTTGAGGCTTGGCATCAGGCCATAGACGATAAAGCCATCGGCGATGTTGGCCGAGCCGGGGGCCTGGGAGACATGCTGTCGGCCCGAAAGCAGCAGCAGCGTATGACCGTGGACGTCGAGCACCTCGGCGATGCCGGCCAGCAACTCGCTTGCCACGGCGTCATTGAGGCTGTAGGTCAGGGTTTCGGCGAGCACCACGGCGATGATCCGCGAGCGACCGGTACGCAGGCTGCGCGCCTTGGCATCGGGGCCTGAGTAGCCGAGTCGCTGTGCCTCGCTGAGAATGCGTTCGCGCAGCTTGGGCGACAACTGGTCGGGGCGGTTGAAGGCGTTGGAGACGCTGGCCGTTGATACGCCAAGCTCCCGAGCCAGGTCTTTCAGGGTGATGCGGGGTGGGGCAGCACTCACAGGCGGTTCCATGACGATAGGATCTCGGCTCGATGATACCGCTCGTGACAGGCTGGTGACAGACCGGTGAAAGGAGTGCCCGCCACCGTCAGCCGGTGGCGGGAGCGCTATGGGATGTCGGGGTCTCAGGCGGCCGCAGCGGCCTTGGCGAGCCCCAGGGCCCGGTCGCTTGAATCGAACAGGTGCACGTGTTCGAGCTGTGGTACTAGGGCGACCTGCTGGCCAACCTGCCACTGGCTGGGGGCTTCGCTGCGATGAATCAGCAGCGCCTCGCCGGCCTTGGGCTCGAGATAGACATAGACCTCATTGCCCAGGTACTCGACGTTGACGATCTCGAAGCGGTTGTCGCCCTGGGCCTCGGCGAGGCTCAGATGCTCGGGACGCACGCCAAGGGACAGGGCAGCCCCCTTGGCCTGAGCGCTTGCGTCCTGGGGCAGGGCCAGCTCACCCAGTCCCTCGGCGCGTACTCGGCAGCCCTCGTCGCCGCCCGAGACCAGCTCGGCGGGCAGGAAGTTCATGGTTGGCGAGCCGATGAAGCCGGCAACGAACTTGGTGGCGGGTTGCTGATAGAGCGTCTGGGGGCTGCCGACCTGTTCGATGCGACCGTCCCTCAGCACCACGATCTTGTCGGCCAGCGTCATGGCTTCGACCTGATCGTGGGTGACGTAGATCATGGTCGAACCCAGCCGATGGTGCAGCCGGGCGATCTCGTTGCGCATCTGCACGCGCAGCGAGGCATCCAGGTTGGAGAGCGGCTCATCGAACAGCAGGATGCGCGGCTCGCGGGCCATGGCACGGCCCATGGCCACGCGCTGACGCTGGCCGCCGGAGAGTTCCTTGGGCTTGCGCTGCAGTAGCTCCTCGAGCTGCAGGATGCGGGCCGTTTCCATCACCCGTTGCTCGATGCTCTGCTTGTCGGTCTTGGCGAGCTTGAGACCGAACGCCATATTCTCGTATACCGTCATATGCGGATAGAGCGCATAGGACTGGAAGACCATGCCCACGCCGCGCTCCCGGGGCGGCAGGTCATTGACCAGGTCGTTGGCGAAGTGCATGTCGCCGTCGGTGATCGACTCGAGCCCGGCGATCAGGCGCAAAAGGGTCGACTTGCCACAGCCCGAGGGGCCGACGAAGACCACGAACTCACCATCGCCGACCTCAAGATCAAGGTCCTTGATGATGTGGGTGCTGCCGAAGATCTTGTTGATCTGTGTGAGGTTCACGCTTGCCATCTTGCGACTCCCTGCCGGCGCCTCAGGCGCCAGCATATGAAAAGGGGTTAATCGAGCGAGATAAAGGCGGCCTGATAGGCCGGCAATGTCAGCTGCGATGCCTCAAGGCCCGCCTGGAAGCCGGGGCCGTCGAGCAGCCGGGCGTGCTCGCCGAGAGAGGCCGGCAGGGTGGTCTCCTGGGGCTTCCCGGTCAGGTTGAAGACGCATAGCAGTCGTTCGCCGCCTGCCCGTTCGTCCGCCTCGCGGATGAAGCCGAGCAGATCCTCGCCGACCTCGACCAGCGACAGCTCGCCGTCGATCAGCGCCGGATGATCGCGCCGGAAGGCCAAGATCGCGCGGGTAGCGTTGAGCACCGAGTCGGCGTCATCCTGCTGACGGGCTACCGAGAGCAGCAGGTGGCGAGTCTCTACCGGCAGCCAGGGCTCGACCGGGGAGAAGCCGCCTTGGAGGTCATCGCTCCAGGGCATCGGCGTGCGGCAGCCGTCGCGACCCTTGAATTCCGGCCACAGCACCTTGCCATAGGGGTCCTGGATACGCTCGAAGGGCACGTCGGCCTCCGGCAGTCCCAGTTCCTCGCCTTGGTAAAGGCAGACGCTGCCGCGTAGCGACATCACCATGGAAAGCGCCACCTTGGGGTAGGCGATGGGGTCCTCGTCGGCGCCCCAGCGGGTCGCACTGCGCATCACGTCATGATTGGACAGCGCCCAGCACGGCCAGGCATCGCCGGCCAGGCGCTGGAAGCGTTCGATCACCTCGCGGATATAGCCGGCCGAATGCGGGGCATTGAGCAGATCGAAGCCATAGGCCATGTGCAGCTTGTCGCCGCCGGCGGTGTATTCGGCCATGCGCTCAAGCGGGTTGTCGTCGCCGATCTCGCCCACCGTGGTAGTACCGGGGAACTCGTCCATCAGGGCGCGCAGGTCCTTGAGGAAATCAAGATTCTCCGGGCGGCTCAGGTCATAGACGTGGCGCTGCCAGGTGTAGGGGTTGGTGGCCGGCGCCCCCAGGGTCTTGGCCTCGCCCGCCGGTACCGGCGGATTGTCGCGAAGCTCGAGGTCATGGAAGTAGAAGTTGACGGTGTCGAGACGGAAACCGTCGACACCGAGCTTGAGCCAGAAGCGCATGTTGTCGAGCTGGGCCTGGCGCGCCGCCGGGTTGTGGAAGTTCACGTCCGGCTGGCTTTCCAGGAAGTTGTGCAGGTAGTACTGCTGGCGGCGCGAATCGAAGGTCCAGGCCGAGCCGCCGAAGATCGACAGCCAGTTGTTGGGCGGCGTGCCGTCGGGCTTGGGGTCCGCCCACACGAACCAGTCGGCCTTGTCATTGGTGCGGTCCTGGCGGCTCTCCTGGAACCAGGGGTGCTGATCGGAGGTGTGGCTGATCACCTGGTCGATCATCACCTTGAGACCCAGCGCATGGGCACGCTCGAGCAGCGTCTTGAAGTCCTCGAGGGTGCCGAACATCGGGTCGACGTCGCGGTAGTCGCTGATGTCGTAGCCGAAATCGAGCATCGGCGAGGTGAAGAAGGGCGACAGCCAGATACCATCGACGTTCAGCGAGGCCACATAGTCGAGCTTGTCGGTGATGCCCGGCAGGTCGCCGATACCATCGCCGTTGCTGTCCATGAAGCTGCGCGGGTAGATCTGATAGATGACGCCGCCGCGCCACCAGAACGTTGATTCTTGCATCTTGGATTCCATCGATGACATGAGCGTTATCCTTTGACGGCGCCGGCGGTGAGGCCGGAGACGATGCGGCGCTGGAAGATCATCACCAGGATGACCAGCGGCACGGTGACGGTGACCGACGCGGCCATGATCGGCCCCCAGGGCAGCTCATGCTGGCTACCGCCAGAGATCAGCGCGATGGCGACCGGCACGGTGCGCTGGCTGTCGGTCAGGGTGAAGGTCAGGGCGAACAGGAACTCGTTCCAGGCGGCGATGAAGGCCAGCAGGCCGGTGGTCGCCATGGCCGGCCACATCAGCGGCAGGAACACCTTGGTGAGGGTCACCCAGGGGGTGGCGCCGTCCATGATGGCGGCCTCCTCGAGCTCCATCGGCAGCTGACGCATGAAGGTGGTCAGCACCCAGACGGTGAACGGAAGAGTGAAGATGGTGTAACTCAGGATCAGGCCGCCGGGGCTGTTGTACAGGTTCAGGGTGCGAATGACCTCGAACAGGCCCGAGAGCACCGCGACCTGCGGGAACATCGACACGCCGAGGACCACCAGCATCACCGTGGTGCGGCCGCGAAAGCGCACCCGCCCCAGGGCATAGGAGGCGGTCACACCCAGCAGCAGGGCAATGAACACCACGCTGATGGCGACCAGAATCGAGTTGCCGATGGCCTGAATGAAGCTGTCCTGGGAGAAGATCTCTGCGTAGTTGCCAAAGTCCACCGAGGACAGCCAGTAATCGACCTGGAACAGCTCGCTCGAGGGTTTCAGCGAAGTGATCACGGCGTAATAGAAGGGGAAAATGGCGTAGACCATGATCACGGCGATCAGGGCCCACTTGCCGACCTGCTTGGCGAGCTTGATCTGCTGATAACGGTTCATTCGTCGACTCCCAACTGGCGGCGGCCCAGATACAGATAGAGGATGGTCACCAGCGCGATGATCAGGAACAGCAGGGTCGAGGCGGCGCTGCCGTAGCCCACGTCCTGGAACTCGACCAGTTGCTGACGGGCGTAGATCGACATGGTCATGGTGTTGGTGGAGTTCGAGGTCAGCACATAGATGACGTCGAACACGCGCAGGGCGTCGAGCAGGCGGAAGATCACGGCGACCAGCAGGGCCGGGGTGATCAGCGGCAGGGTGACCCGGAAGAACACCTTGACCGGGTGGATGCCGTCGACCTCGGCGGCTTCATAGCAATCCTTGGGCAGCATCTGCAGCGCGGCCAGCACCAGCAGCGCGACGAAGGGAATGGTCTTCCAGACGTCGACCATGATCACCGCCCACATCGACAGGGTTGCATCGGCGGTCCAGGCCAGGGGCGCATCGATCAGGCCCATGGCCATCAGCAGGTGGTTGATGATCCCGAACTGGTCATTGAGCATCCAGGCCCACATCTTGGCCGAGACGATGGTGGGGATGGCCCAGGGAATCAGCACCGCGGCACGCACCAGCATGCGGCCCTTGAATTCGGCGTTGAGCAGCAGGGCGACGATGATGCCGAACACCACTTCGAGGGACACCGATACCACCGAGAAGAACAGGGTGTTCCACACCGACTGCCACCATACCGGGTCGGTGAGGATGCCGTACCAGTGGCCATCATCGAAGACCAGGTAGTTCTCGATGCCGATCCAGGCGGCACCGGCGGTATCCGACAGCGAGGCGTCGGTGAAGCTGAAGTAGAAGGTCCGCGCCAGCGGCCAGCCGGCGACAAGCGCCAGGGTGATCAGCATCGGAATCAGGAACATCCAGGCGGCGCGAACCCGCTGGCGGCGGACCTTGGTGCCTCGATAGCCCGCCTTGGTAGAGCGCGCCCCCACCCGGGAGGCGCTTTCGGTTGCAGGAGTGGACATGACGACCTCCGGTTACCAGCGACGACGCTTGATGCGCGACAGCTCGCTATCCAGCTGGGAGACCGCCTCGGCGCCGGTCTGGTTACCAGACAGCACGCTGTGTGCGGCATTGAAGAAGCTGTTGCTGACGCGGCCGTAGTTGTCCCCGGTGGGGGCAGAGGGGCGGGCGACGGCATTGGTGAATGTGTCGTAGAGCGTGCCGAAGAAGGGCACGGCCGCCAGTACTTCCTCGTCGTCATAGAGGCTGGCGATGGTCGGGTTGTAGGCGCCCTGGATGGCGCGGCGCTTCTGCTCGGCCTCGCCTGTCAGGAAGGCCACCAGCTCGGCCGCAACCTCGGGGGACTCGGTGTACTTGGAGACCGCCAGGTTCCAGCCTCCCAGAGTCGCGGCGCTCTGGTTTTCGCCGCCCGGCCCCGCGGCGTTTTGGCCATCGGCCCCGCGGGGCAGCTTGACCACGCCGACCTGATCGCGCACGTCGCTGTCCTCGCTCTGTGCAAGCGACCAGGCATAGGGCCAGTTGCGCATGAAGACCGCATTGCCGGACTGGAAGACCCCGCGGGCCTCTTCCTCGGTGTAGTTGAGGGCGCCTTCCGGTGAGATGTCACCGATCCAGCTTGCCGCCAGGTCCAACGCTTCGGCGGCCTTGGCATTGTCGATGGTGATTTCGCCGTCGGCATCGACGATGGTGCCGCCGCCGTTGCTCGCCACCCATTCCAGGGCATTACAGGTCAGGCCCTCATAGGCGCGGCCCTGAAAGACGTAGCCCCACATGCGCTCGTTGCCGGCGGCCCGCTCGGCGTCCTGGATTTCCTCGGCGATCGCGGTCATCTCTTCCCAGGTCTCGGGCGCCTCATGGCCGTATTTTTCGAGCAGATCCTTGCGGTAGTAGAGCACGCCGGCGTCGGTGAACCAGGGCATGGCCACCAGGCGGTCGTCGATGGTGTTGTTGGCGACGATGGTGTCGAAGTGGCCGGCGGCGGCGTCCTCGCCGAGGACTTTTTTCAGGTCGAGCAGGTGGTTGGCGAGTAGGCCTGGCCAGACTACGTCGATCTGCATCACATCGATGTCGCTGGACTGGGCAGACAGAATCTGCTGATAGAGCGAGAGACGTTCGGTAGAAGAGTTGGGCGTCGAGACGATGTTGACGGTGTGGCCGGTTTTGTCTTCCCAGGCCTTCACGCCTTCCTCGCACAGGGCCAGTTCGGCGCCGACGGCACCGCAGGAAATGGTCAGCTCAGCGGCCTGAGCCTGGGTGGTGGCGGTGCCAGCGATGCTGGCCAGTGCGATGGCGGGAATCAGTTTCTTGATCATCAGGCATTCCTTGTCGTGTTGTTGTTGTCTGAATGGGCGAATCCTGGTGGCAAACCAGGGCGACTGGCGGTGATTAAATGCAAACTTAATCGTTTAAGTTGGATGATAAGGAAACACTAGCCCCGGCGTTGGTTGCCATCAACCTAGACTTTGGGTGTACCCCCGGCGGTCGGGCTTCTGGGTGGATATGACGCTGCTTTGGTCATGCAGGTGCTTGCCAGGGAATACCCAGAAAAGATACGGCAGAAGGTTGATGGATGCGGCTGGCTGAAATTTCCTTCAATACGAAGCACTGGTGGTTAGCCAACATGGGGCCATCGTGTCTCGTGGAGTCGTCCCATGTCCTTGTCGGTATCTTTATTAGTGTCCATGTCTGCCTTCGCTGTGGCGGCGTCCGTTTCTCCTGGTCCGGTGAATCTGCTGGTGCTATCAACGGCCATTCACGTAGGTTGGCGCGGTGCTATGCCGCTGGTAATGGGGGCCAGCGCTGGTTTCACCCTGCTGCTGTGGTTGATTGGGATCGGCATGGTGGAACTGTGGCAGCAATGGCCGTTGCTTCGCCATCTGGTGCGCCTGGGCGGGGTGGCCTTTCTGATCTGGCTGGCCTGGAGGCTAGCGCGTAGCGATGGTGAGCTCGACATGGATCGGGTAGCCGAGCCGGCGGGGGCGTGCACTGGCGCTTTTATGCAATGGATAAACCCCAAGGCCTGGTTGGCATCCGTTGCGGGAATGGGGGCCTTCGCGGCAGATGGCGATCCGGCGCTGGTGACAGTATTCGCCGTGCTGTGGGGCAGCCTGTGCGCGTTATCGATCAGTCTGTGGGCGCTGGCGGGGGGGCAGTTGAACGGTTGGGTATCGTCGCCCCACCGAATGCAGTGTATCAATCGTGGGTTAGCGGGACTGCTGGTGCTAAGCGCAGGTCTTGTGTTGCTGGGTTGAGGGGGCAGCGGCTAGCGGCGTCCCAGATAGTGCCCCGGTGTTGTCGCCAGCAGACGCTTGAAGGTGCGTTGCAGGTGAGCCTGATCAGCGAATCCACAGGCCTGGGCGACGTCTGCGATGGAAGTACCCAAGCGCAGTTGTTGGCGCGCATGGCGCACCCTCAGGTCGATCAGAGCGGCGTGGGGTGTCAGGCCGTGATGCCGGCGAAAGGCGGCGATCAGACTGGTGGCGCTGCACTCGGCGGCCTGGCATAGCTCTTTGAGTGTCAGGTCTCGGTGCCAATCGGTTGCCAGTAGGTCCAGTGCACGAGCCAAATGTACCGGCGGGATAGGCGAATGGCGCTGGGGATGGAGTACTTCCTGTATGCGCTCTGCCATGAGTTCGGCGCGGCTTTCTCGTTCCATGCGGGGAGTATCATGATCGGCGAGAGCAAAACCCAGCGCGATGATGGCCTGGTGGAGGCGAGGGTCACGGCTGACCCGCGCGGCGAACATCGGCACGTCCGCCTGGTCATCAGCGTGCAGTGAAGGACAGCGTGCGGCCAGCCATTGGCTATCCAGATACAGCATGTGATAGCCCCAGGACGTGTCTTGAACAGCATTGCAAGCGTGGCGGTCCTCTGGGTTGATGACCACCACATCGCCAGCACTGACCTTCTGACCCTGGCCACGGCTCCAGTAGTGCGAGCATCCCGAGGTGATGGCGCCGAAGGAGTGACAATCGTGACTATGGAGAGCATGGCTCAGGGCATTGCCATCAGCCACCAGGCGCGCCTCAATGAAGGGGAGCGCCGGATCACGGAGAAAGCAGGAAGAAACGGGGGCAATGGTGCTCATGGTGACTCACTTCCAGCAATCCCCCACGGCCTGGACGGGGGCATTTTTCAGGCTGATGCGAATAGCCTACGCTACCTTTTGGGAAAATCACCTCGGTAGTATTGTGACATATCCGCTTCGGTTAAACGCCCGTCCTCCCTCGCTCTTGGGAGAATTTACAGTGACAGCAGGAACAGGATCAGCGGCGGTGAAAGCAGCGATAGGATGAAGCCGCTGACCACGGCGATGGGCACGCAGGCCACGCCGCCATGCTGCTGGATGACCGGCAGGGTGAAGTCCATCGAGGTAGCGCCGCCATAGCCGATGGCGAGCGGTGTGGCGCGATGAATGACCAGCGGGATCAGAATGAAAGCCATCAGTTCCCGGGCCAGGTCGTTGAAGAAGGCCACCCCGCCGAGTAGCGGACCCAACTGGTCGCCGATCAGGATGCCCGACAGCGAATACCAGCCGAAGCCGGCGGCCATGGCCAGCCCCTCGTTCCACTCAAGCGACATCAGCGGGGCGGCGATCAGGCCAGCAGCCAGTGAACTGACCGCGACCGTGGCGGCGATCGCCAGGCCGTGGCGGTTGAGCAGGATCTGCCTGAGCGACATGCCGGAGTTGCGCAACTGGCAGCCGATCAGGGCTAACAGCACATAGAGCACCCACTCGGCGAGTGTTTCGGCGCCGCCATGCAGACCGTCGATGGCCAATGCCTTGCCGGCCAAGCCTAGCAGCACCCCCGCGATCACCACTGCGACCAGCAGCAGCGAGCCACCCATGGCCGCCAGCTTGCTGGTCGGTGCCCCCTTGACGACCGTTGCGCCGTTAGCATGCAGGGCGCTGCGTCGTGACAGCCACCACAGCGCAGGCAGATTGCAGGCGGCGGTGATCAGGAACAGCAGCAGGGTCTGGCCCCCCAGCCGTGACAGCTGCCCGCCCAGGTTATCCAGGCCGGCGAGGCCAACGCCCATCAGTAGCAGGATGACGTAGATGGCGCCGTTGACGGCGCGGTTGACCGCCGCCAGCAGGCTTTCATGTTTCAGCGGCACCAGGTAGCCGAGAATCAGGGGCAGCAATACGATAAGCAGGCCGGACAGCATCGGTCCTCCATTAACCAGCGGGTCGCCGATGTGGCGACCAGGAGGCGCTACTGTAACCAGACTCTTATATGAGGAGAAATGATTTTCGCTGATGGGGAATCAGCGAACGTAATGATCGTGAGCGTTGCTTAGCGGGATTGTCTCTCTGTAGCTGGCCAGCCCGAGTTGGCCGCTCCTCAGTTGGCCTTGGCCAGGTCGTTGAAGCGCAGCCTTCTCAAACGCAGGTGGCTCGTGCGTTCGCCGTTCTTGAAATAGTCGGCCGCCAGCAGCAGGCCCGGCACCTCTGGGCTGAAGGTCAGGCGAAGATCGCGATCGGGATGTTCGCCGCGCCACAGGGCAATGGTCACCGCCGGGAAGTTGCCGGCCGGCAGGTCGAGGGTGGTGGTCTCGAGGCGGCGGTAGTGAAAGCTCTTCGTCTCGCCCTTGTAGTTGGTATATCTCAGGGTGCAGGGCGCTACCTGAGGGTGCCAGCAAGAGACCTGGTCGGCCTGTCGCGAGAGCTCGAACAGTGCCGCCTGGCGGTCGGGCCAGGCGGCAAGCTCACTCTGGCCCATATGGTAATCCTCGCCGATGCCGAGCAGCGAATAGCCGCCGGCGTATTCGCTACTGGTTACTCCGTCGTCACCGAGGGTGAAACGGCCACGCTCCCAGCCATTGGCCACGGCAACGGAGGCGCGCATCTCACTGACCCAGGCCCCGCCCTGACGCTTCAGGCTGTGGCTGATGTCGGCATCCGGCCAGCCGTCGATTTCCAGACGGTAGGTGGCCTCGAAGGTGCGCGGCGCGGCCGCATCGTCGGCCGCAAAGGCATTGAAGGAGGCGATGAGCAGTAGAGCGAACCCTGATAGTAGTCTCATCAGGTGTCGTTGGCGCCTCGGTGTGGCGAGGTTCATCTGCATCTCTCCCGAGTCGGGGCTTCAGGGGTGGTAGTCGAGCCGTCATGCTGAAATCATCATGGTTGTGATAGGTGGTGGGGGGAAAGGTTCCGCGGCTATCGTTGTAATGAATTGCGCGCTAACCTGATTCCTCAGCACCGCCGACGGCTGCGCGTGTCTGCGGTTGCTTGATGCCCCGTCACTTATGGATAAGAGGATGCTCTCTATGGCCAAGCTATTGTTGATTGCCGGCGACTTCGTCGAGGACTACGAAATCATGGTGCCCTTTCAGGCCTTGCAGGCCATGGGGCATCAAGTCGACGCCGTCTGCCCGGACAAGCGTGAGGGCGATAGCGTCAAGACCGCTATTCACGACTTCGAGGGCGACCAGACCTACACCGAGAAACCGGGACATAATTTCGCGCTTAACGCCACTTTCGCCGAGATCGACCCCGCCGACTACGACGGTCTGGTCGTGCCGGGCGGTCGGGCGCCGGAATACCTGCGTCTCGACGAGCGAGTGCTTGAAGTCGTGCGCCACTTCTTCGATACCGACAAGCCGGTGGCGTCGATCTGCCACGGTGCCCAACTGCTGGCAGCGGCGGTGTCTCTCGACAAGCGGCGTGTCTCCGCCTACCCGGCCTGCGCTCCCGAGGTTCATCTGGCCGGTGGCGAATTCGCCGATATCGCGGTGACGGATGCCATCACCTGCGGCAAGCTGGTGACCGCGCCGGCCTGGCCCGCGCACCCGGAATGGATCAAGCAGTTCAACGCCCTGCTGTAAGCACGTCACCCTCGGGCCACACTTTATGACCAATCCCGCCCCGCCGGCGCCTGCTGCCGGGGCGGTTCGTATCTCCCGGTTCCCACCTTCCCGGTGCCTTGCGTATCATGATCTTGTACGGTCTATCTGTGCTGTCCGCTTTTGGACAGTTTCCCCTGTTTCATCCTTTCATGACTGCCCGTTCGATGACCTCCAAGCATGCCACTACCCGCGACACCCTGATTCAGGTCGGCGCCGAGCTGATTGCCGAACAGGGCTACCACGCCACCGGCATCAATGCCGTACTCAAGGCATCAGCGGTGCCCAAGGGCTCCTTCTATCACTATTTCTCGAGCAAGGAAGATTTCGGCCTTGCCGTGATCGAGGCCTTTGCCGACACCTATGAGCAACGCCTGGACGAGCTGCTCGACGATGATCGCCCCCCGCTTGAGCGGCTGCAGCGCTTCTTTGCTGCAGGGCGTGCCGACATGGCCGACTGCGACCACAGTCGTGGCTGTCTTATTGGGAATCTGGGCCAGGAACTGTCGGCGCGGAACGCGCTGTTTCGCGAGCGGCTGGACGGCATTCTCAAGGAGTGGGAGCGTCGGCTGGCTGTCTGCCTGGAGAAGGCCCGGAGCGCAGGCGACATTGCGCCAGACACCGATAGCGAGGCCCTGGCGAGCTTCATCCTGGCCGGCTGGCAGGGGGCGCTGCTGCGGGCCAAGACTCTCAAGTCGGTGACGCCCATGCAGCACTTCGAGGATATTCTTTTCGCCCGAGTGCTGCGCTGACCCCTATGTTTCTTGGCGCCCGTTTCTAAGCCCCCGTCAGGCCGATAGTGACCTTCAGCTTATTTTCGTTCAGGTTCTTGGACGGGGTCGCCGCTCTGGCTCAGTAGCCCGCGGCGGGGTCGACGCTTGGCACCTGTTCGCCGGCCTGCCAGGCCTTGAGGGTGTCTATTACCTGCTCAAGGGCTGCATCACGCGGCGTGGGGGCGGCCATGTGCGGGGTAATCAGTACGCGCGGGTGTCGCCACAGCGGGCTATCGGCAGGCAGCGGCTCGTACGCAAAGGCGTCCAGCACCGCGCCCCGTAGCCGTCCGGTGTCGCCGTTTCCGTCATCTTTTCCGGACCTGGTCTCGGCGTCGACGGGCCCCAGCGCTTCAAGCAGGGCGGCCTCGTCGATCAGGCTGCCGCGTCCGGGGTTGATCAGGCTGGCGCCAGGGGGCAGGGCGGCCAGGGTCTCGGCGTTGATGATGTCCCGGGTCGCTGGCGTGTTCGGCAGCAGGGTGACGAGGCTCTTGACCTGGCCAAGCAAGGTCGCGAGGCCTTCCTCGCCGTGATAGCAGCGGATGCCGTCCAGCGCCTTGGGGCGGCGGCTCCAGCCGTGAACCGGAAAGCCATCGGCAGCCAGCGTCTGTGCCACTCGCGCGCCGATAGCGCCAAGCCCCAGTACGCCGATGCCCCATTCGGCCTTGGGGGCCAGTGGCTGTTCCTGCCATTGGATGCGTGCCTGCTGGCGAGCGTAGCGGTCGAAATCGCGCTGGAAGTGCAGCACGGCGTAGCGTACGTAGTCGATCATCGGATCGGCCATGCCGGCATCGCGCAGCTTAACGATCGGTACACCCGCCGGCAGGGCCGGGTTGTTGAGCAGGGCGTCCACGCCAGCGCCGAGGTTGATGATGCCCTTGAGCCCTTTCTGCTCCTCGAACAGCCAGCCGGGTGGCTGCCAGGCAACCAGGTAGTCGGCGTTATGGCGTGCCTCCAGGGTGACATGGCTGGAGATGACCGTGGCCGTTGGCAGAGCCTTGGCGATGGCTGTTTGCCACTGCTCGGCATCGGCGGAGTGGATGAGAATCTGCATGGCAATCGGCTCCTGTGCGGTGGCTCTAATGCGGGGCTTGGGCGGGCTTTTACGATCCGGCAAGAAAAGACAATAAAGCCTTTGACGGAGGGCTCAACGCCGGTGCTAGTATCAGCACTAGGTCAATGACCGATGATTGTCATAATCGAGTGTCAAGCACTTGATAGCAATCACTGTTTGTCAGTAGCAACGACATGTTGGTGGCGATAACACGCCCTATGGTCCCGGCCTTGGTCAGCAAGGCCGGTTTTGGTGATTCTTTGATGGCGAATGGCCCATGATTCAGGTATCCCTGCCCTTCACCCGTGAGGAGTACGCAAGCCGGCTGTGGAAGGTGCGTGCCGAGATGGCCAGCCGTGGTATTGACGTAATAATCGTCAGTGATCCCTCCAATATGGCTTGGCTAACCGGCTACGATGGCTGGTCGTTTTATGTGCACCAGTGCGTGCTGGTAGGGCTCGAGGGCGAGCCGGTCTGGTATGGCCGGCGAATGGACGCCAACGGCGCCCTGCGGACCTGCTGGATCGATCCGGAAAATATTACCTACTACCCGGATTACTACGTGCAGAATCCGGATATGCATCCCATGGACTACCTGGCTCAGACCATCCTGCCGTATTACGGCTGGCATCAGGGCGTGGTGGGCATGGAGATGGACAACTATTACTTCTCGGCCAAGGCCTACCAGAGCCTGCTGCGCGAGCTACCTCACGCCCGCTTCATCGATGCCAATGCGCTGGTCAACTGGTGTCGGGCCATCAAGTCGCCACAAGAAGTCGAGTACATGCGCGTGGCGGCGCGGATCGTCGAGGGAATGCACTCACGTATCCTCGAGATGATCGAGCCGGGGTTGCCCAAGAGCAAACTGGTCTCCGAGATTTACCGGGTCGGTATCGAAGGCTGGCGCGATGACCAGGGCAAGATCTTCGGCGGCGATTATCCGGCCATCGTGCCGATGTTGCCGACGGGCAGCGATGCCGCAGCACCGCACCTGACCTGGGACGACACCCCCTTTCGCAAGGGGGAAGGCACCTTCTTCGAGATCGCCGGTGTCTTCAAGCGCTATCACGCGCCGATGTCGCGTACCATTTATCTGGGCACACCGCCGCGTGACTTCATTCGCGCCGAGTCGGCATTGCTCGAGGGCATCGAAAATGGTCTGGCCGTCGCCAAGCCCGGCAACCGCTGTGCGGACATCGCCATGGCCCTGGGCTCGGCCATGGACAAGTACGGCTTTGACCGTGGCGGCGCTCGCTGCGGCTACCCCATCGGCATCAGCTATCCGCCGGACTGGGGCGAGCGGACCATGAGTCTGCGCCCGTCTGACGAGACCATTCTTGAGCCTGGCATGACGTTCCATTTCATGCCGGGGCTATGGGATGAGAACTGGGGCCTGGAAATCACCGAAAGCATTCTGATCACCGAGACAGGCTGTGAAACGCTGGCCGACTTCCCACGCCAGCTGTTCGTCAAATAAGGAGACCTTCATGAGCATGTCAGCCAGCCGAGTGCGGCCAAGCCCCATTTCCGCCACGGTCGACTTCGAGGCCGAGGGCGTTCAACACGGTTTCCTCAAGCTGCCGATCTCCAACGACGAGTCGGCCTGGGGCGCGGTGATGATCCCGATTACCGTGATCAAGCACGGAGAGGGCCCCACGGCGCTGTTGACCGGCGGCAATCATGGCGATGAGTACGAGGGCATGACCGCGCTGATGAAGCTGGCCAACGGGCTGGATGTCGAGCAGGTCCACGGTCGGGTGATCATCGTGCCGATGATGAATACCCCGGCCGCTCAGGCCGGCCGACGGACCTCGCCAATGGACAGCGGCAACCTCAATCGCAGTTTCCCGGGCAATCCGGATGGCGGAGTGACCGAACAGATCGCCGACTACTTCACCCGCTATCTGGTGCCGATGTGCGATGTGGTGCTGGACCTGCACTCGGGGGGGCGCACCCTGGACATCGTGCCCTTCGCCGCCTCGCATCAGCTCGAGGACCAAGACTTGCAACGCCGCGCCCTGGATGGCGCCAAGGCCTTCGGCGCGCCCACGGCGATGATGATGTTCGAACTGGACGCCGAGAAACTCTTCGACACGGCCGTGGAACGCCAGGGCAAGGTGTTCGTCGCCACTGAGTTGGGCGGTGGCGGCACCACAACGCCGGAGCGCCTGAAGATCGCCGAGCGTGGCGTCAACAACTTCCTGATTCACTTCGGTCTGATCGATGGCGAGCTCGAGGGGCCGGCCGAGCCTCAGGTCTACGTCGATATGCCGGATGCCTCCTGCTACGTGCAGAGCGAGCATCAGGGGCTGCTGGAACTGACGCTGGCGCTGGGTGAGCCGGTCCGCGAGGGCGAGGTAATCGCCCGGGTCTATGACATGAGCCGCACCGGCACCGCGCCGATCGAGTACCGCGCCGAGCGCAGCGGCCTGCTGGTGGCGCGTCGCTTCCCGGCCCAGGTGTGTATGGGCGATACCATCGCGGTCATCGCCGATATCGTCGACGCCCTGGACGGATGAGACCACGATGAAGCTCGATCGTTATGATCTGAAGATCCTCGAGATCCTGGCCGAGGACGGCCGCATTACCAAATCGCGACTGGCCGAGGCGATCAATCTTTCGGTCAGCCCCTGTTGGGAGCGGGTGCGGCGACTGGAGAAGGCCGGCATCATCGAAGGGTACGGCGCGCGCCTCAATGCCCGGATGGCGGTGCGCCGGACGCCGGTCTGGGTGCAGATCGAGCTCAAGTCGCATCATGCGGGCGATTTCCAGCGCTTCGAGGCAGAGGTCATGGCTACCCCCGAGGTCACCGAGTGCGTGGCCGTGGGGGGTGGTGTCGATTATCTGATCAAGGTCGAAGCAGAGACCATCGATGCCTATCAGCGGCTGATCGACGGCTGGCTGATGTCGGAGATCGGTATTCAGCGCTATTTCACCTATATCGTCACCAAGACCGTCAAGCATACGGCCCCACCGATTGAGCTTGCGTCTGATTAAATGGCGCCCGTGTAAATCTCGTGGATTCCACTTCACGCAAAACTGACATAAGCTGGAAACGTAGCGAGCAGTTTGGCGATATCGCCTACTACGAGGGTGATTGGCGCACAAGGCGACCAATCGTTTTTAGGCTATCGCAATGCAGAGGTTCGCATGTCTTATTTTACGATTGCAGGGGTTCAGCTCCAGGCACCCCACCACGGTGACAACACCGATGCTATGCGCGCTCGCATCGAAATGCTGGTGGCGCGCTTCCCCCATGTTCAGATGGTGGTGTTCAGCGAGCTGATGGCTCATGGCGCTTCCCCACTGAACGCGCAGCCCATGCCCAGCGGTACCGAGGCCATGTTCTGTGAGCTGGCCGAGAAGCATCGCCTGTGGCTGATTCCAGGCTCGATGTTCGAACAGGTCGGTGAGCTGGTCTATAACACCCTGAGCGTGATCAATCCCCAGGGGCAGGTGGTCAATCGTTTCCGCAAGATGTTCCCCTTCCGTCCCTACGAGGCAGGTGTTGAAAGCGGTACCGAGTTTGTGGTGTTCGACGTGCCTAACATCGGTCGCTTCGGCGTCTCGATTTGCTACGACATGTGGTTCCCGGAAACCACGCGTACCCTGGCAGCCATGGGCGCAGAGGTGATCCTGCACCCGACCATGACCGACACCATCGATCGTGATATCGAACTGTCCATCGCGCGCACCAATGCGGCGGTCAACCAGTGCTATTTCTTCGACATCAACGGTGCTGGTGCGCTGGGTAACGGCCGCTCGATTGTGGTCGGGCCGTCGGGGGATGTCATTCACCAGGCGGGCATCGGCGAAGAGGTCATGCCGATCGAGATCGATATGACACGGGTGCGTCGCGAGCGTGAGGCGGGGCTGCGGGGACTGGGTCAGCCACTCAAGAGCTTCCGTGACCGTCAGGTGGACTTTTCGCTGTACCGGAGCGAGACCCGTTCCACTCCCTTCCTCGACACTTTGGGCCCGCTTGCGAAGCCAGCGCGTCAGGATATCGAACCATACTGATCGCCTCTCGCGTTGATGGGCGGCGTGTACTGAAAAGGAGTTCATGGTGGTAACCCCTATTATTCAAGGTTTACGACGTCTGTTTTCTCGCCTGATGAGTCACAAAAGCGCCGCCCAGAGTGGCGGCGCTTCACCCTCCGCCTCGCAAGCAGCGCAGGAACGTCACCCAAAAGGAGCCAGCTCCATGACAACAACACTAACCAGCATCTCCGATGTGCGCCGTTTCTTTCATAACAACAAGGAGCCGGTCTACTTCATTTCGGCGACCAACTTCAACCTGCTGGGGATCGGCGACTGGGTGGGTAATTTCCGCCACATCAATTACATCAACTGCTTCGATGACAAGCAGAAGAACGTTTTCGTGCCCAAGGAGAAGTTCCCGCGCGACTTCGAGAGCATCGAGGACATCAACAACTATCTGCTCGAGCATAAGGAAGTCATCGACTATATCCGTTCTCGTGGCGAGCAGGGGGTGGCTGCCTTCCTGATGTTCGACGAGCACACCGAGGAAATCTGCGAACAGCTGGGGCTGCGGGTGGCCTTCCCGCCGGCCAAGCTGCGTTCGCGGATGGACAACAAGATCGAAACGGTGCGTATCGGCAACAAGGTTGGCGTACCCAGCGTGCCCAACGTGCTGGCCAAGGTCGACAGCTATCAGCACCTGATGGAAGTCAGCAAGGAGCTGGGCACCAACGATCTGGTCATCCAGTCGGCCTATGGCGACTCCGGCCATACGACCTTCTTCGTTTCCAATGAAGACGAGTACTACCGCCACGCCGAAGAGATCGAGGCCGAGGAAGAGGTCAAGATCATGAAGCGCATCAACTGCCGCGGCTCGGCCATCGAAGCCTGTGCGACGCGCTGTGGCACCGTGGTGGGCCCACTGATGACCGAACTGGTCGGCTTCAAGACGCTGACACCCTACAAGGGCGGCTGGTGCGGCAACGAGATGTTCGCCGGTGCCTTCACCCAGGAAGTGCGTGACAAGGCCCAGGAATACACCAACAAGTTTGGCGAGGCGCTGCGCGAGGAAGGCTATCGTGGCTACTTCGAACTCGACTTCCTGATCGACATGGACACCAACGATGTCTATCTGGGCGAACTCAATCCGCGGGTTACCGGTGCCAGCTCGTTGACCAACGTGGCTGCCTTCGCCCATTCGGATGTGCCGCTGTTCCTGTTCCACCTGCTTGAGTTCTCGAGCCAGGATTTCGATATCGACATCCAGGCCGTCAACGATCGCTGGGCACACCCTGATAGCATCGATAGCTGGAGCCAACTTGTGATCAAGCACACCGATGAAACGGTGGATCTGCTGACACAGGCGCCGCAGTCCGGCGTCTGGCGCATGGCGGTGGACGGTAGCATCGCATTCGATCACTACGATTCCCACCCACATGCCGCCGAGAGCGAGCAAGAGGCCTTCTTCATGCGCATCAGTGGCGTTGGCGACTTCCGCTATGAGGGCGCGGACCTCGGCATCCTGATCACCCGTGGACGACTGATGGATGATGACTTCCAGCTCACCGAGCGCGCCAAGGCCTGGATCGATGCCATTCGTGGGCAGTATGCCGGTCAGTCGGTGCAGGATCCGGTGGTGGAGCAGGTGGCCGTGAATCATGCGGTAGGCGGCGGCAACTTCAAGATCCTTTGATGATGGATTCCGCTATGGGACGGGCCGGACGCCAGTGGGGCGCTGACGCGGTCAAACAGCTGGCCTTTCGCACCGTCCATGAACCGCAGGCTGGCGCGAAGTGGCAATCGCTGTTTGAACTCCACTGGCCGGCTTATGAGCGCTGGTTCTTGTCGGAAGGCGAACGGGAGCGGCCAGGGTACCTGGCCGGCTTCAATGCCATGCGACGCCACATGCCCGAGCTGCTGCCGACCTACGAGCGTTTGTGTGAGCTCGCTGGCGGCGGTGATCTCTCCTCGCGCATGCTGAGCCTCTATCGCCCGCCAGCCTATATCACCGGTTGTTCACAGGCTGTGCTTGCCAACGGCAACAGCAATCTGCTGGTGCGCAACTACGATTACCCGCCCGAGCTGTGCGAGGGCACCATCCTGTCCTCGTGCTGGAACGGGCGGCAGGTGATCGCCATGACCGACTGTCTGTGGGGTGTGCTTGACGGCATGAACGACAGCGGCCTGGCGGTGTCGCTGGCCTTCGGGGGGCGGACCGTGGTTGGCGACGGCTTCGGTGCGCCGATGATCCTGCGCTATATCCTCGAGTTCTGTGATACCACCCCCGAGGCGGCCGAGGTGTTGGCGCGGGTGCCGACGCACATGGCCTACAACATCACCGTCGATGATGCCCAAGGGCGTTACATCACGGCGATGATTGCGCCGGATCGCAAGGCCACCATCAAGCGCGTGCCGGTGGCGACCAACCATCAAAAGAAGATCGAGTGGTATGCCCACGCGTTGGCGTCGGAAACGCTGATCCGCGAGCGCCAGCTCTCGATCCTAGTTGATGACGACGCCACCACCGAGGAGCGTCTGGTTTCTGCGTTCTTCGCGCCGCCGCTTTACCGTACCGACCACCGTCGCGGATTGGGCACCGTTTACACCTCGGTGTACCGGCCCTTACAGGGGCGCGTGCAGTTTCATTGGCCGTCGCACGACCTCGACCTGAGCTTCACGCACTTTCCCGAGACCAATTTCATCATTCACTACGGGCCCCGGCACCACGGTGCCGGCTAGCCTATCGATTACGCTGCTTGCGGGCAGAATGCCCGTGGCAGTTGCATAATGACAAGCAGCACTGCTGGGGACGCACCATGAGCGATACGATTGGAACAGACACGCCGTATACGGCCCTGGGGTTCTACCATAAGATCTCCCAGCTTCGTGCCGATACCTGGAATGCTCTCAAGCGAGATCTTGGCAAGCTGATTCACCTCAAGGACGACGCCCAGTCCCGTAATTTGGTCAAGGCCGTCGACATCAAGCTGACCCGCCTGGAGATCATTGAGGACTATCACGCTTTCCCCTCCAAGGAAGACTTTCGCCACCTTTGGCACCTGTTCAACCGCCAGGAATATTCGCTGCTCGAGAAGGTGGTCAAGCGCCTGGTGCGGGCGATGATCAGCGAGTCCTACCGTCGTCGCCAGGTCGATCTCAGCGAGACCGACGCCGATGCGGAAGACCTTGAGACCCTGGATGCCCTGGCGCAGCTGCGTCGCGGTCACCCGACCTCCAACAGCTCCTCGCAGCCCTACTTCGAGGTGTTGATCGTCGATGCCATGTCGCTGCAGGAAGAGGAAGTGGTGCGCGAAGCGTTCCATAACCTGCGGCGCCCCGAGGACAAGTTCGTCTACGATGTGGTGACGGTGCGCAGCTTCGAGGATGCGTTGATCGCGATCCTAGTCAACCCGAACATTCAGGCCTGCCTGATTCGCTACGAATTCCCCTACAAGTCGAAGTACAATCTGAGCGCGCTGCGCAACTATCTCGAAGGTATCTCCGAAGTCGAACTCGAGACCAAGTCCGAGGCCGAACGCAGCATTCTGCTGAGCTCAATGATTCGCGAGATTCGCCCGGAGATCGATCAGTTCCTGGTCACCAGTGGCGATGTGGAAGTCACCGCCAGCCGAGATATCCGTCACTTCAACCGGATTTTCTACCGCGAAACGGACTATATCGAGCAGCACCACACCATCCTGCGTGCCATCGACAACCGCTTCCGCACGCCGTTCTTCGATGCGCTGCGGGAGTATAGCCGCAAGCCCACCGGGGTCTTCCATGCCATGCCGATCTCCCGGGGCAAATCGATCACCCGCTCCCACTGGGCGGGGCAGATGATCGACTTCTACGGCATCAATATCTTCCTGGCGGAGACCTCGGCGACGTCCGGCGGGCTGGATTCCCTGTTGCAGCCCTATGGGCCGATCAAGAAGGCCCAGGAGTACGCGGCCCGCGCCTTTGGTTCGCGGCAGAGCTTCTTCGTCACCAACGGCACCTCGACGGCCAACAAGATCGTCGTGCAGGCGCTGGTCAAGCCGCGCGACATCGTGCTGGTCGATCGCGACTGCCACAAGTCGCACCACTACGGCATGGTGCTGAGCGGCGCTCACGTGGCCTATTTGGATTCCTATCCGCTCAACGATTATTCGATGTACGGCGCCGTGCCGCTGCGCGAGATCAAGAAGACCCTGCTGGAATACAAGCGTTCGGGGCAGCTCGACAAGGTCAAGATGCTGCTGCTGACCAACTGTACCTTCGACGGCGTGGTCTACAACGTGCGTCGGGTCATGGAAGAGTGTCTGGCCATCAAGCCTGACCTGGTCTTTCTGTGGGACGAGGCCTGGTTTGCCTTTGCCACCTTCAACCCGACCTATCGCCCGCGCACCGCGATGCATGCCGCGCGCCATCTGCGCGACCGCTATCGCAGCGAGGAGTATGCGGCGGAATATGCCGCCTGGAAGGAAGAGTTTGATCAGCTGGATCCGGATGACGATGCCACCTGGCTCGATCGGCCGCTGATGCCGGACCCGGAAACCGTGAGGGTGCGTACCTATGCTACCCATTCGACCCACAAGACCCTGACGTCACTGCGCCAGGGGTCGATGATTCACGTCTACGATCAGGACTACCGCCAGAAGGTCGAGGCGCCGTTCCACGAAGCCTACATGACCCACACCTCGACCTCGCCCAACTACCAGATTCTGGCCTCGTTGGACGTGGGACGCATGCAGGCTGAGATGGAAGGTTTTGAGCTGGTGCACTCCCAGGTCGAGGCGGCGCTATCGTTGCGCGAGCAGCTCTATACCAACCCGTTGTTGAAAAAGTATTTCGAGGTGCTCAAGAACAGTGATCTGGTGCCTGCCGAGTTCCGCCAGTCAGGGGTCGAGACCTACTACGACCCCAATGCGGGCTGGAACAAGATGGAAGAGGCCTGGGCCCAGGATGAGTTCGTGGTTGACCCGACGCGCATCACCCTGTCGATCGGCAAGACGGGTATCGACGGCGATGCCTTCAAGAACGACTACCTGATGAACCAGTACGGTATTCAGATCAACAAGACCTCGCGCAATACCGTGCTGTTCATGACCAACATCGGCACCACTCGCGGCGCGATCGCCTATCTGCTGGACGTGCTGATCAAGCTGGCCAAGTCTTTCGACCGTCGCTGGGAGGAAAGCAGTCGCCCTGAACGCAAGATCATCGAGCATCAGGTCAAGTCGCTGACCCACGACCTGCCACCGCTGCCGGACTTTAGTCGCTTCCATGATGCCTTTAGGCCGCATGTGGAGGCTGGCACGCCGGATGGCGATATTCGCCGTGCCTACTTCCTCAGCTACGATGAGGAAAACACCGAGTACCTGCGCTTCGACAATGGCGAACTGCAGCGTGCCATGGTGGCGGGTCGCGACGTGGTCTCGGCGAGCTTCGTGATCCCCTATCCGCCGGGCTTCCCGGTGCTGGTGCCGGGTCAGGTGATCAGCGAGGAAATTCTCTACTTCCTGCAGGCCCTCGATGTGAAAGAGATCCACGGCTATCGCCCGGAGCTTGGCCTGATCGTGTTCACCGAAGAGGCGCTGCTGGCGACTTCCGAGGGTGCCGACTGACGCCTACTGATCGTTCTTAGACCCACCACTGACTGCCAAGCAACGCCTTCGCCCCGGCCATTCGGCCGGGGCGAAGGCGTTTCTGGCCCCCCCTTTTTTGCCCGGCGTATGTCCGCCTCTGTTGCCCAAGAGAGTATCCAACAGAAGATTCTGCTGCTTTCGTCCTTAACACGAAAAAAACCTGGCGCTGACGGCAGTCCAACAAAAAGTCTCGTCCTCCTCTACCCCTTACGCTGTAGGCATCAGGCGGCGGCTGCCGTCCGACCCTATTGCATGCGTTAGCGCCATGGGCGCTGCTTTTCCAGGAGGTGTTTCATGAAAGTGTCCACGACGGTGACTCAGCGACTCGACGATCCCCGCCTGTTCCGCCAGTACGCCTATGTCGACGGCAAGTGGACCCATGGTGATGGTGGCCGCGAAGAGGCCGTGACCGATCCGGCCACTGGTGAGGTCCTGGGCCATATCCCCTGGCTGGAAGCCGACCAGATTCGCGGCGCAGTGGATGCCGCCGAGCGTGCCTTCGTCCAGTGGCGTGCGCTGCGTGCCGACGAGCGCGCCGACCGTCTGCTGGCCTGGTACGACCTTCTGCAGGCGCACCGCGAAGACCTGGCCATCCTGATGTCCATGGAGCAGGGCAAGCCGCTACCGGATGCCCGCGGCGAAGTGGAATATGGCGCCAGCTTCATCAAATGGTTCGCCGAGCAGGGCAAGCGTACCTTCGGTGAAACCATTCCGAGCCACATTCCCAATGCGGCCCTGGGCACCATCAAGGAGCCGATCGGTATCGCCGCCCTGATCACGCCCTGGAACTTCCCGCTGGCGATGATCACTCGCAAGGCGGCTGCCGCCATGGCCGCCGGCTGCCCGGTGATCGTCAAGCCGGCCGGCGAGACGCCGTTCTCGGCGCTGGCGCTGGCCGAGCTTGCCGAGCGGGCCAGCATTCCCGCGGGTATCTTCAACGTGGTACTGGGCGAGCCTGCCGAGGTGTCCTCGATTCTGTGCAAAGAGGAGCGCGTCAAGGCGCTGTCCTTCACCGGCTCCACCCGGGTTGGGCGGCTGTTGCTCGAGCAGAGCGCCGGCACCGTCAAGCGTGTCTCGCTGGAGCTTGGCGGCAACGCGCCCTTCATTGTCGGCCCGGATATGGACCCGCATGAGGCCGCCCTGGCAGCGGTTGCTGCCAAGTTTCAGACCGCCGGCCAGGATTGCCTGGCGGCCAACCGCATCCTGGTACACGAGTCGATCCATGACGCCTTCGTCGAGCACTTCGCCGAGCGCATGGCGGCGCTGACCGTCGGCAACGGCCTGCAGAGCGAGGTCGATCTCGGCCCGCTGATTCACGGCCAGGCGGTCGAGAAGGCCTCGAGCATTGTCGACGACGCCATCTCCCGGGGCGCGACCCTGGTGGCCGGCGATCAGTCGGCGGCGCCCGGACCCAACTTCTTCATGCCGGTGCTGCTGACCGGTGTGACCCGCGAGATGAAAGTCTGGCGCGAAGAGAACTTCGCCCCGGTGGCCGGCATCACCGCCTATAGCGACGACGATGAAGTCATCGCCATGGCCAACGACACCGAATACGGCCTTGCCGCCTATGTCTACACCCACGACATCCGCCGCATCTGGAAGCTGATGCGGGCGCTGGAATACGGCATGGTCTCGGTCAACTCGGTCAAGATGACCGGGCCGCCGATTCCCTTCGGTGGCGTCAAGCAGTCAGGGCTTGGGCGTGAAGGCGGCGTCAGCGGCATCGATGAGTACCTGGAGACCAAGTACTACTGCCTGGGCGCCCTGGGCTCAGTGTCAGGAAGCTAGCCAGGCCATCGAACGCACAGCACTCAAGACACAGCTCTCAAGACAGAGCTCCCAAGATTAGTGGTCTTGAATAATTGATCTGAACCTTCTCCCCGGTGGGATGCCGGGGAGCACGAGAAAAGAGAGAACGAAATGAGCCAGCAGCACCAGGAGCTGATCGATCGCGACCGCAAGGTCACCTTCCATGCGTCCACCCACCTGCGTGACTTTGCCCATGGCGATGCGCCGGGCCGAGTCATTACCGGTGGCAAGGGCATCAATATTGTCGATATGGATGGTCGCGAGTTCATCGACGGCTTTGCCGGCCTGTACTGCGTCAACATCGGCTATGGCCGCACTGAGGTGGCTGACGCCATCTACAAGCAGGCCCTGCAGATGTCCTATTACCACACCTATGTGGGGCACTCCAACGAGGCGCAGATCGAGCTTTCCGAGAAGATTCTCGAGCTGGCCGGTCCCGGCATGTCCAAGGTCTACTACGGCATGTCAGGCAGCGATGCCAACGAGACCCAGCTCAAGCTGGTGCGTTATTACAACAACGTGCTCGGCCGCCCGCAGAAGAAGAAAGTCATTTCGCGGATGCGTGGCTATCACGGCTCCGGTATCGCATCGGGTTCACTGACCGGTCTGAAGGCGTTTCACGATCATTTCGACCTGCCGATCGATACCATCCGCCACACCGAGGCGCCGTATTACTACCACCGTGCCGCCGAGCAGGAAGGCATGAGCGAGCAGGAATTCTCGGCCTACTGCGCGACCCGGCTCGAGGAAATGATTCTCGCCGAAGGCCCCGACACCGTGGCCGCCTTCATCGGCGAGCCGGTGCTCGGCACCGGTGGCATCGTGCCGCCGCCGGAAGGCTACTGGGCAGCGATCCAGGCGGTGCTCGACAAGTACGACGTGCTGCTGATCGCCGATGAGGTGGTCTGTGGTTTCGGGCGTATCGGCACCAACTTCGGCAGCCATCACTACGGCATCAAGCCGGACCTGATCACCGTGGCCAAGGGCCTGACCAGCGCCTACCAGCCGCTGTCCGGGGTGATCGTCGGCGATCGGGTATGGAAGGTGCTGGAGCAGGGCACCGGTGAATACGGCCCGATCGGCCACGGCTGGACCTACTCAGGTCATGCGCTGGGCTGTGCGGCGGGACTTGCCAACCTCAAGATCATCGAGCGCGAAGGCCTTACCGCCAACGCCGCCGAGACCGGCGCCTACCTGCAGCAGCAGATGCAGGCGACCTTCGGGGACCACCCGATCGTCGGCCAGGCTCGCGGTGTGGGCATGCTGGCCTCGCTCGAGTTCTCCGCCAATCCGGCCAAGCGCGCTCACTTCGATCCGAGCCTCAAGGTTGGCCCGCGGATCGCCGCGGCGGCCTTCGAGGAGAACCTGATCGCGCGTGCCATGCCGCAGGGCGATATCCTCGGTTTCGCGCCGCCGCTGATTACCACTCCCGACCAGGTCGACGAGATCATCGCGCGCGCCAAGCGCGCCGTGGACAAGGTGACCGACGAACTCACCGCATCGGGCGATCTGCGCTGAGCGAGGCCAGGTCAGGCAAGCGCCGACTGAGAACCAAGCGCGCCGCCCACTGGGCGGCGCGCTTGGTTATGACGGTTGCTATGACGCTGGTTATGATGGCGGTTACCGCTATGGTTATGGTCATCCGGTGAAGGATGAAAGGATAAAGGAAGAGCCCATGTCCCACCCCATTCATGGCGTTACCCTAGCCGAGCTCTATAAGGCTCGCAAGCGCATCGCCGGCCAGGTGGTGCGCTCGCCGCTGGTGCGCTCGGCGCCCCTCTCGCGGCGCTTCGAGGCCGAAGTGCTGCTCAAGCTCGAGACCTGCCAGCCCACCGGCGCCTTCAAGCTGCGCGGCGCCACCAACATGATTGCCGCCCTGATCGAGCGCCATGGCCGCGAGGCGTTGGCCCGCGGCGTCACCACCGCGTCTACCGGCAACCACGGCCGGGCGGTGGCCTTCGCCGCGGCACGCCTGGGCGTGCCGGCGACCATCTGCCTGTCGACTCTGGTGCCGGCCAACAAGATCGCCGCCATCGAGTCCCTGGGCGCCACTGTCACACGCATCGGCGCCAGTCAGGACGAGGCCTTCAAGGAAGTGGCGAGGCTGGTCGACGAGGAGGGTATGACCCTGGTCCCGCCCTTCGACGATCCGCTGATTGCCGCCGGTCAGGGCACCATCGGCCTCGAGCTGCTGGAAGATGCCCCCGGTCTTGATCGGGTCTTCGTCGGGCTCTCCGGTGGCGGCCTGCTCGGCGGCATCGGCGCGGCCATGAAGGCCATTCGCCCCGAGGCCCAGATAACCGGGGTCAGCCTCAGTCGCGGGGCGGCGATGTGGAAGAGCCTGGAAGCCGGCCATCCGGTGACGGTCGAGGAGGCCGAGAGCCTTGGCGATTCGCTGGGTGGCGGTATCGGCCTGGATAATCGCTGCAGTTTTGCCCTGGTCGACGAGGTGATGGACGATCACTATCAGGTCTCCGAGGCCGCCATCGCCCATGCCATGGTCGACATGCTCGAGAACGAGAAACTGCTGGTCGAGGGCGCTGCGGCGGTCGGGCTGGCGGCGATCGAAGAGCACCACATCGATATCCGTGGCCAGACGGTTGCGCTGATCGTCTCCGGCAACGGGGTGTCACTCGAGACCCTTGATCGGGCCCGGCGTCTCGTAGGACGCTAGTGCACTTGATTCCCTCATCACGACATTCCCTCATCAGGAGAGGCTCATGCAGCTATTCGACCGGGCGGCGATCAGCGCGGCCGTGACGCTGGATCAGGACGCCCTGAGCGCCGTGGAAGCGGGCTTTGCGGCCCTGGGGCGCGGCGAGGCGGTGCAGCCGCCGATCCTGTCCATGGCCATCGAGGAGGCCAACGGCGAGGTCGACGTCAAGACCGCGCATATTCGCGGCTTTTCCCGTTTCGCGATCAAGGTAAGCCCCGGATTCTTCGATAATCCCAAGCGAGGGCTTCCCAGCCTCAATGGTCTGATGATGGTGTTCTCGGCCCAGACCGGCTTGGTCGAGGCGGTGCTGTTCGACGAGGGCTATCTGACCATGGTGCGTACCGCCCTGGCAGGCGCCATTGCCGCCAAACACCTGTCGCGGACCGACAGTCGCCGGGTCGCGGTGCTGGGAGCCGGTGAACAGGCTAAGCGGCAGGTCGAAGCGCTGCGTCTGGTGCGCGATATCGAGGCCGTTGATCTCTGGGCGCGTCGGCCGGAGGCGGCGAATGACTGCGCCGAGCAACTGCGCGCCATGGGGCTTGCGGTGACGGTGCATGAAAGCGTCCGGGCCGCCTGCGCCGAGGCCGACATCATCGTCACCACCACACCGTCCCAGCAGCCGATTCTCAGTGCGGCGGACCTGCCCGAGGGTGTGCACGTCACCGCCATGGGCTCGGACAGCCCCGAGAAACGCGAACTCGATGCCAGCGTGCTGACCCGCGCCGATGCCTTCGTTTGCGACAGCCGAGCCCAGAGCGAACGTAACGGCGAGCTCAAGGCCTTCGCCGGGTCCGCTGATGGACCTTCGGCCGGGAGCGGGGCCGATGGAGAGTTGCCTTTCAAGGTCTTCGAGCTGGGCCAAGTGATTGCCGAGGGCCAGCGCCTGAGACTGACGCCGGCGACCATTACGGTCTGTGATCTTACCGGCACCGGTGTGCAGGACACCGCCATCGCGGATTTCGCCCTCAGTCGCTTAACCTGAGCCGTCTGGGCTTAGCCGTTTGGAATGAGTCCAGCGCTGGGGATATCTGCTAGGCCTTGGCTTGTCGCCAAGACTAAATGCTACCAAGCTGTTGATCCGCTATTGATGCTGAACGGTTCTTCAGGACGCTTCTTCAGGTCGCTTTCTTAGTATTAAGTACAAGTTCTAAGGTCTCTTTTTAAGTACTAGACACAAGGATGCACGATGAGCAAACGCGTATTGGCCTTCGACGTCTATGGCACCCTGATCGATACCCACGGCGTGATCGCTGAACTGGAAGAGGCCCTGGGTGAGCGGGCAGCGGCCTTCTCTCAGCGCTGGCGTGACAAGCAGCTGGAGTACAGCTTCCGGCGAGGGTTGATGGGGGCCTATGCGCCTTTCTCCGACTGCACTCGTGAGGCGCTTGAGTTTACCGACCGTGCTCTGAGCGCTGGCCTTAGTGAGGGGCAGAAGGATCGCCTGATGGCTACCTACGGCAAGCTGCCGGCCTTTCCCGACGTCGCCGAGGCTCTCGAGCGCTTCACTCGGGCCGGGGTGACCTGCGTGGCCTTCTCCAACGGCACCCGCGAGGCGGTCGATGGGCTGCTGAGTCAGGCCGGGCTGCGCGATCACTTCGACGACATCGTAAGCGTCGATGAGATCAAGCGATTCAAGCCCGATCCTGCGGTCTATTCCCACCTGCGCGACCGCATGGAGAGCGAGGCCCAGGACACCTGGCTGATTTCCAGCAATCCCTTCGACGTGATCGGGGCCCGCCATGCCGGCCTGCATGCCGCCTGGATAAGGCGCAGCGCCGAGGCACCCTTTGATGCCTGGGGCGGCGAGCCCGACTTCACGGTCGGCGATCTCTGGGAATTGGCCGATCGGCTTATCTAGGCGTCATGCAGCAACGACCGCCCCGGCCTCGCGCCGGGGCGGTCGCTCAGGCTAGCCGTCAGCCATCGACGATGGATCAGCGCCGGGTTGAGGTGTCGTCACCTTCGTCCGCGGGCGGCTCATCGTCGAAGCGACGGCCGGCCTGGTGCAGCAGGTCGAACTGGGCATTGCAGTGGCGACAGGCACGACACATGCCCAGGTGAAAGCGCAGCGAAAAGCGCTCGCCAAGGCTGAGTGTGGCGTCCAGACGCTTGGACATCAGCCGGGTCGCTTCCCGGCACATCATCACCTTGATCATTTTTCTTGCTCCGACAGGCCGTGCTCCGAGAGATAGCCGCGCTCGATGCAGGCCCGCAGGCGCAGGCGAGCACGGTGCAGGATCACCCAGCAGTTGTTCTCTTTGAGCCCGGTCTCCTTGCAGATGTCCGCGGTGGAAAGTCCCATCAGTTCGCGCAGCGAGAAGACGCGGGCGATGTTCTCCGGCAGGGCAATCATGCAGGTGTCAAAGACCCGCCAGAAATGCTCGTTGGCGAAGGTGGCTTCCGGGTCGCCCCAGTCCGAGGGGCGGGCGGCGAGCTGCCAGTGCCCGCTCTGTTGAAACTGCCGGTCGATGGCCTCGTCGTCGCTTTCGTCGTCGAAGGGCTGCCACTTGCCCTGGCGGCGCTGGGCGCGCAGGGCATCTAGGATCTTGTACTTGAGGATGCCGAACACCCAGGTCTCGTAACCGGAACGCCCCGCGAAGTCGTCGTCCTTCTCGATGGCTGTGGCCAGCGCTTCCTGCACGGCATCCTCGGCCAGTGCCGGTTCCCTGAGCTGCAGCCGTGCGAAGGACACCAGCCGAGGCCGCACGGCCGCCAGGCGCTGCATCCTTGCGTTGGTGTCTTGCGTTGTTCCCGCCGCCATGTCATCCCCTGTCGTCGATCGCTCTTCGTAGCATGATCCGCCGATGCGAAACATCAAGGCGAGGTGTCTTGGTTCTGCCAGCGGGCCACATCTTCGGGCCGATCGACGTCCCATACCTTGGCAGGCTGCGCGAGTCGCCAGCCCAGGCTGTCGGCTCGGGTCAGCGTCTGGGCAAGCACTCGATCACTGCCCCAGGCGATATCCGTGAAGAATGCCTGACAAGGCGCCCGCAGCCCCACCAGTGCATAGCCGCCGTCCTCGGCGGGCAGTAGCACGCCGTCATGGTGGGCCAGTGCCGCGTGACAGTCGGCCAGCAGTTGAGGCGCCAGCACCGGGCAGTCGCTGCCCACCAAGAGTCCCGGGGCGCCCATGGCCTCGAGCGCCGTGAACATGCGCACGCCTAGGTCGCCCTCAGGCTGGGGGCGCAGGCTGATGCCATGGCGCTCGGCGAATTCCACGAACAGCGGGTGGTCATGCTCGAGGCTGGTCCACAGCACGATGCGGTGGGCCGGAGTGGCGGCCAGTGCGACCTTCAGGGTCTGACGTAGCAGCTGCTCGTGCAGCCTGGCCGCGGTCTCGGGGGCGAAGGTAGGGGTCAGCCGCGTCTTGACCCGTCCCGGCACGGGGGCCTTGGCGAGAATCGCCAAGGGGAAGCCGTCGTTAAGCGGATCAGCGTGCATGGCGGTACTCCTCGGCCAGCCGTTGGCAGTCCTCGCCGCGCCAGTAGCGATAGCGCAGCCGCCACATCAGCAGCATGGTGACCCACAGGCCGTTGTTCTCCCAGCGTCGCCCGGAACTCACCACCCGCGCGCGCAGGCAGGCCGGCCTCGATAGGTGTTTCAAGCGTTTGCTGATCTCGATGTCCTCCATCAGCGGTTGATCGGGATAGCCGCCCACGGCCTCGAAGGCGGCGCGGGTCATGAACAGGGCCTGGTCGCCGGTGGCGATGCCGGTGAGTCTCGAGCGCCAGTTCATGCAGAAGGCGATGACACCCAGCATGCTCTGCTCACCTGATAGGCGAATGTCGAAGCGCCCCCAGCAGCGTGAGCCAGACAAGGCCTTGGCGATCAGTCGGTCGGCACGGCGGGGCAGTTTCGTATCGGCGTGCAGGAACAAGAGCTGCTCGCCACGACTGGTCCGGGCGCCCAGGTTCATCTGCCTGGCGCGGCCCGGTTCGCTGGATAGCACTCGGCTGGCGTGGCGCTTGGCAATCGCCACGGTGTCGTCCTGGCTGCCGCCATCGACGACGATCAGCTCGACGCCGCACACCCACAGGCCGAGCAGGGCGGTCAGCTGGCTTTCGATGCTGGCCGCCTCGTTCAGGGTGGGAATGATGATGCTCAGGCGCGGGGGGCGGGAGAGGACTATGGATACGGGCATGGTCACTGGCTTGGACGAGGCATGGATAGGGTCAATGCATGGATGGGGTCAAGGCTGGGCTCCCAGCTCGATGACCGGACCGCCGGCGGCCTTCGCATCGGCCGCATCGTGGGTCACCATCAGCGCCGGGAGGCCAAGGCGCTGCACCCGCGTGAAGACCAGCGAACGCATTTCTTGGCGCAGCGAGGCATCGAGCTTCGAGAAGGGCTCATCCAGCAGCATGGCACAGGGCTTTGAGAGCAGCACCCGCATCAGCGCCACCCGTGAGCGCTGGCCGCCAGATAGCGTGGTCGGGTCGCGGTCGGCGAAGCCGGCCATTCCGATTTCTTCGAGCGCTGCCTCTATTTTCTCGTGTCGTGCCCGCCGAGTCTCTTTCCGGGACCCTTTCCCGGATGCATTCAAGGACTCCTTCCGGGGCATGCCGAAGGCCAGGTTGCCGCCGACGCTCAGGTGGGGGAAGAGCAGCGGGTCCTGAAACAACAGGCCCAGCTGGCGCGCCTCGGCCGGCAGGCGAGTCAGGTCGCTGTCATTGAGCAGCACCCGCCCCTGGCCGGTGAAGGCGGGCGCCAGGAAGCCGGCCAGGTAGGCAAGCAGGGTCGACTTGCCGACGCCTGACGGGCCCATCAGCGTCAGCACCTCGCCCGGGGCGATGCGGGCATCCAGCGATAGCAGCGGGCGGCCGCCCTGGTCGATGCGTATGTCCTCGAGGATCAGGGCATGCCCGGTGGAAAGGCGGCCGTCTGACGTGCGCTCAGCGCTCGTATGGATAGCCCCGCTAGGGGAAAGGGTATCGAGAGGGGTCACGGATTGAGTACTCCACTTCGGTGACGCATCAGCAGGCGGGGCAGGGCCAGGGCCAGGGTGAAGCCCAGGGCCGGCAGCAGCAGCTGCATCAGTGCATAGACGGCGGTCAGGCGGCGGTCGCCACCGCTTGCCAGGCTTACCGCCTCGGTAGTCAGCGTGGACAGGCGACCGGCGCTCATCAGCAGAGTCGGCAGATACTGGCCGACGCTTACCGAGAAGCCGACCGCCGCGGCGGTCAGGATCGGAACCGTCAGCAGCGGCAGGCGTACGCGCACAAAGAGGCTGGCCGGGGAATGGCCGAGGCTCGCCGCCACCTGTGCCCAGCGAGGGTCCAGACGCCGATAGCTCTCGGCAAGCGACAGGAAGACATAGGGCAGCACGAAGAGGCTATGGGCCAGAATCACGGCCAATGCTCCCGGGGCCAGGCCGGCCTGAACCTGCAGCTGGACCAGACCGAACAGGAAGGCGACCGGCGGTACGACTAACGGCAGATACAGCACCAGTTCTGCCCAGGCGGCCATGCCACGGTTGCGCAGATGCTCGGCCTCCAGAGCGCCGACGGTCAATACCAGCGACAGCCCGGTGGCGGCCAGGCCGATCAGCGCCGTCTGTGCCAGCGGGTCCTTGAGGCCGGGCAGCGCCCCCTGCCAGGCGTGCAGGCTCAAGGGGTTTGGCAGCGCTGCCGGGAAGGGCCACCAGGCGGCCAGTGACCACAGCACCAACCCCACGAGGCTGCCGCCGAGCAGCAGGACGGCCAGCAGGGTGGTGAGCCCGCCGGCGCCGGCCCACAGACGGTCGCCGGCCTGGCGGCGGCCGCTGGTCAGGGCGGTCCGGGTCAGGCGTGCGACCAGTCGTTCGCCGAGCCACCACAGGCCGAGCGCCGCCAGGGTCACGCCGAGCTGCAACAGGGCCGCCGCCGAGGCGACGAAGCGCATGGAAAGGTCCGGGTCGTTGATCCAGCGCACCACCGCCACTGCGAGCGGCGGCGGGGTGGTGGGGCCGAGGATCATGGCCACTTCGACATTGGCGGAGGCGAAGGCGATCACCGCATAGATCGGCAGGCGAATCAGTGGGTAGAGCCCCGGCAGCACCGCCTTGGCGAAGGCGGTGACTGGCGCATAGCCCAGCGAGCGGGCCAGCCGCAGCCGTGCCTGGGCCTGGCACTGGGGCAGGGCGGCCAGGCTCATCAGTAACAGAAAGGGCACCTCCTTGATGACCAGGCCGATGGTGAGGCCCAGGCCCCAGGGGTCGCCGGGGAAGAGATAGTCCGGCGGCGTGTCCCAGCCGCTGGGCCAGGGGGAGATCATACGGCTGGCGAGCCCCGAGGGGGTAAGCAGGAAGGCAATGCCGATGGCGGCAGCGGCATGTGGCACCGCCAGCAGGGGCGACAGCAGTCGTCTCACCAGGGCCAGGGCCCGTGTCTCGGCGAAGGCGCCGAGAAACAGCATGACGATGGCCAGCGAGATCAGCGAACTGGCAAGCCCGGCGCTCAGGCTCAGGCGCACCATGTCGGCAAGTCCCGGCGTCGCCACCAGGGTCCGCCAGTGCTCAAGGGTCAGTTCATCGCCGCCGAGTGCCGGCAGCCAGCCCAGCGCCGGGGCTAGAATCCCGGCGAGTCCCCCGGCCACCGGCAGGCTGAGCAGGGCCATGGCGAGCCAGGGGATGGTGCGGATGGTCGGTGAGAAGAGGCGCATCGGGTCACTGGCTGCCGTAACGCTCGAGCCAGGCCGCCTCGAGGCGTTCCATCCAGCTCGGGTGCGGCTCGGGAAGCGTCTTCGACAAGGCGCCGGCGGGCAGGGCGGCCGGGTTGTCACTGTCGTCGATGAAGGTCGCGCGCACCTCGTCGCTCACTGCGTCCATATCGAGTACCGTGCGATCGCCCCACACGGCCGGGTCCTGCTTGTGTGCCTGGGCTTCCGGCGAGAGCAGGAAGTTGGCGGTCACCAGGGCGCCGGCCTTATGGCTTGCATTGAAGGGAATGGCGACGAAGTGCACATTGCCCAGGGTGCCAGCGTCGAGCACGTAGCTGCGGGTGGTGGGCGGCAGCTGGAAGTCGGCCACGGCCGCGGCCGGCTCGGAGGGGATGAAGGTAAAGGCCAGGCTCAGCTCGCCGTCGCCCATCAGGCGCTTCATTTCGGGGCCGCTGGTCGGGAAGTTGCGTCCCTCGCGCCACAGATAGGGGTGCAGAGCGTCGAGATAGTCCCACAGCGGGGCAGTGACGGTGGCGAAGTCGCTCTCCTCTACCGGCTGATAGAGCGGCGCGGTGTCCGGGGTCAGCTCGATCAGGGCTTGTTTGAGGAAGGTGCTGCCGGTGAAGTCGGGCACCAGGGGATAGGTGAAGCGACCCGGGTGGGCGCGTGCCCAGTCGAGCAGTTCTGCCATGGAGCTCGGCGGGGTCTCGACGCGGGCGCTGTCGTAGTAGAAGGTCAACTGCGCCTTGCCCCAGGGCGCCTCGAAGCCTTCG
Organism: Onishia taeanensis; assembly: GCF_003268885.1. Lineage (GTDB taxonomy): Bacteria > Pseudomonadota > Gammaproteobacteria > Pseudomonadales > Halomonadaceae > Onishia > Onishia taeanensis_A. The sequence goes on from NZ_QLSX01000003.1 coordinate 358,433, forward strand.
GTGGGCACCGTGAAGTCGACGCGCACTTCCGGGTTGGCATCGGCACGAGTCAGGGCGTAATGAGGCAGGGCCTCGGCGAAGGGGCCAAACAGCAGGTCGTTGTCCTTCATGGCGGCGAAATTCTCGCCGTTGATCCAGATCAGATCGATGGCACCCTCATCGAGGTTGCCTGCGGCCTTCTCCGCGATGACCCGCGAGACCGCCGTGCCGGTATCGCTGAGCTTGACGTGTACCAGTTCGATGTCGTGGCGTGCCTCGAGCTCGTCGGCGACCCAGGACAGGTAGTCGTTGGTGCGGCTATCTCCGCCCCAGGCGTTCCAGTAGACCGTCTGTCCCTGGGCGGCCTGTTCGATGGCGGTCCAGTCATCCAGCGCCAGCGCGTCGTCCTGGGCGAGGCTCGGCAAGGCGGTGGCGAGGGCAGTGGCAGATAGAGTAGCCACGGCAATCGAGCGGCCGAAATAGCCAGTGAACGAGCGCGAGCGGGCAAGGGGGGCAATCCGGTGCATGGCGAGAGTCCTTGTGTTGAACTGATACGGCGATGATCTTTTACGGTGATGAGCATTGCACAGTAAGGCGCTTGGTCAGGCGCTTGAGAAGGCGCGTCAGGCCAGGCCGCTGTCATCGGCCAGTGCCCGCCACTCATGCCGAACCCGGGCAATGACATCTGGCGACAGATAGTGCTCGACCCGGTCGGCGACATGGGCGATCAGCGCTGGATCACTGAGTTCCGATGACCAGTCTTCACCCGCAGCGCTGGCGTCTCGGGCCCTTCGCTGCTCGGCCTGCCACTTGGCGCACCAGGTCACCGACCACAGCCACATGGCGCGGCGACACTGCAACAGCTCGTCGGCGTCGATGCGGGCGCCGTGCTCGGCCATGGCGGCAGCCCAGGCACGGTGGAAAGCGCGCACCTCGCCAAGGCTCAGTTCGGCATGGCTGTGCGGGTCCCAGGTGGTCGAGGTGTAGAGGCTCGCATGGGCCAGGTCGAAGCCGGGCAGGCTGTAGCGGCATTTTTCCAGATCGACGAGCATCGCGCGGCCGTCGTCCTGGATCAGGAAGTTGCCGGGGTGGGCATCGAAGCTGATCAGCGACTGACTGGCTGGCGGTGCCCGGCGGCGCCATTGCTCAAGGTCTGCCAGATCATCAGAGAGCTGACGGCGAACCTCGGTGGTGATCTTGGCTCGATCAAGATACGCCGCCTGCTGATGAAGTTCCGTGAGCATGGCCGCCCAGGGGTCGGTCGGTGCCTGCAAGGGTATCCGCTGAGAGGCCGGTGGCAGCGGCTGTGCATGCAGGCTGGCCAGGGCCTTGGCGATCGCCGGCAGGTCCTCGGGCAGCCGGGCGTGGCGGCCGCGGATCGCCGACACCAGCAGGCCGCCTCGCGGCAAGGCGTCGCTTACGGGGAGCACGGCCTTCAGGGCCGGAGTGTGGCCGCCCTGGCTCGCCCGGGTGAAGCAGGCCGCCTGATAGGCGAGGTTGTCATCGGCGGCAAGGCGCATCTGGCTCTGCTTGGGCAGCCGCGCCACCCAGTCCTCGCCGTTCTGGCGGGAGAGCCACAGGTGGGCGTGAGCCAGGCCGGTGTCGGCCATCGGGGTCAGCGCCGTTAGCTCACCATCGAGGCCCGCCTCGATGAGCGCCTGACGCAGCGGCTGGCACAGCGAGGCGATGGCCTGTGTCGAGGCAGCGGTGTCCGTGTCGAGCATAGCGGTCTCGGGTCAGGAAAAGAAAGGGTAATGGCACTTGGTCGGCCGTCGTCGGGCAAGCTTACAATCTTTTTGTCACAGGACCTTACCCCATGCCAGCGGAGTGGATCACATAATCTTGGCGCCGTCTGAGGTGAGCCCCGGACTGGTGTTGTTCACGATGCTTGCCGGGCGATGCGGGAAGGCCCGCTGGTCGTGGATAGGTAGTGGTGGGCAGTGGTAGGTAATGTAGGTAGTGGATAGGTAGTGGATAGAAGACAGTGAGCGATCACCAGACCGCAGGACAGCGCGGTCGTCCTGCATAGAAAACCGCTGCATGAAAATCCGGCGCATGGAAATAAGCGCCGCGACGGCATGATGATCCAAGCTTGAGCCGCGTGAAGCGACTAAGGTAATGGCATCACCCCCGGTTCATGGATGTCGCCATGTCGTCTGTCTCTTCAGTGTCCTCACTACCTCACGTTGCCGTTGCAGATGATCGCGCGCTGGCCTTTCAGCGCTATAACCGACCGGAGCTTTTGCGCATCGGCCTGGTACTGCTCGATACCGACTACACCCTGGAGCGTGACTGGCATCGGCTGGTCGGTGACGACATGGAGCTGTTCTGCACTCGCATGCCCACCCACGCCGAGGTTACCCCAGCCGCCCTCAAGGCGCTCGAGGCGGGCATTACCCCGGCGGCGGCGACTCTGGTGCCGGGGCTGCCGCTGCACACCCTGGCATTTGGCTGCACCTCGGCGGGGCTGTTGATTGGCGATGTGCCGATCGCCGAGCGCCTGCATGCAGTGCGCCCGGAAGTGGCTGTTACTCATCCCTGGCTCGCCATCCGTGCCGCCCTGGAGGCCCTGGAGGCCCGACGCATCGCCGTGCTGACGCCCTATGTGCGGGAGGTCGATGACGCCTTCCTTGACGCCTTCACGGCGCTGGGAATCGAGGTCGCGGCCATCGGCGGTTTCCGTCTTGATCATGATCCGGACATTCCGGCGGTGGACCCCGCCTGCCTGGGCGATGCCCTGGCGACGCTGCTCGACGGCGCGGGGCCAGTAGATGCGGTGGTTCTGCCCTGTACCAACCTGCGCGCGCTGGATGTGCTCGACGAACTCGAGCAGCGCTTCGGCGTGCCCTGCGTCTCAAGCAATCAAGCGCTCTATTGGCATGCTCGATGGATCGCCGGCCGGCCTACCTGCCAGGCGGGTTTCGGCCGGCTTTTGGCTGGAGTTTGAAAGTAGGGATATGGAAGTAGGGATCTGAAAGCAGGGTTATGAAAGTAGATGAAGGCGAGGCTATGAGGATGAGTCTATGCAAGAGAGAGGCATGAGGACGGCGGGCATCGCGCGGCTCTGAGCCTGACTATTCGGCCCGGGTCGGGGTTATCTTGACTATGTTGTAAGGGGGCTAGCCGGATGTGCGGTACAGGCAGACGGTGAAGGAAGCCTTCGCCTGGACCGGAGCCGCTGGATGCCAGGGAGCAGGGAAGGGGGCAGGTGTCATGCAGGTCATTACATCCCATCGCATACGACGCCGTTGGCTGTGGCCGAGCCTCACGGCTCTGCTGCTCGGGGCGATGCTTGCCTGGCTGGGGCCGGTTCTTGCCCAGCAGGATGTGCGTGATCGTCTGGGCCTGGTGATGACCCTGGATGGCGCCGTTGGTCCCGCCACCGCCGACTACTTCATTCGTGGCCTGCACCGGGCCCGGGATGCTCAGGCGGAGCTCGCGATTCTTATCCTGGATACGCCCGGTGGGCTCGATGCTTCGATGCGCGACATGATCAGCGAGATGCTCGCCTCACCGGTCCCGGTGGTGGTCTATGTCGCACCCGACGGCGCGCGAGCGGCCAGTGCCGGCACTTATCTCTTGTATGCCAGCCATGTGGCGGCCATGGCGCCCTCGACGCATCTGGGGTCGGCCACTCCGGTGAGTATGGGCGGTGGCGGTCTGCCCGGCCTTGGCGACGAGGCCCCCGCGACCGGTGAGGAAGATGCAGGGAATGCGGCGCCGGACAAGACCAAGGGTGGCGAGGCCGCGACGAGCGCCGGTGCGTCGGGCGGTGCCGGCGCTGCCAAGAGTGCCGATACTCAGGTTTTAGACGCCCGGGCTTCAGACTCTCAGGCCTCAGGCTCTCAGGGCTCAGGCTCTCAGGGCTCAGGCTCTCAGCCGGCAGAGGACTCCGCCGCCGACGCCCCGAAACGACGGGGCACCACCGCCATGGAACGCAAGGTGCTCGAGGATGCGGTGGCCTATATCCGCAGCCTCGCCGCGCGACACGGGCGCAACGCCGACTGGGCCGAACTCGCCGTGCGCGAGGCTCGCACCCTGACCTCCCAAGAGGCTCTCGAGCAGGGCGTGATCGATGTGCTGGCCCGCGACCTCGACGACCTGCTGGTGCAGATCGATGGTCGGACCGTGGTCATGGCCAACGGCGAGCGGGTGCTGGACAGCGCCGGCCTGACCCTCGAGCGCTTTGATCCGGACTGGCGTACCGAGCTCTTGTCGGTAATCAGCGACCCCAACGTTGCCTACTTCCTGATGATCATCGGCTTCTACGGGCTGATCTTCGAACTCGCCAACCCTGGCAGCCTGGTGCCAGGCACCATCGGCGTGATCTCGCTGTTGCTGGCGCTGTTCGCCTTTCAGGTGCTGCCGGTCAACTTTGCTGGCCTGGCGCTGATCCTGGTTGGTCTGGGGCTGATCGCCGGGGAGGCGCTGATACCCAGCTTCGGCATTCTCGGCATCGGCGGCATCGTGGCCTTCGTGATTGGCTCGGTGATTCTGATGGATGCCGAGAACCTGAGTGTTTCGCTGCCGCTGATCGGCGGTGTGGCAGGGCTCGCCGCGGCCCTTTTGCTGTGGATGATGATCCATTTCATGCGCCTGCGCCGGCGCCCTGCGCGGACCGGAAGGGAAGAGATGTTGGGCGCCGAGGCCAGCGCGCTGGAGGACTTCGATGGCGACGGTCATGTGTGGCTGCATAACGAACGCTGGCGGGCTCATGCATGCGAGCCGGTGCGTAAGGGGCAATCGCTCAGGGTGGTGCGCCTTGACGGCCTGACCGTTGAGGTCGAGCCGATCAAGGAATCATCACCCGAGACCTAGGTGTCGTCTGAAGGAGCGTCGAGCCTAGGCATTCATCAGATGGAGCCGAGCCATTGGGGCCGGTTTCATCCAAGGAGGTGTGAGCCATGTGGATTTCTTATCTAGTACCGGTGGTGCTGCTGATCATGCTGCTGGCGGCATCGATTCGCATCCTGCCGGAATACAAGCGTGGTGTGGTGTTCTTCCTGGGGCGCTTCCAACGGGTCATGGGGCCGGGGCTTTTATTCATTATCCCCGCCGTCCAGCGGATGCAGGTGGTCGATCTTCGGGTGATCACCATGGATGTGCCGGAGCAGGATGTGATTTCTCAGGACAACGTCACCGTCAGGGTCAATGCGGTGCTGTACTTCCGGGTAGTCGATCCGGAGAAGGCCATCATCCAGGTCGAGCACTATGTCAATGCCACCAGCCAGCTGGCCCAGACCACCCTACGCTCGGTGCTTGGCAAGCACGAACTCGACGAAATGCTTTCCGAGCGCGACAAGCTCAATAAGGACATTCAGGAGATAATCGACAGCTCCGCCGAGGGGTGGGGCATCAAGGTCGCCAACGTCGAGATCAAGCACGTGGATCTCGACGAGAGCATGATCCGCGCCATCGCCCGCCAGGCTGAGGCGGAGCGCGAACGGCGCGCCAAGGTCATTCATGCCGAGGGCGAACTGCAGGCCTCGAAGAAACTGGTCGAAGCCGCCAATGTGATGTCTGAAAACTCGGCAGCGTTGCAACTGCGCTACCTGCAGACCATGAGCGACATGAGCAACAAGAATGCCTCGACCATCTTCTTCCCGCTGCCCATGGATGTCATGCAGGCCTTCCGGGACATGGGTGAGTACCGGAAGCCCCCGGCACCGCCCCGGTCCGACTAAACAAGCGAGGTCGGCAGTCAGTGAGTGGCGGGCAAAATTTTGAGCAAGTGTTGAGTAGGTATTGAGTAAGTGTTGAGTCAACCGTGAGCTAAGCGGCCGGTGTGGCGAGCCCCCCGGCTGTCACGTTAGCCCAGGTCGTCACCTCTCCCAGGGGTGCAGGTCGCGCAGTCAGCTGGTAGAATCCGCCGCTTGTCAAAAGACGTTGATAACACCAAGGTCGAGGGTCGCCGAGACGGTCCTTGCCTGCGAGTGACGGGATGATTCACTGTGACAGCAGATACGATAGTTACTACTTGGCATAGCCTGCCAGTCACTGGCAGCACCCCGCCCTAGCGTTCCCTTTCCCATCCTGTCGCTGTCTTCATGGCAGCGTCATCGCTTGGCGTCATCCTGACGCCAACCGTGCTGATTAGCGACACGCTTCGCCGCGTCTCCGGTCTGCCCTTGCTGGCAGGCCGAGTTTAGCGTCGCGCTTCAGGCGGCTCCCATATCTCGACGTCATCGCGCGCCACGCGCTCCGCGCCTTCGGGCATGACATGGACCCACGACTGGACCGCAGAATGATCCGATCAATCAAGCAAGACTGGTTTTCCAACATCAAAGGCGATTCGCTATCAGGAATCGTGGTGGCGCTGGCGCTGATTCCGGAGGCCATCGCCTTCTCGATCATCGCCGGCGTCGACCCCAAGGTCGGCCTCTACGCCTCCTTCTGTATTGCCGTGATCATCGCCTTCACCGGCGGTCGGCCGGGCATGATCTCGGCGGCGACCGGCGCCATGGCGCTGCTGATGGTGACGCTGGTCAAGGAGCATGGCCTTGAGTACCTGCTGGCGGCGACCCTGCTGACCGGGGTGCTGCAGATCGTGGCCGGCTATTTACGGCTCGCCGATCTGATGCGCTTCGTGTCGCGTTCGGTGGTCACCGGCTTCGTCAACGCCCTGGCGATCCTGATCTTCATGGCGCAGCTGCCTGAGCTCACCGACGTGACCTGGCATGTCTACGCCATGACGGCCGCGGGGCTCGGCATTATCTACCTGTTCCCGCTGATCCCGATGATCGGCAAGACCCTGCCGTCCCCGCTGGTGTGCATCCTGGTGCTGACCGTGGTGTATATGGTCTCGGGCATGGATATTCGCACCGTCGGTGACATGGGGGATCTGCCGGATACCCTGCCGGTGTTCCTGTGGCCGGACGTTCCGCTGAACCTCGAGACGCTCTGGATCATCCTGCCCTACTCGGTGATGCTGACCGTGGTGGGTCTGCTCGAGTCGATGATGACCGCCACTATCGTCGATGACCTGACCGATACGCCTTCCAACAAGAACCGCGAGTGCAAGGGCCAGGGTATCGCCAACATCGGTGCCGGCCTGCTCGGCGGCATGGCGGGCTGCGCGATGATCGGTCAGTCGGTGATCAACATCAAATCCGGCGGGCGTGGGCGCCTGTCGACGCTGGTGGCCGGCGTGGTGCTGTTGATGATGGTGGTCTTCCTGGCCGACTGGGTCTCCCAGATTCCCATGGCGGCGCTGGTGGCCGTGATGATCATGGTCTCCATCGGTACCTTCAGCTGGACCTCGATCCGTGATCTGAAGAAGCATCCGCTGAGCACCAATATCGTGATGCTGACGACCGTGGTGGTGACCGTCAGCACTCATAACCTGGCGATGGGGGTCTTCGTCGGTGTGCTGCTGGCCTCGCTGTTCTTCGCCAACAAGGTCGGCAACATTCTCTACATCGGCTCCGAGGCCACCGAAGACGGCCGCGGCCGTCGTTATCAGGTCGTCGGGCAGGTGTTCTTCGCCTCCGGCGAGCGCTTCATGGACGCCTTCGACTTCAAGGAAAGCGTCGAGCGCGTGGTGATCGATCTATCTCGGGCACACTTCTGGGATATCACCGCCGTCGAGGCGCTGGACAAGGCGGTGCTCAAGTTCCGCCGTGAAGGCACCGAGGTCGAGGTGATCGGCCTCAATGAAGCCAGCGCGACCATCGTCGACCGCTTCGCGGTCCACGACAAGCCGGACGCCGTCGACAAGCTGATGGGCGGCCACTGAGCCGCGAAGTGCGCCGGTCCTATTCAGCGCCGGCGCATTGCGGTAGAAAGGCGATAAGCCAGACGCCACACACCTGCCAAGGACCTGCACCATGACCGATCAAGTGATGGCAGCCATCGACGGCTCTCACTTCTCCACTGGCGTATGCGATTACGCCGCCTGGGCGAGCCTTGCCATGGCTGCGCCGCTGACTTTTCTGCATGTGGTCGACAATCACCCGCAGGTGGCGGAAGCCAACCTGACCGGCAATATTGGCCTGGGCTCTCGGGAGCACTTGCTCGAGGAACTGACGAGCCTGGATGAACAGCGTGCGCGGCTGGCCCAGGAGCACGGCCGTGTGACACTCGAGGCCGCCAAGGCCCGCGCCGTCGAAGACGGTGTGACGGAGCCTTCCTCACGCCAGCGCAATGGCGAGCTGGTCGAGACCCTGACCGAGCTCGAAAACGACATCCGCCTGCTGGTGATTGGCAAGCGCGGCGAAGCCGCCCATCAGGCGCCCGAGCACCTGGGGTCCAACCTCGAGCGGGTGGTGCGCAGCCTGCATCGCCCGATTCTGATGGTGCCCGATGAGTTTCGTGCCCCCAAGCGCGTGATGATTGCCTTCGATGGCAGCAAGACCACCCGCAAGGGCGTTGAAATGATCGCCCAGAGCCCGTTGTTCAAGGGCATCGACTGTCACGTGGTGATGGTTGGAGCAGAGGTGGCCGATGTGCGCTCGCAGCTCGACTGGGCCTTGAAGACTCTCTCGGATGCTGGCTTCGAAGCCCACGGCGAGATTCGCGCCGGTGAGGTGGAAGCGAGCCTGCGCGGCTACGCCGAAGAGCATGACATCGACATGCTGGTGATGGGCGCCTATGGCCACTCGCGGGTGCGCCACCTGCTGGTGGGTAGCACGACTACCACCATGCTGCGCCGGGCCAGCCTGCCGGTGCTGCTCTTGAGATAAGCTGATAGATAGCCCTTGGAGATAAGGATTTCCAGATGGGCTCTGCAGCCGAGATCGGCGCAGAGCTCAGGATGCGTGGTGGTCAGGCTAGTGGCTTGGCCCCGACAGGATCTGGCCCCGCCCCGGCGGGGCCATTCACGTTCTGAGTCGCTAACCGGAGGCCGCATGAGCTACCGCACCCTTCTGAGGGACCATCGGGGACTGCTCGGCATCGCCTTTTTGGCCATGTTCTCGTCGAGCCTGGGGCAGAGCTTCTTCATTGGCCTCTTTCAGGTTCCCATCAGCGAACGTCTGGGACTGTCCACCGGTGAATTCGGCACTGCCTATTCCCTGGTCACCCTGGCCAGCGGCTTCGCTATGCTGCGTTTCGGCCCCAGTATCGACTGGGTGGCGCCACGTCGCTTCGCCCTGACCATCCTGGCGGCACTTCTCACCGGCATCCTGCTGCTTACGCTGTCGCCCTGGTGGCTGGTCGGCCTGCTGGGGCTGGGTCTGGTGCGCCTGTGCGGCCAGGGCATGATGAGCCACCTGGGCAATACGCTGGCGGGACGCGAGTTCACCGCACTGCGCGGTCGGGCCTTGGGGCTTGTCGGCCTGGGGCTGATGCTTGGCGAGACGCTGCTGCCCCCCATGGTGGCGGCTCTGCTGGTGTGGTTCGGCTGGCGCGAGCTGTGGTGGAGCCTGGGCGCGGTGATCGCCCTGGCGTGGATGCTGATGCTGATAGGTGCCCCCTGGCCGCCGTCGCCGCGCTCGCGGCGAGACCAGCAGGCGATCGATGATGGCCCGCGTCCCTTCCGCGAGGCGCGCTTCTGGCGACTCCTGCCGTTGCTGATGGTCCTGCCGGTCACCATGACGGGGCTGTTCATCTACCAAGCGCAACTCACCGAGGCCATGGACAGTTCGCTGGCCATCTATTCCCTGGCCCTGACCGGCATGGGGCTCGCCAAGCTGCCCGGGGCCCTGCTCGGCGGTCACTGGGTCGACCGGCTGGGCCCGGTGCGCCTGGCGCGCCTCTATCTGCTGCCCTTCGCCCTGGCCCTGCTGCTGGCCATCACCTTGGGCGGTCACCTGGCGGTGTTAGCCCTGATGACGGGGGGAGGGCTGGCGATGGGGGCACAGGAGTCCATTGCCACTAGCTTGCTGGTGCGCCTGTGGGGCGCCGAGCACTTGGGTGCGGTCCGCGCGACCCTCAGCGCAGCCATGGTGTTCTCCACCGGTATCGCTCCGGCGATACTGGGAATGGCGCTTGACCTGGGCGCCTCCTTCTCCCTGGTGCTGGTGGGCATGCTGGCGTTGCTGGTCGGCAGCTGGCTGCTGGCGCAGCCGGTGTTGGGCAGCCCTGAGGCCCGGGGCGCCGGTTGTTAGGCAGAGGGGGGGACGTCACCGCGAGTGAGTCGTGAGCGTTGCAGCCAGACGGACAGCAGCTGGTCCAGCGATAGTCGTCCGGGGCCGCGCAGCAGCAGGGTCAGTAGCCCGCCGGCCCAGAGCCCATGGGTCACCCAGGCATCGGGATAGACGAAGGTCTGGATCGCCAGCGTCATGACGAGCAGCCCCATGGCGGCCAGTCGCGTGGCCAGTCCCGTCCAAAGCAGCAGCGACAGGCTGAACTCGGTGAGCGTGGCCAGATAGGCCGCAAGCACCGGCGGCACTAGCGGTAGGGCATACTCGTGCTCGAACAGGAAGAAGGTGCTCTCGCTGATCGAGAGCCCCTCCACCTTGGTCAGCGCCGAGAGGAAGAAGACGCTGCCCAGAATGCCTCGCAGCAGAAGCGCCACCGGGTCGAAGGGCAAGCGGTCCAGGCCTGGCGTCAGGCGTTGGTAATAGAGTTCCAGAGGAAACAGCAGCTTCTTCATGGGGCCTTCTCCTCGGTAGTGGTGAGTGGCCGGCGCGAGGTGACTCGACTTAGCGCTCCCTGGCCGAGCAAGCTGCCGAGGGCGTCGGCGGCTCCGGCCTCGCCATGGGCCTCGGCAATTACCGTCAGTGCCTCGCCGAGGTTTGTCTTGCCCGTCAGGGCCCGATAGAGCCCGCGCATCGCCGGGGTGGCATGGATCGGTCTGATCTGGTGTCCCTGGCGCACTACCAACCAGTCGCCGGGCCCGCCCTCACCGATCCGCGTAGCGGTCTCGCCTCGCTCGAGAGCATGCCAGAGGGGCTCGATGTCATGGCGGCAACCGACCAGGCGGGTCGCGGCCCTTGGTGCGAGGACCAGGCCCTCCGGGTCTGGGTGACCGGCCAGTTCCTCGGCTGTGACGGGTGACTCCTCGCGGGCATGGCTGACGTCCAGGCGTGCCCGTTCGAGGCGACAGATATCGCCGACATAGGGGTAGTCGGTTACTGGGGGCAGGCGCTCCAGAAAGTCGGCGAAGCCCTGGCCATAGTGCATCAGGCGCGGATCGGTAGGGGGGTGTTCGCCCGCATAGTCGCCGGCCGCGGCGGCAAAGTAGCGCGCGCCGAGCAGGGTTCGGGTATGGGGAAAGGCCGTGGCGAGGGCTTCGATCAGGCTCTGGCGGATGTTGTTGCGGTAGACATTGAGGCCGTCGACCCGGCCGAGGTCGGTGTCCGTCTCGGTCTCGGTCTCGGGCCGGCGCATGGCGGTGATGAAGCGCCTTTGCCACTCGGCGAGAGTCTCCATGGGGGCCTCCTGGCCGTCCAGGCTATGCCTGATAAGTGCCTTCGATCGGCAATCCTGCGTTAACAATCAGGCGAAGAGCCGTCGTTTACGGCTTGTATACGTGCGTCTTGTAAAGGCCGCTTTTGCCACTGATTGTTGCCTTGTCCAGCCTCTGCTCGTCGAATCTCCGCCACAGCCTAGTCGTCGACGGCAGCGCAGGTCGTCTCGCCTCGATAGGCCCTGGCCCGCTCGACCTCTTCTAGCCAGCGAGACAGGGAGGGGACACGGGTATCCCACTCGATCAGGGTAGGCACATCCGGCTGCTGGCGGGCGAGCTGGGCGTAGAGGGACCACACGGCCTCGCATACCGGCCCGCCGTGATCATCGATTCGTAGCGGTGGGTCCACGGCCATGTCGAGGCTGTGGCCGGCCAGGTGAAATTCGCCAATGGCCCCCAACGGCAAGCCGGCCAGGTAGTCGTCGAGGTCGCGGCCGAGGTTGAAGGCGCTTATAAAGGCGTTGTTGATGTCGAGCAGCAGTCCGCAATCGGTGCGCTCCACCAGCGCGGCGAGGAACGCCGCCTCGTCGATGGTGTTAGCGTCCAGACCGATGTAGAGGCTGGGGTTTTCAATCAACAGGCGGCGGCCCAAGGCCTGCTGCACGATGTCGATGTTGCGTGCCACCAGCGACAGGCTCTCCTCGGTGAGCGGGACCGGTAGTAGGTCGTTGTAGTAGTCGCTGTCCAGTCGGCTCCATGCCAGGTGCTCGGAGACCAGTGTCGGGGTAAGTTCCCCCACTAGGCGAGCAAGCCGGCGCAGGTGGGCGGCATCAGGGCGTTCGGCACCGCCCAGCGACATTCCCACGCCGTGTACCGAGAGAGGGTAGCGTGCGGCGATGGCGTGAAGCCGTTCGCGCTCTGGCCCCCCGGGTCCCATGTAATTCTCGGCGTGGAGTTCCAGGAAGTCTACCGGCCGGTTAGCCGTGAGCAGCGTCTCAGCATGCTGGTGCTTGAGGCCGATGCCCAAGGCACCGCGAGCAAGAGAAAGAGGCATGGTGATCTCCTCGACGGGGCGGCCCGCCGGCCGGCGGGCCGGGAAAGCCTCAGGGACGATCGATCTCCGTCAGACTGCCGTTGCCGTGGGGCGTCTCGATGCTGGTGCAGGTGCCTTCCGGAACCAGTTTCCAGGCATTGCCCTGATAATCCACGGTGGATGTGCCGGCGCAAGTGGTGCCCGGTCCCGCCTTACAGTCGTTTTGGCCGGCCAGGGCGACGCCATAACACTTCTCCATCGCCTCGCCATCCGCAGCCTGAGCGGTGGCCATGGCGCTGGCCTGTGCCAGGGCGGTAGTGAGGACGGCGGCCATCATGGTGGAACGCTTCATGGTGTTTCTCCTGTTGTTGGCTGGGCTGCGATACCGACGTGCATCGTGTCGATGCGTCGATATCTCTTAATGAGTCGAACGGCGTCGCGAATGCTTACAGGCGTCGCGAAAAATTCGTCATCCCCGATGGGAGAGTCCATGAACCATCCCACGGTGAGGAGGTTGTCGCGCATGAGTGCCCTCAAGGGCCAGGGCAAGACCAAGAAAGAGTGTCGTACCCTGTCTCTGACGCGCGTCGCTGCGCCCTTGGCGCGGATTATAAGCATGGCGAGAAGGGAGAGGAAGAAGAGCAGAGAGAGTGTATTGCCTGTGGCGAGGAGATCGATGCCCGGCGCCTGTCGGGAGATCCTGTGGCATGGACGTGTACCGACTGCGGCGAAGAGATTGCTCATATCATCGGCTTTCCCCCCTTATGATGGGTTATCATTTTGCCCCATTTCCAGCCAGGAGACGTACCGATGACTATTGTTCGACACGATACCAAGACGCGCATGAGCCGCGCGGTGATTCATAGTGGGGTGGCCTATCTGTGTGGTCAGGTGGCCGGCCCCGAAGCACGTCACGGCGATATCGCCGAGCAGACCCGCAGCATGCTAGAGCGTGTCGAAGCGCTGCTCGAGGAAGTTGGTTCCAACCGCGAGCACCTGCTCTCGGCGACCATTTATCTCAAGGAAGGCCACGATTTTGCCGCCATGAACGAGGTCTGGGACGCCTGGGTGCCCGAAGGGCATGCCCCGGCGCGGACCTGCATCACCGCACCGATGCCAGCCGATGAGCTCAAGGTCGAGATCACCGTTACCTGCGCCATCAAGGGCTGAGCGACATCCCACCCTTCCGGGGAGCGTCTTCTTCGCTCCCCGCCTTGTCCTCCTGCTCCATTGCCGAACCGGTCGCGGTATCCTCCAGGGGTTCCGAGGCGGGCGTTTGCCCCGTTGCCAGGGGCTCGTCGGTTAGCCAGTTCACCAGCCAGGGCACCAGGCTTTCGTTGACCACTTCCTTGGCATCAGTCAGCCGAATGGTGAGGGTGTCGCCGCTGGTGATGGCCATGTCCAGGCGCTCGATTCGCTCGCCGCCAGAAAGGGTCAGGGTTGTCAGCGGCAGCTCCAGGCCCAAAGCCCTAGGGTGAAGCGATACTTGCCATGCGTCGCTGTCACCGGAAAGGTCGAGCCGGTAGTCCTCATCGAGCGCTGAAAAGTGCCCGCCGATTAGATCGACCATGTGGCGCTGAAAGGTCTCGCGCTCGGGTAACAGTGCCTCGATGTCGGTTTCTACGTCGTTTGCGTCGGCAGTTGGCCCATAAGCCACCTGGCCCGGCGTGAAGCTCAGTACCTGACGACTGGGCGACTCGAAGAGCCAGATCAGCTGTCGGTCACGCTGATACAGGAAGCGGCCTTGGCTGTGCAGGCGGACTTCTCGTTCGGCCAGCCAGTGGAGTTGGCGAAAGTGGCCTTGCATCCGCTCGGGAGTGGCCAGACGTTTCTCCAGTTCATCGAGATCGAAGGCATGAGCCGGCAGGCTTGCAAGCACCAGAGGCAGCAGCAGGGCGAGCACTCTGGCGTTCATGATCTCTTCCGGGGCGCGGCGTAGTTCATCGGGCGTTCTCTTGCGTCTGTATGCGGGAGGGCCGTCAGTGTAACGCAGCACGTGACCGACAGCCGCCCTCGGCTACTGCAGGCGTTCCGTGCAGCCCTCAGGATGCATCCGAATCGGTCGGGAAGCGGGTCGGCTGCAGGCTTTCCTTGATCTTCTTCAGGTGGTCGAGGAAATCCTCGCCGCGGCGCAGGGTCACGCCGGTGGCCAGCACGTCGATCAGTGCCAGGTGGATCATGCGCGAGGTCATCGGCATGTAGACATCGGTATCTTCTGGCGTCGTGACCTCAAGGGTCTCGGTGCATTCCCTGGCCAGCGGCGAGTCAGGGGCGGTGATACCCAGCACCACGGCGCTGTTGTCACGGGCCAGCCGGGCGATCTCGACCAGCTCTCGGGTACGTCCGGTATAGGAGATGATCACCACCACGTCGCCGGTATGGCAGGAGGCGGCGACCATGCGCTGCATCAGCACGTCCTCGTAGGCCATCACCGGCAGGTTGAAGCGAAAGAACTTGTGCTGGGCATCCTGGGCCACCGGCCCCGAGGCCCCGAGGCCGAAGAAGTGAATCTGCTTGGCCTGAATCAGGTAATCGACGGCTCGCTCGACGCGCTTGGCATCCAGCTCGCGGCGGGCCTCGTCGAGGGCGGCGATGGTGGCGCCGAAGATCTTGTCACCGTAGTGGGCGGCATCGTCGTCGCGCTCGACGTTTCGACTGACGTAGGGTGTACCACCGGCCAGACTCTGTGCCAGCTTGATCTTGAAATCCGGGTAACCCTTGGCCTCGAAGTTACGGCAGAAACGGTTGACGGTCGGTTCGCTGACCGAGGCCGCTTGTGCCAGGGTGGCGATGCTCATGCCGGTGGCAGATGCCGGGTCCTGCAGGATGACGTCGGCCACCTTGCGCTCGGAGCGATTGAGCTCGTCCAGGCGAGCGCGGATGCGGGCGATCAGATCGTGACTGGCCATGCTGAGGGAAAGTCTCCGTAGCGACGAACATGACGAGGCGGCATGATGGGCAGGCTGTGCCGCACTGGCGGAGCGATCCGCGGCGCGGTCCCCGTCATGTAGTGATTTAACTACATTATGCAGGATATGCTAGCGTGAGCGGCAGGTGTGCGCCAAATCATCGCCATTGCCATGCCGAGTAAGTGGTAAAGTTACTTATAAATATTGCTTTTTGTCGCGCGAATAACGTATTTTGTGCGTAAGTTAACCATATTTCAGGGAGCGAGGCATGACCCGCGATACCCGTTCTCAGAACACTGGCCACCTGGATGTCGACCTGGCCCTGTTCGGTGCTTTGGGCGATCTGGCCCTGCGAAAGCTGTTTCCAGCGCTTTATCAGCTTGATCGCGAAGGGCTGATGCCCGCCGATACCCGCGTGCTCGGTCTGGCGCGTCACGAGCTGGATGTCAGCGACTTTCGCGACAAGGTGGCCGAGGCCCTGAAGAAACGGGTCAAGCCCAAGGAGCAGGACGCCGAGAGTCTGGCTCGCTTCCTCGAGCGTATCGACTACGCCAAGGTCGACTTCGCCAAGCCCGACGATTATCAGGCCGTGCGCGCCTGGCGAGAGGGGTCGCCACGGCCGATGGTGGTCTATCTGTCGGTGCCGGCGAAAATCTATGGCGACATCTGCCGCAACCTCGACACCAGCGGCAGCCTCGATGACGAGTCGCGGGTGGTGGTCGAAAAGCCGATCGGCTATGACCTGATCTCGTCTCAGGAAATCAATGACGTCATCGGCGAAGTGTTCCCGGAATCGCGGATCTATCGCATCGATCACTACCTGGGCAAGGAAACCGTTCAGAACCTGATCGCGCTGCGTTTCGCCAACCCGCTGTTCGGCACCCAGTGGAACCAGAACCATATCTCCCACGTCGAAATCACCGTGGCCGAGGAAGTGGGTATCGAAGGGCGCTGGGGCTACTTCGACCAGGCAGGCCAGCTGCGCGACATGGTGCAGAACCACTTGCTGCAGCTGCTCTGCCTGACGGCCATGGATCCGCCCTCGAATCTTGACGCCGATGCTATCCGTGACGAGAAGGTCAAGGTGCTCAAGGCCCTGAAACCCTTCACCCATGAGTCACTGGACAGGGACGTGGTGCGCGGTCAGTACACCGCCGGCACCAGCGCCGGTCAGGCAGTGCCTGGCTATCTCGAGGAAGAGGGTGCCAACACCGAAAGCCATACCGAGACCTTCGTGGCCATGAAGACCGAAGTGGCCAACTGGCGCTGGGCAGGGGTGCCGTTCTATCTGCGCACCGGCAAGCGCTTGCCAGACAAGCTGTCGCAGATCGTCATTCATTTCCGCCAGCAGCCGCACTATATCTTCGACCCCGACCAGCGCAGCTTGGCAGCCAACAAACTGGTCATCCGCCTTCAGCCTGAAGAAGGCATTGCCCTGCAGGTGCTGACCAAGGATGCCGGGCTCGACAAAGGTATGCGCCTGCGCACCGGCCCGCTGCACCTGGATTTCAACAGCGCCTTCCCCAAGACGCGGATTCCCGACGCCTACGAGCGCCTGCTGCTCGAGGTGATGAAGGGCCAGCAGTACCTGTTCGTGCGTCGCGACGA
Organism: Onishia taeanensis; assembly: GCF_003268885.1. Taxonomy (GTDB): domain Bacteria; phylum Pseudomonadota; class Gammaproteobacteria; order Pseudomonadales; family Halomonadaceae; genus Onishia; species Onishia taeanensis_A. The sequence continues at coordinate 375,252 of NZ_QLSX01000003.1, forward strand.
GATCGAATATGCCTGGCGCTGGTGCGATCAACTGATCGCCGGCTGGGACGATCGTGGCACGCCGCCCCGCCGCTACCCGGCGGGCTCCTGGGGGCCGGTGGCCTCGATCGCCATGATCACCCAGGACGGCCGTAGCTGGTACGAAGACTATTGACCCGGTGCCCCGCGAGCGGGGCGCCATGTTAACTGCACGAGGATGCAACATGAGCACCAGTCGCGAACATTTGGCCCAGCAGTTGGCTGAGGCCGTGGCCGAAGCGCTGCGCGCCGATCTCGCCCATCAGGACAGGGCCTTGCTGGTGGTCTCCGGCGGTTCCACCCCGGTGCCGTTCTTCCATGCGCTGGCCGCCAAGTCGCTGCCGTGGTCGCGTATCGATGTGACCCTGGCCGACGAGCGCTGGGTCGCCGAGTCGGCCTCCGACAGCAATGCCCGGCTGGTGCGTGAGCACCTGCTGACGGCAGAAGCGGCTGCCGCCAATTTCGTGCCTCTGACCACCGACGATGCCAACCCTGAGCAGGGCGCGGCGGTCGTCGGCGAGCGTCTGGCGGGGCTTAGCTGGCCGGCGAGCATGGTCATTCTCGGCATGGGCGACGATGGCCACACGGCCTCGCTGTTCCCGGATAGCCAGGAACTGCCGCTGGCGCTGAGCACCGAAGCGACGGTCGTTGCGGTGCGCACTCCCAGCCAGCCCCAGGCGCGGATCACTCTGAGCGCCGATCGGCTGCATCAGGCCAAGCGCCATGTGCTACATCTCAACGGCGAGGGCAAGCGTTCCAAGCTGGCCGCAGCCCTGAGCGGCGATGACGTGCAAGCGCTGCCGATTCGCGCCTTCCTTGCCTGTCCGCTGGCGATCTACTGGGCGCCCTAGGAAACACTGGATGAATGCCTGCGCGTTTCAATCACTGCGTTGCGCGGTGCTCGGAATCCTCACATATACCGCATATGCTCCGGTTCCTGTGCTCCGTGCGCCTTGTGCTTGAACCGCTCGACGATTGATTCAGCGCTTCCTTGATTTTTTGGAGACCATCATGACCATTGACAAGCAGCTGCCTTCCACCCGCACGACCGAACTCGACAGCATCTGTCTCAAGGCCGAGGTGATCCCGGTGATCACCATCGAACGCATCGAGGATGCCGTCCCTCTGGCGCGTGCTCTGGTCGAGGGTGGCCTGCCGGTGCTGGAGATCACCCTGCGTACCGACTGTGCGCTTGAGGCCATCCGTCGCATGCGGGAAGCCTTGCCCGGCGCTAGCATTGGCGTTGGCACCGTGCTGACGCCGGCTCAGTACCGTCAGGCCGAACAGGTCGGGGCCGATTTTGTGGTGACACCCGGGGCGACCGAGGCCCTGTACCGCTATGGGGTCGAGAGCCCGGTGCCCATGCTGCCCGGTATCTCCACCATCTCCGAGCTGATGACCGGCTGGCAGTATGGCTATCGTCGCTTCAAGTTCTTCCCGGCGGAATCCAGTGGCGGTGCCAAGGCCATCAAGTCCTTCGGCGGCCCGATTCCCGAGGCGCGCTTCTGCCCGACCGGCGGCATCACCGTCGACAATGCCGAAGACTACCTCAAGCTGCCTAACGTGATGTGTGTGGGCGGCTCCTGGCTGACGCCCCAGGCGCTGGTCGAGGCCGAGGACTGGGACGGCATCCGCGAGCTGGCACGCCAGGCCGCCGAGCGTTTCCACCACTGAACCGGCCGCCGGCAGAGTGCTTCATCGCTAAACGTTTCTCTCTCGACAGCTCTGCTGTTGTTCGACCCGCCGCTGGCGGGTCTTTTTTTACCTGCCGAGTCGCTTCCCATCGCTATCGCTACCGGCGGTACTCCCTGCCGTAAGGCTATCTGGGCAGGCGCTAGGCCATCGCCGCTTGCTGCTGGCGATGCCAGTCGGCGAAGGCCTCAGGCGGCAGCGGGCGGGAATAGTAGTAGCCCTGAGCGGTCTCAAAGCCCAGCTCGCGGAGCAGGGTCGCCTGGGAGGCTTGCTCGATGCCTTCGGCGACCACGTCGCAACAGAAGCTGTGCGCCATGGCGATGACGGTGGCGGCCAGATTGCGGTCCTCTTCGCTATCCGGAAGAGGACTGACGAAGGCGCGATCAATCTTCAGGGTGCTGACCGGCAGGGTCTTCAAGTAGGCAAGCGACGAGTAGCCGGTGCCGAAGTCATCGATGGCGATACGAGTGCCGGCGCGAGCGAGGATGGTGAGCTGCTCGCGGGCCAGGCCGACATCCACCATCAGCCCCGATTCGGTGACTTCGAGTCCCAGGCTGGAGCCGGGCAGGTCGTACCAGCGCAGACGTTCCAGCAGCCGCTCGGCGAAATCCTGTCGCGACAGTTGGCGGGCCGCCACGTTGATGGCCAGGTGGAAGTCCTCATTGATCCAGGCTTCCTGGCGCCACGCCTTGAGCTGATCGAGCGCCGCATCGATGACCCAGTCGCCGATGGCGAGGATATCGCCGCTGGCTTCGGCCAGAGGGATGAAGTCGGCCGGCGAGACCGTTCCGAAGTCGGGATGATGCCAGCGCAGCAGCGCCTCGGCACCGACTGCTCGTCCGCTGGCAAGATCGACCTTGGGCTGGAAGGCCAGCTCGAGCTCGCCCCGTTCTCCTGCACCGCGCAGAGCCTGTTGCAGCCTTAGGCGACGGCGCTGTTGCTGCTCAAGGGTCTCGGAATAGTACTGCACCATCGGCGAGTAACCATGAGGAAGGGCCAGTGCGGCCTGGTGGATCAGACGCTCGGGTTCGAAGCGGCTGGCCTGGCAGATGCCGACTCGCGCCTTGATGGACAGCAGCAGGTCGCCCACGGGGTGGTCCTGATGAATCAGGCGACACAGACAGTTGGCCAGCTCAACGAGGGTTGCGGTATCCACGGGATCGGGGCAGATCACCAGCCACTCAGTGCCTCCCCAGGGACCGACGACATGCGAGGGCGGCAGCTTGGCCGCGAGTCGCTGGCCGAGCTGTTTGAGCAGCCCTTCGATGGCGCTGTAGCCATGCAGGCGCACGATGTCATCCAGCTCGTCCAGGGCGATGAAGAGGATGCCGGTGGGGTCGCTAAGCGTTGCGCGCTGTTCTAGCACCTCACTCAATCCATGGCGGTTGGGCAGATCGGTCGTCGGATCGGTGCGCGTTTGGCGTTCGAGCGCCTGGGTGCGCAATGACACCAGGTGTTCGAGGGCTTCCGCCTGCTGATCTCGGACCTCGAAGCGGTGTTGCACCGAAAGGACATTATTGATGCGCTGCAAGACCTCATCGTGGCGAAAGGGCTTGGTCAGGAAGTCACGCGCGCCTAGAGACAGGGCTGTTTGCCGGGTCTCATGATCGTGCTGGGCGGTGAGCACGATCACCGGTGGCGCCTGGGAGTCGAAGCGTTCCGTGAGAGCACTCATGACGCCATGGCCGTCAAGGCCCGGCATGCGGATGTCGAGGAGGATAAGATCCGGGCAATCGGCCTCGCAGAGCGACACCACGCGACTGCTGTCGCTGGTGCTGGTGACGTTTTCGAAGCCGTGATCGTCGAGCAGATCGAGCAGCAGCTCGACGTTTGCCGGATTATCGTCAACCACCAGCAGGCGCTTATGGGTCAGGGCGGTGTCATCCGTCAACGTAGGGCTCCTTGAATCGCGGGCATCATGTGAGCATCAGGTATCGAGCATCAGGACAGCAGGCGAGCCAGCGTCTCGCTAAATGTGCCTAGATCTAGCGGCTTGGTGAGATAGGCATCGAAACCGGCCTTTTGGCCGGGTTGCTGGTCGCAGGCCATGGCATTGGCCGACAGGGCGATCACCGGCAGATCGGCATGCTCGGTGGATTGGCGCAGCACGGCCAATGCCTGATAGCCGTCCATGCCCGGTAGGTGCAGGTCCATTAGCACCAGATCCGGAGGGCAGTGGCGGATCAGCTCGAGGCCGACTTCAGCACTGGGCACCACCTGCAGGCTGAAACCTTCGAGATCCTCGATGATGTCCTCCATGAGACGCTGATTGGCGGGGTTGTCTTCGATGTAGAGCAGTCGATGACCCGTCAGGCGGGTGTTCGTCTCATTTGCATCCGGCGAGGCGTCATGTTCCTTGGCTGCGCCATTAACGGCCAGCGGCAGTTCGAACCAGAAGTCGCTGCCTTCGCCGGGGGTGCTGTCGACGCCGATGGAGCCCTGCATGTGCACAACCAGCTCGCGGGTGATGGCCAGGCCAATTCCGGTGCCCTCGATAGCACTGTGTTCGGCGGTAAGTCGTTGAAAGGGCTCGAACAGCTCTGCCTGATGCTCGGTAGGAATTCCATGGCCGGTGTCACTGACGGTGACGCGCACGCGAGAGTCGATTAGCGTGACGTACAGCTTCACGTGCCCGGCTTCACGGTTGTACTTGATGGCGTTGGACATCAGGTTCAACAACACCTGCTTGGTGCGGGTATAGTCGGCAATCACGGCAATATCCGGCTCGGGTGACCTGGCCATCAGTTTGATCCCGGCATTCTCGGCGATGCCTGCCAGGGTGTCTCTGGCATCCACGATAAGGCTGCCCAGCGACAGGGGTTCCAGGGATAGCTGCAGGTGTCCTGCTTCGATCTTGGCGAGATCCAGTACTTCATTGATCAAGCCGAGCAGATGATGGCCGCTCTTTTCGATCTGGTGGACCTGACGCTGCTGGCGTTCGTTGAGCGGCGCTTTGCGGCTATTGGCAAGCAGCTGGGCGAAGCCGAGAATCGCGTTGAGCGGGGTGCGCAGTTCGTGACTCATCGAAGACAGAAAGTCGCTCTTGGCCAAGTTGGCCTTTTCAGCCTGGTCCCGGGCGGTTGCCAGTTCGGCGATGATGTTCTCGCGCTGTGCTTGCTGGCGATAGAAGTTGATCAACAGCGCACAGGTCGCCGTAAAGGGCTCGAGCCAGTCGAGCAAGGCCTCATCGAAGCGCTGGGGGCTGTTGGCGATGGCATACATGCCGATCACCTGGTCGCCGTCGTGAATCGGCACGCCGAGATAGTTGTGGATGGCGGGATGACCGGAAGGAAAGCCGCCGCGATGAGGGTGCGAGGCCAGGTCATTGGTCATCACCGTTTCGCCGTGGGCGAACACCCGGCCAAGCAGGCTGTTGGGATTATCCAGCGTCATGTCGCCACTGCGCAGACGCAACATCAAGGCCTTGGATTCCTCGCTCCAGCTCAGATCGGTGATGGCGTGGATCTTCAGCGCCGGATGCTTGTCGACCTTGATGACTTCGCCGATCAGCGCATAGTCGCTGCCGGTGAGTTCTCTTAGGCCATCCATCAGGAACTCCCAGAGTCGCTCCCCCGACATTAGCGCCTGGTAGTCGGTGATGCCCTGATGAAGCACCTTGAGCAGCGCTGCCTGCCGCTGAGCGGAGGTGATGTCGTGGGCGACGCCGACGGTGCCGCGAATGGTGCCCTTTGCATCGCGCAGTGGCGATACGGTTACATCAAACACGGTGTCGTTGAGCGGTGGCAGGATGAAGCGCTCGGGTTCGCCCTGGCGCATGACTGACTGCTCGGCGGCAGCCAGGCGCTCGGCGATTGGTGTGGGGAGATGAGCCTCGATGTCTTGAGGATCCTTGGGAGGCGCATAGAGCCCCAAATGGGCGAAGCAGGCGCTATTGGCGGTCAGGTAGCGCCCGCGCGTGCTGCGAGCATAGATGGGATCCTTGCTGCCATCGAGAATGGCGCGAAGCAGTGCGCGCTCGCGCACGATATCCTGGCGAACCGAGTGGATCTCTGTCAGGTCGGTGAGTATGCCGAGGAACTCGCTGATCTCGCCTTGCTCGTCGTGCAGCACGTTGACCGCCAGGTGCACCGGAATGGCATGGCCGTCACGATGCTGGGCCTCGACCTCGCGGCCGATGCCGACGATTCTCGGCGCCCCGCCGGCGAGGTAGCGAGCGAGGAAATCGTCGTGTTGATGGCCAGTCGACGAGGCCATCAGGCAGGCCACGTTCTTGCCGATGATGGCCTCGTGAGCATAGCCAAGCAGCGACAGTGCGAAGGGATTGACCTCCTGGATGATCCCCTGGCGATCGATGCGCACGATGCCCGTTGGTGCTTCCTCGACCAGCGCCTCATAGCGTCGCGCGATTTCTTCAAGCTCCGTCAGGCGCCGTGCGTCGCTATCGGGGGAATCGGGGTGCGTCATTGTCTCTCCGTGATCGCTGGCCTGCGCCAAGCGTCTGTTGGGCAGGCGGTCAACGTATCATGGAGTATCGGCTGAATATCGCCCGGCTTTATCCCTACGCGCTAGAAGGCTGCCAGCTCGTGGGCGGTGGGCAGGGCCGCATAGGCGCCGGGGCGAGTGACCGCATGGGCACCGCAGCGGCAGGCGACGTCCACGGCACGACGCAGCAGGGCCTCGTCGTGCCACCAGTCGTTGCCGGCTTGTTGGGCAGACAGGTCCTGGTTGGCAAGAGTGGCCAGCAGACCCCCGATGAAGGCATCGCCGCCGGCGGTAGTGTCTACCGCGGTGACGCGAGGCGGGGTGACCGTGAAACAGCCATTCACGGTGCGCACTTCGACCGCGCCAGGACCATCGGTGATCAGGATCAGGCGTACGCCGGCGGTCAGGCGCTCGGCCAGCCAGTCCTCGGCGGGGTGGTCCCCGCGCAGGAAATCGAGTTCCTCGCGGGCCAGCTTGAGCAGGGCGGCACGCTCGATCAGCTGCGTCACCGGGCCGATCTCGGCCTGACCGGTCGACCAGAGGTTGTGTCGCAGGTTGGCATCGACGCTGACCAAGCTGCCGCTCTTGGCCGCCATGTCGGCGAGACTCAGGGTAGTCTCGGCGATGCCGTCTTCGGTCAGGCTGTTGCTGCACAGGTGCAGGATTGCCGGAGTCTCGAAGACCCCGGGCGGCAGGTGCTCGAGGCGGTACAGCAGGTCCGCCGCCGGTGGCCGGTAGAAGTCGAAGGTGCGCTCGCCCGCCGCATCACGAGACACGAAGGCCAGCGCCGTGCGCGCTTCGCGGGTGCGCACCACGCCCGAGGTATCGACCCCATGAGACTCGAGCTCTGCGGCCAGGAAGTCGCCGAAGTGGTCATCGCCGAGCATGCCGAGAAAGCGGCTGGGCACACCCAGACGGGCGCAGGCCACGGCGACATTGGCCGGCGCTCCGCCGGCGTAGGGGGTGAAGGTCTCGGGGCCCTGGGCATCGTCGCCCAGGCGGCTGGAGAGCATGTCGACGAGGGCCTCGCCGAAGGCAATGATGGGTGTCATGAGGAAGTATCCTGCTTGGCCGGTGACTGGGTGGCTTTGGCCTTGGCGGTATTCTTCTTGGTGCCTTCAGCAGCCTTGGCCTTTGCGGCGGTACCGCTCTGGCGCTCGCCGAAGTGGCCGCGTACCAGGGCCAGCAGCCCCTGGGTCGAGGCATCGAAGTCCTGGCTGTTCTCGTCGATGCGCTCGCTGATCTCGCCGGCGATGCGCTTGCCGAGCTGAACGCCCCACTGATCGAAGGAATTGATGTTCCAGATCACGCCCTGCACGAACACCTTGTGTTCGTAGAGCGCGATCAGTGCGCCCAGGTTCTTCGGCGTCAGTTCATCCAGCAATAGGGTGCTCGACGGACGGTTACCCGGGCAGCTGTAGGGGTCGAGCTGGCTGCTGTCCTGGCTGCCTTCCATGAAGGCATTGGCCTGGGCGAGCATGTTGGTCAGCAGCGCGAAGTGGTGGTCTTCGAAGCCGGACTCGGGCTTCAGCGAGCCGATGAAGTCGATCGGTACAAAGCGTGTGCCTTGGTGCAGCAATTGGAAGAAAGCGTGCTGGCCGTTGGAACCGGTCTCGCCCCAGACGATCGGTCCGGTCTTGTAGTTGACCGGCTGGCCGAAGATATCCACGGATTTGCCGTTGGACTCCATGTCGAGCTGCTGCAGGAAGGCGGGCAACTGATGCAGGGCCTGATCATAGGGCACGATGGCCTGCGTCTCGGCACCGTGGAAGTTGATGTACCAGATGCCGATCAGTGCCATCAGCACCGGCATGTTCTCGGCGAAGGGGGCCTCGATGAAGTGCCTGTCCATCTCTTGGGCGCCCTCGAGCAGCTCGATGAAGCCCTCGAATCCGATGGACAGCGCGATGGGCAGGCCGATCGATGACCACATCGAATAACGCCCGCCGACCCAGGCCCAGAACTCGAAGACGTTTTCTTCGCGAATGCCAAACTCCATCGCTGCCTTGCGATTGGTCGAGGCAGCGATGAAGTGAGCGCCCACGTCGGCGTCTTCGCCGGCACCATCCAGGAACCAGCGCCTGGCGGTCTTGGCGTTGAGCAGCGTCTCCTGCGTCGAGAACGTCTTGGTCGAGACGATGAACAGCGTGGTCGCCGGGTCGAGGCGCTTCAACACCTTCTGGATATGGGTGCCATCGACGTTGGAAACGAAGTGGAAGTTGAGCTCGGGATGACGATGCTTGAGCAGCGCCCGACAGGCCATGTTGGGGCCGAGATCCGAGCCGCCGATGCCGATGTTGACCACGTCCTTGATGCGCTCGCCGCTGTAGCCTTTCCACTCGCCGCTGCGCACCTCTTCCGAAAAACGCTTGATCTGCTCGCGGGTCTGGTGAATCTCCGGCATCACGTTCTTGCCATCCACGTAGACCGGCTCGTCGCTCAGGTTGCGCAGGGCAGTGTGCAGCACCGGGCGGTCTTCGGTGACATTGATGATGTCGCCGGAGAACATCTGCGCGCGGCGCTGCACTAGGGCGGAATGGTCGGCAAGCTCGATCAGCGTCTTGAGCACCTCGTCGGACACCTGATGCTTGGAGTAGTCGAGGAAGAGTCCACCGACGCGCAGGCTCATCTTCTCGAAGCGCTCGGGGTCAGCCGTGAAGTAGTCGCTGATGCGATCATTGGCGGTCTGCTGGTGCAGGCGCTCGAGGGCCTGCCAGGTGACGCTGCGGGTCAGTTGGAACATGCCGTCCTCCGGGATCGTGGGTGGCGTCATTGTTGTGGTGGTTGCTTGTTATCATGGTCGTCGATTGGATGAATCGAGTCACCCGTGGCGGATGTTTCTCTGTCAGCGCTCGTATCGGCACCCAGACCGCTCAGGCGACGCGGTGGCTGCGAGCCTCCTCGAGCAGGGCAAACCAGGTGGGGCGCTCCAGGTTCAGGTTGGCGCCGGTCAGCAATTCATCGATGCGGCTGGGCCTCAGGGTGCCAATCACCGGCACCGGGCGCTGGGGCAGGGCCCTGAGCCAGGCGAGGGCGAGGCCGGCGGAACTGGTCTCGAGGTCCTCCGCGATCCTTGAGAGCGATTCGCCGAGAACGTCCTCGAAGACGATGCCTCCGCCCAGCGGCGACCATGCCATGGGCTGCAGGTTATCGGCGATCAGAGCGTCATAGCGTCCGTCGAACAGCGGGTCAGGGTAGGCCAGCGACAGCTGCAGCTGGTGGCCGACCAGCTTGTGCTGCATGGCGTGCTGCAGTCGACGCCACTGTTCGGGCAGGAAGTTCGAGACCCCAGCGGCGCCGATCTTGCCGGCGTCAATGGCGGCGTCCAGTGCGCGGGCGGTGTCCTCGGCATTCATCAGCGGGTCGGGGCGGTGGAGCAGGAAGTGCTCGAGGCGCTCGACGCCGAGACGATCCAGGGCGTCGTCGATGGCCTGGGTGATGTACTCAGGCGAGCTGTCGTAGTGCTTGACGCCCATCGGCGAGAGATCGCGCCCGGGGGTGACGATGCTTGCCTTGGTGACGATCTTGACTCGCTTGGCGAGCTCCGGGCGGGCGCGCAGCGCCTGCCCGAACAGGGTTTCGCCCTGACGGTCGCCGTAGATGTCGGCATGGTCGAACCAGTTGAGGCCCTGGTCGAGGCGCGCCTCGATCCAGTCGGCCATGGCGTTCGGCTGGTGCAACGCCTCGTCTTCATGCAACCGCATCATGCCCAGCAGGAAGGGGGCATCGCGAAAAAGCTCGGTGCTCATCAATCGCTCTCCGCACGTGACAGGGTAGTGCCCAGCAGGTGCTGGGCACCGGGAACCAGCCAGACCGGATCGAGGCGCGTGAAGGCTGACTCGACGCACAGGAAGTGGCGACCGGCCTGCGCTGAGGTGTCGGCCGGCAGGTCATCGCCCGGATGCCAGACCACCGTCGAGTCGCTGCCCTGCTTGGCGATAGTGAGCTGGCGCTCGCCGTCATCCAATACCAGTGGCCGGTTGGAATGATAGATGCGATCCAGAGGACCACGGATGCCAAGCTCGCCCTGCTGCTCACGTTCGGCGAAGCCGGCGCGTTTGTCGAGATAGCGAGCACCCGCAAGGCCAGTAAGGCGGCAGCCCTGTACGTTGGCCACGGCCAGGTAGCTGTGCAGGGCGGCGGTCAGCTTGACCGGCGTTTCACCGACATGCTCGCTGATCAGCTCCACGTGCAGGCGCTGGGCATTGGCCTGGATCACCGCTCGCACCAGCAGCTGAGAGTGCAGGCGCTGAGTAGGCGAGAGGTGCAGCTCGACGCCTTCCTCATGCTCGTCCACGGCGTCCAGGTGCCAGTCCGTCAGGCGTGCCGGGCCATGCATGGGGCCGGAACGGTCCGGCGACTCATCGGCGGTATGCTCGTCGGCGAACCAGGGCCAGCATAGCGGGATACCCCCGCGAATCGCGCCCGGCCGCTGCTGTGGCGTAGGGGTGACCCAAAGCCAGCCACCGGGCACAAGGCCGCTTTCATCGGCGTCCGCCGCCGGAGATTCCGCTGCTTCTAGCGCAGCATCGGGCGTCTGAGTGGCGGGCGCTTTTCGTGCGGCATTGGGCGCGGGTGAAGCGCCTGCGGCTCGCCCGGTTTCGGGCGTCTGAGTGGCGGGTGCTTTTCGCGCGGCATCGGGCGCGGTTAAGAAGTGCAGCACCTGGGCGCCTTGCAGCGATACCACAAGCTCCCCCCAGGGCTCACGGGCCAGCCACAGGGTGCGCCCCTGCCATTCGGCTTGGCGCTGTCCATGAGTGGAATCCAGCAGTTCGCGCAGGGACCTTGGAATCATTCGACCTCCTCGTTGTGCAATGCCTCGGCGGCGCCCAGCAGCCCCGTCCAGGGTGCGGTCACCACCCAGCTCGGGATGTCGGCATTGTAAGCGCTCATCCGGCCCTTGTCGGCAAAGGCAGCACGAAAGCGGCTATCCGGCAGCCAGTCAATCAGCCGTGGCAGGATGCCACCGCACAGGTAGACACCGCCACGGGCACCGATGGTCAGGGCCGCATCGCCGCACACGTCTCCGAGGATCTTGAGGAAGCGCTGCACGGTGTCCACCGCGATGGCATCGCTTTCGGCGGCACCGGCCGTGACCTCGGCGGGGCTCTGATAGTGCGGGTTGACGCCCTTCAGGGAGGCATGGGCGCAGTAAAGGTCCAGAAGCCCCTGCCCGCAGAGGATGCGCTCCACCGAAACGCGGCCATAGCGTGAATGGAAATAGCGCAGCAGGTTCTGTTCTCGCTCGTCGGTGGGCGCGAAGGTCACATGTCCCCCCTCGGTAGGCAGCGGAATCCAGGCGTGCTGACCGGGGAAGACCCCGGCTACGCCGAGGCCGGTGCCGGGGCCGATCACCAGGCGGATGCTGTGTGCCTGGGCCGAGCCGCCGCCCACCGGGACGAGATCCTCGGTGGCGACATGAGGCACGCCCAGCGCCTGGGCGGTGAAGTCGTTGATGACTTTGAATAGCTTGAGGTTGAGCGACTGCTGTACCTCGGCTTTCGAGAAGGCCCAGGCATTGTTGGTCATCTTGACCCAGTCGTCGTGTACCGGGCAGGCGAAGGCCAGGCAGGCTTCCCGCGGGGCGCGCTCGCCACCATGGCCGACCCGCACCAGATAATCATCGACGGCGTCCACCAGGCTCGGATAGTCGGCGCAGGGCAGGCTCAGGATGTCGTGGGGCGCGAAACTCCCCGGCGTCACCAGCGCAAAGCGTGCGTTGGTGCCACCAATATCACCAATCAGGGCAGGGCGGGTCATGTATCTGCCTCCGGCGTTCGAAAAAGGGCGCCGCCGCTTTCGGCGGCGGCACCCATCAGAGCGGGGCGGGTCACTAGGCGTCCTCTTCCTGAATCTGCTGTTGCTGGCGCGCCAGGTCGTCGGCTTCGAAGCCGCCGAACACGCCGGCACCTTCTTCGGCGCCCATGGCCAGATGGCGGAAGCCGGCAAAGAGCTCGCGGCCAAGCCCAGAGTGGTAGTGCTCCAGGTTGGCGTCAGCCAGGGAGCGCTTGGCCCACTCATCGGCCTTGACGAGTACGCTGAGCTCGCCGCGGTTGGCGTCAAGGCGCACCACGTCGCCTTCCTTGAGCTTGGCCAGTGGGCCGCCGTCGATGGCTTCCGGAGTCATGTGGATGGCCGCCGGCACCTTGCCCGAGGCGCCTGACATGCGCCCGTCGGTGACCAGGGCGACCTTGAAACCACGATCCTGCAGCACGCCGAGGAAAGGCGTGAGCTTGTGCAGTTCCGGCATGCCGTTGGCCTTTGGCCCCTGGAAGCGCACCACGACCACCACGTCTCGGTCGAGCTCGCCGGCTTCGAAGGCGGCCTTGAGCTGATTCTGATCATCGAAGATCCGCACCGGCGCTTCCACCAGCCGGTGCTCGGCTTCCACGGCAGAGACCTTGATCACCCCGCGGCCCAGATTGCCGTCAAGTACGGTCAGGCCGCCGGTCGGGGCGAAGGCCTCAGATACCGGACGCAGCACATCGCGGTCGAGGCTCTCGGTGGGGCCCTCGTGCCAGACCAGCTTGCCGTCCTCGAGGAAGGGCTCCTGGGTGTAGGCGCTCATGTCGGTGCCGAAGACGGTAGCGATATCCTGGTGGATCAGCCCGGCGCCGAGCAGTTCGCGAATCAGCAGGCTCATGCCGCCGGCGGCCTGGAAATGGTTGATGTCGGCCTGACCGTTGGGGTAGATGCGCGTCATGCTCGGCACCACGGCGGAAAGGGCAGTGAAGTCGTCCCAGGTGATGGTCAGCCCCGCCGCGGCGGCCATGGCCACCAGATGCAGGGTGTGGTTGGTCGAGCCGCCGGAGGCCAGCAGGCCGACCATGGCGTTGACAATCGCCTTCTCATCGACTTGCTTGTAGAAGGGACGATAGTCGCCGCCGGCCTCTGTGTTGCGGATCGTCTGTTCGGCCGCGTAGCGGGTCAGTGCCTCGCGCAGCGGGGTGCCCGGGTTGATGAATGAAGCGCCGGGCAGGTGCAGACCCATGATCTCCATCATCAACTGGTTGGAGTTGGCAGTGCCATAGAAGGTGCAGGTGCCCGGGCCATGGTAAGAATCGGACTCGGCCTGCAGGAGATCTTCGCGGCCGACTTTGCCTTCGGCGAACAGCTGGCGGATACGGGCCTTTTCCTTGTTGGGGAGGCCACTGGTCATAGGGCCGGCCGGCACGAAGGTCGACGGCAGGTGGCCGAAGCGCGCGGCGCTGATGAACAGTCCTGGCACGATCTTGTCACATACACCGAGGAAGATCGCACCGTCGAACATGTTGTGCGATAGCCCCACGGCGGCGGCCATTGCGATCACCTCGCGGGAGTAAAGCGACAGCTCCATGCCAGGCTGGCCCTGTGTGACGCCGTCGCACATGGCCGGTACGCCGCCGGCGAACTGGGCGGTCGAGCCCATGGCGCGGGCGGCATCCTTGATGGTTTCCGGGAAGGATTCCAGCGGCTGGTGCGCCGACAGCATGTCGTTATATGACGAAATGATGCCGAGGTTGGCACTGTTCATCATCTTGAGCCGACCCTTGTCGGTATCGCCGCACGCGGCGAAGCCGTGAGCCAGGTTGCCGCAGGACAGCTCGCCGCGATGCACACCGCGGCCATGCTGGTCGGCCATGCGGCGTTCATAGAGAGCCCGCCGCTCCTGGGAGCGTTCGCGAATGCGTTCGGTGACCTGGCGGACGACGTCGTTCAGAGGGGTATCTTGTGTAGCCATGGGCAGCCTCGCTGAGGGGTGGTGGGTGGCAATGTTTGTAAATTTAGCAAAAAATTGCCTTGAATGTCGTCATGCTTTGGGCCAAATTGGGGCGCAAATGTAAGATTATTTCACTGGGGGTCGCGGCGGTATTTCGACCGTCTCTCGTATGCTTCGGGCAATGTTCCTGCATATGACCCTCGATTCAAGCAGACGCCAGCAGAATCAGCGTGAGGATGCCGTCATGACGTTACGAGTAGCTATCAATGGTTTCGGCCGCATCGGCCGCAATGTGCTGCGAGCACTCTACGAAAACGGTTACAGCGACCGGATCGAGGTCGTTGCCATCAATGACCTGGGCGATCCGTCGCTCAATGCTCACCTGCTCAAGCACGATAGCGTGCATGGGCATTTCCCGCATCGGGTCGAGCACGATGACGAGAGCATCAGCATCGATGGTCAGCGCATCAGCATCTACGCTCAGCGAGATCCGGCACAGCTGCCGTGGAAATCCCTGAACGTCGATCTGGTCATGGAGTGCACCGGTCTTTTCGTCAAGAAGGCCGATGCCGGCAAACACCTTGAGGCCGGTGCCGGTCGCGTGCTGATTTCCGCGCCGAGCCCGGATGCCGACGCCACCGTGGTGTTTGGCGTCAACGACGACGTGCTGACTGCCGAACACAAGGTCGTGTCCAATGCCTCCTGCACTACCAACTGTCTGGCGCCGGTGGCCAAGGCCCTGAACGATGCTGTAGGCATCGAGAACGGCCTGATGACCACCGTTCATGCCTATACCAACGACCAGAATCTGTCTGACGTCTACCACAAGGACCCGTACCGGGCGCGCAGCGCGACCCAGTCGATGATCCCGACCAAGACCGGTGCCGCTGCGGCGGTGGGACTGGTGCTGCCGGAGCTCGAAGGCAAGTTCGACGGCCTGGCGGTGCGCGTGCCGGTGATCAACGTGTCGCTGGTCGATCTGGTGTTCAACGCCAGTCGCGACACCACCAAGGAAGAGATCAACGAGATCGTCGCCAAGGCGGCGGAAGGCTCCAAGGTGCTGGCCGTCAACGCCCAGCCGCTGGTGTCGATTGACTTCAATCATGATCCCAATTCCTCCACCTTCGATGCCAACCACACGCGGGTCAACGGTCGCCTGGTCAAGGTGATGGCCTGGTATGACAACGAGTGGGGCTTCTCCAATCGCATGCTGGACACAGCGCTGGCCATGCACGCCGCCTCCTGAGGCGGTAAAGGGTACGGACATCGCGTCATCCTGCGGTTCCGGCGATCTCACGGCTCCGCTCGTGTTCGCAGGCCGGCGGGATGTCCTACTTGCAGCAGAGGGTGCCGATAGGCACCCTTTTTTGTTGCCTTTCTTCATGACTTGGCGCTAATGGGGTCTCGCACTGGCGGCTTAGCTGCTAAGCTCTCACTTATCAAGGTCAATCATCTTCCTCAGCTTCAGGAAGCCAGCCATCATGGACAAGGCAGTAGCAGACACACATTGCCTCTTGGGGTCACAGCTGCGTGATCCGGACAGCGGGCGCCTGGGGCGTATCGTGGGCATCGATCAGTCCCGCGAGGCCCCGGCACTGCTGGTCAACTGGGGCCAGTCGGGCGTAGAACGAGTGGCGCTCAGCGTCACCGAGCTGTCTGATCTGGTAACGGCAAGCCTTGCCCATGAGCGCAATGTGCGTGAAAACGTTCGCGAAGACAGGACCGTCTCGGAACGCCAGCCTTCCCGCGCCGCTGAGCAGGCCCACGAGCGCACGCGCAGAGACCAGCCAGCGGGTCGCGCTCGAGATGACGAAGCTGCACCCAATGTCTCCTCATCGGCAGCGACCGGGGCGGTCGACTATCGCCCCCTGGCGACCGGCAGCGATGGTCGCCGCTGAGGACAGGGCTGCTTAGCCGTCACCTGGGTGAGAGTGGGCGTTGACTGCCGCCGGGTTTAATCGTAGTTATTTATCGTATTTTGAGTCAGAAATATTTGAGTCGGGCACGTTGAGCGCGCTTGATTCTAGGTTTAATTTTAGTTCTAGCTATTAGATCTGGACGTCAGATCCAAGTGTTGGCGTTGGCCATCAGGTTCAGGTATCAGCGACGCAAGCTCGTCCACGCCTGAGTCATCCGCTCAATGGCCTTCCAGTCGTCCACTCGTCACTCTTTTGATCTCTGAGGTCGCGATGACCGCTCCTTCCCGGCCCGATCAGACGGGTCTGTCGATTTCCTGTGTCGATGCCGTTGCCGCTATCCCGCGTGATGAGTGGAATGCCCTGGTAGGGGATGATCATCCCTTCCTGCGTCACGAGTTTCTGCATGCCCTGGAAGCCAGCGGCGCGGTGGCGCCTGACACCGGCTGGGCGCCCAGGCACCTGACGCTATGGCGGGGCGGCGTGCTGGTCGGCGTGCTACCCAGCTATGACAAGACACACTCCTACGGGGAGTACGTCTTCGATTGGGGGTGGGCGGATGCCTGGGAGCGTGCCGGCGGGGAGTATTACCCCAAGGCGCTGTCGGCCATTCCCTTTACGCCGGCTCCGGGCCCTCGGCTGGCCCTGGCGCCCGGCGAGGATCGGTTGGCGGCCATGCAGCTGCTGGCGGGCAGTTGGGAAGGTCGCGACATTCTCACCTGGCACCTGCTGTTTGCCGAAGACGCCGAAGTCGATGACTGGTGCACCGCTCGTCCCGGGCTCATCGAGAGACGGGGCGTGCAATTCCAGTGGCAGGACGCGGGCTACGGGGACTTCGACGGTTTCCTGATGGCCATGACGTCGCGCCGGCGCAAGGAGATTCGCCGCGAGCGTCGCATCGTTGCCGATCAGGGGCTCAGCCTGCACCGCCTGGAAGGCGAGGCTATCGACGCGGATGCCCTCGAGCACTTCTATCGCTGCTACCAGATCACCTACCTGGAGCGTGGCCGACAGGGCTATCTGAATGTCGAGTTCTTCCAGCGCCTGCGGGAAAGCCTGCCCGAGGCTCTGGTGCTGATTCAGGCCCGGTTACAAGGCAAGCCGGTAGCGGCAGCACTCTGTCTGCAGGGGCGTCATACCCTCTACGGGCGCTACTGGGGGAGTGAGGTCATGGCTGACTGCCTGCACTTCGAAGCCTGCTACTACCAGGGCATCGAGCACTGCCTGGAGCGAGGGCTCAGTCGCTTCGATCCCGGCACCCAGGGTGAGCACAAACTTACCCGGGGGTTCTCGCCGCGCCGACTGCGCTCGCTGCATCACATCGCTGATCCTCGCCTGCATGATGCCGTGGCCCGCTTCTGCCACGAGGAAGGCGCCCAGGTCGAGGCCTACTGTCAGCAGGCCGAGGCGTCGCTGCCGTTCAAGCATTGATCACCGTAGACGGATGGCACCGCTCGCCGCTGGTCGAGAGATGATGGCATAATGCGTGCCATCGAAATCCCCTGACAGGACCCTTCATGCTCAAGTGGTTGGCCATCGTGCTGGTTGCCCTGATTATGCTGCTGCAGTACCGGCTGTGGTTCGGCGAGGGCGGGCTCAAGGAGTACTCTCAGATCCGCGCTCGAGCCGATGCCATGGAAAACGAGAACCAGCCGATGCGGGCGCGTAACGAGCGGCTTGCCGCCGAGGTGGTCGACCTCAAGAACGGTCTCGATGCCATCGAAGAGCGAGCGCGGAGCGACATCGGTATGGTGCGTCGCGACGAGCAGTTCTACTGGGTGCCGGATGTCAACGCCGACAAGGAGAGCCCATGAGCCGTCTGTGGCTGATCGTGCCGGCCGCCGGCCAGGGACGGCGCATGGGGGCCGACCGCCCCAAGCAGTACCTGGAGCTCGGCGGTCGTCCGGTATTGGCACACACCCTGTCACGCCTGTATCAGGCCTTTCCCGAGGCCGGCCTCTGCCTGTGCCTGGATGACGATGACCGCTGGTTCGATCCGGCCTGGGTGCCCTTTGCCGACTGGCGACGCAGCTCGGGCGGCGCGGAGCGGGCCGATACCGTGAGCCGGGCGCTTGCTATGCTCGGTGAGCAGGCCGGCGACGATGACCTGGTGCTGGTGCATGACGTGGCCAGGCCCTGTGTGTCCCTCGGGGATCTAGCGCGGTTGCGGGCTGCTATCGAGGAAGAACCGGCAGGAGCGCTGCTGGCGACGCCGGTGGCCGACACCATGAAGCGCGCCGATGCCGCCGGGCGGGTCGCCACCACCGAGCCACGCAGCGGCCTGTGGCATGCCCAGACGCCCCAGGGCTTTCGCGTCGGTCTCCTGCGCGAGGCCCTTGAGGCAGCACGCTTGCAGGGCGTGGCCGTCACCGACGAGGCTTCCGCCGTCGAGGCACTGGGCTTCGCGCCGTGCCTGGTGGTGGGGCGTCGCGATAATCTCAAGATCACTCATCCCGAAGACCTGGCGCTGGCGGCTCATGTGCTGGCCGCCCAGGCCGCGTCTTCGCAAGCTTTCGGGAATAGCACCACATGACGCTGCGGATCGGCCACGGTTTCGACGTTCATCGCTTCGGCGAGGGCGACCACCTGATGCTAGGCGGGGTGCGGGTTCCCTTCGAACGCGGCTTCGTCGCCCACTCCGACGGCGACGTGCTGCTGCATGCCGTTTGTGATGCCCTGCTCGGCGCCTGTGCCCTTGGCGATATCGGCCGCCACTTCCCCGACACCGACCAGGCCTGGGCGGGGGCCGACAGTCGTGCGCTGCTGCGCCACGTGATGCGTCTGGTGCAGGGCAAGGGCCTGCGGGTCGGTAATCTGGACGTCACGCTTATCGCCCAGGCGCCGAAGATGGCGCCTCACCTGATGGCCATGATCGAGCACCTGGCCGCTGATCTCGAGGTCGCGTCAGGCGCCGTCAACGTCAAGGCCACCACCACGGAAAAGCTTGGCTTTACCGGTCGCGGCGAGGGCATCGCCGCCGAGGCGGTGGTGCTGCTCGAGGCGCGTCCACCGTTGGGAGCCCGCCATGACGGCTGAAGCGACACCCTGGCCCCCGGCCTGGCCGAGGGCACTGGGCTTAACATCGGACATGGCACCGGACAGGGTGTCGGGCATGGGATCACACGAGGCGCTGCCGGCCGGGGATTACCGGGCCGTGCCCGAGGATTTCGTGGTCGAGGAGTGTCTGGGGTTCAGCCCGGAAGGCAGCGGTGAACATCTCTGGCTGTGGGTCGAAAAGCGTGCGCTGACGACTCACGAGCTGGCCCGGATGCTGGCCCAGGTGTGCGGCGTGCGGGAGCGCGATATCGGCTATGCGGGCATGAAGGATCGCCAGGCGGTGACACGCCAGTGGCTCTCGGTGCATCTTCCTGGCCGTGAAGCCCCCGAGGATATCCAGGCGGCGCTGGATGCACGGCTTGCAAGCGATGATGCCCGCTCGGTGCGCCTGCTCGATCAGGCCCGCCACCCGCGCAAGCTCAAGCGGGGCGTGCATCGGGGCAACCGCTTCCTGCTTCGCCTGAGCGGTGATGTCGTCGACGATCCCGGGCTCGAGTCGCGCTGGCAGAGGCTGATCGAAGGCGGGGTGCCCAACTATTTCGGCCCGCAGCGTTTCGGTCCCGAGGGGCGCAATCTGGCCAGGGCGCGAGCGCTGCTGGCGCGGGGCTGGCGCAAGCGGGACGATCGCCAGGGCATGTTGCTGTCGGCGGCGCGCAGTTACCTGTTCAACCAACTCCTGGCCGCGCGCATCGTGGATAATAGCTGGGCCACTCCGCTGCCGGGCGAGCTTGTCATGCTCGAGGGCACCGCCAGCCAGTTTCTGGTCGATGACGTCGACGACGAGCTGCGGGAACGTGCGGCGCGTCTGGATGTCCATCCCAGCGGCGTGCTGTGGGGTAGTGGCCGCCTGGCCAGTCAGGACCAGGCGGCAGAACGGGAGCGTGCAATGATCGCCTCCGAGCCCGAGCTTGCTGCCGGGCTCGAGGCGGCCGAGGTGCGCATGGGGCGCCGCCCGCTGCGTCTGCGTCTCGACGCGCCGCGCCTGACCCGGGATGGTCATGAGCTTCGGCTGGCCTTCGGCCTGCCGCGGGGCGCCTTCGCCACCGCGGTGCTGCGTGAGTTGATGACACACCCGACCCTATAGGGCGGGCCATAGAACAGGGGCAGCCGTTGGGCGGCTGTCCTTCCGCCGGCGATTGCCGGCCGGATGTTGGGAAGGCAAGGAGATCGGATGCACCGTTTGTTGCTGTCCAATGATGATGGCGTCCATGCCCCGGGGCTTCGGGCGCTGTATGACGCCCTGAGTGATCATGCCCACCTGCGGGTGGTGGCGCCTGACCGTGACAAGAGCGGGGCCAGCAATTCGCTGACCCTGAATCGGCCGCTGATGCTGTCGGGGCTGGATAACGGTTTCTACAGCGTTGATGGCACGCCAGCCGACTGCGTCTACCTCGGCGTCAATGGGGTCTGGGAAGAGCGTCCGGACCTGGTCATATCGGGCATCAACCATGGCGCCAACCTGGGTGATGACGTTCTCTACTCCGGCACCGTAGCCGCAGCCATGGAGGGGCGCAACCTGGGCATGTCGGCGATCGCCATGTCGCTGGTCGGTCAGCGCTATTTCGAAACCGCCGGGCGCGTGGCGGCAAGCCTGGTCGGTGCTGCGTCCTCCCTGTCACTGCCGCCCCGCAGCCTGCTCAACGTCAATGTGCCGGACCTGCCCTGGGACCAGATCCGTGGCTTCAAGGTCACAAGGATGGGTTATCGTGGCCCCGCCGCCAAGCCGATGAAAGTGCTCGACCCGCGTGGCCGCGAGCGTTATTGGATCGCCGCCGTTGGTGAGAACGCCGATGATGGCCCGGATACCGACTTCGCCGCCGTGGAGGCGGGGTTCGTGTCGATCACGCCATTGCAAACCGACCTGACGCGCCATGCCGCGTTGGGAGACGTACAGGGGTGGCTGGATGCCTTTGCGTGAGTTGAAAGATCCGGCGTTGATCGGTGTCGGCATGACCTCTCAGCGCACCCGGGATCGTCTGGTAGGGCGCCTGGAAGAGGCCGGCATCGCCGATGAGCGGGTGCTGGATACCCTGCGCCGGGAGCCTCGTCACCTGTTTCTCGACGAGGCTCTGTCGCATCGGGCCTACGAGGACAGCTCTCTGCCGATCGGGCATGGCCAGACCCTGTCTCAGCCGTGGATAGTGGCGCGGATGAGCGAGCTGGTGGTGGCCGAGGCGCCGCAGCGGGTGCTTGAGGTCGGAACCGGCTCTGGCTATCAGACCCTGATACTCTCGCGGCTGGTGCCGCGGGTGTTTTCTGTCGAGCGTATCGCCGCGCTCAAGGAACGGGCCGCCGAGCGGCTTCGTCGCCTGTTGGTGCATAACGTCACGCTGCGCCTGGCCGACGGCGGGCACGGCTGGCGCGAGGCCGCGCCCTTCGACGTGATTCTGCTAACAGCCTGCGCCAGCGAACTGCCGCCGGCGCTGCTCGATCAGCTGGCACAGGGCGGTGTCCTGATCACGCCGCTTGAGGATGATGCCGGCCATCAATGGCTGACGCGGGTGCGCCGACAGGGTCAGCATTTTGAATACCAGCGGCTGGAGCCCGTGCGCTTCGTGCCGCTATTACAGGGAGTCATACGTTGAAGCGGTCCTATTCAGTTTTCCTCAAGGGTGCCGGCATGGGGGCCGCCGATGCGGTGCCCGGCGTCTCCGGCGGTACCATTGCCTTTATCACCGGCATCTACGAGGAATTGATCTATTCCATCAAGAACTTCGGGCCCAGTGCCTGGGGTGCCTGGCGGCGTGGTGGCCTCAAGGGAGTGGCGGTTCATCTCAATCTCGGTTTCGTGATTCCTCTGGTACTGGGGATCGGCGTCAGCCTGGTAAGCGTTGCTCACCTGGTTACCTACCTGCTCGAAAACCAGCGGTTGCTGCTCGACGCCTTCTTCTTCGGCCTGGTCGCTGCCTCGGCCTGGGTCGTGAGCCGTCGGCTGACCGACTGGCGAATCTGGCATGTGCTGCCGTTGGCTGCCGGCCTCTTGCTGGCGGACGGTCTGCCAGCGCTGATGCCGCTGGTCAGCGGGTTGGGCAGCGAGGGTCTGATGCTTGGCGTGGCGGGTGCGATCGCCATCAGTGCCATGCTCCTGCCGGGCATTTCGGGCAGCTTCCTGCTGCTGACCATGGGGCTCTATAGCAGCGTGATGGAGGGCCTCAAGGCCTTCGACGTGGTGCTGATGGCGCAGTTTGGGTTGGGGTGCCTGGTGGGGCTGGTGACCTTTTCGCGGCTGCTATCCTGGTTGCTTTCGCGTTTTCATACCGCGACCCTGCAGCTGCTGATCGGCTTCATTCTCGGGTCCTTGCCGTTGTTGTGGCCCTGGCGGGAATTGGTCAGCTACCGTCTGGGGCCCGATGAGCAGATCATCCCGATGGAATACCGGTATCTGCTACCTAATGACTATGCCCAGCTGACGGGTGATCCGTCGGCTCTGTTCCCGGCCGTGGCTCTGATGCTGGCCGGCCTGATTCTGGTGCTGGCGGTGGGGCGTTTTGCTTCGCCGACCGACAGCCACTGACAAGGAGGAAGTTTGTGATGCGCAAGGCTCTGTTGGCCTCTGCCGTGACGTTGTCCCTGGCCGCCTGTGCGGCCCAGCCCCCGGAAGGGGCGAATGGCATACAGGTACAGGATCTCTCGTTGACCCGTAAGCAGGCGACTACCGGCACCTATACCGTCGAACCCGGCGATACGCTCTACGGCATCGCCTGGCGTTATGAGATGGATTTCCGCGATCTGGCCCAGCTCAACGGCATTACTCCGCCCTATCGCATTAAGCCAGGCCAGCAGTTGAGCCTGTCAGGCGGCCAGGGCGGGAGTTTGCAGGGAACCGCCATTGCTCAGGCCGAAACGGCTGGTGGGGCCCAGGCCAGCGCGGCCCGCAGCGGTGGCGGTGAAAGCCCGGACTGGCTGGAGCCGGATACCTCGGCCATCGAGCGTAATCGCCGGCTTACCTCCGCGCCGTTACCCGACTCTTCCGGTGAGCAGGCCGGTCAACAGACCCAGGCGTCAGCGGCCGACACTGGCCAAGCAGCCAATCAGGGAGCTGACCAAGGCGGCACAGCGGTTGCTGGTGGCGAGCAAGCGCCGGGCCCGGTCTACAACTACGAAAGCCCAGGCGCCGATGGCGAACTGAGTGCGGCCGACCGCGCTGAGCGGGAAGCCCGTGAGAAGGCTCACGCCGCCGAGCAGCAACAACAGGAAGCGGGCACGACGGAGGCCAAATCTGAAACGGCTTCAGCCCCGTCGTCCGAGCAAAGCAAGACGCCATCTCAGCAGGCTGACGCTGGCGCTGCAGTCGCCGGGGAAAGTGAACCGGCTTCCGAGCGACGCACTTATCAGCCTGTCGATGAGGTGCCTTGGCAGTGGCCTGCTGACGGCGAGGTGATTAACGGCTTCGGTGAAGGATCGAGCATTACCGCAGGCATTGATATCGGAGGTCAAAAGGGGCAGTCTGTCAAGGCGGCCGGCCCAGGAATCGTGGTCTATGCAGGGGATGGCGTACGGGGATACGGCAACCTGATCCTGCTCAAGCACAATAATCAGTTCCTGAGTGCCTATGCCCACAATGACAGTCTACAGGTGAAGGAAAACGACGTGGTCGAAGCCGGTGAAGTGATCGCCACCATGGGAGACACCGACGCCGATGCCGTCAAACTGCACTTCGAGGTGCGCAAGGATGGGCAGCCCAAGGATCCCCTGGATTTTCTCCCTGGGCGTTGACCCGCAGCGCTTGACGTAGGCGGGAGCCTACGACAGAAGCCTAATGGCCAGGCCTTCGCTATCGCAGTATAAGCGCTGGGGGCGACCTGGCCATGGCTAAGCAGATAGTGGGGTAGCGAGATGAGCATGCTTGAACGGGATATTCAGGATGTCGAGATAGAGGATGTCGAAACGACAGGTGGCGATGAGGTCGAAGAGGCACAAGAGAAAGATGAAAGGGCGTTCGAGAAGGCCCTGAACCGGGAAGAGAACACCTATCATCACAGTCTCGATGCCACCCAGATCTATCTCAACGAAATCGGTTTCTCGCCGCTGCTGAGTCCCGAGGAAGAAGTGCACTTTGGTCGCCTCGCCCAGGCCGGCGCCCCTGCCGGGCGCTCGCGGATGATCGAGTCCAATCTCCGCCTGGTGGTCAAGATCGCCAGGCGCTACCTGAACAGGGGGCTGTCGCTGCTTGACCTGATCGAGGAGGGCAACCTTGGTCTCATTCGCGCCGTGGAGAAATTCGACCCCGAGCGTGGATTTCGCTTCTCTACCTATGCAACCTGGTGGATTCGTCAGACCATCGAGCGTGCGCTGATGAATCAGACGCGTACCATTCGACTGCCCATTCACGTGGTCAAGGAACTCAACATCTATCTGCGTGCGGCCCGTGAGCTGACCCAGAAACTCGACCACGAGGCCACCGCCGAGGAAATTGCTGACTTCCTCGATAAGCCGGTGGCGACGGTCAAGAAGATGATGGGGCTCAATGAACGGGTATCATCGGTGGATTACCCGATGGGTGGCGAGAGCGACAAGCCGCTGATCGAGACGTTGGCCGATGACAATGACCATGGCCCCGAGTCCTCGCTGGTCGACGGCGATGTAAAACAGCACGTTGACGATTGGCTGGCCGAACTCACCGAGAAACAGATGGAAGTGGTGGTCAGGCGTTTTGGCCTGCGCGGCCATGAGGCGGCCACGCTCGAGGAGGTCGGTGAAGAAATTGGCCTGACCCGTGAGCGAGTTCGCCAGATTCAAGTAGAGGCACTAAAGAAGCTGCGGCGCGTCCTCGAGAAGCAGGGCCTATCGCTGGACGCCATTTTCGAGTGATCTACCCCATATACGCCGCGATGACTGCATCGCGGCGTTTTTGCGACTGCTGTGCGCCGGCATAATCGCCGTTGCTGCTGGCATTGCCCCTCTGTGCGTTCTCAAACCTCTCTCCCTGCCGATCATCGCGTGCGGGTCGAGGGTGCTATGGAGGGTGGAAGACCCGAGCGTGCGATTGGTAGTCGAATAATCTTAAATAAATATTCTTGATAGTCTTTTAGAATGTATTTTTAACTAAAATCGGTTAAAAGTTTCGTGAAAAAGCGCGCCAGATGACAAATAATCTTAGGCTCTTTTTTGTCCTCTCCAATCTGGCCGGAGACCTCCATGGCTCGTCCCCTGATCGCCGACATCGACCTCAATGCCTTGCGCCACAACTATTGCCTGGCAAGGGACCTGGCGCCGCATAGCCAGTCGGTGGCGGTGCTCAAGGCCGATGCCTACGGGCACGGCGCCGTGGCCTGTGCGCGGGCGCTCGAGGATCTGGCGCCAGCCTTTGCGGTGGCCTGCCTCGAAGAGGCGGAAACGCTGCGCGCGGCGGGCATCGAGGCGCCGGTCGTGCTGCTCGAGGGCATCTTCGAGGCCGCGGAGCTTGAGCGAGTGGAGGCCCTCGGCCTGTGGGTGGCGGTGCATAGCGAGTGGCAGGTCGAGGCGCTGCTGTCTTTCACGCCTCGTCGCCCCATTCCCGCCTGGTTAAAGGTCGATTCCGGCATGCACCGCCTGGGCTTTCCCCCGGCTCAGGCCGCCGATATCTGGGCGCGTCTACAGGCAGCGCCCGATCACGTCGCCGATCTCCACCTGATGAGCCATTTCGCGACCGCCGACGCCCTCGAGCCGGGCTACTTCCGCCGCCAGCTCGGGCTGCTCAATGAGCTTGCCCAATCCCTTGACGCCCCAACGTGTCTGGCCAATTCGCCGGCCACCCTGGCCTGGCCCGAGGCCCATGGTGCCTGGAACCGCCCCGGGGTGATGCTCTATGGAAGCGACCCCCTGGAGGGCGCCAATGACGCCAGCCGGTCATTGGTGCCGGTGATGACGCTGCGCTCCGAGATCATCGCCGTGCGCGAGATCGCCGCCGGCGAGCCGGTGGGCTATGGCGGTCGTTTCAAGGCGCCGCGCCCTAGTCGCGTCGGCGTGGTGGCCTGTGGCTATGGGGATGGCTATGACCGCCATGCGGTGGATGGCACGCCGCTACTGGTGGACGGCCAGCGTGCGGGGCTGGCCGGCAAGGTGTCGATGGACATGCTGATCGTGGATATTACCGAGCTGCCGGCTGCCGATATCGGCAGCGAAGTGGTGCTATGGGGGCAAGCGGCCAACGGCGAGGTGCTGTCGGTCGATGAGGTCGCCCGCTACTGCGACACCATCAGCTATACCCTGCTTACCGGGGTGCTGCCGCGGGTGCCAAGGCGGTATCATGGTGGCTGATCCGACCCTGAACTAGAGAAATGCATGTCACAGGACGACACCAAGACTGACACCCAGACTTCCTTCGCCCATCCTCGGTACTGGCCGACCTGGCTATCGATTGGGCTGATGCGCCTTATTGCATGGCTGCCCTGGCGCCTCAAGCTCGGCATCGGTCGCCTGATAGGTCTCTTGGCCTGGCGTTTTGCCAAGCGCCGCCGGCACATCACCGAGACCAACATCCGGCTGTGCTTTCCCGAGCGGGATGAAAAGGCCCGGGCCCGGCTGGTGCGCGAGGCCTTCATCGCCAATGGCATGGGGTTGGTTGAGACCGCCACCGGCTGGTGCAGGGACCCGGAACATCTGCGCCACCGGGTCACCTTCAAGGGTCAGGAGCACATGGTGCGTGCACAGGCACAGGGCAAGGGGGTGCTGATCATCGGCGTTCACTTCTCGACCCTCGACCTGGGAGGGGCCCTGCACTCGCTGTTCTTCCCCGCAGACGTGGTCTATCGCCCTCATGATAATCCGCTCTTCGAGCGCTTCATGACCAAGGCTCGCAACCGGATCTTCGGCCGAGCCATCGATCGACACGACCTGCGTGGCGTGGTGCGCCGGATCAAGGCCGGGAACAACGTCTGGTATTCTCCGGATCAGGATTTTGGGCGTGACGTCAGTGTCTTCGCGCCGTTCTTCGGTATCAATGCCGCGACCATCAAGCTGACCGCCAAGATCGCGCGCATGACCGGCGCGCCGGTCATGCCGCTGATTTTCCACCGCAACCCCGACAACCGCACTTACACCCTCGAATACCTGCCGGCATTGGAGCACTTCCCGAGCGGCGACGAGGTGGCCGATGCGGCTCAGGTCAATGCGGTCATCGAGGCGGCGATCCGTCGCCATCCCGAGCAGTATCTGTGGCTGCATCGCCGCTTCAAGACCCGCCCTCAGGGCGAGCCGGGCTTCTACTGAGTGCTTTGCGGCTCGCCTAGTGGCGGAAGTGATTCAGAGCCTGACTTATGCAGATCGACGGATGCCCACCCAGAAAGCGCCTCAAGGCGCCGTTACCGGTCTCGCCCCCGGCGTCGGCAGCTCGGCGGGAAGCGTCAGGCGGTGCTCGCCGCTGGCCAGCCGCTCGCCGATGAACTGCCGATCCAGGGCGTGGGTGTCGCGCTCGGCGAGGGTGGCAATCACCCGCTCGGCATGACGTTGGATGGTGGTGAGCTCGGCTTCTTCGGCGAACAGCGAAAGCGTCTTCAGCGACTTGAGCAGGGCAAGGCCGATGCTTACATCATCCTTGCCGTAGTGCAGGATCGGATTGACCAGCCGGTACAGCAGGCTGTCGAAGCGTTCGGTCTTCCAGATCACCCGCCGCTTTCCCTGCCGATCGGTGAAGGTGTTACAGGGATGAAACTCCAGGCGCCGGCACAGCAGTTCGGTCAGCTGGTGCAGGCAGAGTCGAGCCGTGCCCGGGTCATTGATGCCCGGCGACAGCGCTTTGACGGCGACCTCCATTAGCTGCGTCATCCCGTTGACGTAGAGATCCTCCGCGACTTCCCCCTCCACATAGACCAGCAGCCCCAGCGCCGATGTTTCGAAGCGCTCTCCGGGGGCTTCGGCGGCCTCGATCGTGAACAAGGGAAAGCCTTCCACCGTGAAGTCGCCGAAGCTGAAATTCATATGCACCACGACATCGGCCTCAATGGCCAGGCGGCCCAGCGCCTCGATGTCGGCATTCTGGATATAGCCGCTGCGGCGTGCCTTGATCTGCGGCCAGTGAGCCTGTACTGGCTGTGACGTCGGCCGGTGACACCATCCCGGGCGTTGCTGTCGGGTCTCTAGCTTGGCAAGCGACTTGCGGGTGGCCTGGTGCAGGCCGCGATTCACGGCATTGATCTGCACTGATTGGGAGGCGTTGTGAATGAAGTAGACAAACAGCGCCAGACAGTGGGTGACCATGGCCACGCCCAGGTAGGTGCTCAGCGAACGCCAGGTGCTGGGTACCTCACCGCTCACCGGGACCATCAGCAGCATCAGGATGAACAGGATGGTACCCAGGTAGTGGCCCAGGACTCGCTGATGATGACGCTCTGTGATCAGCCCGAAGACCAGTTTATGGGAAAAGTTGCCGCCGGCCTGGGTCAGCACCGACATCACCATGGAAAAACTGAACACGGCCAGTGAGATCATGGCGGCGATCAGCGTCGACAGCAGGGTTCGCGGCGTTTCTATATCTGTGAACCGAATGCCTGCCAGAAAGCCCGGCAGCGGCAGGCGCTCGCCCAGCGGGAGAACGGCCAAGAGCCCTAGCACCAGGTAGAGCATGGCCAGCAGGCTAGGCAGGAAGGCAATGCTCTGTCGAAAGCTCAGAACGCGATTTATCAGCCAGCGTATGGGGTTCGTCATGAGCACATCCTTGTGAAGATCATGCCTGCTTTATCCCCCGTGTGGGCCTGCCATGCAAGGTCGGTGAGGCGTTCGAAGGCGCCAAGAGGCAACGCGACCCGTGGCATCAAGCATGGGAGCGACGCGTCAGGTGGTCGGTAGGGGGCTAGATCGAAAGGGCGTTAGGTCGAGGGGGCGTTAAGGATGACGGCGGAGCCGTCACCTCAGCATGAAAACGGGCGGTGTCGCCACCGCCCGTCGGATCATCGCGCAAATGCCTTTTGCTTCAGGCGTCGATGCGCTTGTACTTCATGCGATGCGGGGTGTCGTTGCCGACCCGCTTCTTGTGGTCGGCCTCGTACTCGGTGTAGTTGCCTTCGAAGAACACCACATTGGAATCGCCCTCGTAGGCGAGAATGTGGGTGGCAATACGGTCGAGGAACCAGCGGTCGTGAGAGATCACCATGGCGCAGCCGGGGAAGGCCAGCAGGGCATCTTCCAGGGCACGCAGCGTCTCGATGTCCAGATCGTTCGAGGGCTCATCGAGCAGCAGCACGTTGGCGCCCTGCTTGAGGGTCTGCGCCAGCTGCAGGCGACCACGTTCGCCGCCGGAAAGCTCCGACAGACGCTTCTGCTGGTCGTTGCCCTTGAAGTTGAAACGACCCACGTAGGCCCGCGAGGACACCTCGTAGCCATTGATGTTGAGCATGTCCTGGCCGTCGGATACCGCTTCCCATACCGTCTGCTTGTCGTCTAGGGCATCGCGCAGCTGTTCGACGTAGGCGATGTCGACGGTATCGCCGAGCACGACCTCACCGGCGTCGGGCTGTTCCTTGCCGGTGATCAGCTTGAACAGCGTCGACTTGCCCGCGCCGTTGCCGCCGACGATGCCGACGATGGCGCCCTTGGGCACGCTGAAGGACAGGTCCTCGTAGAGCAGCCGGCCGTCGAAGGCCTTGGCCACATCGTGGAACTCGATGACCTTGTCACCCAGCCGCGGGCCAGGCGGAATGTAGATTTCGTTGGTCTCGTTGCGCTT
This sequence comes from Onishia taeanensis, assembly GCF_003268885.1. Taxonomy (GTDB): domain Bacteria; phylum Pseudomonadota; class Gammaproteobacteria; order Pseudomonadales; family Halomonadaceae; genus Onishia; species Onishia taeanensis_A. Next base: position 404,719 of record NZ_QLSX01000003.1, read on the forward strand.
CTGGAAGTCGCCGGACTGCATTTCTTCGAAGCGGTTGAGGCGTGCCTTGCTCTTGGCCTGGCGGCCCTTGGCATTGCTGCGCACCCACTCGAGTTCCTGCTTGATGGCCTTATTCTTCGAGGCTTCCTGCTTGGACTCCTGCTCGAGGCGCTTCTCCTTGGCTTCCAGCCAGCCGGAGTAGTTGCCTTCGAAGGGAATGCCCTGGCCGCGGTCGAGCTCGAGGATCCAGCCGGCCACGTTATCGAGGAAGTAGCGGTCGTGGGTGATCGCCACCACGGTGCCACTGTAGTCGTGCAGGAAGCGTTCGAGCCAGGCCACGGATTCGGCGTCCAGGTGGTTGGTAGGCTCGTCGAGCAGCAGCATGTCGGGGCTCGACAGCAGCAGACGGCACAGCGCCACGCGGCGGCGCTCGCCACCGGACAGGTGACCGACCCGTGCGTCCCACGCCGGCAGGCGCAGCGCTTCGGCGGCCACTTCCAGCTTGCGCTCAAGGTTGTGGGCGTCGGCGGCCTCGATGATGTTCTCCAGGCGCGCCTGCTCGCTGGCCAGGGCGTCGAAGTCGGCGTCGGGCTCGGCATAGGCGGTATAGACGGCCTCGAGCTGCTCCTGGGCTTCCTTGATGCCGGACAGCGCTTCCTCGACGGTTTCACGCACGCTTTTGTCGTCGTCGAGTTCCGGTTCCTGGGGCAGGTAGCCGACGTTGATGCCCGGCATGGGGCGCGCTTCGCCTTCGAACTCGGTGTCGATCCCGGCCATGATGCGCAGCAGCGTTGACTTGCCGGCGCCGTTCAGGCCGAGCACGCCAATCTTGGCGCCCGGGAAGAAGGAAAGCGAAATATCCTTGAGGATCTGACGCTTGGGAGGGACGACCTTGCCCACCCGGTTCATGGTATAGACGTATTGCGCCATGGATATCCATTGGGTTGAGGGTTTCGGCACGATGATAGTGGCCGCACCCGCGAAAGGCCAGCGCTGGGCGGTGATTGAGCCGAGGAGATGAGCGATTGCGGAAGGTGGCGGGAGGTGAATGGCCACCAGAGAAGTTCAGGATGGCGCGGGCGGCAGTGCCCGCGTCCTGATGCACGTTCTGGAGTTGGCTGTCCAGCAGGTGGCTGTCCTGCAGATGGATATTGGAATTAGCCGGGTGGTTTACTCTTCTTCTTCTTCCTCTTCTTCCTCGCCGTCGAGTCCCCAGTCATCGTCGATGACCTGCTTGAGTCGGCGTTCTTCCAGCAGACTCTCGAGACGGCGCCGTGCCTGCAGGTTTTCAGCGCGTGAGGAGCGAGTGGGGTTGTACTGACTGTCGTTCACGGCGTCCATGAACCAGGGAAAACGCATGAAAAAAATCAGACCGCGAGAATGTCAGCAAGGTATGTCTCATCCAGCGCGGCTTTCTTCTGCTTTCGCCGAATTCCGCCCTTGAAACGCTTCTCCCCTTTCAAGTAATTCAGGGCGATATGGCGGACCCTGGCGAGGTTTTCTGCTGCCTGCCCGCGATGGATTTTGCAGGCATCCTCGCGGAGCGCCACATCCAAGGACCAGTGGAGCTTATTCTCGACAAACCAATGCTGGCGGGCCGCTTCTGCGAGCTTCATGGCGCTCAGCTCGGCCGAACTGATGTAGTAACGAATCATCGGCGATTCTGGTGCTTCGTCACCTTCCTGTCGGA
>NZ_QLSX01000004.1 GCF_003268885.1 Onishia taeanensis
CTTACCTTTCCGAAGAAAGAAGCAGACCAAACTTGGCTCAAGGTTCAAACGTCTCAAAAAACGAAGCCGATATGGCTTGCTTTGACGAGTCGCTTGCCTTGAAGTATCGGTGACTGATCACCCCTTCATCGACAAGCGCCCACATGAATTATCTGATCGATTGTTAAAGAGCAGCTCCGAACTCTTAAGAGAGGAGCATCTCGCATTTGCCTGGCCGTTCGGCCGGCGCCCTGCGAGGAAGGCGTATTCTACTGAATCGGCAGTGAATGTCAACCCTTGCTGTTATTGCTCACTCTAGATGACCGAGTGAACCAGCGGCGAGTTGAGCGCCGATCGAGCGGAGGAGCATTCTACCGTTTCCGGCTGTTTTGTCAATGCCTGTCGATCAAACCTGATCGAAAAACCTTAACGAAAACAAGTGCTTCCAACACCCTACACCGCTTCCGACGTTTGCTCGTCGGCGGCAGCGGATGCGTACTTTACGGATTATCGCGGACCCACGCAAGGGCTTTTCGACCACTAACTTCAAAAACAGCCTGACACCCCTTAAAAGACCGCGTAACTGCCGCAAAAGCGTTTCCAATCCCTAACAGTAGTCCAGGCCTAGCGTCCCCACCAGATGGAAGATCAGTGCCAACCTAACAATGAGCCCCCTGCTACTCAGCATCCAGATATTGGCGGGCTTCTTTCATAGTAAAAGACGACATGATTAAAGAGCGGCATGCTTTCAACTCATCCAATCCGCTCATCCAACCAGCTTCAACTTCACTCATGCCCTCTTCTCGGCGGTAGATAGCTATCGCATAACTGGCATCGCCACCTGACTCAGGCGCCCTCCTCCATTTTGATCCGTATAGCGTGTGTGCAATCTAAAGGCTCAGATCACGAAAAGGTCTACGAAGCGATGAACCGGCGTGGCCTCGAGCAGAGCCTGGTCCTTGCACAAGGCAAAGATGTCGTTGCAGCGTCGCGGCGCGAAGCGGGTTGCCAGGTTGGCCTTGAACTTTTCCTCGAGCAGCGGGATACCCTCCTCACGACGCCGACGGTGACCGATCGGGTATTCAACGGCGACCTGCTCGGTCTTGCTGCCATCCTTGAAGAACACTTGGATGGCGTTGGCGATGGAGCGCTTGTCGGCCTCGAGATACTCGCGGGTATAGCGAGCGTCCTCGATGATCTCCATCTTGTCGCGCAGTTGGTCGATGATTGGGTGGTCGCGATGGAAGGCATCCTCATAGTGCTCGGCGGTCAGCCAGCCGAAGGCCAGCGGCACGGCGGTCATGTACTGCAGGCAGTGATCGCGGTCGGCCGGATTGGCGAGAGCCCCCACCTTGGAGATGATGCGAATCGCCGACTCATGGGTGGTAATCACGATCCTGTCGATCTCGTCGAGCCGATCCTTGACCTGCGGATGCAGGGTCACGGCGGCTTCGCAGGCGGTTTGGGCGTGAAACTCCGCCGGGAAGGATATCTTGAACAGCACGTTCTCCATCACATAGCTGCCATAGTCCTGGCTCAAGGAGAACTGGCGCTGACCCTCCGGCTTGATTTGCTGGTCCTTGTTGGTCTTTGCGAACAGCACATCATAGAAGCCCCACTGCGGCGCGCTGAGGACCCCGGGAATCCCCATCTCGCCGCGCATGGCGATATCGGCCAAGCGCACGGCACGGGAAGTCGCATCACCTGCGGCCCAGGACTTGCGCGAGCCGGCGTTCGGCGCATGACGATAGGTGCGCAGGCTCTGACCGTCGACGAAGGCATGCGACAGCGCCGACAGCAGCTGCTCACGATCGGCCCCCATCAGCTTGGCGATCACCGCAGTGGAGGCCACCTTGACCAGTACCACGTGGTCGAGCCCCACACGGTTGAAAGAGTTCTCCAACGCAATCACGCCCTGGATTTCGTGGGCCATGATCATGGCCTCGAGCACCTCGCGCATGGTCAGCGGCGTGCGATCATCGGCAACACGCTGCTGCGACAGATGGTCGGCGATGGCGAGAATCCCACCCAGATTATCTGAAGGATGCCCCCATTCGGCGGCCAGCCAGGTGTCGTTATAGTCGAGCCAGCGGATGACGCAGCCGATATCCCAGGCGGCCTTGACCGGATCAAGGCGGAAGGATGTGCCAGGCACCCGCGCGCCATGGGGCACTATCGTGCCCTCGACCAACGGCCCCAAATGCTTGGTGCATTCCGGAAAGCGCAGCGCCAGCAGGCCACAGCCCAGTGTATCCATCAGACAGTTGCGTGCCGTATCCAGGGCCTCGGCGCTGTCGATGCGATAGTCCAGGACGTAGTCGGCGATCCGTTGAAGCTCGCTGTCATAGTCCGGACGAACATTGGCTTCTGCGGTGGCATCCATGGCAGCTCCTCCTCATCAATGGCGGGTCAGAGATTATTGCCGGCCACTTCACTATAGGAAACGACACGCTATAAGAAACGAGAGGCTAGCGAAAAGGCGATACGCCGGACCACTTACCTCAAGGCACTACAGCTCGAAACGCACTCACCAGCAACACGAATCAGCACAACGTGACGGTCGAGAAAGACAGCTCAGAAACTGTCGCCAGGCACTCGAACGAAGCCCTCCATCAACACCCGGGCGCTGCGGCTCATTACCGCCTGATCGATGACCCAACGGCCGTCCACAAGGCTTGCTTCCGCACCAACCCTCAGGGTGCCGGACGGGTGGCCGAAGGTCACAGCCGTATGCTTGCCGCCGCCGGCTGCCAGGTTGACCAGGGTCCCTTCGATGGCCGCTGCCGAAGCGATGGCCACCGCCGCGGTGCCCATCATGGCGTGATGGAGTTTGCCCATGGAGAGCGCTCGTACCCTCAGGTCGATGTCGTCGGCCTCAACCGATTTACCACTCGACGCGGTGTAGCTCGCCGGTGGCGCCACGAAGGCCACCTTGGGCGTGTGCTGTCGATTGGCAGCCTCGCCAAGTTCCTTGATCAGCCCCATACGCAGGGCCCCATGGGCGCGGATGGACTCGAACTTTTCGAGCGCCTCGGTATCGCCGTTGATCGCTTCCTGCAGCTCGCTGCCGGAGTAGCCAAGGTCAGAGGCGTTGATAAACACAGTCGGAATGCCGGCGTTGATCATCGTCGCCTTGAGGCGACCTCCCGGCACTACATCATCCGGTACCTCCAGTTCATCGATCAGATGGCCGGTGGGGAAGATGGCACCCTCACCGTCTGCGGGATCCTTGAAGGCCACCGGCACTTCGGCTGCCGGAAAAGTCACACCGTCGAGCTCGAAGTCACCGACCTCCTGCACCTGGCCATCGGTGATCGGCACCCGGGAGACAATGGTCTTGCCGATATTGACCTGCCAGATACGCACCTCGACCACCCCGTTCTCGGGGATACGCGCGGAATCGATGAGGCCGTTGCTGATAGCGAAGGGGCCCACGGCGGCAGACAGGTTGCCGCAGTTACCGCTCCAGTCGACGAACGGCTTGTCGATCGCCACCTGGCCGAACAGATAATCCACGTCATGCTCGGGGCTGTCGCTCTTCGACAAGATCACCGTCTTGCTGGTGCTGGAGGTCGCCCCGCCCATGCCGTCAATCTGCTTCTGATAGGGGTCGGGGCTGCCGATTACCCGTAGCAACAGACGATCACGGACCTCGCCCGGCTGGCGAGCCGCCTCGGGCAGGTCCTGAAGGCGGAAGAAGACCCCCTTGCTGGTGCCGCCACGCATATAGGTCGCGGGAATCCGGATCTGGTTCATACGTTGTCTGCCTCCGCGGTTTCCAGGAAGTCCTGAGCGAAGCGCTGCAGCACGCCGCCAGCTGAGTAGATGGAGACCTCCTCGGCGGTATCCAGGCGACAGGTCACCGGCACCCTGTCGATCTCGCCGCTCTGGCGGTGGATCTTGAGCTCGAGCGTGGCTTGCGGTGACGGCGTGCCCTCGACGTCATAGGTCTCGGTGCCGTCGAGCTTGAGGGTGTGGCGTGTGGTGCCCTCCTCGAACTGCAGGGGCATCACGCCCATGCCGATCAGGTTAGTGCGGTGGATGCGCTCGAAGCCCTCGGCGACGATGGCCTCGACCCCGGCGAGCGCCACGCCCTTGGCCGCCCAGTCACGCGACGAGCCCTGGCCGTAGTCGGCGCCGGCGACGATGATCAACGGCTGCTTGCGCTCCATGTAGGTCTCGATGGCCTCCCACATGCGCGTGACCTTGCCCTCCGGCTCGATGCGCGCCAGCGAGCCCTGCCGCACCTTGCCGCTCTCGTCGCGCACCATCTCGTTGTAGAGCTTGGGATTGGCAAAGGTGGCCCGCTGTGCGGTCAAGTGATCGCCGCGGTGGGTGGCGTAGGAGTTGAAGTCCTCCTCCGGCAAACCCATCTTCGCCAGGTACTCGCCCGCCGCACTGTCCAGCATGATGGCGTTGGACGGTGACAGATGATCGGTGGTGATGTTGTCCGGCAACACCGCCAACGGCCGCATGCCCTTGAGGGTTTTCTCGCCAACCATGCCACCTTCCCAATAGGGCGGGCGACGGATATAGGTGCTCTGGGGACGCCATTCGTAGAGCGGATTGACCTGGGCACGAGCGCCCTTGTCCACATCGAACATCGGGATATAGGTCGCCCGAAACTGCTCCGGCTTGACGCTCTGCTTGACGATGGAATCGATCTCCTCGTCCGCGGGCCAGATATCCTTCAGGGTGACCGGGTTGCCGTTGTGATCGTAGCCCAGGACATCCTTCTCGATGTCGAAGCGGATGGTCCCCGCGATGGCGTAGGCCACCACCAGCGGCGGCGAGGCGAGGAAGGCCTGCTTGGCATAAGGGTGGATGCGGCCATCGAAGTTGCGGTTACCGGACAGCACCGCCGTGGAATAAAGGTCCCGCTCGACGATCTCCTGCTGGATCTTCGGGTCCAGGGCGCCGGACATGCCGTTGCAGGTGGTGCAGGCGAAGGCCACCACACCGAAGCCAAGATCTTCGAGCTCGGGCAGCAGGTTGGCCTCCTCCAGATACATCTTCACCGTCTTGGAGCCCGGCGCCAGGGAGCTCTTCACCCAGGGTTTGCGGGTCAGGCCCAGCTTGTTGGCATTGCGGGCGATCAGACCCGCGGCCACCATGTTGCGCGGATTACTGGTATTCGTGCAGCTGGTGATGGCGGCGATGATCACTGCGCCATCGGGTATCTTGCCCGCTTTCTCCTCCGCCTGCGCCTTGTCCAGGTCAACGGCGATACCGCGCTTGGCGAGTTCAGAGGTCGGCAGATGGGCATGGGGGTTGGACGGGCCCGCCAGGGTCCGAGTAACCGAAGACAGATCGAAGGTCAGCATGCGCTCATATTCGGCAGCCTTGAGGCTGTCGCCCCATAAGCCCGCTTCCTTCGCATACCGTTCGACCAGCGCCACCTGATCATCGTCGCGACCGGTGAGTTTCAGATAGTCGATAGTCTGATCGTCGATGTAGAACATCGCCGCCGTGGCCCCATACTCTGGCGTCATGTTGGAGATGGTGGCCCGATCGCCTACGGTCAGCGCCTCGGCCCCCTCACCGAAGAACTCCAGGTAGGCCCCCACCACGCGCTCCTGGCGCAGGAACTCGGTTAGCGCCAGCACCATGTCCGTACTGGTAATCCCGGGCTGCAGCTTGCCAGTAAGCTTCACGCCGACGATGTCCGGCAGGCGCATCATGGAGGCGCGACCCAGCATCACGCTCTCGGCCTCGAGGCCGCCCACGCCGACGGAGATCACCCCCAGCGCGTCGACCATCGGCGTGTGGCTGTCGGTGCCCACGCAGGTATCCGGGAACGCCACGCCATCGCGCTTCTGCACCACCGGAGACATCTTCTCCAGATTGATCTGGTGCATGATGCCGTTGCCGGGGGGGATGACATCGACGTTCTCGAACGCGGTCTTGGTCCAATTGATGAAGTGGAAGCGGTCGTCGTTGCGACGGTCCTCGATGGCGCGATTCTGCGCGAAGGCATCCTTCTCGAATCCGGCATGCTCGACGGCCAGCGAATGATCGACGATCAACTGGGTCGGCACTACCGGGTTGACCTTGGCCGGGTCCCCGCCCTTCTCGGCGATGGCATCGCGCAGGCCAGCCAGATCGACCAGGGCCGTCTGGCCGAGGATGTCGTGACACACCACGCGGGCCGGGTACCAGGGGAAGTCCAGATCACGCCGACGTTCGATCAGCTGCTTGAGCGAATCGGTCAACACGGCCGGCTCGCAGCGGCGCACCAACTGTTCGGCCAGCACGCGCGAGGTATAGGGAAGCGTGTCGTAGGCCCCGGGCTTAATGTCCTCGACGGCCGCACGGGTATCAAAATACTCAAGCGACGTGCCGGGTAAGGGTTTGCGGTAGTCAGTGTTCATGGCGTCGGGCATCTTTTTTCAGTGGGCTCAAAGGCAGGAAGAGCAAGGCAGGCGAGATCAGAGCACACGAGAGAGACGAGCGTGGCGACCCAGCGGCCGACACGCTCGATCTCAGGGGGTAGATCAGTCACGCTGCTCGACGGGCACCCATGCCTGAGGCTCAGGGCCACTGTAATCAGCACTGGGGCGGATGATGCGATTGTTGTCGCGCTGCTCGAAAACGTGGGCGCACCAGCCGGTAACCCGTGAGCAGACGAAGATCGGGGTGAATAGCTTGGTCGGGATGCCCATGAAATGATAAGCGCTGGCATGGAAGAAGTCGGCGTTGCAGAACAGCTTCTTCTCGCGCCACATCACCGACTCGACACGCTCGGACACCGGATAGAGGACGCTGTCACCGACATCCTCGGCGAGCTTCTTGGACCACTGCTTGATCAGGGCATTGCGCGGGTCGGAGTCACGGTAGATGGCATGGCCAAAGCCCATGATCTTGTCCTTACGCGCCAGCATGCCCATGACCTCGCGCTCGGCCTCTTCCGGGCTCTGCCAGCCCTCGATCATCGCCATCGCCGCTTCGTTGGCACCGCCATGTAGCGGACCTCTCAGGGTGCCGATAGCGCCGGTCACGCAAGAGTGCATATCCGACAGCGTCGAGGCGCAGACCCGGGCATTGAAGGTCGAGGCATTGAATTCGTGCTCGGCATACAGGATCAATGACACGTTCATGACCCGGGCATGCAGCTCGGAGGCTGGTTCGTCGCGCAACAGATGCAGGAAGTGCCCGCCCACCGAAGCATCATCGGTCACGGTATCGATGCGCACTCCCTCATGAGTGAAGCGATACCAGTAGCAGATGATCGATGGCAGCGCCGCCAGCAGTCGATCCGCCACGTCCTGCTGCTCATCGAAGCTCTGCTCGGTTTCCAGGTTGCCAAGCATCGATGCCCCGGTGCGCATCACATCCATCGGATGGGCGTCGGCGGGAATCTGCTCGAGGACCTTTTTCAGCGCATCAGGCAGGGCGCGTAGCCCCTTGAGCTTGGTGATATAGGCATCGAGCTCAGCCTGATTCGGCAGCTTGCCCTTGAGCAGCAGGTAGGCGACTTCCTCGAAGCGTGCATGCTCCGCCAGATCGTGGATATCGTAACCGCGATAGGTCAGCCCGGAACCGCTCTTGCCGACAGTGCACAGAGCGGTACTGCCCGCGCTCTGGCCGCGCAGACCCGCGCCTGCCTTGGGTTGTTCTGCCATGACGTGTCTCCTACTGGCGTGTAATCGATGTTGTGGTTGTTGTCGTATTAAATGCAGTCGTGATGAATGCAGTCGTGACGGGGCTAGTCGTCCTGGTGACTGGTCACCGGGTCAGTCCTGACGCTTGTCTGTGAAGAGCGCATCCAACTTCTGCTCGAAGCTGTGATAGTCGAGAAAATCGTAGAGTTCGTCGCGGGTCTGCATGATGTCGACCACGTCACGCTGATGCCCGTTGTCGGCGATGCTCTGATAAACCTTGAGCGCCGCGGCATTCATGGCGCGGAATGCCGACAGCGGATACAGCACCATGCGGCAGCCGACCTCGGCGAGCTCCTGCTGGCTGAACAGTGGCGTGGCACCGAACTCGGTGATGTTGGCAAGGATCGGCGCCTTCACCCTGTCGCAGAAGGCCCGATAGTCATCGAGACTGTGCACCGCCTCGGCGAAGATCGCATCGGCGCCGGCCTCGACGCAGGCATTGGCCCGGTCGATGGCTGCCTCGAGTCCTTCCTTCTGGAAGGCATCGGTACGCGCAATCAGGTAGAAGTCTGGATCCAGGCGGGCGTCGGCGGCGGCCTTGATGCGGTCGACCATCTCTTCCCTGGACACGATGGCCTTGTTGGGCCGATGGCCGCAGCGCTTCTGTGCCACCTGATCTTCAAGATGCACGGCCGCCACCCCGGCGCGCTGCATCTCCTTGACGGTGCGCTCGATGTTGAAGGCGCCCCCCCAGCCGGTATCGATATCCACCAGCAGCGGCAGATCAGTGGCAGCGGTGATCCGCCGCGCGTCCTCGACCACGTCGTTCATGGTGGTCATGCCAAGATCGGGCAGACCGAAGGAGGCGTTAGCCACCCCACCACCGGACAGGTAGATGGCCTGATGGCCGACCCGCTGAGCCATCAGCGCAGTGTAGGCGTTGATGGTGCCCAGGATCGGCAGGGGCTGTTGGGCCTCGAGGGCGGCACGAAAGCGTGCACCGGGAGTGAGGGTGGTCATGATGTTCTCCTGTCTGGGAAAGCGCCCCGGGCAACGTTCGTCACTGGGACTGAGTGGATTCCTGGTCGAGAATGGCCGCATAGCGCTCGGCGACGTTGGCTCTCGAGGCGCTGACGTGGCGACGCATCAGCAGTTCGGATAGCTCTGCGTCACCGGCCTCGATGGCATCGACGATGCGATGGTGCTCGACGAAGGCACGCTGCGGGCGGCTGCCACTGGCGCTGAACTGGGTACGATAGAGCCGTACTAGGTAATAAAGGTCGTCGCAGAGAATCGTCATCAGCATGCGATTGTGACTGCCCTGCACGATCCGATAATGAAAATCGAGATCCCCTTCCCGCTGAAAGTAAGCCTCGCCGCGGCGAAGGTCGGCCTGACGCTCGTGCACGGCCAGCACCTCGCGCAGGCCGGCAATCTCATCGGCGGTCATGTGCTCGGCGGCAAGCCTCGCGGCCATGCTTTCCAACGCCTCGCGCACATCGAACAACTCGATCAGCTCTTTCATTGAGAGCTTGACCACCCGTGCGCCAACATGAGGCACTCGCTCGATCAGGCGATGCGTTTCAAGCCTGCGCATGGCTTCGCGCAGCGGACCACGGGAAATGCCGTAGGTCTTGGAAAGGCCCGGCTCGGTGATCTTGCTGCCCGGCGCCAGGTCACCGCGCACGATGGCGCTCTGCAACTGGTTGAAGACCCGCTCTGCCAGGGTGCGCACTTCCGGGGTCGCGAGATCGGGTGAAGAGGTTGTCATAGTAATTGTCGACAATTAAATGATGAAATGAACTTTAGCCAGCCGCCGGGATGGGGTCAATATGCATTCGGCCCGCATTGACTACACCTTTTGGCGTACGGCTAAAGGTGGGCGCCAAATTTGTTGTCGACAATATTACCAGAGATGCCGGCGTAACGCCGAGCTCCTGATGGCGCGGCTGAAGCGTGGATAACGCAGAAGGGACAAATGGCGTCACGGCCCCTAGAATGTGGCGCTCGTTGAGGAAAAGCACATCCCATGAGTTCACGACTGGAAATCACGCCGCTGCCCTACCGGACGGATCCGCTCGGCTATTTTGCGCCGCTACGCGAGCGTCGCGGCGCCGTATTACTGGACAGCGGGCGCCCTCATGGCCCCGGAGGGCGCTATGACATCATCAGTGCCGAGCCGATCGCGCTGATGAGCGTCAATCCCGCGGGCCAGGTCAGCGGCGACAGCGATACACCGCTTCCCGAGGAGCCCATCGCCGCCCAGAAGGCGCTGCTGTCACGGCTCGATGTCGAAGCACCTGAGAGCGACCTGCCCTTCCTCGGCGGCCTGATCGGGTATTGGAGCTACGACTTCGGCCGCTGCCTTGAGCCGATCAACGGCAAGGCCAAGGACGCCGTCGAGCTGCCCTGGAGCCGGATCGGTCTCTATGACTGGGCGATCATCCAGGATCATGCCCGGGGCGAGAGCTTCCTGGTGGCCGATCAGCGTCGGCGCGTCCAGGTGGAAACCTGGCTGGCCACCGAGGCACCGAGCACCACCCCCTTCGCAATCACCGCCCCTTTCGCGGGCGAGCAGGACCGGATGGGCTATGGCGAGCGCTTTCGTGCCGTCCAGCGCTACATTCATGCCGGCGACTGCTACCAGATCAATCTGACCCAGCGCTTTAGCGCCCCCTACCAGGGCGACCTCTGGCAGGCCTACTTGCGGCTGCGCAAGGCGACGCCCACGCCTTTCGCCGGCTACATGGCATGGGAAGACAAGGCCGTGCTGTCGCTGTCACCGGAGCGTTTCCTGCAATGTCATGCCGGCCGTGTCGAGGCACGCCCCATCAAGGGCACAAGACCGCGGGGCGACACGCCCGAGCAGGATGCGGCGCTGGCACAGGCGCTCAAGGCCAGCGCCAAGGACCGCGCAGAAAACGTGATGATTGTCGATCTGCTGCGCAACGACCTGGGGCGGGCCTGCGCACCGGGGAGCGTCAGGGTGCCACAGCTGTGCGGTCTTGAGAGCTATGCCAACGTCCACCACCTGGTCAGCGTGGTCGAGGGCCGGCTTGCCGATGATCAGGCGCCACTGGATATTCTGGCGGCCGCCTTCCCCGGCGGGTCAATCACCGGCGCACCGAAGATCCGCGCCATGCAGATCATCGACGAACTGGAACCCAGCCGTCGCAGCGTCTACTGCGGAAGCCTTGGCTATATCGACCAGCGTGGGCATATGGACACCTCGATCGCCATCCGTACCGTCGTTGCCAGTGGTGGGCAGCTGCATCTGTGGGGCGGCGGCGGTCTGGTCGCGGACTCGGAAGAAGATGCCGAATACCTCGAGACCCTGGACAAGATCCGACATCTCCTGACGGCGCTTAGCGATAGCGACTAAGAGCCGGATTGAGCATGCGCGTGTTCCAGCGCGATCCGTGCAAACCCGCTAAAAAGGTCCGCCCCGATAGCACCGGCCATTCTAACGGCACCCTGTCGTGCGATCATTTCGCTATATAAGAACCGAACCAATAAGTATTGGGGCCGGGGGCAGACGATTTGCTAGGGTGGCGCCATTATCGGAACGCATTCAGGTTCCTCATTATTTCAGGAGGCCCCATGGACTTTGACATCGACGCCATCAATCGCGACCTCGGCCAGGACCCCGAAGCCCTGACGCGCTGGGCGCTGACCCTTGGCAAGCATGCCATCTGCACCACCAACTTCCGCCCCTTTGAAGCGGTGATCCTGCACATGGTTACCCAGGTTCAGCCGGACATCCCGGTGGTGTGGATGGACTCGGGCTACAATACCGATGCCACCTATCGCTTCGCCGACGACGTCATCAAGCGGCTCAACCTGAACCTGGTGAGCTACCTGCCCAAGCGCACCCGGGCTCACCGCGAGGCGCTGGAAGGCGCCACGCCGACCATCGACGACCCGCGACATACCGCCTTCACCGAGGAGGTCAAGCTGGAACCCTTCACCCGTGCCCTGCGCGAAATGGCCCCCCAGGTCTGGCTGACCGCCCTGCGCGCCGAGGACACCCCAGAGCGGGCCAAGATGCAGCCGGTGTCGATCAACGACGACGGCCTGATCAAGGTCGCACCGGTACTGCACTGGAGCGCCAAGGACATGTACGAGTACCTGGTCAAGCACGACCTGCCCAACAACTTCGACTACTTCGACCCCACCAAGGTGGAAGACAAGCGCGAGTGCGGCCTGCATCTGCAGCATTGATCGCCTGACTGTCGCAGGCTAGGTACTGACAGAACACGAAAAGGCCCCGATAGCGAACGCTATCGGGGCCTTCTTCGTCACTGCATGGCTGTCTATCTATATGACGGGCTATATGACTGTCTATGTGACGAGCTATGTGCTGACCATTCGGTTGTCTAGGTGAATGGCGATGTGACCGTCCGTGTAACGAGTCATATGGCTGTCTTGTCTTGCCTGACAATCCATTCAGCGCACCGGTAGTTCTATCTGCGAGAACAGTTCCTGCTCATGGCGCGGGCCGGCCGCCAGAGCGGCCTCGACCAGATCACGTTGGAGATGCGGTGCGAAGCCCTGCACAAAATCGAACATGAAGCCGCGCATGAAGGTGCCCCGACGAATGCCGATCTTGGTGGTGGAACTCTCGAACAGGTGGCTGGCATCCAGTGCCACCAGGTCTCCGTCGGTCTCGGGATCGACCGCCATATGCGCGACGATGCCTACCCCCAGACCGAGGCGCACATAGGTCTTGATGACATCGGCATCCGCGGCGGTGAGCACCACATTGGGGGTGAGATCCTGGGCACGGAAAGCGTCATCGAGCTGCGAGCGGCCGGTGAAGCCGAATACATAGGTGACCAGCGGATACTCGGCCAGCCCCTCGAGGGTCAGCTTGCCGGCCTCGGCCAGCGGATGCCCCTTGGGCACCAACACGCAGCGATTCCAGCGATAGCAGGGTAACAGCACCAAATCATTAAAGAGTTCCAGCGACTCGGTACAGATAGCGAAATCGGCCTGCCCTTCGCTGACCATTTCGGCAATCTGCTTGGGCGTGCCCTGCTGCATATGCAGCGCCACCTCCGGATACTTGCGAGTGAACTCGCCGATCACCGGCGGCAGCGCATAGCGCGCCTGGGTATGGGTGGTGGCGATCGACAGGCTGCCGCGGCGCTCGTTGCTGTGCTCCTGGGCCACCTGCTTGATGTTGTCGGTGGTGCGCAGCACCTGCCCCGCCAGGTCGATGATCGCGCGACCGGCGGGCGTCACCCGGGTCAGGTGCTTGCCGCTGCGGGCAAAGATCTCGACGCCTAGCTCGTCCTCCAACAGACGGATCTGCTTGGAAATGCCCGGCTGCGAAGTAAAGAGGCTCTGCGCCGTGGCCGAGACATTGAGATTGTGGCGCGTGACCTCCCAGATATAACGCAGTTGCTGCAGCTTCATCCCCGAAACACTCCTTATTCCCATGCCGTTAGCCATGCCTTTTAATGGGCCGTCTGCCTGGTATTGCCGGGCCGCCGGCTCACGGTTTTAATACCGCAAGGCAATAACATAATGTAGCATGATTACTTTATGCTATAAGAATAGCATACAAAAAAGTTCCACGAGAGTGCAGCGCCGATGCCACCATCATTACGGCTGGCTATCGATCTTATTGGGGAACAGGCATTTGCCAGCGGCCCCGGCGGCCGCTACCATCAGCCGACTACGCTGAAAAAGCGCGCGTTAAACGCGTAATGCAACGGGAGAATTACATGGCCAACAACGTCGATGTCACCACTGCCAACTTCGAGCAGGAAGTCCTCAAGGCCGACAAGCCGGTCCTGCTGAAGTTCTGGGCGCCCTGGTGCGGCCCCTGCAAGATGATGGCGCCGGTGGTGGACGAAGTCGCCGACGAGCGTGCCGACAATGTGAAGGTCGTGAGCGTAAACGTCGACGACGCGCCGGACATTGCCGCCGAACACGGCGTACGCGGTGTGCCGACCGTGATGCTGTTCAAGTCTGGTGCCAAGGTGGCCTCACTGGTCGGTGCCCAGTCCAAGTCGCAGCTCGCGCAGTTCCTCGACCAGAACGCCTGATAGCGGGCCTCACCCCCCATCACGTTCGCTCCGACGCCTCGGCCCTGCCGGGGCGTCGTCGTTTCAGTATCCAGAGTTGCCGTGTCGCAGCGCCATGCTCAGGCGTCTGCCGACGGTGTCCGCTCTTTCCCAGGCACCGTTACCGGTCGCTCATGGGCCGGTCCTAGCAAACGGGCCATCCAGCGCGTCTGCGGATGACTGTCCAGGGCGATCTTCAGGGTCATCGTCAACAGCACGGACAATAGCAGCCCAGCGGTTCCTAATATCCAGCCCCATACCACCAGTGACAGGAAGGCCACGAAGGTCGATAGACCCAGTGCCCGCCCCATCACCCGGGGCTCGACCAGGTTGCCCAGCACGAAGTTGATGCCCAGATAGCTCCCCGCCAGCAGCATCGCCGGAAAGACCCCGCCCTGGGGCGAGACCAGCAGCAGCAGCACCGGCGGAATTGCCGCTAGCACCGACCCGATGTTGGGTATGTAGTTCAGCCCGAAGGCAAGTGTCGCCCACAGCAGCGGGAAATCGACGCCCAATATCTTGCAGGAAACCCACACCAGCACGCCGGTTACCAGGCTGATCAGCGTTTTCACCGCCAGGTAACGCTTGAGGGTCAGGCTGAACTCATTGAAGCGCTGAAGGCTCGGCACCGGATTCAAAAGAGCCTGGGAGATCTTCTCCCTGAAGTTGAGTGTTTCAAAGAGCAGAAAGACCACCAACAGCGCTACGATCAGGCTCTGCATCAGCACGTTGCCGACCTCACCCAGCAGTGCCGGAATCAGTTGGGTGGCCTGGGTCGGGTCCAGCCATTCCGAGAAGCGCTCCGGACGAATCGATACGCCCATGCCCGCTAGCCAGTTGAGAATGCTCAGGTAATGATCATATAGTTGCGACTCGAGCCCCGGTAGCTCCTCGGCAAAGGTATTAACGCTATTGACCAGCAGCAGGCCCAGCAGGCTTAGCAGCAGGCCAATCACCAGCAGCGTGATCCATACCGACATCCGCAGCCCCACGCCATGGCGATGCAGCCAATGCACCGGCGAAGTGCAGATCACGGCGATGAACAGCGACAGCAGCAGAGGCACCAGCAGGCTGGCCCCAAGCTTCATGCCACCGATGATGACCACCAGGGCGGCCAACGCCAGGGTCAGATTAAGCGGAATGGTCCTTGCCGCCTCGTCGATATCCTCTTCGTTCATGAGTCCTTCCCGGGAATCGCTTATGCTGGATGATGAAAGAAGTTTACCGACTCGCCACTGCCTGTACACAATCATCGGACGATATATCGACCAAACTGCACGGAGGTTGCATGCTTTCTCATACTGCCCAACGGGTCCTGACAGACCACCCACCGCTCACTCGTCGCCTACTTCAAGGCAGAGGCCCACGCATGGGCATTAGGCTCGGCCTCCTGCTGGCGGCCTGCATGACGATCAGTGCCGCCGCCGTGGCCCAGCAGCCGGCCACTCAAGAGCAAACGCCGGGGCGGCTCGAGGTGTCGGCCCAACACACGCTGGAGGTGGCGCCCGATATGGCGACGCTAACTGCCCGCCTATGGGAGCGCACTCCGGCACGAGCCGTCGACTCGGCGCGGGAGGCAAGCCCCGAGGCCCTGAGTGAGGCACGCACCCGGCTCGAGGGCCGCATGGGCGAGCTGATCCGCACCCTCGAAGGCAAAGGCTTGCCACGAGACGCCATTCAGGCCGGCTCGTTGTCGGTACAACCAAACTATGTACAGGGCCCCATCAACGCCGAGGGACAGCCAGAGCAGCGGGTGCGGACCCAGCTGACCCGGCCGATCACCCTGACCCTTGATGACCTCGAGGCTCTGCCCGGTCTCCTCGACGCCCTGACCGTCGCCGGTGTCGACTCTCTGGACGGTGTCAGCTACGACCTCAAGGATCGCAGCGCGGCAAGCGATGAGGCCCTGGGCCTTGCCATCGATCGGGCCAAGGCAAAAGCCACGCTGATGGCCGAGCGCCTCAATATCACCCTCGGCCGTGTGCTGCAGGTGCAGGAGACCCAGGTGCCAAGCTTCCAGCCACAGATGATGATGCGTGCAGGCGATGCATCGACCAAGGAGATGGCCTCAGAGTATCGCCCGGGCCAAATCGAGATCGATGCTGAAGTCGCGGTTCAATGGGCCATCGCCGACGAATAACGTGCTGATAGAGCAGCGTTCAAACCCCGGCGCCTGCTCGCCCAATGCACAAGGCCCCGACGGCGCTGCCGTCGGGGCCTTGCTATTTCCTGTTACGTCAGGCGGTCGCGGCTCGCGAGGATCCGACGCGACCAAGGAAACACCTGAGTATCGCAACAATTCCAACGAGAGCGATCTAAACGCCCTCAGCCGTTGATCACCTCAAGACCCCCCATATAGGGGCGCAGCGCCTCGGGTACGACAATCGAACCGTCAGCCTGCTGATGATTCTCGAGCACCGCCAGCAGGCAGCGGCCCACCGCGAGCCCCGACCCATTGAGGGTATGCAGGAGCTGCGGCTTCTTGTGATCCGGATGGCGGAAGCGGGCCTGCATGCGACGAGCCTGGAAGTCCTCGCAGTTGGAAATCGAAGAGATTTCCCGGTAGGTGTCCTGGCTCGGCAGCCAGACTTCCAGGTCATAGGTCTTGGTCGCCCCGAAGCCGATGTCTCCGGTGCACAGGGTGACGACGCGATACGGCAGACGCAGTGCCTGCAGCAGCGCCTCGGCGTGACCACGCATCTCCTCGAGAGCGTCATAGCTCTTGTCGGGCTCGACCATCTGCACCATCTCGACCTTGTCGAACTGGTGCTGACGGATCATGCCGCGCGTATCGCGCCCGTGAGAACCGGCCTCGCTGCGAAAGCAGGGGGTATGCGCGGTCAGGCGCATCGGCAGGGACTTGTACTCGAGAATTTCATCCCGGGCGAAGTTGGTCAGCGGTACCTCGGCGGTGGGGATCAGGTAATAGTCCTGATCGCCCTCGAGGCGGAACAGGTCTTCACCGAACTTGGGCAACTGGCCGGTGCCGGTCAGCGAGTCGGCATTGACCATGTAGGGCACATAGCACTCTTCATAGCCATGCGCCTCGGTCTGAGTGTCGAGCATGAACTGAGCGAGCGCCCGGTGCAGCCGAGCAATCGGGCCGCGCATCACCGCGAAGCGCGAGCCGGTCAGCTTGGACGCCATGTCGAAGTCCAGACAGCCGTGCTTGGCGCCGAGATCGACGTGGTCCTTGACCTCGAAATCGAAATCGCGCGGTGTGCCCCAACGGTGCAGCTCGACGTTATCGTCTTCGCTTTCACCTTCCGGCACGCTGTCGTGGGGCAGGTTGGGCAGCGCCGAAACCAGGGCGTCCCACTCCTCCTGCAGACCCGCCAGCGCCTTCTTGGCGGCATCCAGGCGATCACCCAGGTCACTTACTTCGGCCAGCAGCGGCTCGATGTCCTGACCCTCGGCCTTGGCCTTGCCGATCGCCTTGGAGCGCGTGTTGCGTTCGCTCTGTAGCTGTTCGGTCTGGGTCTGCAGTTCGCGGCGCTTAGACTCCAGCGACTCGAGTTGAGCGGTATCGAGAGTGAAGCCACGCTTGGCCAGTCGTTGGGCAACCTGGTCGAGGTCACCACGCAGCAGTTTTGGATCGAGCATGGAATCCTGTCCGTCACAGTCAATGAAAGGGCAATGTCGCCAGCAGGCGCTCATTGTAGGGAAAAGCCGCTGCTTTCACCACGCCGCTGCCGGCGTGCACCGTCCGTCATGCTCCGGTAAAGTGGGTCATATTCCTTTTTTCCTGCCCACGCCAGGACATCGATGGCGATGACCGCCGGCCAGGGCAGCGACCCACGGTCTGATAGCGACTCATGATTGCACAACTGGACACCCTCGCCCGGCTTGACGCCGACTACCTGCGCTTCCTCGAGGCCCTGCGGGCCGACGGGTTCAACGGCGAGATCGCGCCTGACTATGCCAACCGCACCGTGCTGGCCACCGACAACTCGATCTACCAGCGCCTGCCCCAGGCGGTGCTCTATCCGCGTAACGCCGAGGATCTCGAGCTCATCGCCCGTCTCGCTGGCCAGGAGACGCATCGCAAAGTGGTACTCACGCCGCGCGGCGGCGGCACCGGCACCAACGGCCAGTCGCTGACCGACGGCCTGGTGGTCGATGTCTCCAAACACATGAATGCCATCATCGACATCGATGTCGAGCGGCGTCGGGTGCGTGTCCAGGCCGGGGTGGTCAAGGATCAGCTCAACGCCGCACTCAAGCCGCACGGGCTATTCTTCGCCCCGGAACTGTCGACCTCCAACCGCGCGACCATCGGCGGCATGATCTCGACCGATGCCAGCGGCCAGGGCAGCTGCGAGTACGGCAAGACCCGGGATCACGTGCTTGAGCTGGACAGCGTGTTGCTGGGCGGCGAGCGCCTCACCAGCCGGCCACTTGACGCCGATGCCCTCGAGGCGACCTGCGCCCGCGATGACCGGATCGGCGAGACCCACCGCACCGCCCGCGCCATCATCGACACCCAGGCCGGGCTGATCGAGGCCAAGTTTCCCAAGCTCAACCGCTGCCTGACCGGCTATGACCTGGCGCATCTTTATAACGACGAACGGCAGTTCGATCTGAACAGCGCGCTGTGCGGTTCGGAGGGCTCGCTTGGGCTGCTCAACGAAGCGGTACTTAACGTGCTGCCGATCCCGAAGCACTCCACCCTGGTCAATGTGCGCTACGCCAGTTTCATGGACGCCCTGCGGGATGCCAAGGCGCTGATGGCGAGCGCCGCCGCCCCCACGTCCATCGAGACGGTGGATGACAAAGTCCTCGGGCTCGCCATGCAGGACTTCGTGTGGGACAGCGTGGCGGAATTCTTCCCGGCTACCACCAGCGCGCCCCAGGCAGGCCATAGCGAAGACCAAGCCGAAGCCGAAGACGATACGGCGGTGGCGGCGCGCACCGAGACGGCGATTCGCGGCATCAACCTGATCGAATTCAACGCCGATGACCCCGAAGCGCTGAAGGCTCGCATCGCCGATTTCACCCGCCACCTGGCGGCGGACAGCAGCGTCGAGCGCCTGGGCTACACCCTGGCCGAGGGCCGCGAGCAGATCCAGCGCGTCTATGCGATGCGCAAGCGCGCAGTGGGCCTGCTCGGCAACGCCAAGGGCGAGAAGCGCCCGATTCCCTTCGTCGAGGACACCGCGGTGCCCCCCGAGCACCTGGCCGACTACATCGCCGAGTTCCGCGCCGCCCTGGATGCCCGCGGGCTTGCCTACGGCATGTTCGGCCACGTCGATGCCGGCGTACTGCATGTGCGGCCGGCCATCGACATGAAGGACCCGGCCCAGGAGGCACTGATCCGCGAGATCTCGGATGAGGTCGCCGAGCTGACCCACAAGTATCACGGCCTGTTGTGGGGCGAACATGGCAAGGGCGTGCGTTCCGAATACGCGCCCAAGTTCTTCGGCGAACTCTATCCTAGCCTGCAACGGCTGAAGGCGGCCTTCGATCCGCATAACCAGCTGAATCCGGGCAAGATCGCCACGCCGCTCTCTATCCCGCCCGAAGATGCGGAATCCTCTACTCCGCCCGACGCCGCGGAATCCTCTACCTCGCCCGGAACCTCGGGAAGCGCGCCCGACGAGGCGGAACCCTCTCCCCCGCCCGTCACCGCGAGTGAAGCGCCCTCAGCGGATAAAGAGACGCAAGAAACGCCGAACAACGGCGCCGAACAGACGCTAAAATGGGTCGATCCGGGGCTCTTGACCATCGACGGCGTGCCGACCCGGGGCCAGCACGATCGCCAGATCGACGAGCGGGTCTGGCAGTCCCACGCCGCAGCGGTCTACTGCAACGGCAATGGCGCCTGCTACAACTACGACCCCGATGACGCCATGTGCCCGTCCTGGAAGGCGACCCGCGAGCGGGTCCAGTCGCCCAAGGGCCGCGCCAGCCTGATGCGGGAATGGCTGCGCCTGCAGGGTCAGGCCGGCACCGACGTGGTCGAGGAATCGAAGCAGAAGAAGGCCGAGGGCGTCTGGGGCTTCGTGCGCGACTTTCCCGCCCGCGCCCGCAACACCTGGGCCAAACGCCGCGGTCAGGAGGACTTCTCTCATGAGGTCTATGACGCCATGGCGGGCTGTCTGGCCTGCAAGTCCTGCGCCGGCCAGTGCCCGATCAAGGTCAACGTGCCGGAGTTTCGCTCCCAGTTCCTCGAGGTCTACCACGGCCGCTACCTGCGCGCGCCACGGGATTACGTTATCGGCGGCCTGGAGTTCATGGTGCCTTATCTCGCCCCGCTGGCGCCGCTCTACAACGCGGCGCTCGACAACCGCCTGGTCGAGCGCCTGCTCGCCGGTCCCGTCGGCATGGTCGACAGCCCCAAACTCTCGCGAGCAAGCCTCAAGAAACAGCTCAAGGCCTGGGGGGTTGCCGAGGCGACCCCAACGGCGCTTGGTCTGCTGACCGAGACCCAGAAAGCCAACAGCGTGATCCTGGTCCAGGACGCCTTCACCAGCTACTTCGAATCCAAGCTGGTCATGGACGTGGTCGAGCTGCTCTCGCGGCTGGATATCAAGGTCTTCGTCGCGCCCTTCTCGCCCAACGGCAAGCCGCTCAACGTTCAGGGCTTCCTCGGCGCGTTCGAGCGCACGGCAGAACGCCAGGCCAAGAGGCTCCAGAGCCTTGCGGGCTTCGGCGTGCCGCTGGTCGGTATTGACCCGGCGATGACCCTGACCTACCGCCAGGAGTACGTGAAGGCCCTGGGACCCGATGCCGTGCCCGAGGTGCTGATGCTGCAGGAATGGCTGGTGTCGCTGGGCAAGCGCCTCAAACCCCGCGGCGTTACGCTCAGCGATCCGGGCTTCAAGCTGCTCGCCCACTGCACCGAGAAGACCAACGCGCCGGGCTCTCCCAAGGCCTGGCAGCAAGTCTTCAGCGCTTTCGGCCTGGAGCTCGAGGTACTCGCCAGCGGCTGCTGCGGGATGTCCGGCACCTACGGCCACGAGGCACGCAACCTCGAAACCTCGAAAACCATCTATGCCCAGTCCTGGCAGCCCAAGGTGGAAGACCCCGCCAACACCGGCCGCCTGCTGGCCACCGGCTATTCCTGCCGCAGCCAGGCCAAGCGGCTCTCCGACACCTCGCTGCCCCATCCCCTGCAGGGGCTGCTGGAGACGCTGCGCGGCGCCTGATCAGGCCACCCTGCCATGAAACGCGCCCGGCCGAACAAGGTCGGGTGCACAAGGCCGGGCAGGCGTTGGAAGTATCCAGGCTGATAGCGACTGGCAAACCTGCTCACCTGAATCCAAGCACTGCTCCGGCGTCCTCTAACCCTCTCACTCTTGTCCCCCTCCTTTTCCTTTCCTTGCTGGCCGCATTCATCGACACACGAGCCGCTTAATGCCGGGCGTCATGGCTGGCCACTGAGCGCGTCGACAGCCCCGGTGTCATCGGGAACACATCGACACCGTTTAGGGTTTGCATGTGGCCTGCTGCGAAGATAGGCTTCGCGGCTTTCTGACACTCACCGGAGCATCCTCATGGAGCATGCAGCCCTCCAACTGGCGGGAATCGGCCTGCTAGCCCTGATCTGCCAATGGGTCGCTTGGCAGCTGCGGCTGCCGGCCATCCTCACGCTGCTGGTCGCCGGCATCGCCGCGGGCCCCGTCACCGGCGTACTCGCCCCGGACGCTCTGCTCGGCGAGCTGCTGTTTCCGCTGGTTTCACTAGCGGTGGCGGTGATCCTCTTCGAGGGTGCTCTGACCCTGAGCTTTCGCGAACTGGGCGGCCACGGCCGCACCGTGCGACGGCTGGTGACCTGGGGCGTACTGATAACCGGGCTGATCGGCACCGGAGCCGCCTACCTGCTGCTGGATCTGTCCTGGCAGATGGCCAGCGTGCTCGGCGCGCTGCTGGTGGTCACCGGGCCCACCGTGGTGCTGCCGCTGCTGCAGACGCTGCGGGCCAAGGAGAACCTGACCCAGATTCTGCGCTGGGAAGGCATCCTGATCGATCCAGTGGGCGCTATCGGCGCGGTACTGGTCTACGAGTTCGTAGCGCTAGGGGGCTCGGTCAACGCCGGCAACGCCGCGGCGCATACGCTTATGCTGTTCGGCAAGACGGCACTGATCGGATTCGGGCTGGGCATCGCCGGTGGCTATCTGTGGGGCCTGGTGCTTCGCCACAACTGGCTGCCGCGCAAGCTTCACAGCTTCGGCACGCTGATGATGATGCTGACGCTGTACTCGATTTCCAACACCCTTTTCCACGAGTCGGGGCTGCTGACCGTCACCGTGATGGGCGTGTGGCTGGCCAACATGCGCGGCGTGCCGACCCAGCCGATCATCGAGTTCAAGGAAACCCTCTCGATCCTGCTGATCTCGGGGCTGTTCATCCTGCTCGCCGCACGCCTTACCACCGACCAGCTGTCGCTGCTGACCTGGCCGGCCTGGGCTTTCCTGGCCGTCCTGGTGGCGGTGGCACGCCCGCTGACGGTCTGGCTATGCACCCTGGGCAGTGGACTCGACTGGCGCGAGAAGACGCTACTGGCCTTCATCTCGCCTCGCGGTATCGTTGCCGCCGCCGTCGCCTCGCTGTTCTCGCTGCGCCTGACAAGCATGAACATGCCCGGCGCAGAGCTGCTGGTGCCGGTAACCTTCCTGGTGATCATCAGCACGGTGGTGATGCAGAGCCTGATGGCTCGTCCACTGGCCGGCCTGCTGAACCTGAGCCGTCCCACGCCGCGTGGTTTCCTGATCATTGGCGCCAACCCCGTGGCCCGGGCAGTAGCCGGTACGCTGCAGGAAAACGGCTTCAAGGTATTGCTCACCGACAACAGCTGGGATGCCGTCCAGGAGGCGCGGACCGTGGGGCTGCCGGTCTACTATGGCGATCCGCTTTCCGAGCATGCCGCCCAGCACCTGGAGCTGACCGGTATCGGCCACCTGCTGCCGCTGTCGCCCTATCGCGAACTCAACAACCTGGCGGCCCTGCACTTCGAGCCCCAGGTCGGCGAAGGCAAGGTCTACCGGCTGGCCGTCAAGGCCGGCAAGAAGCCACAGCCCCGCCACGACCAGGCGCTGGGCCACCTGCCGGTGGCCTTCGGCGAAGACGTGACCTTTGCCCGCCTGTCGAGCCTGATCGCCCGCGGCGCGGCCATCCAGTGCATGCCGATCTCCACCACCATGAAGATCGAGGACTACCGCACCAGGCACCGGGATCGCCTGCTGCCGCTGTTTGCCTTCACCCCCGGTGGGCGCATCCGCATCGCCACCGCCGAGGAGAGCTTCGTGCCGCGCAGCGGTGAGACCCTGATCGGTCTAACCTACGCCGAAACCGGCAGCGAGGTCATGGAAGCACAGCGCACTGAGCGCCGTCGTCCCATCACGTGAAGGGCCGGCTCACGCGGCCTATTCATCCCCGCCAAACGCAAAAGGGCTGCCAGATGGCAGCCCTTTTGCTTATTCATGATGCGCGCGATAGCGACACTTGCCGTCTTGATGGCAAGACAAACTAGCCGTTGGCGGTCGCTGTATCGGCAGCTTCCAGGCTGCTCTCGGCATCGGCTACCAGCGCAAATTCCTCGTCGGCGGTCTTCGCCACCAGCTTGTTCTTGCTGTAGAGGAAGTAGTAGGCCGCACCGAGCACGAACAGGATCAGGGTGTAGTTGAAGGCACGCGGGTCGAAGGCATAGACGCCGGACAGGGCCACCAATGACAGCACAAGGGCAACGCCCGAGGTGATGATGCCGCCGGGCGTCCTGTAAGGACGCGCCAGTTCCGGACGCTTCAGGCGCAGTAGGATATGGCTCAGCGCCATCAGCGCATAGGACAGGGTGGCCCCCACCACGGCCATGCCCAATATCAGGTCGCCTTGGCCGCTCAGCGATACCAGGAAGCCGAACACGCCCGGCACCACCAGCGCCCAGGTCGGCGCCTTGCGGCGGCTGGTCAGCGAGAGCATCTTGGGCAGATAGCCGGCCCGGGACAGAGCGAATACCAGACGGCTGTAGCCGTAGATGATCGAGAAGAAGGACGCAATCAGGCCGGCAAGCCCCAGCACATTGACCAGCGTGGCCAGGGTGGCATAGTCCGCGGCCTTGAGGGCATCCACCAGCGGCACGCCGCTGCTGCCGATCATACCGGCACCGGCGGCACCGGCCAGCAGCACCACCACCAGCAGTGCCGTCACCACCAGAAAGAGCATTGCGCCGATGATCCCCTTGGGCACATCGCGAGCAGGATTCTTGGCTTCCTCAGCGGCCAGCGGCACGCCTTCAACGGCAAGGAACAGCCACATGCCGAAGGGCAGCGCGGCCCAGACGCCAGCCCAGCCGAAGGGCATGAAGGCATTGGCGCCAGCGGCATCGGTCGGGCTGATGTCGAACAGGCGGCTGGCATCAAACACACCGATCAGCGCAAGCGCCGTGGCGATGATGGCGAACACGGCAAGGCCGCTGATCACCATCATCACCTTCAGCGCCTCACCGACGCCGGCCAGGTGAATGCCGATAAAGACCGCATAGAAGAGCGCGTAGACCACGGGGCCATTAATGCCCAACAGTTCCTCGACCGCTGAGCCGATGAAAATCACGATCGCCGCCGGCGCCAGGGCATACTCGATCAGCACCGCAAGGCCGGTCAGATAGCCGCCCGCCGGCCCCATGGCCTGGCGCGCGAAGCTGTAGCCGCCCCCGGCGGCAGGAATCGCCGCCGACATCTCGGCAAGCGACAGCACAAGGGCAAAGTACATCAGCCCCATCAGGGTGGCGGCGATGACGAAGCCGCCCCAGCCTGCCTCGGCGATGCCGAAGTTCCAGCCGGCAAAGTCGCCGGAGATCACGTAGGACACCCCTAGACCGGCCAGCAGAATCCAGCCGGCGGTGCCTTTCTTCAGCTGTCTTTTGGCCAGGTAATCCTGGTCAAGGCTCGAGTCGTTCATGGCAATACCTCTCATCATTGTTATTGGGGATAAAGCGGGTGACACATCAGGCCATCGTCAGGAAATCAGAAAGTTGCGAATGCCCTCCGCAGACTCGATGACATCATCCTGTGTCCGATCCTTGAGATTGACGCCGGACAGTCCCTTGGCCCGTGATTCACGCAGCAAGTAGAGAAGCCGCCGACTGGCATCGGCGAAGGAAAGCCCTGCCGGGCGTACGTTGGAAATGCAGTTGCGATAGGCATCGGTGAGTCCGACCGCCGGTCCCCAGGTCATGTAGAGCCCGAGGCTATCCGGCGAGCTAAGCCCGGGGCGCTCGCCGATCAGTACCAGCACCGCTCGGGCGTTGAGCAACTCGCCGACCTCATCACCAATCGCGACCCGCCCCTGCTCGACCACCGAGAGCGGCGCCAGCAACCATGCCTGGTCGTCATCGGCGAAGGTCTGGGTCAGCGCGTCCAGAAAGGGCGCCGCATTTTGCTGTACGGCAAGCGACGACAGACCGTCGACCACGGTAATGGCCAGGTCATAGGCAGGCTGCGGCGCGTCGTCCGCCGCACGAAGCCGCTGCAAAGACGCCTCATCGAGACGCCGGCCCCAGTCCGGGCGCTGCAGGTACGTCAAGCGGTCGGGAACACGACTGTGCAGGCGCTTTATCGGCAGACTCGCCTTGAGTCCGTCAAGCGCTTCGAGGTTTTGGCAAAGCGCTTCTACATCCAGCGGCAGATGCACGGCATCCTGGGCGCGAGCATGAGCCAGCTGGAACTCCAGCGAGCGCGCGGTAGGCAGGCTAATGCCGGCACGGCCAAGGCCAATGCGCGCATCGGTGAACTGGCGCAGGTGATGCCAGGGGTTGTCCGTCACGCCGTGGTCGAGGGCTTTATCGGTCATTGATCGACTCCTGCGGCGGGCAGGTTGGCAAGCGATCGGGCAAAGGAGTCCGGCAAGACAGCACTGGGAGAGTGCTTGGCGACGTCATCGAAGATCGCCATCTCGCTAAGCCAGCGCTCGAACTCCGGGGCCGGCGACAGATCCAGCGCCCGACGTGCATAGAGAGCATCGTGGAAGGATGTGGTCTGGTAGTTGAGCATGATGTCATCAGAGCCCGGGATGCCCATGATGAAGGTGCAGCCCGCCACTCCGAGCAGCGTGAGCAGGTTGTCCATGTCGTTCTGGTCTGCATCGGCGTGGTTGGTGTAGCAGATGTCACAGCCCATCGGCACGCCGAGCAACTTGCCGCAGAAATGATCCTCGAGTCCGGCGCGAATGATCTGCTTGCCATCGAACAGGTACTCCGGGCCGATGAAGCCGACCACGGTGTTGACCAGCAGCGGTTCGAAGTGGCGCGCTACCGCGTAGGCGCGCACCTCGCAGGTCTGCTGATCGAGCCCATGGTGGGCATTGGCCGACAACGCACTGCCCTGGCCGGTCTCGAAATACATGACGTTGTCACCCACGGTGCCGCGCTTGAGGCTTCTTGCCGCATCACGGGCCTCGGCGAGTACCCCGAGGTTGAACCCGAAGCTTTCGTTGGTGGCCTGGGTGCCGCCGATCGACTGGAACACCAGGTCCACCGGCGCCCCCTGCTCGATCGCCTCCAGGGTGTTGGTGACGTGGGTCAGCACACAGGACTGGGTCGGAATCTGGTACTTACGAATCACCTCATCCATCAGCTTCATCAGCTTGATGCTCTGGGCGACGTTGTCGGTCGCCGGATTGATGCCGATCACCGCATCACCGTTGCCGTAGAGCAGGCCATCGAGGATGCTCGCGGCAATGCCGGTCACATCATCGGTCGGATGGTTGGGCTGCAGGCGGGTCGACAATCTTCCGGGCAGGCCGATGGTATTGCGAAAGGCGGTGGTCACCCTGCACTTCTTGGCGACCAGAATCAGGTCCTGATTGCGCATCAGCTTGCTGACCGCCGCGGCCATCTCCGGCGTGATGCCGGCCTGAACGCGTGTCAGCATCTCGGGGGTGGCAAGATCGCTCAACAGCCAGTTGCGAAAGTCGCCAACGGTGAGATGGCTGATGGGAGCGAAGGCCTCTTTATCGTGAGTGTCGATGATCAGCCGCGTGATCTCATCTTCCTCATAGGGGATAAGGTGGTCTTCGAGGAAGGTGCGCAGCGGCAACTCCGCCAGCGCCATCTGCGCCACCACACGCTCTTCAGCGGAGTCAGCGATGACGCCTGCCAGGCGGTCACCGGAACGCGCCGGCGTGGCCTTAGCCATCACTTCGGCCAGGTTCTTGAAGCGATGGCATTGACTACCCAGCGTGTAATGATAGGCCTTGGCCATGATCGTCTCCCAGGGTGAACCCGTCCGCCGGCGACCGGAACAACCAGATCGCGGCCCCCGGCGGAATGAAACTTGCTTGTATAAAGAGTATCGACGACGCTTCAACGAGCGTTATCGCTTTCCGGCAAAACGAAATATATCAATGCCAACAAGCAGTTATCTTATGGGAAGGGACAACATGCCCCATGAGGGGGAGTGAAATACCGTGTCGCTAGATCGCCAAGCATCGCAAAATGCACCATGGAGGTGCACTTGGGAGGCATGGGACGCCAACGAGCACGCCCACAACCTGACCGACTGGTCGCAGGAGTACGATCAATTTAGCAGGGGCGCCTTCTACGGGCGTATCGACGAAGTCCGACTGAGCGAGATGCAGGTCTTCAAGGAGTACACCAGCAATGCTCTTGGCCAGCAGTGCAACGTGTGGCCGGAATCGCTGTGGATCGGCATTCCCGTCGATGGCCAGAGCTGCCGCATCAACGGGCATCAGGTAGGGGCGCAGGAGGTGATGTGTCAGCCGGGCGGCCATGACTTCGAGCTGGTGACGCCGGATCGTTTCGGCATCTATGGCCTGGTGGTCAGCCGGCAATGGCTGACCCGGGCCGGCGCCGCCGATGACCTACTGGCGGCGGACCCCGAGCGCCTGATGCGCCTGCAGCTGCCCGACCATACCCGGCAGGCGACCGGCTTTCTAATCGAGCGCCTGCTGGGCACGCAGCGCGAGCAGCTGTCGGTCAAGGTCCATCAGGACATCCTGAGCCTGGCGCTTGCCGAGATCCTGCGCGAGGAAACGCCGAATACCGAGATGCCGCCCAGCTATGGCCATCGCAAGCAGGTGGTGGATCGCATCAAGGCGCATCTGAACGCCTGCGAGGCGCCGCCGGTGGCCTTGAGCGAGCTGTGCGAGATCGCCCACGTCAGCCAGCGCACCCTGCAGTACAGCTTCAACAGCATTCTGGGTATCAGCCCCATTCAGTTCCTGCGCCTGACACGGCTCAACCGGGTCCGCCGTCGCCTGAGCGCACCGGATACCGGCACTACGGTCAGCCAGGTAGCCGCCGACTGGGGGTTTTATCACCTGGGACAGTTCGCCCAGGACTATCGTCAGCTGTTCGGGGAAGCTCCCTCCGTGACGCTTTACCGCCATGCGGCCTGAGGGCCGCCCTGCCCTAAACGCCCGCCGAGGGATAATTCATCGCTCACACAACGAGGCCCCAGCGTTGGCTCACCGGGGCCCGATCTCTGCTGCGTGTGGAAGCTGCCTACCTGAACGCTAGATGCACTCTGAACAGGTGCCATGAAGCGTGAAGCGCCACTGGCCCGCTCAGTAGAACATCGCCTCCAGCGCCGCGCCGGGGTCGTCCACGCGCATAAAGGCCTCACCGACCAGAAAACCATGCACGCCACGCTCGCGCATCCGCGCCACATCCTCGCGGCCATGGATACCCGACTCGGTGATTACCGTCACGCCCTTAGGTATCCGTTCGAGCAGCTCGAAGGTAGTCTCGAGACGGGTCTCGAAGGTGTGCAGGTCGCGGTTGTTGATGCCGACCAGAGTCAGATCCAGCGCCAGCGCCCGCTCCAACTCCTTGGCATCGTGCACTTCCACCAGCACATCCATGCCCAGCGCCACGGCCTGGTCATGCAGCGCCTTCAGATGGGCGTCATCCAGAGCGGCAACGATCAGCAGGATGCAGTCGGCGCCGATGGCCCGGGCCTCGACGACCTGGTAGCCATGGGTGATGAAGTCCTTGCGGATCACCGGCAGCCCACAGGCATCCTGCGCTTCGATCAGGTAATCCTCGTGGCCCTGGAAGAAGTCGGCATCGGTGAGCACCGACAGGCAGGCTGCCCCACCACGCTCGTAGGCGCGGGCGATGTCGGCGGGGCGAAAGTCCTCACGCATGACGCCCTTCGAGGGCGAAGCTTTCTTGACCTCGGCGATCACCGCCGGATCACCGGCAGCGATGCGCGCTTCCAACGCGGCGACGAAGCCCCGCGGCGGCGCCTGGCGAGCGGCGAGATCGTGAAGTTCGTCCTCGCTGACCGCCTGGCGGCGCTCGGCGACTTCCTCGTCCTTGCGCGCCAGGATGCGGGCCAGAATAGTCGGCAGGCGATCTTTAGACGAACGGCCTTGAGACTGAGCGCCTTGAGACGAAGAGCCTGGAGAGTGGGTGCCTGGTGAGTGAGTGCCTTGAGAATGCGTATCTTGCGCTTGAGTCATGTCAGACGTTCCTAGTTTCCAAAGGCCATATTCAAGAGCCGTGCCCAGAGGCCGCAGTCAGACTGCAAAGACTCGGGTGAAATCGGCAAGCTCCTTGAGCTTCTCCGCGGGCAGCTTCGAGGCCTGAGAGTCCTGGGCCATCAGGACGCCTTCCTTGAGGGTATCGGCAACACCCGAGGCATACAGAGCGGCACCGGCATTCAGGGCGACGATATCCGCCGCCGGTCCCTCGCCAACCAGCGACTGCTTGACCAGCGCAAGGCTCTCTTCCGCGGTCGACACCTTGAGGGCGCTAAGCGACTGACGCTCGATGCCGAAGTCCTCGGGGGCGATCGTGTACTGGGTGATCTCGCCATCCTTGAGCTCGGCCACATGGGTCGGCGCCGCAAGCGAGATCTCGTCGAGCCCGTCTTCGGCGTGGACCACCAGCACGTGTTCGCTGCCCAGCCGCCTGAGCACCTCGGCCATCAGCGGCAGCAGCTTCGCCGAATAGACGCCCAGCAGCTGATTCGGCGCACTGGCCGGGTTGGTCAGCGGCCCCAGGATATTGAACAGGGTACGCACGCCCATCTCGCGGCGCGGCCCCACCGCATAGCGCATCGCGGTGTGGTGGTGGGGGGCAAACATGAAGCCGACCCCGACCTGGTCGATACAGCGCGCCACCTGATCGGCGGCCAGGTCGAGATTGATCCCGGCGACGCTGAACAGATCAGCACTGCCCGACGAGGAAGACACGCCGCGGTTGCCGTGCTTGGCGACATGGGCTCCCGCCGCCGCGACCACAAAGCTCGAGGCCGTCGAGATGTTGAACAGGTTGGCACCGTCACCGCCGGTGCCAACGATATCGACGACATTTTCGCCATGCACCGTTACCGGAATCATCAGCTCACGCATCACCTGGGCGGCGGCGCTGATCTCTTCGGCGGTCTCGCCTTTCACGGAAAGCCCCACCAGGAAACCGCCGATCTGAGCGTCGGTGGCTTCGCCGGTCATGATGGCATGCATCACGCTGTGGGTCTGTTCATAGCTCAGGCTCTGGCCGCGCATCACGGCGTCGATCGCCTCTCGCATCTGCATCTTGTCTCTCCTTGCGATCCATGTCGTGGTATGGCGATCAACGTTCAACCACGTTGCAGAAAGGTGGCCAGCAACTCGTGGCCCTGACGGGTGAGAATCGATTCGGGGTGGAACTGCACCCCTTCGATATCCAGTGTCTTGTGCCGCAGGCCCATGATCAGCCCCGGGGTGACATCGTCGTCATCCACCCAGGCGGTGACCTCGAGGCAGTCCGGCACACTGTCCGCGTCCACCACCAGCGAATGATAGCGGGTCACCTCCAGCGGGTTCTCAAGGCCAGTGAACACGCCGGTATTCAGGTGACGGACCTTGGAGGTCTTGCCATGCATCACCTGGGGGGCGCGCACCACCTCGCCGCCGAATACCTGACCGATGGCCTGGTGACCGAGGCAAACGCCGAGGATCGGCACGCGCCCGGCGAAATGGCGAATCACCTCAAGCGAAATACCGGCTTCACTGGGCGTGCAGGGCCCCGGTGAAATCACGATATGGCTCGGCGCCATGGCCTCGATCTCTTCGATCGTGATGGCGTCGTTGCGGTGGGTATCGACTTTCGCCCCCAGCTCGGCGAGATACTGCACCACGTTGTAGGTAAAGCTGTCGTAGTTATCGATCATCAGCACGGACATGGCTATAAGATCCTGTTTCTACTCGTCGTCAGTGTGGCTATCAGCCTTCGGTACCCAGATGCTTACTC
Source organism: Onishia taeanensis (assembly GCF_003268885.1). Taxonomy (GTDB): domain Bacteria; phylum Pseudomonadota; class Gammaproteobacteria; order Pseudomonadales; family Halomonadaceae; genus Onishia; species Onishia taeanensis_A. The sequence continues at coordinate 30,846 of NZ_QLSX01000004.1, forward strand.
GTGATGAAGCAAGTGCTCATATCCGCCGTGCAGGAAACAGCAGACACAAAAATGCCGCCCTGACGGCGGCATTTTCTCCAAAACGTCAGCGCGCCGCCCCCTGTTTAGGACTGCCACCACTGCTGGTTCGGATGTGTGTGATCTGGTGTATTCATGAAGCAATAGTGCTGGGCAGGCGTCGCCCCTGTCAAGGCGCAACGCGGGTGTGACGCCTCACGAAAGGCACGGAGCCGGCTTGCCCTGCCGAACCAGGTCGGGAATCTCCTCGGCCGGGCGTGCGGCACTCAACAAGAACCCCTGCCCAAAATGGCAGCCGATATCGCCAAGCTGCTTATGCTGTGCCTCGGTTTCGATCCCTTCCGCCACCGTTTTCAACGACAGGTGCCGCCCAGGCTCTGTGATCGCGCTGACAATGCGCCCGCCAGCGCCCTCTTCTTCCAAGCGATCGATAAACATCTTGTCGATCTTGAGGGTATCCAACGGCATCGACTGCAAGCGAGCCAATGATGAATATCCCTGGCCGAAGTCATCCAATGAAAGGCGGAATCCTGCCTCGCTTAACCAGCGCATCGCCTCAGACACTTCATTTGGCGCATGCATCAGGGTGTCCTCGGTCAGTTCCAGCGACCACCAGCCTGGATCCGTGCCTTCCCCCGTCACCATGTCGCGAATATGCATCGCCGCCTGTTTGCCCTGCAACTGGCTAACCGACAGGTTGACCCCCATCCAGATATCGACGCCATCTCGGCGCCAGGCGGCTATCTGCCGCGCAGCCGTCACCAGGACCCAGTCTCCAATGGCGTCGATCAACCCAAGCTCTTCGGCCAGCGGGATAAAGGTACCCGGTGAGACCATCTGTCCGTCCGGCTTTTTCCACCGAATCAGCGCTTCGACCCCCACGATGTTTCCACCGTCGATCTCCCAGATCGGCTGGTAGTGGAGGAGGAACTGGTGGGCCTCGAGCGCATGATAGAGCTCAGCCTCCAGGGTCAAACGTTTCTGACGTTCACTTCCCAGATCATCGGAGTAGAACACCAGCGGCAACCCGGAAGACTTGGCCTGGTACATCGCCATGTCGGCCTGCTCGACCACGGTCTCGACCTCGGAACCAAAGTAGGGAAACAGACTGACGCCGATGCTCGCACCGAGGTGATGCCGGTAGCCCTGAATATCGAACGGCTGTTTCAGAGCTTCATGAATTCTGCCGGCCAAGGCCTCGGCGCCTCGGCAAAGACGCTCGATGCCGTCATCTTCTTCATGCGATGGCTGACGCGGATCATCGACCATGACGACGATGAACTCATCGCCTCCCTGTCGGCCCACCAGGTCACCCTGCCGAAGAGTATGCTGGATGCGCTGGGCCACATGCTTGAGCACTTCATCGCCCGCCGCATGGCCAAGCGCGTCATTGATCAGCTTGAAATCATTGAGATCGATGAACAGTACTGCCGCGATGCGATCATGCCCATCGTCGGCCGCGACCCGTTTGAGGAGGTGGAGGAGAGAACGCCGATTCGGCAAGGAGGTCAGGGTGTCGTTGTAGGCGAGGCGCCGTATTTCCTGACCCTGGCGTTCACGCTCACGTCGCATCCGCAGCTTGTCCAACCCGAAGGAGAGGTTGTCTGACAGGCGCTCGAGAAGCTCATTCTCCTCGTCTTCAAAGTCGCCCCAGTCCCGGGAGTACACGACCAGAATGCCACTCGGAGTTGACTGGGTTCGCAGCGGCAACAAGATGGCACTTCTCAACCCCCAGGCGTCAATCTGCGGCCACCAGGGCGCCATGCGATGATCCGACATCAAGTCGGGGACGACTTGAGTGTGACCGCTCGAGAGTGCCATACCAACGACAGTACTGCCTGGTGGGCTGTCCTCCCAGCGCACCTCGAGGTTGTCGGTGTAGCCTGTCGCCGGGCCCGACACCTCGGAAATGGTGATGGTCGAGGTCCCTTCTTGAGCGAACCCCACCCAAGCCAGCTCATACCCCTCGGATTGGGTGATCATCCGGCACACGGCGCTGACCAGACCGTCCTCATCCGATTCCCGCAGCATCACCTCGTTGCATGCATGCAGCGTCTTCAAGGCGCGACTCACCCCGGCGAGGGCCTGGCGAGTGAGGTCATGCTCTTGAGACTGATGGTGCGACAAGTCTCGCAGGCGCAGTAAATTTCGGATCCGGGCGCGAATTTCCGGACCTGTCGTCGGCAGGCGCAGCACGTCTTCCACGGCTTGCCCAAGCTCTTGCTTGAGCGCGCCGGGCGAGACGCGCTGCCCCGGTGCCAGCAAGAGAACCGGCAATACCACCGGGTGGGCATCGGCACGTAATTGGGCGACATGCTTGCGTTGATGCTGCAGTGTCGAGGGGTCGAGGATGAGAAGGTCCGCTGCGCCGCTGAATGGCCTTCCATGCTCGAGTCCGACGGACTCCAGATCTTCATCCCCGCCGAGAGTCTGGATCAGGAGATTACAATCCGCATTGGATTGAAGGGCGATCTCGACTCGCCAAGGCTGGCCTTGCAGTGCGCTATCCACCATTATCCGCCGATCCTCGGAAAGCCCTGCCGGAGCCCATTTCAGGGTCGCCCCGCAGGATGCCGCGTAGGCCGGTCAAGGGCTTACCTACCTTCAGCCCATCCCAAGTGATATCGAATTCACGGAGCGTCTTCTCGAAGTCACCCGTGCGTTTCTTCAACATGCCGATGGTCTTGCGGATCTCGCCATCGAGTTCGATGTAGCGCAATATCAGCACAGCATCGGCCAGGTAGCTGATGCCGAGTTCGCTAACTCTCATTTCCCCGCCGGCAATCGAGCCAACCTCGTTGACGAGCAGCACGGTCACTCCCATATTGCCCAGGTAGCGGCAAAGAGCGTGGGCGTGGGAGACCACGTCTTCGCCGCGCACTGACTGCCGATACCCCGAGAGGCTATCGATCATGACCATCGTGGCCCCCCGCTCCTCTACTTCACGGCGGACACGCCAGGCGAATTCATCTGGTGTATAGCGCAGTGGCTCGACCGACTCCACCGCGAGTGAATCGTCATGCATCATCTCACCCAGCGGTATGCCGACATGCTCACAGCGATGCCGGATCGTCGCGAGGCTTTCCTCGAAGCTGAAGATGACCGAACGCTCTCCGCGGCTCGCCGCCTCACGCATGAACTGGACACCGAGCGATGTCTTGCCCACCCCAGTCGGGCCAGAGATGATCGTGACCGTGCCTCGCCCGATGCCACCTCCGGAGAGAGTATCCAGCTCGGCCACTCCAGAAGGAATCGACTCGGCAACGAAGGGTTGACCATGCTCCCCCGGCACCAGGCGCTCAAAGACACTCATGCCCTGATCGCTCAAGCGAACGGTATGCCGGCCTTCGGCGAAGCCGGAACCGCGAAACTTCACGACGGACAGCGATCGACCCGACTCCGTGCGGTCAAGCTGCAGGATGCCATCGCCGAGGTACTGCAGGTCTTCGTCGGCTTCCGAGCCGCGCTCCGAGGTAAACAGCAGGGTCGAGCCGGCATTCGTCAGGAACTCAAGCAGCGACATCACCTGCTTGCGGAACTGAAAGGTATCGGGCACCAGGTGACGAAACTGGCTGAGCGCATCGATGAAGACGCGCGCCGGAGGCCCTTCCGGAAACGCCTCTTCGATACGCGAGCGGATGTCGGGTGGCTCCGCTTCCCAGGGTTCGAACAGGGTATAGGTCGATTGCCCACTGGCTTGCGCAGTGGGCGAAAGATCAATGGTGACTACCCCCTCGAGCGCCATGCCAATGCTCGCCGCATCATTGCGAATATTGCGGTCTGCCTCGCCGAGACTGACCAGTAATGCCCGCTCGCCTTCCGGCTTGGCGGCAAGAAAATGCAGGCCCAGCGTCGTCTTGCCCGTACCGGGGCCACCTGACACCAGGTATGACCGGCCAGGCAGGAAGCCTCCGTGAAGAATTTTCTCCAGTCCCGGAACATCTGTCGTGATGCGTGGCGACGGATTGCTTTTCATGATTCTCCCTAGCGTGATCTCTTCGCCTCGATAAAAGCTGCTCGACCGGCGGCACCTTGTATCGCTCAGGCTGATACGACCCTGGAGGCCTTGGCGAAGCGATGTCAGCCAGGCAGCCGGACCTTCTCCGGTGAGAGCCCTAACCATACCCAAGCGGCTAGGGAAAGCAACTTGGCTAGCGTCACGCTCAACAAGATGCGCAACGACGGTCTTCGTTCTGCTTGGCCCCATGAACCAAAACCCCGCCACTGGCGGGGTTTGAAGGGCGAGCCAAAACGTGTCGATCGTCAATTAAGTGGTGAAGGGGTATGTCTGCCCTTACTCCAGGTTGTCCAGGCCGCGCTCGGCCATGGCCACGGCGCGGAACAGGGCACGCCCCTTGTTGAGAGTCTCCTGCCACTCGAGTTCGGGCACCGAGTCGGCAACGACCCCGGCACCCGCTTGAACGTGCAGCTGACCGTCCTTGATGACGGCGGTCCGGATGGCGATGGCGGTATCCATGTTGCCGTGCCAGGAGAGATAGCCCACGGCGCCGGAGTAGATGCCGCGCTTGACCGGCTCCAGCTCGTCGATGATTTCCATGGCACGGATTTTGGGGGCCCCTGACAGCGTGCCCGCCGGGAAGGTGGCGCGCAGCACGTCCATGGCCGTCAATCCCGGCTTCAGCTTGCCAGTGACGTTGGAAACGATATGCATGACGTGGGAATAGCGCTCCACCGCCATCTGATCGGTGACCTTGACGGTACCCGTTTCGCTGATGCGGCCGACGTCGTTGCGGCCCAGATCGATCAGCATCAGGTGCTCAGCAATCTCCTTGGGATCGGCCATCAGGTCGGCTTCCAGCGCCTGGTCCTCGGCCTCGGTAGCACCACGTACACGGGTGCCGGCGATCGGACGCACGGTGACCTCGCCTTCTTCCAGGCGCGTCAGGATCTCCGGCGACGAGCCCACCACATGATGATCATCGAGGTTGAAGAAAAACATGTACGGCGAAGGGTTAAGGCTGCGCAGCGCTCGATACAGATCGAGCGGCGGCGCCTGATAGGGAATCGACATGCGCTGCGAGGGCACACATTGCATGACATCGCCGGCCAGCACGTATTCCTTGATCTTCTCGACCGCGGCCTTGAAGCCTTCTTCGGTGAAGCCGGAGTTGAAGTGGCCTTCCTCGACGGCTCGCCTGCCCGTGCCGGGACTCTGGGTGGTAATAGTGGCAGTGCGCAGCTGAATCTCGAGGCGCTCGAGGCGCTCACGCGCCATGGCATAGGCCCCCTCGACAGCCGGATCGGGATGCGTCCACAGAGTCAGGCGACCAGAGAGATTGTCGAACACCACCAGGTCATCACAGACCATCAGCAGAATGTCCGGCACGCCCAGGGGATCGGGCTTGTCGACGCCGGCAAGGCGTGGCTCGGCATAGCGCACGGTATCATAGCCGAAGTAGCCGACCAGGCCACCGTCGAAGCGCGGCTGATCGTCGAGTCGTGGCACCTTGAAGCGCTGCTGGAACTGTTCGATCCAGTCCAGAGGATCCTCGACCCGGCTCGCGCCCAGTACCTCGTCATCCTTCAGGTGGCGCACTTCGTAACCGCGTACTTCGATACGTTCGCGGCTGGGCAGCCCGATGATCGAGTAGCGGCCCCACTTCTCTCCGCCCTGCACCGACTCGAGCAGGAAGGTCCAGGGTGCATTGGCCAGCTTCAGGTAAGTGGAAAGCGGGGTATCGAGATCGGCGAGAACCTCGCGGGTTACCGGAATACGGTTATAGCCGGCATCGGCCAGCTCTTCGAAGTGTTCGGGGGTCATCATGCCCGGCAGTTCCTTCAAGAATGAATCACTTAAGCGGGGACGCTTATGCTTAACAGGGGGGCGTGGCTATCGCATTGCACTGAAGCATGCTTGCGCACGTCTCACGCACGGTACGGATCGGTATACGGGCGTGTTAACGCACTAGGCCGGCATCACCATCGCCAACGCTTGACGTCACGCATCAGTCCTGCGGTGCCATGGCAACGTACATCTTGAGGGGAATGACGGGTGTCCGGCGTCATGAGGGAATCCGTTATAGCAGGATCTTATTGATTCGGCGGTTTTTATACCGCCATATTCAATTTCACACTAAACGAGTTCGGAAAGCGATTCAACTACCGCATCGGGGCGACTGGCGGTCACCGATTCGCCGTGATTATACCCGTAAGGCACGGCCAGCGTTCGAAAGCCCGCGCGCTTGCCTGCTTCGATGTCATGGCGCGAATCGCCGACCATCAGGCAGACCTCTGGCGACACCCCGAAATGCGCCGCCGCGTGCAGCAAGGGGGCGGGATCGGGCTTCTTCTCGTCCAGAGAATCGCCGCCCAAACACAGGCCGAAGCAGTCTGCCAGATCAAAGTGCTCAAGGATCGGGGCAATGAAGGCCTTGGGCTTGTTGGTAATCAGCGCCAGTGACAGGCCGCTGGCAATGAGGCCATCAATGGCCTCCCGCACACCGGGATACAGCTTAGTGAGCGCCACCGGCGAGGCATGGTAGTGCGCGAGAAAGCGTGCATGGCAGGCCTCTATCTCATCCTCATCGACCGGACGCTTCAGCACATCGCCAAGGGCTCGCTCGACCAGACGCCGGGAGCCGTTACCGACCCAGTCCCGCACCCGCACTTCACCGGCCGGGGGCATGCCCTGATCCTCCAGGGCGGCATCGAGCGCCGCGGCCAGATCGGGAACCGAATCGATCAAGGTACCATCGAGGTCAAAGGCCACCATACGCATGTCGCGAACCAGGTCATGCATAGCAAATTCCTTTCTAATCAATGTGTTTTGCACATATAGTCGATCAACATCCATTTCATGCATGTAATATTACGAAAAAACATGATCAAAACTAGCCTTTGCCCATAGGCATTCGTCGAGCAGAGGCATATCCTAGACATCAGCCGTCGCCGCTACCAGGTGGAGAGCCCTCGGGGATCGACGTAAGCGCATCGCCGCGCCCAGCGCCCCTCAAGAGACGCCCTGCCTGACTCAGGCGATTCTCGCGTTTCTCAATCTTCACATTCATCAACGGAGTGTCTCATGTCTCTACCACGCATTGTGGTGGTCGGCGGTGGCGCCGGCGGGCTCGAACTCGTGACACGGCTGGGCCGCAAGCTGGGTAAACGCCAACGGGCTGAAATCGTGCTCGTCGACCGGAACCCTACCCATATCTGGAAGCCGCTGCTCCATGAAGTCGCCACCGGGGTCCTCGACTCTGGCCTCGACGAAGTCTCCTACCAAGGCCATTCCAAGGCCCACGGCTATCGCTTCCAACGTGGCACCCTGAGTGATCTGGACCGCGATACACAGAAGCTTACCCTGGCGCCGATTATCGATGACGACGGCCAGACGGTGGTGCTGCCCTCCCGTGAGTTGGACTACGACTACCTGGTAATGGCACTGGGTAGCGTATCCAACGATTTCGGCACGCCTGGCGTCGCCGAACATGCCCACTTCCTCGATAGTCCGCACCAGGCGGAAGCCTTCCGCCACGACATGCTCAACACCTTCCTGCGCTACAGCGATCCCGAACGCCGCATCCACCCCAAGCTGGCGGTGGGTATCGTTGGGGCCGGCGCCACCGGCGTGGAGCTGGCAGCCGAGCTCTACGGCGCTTCGAAGATGCTCAACAGCTACGGTTTCACCTCGCTTGAGAGCACACAGCTTGAAGTTCACCTGATCGAGGCCGCGCCACGCATTCTGCCGGCCCTGCCCGAGCGCATCAGTCAGGCGGTGCATAAGGAGCTCGAAAAACTGGGCGTCAATGTGCACGTGGACACCAAGGTGACCTGCGCCGATGAAGAAGGCTTCATGACCGCCGACGGCACCCGCATCGAGACCGACCTCAACGTCTGGGCGGCCGGCATCAAGGCGCCGGCCTTTCTCTCCGAGCTGGGGCTGTCTACCCAGCGCAATCACCAGCTCAAGGTCGAGCGGACCCTGCAGAGCATTGATGATCCGCATATCTTCGCCTTTGGCGACTGCGCCAGCTGCCCTCAGGAAGATGGCAAGACGGTTCCTCCGCGGGCTCAGGCCGCTCACCAACAGGCGGGCACCCTCTTTCACAATCTGGTCGCCACCCTCGATGGCAAGCCGCTCAAGGATTTCACCTTCCACGACCGTGGCTCTCTTATCTCGCTTGCCCACTTCGACGCCGTGGGTTCGCTGATGCGCGGCGCCTCCGCGCGCTCACTGTTTATCGAAGGGCGCCTGGCCAAGGTCTTCTATGCATCGCTGTATCGCATGCACCAGCTCGCCATCCACGGCACCGTGAAGACCGGCATGACAGTAGTTGTCGACGGCCTCAATCGCTTCCTCAAGCCGAAGATGAAGCTGCATTGACGGCCTAAACAGGCACAGCCGGCCTGAGCCTGAGCCTGAGCCTGAGCCTGAGATGACATCTTGAATACTCGATTACGCCATGAACAGGAATGCCGGGGGTAAGGCATGGATCGTTTCTACAACGCGCCGGAAAACGTCGTCGATGAGATACTATGCGGCGTCGCGACGTCGGCGCCGCTGCGCATTGCCGAACCGGAAAGCGGCCTTCGCATCCTCATTCGCAAGGAGTGGGACAGGCAGCAGCAAGGCCGCGAACAGGTCGCGGTGCTCTCCGGCGGGGGCGCCGGCCACGAACCTGCCCACGCGGGTTTTGTCGGCGAAGGCATGCTGACCGGGGTAATTTCCGGCAGCCTGTTCGCCTCCCCCAGCGTCGAGGCGGTGCTCGCCGCGATACGTGAGGTCTGTGGCGACGCCGGTTGCCTGCTGGTGGTCAAGAACTATACCGGCGATCGCCTCAACTTTGGCCTCGCCGCCGAACGCGCCCGCAGCGAGGGGCTGGATGTCGCCATGGTCATCGTTGCCGACGATGTGGCGATCGGCGAGGCACCCCAGCCCCGAGGCATTGCCGGCACCCTGCTGGTCCACAAGCTAGCGGGCTATCTGGCAAGCAAGCAGACCCCCCTCGACGAGATTCGCGCCCAGGCCGAATCGCTGTGCGCCCACATGGGCTCGATGGGCATGGCATTGCGCCCGGCGGCTCAGCCGGGACACGCATTGGCGTCGCACTCACCGGAACTGGGGCTGGGTATCCACAACGAGACCGGCACCCGCGAAGTGGACCCGCAGAGCGCCGACGAAGCCATGAGCTTAGTGCTTGAGCCCCTACGCAATGCACTGGCGGCGCGCAAGCTTACTGGGCACAACCTCGCCGGGCCGTGGATCGTCATGCTCAACGACCTGGGCAGTTGCTCGACGCAGGAGCTCGGGGTGCTGGCCGATAGCCTGTTGCGTCAGTTGGGTATCGATCAGGTCGCTCACTTGATCGGGCCGGCACCGCTGATGACGTCGCTGGACATGCACGGGTTTTCCGTCACGCTGCTGTCGGCGCAAGACGCGTTCGTGACTGCGCTTACCGCACCGACCAAGGCACCTGCCTGGCCGGGGATGAAGGCCGTCGCACGTCCCGAACATTTCACGCCGGACACCCGTCAGGACCGAGACGCGTTGAGCGACGATGCCCCTCAGGACAAAGGCGTTACCGCCTCGCTTCAGCGCGTAATCGACACCCTGCGCCAGGCGCGCGAGGAACTGGACGCTCTGGATGCCAAGAGTGGCGACGGTGACGCTGGCGCCAGCATGCGCAGTGGCGCTGACTCGATCGCCGCGGCACTCGAGGCAAGTCGGCTCAATACGCAGGCGCTGCCGTCGCTGTTTGCCGGCATCGGACAGCTCCTGGCTCGCGACATGGGCGGCTCAAGCGGCGTGCTGCTGTCGATCCTGTTCACCGCCGCCGGCGCCGCACTGGATCAGCGGGGCGAGCTCGGCACAGCCCTCGCCGATGGTGTCGAGAAGATGCAGGCCTACGGCGGCGCCAAGCCCGGCGACCGCACCATGGTGGATGCGTTGGTGCCGGCGATCGAGGCCCTGAGGCGTGGCGAATCGCTCCAACAGGCAGCGCAAGCGGCCCGCGACGGCGCACAGGCCACGGCAGCCCTGACCCAGGCCAATGCCGGGCGCTCTGCGTATGTGCCGGAAAGCGCCCTCAAGGGCGTGGTTGACCCCGGTGCAGAAGCGGTCGCACGCGTTTTCGAGGCGCTGGCCGCTTAATAGCACCTGACGGTTATCGCATGGTGCAACGCCAGCAATAACAAAGGCCGCCGAGTACCCTCGGCGGCCTTTTAGTGTCCAGATGATGGCTATTGCCGTTGCTATTGTCGTTGTTAGTGCAATCGTCGTTAACCCGCTTAAGACGGCGAGTCAGCGCGGGCCTCAGAGACCGCTCTGCTCATCCTTCTGCTCACCGTGGTGATAAACGTGCACGTCGCGCTGCGGAAAGGGAATGCTAATGCCCTCGGCATCGAAGCGCCGCTTTATCTCCTCAGTCATTTCCCAGTACACGTCCCAGTAATCACTGGCTTTGACCCAAGGCCGCACGATCCAGTTGACGCTTGAATCCAGCATCGCGTTCATGCGGATATTGGGCGCAGGCGACTCCAGCACCCGCGCATCCTTTGCCACCACCTCTTCCAGCACCCGGCGCACGACATCGATATCGGCGTCATAGCCGACGCTTGCCACCAGATCGACCCGGCGGGTGTCGTGAGAGGAGTAGTTGGTAATGGCGCCGCTCATCATCTGGCCGTTGGGCACGATGATCTTGCGGTTGTCGCCGGTCTTGAGCTCGGTGGTAAATATCTGCACGTCATCGATCACCCCGGCAACGCCGCCAGCCTCGACGTAATCGCCGATCTTGTAGGGCCGGAAGATGATCACCAGCACCCCGGCGGCGAAGTTGGCAAGCGAGCCCTGCAGCGCAAGACCGACAGCCAGGCCAGCCGCACCCAGAACCGCGATCAGCGAGGTGGTCTGGATGCCGAGCTGGCTAATGGCGGCCAGGACCACCACGATCAGCAACAGAGTCCTTAGGATGTTGCCAAGGAACTTGATCAACAGCGGCTCGACCTTGGCCCGCTCCATGGCCTTGATACTCAGACGATGCACCAGTGAAATCACCCAGCGGCCGATCACGAAGATGGCGAGTGCCGCCACCAGATCGATAGCAAAGCTAGTGCCGGTGGTCTGCAGGTAGGTCAACAGGGCATCCCTTTCCATAGCGGTTCCTCGATGAAATCAGGCGGCATGCAAACCGCCGGGGTTGGTCAGATATCGGTGATCAAACATCGGCGCTGCCGACCGTTCATCCTTGTATAGAGCATCGCAGCGGTTATGGCAGCTTTTGCGGCACTTGCTGAGTGCCGTCTGTGCGACGCGCCTCGAGCCAGGCGAGCTTTCCCGCCGCCGACAGGCGTTTAACCTGCGCCTCGAGTCGCAGCGCATCGCCCCGCTCGCCGACGGCCTCGTGGTGCAATAGAGTCAGAGGCCCCTTGCCGCGCAGCGCCTTGGCGCCACGCACGCCGTCACGGTGCTCCTTGAAGCGCCTTGCCACGTCGGTGGTAATACCGGTGTAGAGATGACCGGCGGCGGTCCTGAGCATGTAGAGATGCCAGCACGGCGATGCCGTCATGCTGCTCAGGCCTTTGCCAATTCGTCGCGAAAAGCCTGCATCACGCTGTCATAGCGGTTCGGGTCGTCGCCACTGCGTGCCTTGAATACCGCCGAACCGGCGACGAAGGTATCGGCCCCTGCCCTGGCGATCTCGGCGATGTTGTCGACCTTCACCCCCCCGTCGATCTCCAGGCGAATATTGCGGCCGCTGGCATCGATGCGCCGGCGCACGTCACGCAGTTTGTCGAGGGTGCCGGGAATGAACGACTGGCCGCCGAAGCCCGGATTAACGCTCATCAGCAGAATTATGTCGACCTTGTCCATCACGTAGTCGAGATAGGACAGCGGCGTGGCCGGATTGAACACCAGGCCGGCCTGGCAGCCACCCTCGCGGATCATGGCAAGCGAGCGGTCGATATGATCTGAGGCTTCCGGGTGGAAGGTAATATAGCTGGCACCGGCGTCGATGAAGTCGCCGATCAGACGATCCACCGGCCGCACCATCAGGTGGGCGTCGATGGGCGCGGTAACGCCGTGCTTGCGCAGCGCTTCGCAGACCATCGGACCGATGGTCAGGTTAGGCACGTAGTGGTTGTCCATGACGTCGAAATGGACGATGTCGGCGCCGGAGGCCAGCACGTCATCGACCTCTGCGCCGAGGCGGGCGAAGTCGGCAGAAAGAATCGAGGGCGCGATCTTGAAGTCTGGCGTTGCATCGCTCATGGGCAGGGCAGGCTCCTGAAATACGAAAGAATGGCAAGGACAAGCCGCCATTCTAGCAGCAAGGCAGCGAGCCGGCGCCCCTTGCAACCCCGGCCTGCCGGCGCTAGTGCTGATGTCTCCCCTTGCCGGCTTTTCATGCAGCCTTGCTTGCCCCCTCCTTGCGCCCCTCGCGCATAGCAACAATAGTGGAGAACGACACATCACCAAGGAGACGGTCATGCCCCAGTTCCCCCTGCGATACTCACTTGCCTTTGGCCTCCTGGCCGGCACTCTGTCATTCGCACCCGGCATCTTTGCTCAAGAAGCCATTCTCGAGGGCGAGCGCTTCCATCCGGAAGTCGGCACTCAGGGCATGGTCGCCACCAGTCATTTTCTCGCCTCCCAGGTGTCGCATGACGTGCTGGCGGCGGGCGGCAATGCGGTGGATGCGGCGGTCAGCGCCGGTTTCGCGCTAGCTGTCACCCAACCCCGCTCGGGCAACATTGGCGGCGGGGGCTTCATGCTGATTTCGGATGAAACCAGCGGCGAGGTCATCGCCATCGACTATCGCGAGATGGCGCCATCCGCCGCCACCGAGACTATGTTCCAGGACGCCGACGGCAATGCGGTCACCGAGCGTTCTCGCTTCACTCATCTGGCGGCCGGGGTGCCCGGCACCGTCGCCGGCCTGGCCATGGCTCTAGAGCAATACGGCACCATGAGTCTGGCAGAGGCCCTGGCGCCGGCCATCGATCTTGCAGAAAACGGCTTTCCGCTGCCCCAGCGTTTTGTCGACGGCATCCGCGATTCACGCATGAACTTCGAGCCCTGGGAAGCATCGAGAGCCAAGTTCTTCAAGGAAGATGGCAGCTCTTATCAGGTTGGCGACATCTTCCGTCAGCCGGATCTCGCGGCCACCCTCAAGCGCATCGCTGATCAGGGCGCCCGGGAATTCTACGAAGGCGAGACAGCACAGCTGATAGTCGCCGAGATGCAGGCCCACGACGGCCTGATCACCATGGAGGACCTGGCCGCCTACCAGCCGATCATTCGCGAGCCGAGCCACGGCACTTATCGCGGCTATGACATCTATGCCATGAGCCCGCCCTCCTCTGGCGGCGCCCATATCGTGCAGATGCTCAATATCCTCGAGGACTATGATATCGGCGCGATGGGATTCAACTCCGCCGCCACCATCCATGTAATGGCCGAAGCCATGAAGCGCGCCTATGCCGATCGCTCCGAGTACCTGGGCGATACCGACTTCGTCTCAGTCCCGCTTGAGGGCATCACCTCGAAGGCCTACGCCGCCGAACTGCGTCAGGGCATCAGCATGGACGAGGCCACACCAAGCGCCACCCTGGCGCCGGGCAATCCGCTGCCCTATGAGTCCAACGAGACCACCCACTTCTCGATCGTCGACGACAATGGCCTGGCGGTTTCCAATACCTACACCATCAACTTCAGCTACGGCTCGGGGATCGTGGTCGACGGGGCCGGCTTTCTGCTCAACAACGAAATGGATGATTTCTCGGCCAAGCCCGGCGTGCCCAACGCCTATGGATTGATCGGCGGCGAGGCCAACAAGGTCGAGCCCGGCAAGCGCATGCTTTCCTCGATGACCCCGACCATCGTCAAGAAGGATGGCAAGAACTTCCTGATCACCGGCAGCCCCGGCGGTTCACGGATCATCACCACGACCCTGCAGGTGCTGATGAACGTCATCGATCACCACATGAACATCCAGTCGGCGGTCAGCGCCCCGCGCATTCACCACCAGTGGTTGCCCGACGAGATTCGCATCGAGGATGGCATCAGCCCGGATACGATCACGCTGCTCGAGGCCAAGGGTCATACCATCAGCCAGCAGGACGCCATGGGCGCGGCCCAGTCGATCCTGATCCGCGATGGCGAATATCACGGCGGCGCCGACCCGCGGCGCTCGACCTCCTCGGCCATGGGGCTCTGATATTCCAAGAGACCTTTATTCCACGAGACCTTGCCCTATGATGGACGGCCCGGCATCGCCGGGCCATTTCATTTCACCGCTCCCTCAGGTGCCCATGCCCACCCTGATTCTTGCCATCGCCGAGCTGTTCGGCACCGCCCTGTGGTTCACTCCCAATGCCGTGCTCCCGGAGCTGATGGCGTTATGGTCATTGGCCCCGTCCGATCTGGGCTGGCTGACCGGTGCCGTTCAGGGCGGCTTTCTGCTTGGCACCCTGATCATAGGCCTGACCGGTCTCGCCGACCGTCTCGATGCCAGCCGACTGTTCGCCGCATGCTGCCTGCTCGGCGCGCTCTCCAACGCCCTGCTGCCGATGGCCGGGGGGCTGGATGGTGCGGTAACGCTCAGGATGATCACCGGCCTGTGTCTAGCGGGCATCTACCCAGTGGGCATGAAGCTGATGGTTGGCTGGACGCCGGGGCGCAGCGGGCTTGGCCTGGCCTGGCTGGTAGGCATGCTGGTGTTGGGCACCGCCCTGCCCCACGGTCTGCGTGCCTTCACCGCCCTCGATGACGTCACCCTATCCTGGCGAGGCGGCATCTGGAGCGCTTCGCTGCTGGCGGTGCTGGGCGGCATCATGGTCTGGCGGCTCGGGGAAGCACCGCGTCAGGCCGATGCCGCCCCTGGAGCCGATTCTGGTACGAAGCCTGGCCCCAATTCCGGCCATGGCCTGCGCCTGGGCGGCCTCTCGGCCTTCGGGATCAGCAACTTCCGCCATGCTGCCAGTGCCTACTTCGGCCACATGTGGGAGCTCTACACCCTCTGGGCATTGCTGCCCCTGATGCTCGCTGCACGCTGGCCTTCATTGACCACCGCTGAGCTTGCCTTCGCCGCCTTCGCGCTAATCGCCGTTGGCGGGCCCTGCTGCTGGATCGGCGGTGCCTTTAGCGCACGCCTGGGCAGTCGCCGCGTGGCACAGTTCGCCCTGGCGGGCTCAGGCCTTTGCTGTGCGCTCTACCCGCTGCTGAGCGGGCTGCCGGCGGCAGGTCTGATTGGCTTTCTCGCGCTGTGGAGTGCGCTGGCGGTGGTCGATTCACCGCAGTTTTCGGCTCTTTCGGCCACGGCTTGCCCGGCCAATATCGTGGGCAGCGCACTCACACTGCAGAACGCCATCGGTTTCGCGATCTCCATGCTGTCGCTACTGATTCTGATTCCGCTGTGGCAGATCACCGGCCCCTGGCTTGCCTGGCTGCTGCTGCCAGGACCACTGCTCGGCCTGTGGTGCCTGCATGGGTATACTCGGTACTAATCAAGTAACCGGAAGGGGCCGTGGCATCGTCGTGCATGATGTGTCGGGTGTTGATCGTCATCAAACCTGTCGTCATTCAACCACCTGTTATCGTTCCATCGTTTTGGCGGAGGCTCATCGCCTCCGCCATTGCAGGAAAGAGCTTGGTTATTGTGTCGAGATCATTTCCTGATCCTTGCCAGTCACACTCATCCACATCACCACGGCAATGATTACGCCAAGGAAGATGAGACTTGTCGCAATGGTTCCAAAGCCAAGACCACCGTAATTGACCGGCTGCGACAAGAGGTCACCAAAAGAGGCGCCGAGAGGACGTGTAAAGATATAAACGAGCCAAAAGGCCAATATAGAATCAAGCCCGATCATAAAATAGCCGATGCTCAAGGATATGATGATTGCACCAAACAGCATGCCAGTGGCCAGGTAGCCAAGACCAAATTGCTCAGACACAAGATCGCCCACAGCGGTGCCGAGCGCGAAGGTGAAGAGTATTGTAATCCAGTAAAATGCTTCACGCCGCGTGGAGATAATTGTGTGAATCGACAGGGTGCCCTCTTGCCGGAACCAGGCCCCGAATGTCAGTGCAAGGAGCACAGTAAAAACGGCGGTACAGGTCACGAGACTGACACCGAGATTATCAACCAGGTTATCGGTTACCAAGGTGCCGACGATAGAGATAAGAACAACCGCTAGCCAGTATGCCCATGGCACATAGCGCTTCATTGAGAATTGAAGCAGGAGTGCACCGGCCAACACAGTGCTCATGATGATTGAAGTTACAGTAAGCCCTAACCCCAGATTCACGGCAATATAATCGGCGGCGGTCTCCCCCATCGTCACCGCCATGAGTTTTATAACCCAGAAACCAGCAGTCACTTGAGGGACGCGATTTGGATACAGGCCTGGAGACGATTCATTTTGAGTGGTAACTGCATCAGTTTTCATCATTTTCTTCCGTTATTTACTTGGCAAGCGCAAGTGCTTGTGCCGAAAATTGATCAGAATGTGTGTCATCGTCTGCATTACAGCGTTCAATCGCCTTGGACTGCAGGGTCATCGCCTTATCTCGCTCGGAGATGGAGCCACTGGATAATGCGCGGCGAACGTCTTGGAGCATCGTTTCACAAGGAATCGCGTGACCATTGGCATCTGTCACTGCTACACCGGCTACGCGCCGAACTCCGCCCGCAGACCCGCTTTGTACTGGATCCGCCAGCGTGGTAGATAAGACTGCAAGCACGTTATCCACCTTTGACGTGTCTGGCGCTTTTTCTCGAAGTGCTGCAAAAACGTGATCGGCAGCAGTATCAACATTGCCCCAGGCAGAGGGTGCCTTGGGCCGCAGCGTGGACTCGGCCTTATCCCATTTCGTCTCAAAATCGGTCACCCGAAGCTCTGCCTCTGTCAATTTTCCAGCATCAACGAGGGATCGGGTATCACTAACAATGCTTTCGTAGCCGGAAAGGTCACCGAGAGGGTCCGCTTTGTGAGAAGTCATTTCCGAATGTTGGACGGGCAACATCCATATCTCAACAACAGTAAACACGCTGGTGGGTAGCGCTATTAATAGCACAGCGAGGAGAATTTGTTTCATCGAAAACTCCGAGTCGTTGGTAGACGGCGCTATTTATAGTTTCCTTCATATACATTCGACTGTACCGAACTATACAGATCTGTAATGTTCCCAGCATTTACAGTGAACATTACAAGCTTACAATATCCAGAATAGGTCCATGTGACTTGCACCTATCAGAGTCGTGATGTGCCGGATGGCATCGCACTATCCTGCATCTATTTAGGATAGCAATATGATCTTTTTTGAAGAATTCTCGTCATGTAGCCTTGCTGGAATGGCTCTTGCACTGACGTTTCCGGTAAACCTAGCCCTCGCGAATGAAAACCCGACCGAGGCCAAAGCGTTTCTCGCCTCAGGGATGACCATCTCGCAGGCGACTTCAAAGGCCGAAGAAGGCAACCCTGGCACCGCCATGTCGGTCGCCTGGGAACCCCAAGGGTCGGATAAGATGGCTTTCGAGGTAGAACTTGCCCAGACTGATGGCACGGTATCGACTGTGCTTGTTGCACCCAAGTAGCAGGATGTTGACCAAGGCTGCGAATCCAAAGGGGCATGAAGGGGATGACGCCGAAGACGGTGAAGACTGAAACCCTATGACGCTAGGTAGACACCGCTAATGATAGATAGGTAAAGCAAGAGATCAGGATGGAGAGCGGCGGTATGGCATCGCCGCTCTTTTGCTTAAGGCTACGCCACCTTCTGGCGGAGGCGAACAGGTGACAGCGTTACCAAAAAGCGCAATAGGTGAGACGGCCACCTGACCCCGCGATGGAGCGCTGGACCCGACCGTTAAAAGACGCAGTGATCAACCGCGTCCTTACAAGCCATGGCCCTCTTTTCTGATTTGAAAACAACAAGGTACGAGTGAACGGTGAAGATACTGGTGATCGAGGACGACAAACTCACAGGTGAATATATCGCCAATGCCTGTCGTGAAGAGGGCCATATCGTCGACCTGATTGCGGATGGTTCTCAAGGGCTGGTTCAGGCAGCTTCTGGCAGTTATGAAGTACTTGTCATTGACAGAATGTTACCCAGCGTGGATGGGCTGGCCATTGTCCGCACGTTACGAGGGGCTAAAATACCCGTACCGATCTTGTTGCTAACCGCCCTTGATGGGGTCGAAGATCGTATTGAGGGCCTTAATGCAGGAGCCGATGACTACCTGGTCAAGCCTTTTGTCTTCGGCGAACTTTCCGCCCGCATTGCCGCCTTGTCGCGGCGTCCACCACATGCAGCCGAACCCACCACGCTCCGGGCCCGAGATCTCGAGATGGACCTCATATTCCACAAGGTGACGCGCGCAGGAAAGACAATAAGTCTACTGCCTCGTGAGTTTGCGCTGCTTGAGTGCCTCCTTCGCCACAAGGGAAGGGTTCAAACGCGAACGATGCTTCTGGAAGCTGTCTGGGATATCCATTTCGACCCCCAAACCAATGTCGTCGAGACTCAT
This sequence comes from Onishia taeanensis, assembly GCF_003268885.1. Taxonomy (GTDB): domain Bacteria; phylum Pseudomonadota; class Gammaproteobacteria; order Pseudomonadales; family Halomonadaceae; genus Onishia; species Onishia taeanensis_A. The sequence goes on from NZ_QLSX01000004.1 coordinate 49,361, forward strand.
GTTAGCCGCTTGCGCGGTAAAGTCGACAAGCCCTTTGACCAGGACTTGATCGAAACCGTGCGTGGCGTGGGCTACCGGATTACAGAATGATGGCCATCCGTTCGACACCGCTGAGGCTGACAGGCACCTTAATCGTGGTCTTTGTCATGTTTACCTTGGCCGGTTATGCGACTGCCTATTTAGTCACTCGTAGCTCTCTTAACCGTGAGCTAACCGCGCAGCTGAATCAGACCGTTGGGGCTATTCAATCGGTAGTGGAACAGGACGAGATTCGTGAGCGTATTGAGGAAATAGCCGCCGCTGCCAATTCACGAAAACTGCTTCTTCGCTATACCGAGCCGGGTGAAGCGGCGCTTGGCAACCTGCCCAGCCCGGTTGAGCTTCAGCCTAACGACATCGTTCGACATACGCGCCTTGCCTTGCAAGACAAATCGCTAGCCGACAGCTATCTGGGTTGGGAAGGACCTGTCGGTGGTGGGCAATTGACCCTGCTCGTGGGCCGCGACAGTCTTGATGAGCTTGGAGAGACGTTTGCGAAGGTGCTGTTGTTCAGTCTGATACCGGCTCTGTTACTGGCAACGACGATAGGCGCACTGGTTGCCCGCAAGGCCCGCAATCGTATGGAAGCCATCAGGTTTACACTCACGCAACTGACGTCTGGCCACCAAGATGCACGGGTGTCCATTTCAGGTGATGCCGAAGATGATCTTGGCCAGATAGGCATAGCGATCAACCGAATGGCGGACGCACAAGAAGCATCGATCGAAGCACTTCGCCAAGTCTCCGCTGATATTGCTCATGATTTGAGAACTCCTATTCAGCGTGTTTCGGTGCTCCTCCACCAGCTTGATGATGAATCACTGTCTGAGTCAGCACAAAATGTCATTACCCAGGCACGTGACGAGACGGCCCAAATCGTTACAACCTTCCAGGCTCTTCTACAGATTGCCCAGCTTGAAAGTGGCCAGGCGCGTTCCACTTTTACCGACGTTAATTTATCTGAATTAGTATTAAATCTTACGGACGTCTTCGGGCCCGCAAGCGAAGAAAGCGGCCACCAACTGACGGCACGAACCAACGGCGCAGTCATCGTCGAAGGCAACCCCACTCTCCTTGGCCGGTTAATCGCTAACCTTATCGAGAATGCCTTGCGTCACACACCGCCTGGGCGGATCCTGGTTCAAATCGACGGAGAATTCGATCCGGTACTGACCGTATCGGATGAGGGGCCCGGGATCCCTGAAGAGGAGCGAGACCGAGTGCTCCACCGCCTCTACCGGCTAGAGAGGAGTCGAACCAGTGAAGGAAGCGGGCTCGGCTTGAGCTTAGTGGCTGCTATCGCGGAACTGCACAACGCCACACTGACACTGGGCGATGCAAAGCCAGGCTTGAGCATTACTGTCGCCTTCGGCAAATAATGCGAGCTTCATGCTGTCACTGCTGTTCCTAATTCCGGCAGGCCGCCGGTCCCTGGCTTTCCTGGCTATTGCTGTCGGGCCCCTGCTCGGCCTGTGGTGCCTGCATGGGTATACTCGGCAGCAAGACACGGCTTCCGTCTCTTCATAAGGATCTTGATCATGACACAACGTTTGAACACCAAGGCTCGTCAACAGGCTGCATGGCAGACGGTGTTGAGCCTATTGCTGATGGCCCTGCTGCTATCAATGGCCGGTTGTGCCAGCAGTCCTCAATACATCCAGGCCAACCCGAAGGTAAGCGACGACCTGCCTGAAAGCGGTAGCGGTCAGCCGGTCACGCTGACCGTGATCGACGGCCGCGACAGCGACGTATTGGGCAGCCGCAGCGGCGCCGTCATGGGGACCGACACGATCACCCTACCGACGGCCGACGTGCTCCCCGAGCTCGAGTCCCAGGCCGAATATGCCCTGCGTCAGATGGGCTTCACGCCCGCCGACGACCGCGATGCGCAGCGTCCACGGCTTACCCTGACACTCAAGCGTCTCGATTATGCCCACGGCAACAGCCAGCCGCTGCTCGGCGAGGCAGAGCTCGAGGCGGTATTCGAGGCCGAGGCACAAAATGGTAGCGAAAGCTATGTTGGCCGTTACACCTCAAGGCGCAACCAGTCTTATGCATTGCGCCCAAACCAGGAAGACAACACCCAGATGATCAACGAGCTGCTAAGCGATGGCCTCGACAGGGCCTTCGGTGATCCGGCGATGGGACAACTGCTGGCCCGCTAAACAGGGGGCTTTCACACGGAAACAAGAACGCCCGGCAGTTGCCGGGCGTTCTTGTGTGGATCAGTGGTAGGCAATTCGGCCAAGCACGCAATGACCAGGGATGGCCCTGATCAGGCGTCCGTCAGCGGCTTTTGATAGACAACGTCGGCAGAACGCCTTGAAGCCGCGTCCCGCCCTGAGAGTAGCGAAGCGTCACTGGCCCTGCTCCCGGCCTGCTCGTGGGCCACGGCGCTGAAGCGACCAGACGCTCTCCTGCCAACCGTTGTCTTCCGGCTCGCCATCCTCGAGGTGGCTCACTTCGAAGTTAGCGCCAAACAGCTCTCTCACTTCATCGGCAGGCACGCTGTAAGGCGGCCCGGCATCGTCACCGGGGGCGCGGGTCAGGCTGATCAGAAGCCCTCGGGCGCCGGGTGGCATCAGCTGGGCGAGATGGAAGGCATAGCGTTGCCGGGTCGCCGGTGGCAGGGCGATCAGCGCCGCCCGGTCGTAGAAAGCCCCCAGGTCGGCTGCCTGCTGGGTGTGGAAATGGAAGAAGTCGCCACACCAGAGCTCGATGCTGCCCTGTCGCCAGATCTCGAAATCGCTCTGGCGATAGCGAGACGACGCCCCGCCTCCCGCGACGAACTGCTCGATGGCAAGCGAGGCAAGCTCGATCCCCAGCACCGGATGGCCCTCGGCGGCTAGCCAGCGCATATCCAGGCTCTTGCCACAAAGCGGCACCAGCACCTTGGTTCCCGGCTCGACGCCAAGAGTTGTCCAGTGGCGGACCAAGGCCGGATGTTCGGCGTCGCGATGAAAGCCGATCCGTCCCTCGCGCCAGCGCGAGATCCATTCATTGTTCATGCCCGCTCCTGCTGCATCGGTCTGGGCATGGGATACCCGCTTGGTAACCCGCTGCCTTCCATCAGCGCTTTACTAGAACCAACGATCGTTTTTCTTGCGACGCCTGGGCAGGTGAGGAACGATCAACCCAATCAGCAGGCCACCCCCGGCCACGCCGCCACCGTACATGAAGTAGCGCAGCAGCAGGTCTTCTTCCTGAGTGTCCAGCCGGGCCTGGAGGCCGCGCAGGTTTTCCTGCGACTCACTGTACTGATCCTGCAACGCTTGGTTGCGGTTTTCGAGATCGCTGATCCGTGCTTCGCGCTGCTCAAGCGCAGCCGTAGTAGCGGCAAGCCGCCCTTCCCACTGCTCATTGATGCCTTCGAGCTCGTTACTCAGCGTCTTGACCCGCTCCTGCAGGGCCGGCAACTGGGCGGTAGCGCTTTTTTCCTCCTGAAGATCGGAAGAAAGAATCCACACTTGATCGCCCCCCGGGCCCTGGACCAGCGAGTAGTCCCCGCTGGTATCGAGCAGCTCGACCGGATCACCGGCTGTCAGGGTGCCAACGATGCGGTAGCCGTCAGTGGGTCCGCTGCGCACGAAGGTAGTGAGGTCGTCCGATACCCAGTAATCCGGGTCGGTGGTCTCCTGGGCTTGGGCCCCAAGCGTCAGAGTGGCCAAGGAAATCCCCAGCATCACAGAGTTGAATGTTCGCATAAGTCTGCCGTCTATCAGGGCGATGGAGGCTCGTCGATGCCTGCCCACGCGGAGTTGCTCAGGCCACCGCACGTCCTGTGTCGATGGCACTGCGATGAGACCTTATCCCATCCACACTTTCTGTGGATAAGTCTTGGGAAAACCGTTGGCGATCGCGTGGTAATCGGCGCAAGGCCTGGAATTGCCACGAATTGTTCAATTTTTAACCTAGCTATCATGCAAGGATACGTGCACGATTTCCCAACGGCGGCCAGAATAGCACAGCCTTGGGGCGCTGGCCGCGCCGCCGCTGGATACGTATAATCTAGCCCTCTACAGATAGGGCCGCCCGGGTCAGGGCCGCCCGGCCTCGGGCCTTACCCGACCTCATTCCCAATTTCGGTGACGGACGCGCCGAGGCTCTTGCAGTCTCGGCCTATTGTTATGACGAAGAAACTCTTCATCAAGACCCACGGCTGCCAGATGAACGAGTATGACTCCGCCCGCATGGCGGATCTGCTCGGCGATTCCCACAAGATGGAAATAACCGACGACGAGCGTGACGCCGACGTCATCCTGCTCAACACCTGCTCGATCCGCGAGAAGGCGCAGGAAAAGGTCTTTCACCAGCTCGGTCGCTGGAAGAAGCTCAAGGAAAAGAACCCTGATCTAGTGATCGGCGTCGGCGGCTGCGTGGCCAGCCAGGAAGGCGAGGCGCTGCGCAAGCGTGCGCCCTACGTCGACATGGTGTTTGGACCCCAGACCCTGCACCGCCTGCCGACCATGCTCGATGCCCGCAACAAGAGCGCGGAACCGATCTCGGTGGTCGACGTGACCTTCCCGGAAATCGAGAAGTTTGACCACCTGCCCAAGCCAAGCTCGGACGGCGCCACCGCCTTCGTCTCGATCATGGAAGGCTGTTCCAAATACTGCACCTTCTGCGTGGTGCCCTTCACCCGCGGTGAAGAAATCTCCCGGCCCTTCGAGTCGGTAATGGACGAGGTCATCCACCTCGCCGACCAGGGCGTGCGTGAGATCAACCTGCTGGGGCAGAACGTCAACGCCTACCGCGGCGAAAACCAGCTCGGCGACGAAATCGACCTGGCCGAACTGATCGCCTGCGTGGCCGCTGTCGAGGGTATCGACCGTATCCGCTTCACCACGTCGCATCCGGTGGAGTTCTCGGACTCGCTTATCGACGCCTACGCAGAGATTCCGGAACTGGTCAGTCACCTTCACCTGCCCGTGCAGGCGGGCTCGGATCGTATCCTTGCCGCCATGAAGCGTGGCCATACGGTCGAAGAATACGTCGACAAGCTTGAACGTATCCGCGCGCTGCGTCCGGAGATCAGCTTCTCCTCGGACTTCATCATCGGCTTCCCGGGTGAGACCGAAGCCGACTTCGAGGCCACCATGGATCTGATCCATCGCATCGGCTTCGATCATTCCTTCAGCTTCGTCTATTCGGCGCGGCCCGGCACGCCTGCCACCGAGCTCGAAGACGAGACGCCGCAGTCGGTCAAGAAAGAGCGCCTGGCGATTCTTCAGGAGCGCCTCAACCAGAATGTGATGCAGATAAGCCGGCGCATGGTCGGCAACGTCGAGCGCATCCTGGTCACCGGCTTCTCGCCCCGGGACCCGGGACAGCTGACCGGGCGCACCGAGAACAACCGGGTGGTCAACTTCCGCGCGCCCAACCCGGCCGAGCTGATCGGCCACTTCGTCGACGTGGAAATCACCGAGGCACTGCCCAACTCGCTGCGCGGCGAACTCGCGTCGCCGGCCTGCTACTGAGCCCATTCCACTCCTATTTCCGCCCCTATTGTTGCCCGCTGACGACGTCCTGCCTCGAACAGGCGTCGTCGCGGGCATTGCCCCCGGCACGCCCCGGGCAGTAAGCTGCCGTCATCCATCTCCAACGCACGGGATCCTCTCGACTTGAGCCAGACAACCTCTCAGGCCAATCGCATCATCACCCTGACCCTCGAGCCCAATGACCCGCGGCGCCTGGCCAACTTGAGCGGTCAGCGTGACGAACACTTCAAACTGATCGAAGAGCGTCTGGGCGTGACCCTGCGCAACCGCGGCAACACCTTCCAACTGGCCGGCCCCGGCGCTCGGTCCAAGGCGGCTGCCAACGTGCTCGAGCGCCTGTATCGTGAAACCGAGGCAAGCGACCTCACGCCGGACATGGTGCACCTCTTCCTGCAGGAATCGGGGCTAGAGGCCATCGAGGAAGAAGAGGACGCCATCGGTGATGGTGACCTGCTGATGCGCACGCCCAAGGCATTGATCAAGCCGCGGGGGCAGAACCAGCAGAGCTATGTCGCCAGCATCCGTGCTCACGACATCAACTTTGGCATCGGCCCGGCCGGTACCGGCAAGACCTATCTTGCCGTCGCCGCGGCCGTGGAAGCGCTCAATCGTCAGGAAGTGCGCCGCATTCTGCTGGTGCGCCCCGCCGTCGAAGCCGGCGAGAAGCTCGGCTTCCTGCCCGGCGACCTGGCCCAGAAGATCGATCCCTACCTGCGCCCGCTGTATGACGCCCTGTACGAGATGATCGGCTTCGAGCAGGTCAACAAGCTGATCGAGCGACAGGTTATCGAGATCGCCCCGCTTGCCTACATGCGCGGCCGCACCCTGAACAATGCCTACATCATCCTCGACGAGAGCCAGAACACCACTCGCGAGCAGATGAAGATGTTCCTGACCCGCATCGGCTTCGGCTCGACGGCCGTGATCACCGGCGATGTGACCCAGGTTGACCTGCCCAGAGGGCAGAGTTCGGGGCTCATTCAGGTGCTCGACGTCCTCAAGGACACACAGGGCATCGGCGTGACTCATTTCGCCGCCAAGGACGTAGTGCGCCATCCGCTGGTACAGCGGATCATCGAGGCCTACGATCATTTCGAGGCCGAGCAGGAAGACGCCGAGCGCGCGCGTCGCGAGCAGCGCGAAGCCCGTCGTGAAGTACAGGCCGAGGAACGCCAGGCGCGCAAGCGTCAGGGCCCTGCGGACTACGGTGAATCATCATGATCAGTGAACCTCCGCCAGTCACCGTCGATCGTCAGGTCGCCCTCGAGGCCGCCGACGCCATCGCGGAGCTGCCCACTCAGGACGAGCTGGAGCGCTGGATCAGTGCTGCGCTGGCCCAGCATGAAGGCGAAACGCGCCAGGAACTGACGGTGCGTTTCGTCGAGGTTGAAGAAAGCCAGACCCTCAACCGCAACTATCGCGACCGCGACCGCCCGACCAATGTATTGTCCTTTCCCTTCGAGTCGCCGCCGGGCCTGACCCTGCCATTGCTCGGCGACCTCGTCATCTGCCATGCCGTAGTGGTCCGCGAAGCCCATGAGCAGGAAAAGTCGCTGGCGGCTCACTACGCTCACATGGTGGTGCATGGCACCTTGCATCTGCTGGGTCATGACCATATCGAAGATGACGAAGCCGAGCACATGGAGGCCCTGGAACGGGTCATCCTCTCAGGTTTCGCTATTCAAGATCCGTATGCCGCCGACCACCATCTCGACCTTGGTTCCGAGGAAAAGAGACCCCACGCATGAGCGAAGATCGATCGAGTAGTCATAGCAACAAGTCCTGGCTCGAAAAACTGTTCACCGCTTTCAGCACCGACTCCGATGAACCCAGCTCTCGCGATGAGCTGAGAGAATTCCTCCGTGAGGCCGGCCCACGAATGCGTCTCGATCAGGACGCCCTGACCATTATCGAGGGCGCCCTGCAGATCAGTGATCAGCAGGTCCGCGAAGTGCTGATTCCCCGCTCCCAGGTCACGGCCATCGCCGCTGATCAGCCGCCGGAGGATTACCTGTCGGTGATTCTCGAGACCGGCCACTCGCGCTATCCGGTGATCGGCGAGAACCTGGACGAGGTGAAGGGCATCCTGCTGGCCAAGGATCTCCTGCCGCTGCTCATGAAGAGCCAAGAGAATCGCGACAGCTTCGATCTCACCAACATCCTGCGCCCGGCCATGTTCGTGCCCGAATCCAAGCGCCTGAACAGCCTGCTCAAGGAATTTCGCGAGACCCACAACCACATGGCCGTGGTGGTCGACGAATACGGCGGCACCGCCGGTATCGTGACCATCGAGGACATCCTCGAGCAGATCGTCGGCGATATCGAAGACGAGCATGATACTGACGAAGAAGAGGATATCCGCGAGCTGGGAGACGGCTGCTATGCGATCCGCGCCCTGACCCCGATCGAGGATTTCAACGAGCGCTTCGACACCGACTTCTCCGACGAGGAATTCGACACCCTCGGCGGCTTGGTGATGCAGAGCTTCGGCCACCTGCCCAGGCGGGGTGAATTCGCCGAACTCGGCGACTGGCGCTTCACGGTGCTCAACGCCGACAACCGTCGCATCCGCTTGCTGCAAGCCGAACAGGCCGACACGCAGCCAGCCGAGGAAAGCCGCGCCTGACGGTGATCGCCCTACGATCCTGAAGGTGCGCCGCATGGACGCCACACGAGAACGATGATGAATGAACGACGCCTGAGCCCGGCGATCGGCTATCTGATCGCGCTGATTGCCGGCGGACTGACCACCCTGTCCGCCGCCCCTTTCGCCCTGTGGTGGCTAGCCCCGGTCGCGATTGGCCTGATGTATCTTGGCATACATGCCCTGAGCCCCGGACAAGCGGCCCTAAAGGGCTGGTGCTACGGCCTTGGCCTGTTCGGCAGCGGCGCGTCCTGGGTCTACATTTCGATCCATGACTACGGCTACACCAGCATGCCGGTGGCGGCGATGCTCACTACCCTGTTCGTCACTGTGCTGGCACTCTTCCCTGCCGTCACCCTGTGGCTCTACCGGCGCCTCACCGGGCCGAGGCTGGCGGCACTCAGCTTCGCCGGGGCCTGGGTACTGGGCGAGGTACTCCGCACCTACCTGTTTACCGGCTTCCCCTGGCTGCTGATCGGCACCGCGCAGGTGGATTCGCCCCTGGCCCCCTGGGCCCCGGTGGGCGGCGTCTACCTGCTGTCGCTGATCACCGCCCTGACCGGCACCCTGGGTGTCGAGGCGCTGCGCCGCCGCTTGGCGCCGGCAGCCATCATCGCCGTTCTGTGGCTGGTGCCCCTGGCACTGCCCGGGCAGTGGACCCGCCCCACTGACAATTCTACCCTTGTCGCTCTCCTGCAGGGCAACCTGCCACAGCTGACCAAGTGGAGCGCCGAGGGCCAGCGGGACGCCTGGAACACCTATAGCACCATGACCTCAGGCCTCGCGGATGATACCGACCTGATCGTCTGGCCCGAAGCCGCCCTGCCGATGTTCGAAGACCAGGCCATGCCGCTGCTTGAACGCGTCCAGGCCGGGCTCGCCCCCGACACGGCGCTACTCACCGGCATTCTGCAACGCGATGCGGGCGGCTATTTCAACAGCGTGATTGGCGTCGGCAATGCCAGCGGCCACTACCGCAAGGCCCACCTGGTGCCCTTCGGCGAATACCTGCCACTGGAGAGCCTGTTGAGAGGCGTGGTCGCCTTCTTCGATCTGCCAGCGCCGACGATGACGCCGGCCCAAGGAGCGCAGGCACCGATCCAGGCCGCCGGCCTCTCGATCGGTAGCGCCATCTGCTATGAAATCGTCTATGCCGATCTGGTGGCTTCACGCGCCCGAGACGCCGAGGTACTGCTGACGGTCTCCAATGACACCTGGTTTGGCGACTCACTGGGGCCGCTCCAACATCTACAGATGGCACGGCTCAGGGCGCTGGAGAATGGACGCTACGTGATGCGCGCGACCAGCAACGGCGTCACCGCTATCATCGATGACCAGGGACGCATCACCGCACAAGCCCCACAGTTCACCGCCACCGCCCTCACCGGCGAGGTGCGCGCCATGCAGGGCACAACCCCCTTTACCCGCACCGGCAGCTGGCCAGCCTGGCTCGCCGCCACCCTGCTGGTGCTGCCGGGGCTGGCCTTGTCAGGGCGGCGTCGCCTGGCGACCTAAACGCCTTTCGCCGCTCTTTCTTTCTCACCCTTCTTGCTCAGCCACGACAGCCCCAAATGCCACGAGGCCCGCCAATGGCGGGCCTCGTGGTTTCTGACATCGGCCAAGGGCTCTTGGGCGTCAGCCATCATCTTCGTGGGCACGCTCAGGACTTATCGCTGACCTACCCTTCCTCTGACTGACCCTTACTTACCCTTCTCGGCCTTATCCTTCCTCGGCCTTATTCATCGCTGCCGTCATCAGCGGGCACCTGCCCCAGCACTTCAGGGATGGTTTGGCACACGTAACGCCCCGGCGCCGGCTCGATGATCGACAGCTCGCCCTCGCCTGGCTGTCTTGCCGGCACCATCTTCACGGTATCCGCATAGCCGTTGTCGGTCATCCAGGCCTGCCAGTGCGGCCACCAGGAGCCCTCATTGAAGGTCGCACCCTCGAACCAGGCGTCCGGGTCGACTGGCAGTTCTGCGTTGGTCCAGAAACCGTACTTGTTCTTGTGCGGTGGGTTGACGATCCCGGCGATGTGCCCTGAGCCACCGAGCACGAAGGTAACCGGCCCCTTGGGAAGCTGGGTGCCGCCATAGGTGCTGTTCCACTTGGCGATATGGTCTTCACGAGTGGACACGAAGTAGCTAGGCGTGGAGATCTTGCGCAGGTCGATCTTGACCCCGTCCAGTTCGATGCCGCCGGGCTCGATCAGTCGATTTTCCAGATACATGTTACGCAGGTACCAGCCATGAGTACCGGCCGGCAGGTTGGTGCCGTCAGTGTTCCAGTACAGCAGATCGAAGGCCGCCGGCTTCTCGCCTTTCAGGTAGTTGCTGATATAGAACGACCAGAACAGATCGTTTTCGCGCAGCAGATTAAACGAGAAGGCCATCACCCGGCCATCCAGATAGCCATCGGCTTCCAACTGACGCTCGATGCCCTGCAGCACTGGCTCGTTGAGGAAGACACCGATCTCGCCGGGATCGCTGAAGTCCTGCAGCGTGGCCATATAGGTCACCGAGCGCACCTTACGCCCGCGACGTGTGCTGGTCAGGTAGGCCACCGTCGAGGCGGTCAGGGTGCCCCCGATGCAGTAACTCAGAAGATTTACCGACTTCTCACCGCACGCCTGCTCAATGGCACTCATGGCCTCGATGGGGCCCAGCTGCATGTAGTCGGCCCAGGTTAGATCACGCTGCTCGGGCCCCGGATTGCGCCAGGAAATCAGGAAGACGGTATGCCCCTGATCGACCAGCCACTTGACCAGAGAATTGTCCTGGCGCAGGTCGAGTATGTAGTACTTGTTGATCCAGGGCGGCACCATCAGCAGCGGCGTCTTGAACGTCTGCTCGGTGGTCGGCGCATACTGAATCAGCTGCATCAACTCGTTCTCAAAGACCACCGAGCCCGGTGTCACGGCCACATTCTCGCCGATGGTGAAGGCACTGCGATCGGTCATCTTGACGTTGATGCCTTCCGCCGAGTTGGCCAGATCCTCGCGAAGCTGTGCCAGCCCCTCGATAAGGTTCTGGCCCTTGGTCTCCATGGTCAGGCGCATCACCTCCGGGTTGGTAGAGGCAAAGTTCGACGGCGAGATGGCGCTCACGTACTGGCGAGCGTAGAACTCCAGGTTGCGCTTCTGGTCCGGCGGCATATTGTCGAGATTGCCGACCATGTCCTCGACCAGCCTCGAGAACAGCAGGTACTGCTCCAGCAGTCCTCGATAGAAGGGTTCGTGGCGCCAGGCCTCGTCCTTGAAGCGACGATCATGGCGGGCAGGCTCGATCAAGAGCTCAGTTTCTTCGCCGCTCAGGTCACGCAGGCCCTGCTGCCAGAGCTGCATCTGATCCTGAGCGAGCTGCATTTGCGTATTAATGAGCGTCTCGGGGTCGCTGACCAGGGCCTCGACGCCGGCACGAAAGCTCTCGCGCATGTCATCATAAATGGTCTTGCCGGCTTCACCGGGCAACATCCGCGCCAACATATCCTGCATCAGCACCTGATATTCCTGCCCCATCACTTCCAGCTGTTCGGTCCATTCCTGAAGTTCGGACGCCGACGGCGTATGAAAACCTGACTGCATTGCCCACTCCTGTGATCGAAGCCCTGTGCTCAAAGCCCTGTGCTCAAAGCTCTGTGATCAAAGCCCTGTCTGATCCCAAACCTACTGGTCAAACCACCTTGCTGCCAGCGCCCCGCTGACGGAGCAGTCGATGGCAGCCATCTTCTCTACCTTACGCGGCTCATGCCTGTATAACACAGGCGCCACATGACATACGGTCTATACATATACGCCCATGGCCGGAAAACGCGTGCGTCTTCCGGCCATGGGCGATGTGTAACCAGCGGGGGCTGGCCGCGTGCTCATATCAGGAACTCTTGCTACCGCCGGTATCGCCTGACTTGCTGGCTGCCGAACTCTTGGTGGCACTCGAGGCACTGCGACGGCTGGTCGCGCTGGAAGACGGCTTGGCAGCGGCCTGAGGCGTGGCCTCAGAGGCCTGTTTCGCCGCTTGTGCCGCCTGCTGAGTGGCCTGTGTCGCCTGCTCGGTGGCCTTCTCAGCGAACTGCTGAGTGGAAGCGATAGCCTGCTCGGTGGCGGCCGTCATCTGTTCGCTGGCGGACTGGGTCGCAGAGGCAGCCTGTTTGCTGGCGGTCTCGGAGACCTCGGTCATGACCTTTTCCATCTCGCGCTTGAATTCGAGACTCAGCTCGGTCATGGACTCGGCGTCCTTGAGCAGTTGGGTGGAGAGCTCGTTCATCATCTCCGCCTGACGAGTGCCGAAGTCGCGCATGGCCTCAGGGTCCTTGGCCTCGGAGGCATCCCGCAGCCGCTCGGTACCCAACTGGCTGTAGCGCTTCATGGACTCGAGCTGGAACTGGGTCAGCTTCTCCATGTTGTCGAGCATCAGGCCATTTAGCTTGCGCATCGGCGCGAAGAAGCCCTCGGCCTGTTCCGTGAACTCGGTAAACATCTTGTCCTGCATGGCATCACCCTCCAAGGGTCATGGATGTGGGCGCGAGCCCTCTTTGCTGCACTGCACAAAGCGTAGTCCCGGACGCACGCCTATGCAATAGGTCGCGCTACTTGCGGTGCGACCGTGAACTGGCACTGGCCGGTTCATCGGCCGACTTGCTCTTGCCGGTCTTTTCGCCGTCGTCAGTCTTTTGCGACTTGCTGGATGCAGCCTGAGCCTGACGAAGCATGTCGAGCATCATCTGCTGATAGTTACCGAAGCTGGTCATGCTCTGAGACAGGTTGTCTTGGAAATTGCCCTTGAGCGAATCCTGGAAAGCCGTCGGCATGAAGGGGGTCTTGAGGAAGGGCTGGAGCAGGCTCATGGGGTCATAGCCCTCGACGCCAGCGTCCATCTGCTGCTGGATGCGTGACATCAGCTCGTTATGGAACGCCTCGACATCGGGCAGGCCAAGAGACTGGCGAAATTCGGCAGGCGTGAGGTCAAATTCGAGGTTAATCTTCATGGGCATAGCCAGACTGAGGTATTTGATCTCAGTCTAGCAGCCAGGGGGCCAACACGCGGCCCCCGTGAACTCAACGCAGGTGAGGCGTGTCGACGCTGACGTCAAGATTCTGCGCCCGGTGACGCAGCAGGTGATCGATCAGCGTCAGCGCCATCATGGCCTCGGCGATCGGAGTGGCGCGAATGCCCACACAGGGATCATGGCGACCCTTGGTGACCACTTCCACCGGATTGCCGTGCACATCGATGGAGCGTCCCGGTAGGGTGATACTGGAGGTCGGCTTGAGGGCCAGATGGGCGATGACCGTCTGGCCCGAGGAAATACCACCCAGCACGCCACCGGCATGGTTTGACAGAAAGCCCTCGGGCGTCATCTCGTCGCGGTGCTCGCTGCCCCGCTGGGCGACTGCCGCAAAGCCATCACCGATCTCCACGCCCTTGACGGCATTGATGCTCATCAGGCCATGGGCGAGTTCGGCATCCAGACGGTCAAAAACCGGCTCGCCGAGCCCGGCCGGCACACCCTCAGCCACCACGGTGATCTTGGCGCCCACCGAGTCCTGATCGCGGCGCAGCTGATCCATGTAGGCCTCGAGTTCCGGCACCCGGTCAGGGTCGGGGCAGAAGAAGGCGTTGTCTTCGACCGCCGCCCAGTCCTTGAACTCCATTGTCAGCGGACCGAGCTGGCTCATGTAGCCGCGCACGCTGATGCCCTGAGCCGACAGATAGGCCTTGGCGATGGCGCCGGCCGCCACGCGCATCGCGGTTTCCCGGGCACTGGAGCGTCCGCCGCCCCGATAGTCCCGCCGACCATACTTGTGATGATAGGTATAGTCGGCATGGGCCGGGCGAAACTGGTCCTTGATCTTCGAGTAGTCCTTGGAGCGCTGATCGGTATTCTCGATCATCAGGCCGATGGATGTGCCGGTGGTGACGCCCTCGAAGACGCCTGACAGGATCCGCACCTGGTCCGGCTCGCGACGCTGCGTGGTGTGCCGCGAGGTGCCGGGGCGGCGACGATCGAGATCGCGCTGCAGATCAGCCTCACTGAGGGGGATACCCGGCGGGCAGCCGTCGACGATGGCGCCCAGCGCCGGGCCGTGGCTCTCGCCGAAGGTGGTGACAGTAAACAGCTTGCCGAAGGTATTACCGGACATTGACGTTCCTCAGGGCTCTGGTAGCAGCAGTTCAGGCGAAAGATGCCGCGTAGGCATCGAGTTCCTGGGCGGTCAGCACGAAGACGCCCTGCCCCCCGCGCTCGAACTCCAGCCATAGGAAGGGGACCTCGGGGAAGGCTGCCTCCAGATGGTGATCGGAGTTACCGACCTCGACGATCAGCACGCCGTCATCGCTGAGCAGGCTTCTCGCCTCGCGCAGGATGCGGCGCACGATGTCCAGGCCATCGTCCCCGGCTCCCAAGGCCAGGGTCGGCTCATGGCCGAATTCAGCCGGCATGGTGGCCAGGTCACGCGCATCCACATAAGGGGGGTTGGAGACAATCAGGTCATAGCGCTGACCACCCAGGCTATCGAACACATCGGACGCCACGGCTCTCACCCGTGCACCGACGTCGTGACGCGTGATATTGGCCTTGGCTACCTCGAGCGCATCGGCACTGATATCGGCCAGATCGACCTCGACAGTAGGCAGGTGCAGTGCAGTGGCGATACCGATACAGCCCGAGCCGCAGCAAAGGTCCAGCACCCGCGCCGGCGGCTCCTCGGGGAACCAGGCGGCGAAACCGTCCTCGATCAGCTCGGCGATCGGCGAGCGGGGAATCAGCACCCGCTCGTCGACGTTGAATGCCGCGCCCGCGAAGAAGGCCTCTCCAAGCAGATAGGGCAACGGCCGGCGCGTCTCGATACGCGAGCGCACCAGGCCGACAATGCGTCGCCGCTCCATGGGCAGCAGTCGTGCTTCTAGCACGGAGGGATCCACGTCCCAGGGCAAGTGCAGGGCACCCAGCGTCAACGCTACCGCCTCGTCCCAGGGAGAGGCGGTGCCATGACCGAAAAACAGGCCATGGGTGTAAAATTCACTGGTTGCCCAGCGCAGGCAATCACGCAGGGTGAGTAGGTCCTCGGCGATATTTCCATCATCGAGAATCAGGGTCGAATCGGCATCGGGTCGGGAAGCGGCCACGCGTCGTCCTGTGGTTTATCGGATTGAGATTCAAATCCTTGATTGTACCCGGCCCGACGCCCGGTTCACAGCCGCCACCAAGCCGCTATACTAGCGCGTCATTTACCCATTCAACGTAATCCACGGGGAGCAACATGAGCCAGCGCCGCGGACACCCGGATGATGACGAGGTTTCGCTGTTTCGCCAGGCCCTGGCCGATGCAGGCGTGAAGCCGATGCGCTCGAACCGGGCCGACCCCGGCAAGCCGAAACAACGGCGCCAAGAGGCACTGGCCGAACGCCGTGCCGCCGCCCTCGAAGCCGACAGCTATCAGTTGAGCAGTCGCACCAGCGATGGCCGGGTCGAGCCGGTAAGGCCCTCCGAGTGGCTCGATTTCACCGTCCCTGACCTGCCCCAGCGAACCCGTAGCCAACTGAAGCGCGGCAGCATCGCCTGGGAGGCAGGGCTCGACCTGCACGGATACACCGTCGACGAAGCGCGCGCAGAGCTCGAAAGCTTCATTGCCGAGGCCCGCGCCCAACGCGCCCGCTGCGTGCTGGTGGTCCACGGCAAGGCGCGCAGCGCCAGCGGACCCGACGCCTACCCGGTGATCAAGAGCCACGTGAACGCCTGGCTTCGGGAATGGCCAAGCGTGCTGGCCTTCTGCTCGGCGCGGGAACTGGATGGCGGCAGCGGCGCCGTCTATGTGCTGCTGCGCCGCCGTGGCGAGAGCCTCTAGTCGTACGCGCCTCTCTGTTTCCACAAGTTTTCACAAATAGAGGGCCAGATGAGAACCAGCCAGACGAGAACCAGAAGACATTCGGACTCTAGGGCGCGGCAGGCTCGCTGGTCTCGGGTGTCGTTTGATCCGGCGAGGCAGCCGTCGTGGGGTCGGTCACCGGCGAGACTACCGGGGTCTCGAGCAGCGATGCGCGGCGGGCCCCGGCTCGGCTCGCCACGGGTCCTTCGAGCCGATCGATTGCCTGAGACGCCAGATGCTGGCCAAGCTTGATCAGGGCCTCGGCGCGATGAAACTCATAGGCACCGCAAACCGTCTTGGGTATCTCGATCAGCACATCCGGCGGATAGCCCGCCACCTTGTACTTGGCCAATGCAGCCTGGGTGATATCGAAGGAGGCCAGCATCATGTCGAGCTTGCCCCAGGCCCGCTGGCTGGCGACCTGGGGGCTCTGAGTCTCTTCGGCCTCGTCGAGGCCATTCCCGTTGTCGTTTCCGCTGCCTGAATTGAACAGCCGCTGGGCACGTCCTCGCACCCCGGCCACCCAGCCCGAAAAACCACGCCCCTCAGCCTCCAGGGCCTCTTCACGGGCCAGTTCTTCAGCCACTTCCTCCGCCGGCAGCAACTCTTCAAGGGTTACCGGCCGCGGGCTGTGCGCGGTGGCGTTGACCGCCACCACCAGGTCGGCTTGGGCAGAGACGGTGGGAATGATCGGCAAGGGGTTCATCAGGCCGCCATCGACCAGCACCTGATCACCGACATGGACCGGCGTGATGATGCCAGGCACGGCAATGGAAGCGCGGATGGCCTGCAACAATGAGCCGCTCTGGAACCACACCTCGCGCTGGCGAACAAGGTCGGTAGCCACGGTGGTCACCGGCAGCGGCAGGTCCTCGATGAGGGTATCGCCGATCAGGCTGGCCAGCTTGCTCATCACCTTGTTGGCACGCATGGCGCCCATCGGACTCCAGGTGACGTCAACCAACTTGAGCACATCGAAATAATCCAGCTGGCACACCCAATCACGATAGGCCGGTAGCTGACCGGCGGCATAGATACCGCCTACCAACGCGCCCATCGAGCAGCCCGAGATGGCGACAATCTCGTAGCCTCGCGCCTCGAGCGCCTCGATCACGCCAATATGCGCGTAGCCCCTTGCTCCGCCGCTGCCAAGCACCAGGGCGACACGTTTACCTTCTTTCGTCTTGCCGCTCATCGCTCCCCCTCTGCACCAGCCGTTCGTCTGGTACACCTTACTTCTCGACCACACCGGTAGCGGCCATCTGCCACCATTGTGCGATGCTGCCGACCACTTCGGCCAGCGCTTCGCGCTCAAGATGTAGGTGATGCCCCCCTTGTAACACCCGACGCTCGAGTCCCTTCAGCGCCGCCCGATTCTGTCTGGCGCCCTCCCGCTCACCCAGGATGCCCCGGTCACCTTCGATCAGCAGCGTAGGCGCCTCAATCGCGGCAAGCATGCCAACCACCTGTTCGGGGCAAAAGCGCACCAGCGAAGGGCGCAACAGACGGCCATCGGTTCGCAGCCGGACATGGCCATCCTCCAACGGCTCCAGGTTACGCTCGACCAGCGGCCAGGCCGAGTCGGCATCGATAGGCGTGACGCCGCCCGCAACCCGGGCCGCCACAGCACTCTCTAAATCAGCATAGCGCGGTGACGGTGAGCTGCGCCGCCGATGCCCCAGCAGGCCACGCCGCAGCTGCTGTGCGGTGTCATCTCCCGGCGTGCTGAGCGTGCCCAAGCCGTCGATCAGCATCAGCCGCTCGACCCGTTCAGGAAGCGCCGCCGCCAGCAGACAGGCCACCCCTGCGCCCATCGAGTGGGCCAGCAGCGGAGCTGACTCGAGCTCCAGACTCACCATCGCATCCAGCACGTCATGGCAGTAATCCCAGATCGCATAGTCGACGCCCGGCGGATGTCGCCGGGAGCGGCCATGGCCGGCGAAATCCAGCACTACGATTCGAATCCCGAGTCGCTCGACCAGCAAGGGCGCCAGTCGTGAAAAGCTCGCCGCATTGTCGAGCCAGCCATGCAAGGCAAGCCAGGTCGGTGCATCGGGCTTTCCCCAGGCCAACGCCGCCAGACGGCCTTCAGCCAGGTGCAGTTCGGTCGGGGTCATCAGGAAGACTCCAGCAGACGATCAAGAGTGGCACACAGGGCCCGCCGACAGGCCTCGGGGTGCTCCATGGGAAACATGTGGCCGCCAGGCACCAACTCCACTGGCACCCCACGGCGTGCAAACCGCCGTCGGCGGCGTGCCGTGAGCAGGTCCGACTCGCGGCCCGCCAACAGTGCCAGCGGCACCTTTAACCGCTTGGGTAGCCCCCGCAGGTGATCGGGCAGATGGCGAAAGATCGCCACCTCGGTATCGGGGGAAAAGGCCAGGCCGACGCCGCCACCGTCATAATGGCGCGCAGCACCGGCCAGGTAGTCGCTAAAGGCTTCCGGCGTAAAGCCCCGGAAAAGGCCCTTACGCCGTAGGTCGTCACTCATCGCCTGGTGATCCGGCCAGTGCGCTCGGCGCCCCAAACTGCGACCCGCCGGCGTGATGCGATCGACAAAGCCGGTGCGCTTGGCAACCTTGATGGCCAACGCATCGAGGCCCAGCATCAACGGCGGATCCATGGCGACCACGCAGCGAAAACGCTCCGGCGCCTTCTCCGCCGCCATCGCCATCAGTACGCCACCCAGCGAGTGCCCGACGCCGATCACCTGGGTGTCCCCCTCAGGCAGACGTGACAGCAGCTCATCACGGAGCGCCAACCAGTTATGCCCTACCGGAAAGTGCGGGTGATGGCCAAGCTGCTCTAGAGGGTGAAGGGCGAACCGCTCGCCCAGCGGTGCCAAGAGGCTCTGGTAGCTGCGCCCGGTGAAGCCATTGGCGTGGGCGAAGACCAGCGGGAGCTTGGGGGCGCGCTCACTGGAGGCGACGGGAGAGGCAGTGCCAGCCCAGTCGGAAGCATGACGCTGGGGCATGAAATCATCCTGGTCAGTGGAAACTAGCAGGCTAACGGGATTACCATACCCCGCTTAGCCGCTACTGAGCCAGTATAAAACGACTGTTTGACTTTCAAGCCGTCCATTAGTCATGACTGGACAGCCAAGCGCGCTCGCCGCTCACTTCCCTCATTTTGGAGACCGCCGTGTCAAAGCCGCGTCCCCCTCGCGACACCCGCCTACGCAATGCCGTCTTCTTTACCGCCGTGGTCGCGGCGTTCGTCGTCGGCCGCTGGCTGGCGATCTAGGGAGCACTTACAGGCATGAACCTTCTAGCGGTCTTCCAGCACACCCTCAACGTCACCCTGCCGGTCTTTGCCATGGTGTTCATCGGCATTGGCCTGAAACGCTGGGGCTGGATCGACCCGGCCTTCGTTTCCACCGCATCAAAGCTGGTGTTCAAGGCCACATTGCCGACTCTGGTCTTCATGAGCATCGTCCAGGCCGATCTCGAGGCGAGCCTGAATCCGGGCATGCTGGTTTTTTTCGCTCTCGCCACCCTGGCAAGCTTCGTACTTGCCTGGGGCTGGGCCAACTGGCGCGTGGCGCGAGCGGACCGCGGGGTCTATATCCAGGGCGCCTTTCGCGGCAATTGCGGCATCGTCGGCCTGGCACTGGCGGCCAGCATGTACGGCGACTACGGCCTCTCGGCGGGCGGGTTGCTGCTAGGGGTGGTGATTATCAGCTATAACGCCCTGTCAGTGGTGGCGCTGAGCACTTTTCAGGAGGGTCAGGCGGCGGACTGGCGCAGCATCCTTGGGCATATCGCCAAGAATCCACTGATTCTTGCCGTGGTGGCCGCCTTGCCGGTCGCGCTCTCGGGACTGACGCTGCCGGGCTGGCTGCTGACGACCGGCGACTACTTCGCTTCCCTGACCCTGCCACTGGCCCTCATCTGCGTGGGGGCCACGCTATCGGTCAGCGCCCTGCGCAACGACAGCACCACCGCCGTCAGCGCCAGCCTGATGAAGATGGCCATCCTGCCGGCGCTCGCCACATCTGGAGCCTGGCTGGTGGGCTTCACGGGCCGCGAACTGGGAGTGCTATTCCTGTTCTTCGCAAGCCCTACAGCGGCCGCCAGCTTCGTGATGGTCAAAGCGATGAACGGGAATGCAAAGCTCGCCGCCAACATCATCGCTATCAGCACCCTGCTGGCCAGCCTGACCATCACCGGTGGCGTATTCGGCCTCCGCGTCGCCGGACTGATCTAGCCAAACTTATCCTGCAACACCTCTAGCCAAGTACTTCTGGTTCGCGGCTAGTTAGCGTCCGCGCGAATCACCACCTCGAACTGCTCGATTCCACCGCCCTCGCCGAAGGCTTCCTTCGGCATGGGGTTGGCGTGGGCGCGTTTGAAGTCGTCGCTGCCGACCCAGGCGCGAAAGGCGTCCTGGCTGTCCCATTCGGTTTCTACTACGTAGGGCGCCTGATTGCCCTGAGGGCGTAGAACCCGCATGGCCACAAAGCCGGGCTGTCGATCGATCTCGCCGGCACGCGCACGAAAGCGCGCCTCGAACTCCTCTTCATACCCCGGCGTCACGTGGATGCGATTGTTGACCATATACGTCATGGGGCGCTCCTGAGAAAAAGTGGGAAAATATGTACGCAGTGATAGAGGCGCCGCCGTAGGCGGCGCGCGAGATCGGCCACCTTGGGGAGGCAGCGCTATGGATAGTTCTCTATGGATAGCTCAGCGATGCCCGGGCGCTTCCAGGCCGATCAGGCGTGCGCAGCCAGCCGCGAAGACATCACTCTCCAGTCGAGCGATGGCGGCAGTAGGAAATCCCAGCCCCAGCGCCCGCGGCCCGTCGGTAAGCTGTGCTGTCAGCACGCCGACCAGCGGCATGTGGCTAACCAGCAGCAGCGGCCCCGGCGACTGTTCCTGAGTGTCGATCAGCCAGTCTAGGATCGGGCCAACCGGATCGTCCGGGGTGATGATCGGCAGCGTCTCGACCTCCACGCCCAGGCGCTCGGCCATCAGCGTCGCCGTCTGCTGAGCACGGCGATAAGGACTCGCCAGCACCCGAGGGGTGGCGAGCCTTTCATCGGCGATGCGCTGCGCCAGCCATTCGGCCATGAAATTGCCTTCACGGTGGCCTTCGTCGGTGAGCGAGCGCTCGGCATCCGGGCGCCCGGGGGCGGCTTGGCCGTGACGCATGATCCATAGGGTCTCGTGCATCTTGTTCAATCCTCCAGGCGCCGGGCTGCCTTGACGTCCTCACGGGACAGGGTGAATTCCACGTCGCTACTCTGTTCGCCCTGCATGAGCAGCTTGGCCATGTCGCGGGCCGGCACCTGATTGAAGAGTACCTGATAGAGGCCCTCGGCGAGGGGCATATAGACGCCCTCCTCTGAAGACTTGTCATGTACCAGGTGCACGGTGTTAACGCCCTCGGCGACCTGCCCCAACGCCTCAACGGCCTCATCAAGCGTTCGCCCCTCGCCGAGGGCATAGCCGACACGGTAATTGCGCGAGAGCTTCGATGAACAGGTGACGATCAGGTCGCCGACGCCGGACAGGCCGAGGAAGGTCATGGGGTTGGCCCCTAGATGCACCGCAAAACGGCTCATTTCCGCCAGCGCCCGGGTCATCAGCATGCTGCGGGTGTTCTCCCCCATGCCGAGGGCCGCTGCCATGCCGGCGGCAATGGCGTAGATGTTCTTCAGCGCCCCGCCAAGCTCAACGCCGAAGCGGTCGTTGCTGGCATAGACCCGGAAATAGTCGCAGCCCAGCAGGCTCTGGACCCGGGTGCGGGTCAAGGGGTCGTCGCTGGCGATCACGGTGGCCGTGAGCTGCTTGTCGGCGACCTCGGAGGCAAGGTTGGGGCCGGAGATCACACCGATGTGGGGAAAGCCCGTCTCCTCCTCGAGGATCTGGCTCATCAGCTTGAAACCTTCTGCCTGAATGCCCTTGGTGGTGCTGACCAGTATCTGCTCGGAGGACAGCCAGGGCCGCGCCTGGCGCACCACTGACCGAAAGGCCTGGGAAGGAATCGCCACCAGCACCAGCTCCGCGCCGGCAAGCACCTCGCGCATGTCGGTTGCAGCGGTAACGGCCGGGTTGATGGCGTAATCCGGCAGGTAATGGCTGTTGCGATGGTCCCGGTTGATCTCATCCGCCAGGGCGGCATCTCGCATCCATTGGTGTACCTGGGCCCCATTGTCGGCCGCAATGCTGGCAAGCGCGGTACCGAAACTGCCGCCGCCCAGCACCGCGACCTTCAAGCGATCATCAGACATTCTCGATCCATTGACGAGTGATAGATGCCCTCATTGTAACGAAAAGCGGAGAGGCCGAAATGCCTCTCCGCTCGGGAGCTACTGAGACGGGGCACGAGGCCCCGCATGGCCTAGTCGATTCAGATATCTTAGTCGATCATCGGCACCAGGCTGTCGATGCTCGAACGGGCATCGCCAAACAGCATGCGCGTGTTCTCCTTGAAGAACAGCGGGTTCTCGATGCCGGAGTAGCCGGTGCCCTGTCCGCGCTTGCAGACGAAGACCTGCTTGGCTTCCCACACCTTGAGCACCGGCATGCCGGCGATGGGGCTTGCAGGATCTTCCTGTGCCGCAGGATTGACGATGTCGTTGGAGCCGATGACGATCACCACGTCGGTCTCGGCGAAGTCATCGTTGATCTCGTCCATCTCCATGACGATGTCATAGGGTACCCGCGCCTCGGCGAGCAGCACGTTCATGTGCCCCGGCAGTCGTCCGGCCACCGGATGGATGCCGAAGCGCACGTTCTTGCCGGCTGAGCGCAATTTGCGGGTCAGCTCGCTGACCGCGTTCTGCGCCTGGGCCACCGCCATGCCATAGCCCGGCACGATGATCACGCTATCGGCGTCGTTCAGCGCGCTGGCCACGCCGCCGGTATCGATGGCCACCTGCTCGCCCTCGATCTCTGCTGCCTCCCCCTTGGTTCCGCCGAAACCGCCCAGGATCACATTGATGAAGTTGCGGTTCATCGCCTTGCACATGATGTAGGACAGAATGGCCCCCGACGAGCCTACCAGGGCGCCAGTGACGATCAGCAGATCATTGGAGAGCGTAAAGCCGATGGCCGCGGCCGCCCAGCCGGAATAGCTGTTGAGCATGGAGACCACCACCGGCATATCGGCGCCGCCGATGCCCATGATCAGGTGCCAGCCGACGAAGAAGGCCAGCAGTGCCAGCAGCAGCAGCGTCCAGAAGCCGGCTCCATTGAGGTAGGCAATGGCCAGCAGCAGCGACAGTACCGCCGCACCGGCATTCAGCCAGTGGCCGCCCGGGAACTGGCGGGGCTTGCCGTCGACCTTGCCGGCGAGCTTGCCGAAGGCGATCACCGAGCCGGTAAAGGTCACCGCACCGATGAACACCCCAAGCACCACTTCGACCTGCAGGAACGTCAGCTCGGCCGGCGCTTTCGACGCCAGAGTAGCGGCAAAGGCAGAGAAGCCATCGGCGCCGGACTCGGCGAGCTGTGCCGCCAGTACCCGGCGCCGCTCCAGGTCGGCGTTCCAGCCGACGAACACCGCCGCCAGGCCGACGAAGGAGTGCAGCGCCGCCACCAGCTGCGGCATCTCGGTCATGTCGACCTTTCTGGCCACCACCGTGCCAATGGCAGCACCGATCAGCATCATCGGAATCATCCAGCCATAGCCACCGATGCCCGGACCGAACATGGTAGCGCCGACCCCCAATGCCATGCCGACGATGCCATACCACACCGCTCGCTTGGCCTTTTCCTGATTGCTCAAGCCCCCCAGCGAGAGGATGAACAATACACTTGCCGCGATCGCCGCGGCAGAAACGAATTCTTGACCCAGCATCTCGTATCTCCGCGATTCAGGATTTCTGGAACATGGCCAGCATCCGGCGTGTCACCTGGAAGCCACCCACGATATTGATAGAAGCGATCAGCACCGAAATACCGGCAAGCAGGCCTACCAGCCAGTTGCCCGAGCCGATCTGCAGCACGGCGCCGAGGATGACGATGCCGGAGATAGCATTGGTCACCGCCATCAGCGGGGTATGCAGCGAGTGACTGACGTTCCAGATCACCTGGAAACCGACGAAGCAGGCCAGCGCGAAGACGATGAAATGCTGCATGAAGGAGGCCGGTGCCACCTGGCCAAGCAGCCACATCAGGGCCCCGCCCACCACCAGCATTCCCACCTGTCGCTTGGTCTGAGCGACGAAGGCGGCATGCTCGGCGGCCTTCTTCTCCTCGTGAGTGGGCTCCTTTTCCTTCGGCTTGGGCTTGGCCGCCCCGATCGCCTTCACCTTGGGCGGCGGTGGCGGGAAGGTGATCTCTCCGTCGTGCGTCACGGTGGACCCGCGGATGACATCATCTTCCATGTTGTGATTGACCACGCCGTCCTTCTCGGGGGTCAGGTCGGTCAACATATGGCGAATATTGGTGGCATAGAGCAGCGAGGACTGCGTCGCCATGCGCGACGGGAAGTCGGTATAGCCCACCACGATCACACCGTTGTCGGTGACAATGCGCTCATCCGGCACGGTCAGGTCGCAGTTACCCCCTTTTTCGGCGGCCAGGTCGATGATCACCGAGCCAGGTTTCATGGCCTCGACCATGTCCTCGAGCCACAGCTTGGGAGCCGGCTTGCCGGGTATCAGCGCAGTGGTGATGACGATGTCCACGTCCGGCGCCTGCTCGCGGAAACAGGCAAGCTGCTTTTCGCGAAACTCTGGGCTGGAGGGTGCCGCATAGCCGCCACTCTCGGCACCATCCTGACTGTCCTCAAAATCGAGAAACAGGAACTCGGCGCCCATGGACTCGATCTGCTCAGCCACTTCGGGGCGCACATCGAACGCGCGAACCACGGCACCGAGGCTGGTGGCCGTGCCGATGGCGGCCAGCCCCGCCACCCCGGCGCCGACTACCAGCACCTTGGCCGGCGGCACCTTGCCGGCGGCAGTGACCTGGCCGGTGAAGAAGCGGCCGAACTGGTTACCGGCCTCGATCACCGCCCGGTACCCGGCGATATTGGCAGTACTCGACAGGGCATCCATCTTCTGCGCCCTGGAGATACGCGGCACCATGTCCATGGCGACGACGGTAGCGCCCTGAGCGCGGCAGCGCTCCAGCAGCGCCTCATTCTGGGCCGGCCAGAAGAACGAAATCAGCGTCTGGCCATCATGCAGCCGGTCCGCTTCCTCGTCGCTGGGCTCGCGTACCTTGATGACGGTATCGGCCTGCTCCCAGAGCGTTTTAGCGTCGTCGACCACGCTGACGCCGGCATCACGATAGGCCGCATCGGCAAAGCCCGCGGCCACGCCGGCCCCGGTCTCGATGAGGCAGTCATGGCCGAGTTTCTGAATCTGCTGCGCGCTCTCCGGGGTCAGCGCCACTCGCGCCTCGCCCGGGGCCTGCTCCTTTGGTGCTCCGATCTTCACTCTATGCCTCCCTGTCGCGACGCTCGCCGCGAAGCCGACCGCCGTCCGAAAAACGGCGGGAATGAGTCGATATCTGCATGAATATCCGGGGGTAACACGCCTGTTTCGCCCGCCCAGGGTCATCCTTTGCGATAACGCAGTGTTTGGAGAAAGCAGCGCAAAGGCAAGGGTTTACGATAAAAAATCCTTTATAAATATACAGTTATGACATCCATAACCTACTTGTTATATTAATGATCCGAGTCAACTAATTGATAAATAATGGAAAAAATGAAATCCCCAACCTGCCGAAATCGTTATGAGTGTCATAACGAAAGCATTATTGCTGCCTTGCCTGTCACCGCTCGTCGATTCATTACCAACAACATGCGTTCGCAAAAACGTGAGCAGATCAAAACTGATGCACCACTTCCTGCGTCGAGGTGATCCGCGCGTAATGGCTGCCCAGCAACGACAGGCTGAAGCGCTGCACATCCTCGGCGGCCCACCGCTGCCCATCGATATCGTCGATAGGAAAACTCGCGCAGGCATCGGAGACCACGACCACGCCAAAATCCAGGCAGTGTGCATGGCGAGCGGCCGTCGACACGGCATGGCCGGTCGACACACCCGCCACCACCAGACGCGACACACCGTGACGCCTCAACCAGATATCCAGGTCAGTGCCGATGAAGGGGCTTTCGACGTGTTTGGTGACGATACGCTCCCCGACACGAGGCGTTGCCGAGGCTTTGAATTCGGCCCCGGCATGGCCGGAGCGATAGAGGGACCCGGGGGTATGGGAGAAATGCCGGACATGAACGATGTGTCCATTGCCGCCCCGCCAGCAACTCAGCAGTTCATCAACCCGATCATCCAGGGCTGGATTGCTATGCATGCCATTGAGCTCGACATCATCGATGGCCTTCTGGAGATCGATCAGCAGCAGAGCCGCCGCATCGTCCCTGGCATCGTAAAGACGCAACCGTGCATTGCTTGACTGGCGCACCATCACCACCTCCGTCGCCTGTCCTGAAAGAAGCAGTCCCGAATTGCATGCTCCGCCTTGAGCCGAACAAACACGCCTGAACCGCATGAACCGCATGAACCGCTTTGCACTGAATAAGCGGCCCCGAGACGAATCCCCCATCCCGACACCGAATAAGCGGCCGTGAACCGAATAACCACAGGATAAGCTACTCCGAGTGAGCGCGTTCCAAGGGGCGCTATCCGGCACGCACCCGGCAAGTATTCATGCAAGCATAGGCGCTTGCGCGCCTTGCTGCCCTGCATCAAAGCACGCGACTCTCAACGCTCGACCGCACTGGGGGCTAAAACGACGACGCCTCCCGCGGCATAAGCCGGAGAGGCGTATTGAAGGTGCTCGACATGCGGGTATCGGCAAGATCAGGCTAATCGCCAAAGCGTCCAATCAGGCAGGCGTATCACCCGCATAGCGACGAATGCGCTCCGCATTGGTGCGCAGCAGCGACAGCAGCACATGCTGATAGTCGGCACGGGTGGCGTAATCATTGAGCATCGCGATCAGCGCTTCCGGCGGCACCTCGCCCTGAGCCGACAACTGGGCCCGACGCGCCCGCAGCTCTGCATAGGCACGATGGGTGTTCAGGTTCTTGAGATAGGCGCGCACGGCGTCCTGCAGACTGTCGAAGGACTGGTAGCGGCCACCGCTAGTGCGCATACCAAACAGGTTGTTGTTCTGACGTGCCAGCCGCGACGTTCCCCACCCGGATTCTTCCACCGCCTGCACGGCGACCATTTCCAGCGGCACCGGGGCGACCCGCTTGAGAAGCAGCGCATTGATCTTGCCCGGCTCGCAATCCAGCGCATATTCCTTGCACAGCGCCGTTACCCGTTCACGCTCGGCGCGGGTCCAGGGCGTGTCACGCTCGGCGAGCGCCATAAGCCACTCACGACGGGCCGCGAGCCGCGAGTTCTCGGCCTCGACGATCGGCACCAGCACCTGGAGGAAAGCATCCTTGCGCCGAGGTCCGGCCGGCAGTTGCCGCAGGTCAGGCAGGGTCACGGCCGCTGCCGGTTCTGTATTAAGGGTGGGACGAGGTTCAGCGGGTTGGGAGACTGCCATCGGCGGCATGGCCACCAGTGCAAGAACAAGACTCAGGACTAGTAGCGCCGACGGCAAGGGCCGACGACGCGAGGGCGACGACAAGAAACACCAGGGAAATAGATAGCGCATCATCAGGACTCCGCTAACAGTGGTTGAGGGCCATCGTGCTATGACCGTCGTTAAGACGTCTCCTCAACAAGATGCCCCTCATTCAATGTCAGGGGCGCAGGAAAAAGGCAGTGGGCAGATGCATCCCAAGGCCCGGTGACAACCAGCGCGCAAGATTATCAGGCATTGGTCGAATCACCGAGCTTTTTTGCACTGCACAACAGAAAACCCCGCCAGGCGAACCTGACGGGGTTTGCTAACACTCACGGCGCGCAGCGCGGGAAGTCGATGTCAGCGCATGACTATTACGCCATCAGCAGCGCGTTGAGGCGCTTGACGTAAGCGGCCGGATCGTCGAGATGACCGCCCTCGGCGATGATCGCCTGATCGAGCAGGATGCGCGACAGGTCGCTAAAGGCCTCGCCATCGGCGCCCTCGAGACGACCGACCAGCGCATGCTCGGGGTTGAGCTCGAGGATCGGCTTGACTTCAGGCATCGGCTGACCGGCGGCCTCCATGATGCGGCGCATCTGAAAGCCCATCTCGTGCTCCGGCAGTACCACGCAGGCCGGGGAGTCGGTGAGGCGATGGGTAACCTTGACCTCCTGAACCTCCTCGCCCAGCGCTTCCTTGACGCGCTTGACCAGGTCTTCCTTGGACTTGGCGGTCTCTTCCTGCGCCTTCTTCTCATCCTCGTCTTCGATCTCGCCCAGATCGAGGTCGCCCTTGGCCACGTCGACCATGGACTTGCCGTCGAACTCGGTAAGGTGGCTCATCAGCCACTCATCGATACGGTCGGAAAGCAGCAGTACCTCGATGCCCTTCTTGCGGAAGATCTCCAGGTGCGGGCTGTGCTTGGCCGCATTGAAGCTGTCGGCAACGATGTAATAGATCTTCTGCTGGCCTTCCTTCATGCGCTCCACGTAAGACGCCAGCGACTGATCCTGCGTCGTGCTGTCGGTGTGAGTGGAGGCGAAGCGAAGCAGCGCAGCGATCTTGTCGCGGTTGGCATGATCCTCGGCCGGGCCTTCCTTCAACACGGTACCGAAGGTGTTCCAGAAGATCTGATACTGCTCGTCGTCCTTGGCCAGCTTCTTGAGCATGTCCAGGCCGCGCTTGGTCAGGGCCGCTTTCATCTTGTCGACCTGCGGGTCCTGTTGCAGCAACTCGCGGGACACGTTCAGCGACAGATCCTTGGAGTCGACCACACCCTTGATGAAGCGCAGATACAGCGGCAGGAACTGCTCGGCGTCGTCCATGATGAAGACGCGCTGCACGTAGAGCTTGAGGCCGCGGGCACCGTCGCGCTCGTAAAGATCAAAGGGCGCGCGACCCGGCACATAGAGAAGGCTGGTGTAATCGAGCTTGCCCTCGACCCGGTTGTGGCTCCAGGTCAGCGGATCGCTGAAGTCATGGGAGACGTGCTTGTAGAACGCCTTGTACTCGTCGTCGGTAATCTCAGCCTTGGGGCGCACCCACAGAGCGGTCGCCTCGTTGACGGTCTCCCAGGTCTCGACCTCGCTGCCTTCGATCTCGTTACCCTCGTCGTCCTTGGCAGTCTCGACCTTGGGCATGCGCACCGGCACTTCGATATGGTCGGAATACTTGCGCACCAGATTCTTGAGGCGGAAGTCGTCGGCGTATTCCTGAGCGTCATCCTTGAGGTGCAGGACGATCTCAGTGCCGCGTACCTCGCGGTCGATGTCGGCGATGGTGAATTCGCCCTCCCCCTTGGAGCGCCACTCGACGCCGGCATCGTGGGGCAGGTCGGCACGGCGGGTGCGCACGCTCACCTCATCGGCGACGATGAAGCCGGAATAGAAGCCGACGCCAAACTGACCGATCAGGCGCGCGTCTTTCTGTTGCTCGCCGGAAAGCTGCTGGAGGAAGTCGGCGGTGCCGCTCTTGGCGATGGTGCCGAGGTTCTGGATCACATCGTCACGGCTCATGCCGATACCGTTGTCGCGCACGGTGACGGTGCCGGCCTTGGCATCGTGCTCGATCTCGACCCGCAGCTCGCTGTCACCCTCGTAGAGCGCATCGTTATCCAGCGCCTGATAGCGCAGCTTGTCGCAGGCATCGGCAGCGTTGGAAATCATCTCACGCAGGAAGATCTCCCGGTTGGAGTACAGGGAGTGAATCATCAGATTCAACAGCTGTTTGACTTCAGTCTGGAAGCCCAGGGTTTCTTCATGGGTGACGGTAGACATGTAACGAGTCCCTCATCGATCTCAGCATTGGGGGCGGTTGCCAACGGCAACGCGCCGGTATCGGGTGATGTGATCGAAATATGGGGCTCTGAATGGGCTTTTCAAGCCTGCCGAATCAACCGGATGACATTGATTCGGCAAATGAGGGCGCGAGTGACGCCAGATCCTCGCGCGCCAGACCAATGGCTAGTCATCGCGACCCGCCCGCCAGGCATGATAAGGCGCCAGGTGACGGTCGACCCGAGATAACAGCCAGCCAACGATCAGGGCGTCGTCAGCCAGCCCCAACACCAGAATAAAATCTGGAATCAGGTCCAGGGGTGACAGCAGATAGGCGACGGCCGCCGTCATGCAACCGATGGCCCGCCAAGGCACCGGCCGATAGCGCCCCGCCAGCACATCGCCAAGCATCGGCACGAATAAGCGCAAGGCGCGCCCGATCCGCGCAAGTGACTGGCCGCGCCGGCCGAGCCAGCCCTTGCCTCCTGACGATGATCCTGCCATGTTGCTCTCCCCTGACCGCCCCGGTTGCTTTTTGCGGCATACTTGGTGCGAATGCTAGCTCATTAGACCTCTTGCCCTCCCCGAGTGTCACCCGCTTAAACTGCCGCCAGGGTTAGACGGACTGTCAAAGTGCTTCCACTCCTGGCCAAGATGCCACGAGACAACCGAGCCTTCACCACCTGTCGAAAGCTGGCGACACTACTCAACGGGTCATGCATCGGCGAAGATAACGGTTATGCACGGCGCGACTCTGGAGATCCCCTAATGCGACGCTTCCTCCCCTCTCGGCATTGGCCGGCCCTGCTGGCAAGTCTGGCGCTCAGCCTGCCGCTGGGCCTGACAGTCGATGCGGCCAAGGCCGATGAAACACAGGATATGGCCATGCGTGATGCCCTGGAGGCCGCCAGGGCAAAGGAATTCTCGCGTATTGACCAGGCGGCCATCGATGGCCATGTCCTCGAGGGCTACGTGGAGTATCACCGCCTGCTGTCGCGCCTGCCAAATGCGCCGGCATCGCAGGTGCAAGACTTCATGACCCGATACGACGACTCGCCGCTGGCCGACTGGATGCGCGGCGAAGCCATAGGCCGTTACGGCAAGGCCGGTCGCTTTGAAAGCCTGCGCGAGATCAGCGACGGCGAGCCTCGTGGCACTCAGCGCCGCTGTTACTACTATACCGCCCTGCTGGATACCCGCCCCCAGGATGCCGCCAACGGTGGACGGGCGCTATGGCGCGTCGGCCACTCCCAGCCCGAAGCCTGCGATCCGCTGTTTCGCACCCTTAGCAAACGTGGCGAGATCGGCGCCCTCGAAACCTGGGAGCGCCTCACCCTTGCCTGGCAGGCCGGTGAGACGGGCATGGTGAGCTATCTTGGCCGTCAGTTAGGCAGCGCCTGGCAGTCCGGGCTAGACGCCCTGGATCGCCTGCAGCAGGACTT
This sequence comes from Onishia taeanensis, assembly GCF_003268885.1. Lineage (GTDB taxonomy): Bacteria > Pseudomonadota > Gammaproteobacteria > Pseudomonadales > Halomonadaceae > Onishia > Onishia taeanensis_A. The sequence continues at coordinate 80,628 of NZ_QLSX01000004.1, forward strand.
CTCGGCGGTCACCCAGATTCCCACGCGCATCGGGCCCCAAGGGCGCGGCACCGATGCACTCTATGCTGCTGCCATGCACGGCTTCACCCGAGCCGATACCGAGGCGGCCCTGGAAGCCTGGCGCAAGATCGCTTCGCACGTCGAGCTCGGCGCCGCCGCACGGCGGGATATCGAACACGACCTGATGTTCTACTCGATGGTTCGCGAAGTCGCTAATAACCGCGGCTGGGTCGATGCCACCCTCCCCGGTTTCCATGACACCGATCTATTGGAACTCAGGATACGCCGGGCACTTGCCCAGCGTGACTGGTCCGGCGTAATCGATTGGGTGCATCGCCTGCCGGACGAGCCGCGCCGCGAGGCCCGCTGGCAATACTGGGTAGGCCGCGCGCTCGAGCAGCTCGGCAATCCCGGCGGAGCCGCCGACGCCTTCCGCGCTGCCGCCAGCGACCGCAGCTTCTTCGGTTTCGCCGCCGCGGACCGTCTCGATGTGCCCTATGCCTTGAATCTGGAGCGAGTCAGCTACAACGCGGCTTACCGCGAGCGCATTGCCGAATGGCCGGTCGTGCAGCGCACAGAAGCCCTGATTCGCATCGGTGAGCCAGGACTTGCCAACAGCGAGTGGTACAGCGCTGCCGGTCGCGCCGATGCTGACAAGGCCAAGGCACTGGCGGACTACGCCGCTTATCGTGGCTGGCATGCGCGCGCGGTGCAGACCACGATTGCCGCCGGCCTTTGGGATGCACTGGACTGGCGCTTCCCCGAGGCCTATCGCGACGATTTCCTGCACTGGGGCAATCGCCGTGGCGTCGACCCCTACCTCTTGATGGCCATCGCCCGCCGTGAAAGTGCCTACAACCCAACGGTGGTCTCACCGGCCGGTGCCCGAGGCCTGATGCAGCTGATGCCGGCCACCGCGCGCCATGTCAGTCGGCAACTGGGGCTCGAGGACCCTGGCCTCTATGGCGTTCTGCAGCCGGAAACCAACATCCGTCTGGGAAGCCGCTATATCCAGGACATGATCGCGCGCTACCGTGGCAATCGGCTGGCCGCCACCGCCGCCTACAACGCCGGACCGAACCGGGTCGACCGCTGGCTCAAGGATGCCCCGCGGGAGTTCGACCTGTTCGTGGAGAGCATTCCCTTCCACGAGACCCGCCAGTACGTCCAGGCGGTAATGGCCTACCGGGTGATCTTCGAGAGTCTTGCCAAGGGCGGCAGCACCCAGGATGTGTCGCTGCTGACCCAGGCGGAGCAACGCGAGCGTTACGACACCTCACTGCTCGCCCAGCAATAGAGCGCTTGCCGCGCACCTGCGGCAAGCCATACCAGAGAGACCGACACACCACGGGCCCGCCAAGCGGGCCCGTGGTGCTTTCAGGCAGGGGCTTTTGTGACGCTGAGTTCGTTAAACGCGACTGATCTTTCCCCAAGACCCGCAACCGGGCGGCTCGGAGCCGACGCCAAGGCATTCAGACAGGTCGCTGTGACAGCGCAAGCTTGAGGCCAAAGGCGACCATCACCATCCCGGTGGCGCCATCCAGAGTGCGCGACACCGCTCGGCGCGCCAGCCAGTGGCCAGCCCGGCCCAGCATCACCGCGATGCCGATCTGCCACAGATTGGCAATCAGGAAGTGCACGCCGGCCAGCCACAGCGACTTGGCCAGCGCCGGGTCGCCCGGGGCGATGAACTGGGGAAGAAAGGCCATGTAGAACACGACCGTCTTGGGGTTGAGCACATTGGAAAGAAAACCCTCGCGCAGCGGCACCCAGTGCGATACCGCCTGCCGCTCGACAGAACAGTCGGCAACCGGCAGCGGCGTGCCCCGCCGGGCACTCGCCAGGCTCTGCAGGCCAAGCCATATCAGATAGGCCGCACCGACCAGTTTTAACGCCGAAAAGGCCCAGGCCGACTGCAGCAGGATGACCGAGATGCCCAGCGCCGAGACGGTGGCATGCACGAAGAGCCCCGAACAGATCGCCAGGCTGGTCAGCACCCCATCGCGCAGACCGCCGCGCGTGGTGTTGCGAATCACCAACAGGGTATCCACCCCGGGGCTCAGCGTCAGCAGGGTGATGGCAACGAGAAAGGGCCAGAACTGGGCATCGAAGAACATGAGCGGCAGGCCTCCTTGCCGTGCAGAATCGCCCTTTCAGAGCGAATGGACTAAGGCCGGGCCTGCCCGGCCATGGATCAGTTGAAGATGCCGCGTTTGGCATGCTTCATCGAGATCTGGTCATTGAGCGTCCAGAAGTCATAGAGCACGCCCAGCAGGAAGAACCCGCCCGTCAGCAAGTAAAGAATACCGGTCAGCCACTTACCCATATAGAAACGGTGCAGACCGAACACCCCAAGGAAGGTCAGCAGCACCCAGGCCAGTGAGTAATTGATCGGCCCGGCCTGATAGCGGAAGTCCGCGTCACGGTCCATGCCGGGAATCAGAAACAGATCGATCAGCCAGCCAATCCCCAGTAGGCCCAGGGTGAAGAACCAGATGGTGCCGGTGACCGGCTTGCCATAATAGAAGCGATGGGCGCCGAGGAAGCCGAAGATCCACAGCAGATAGCCCATCAGCTTACTGTGAGTGTCGCTGGGCGCACTGCTCATTGATGCCATATCAGGTACCTCGTCTAGACGTGTAGCGAAGTGGAGTAGCGGAGAGCCCCGTCAGCGCTCCGCCGGTACTGAACCTCAGATGACGCCCAGCTCGCGCAGGCGCTCCTTCAAATAGCTGTCAGCCGTATGGCGCTCGGACAGCACTACTTCCGGCCGCGGGTGCAGAAACAACGGCAGCGACAGCCGTGAGTGGAAACGCGCCGGACCGCTGGGGTTGACCACCCGATGAGACGTCGAGGGGAAGTACCCGCCCGAGGCCTCCTGCAGCATGTCGCCGACATTAATGATCAGTTGGCCCGGATCGCAGGGCACCGCCAGCCACTCGCCCTCGCGGTTTTTGACCTCAAGTCCGGGCTCATTGGACGCCGGCAGCACGGTGATCAGATTGATGTCTTCATGGGCAGCGGCACGCACGGCACCGGGCACCTCATCGCCGGACAGCGGCGGATAGTGCAGAACCCGCAGCAGTGTCTGGCCGCTATCGGCAATCATCCGCGACAGCGGCTCCCGGTAACGCTCGGCCACCTCCGGCGGTGTTTCGGCCTCGATCCAGCCGAGCAGCGTCGCCGCCAGTGCCTCGGCGCGACGATAGTACTCCATGATGTCCTCGGCCAGCGCGTCGGGAATCCGGCCCCAAGGATAGACGTGGTAGTACTCCTTGAGATCCTTGACCGACTGGCCTTTGGCGGTCTCGGAGACCGAGGGCGGGAAGTAACCATCCTGGCGCCCAGGATCGAATTGAAACTCATGCTTGTCCTGCCCTTCGAAGAAGGCCTGCCACTGGCGATAGATGGATTCCACCAGGTCGGATGAAATCGGATGGTTGCGCAGCACGCCGAATCCCGTCTCGCGCAGCGAGGCAACGAAGCGTTGAGGGGCGTCGGCGGCAGTGAAATCGACGTTCTGGACGGCCATGATATTTCCATCTAAAGTGATTTTGCGGGCATTCAGGCATGCCACTTCGCGGGTTATATTGACCCAACTCGGCTGCCGATGCATCTATCCGCTAAGTGGGTTGGCAAGTGGCAAGATGCCTGACGTTGATTGATTCCTTTGTCATTCTCCTCTCGCTCTTCTTCTCGACATAACCCACATACAGAGGGGACTTGCGCCGGACACGGGCATGATGTCCCCAGCATGATCATTACGTAAGGTAAGGAAAACAAAGATGGCAACTGGCACTGTCAAGTGGTTCAACGACACCAAGGGCTACGGCTTCATTTCTCCGGATGATGGCGGCGACGATCTCTTCGCCCACTTCTCCGAGATCCAGGCCGAGGGCTTCAAGTCTCTACAGGACGGTCAGAAGGTCAGCTTCGACGTCACTCAGGGCAAGAAAGGCCTCCAGGCCGCCAACATCAAGCCCGTCAGCTGATCAGCTACGATCAGATAAAAAGGCGCGGCTGCCCCTCGCCAGTTGCTAGCGCTGCGACAGCAGGCAGCAGACAGCAGCAGAGGGTTACAGCATCGGGTGTTCACATAGACTTTTCACATAGGCTGTTCGCGAAGTGTATGCCCGAACACTCAATGGCTAAGCAAAGGTCCACCGAGGTGGACCTTTTTCCTTAGCCGTTGCGGCACCTTTTAAACGCACGGACTGCGCCACGCGCTAGACACAGCGCTGACTCATCTACGTCCGCTGTTGACGTTCAGGGCTGACCAAGTTCTTTATCGGCCTCGTTCAGCATCTCGTCAGGCGTCTTGCTCTCCGCTTCCTTGAACTGCTGATCGATTTCCTGCTGGGCTTCCTCGAACCGGCGCTCGGTCTCCGCCATGAAGGCCTCGATCTCGGACTTGCTGGTCTCGCCAGGCGTCACTTCCAGGTTATCGTCGGCGCTGATCATGGCGTCGATCTCGGAGTCGCTCGGCTCGCTGGGTGTCGTTTCACCGATGGAACTGCCCACAGGCTCATTGAGCATGGACTCGTCGGTCATGGAGTCCTGACTCATCGACCCGGCACTCAGCGACGCGTTGCCGCCCATGGTGCTGTCACTGGCCGCGCCATCGCTTGCGGTCTCGGGGGCATTGGTGATCGAAGCTGCAGCGCCCTCCTCAGCACTCGGCTCTACCGTCGCCGCGCCATCAGAGTTCTCTGCTGCGGGCGCCTCTTCAGCCGCCGGAGCATTCGCCGCAGTGTCGCTTGCCGCTTGGTCACTGGTCGTCTGATCATTGGCCGCCGGATCGCCGGCTACCGGATCGTCACCATTGCCACATCCGGCCAGTCCCAGGCTCAGAACCAGAGCCAGCAGCAGGGCCCCGTATGGCGTCTTCATCATCTTGAATTTCCTCGCATCGTGTGTGGTGTCATTCCAGCAAAGCGCTGACGCGCACGCAAGGCGCCGGATCACTCGCCGATATCTTCGGCCCAGACCTCGGGGTGGCGATCAATGAAGGTATTCATCAGCTCACGGCACTGGACATCGTCGCGCACCTCAAGTTCGACGCCGGCCTGACGCAGGGTGTCTTCGGCGCCAAGAAAGGTGCGGTGCTCGCCGATCACTACCTTGGGAATGCCATACAGCAGGATGGCGCCACTACACATTGGACAGGGTGAGAGGGTGGTATAGAGTACCGAGTCACGGTACACCGATGCAGGCTGACGCCCGGCATTCTCGAGGGCATCCATCTCACCATGTAGCACCACGCTGCCGCGCTGCTGACGCTGGTTGTGACCACGCCCGATGATGCGCCCGCGATGCACCAGCACCGAGCCGATCGGCACACCGCCCTCCTCGAGGCCCAACCGCGCCTCGTCGATCGCCGCCTGCATGAATTCATCCATTGTCTGTCTCTCGTCGGGCTGTGGTAGACGTAAGCGTCGATCAGGTCGCGAACAGCTGACCGTCGATATCGCGAAAGGCCTTGAACTCCAGCGCATTCCCGCTGGGATCATAGAAAAACATGGTGGCCTGCTCGCCGGGCTGGCCTTGGAAGCGCACATAGGGCTCGATCTCGAAACGCACCCCGGCCTCGGTCAGGCGGTCGACAAGCGCTTCCCATTCGGCCATCTCAAGCACCACACCAAAGTGCGGTACCGGTACGCCATGACCGTCCACCGCATTATGATGGCGCTGCGGCGTCATGTCAGGGTTGAGGTGACAGACGAACTGATGGCCGAAGAGATTGAAATCGATCCAGGTATCGCTCGAGCGGCCCTCCGGGCAGCCCAGCAGATCAGCGTAGAAACCGCGCGCCTCAGCGAGATCCCGGACCTGCACGGCCAGATGGAATGGGGTCAACATCGAACATCGCTCCCTGTTGTTATCATGAATCGTTCTAATGAGTCGTTCTAATGAGTCGTGATCATGAATTATCATCGTGCGTGGTTATTACGAACCGCCATCAGGGTGCCGGCGCGGCATGCTCAAGCAATCGACAGTCGTGTGGCGCCAGCAAGTCGATGGCACCTGGGGCCAGTTCCACATCCAGGTGATCCAGGCGATGCGGCTCGCCATCCAGAGTCAGTGGCAGTGGCGTATCGGCCGTTACTCGGATTTGGTCGGTCTGCCAGTACTCCACGTACTCGCCGTTTGCGGGTAGCCGCTTGAGTTCGGCGAGCATCTGGCGCATCCCCGAGAGCGAAGAAGACTGCCGAACCGCCAGCACTTCCAAAAGGCCATCATCGAGACGGGCCATCGGGCTAAGCTGCTGTCCCCCGCCGGCCTGGGCGCCATTGCCAATCGCCAGCAGAAAAAGCTCGCGGTTCCCCTCGCCCCCCGGCCACTCGAGCCGGGCCGGGCAGGCGTGGAAACGCCAGGCCTTGAGCGCTCCCATCAGCGAATAGGCACCGCCGCCGAGTAAACGCTTGAGCGTCTTGGGGGTAGAGGCCGTGATCTCGGCCCCGAAGCCTGCCGACAGCATGTTGAGGAAATACTGATCGCCGACTCGCAGCACATCCACCGCTCGAGGAGACGCCGTGAGCGCCAGGCCCAGTGCTGCCTTGAGCTCTTCGGGGATGCCCAGGCCGGTGGCCAGATCATTGGCCGTGCCCATCGGCAACATGCCCAAGGCAGGCCGCGCATCCCGTGACAGGCGCATCAGGCCATTGACCGCCTCGTTCACGGTGCCATCACCGCCGGCGACGATCAGCCGCGACACCCCATCCTCACCTGCTCGCTCAGCGAGCATGGCGGCATCCCCGGCTTCCCAGGTCACCTGAACCTCGAGCCGGACGCCCTGCTCGCGCACGGCTTCCACGGCCTCACGCAGGGCCGGTGATTGGGCCGATTTGCCATTGATCAGCAGGCGTAAGATTAAACGGTTAGCATTCATGGCGCTTATCTTACACCGTTGCACTGGGTATCGGCGACGCATGGACGATGCAAAAGGTTGGCAAAGGCTGGCCGATAGGAAACCATTAGGCATAGACGCTACGCTCGAGCAGCGCACCCGCCCCGAACAAGGACGTACAGACGAGGAGACATCATGATCGAACCGGCTTTTCTGCTGGTCGCTTTTCTAGGAGGCCTGGGCGCCCTCGCACTCAGGCTTCCACCACTGGTCGGCTTTCTGGCTGGCGGTTTCGTGCTCAACGCACTGGGTTATGAAGAGACGCCGCTACTGACCACACTGGCCAATATTGGTGTGACGCTCTTGCTGTTCACCATCGGCCTCAAGCTCGATGTGCGCACTCTGCTGCGCAAGGAGGTGTGGGCCGGGGCCTCCCTGCACCTGGTCGTTTCGACGCTGCTGCTCAGCGCAGCACTGGGACTTTTCGCACTGGCAGGCTTCAAGCTGCTCGACGGTGTACCCTGGCAAACGCTGGCCCTGCTTGGTTTCGCCCTGTCGTTCTCTAGCACCGTTTTCGTGATCAAGGTGCTGGACAAGCGCAGCGAAACACAGACCGCCTATGGCCGCCTGGCGATCGGCGTGCTGATCATGCAGGACATTTTTGCCGTGGTGTTCCTCACCGTCTCCACCGGCGAGATGCCGAGCCCCTGGGCGCTGTTGTTGCTGCTGCTGATTCCAGCGGCTCCCCTGCTGCAGCGACTGCTCGACCGCATGGGGCACGGCGAGATGCAGATGCTGTGCGGCATGCTGATGGCGCTGGTACTCGGGTACGGCCTCTTCGATGCGGTCGGTATCAAGGGCGACCTCGGTGCGCTGATCGTGGGCCTGCTGCTGGCGCCTCACCCGGCCGCCCAGAACTTGGCGCGTTCGATGTTCAACCTGAAGGAGCTGCTGCTGGTCGGCTTTTTCCTGACCATCGGCCTGACCGCCATGCCCGATGCCGAGATGCTCGGCCTGGCTTTGCTGCTGGTGGCCGCGGTGCCGCTCAAGGCGCTGCTCTATCAGGTGATCTTCATGGGCTTTCGGCTACGCCTGCGCACTTCGGTGCTGGCTTCATTGGGACTCGCCAACTACTCCGAATTCGGCCTTATCGTTGGCGCCCTGGCAGCCGGCCAGGGCTGGCTCGACGACAAGTGGCTGGTGGTGATGTCGCTGGCGGTGGCGATCAGCTTCGTGCTTTCCTCATTGCTCAATGGCGCCAGCGAGACCCTCTATCGCCGCTTCGCCGAGCTGCTGCCGGTACGAATGACCAGGGGACCGGACGCAGTAGAGCGCTCCATCGAGGTCGGCAATGCCGAAGCGGTGGTAATGGGCATGGGACGTATCGGCCGCAGCACCTACAAGCGGCTGCAGAAGCAGTACGGCCTCAAGGTGCTGGGCATCGACAGCAACCCGCAAAGCGTCAAGCGCCTTCAGGAGCAGGGCTATAACCTGCTGGAGGGCGATGCCCTGGATTCGGACTTCTGGGACAAGCTGATGATGTCGCCGACCCTGAAGCTCGTGGTGCTGGCGATGCCGCACCATGCAGGCAACCTCTTCGCCCTCAAGCAGTTGCATGACCGAGATGAGTTCAAGGGTCAGATCACCGCCATCGTCGAGTATCCCGACGAGATCAAGCCGATCCAGGCCTTGGGGGCGAACGCCGTTTACCACATCTACGACGAGGCCGGCCGGGCGCTGGCCGACAGCGCCGCCAAGGAGGCTGGCCTGGTCACCGATGTCGACCAGCTGGGCTGATGTTAGCGAATGCTGACGGGCCTGGCCTTCCTCGCCCCTCCCCCACTTGAATGCGCCTTTTTCTAAAAAAACGTTCTCAAAAAAACGGGCCGCCCCGATAGGGCGGCCCGTTTCGTCTCTTGCCGTCATGCTAGTCACAAGATCGACAAGTACGCTTAGACTGGCACCTGCCTAAGAGGTCACACCCTGACCGGCGACACCAAAAGCGTCACCGGTCGTGGCGTCAATCGGCCAGCGCCTTTTCAATCACTTCATAGACGTTCGGCGAGAGATCCTCTGCGCGGATGCGCTCGAGTTCGGCTTTCATCAGCTCCTGACGAGCCTCGTCGAAGCGCTGCCAGCGCGTCAGCGGCGTAACCAGGCGCGCGGCGATTTCCGGGTTAAGCCGGTTGAGTTCGATCACCACGTCGCTCAGCAGCTGGTAGCCGGCGCCGTCGATGCGGTGGAAGTTGACCCGGTTGCTGGCGAAGGCGCCGATCAGGGCACGCACCTTGTTGGGGTTCTTCAACGAGAACTTCGGGTGCTTCATCAGGAACTTGACGCGATCCAGGGCGTCGGCCTGCGGCCGGGTTACCTGAATGCTGAACCACTGATCCATTACCAGCGGATCGTGGGCCCACTTGTCACCGAAGGCACGCAGCGCCGGATCGGCCAGGTCATTGCGCGAGCTGTGGGTGAGCAGCGTCAGTGCTGCACGCACGTCGGTCATATTGTGATCGGCGTTGAACTGGGCCTGCACAAGTTCCAGCGCCTCCTCGTCCTCGATCGCCACCAGATAGGACAGGGCCACGTTCTTGAGACTGCGCGCGGCGATCTGCTCGGGCTCCGGCGCATAGGGCTCATCGAGCTGGTTGGCACGATACACCGCCATGAACTCGTCGCGCAGGGAAGCCGCCAGCGACTGCTTGACGAAAGTACGAGCGGCATGGATGGCATCGACATCGACCACAGGCTGCTGCTCGGCGATGTAGGCCTCCGAAGGCAGGGTCAGCATCTCGGCGAGCACCGCCTTGTCGTCGGTTTCGCCGGTCAACAGGGTGCGGAAGGCGTCGATGACGCGCACGTCCATGACCTTCTCGACGCCATTGCGATGTGCCGCGATCAGGTCATCGAGGGCCAGCATCGCCAGCCGCTGGCCGGCATCCCAGCGATTGAAGCCGTCAGAATCCTGCTGCAGCAGGAAGGCCAGGTCTTCACGGCTGTATGGGAAGCGCAGCTTGACCGGCGCCGAGAAACCGCGCAGCAGCGACGGCACCGGGGCCTCGGCCAGATCGGTGAAGACGAAGTGCTGCTCGGATTCGCGCAGATGAATCACGGTGTCGGTGCCCACCGCCTCGCCGTCGAAGGTCATCTTGAGATCCTGGCCGGACTTGGTACCGACCAGGCCCATGCGGATCGGGATGTGCAGCGCGACCTTGTCCGGCTGCCCCGGGGTCGGCGCCGTGCGCTGACGCAGGGTCAGGTGGTACTCGGACGTGGCATAGTCGTACTCGCCGTGAGCGTCGATCTCCGGTGTCCCGGCCTGGGAGTACCAGTGCATGAACTGGCTCAGGTCGAGACCCGACACCTCGCTCATGCAGCCGACGAAGTCCTCGATGGTGGCGGCCTGGCCGTCGAGACGCTCGAAATACAGATCCGAGCCGCGGCGGAACAGCTCCCAGCCCAGCAGGTTCTGCAGCATGCGAACCACTTCGGCACCCTTCTCATAGATGGTCAGGGTGTAGAAGTTGCCAATCTCGATGTAGTGATCGGGACGGATCGGATGGGCGGTCGGCCCGGCATCTTCGGCGAACTGAGCGGTACGGAACACCGAGACATCCTCGATGCGCTTGACCGGCGCCGAGTTGGTATCCGCCGAGAAGCTCTGGTCGCGGAACACCGTGAAACCTTCCTTGAGCGACAGCTGGAACCAGTCGCGACAGGTCACGCGATTGCCAGACCAGTTGTGGAAGTACTCGTGGGCAACGATGCTCTCGACGCGCTGGAAGGCCGCATCGGTGGCGGTGTGCGGATGCGTCAGCACCGCCGCCGAGTTGAAGATGTTGAGGCCCTTGTTCTCCATGGCGCCCATGTTGAAGTCGTTGACGGCCACGATCATGAACAGGTCCAGATCGTACTCGCGCCCATAGGTCTCTTCGTCCCACTTCATGGCGCGCTTCAGCGAGGCCATGGCGTGATCGGTCTTCGAGAGGTTCTCTTCCTCGACCCATACCTGCAGCGTGACATCGCGACCACTCTGGGTGGTGAAGTGATCCTCGACCTTTTTCAGGTCACCGGCCACCAGGGCGAACAGGTAGCTGGGCTTGGGGTGCGGGTCTTCCCAGGTGACGAAGTGGCGATCACCGGGCAGTTCGCCGGATTCCACCGGATTGCCATTGGACAGCAGCACCGGCAGCGTCGCCCGGTCACCGATCACCGTGGTCGAGAAGGTCGCCATCACATCCGGACGGTCCGGATAGAAGGTGATGCGGCGAAAGCCTTCCGCCTCGCACTGGGTGCAGAACATGCCGCTGGACTGGTAGAGGCCTGCCAGGGCGGTATTGGCCGCCGGGTTGATCTCGACCTCGGTGTCGAGCAGGAAGCTTGCCGGCACGCGATGCACGGTCAGCGAGGCATCGTCCTGCGCGTACTCATCGGCTTCGAGCTCCTCACCGTCGATGGCGATACGCTTAAGCGAGAGCTGTTCGCCATTGAGCATCAGCGGCAGCGAGTCTGAATCCTGGTGCGCGGGATGACGCTCCAGATGCAGGCGGGCGGTGACGCGGGTCGCTGACGACGACAAATCGAACTTCAGCTCGGTATGAGTCACCCGGTACGCGGGCGGTTGGTAATCATGCAGGTAAGTCGGCTGCATCGCAGACATCGAGGAAGGCTCCTGTTCTGAAATCGCCGATCATTGTACGGCGCCAGTGGCAGCCATCTCAAAGTCGGCGGTGATTCGAGTGCATGGCCCGGGGCGAAAGAGCCTGGGAGGTAAGAGTGAATATTGGGAAAGCACGGGGCTCTGGTCGAGTGACAATCCAGGCCCCGAGGCATGCCAGCGACACGATCACGACGAGCTTGAGGCCCAGGGAGATCGGACTAAACACCAACACACCGATAGAGAATGCCAGCATCAGCACGGCCAGCCGCTTGGCATGACGCGGAATCGCCCGTTCACGCTCCCAGGCCGCCAAGGGCGGACCAAAACGCGGGTGCCGGCGAATCCAGGCGGCAAAACGAGGCGAGCCCTTTGAAGCGGCCCACACCGCCACCAGCATGAAGCAGGTGGTCGGCATCAGCGGCAGAAAGGCACCGATCACACCGAGCGCGAAGCTCACCATCGCCAGCAGGCGATAGGCGGTGCGGGTCACGGTGGTTCGAGGCATGTCCGTTCTCCTGATAACGGCAGCGTCTAGCTGAAGCTTAGCATCCATGAGGTCATTGAACCCCAACAACGCATTGAACGGAAATCGCTTTGCGCTATTTGACGTCTAACGCCGCTCAATGAGGCGTCTTTAAAGCAGTGAGCGCATGGCGCCGCCCTTGGGGTCAATCAAGCCACGATCCATCGTACTGCGCCGATCAATCGCGGAAATTGTTGTACTGCAGAGCCAGGTCCGGCCCCTGCTCGCTCTTGAGCAATGCGATGGCCTGTTGCAGGTCATCACGCTTCTTGCCCGTCACGCGCACCTTGTCGCCCTGGATCTGGGCCTGGACCTTAATCTTGGCATCCTTGATCTGCTTGACGATGGCCTTGCAGTCCGGCTGCTCGAGTCCCTGTTTCAGCTTGACCTCCTGGCGAGCCTTGACGCCACTCAGCTCCGGGTCCTGCTCATCCATGCAGCGGGCATCGATACCCCGTGCGATCAGCTTGGCACGCAGGACATCGGCCATCTGCTTGAGCTGGAAGTCGGCGTCGGCCTCGAGCGCAACAGTGTCGTCGTTAAGAGTGAAGCTGGCCTCGACGCCGCGGAAATCGAAACGCGTCTGCACTTCGCGATTGGCCTGATCCACGGCATTCATAGCTTCGTGTTTGTCGAACTCGGAGACGATATCGAAGGAGGGCATGAGACGTTCCTGACGAAGTGGAAATGGAGTGCGATTCTAGATCACCGCGACGGGCATTTCACCCGTCGCGCCTCGCATCAGTCATTAACCGTTGACCACTCGCCCGGTGTCCGGGGCGAGCAGCGACTTCTCCATCTGCCAGGCCGCGCAGCCATCGGCATAGTAGTCATCGAGCCAGCGCCGCAGCCCGAAGCCCATACGCCGATAGAGTGCCCGGGCGCGCCGGTTATCGGCCCGCACCTCGAGGGTCAGCCACTCGCAGCCACGTTCTCGCACCTCGCTTTCCAGCGTATCCAGCAGGCGCCGCCCGACTCCCTGGCCCTGGACGTCGGGATGCACACAGAAGGAATAGAGCCTCGCCGCGAGGCTGTTACGACGCAAAAGCAGGGTCGCATAGCCCACCAGTCGCCGTGCTTCATCCTCGGCCACCCAGGTAATGGCGTGAGCACGGTTCAATAAGTGTGACAGCTGCCGTCGGTTGAAATGATCGGTCGTGAAACAGAGCTGTTCGAGCTGGCAGAGTGCTGCGAGGTCACCCGGCTGAGCCGGGCGCAACAGGGCGGTCATGTCGAAGGGTACCTTGAGTATGTAATGAGGATTCTGCGATGCATGTAACCCAGTGTCACCGCCTGGGATGATGAATTTATTTCACCATATCCGCATATTGTCTTGATCCCTCTGCACGCGCATGCTGACCATCAGGAATTGCCTTCGGCCGCGCTCAAGGAGAGCCTTTCAATGCCCCTGCAAATCGTCGTCGACCGACTTGTCGACTGGCGCCCCTACTTCCCAAGCGACGACCTGATCACGGCCGATGATTACCTGGCAGAGGCGCGACCGGCTCAGGCCCTGGAAAAAGAACAGGAGCAGGATGCGGCCACCCACGTCATCAACCTGTCTGGTGAACTCGACTACTTGGAGAGCGGCTACTATGTGTCGCTGCTGGCGCAGGCCCGCGGCCAGCGAGTGCTACCCAGCGTCGAGACGCTCAATCAACTGTCGCGCAAGGCACTGGTCGACCTGCAGCTCGAGGCCCTGAGCCCTCTGCTCAATGAGCTGGCCAAGCGCGGTTCGCTGACCGGCGACAGCATCACCCTGCGCGTGATGTTCGGCGAGAGCCTGCAACCGGCGCTGTCCAAGCTGGCCCGCAAACTCTTCGAACGCCTGCCCTGCCCGCTGCTCGAGGCGCGCTTCACGCGACGCCAGGACATGTGGCGGCTGTCACGGCTCAAGCCACTGCGGCTCACCGCGCTCACTCAAGAAGAGCAGGACCTGTTCGCCAGCGCCTTGAACCGGCACTCGCGCAAGGTCTGGCGAACCCCAAAGGCCCGCCGCCGCTATCGCTTCGACCTGGCCATGCTGGTCGACCCGCAGGAGGCCCTGCCCCCAAGCAACCGCGCCGCACTCAAGGAGTTCATCCGTGCCGGACGCAAGCTGGGTATCGATGTCTCGCTGATCACCAAGCGTGACGCGGGTCGGCTGGCCGAGTTCGATGGGCTCTTCATCCGGGAGACCACGAGCCTCGATCACCATACCTATCGCATGGCTCGACGCGCCGAGCATGAGGGCCTGGTGGTCATCGACGACCCACGCTCGATCCTGCGCTGCACCAACAAGGTGTATCTGCACACCCTGCTGCGGGCACGTGGCATCGCGACTCCTGAAGGCGTACTGCTGAATCGCAACGACCTGCCCCGGTTGGCGGAAAAGGCGGCGGGACTCAGCTTCCCCATGGTGCTCAAGATCCCCGACGGCTCCTTCTCGCGGGGCATCGTCAAGATCACCTCCGCCGAGGCGCTGTTGGCCGAAGCCGAGCGGCTGTTCGCCTCCTCGGCCCTGCTGTTGCTGCAGGAGTGGCTGCCCACCGACTTCGACTGGCGCATCGGCGTGCTCGACGGCCAGCCGCTGTTCGCCAGCCGCTACTACATGGCCCGCGGTCACTGGCAGATCTACGACCACTCCAAGGGCAAGACCAGAAGCGGCGGCTTCAGCACGCACGCTCCCGAGGATGTGCCCGCCGCCGTCATCAAGGCGGCGCTCAAGTCGACCCGGCTGATCGGCAACGGCCTGTATGGCGTCGATCTGAAGCAGATCGGCGACCGAGTGGTGGTCATCGAGATCAACGATAACCCCAATATCGACGCCGGCGTGGAAGACTCCCTGCTGGGACGAGCCCTCTACAGCCGAATCCTCGAGGTGTTCCTCGAGCGTATGGAGGCCAACCGACGCGTCGGCGGTTGAGGCAACGGCTGCTAAGATGGGCGTCTTATGCTCAAGGAGCGTCTGCTCCAGGCCCGTCCCAAGGAAAGCCCCGCATGACCAATACCTCGTCCGCCCAGCCTCTCCTGCGTCAGTACCTGACGCAGGTCGCTTGCCAGGGCCAGCCCGTCACCTACCGTCAGGCCTGTGAAGCCCTGGGGCTATCCCCACCCGGCATGATTCAGGCTCTGGCGCGGCTGCTGGAAGACAGCATGGGTGATGACGCCGCGGCCGATCGCCCCTTCCTGGCCGCACTGGTCGTCAGCCAGTCAAGAGAGCGCCACGGCCTACCGGCACCGGGCTTCTTCGATGCGGCCCGCCGTTTGGGTCGCTTCGGCAGCGACGCGAAAGGTGATGGGGGAAGGGAATCTGACAATCGGTCGGAAAGTGCGGCAGGCAATGAATCAGCACGTGAGGCAGCCAGGCGCTTTCACGAACAGGAACTGGCTGCTGCACTGGCGCACTATGGTTAAAACAACATGATTAAAACAACATGGCTGAGCAATCAGTGACGGTCGCCGAAGGCAGACCGCGGAGCCCGATTGCTCCCCGGTCGGCCTGGAATCAGCATCAACCGACCTCGACCTCGTAGCCGGTAAACTTGCGAAGGTTGATGACACCGGTATCGAGGATCAGGTACTGGCCCTTGAGCCCCATCAGGGTGCCTTCTACCTCGGCGACCTTGTCGAAGTTGTGAGAAACGATTTTGCGCGGGAACTCGAGCACCGGGTAATCGAGGTGGCGAGGCGCGTCATCCAGCACGCGGATGGCATCAGCGCCGAAACGCTCGCGCAGGCTGCTGAGCCCGCCGTCGAGCTTGGCCAATAGTCGATCACGCTCGCCGACCAGATCCATCGGCTCAACGTCGCCCTTGAGCATCGCGCGCCAGTTGGTGCGATCGCTGACCTCTTCCTTGAACAGCATCTCGACGAAGCCAGACTGCTGTCGGGTGTCGACCTCGATAATCGGCAGGGCCTGGATGGCGCCCTGATCGAGCCAGCGAGTCGGCACCTGGGTACGTCGGGTGATCCCCACCTTGAGCCCCGATGAGTTGGCCAGATAGACCACATGGGGCTGGAAGCAGTGACGCTCGCCCCATTCCGGCTCGCGGCAGGTGCCGGCGAAGAAGTGGCAGGTCTCAGGCTTCATGATGCAGGTATCGCAGCTGGCCAAGCGCTTGAAGCAGGGGTAACAGTGGCCCTGGGCGAAGCTTTTCTTGGTGGCCCGGCCGCAGTGCGTGCAGGCAATGGCACCGGTCCAGCTAAGCCGCAACGACTGACCCAGACGCGCATTGAGGGGCAGGCGCGTTTCATCGAGACGCAGTGCGTAATCCGCCGCCTCCCCGGCCTTTCCCGGCGAGATGGCCATCTTGCTCAGGCAACCGCGAGCGGCGGTGTCGATCAGTTCACCCACTTGAGGCTTTCCTCGCCGTTGCTGGCACTCTCTACACTACTATTTCCACTACTCCCCCCACCGACATCACTCCCAGCGTCGCTGCCACAGCTGGTGCGATCCAGATAGCCGACCCGCTGGTCGGGAGACACGCCATGCTCGGCTTCGTACTTGATCACGGCCTCGAGGCACAGCTCGACCTGCTCGGCGCTCAGCACCCGCCCGTCAGGCCATTTGCGCAGCGACACCGCCTGCTTGAGGCTATCGTAGATGGCCGGCGTCATCTGCTGGACCATCTTGTCGAAGGTCATCTCGCTCATTTCAGTCTTCCTTTAGTGACATGGGGTGTCATCACCATCGCATCAGGCCCTTCGGGCACGGCGCGCATCATACCAGCCCAGTGCCAGGCCCACGACCAGGCCGCCCACGTGGGCCTCGTTGGCCACGTTGCCGAACCCGACCATCCCGGCCATCTCGGTCATGGTGAAGACCATCCAGCCCAGCATGAACACCACCAGCATCTGGGGCACGAAGAACCCGCTGCTGGGCGCTAGCCGCGACATCAGCCATACGTAACCAAGCAGCGCATAGACCACGCCGGACATGCCGCCGAACAGCACCGTGCCGGTGACGTACTGGGCAAGGTTGCCCACGATGGCACTGACGACGGCCAGGACCAGCATCAGCTTGCCGCCGCGCAGCGCCTCGATCTGGCGGCCGAAATACCACAGCCACAGCAGATTGAAGATCAGGTGCATCCAGCCGAAGTGCAAAAGGGCCGGCGAAAACAGCCGCCACACCTGCCCGGAGCTCAGGGTATCGGCCAGCGTGCCCAGGCTCAGGCTGCCGCCCGCCACGGCCACCGGCACGATGGTCAACATGGCCACCACGATATCGCCGAGCAGCCACATCAGGCCAAACACCACTAGGCAGGCCGCCAGCAAGCTGGCGGTCACCGGCGCCAGGGCGAAGGGGCGCAACAGCGGCGACGCATTGAGCTTGGCGCGCGCCGCATGGCCGCTGGGCATCAGCGACTCGCCGCGCTGCCAGCGTTCCAGCAACCGGGTGAGATCATCCAACTGGGCGGGGTCCGCAAGCCACAGGGTGTAGCCGTCCTCGTCCTCAGTGAAGCGATGACCGATGCGGTGGGCCCACAGTGCCTGGCGCAGGTCACGGGTATCGGTGTCTCGGGGCAGCATGAGCACCTTCAACATGCGGGGTTCCTTTTCATGCCAGTATGAATGGGGGCATACGCCGCAAAAGGCGTCTATGCGCCAGTGTAACGAATTCCACAAAGAAAAATCCGGCGGAGGGGGCCGCCGGATAAGAGCAAGGGATCATTCAAGGGAACACTCTTGAGATGCGCCTGCCGGGAAGAAGTTCATGCGTGATGCCTAAAATAATGTAAAAGTTTGTTATCTTATCGTGACAGATTGTTCTTACCGCCTATTCCGGTCGTTCAATCGAAATCGATCTCCCAGGGCCGAGGCATCGCCTGCTCATCGCGAGGCACCTTGAGCCAGACGAAGTGATTGGCATCCAGTCGAGTTTCGCCGCTCCAGCGATAGGCCACCAGGCGGCCAAACTTGACCGCGCTGTAATCGAGGCAGGCCACGTTGGGCGCCGGCAATGCCGGAATGCCCTCGCACCAATAGTGGCCAATAAACAGCGGCGGCTCGTCGGGTCCGTAGTAGCTCAGTCGGGCACGTTCGCTCGCGCTCAACGCTCGAAGCTCCAGGTCGCCGGGCAGGTTGTCCGGCTGAAAGACCACATCGCCGTAGGTATGCGGGTCGCGGGCCCAGAAGTGAGTGCGAAAGCTGCGGCGCCGGAAACCGTCTCCTGAGTGAATCTCCAGGTTATCGGGCAGCACGAGGTGGCTGCCACGGGTCAACCGGTCCATGATCGCAAAGGCCTTGGTGCCGTGCATCGCCGACTCGCGCAGGAAGGCTTCATCCATGCGTCCGTCCGGGTGGTCGAGGCGAAAGGCGTCGATCAACGCCTGATCCCAGCAGGCGTGAACCACCCGCAGGCCGTCTCGCTCTAGAAACAGCGGAATCTGCATGAACCAGGCCAGGGTATCGTCCCACTCGTTCAGGTGATCGCTGTACTGCTCGAGGGTGTCCTTGATGATGCGGTTATGTCGCGGAGTATGGGCCCGCAGGAAGCCCCCTTCCGGGTCACGCCGGCAATACGCCAGGGCGTTGTATTCGTGATTGCCCATGACGATATGCGCCTCGCCGGCCTCGACCATGCGCCGGGCAATGGTCACCGCCAGGCGAATGCGCGGGCCGCGGTCGATCAGGTCGCCGAGGAAGATCACCCGCCGCCGCGGATGGCGATAGACCCCGCGCCGCCGGTGATAGCCGAGCTTCTCGAGCAGTGCGGCCAGGGTGGCGCCACAGCCGTGCACATCGCCGATCAGGTCGTAGCCTTCGATGCCATCGCTCATGGTCATCTCAATCCCCCAGCCGGCTGCTCCAGCCGAGCTTGCTGCGACAGACCTCGTAGAAGTTGTGGCCCAGGGGGTGCACCAGCTTCAAACGCTCGGGCTTCCTGCGTACATAGAGAATGTCGTCGGGTTTGGATACGACCCGAGTCTGACCATCGCAGCTGACGTGGGGATAGGCTTCGTTGGTCTCGCCGATATGAATGCGGATTTCAGAACTGGCATCCACAACGATGGGACGGCTCGACAGGGTATGGGGAAACATCGGCACCAGGGTGATGGCTTCAATGCTGGGATGCACGATAGGACCACCGCCGGAGAGCGCGTAGGCGGTGGAGCCGGTAGGAGTGGCAATGATCAGTCCATCGCTGCGCTGGCTGTAGACGAACTGGCCGTCGATGAAGAGCTCGAACTCGATCATGCGCACCGCCTTACCGGGATGCATAACTACGTCGTTGAGGGCTTCGGCGCTGCCGACCAGCGCATCATTGCGATAGACCTCGGCATCGAGCAGGAAGCGCTCTTCGATCATGAAGCGCCCGGCCAGTACCTCGCCGACCTTGTCCTCGAGCTCGCTCGGCGAGATGTCGGTCAGAAAGCCCAGCCGGCCACGGTTGACCCCGAGCACCGGCGTGCCGCTCTTGCACAGCGCTCGCGCCGCGCCCAGCAGGCTGCCATCACCTCCGATCACGATCACCAGATCACAGATTTCGCCCAGCATCCGCCGGCTGGCTTCCTGCTGGCCGTGATCCAACATCACGGTTGCAGTGCGATCCTCGAGAATGACGTGATAGCCGCCTTCATCGAGGAAGCGGATCAGTCGCCTGAGCGTATCCACTACCTTGGCACTGCCCATGCGGCCGATCAGGCCAATGTTCTTGAAGGTTGTCATGCGCGCTCCCGCCTCATCGAGCCGTCATTATGCGGACTCCCGCCGGGAGCGGCAAACCGCCAGGCAGCCCCCTCAAGCCAGCGGCGAGACCGGCAGGCGGCGACGGCGCACCCACCACTCGTTGATAGCGAGCGACGCCACGAGGATGGCACCGCCCAGCGCCAGTCGGGATAGATCGGCATCCCGGTTCCAGAGCGCCAGGTTGACCAGAAGCCCCGCCGGCACCAGCGCATTGTTCATGATGGCAAGCGCTCCCGCATCGACCCGGGTCGCTCCCTTGTTCCACAGGAAGTAGCCGAGCCCAGAGGCCACCAGGCCAAGCCACGCCAGCACGCCCCACTGAAGCCCAGAGGAAGGCAGCTTAGCGGGGTTGCCGAACAGCGCGAAGGCCACGACCACCAGCGCCAGTGCGCCCAGGTAGAACCAGCCGAAGATGCTGTATTGGGGCACATCATCTTCCAGGCGCACGGCCAGATGACGGTAGGCCACCTGACCCAGCGCAAAGCACAGGTTGGCGCCCTGCACCACTAGGAAACCCAGCCAGAAACCGCTATCCACGCCCTGGTAGCGAATCACCGCCGCGCCGATCACGGCAAGCAATGCACTGAGCAGGTAGAATGGCGTGAACCGCCCGGCCAGGGCGTCGTCGATCAGCGTTACGTAGAGCGGCGTGAAGATGGTGAACAGCAGCACCTCCGGCACCGACAGCAGCAGAAACGACTGATAGAAGAAGATGTACATCAGCCCCAACTGCACGGCGCCGATCGCCATCAGCGCCAGCTTGTGACGATTGGCCAGCAGCCGCGGCTTGAGAAACGGCAAGAACACCAGCGTGGCCAACACGATGCGCACCAGCACCGCGAAGTAGCTGTCGACCTGACCGGACAGGTAGGCGCCGATCAGCGAGAACGAAAACGCCCATAAGGCTGTGACGCCCACAAGATAGCTCATTGGTTAACTCCACAAGGAAATAAAGTTGACAAGCATTATACGCGTGCGCGCCCTGCTACCAACCATCAGTCGCCTGAAATTTTCCTCGCGTTCCGGCACTGCCTCGCAGTGCGAGTGGTCCGGCGAAGGATATGGCAGCGTCACGGTGAGCGAAGACGACCAGGTACGATGCTTCCATGTACGCTTCCATGAGGAGGGCCACTTCGCGCTCGCAGGACAATCTCGGGAAGTCGCGTTTCGCAACGTCTATCGTTGGGAGCTGGAAGAGGACCGCTTGCGCCTCTTCCATGAGCGGCGCGGTCGAGAAGCGGCCGTCTGGCTGTTCGACCTGATCGAGGCCGAGGATGGCAGCGGGCTGGTGGCCGCCGCCCCTCACCTGTGCGGCGAGGATCGCTACACGGCAAGACTAGCGGTCAATAGCGATGGCTTCGCGCTCGACTGGCGCATCCAAGGCCCGCGCAAGGACGAATCGATCGCCTACCGCTATTTCATTCGCTGAGCCCTTCTGCCAACGTCCTCGGCATTGATCAGGCGGCGGTGGGATCTCTCCTGCGCCCTGCCCTCACCGCCTGACCGGTTCTCTTGGCCGACGCTCTTGGCCGGTTTTCTTATGATGGTCTTAGCGCCACTTGAGCGACTCCGAATGCGCCGGGTTATCGGCGTGGGAGTCGGCGCTCAGCACCTCACCGACGCTCTGGGCCTGAGGGCTCGCCAAGTACTCCTCGAGCTTGGCCTCGGCCTCGTCGCCAAACAGGATCTCGCAGGCCTCTCTGAGCCCGGGGGCCTTGCGGATGTCTTCGGCACTGACCACCAGCGAGATCTTCGAGCGCCGGCGCAGGAAATCCTCGAGACGGGTAATCATCTCGCGGCGCTGTGCCTGTCGAATCTCGCAGCGCAGGTACTCGGTGCCTTCGATCAACACCTCGGCCTGACGCGGGTCTTCGCGGATTTCCTCGAGCATGTCCAATGCCTGAGCGCCGTAGCGCCGCCAAAGCCGTGTGCTCAGGGCCTCATGGTGATGAGGCGCCATGGCGTCCAGCCCCATCAGGCGCGCCTGATGGAAGAATTCCTTGCGCACCGCTCGTCCCGGCTCCCCATACCAGACGTAGTCTGCATAGGGCACCTCGACGCCCAGCTCCTTGACCGCCGCAACGATCTCGTCGCCGACGTTAAGGCAGTCGGTCAGCTTGCCGCCAAAGATGCTCAGGTGATGGGTAGCGGCGTCGGTATCGATGACGTGCTTGCGAGAGAGCTGCAGGAAGTCCCGATCGCCCCCCGAGCTCGCCTTGACCGCCAACGGACGCACGCCGCAGCGGGTCGAAATGATGTCGTCCTGGGTCAGCGGCGCATTCAGCGTCAGTCGCTTGTTGATGTTGTCCAGCACGAAGCGGATGTCATCGTCGGTGACCTTCACCTCGGGGCTCTCTACCCGGGTGTCGGTGGTGCCGATACAGGTGCGCCGCCCCATGGGAATGACGAAGAATAGCCGGCCGTCATCGGCGAAGAAGGCCAGCACCCGCTGATGCTCGCTGAGCTGCGGCACGATCAGGTGAATGCCCTTGGAATAGACGTGCTGGTGCTCGGTGCGCTCGCCGCTCAGGGAGTTGTGCTGATCCACATAGGGCCCGGCGGCATTGACCACCACCTTGGCGCGAATCTCGAAGGTATCGCCGGTCATCACATTGCGGGCCTGGGTGATCCAGCGCTGCCCTTCCCGCTTGGCGCCCAGCGACTCGACATAGTTAGTGGCCGCACAGCCCCGGTCCATGGCACTGCGCACGAAGTTGAAGACAAAGCGCGCATCATTGTCGTGCAGGTAGGCATCGGAGTATTCGAAGCCGCCCACGCTGCCAGCGATATCGACGATCGGCTCACGGGCCTTGATGCCCTCAGGCGACAGGTAGTGCGGGATCTTGGTGAAGCCATTACCGATGAACCAGTAGAGCCAGCTACCCGCCCACAGATAGCGCGGGTGGTAGCGGAAACCGCTGGCGATGGTAGTCAGGAATCGAATCTCCTTCACCGTCGACGGAAAGTGCTTGATCAGGTGGTTGCGACTCTTGCACAGCTTGCGGACCAGCGGAAAGTCATGGCTCTCCATGTACTTGATGCCGCCCCACACCAGATTCGAGGAATGCATGCTGGTGCTGCTGGCAAAGTCGCCGCGATCAATCAGCGCCACCTTGACGCCCTTGCCCGCCAACGCCGCCGCCGAGGCCGCGCCATTGATGCCGCCCCCGATGACCAGGACATCGAAATCCTCTTGCTGCTGGCGGTCGAGATTGTGTTTGCGCAATTGCATGATGCCGTGCCTTTGTGAAGTGGCCTTTGTCTTTGTCGAGTAATCTTTGAGGAGTGGCCTTTGTGAAATGGACTTTATGAAATGACTCGGCCAATAGGACGCGATGCAGACGCAAGAGCCCTCCCCTCGTAACAACCCTCCCTTTTTTAATAACGCGTCATAGCGAGCAACGCAGGCCTACTCCAGCGGCGTGTCCCAAGCCTTGGAGAGCGCCACCGCCCGATGCCAGCGCCGATAAAGGGCGGCGCGCTCCGCCTCAGGCATGCCCGGCTGATAGCACTGGGCAAGCTGCCACTTGGCGTCGATCTCGGCGCGATCCTTCCAGAAGCCGGTCGCCAGACCCGCGAGATAGGCGGCGCCAAGCGCCGTGGTCTCGGTGATCCGCGGCACCTTGACCGGCACACCCAAGGTGTCGGCCTGGAACTGCATCAGGAAGGTGTTCACCGCCCCGCCGCCATCGGCGCGCAGCTCTTTGAGCGGAATGCCGGACTCATCAACCATGATCTCGACGATGTCGCGCGTCTGGTAGGCAATGCTCTCGAGCACCGCCCGGGCGATATGCGCCTTGGTGGTGCCCCGCGTCACGCCAAGCAGCGTGCCGCGCGCATAAGGGTCCCAATGCGGCGCGCCAAGCCCGGTCAGAGCCGGCACGAAATAGACGTTGTCATTGCCTGACAGTGACAGCGCCATGCGCTCGGTGTCTGCGGCATCATCGATGATATTGAGTTCATCACGCAGCCACTGCACCGCCGCGCCGGTGACGAAGATCGCCCCTTCCAGCGCGTATTCCACCGGTTCATCGCCGATGCCCCAGGCGATGGTCGAGAGCAACCCGTGCTGGCTTGCCACCGGCTGGGTGCCTGTGTTCATCAGCAGGAAGCTGCCGGTGCCATAGGTGTTCTTGGCCATGCCCTCGCCGTGGCAGGCCTCACCGAACAGCGCGGCCTGCTGATCCCCGGCGATACCGGCCACCGGCACGCGAGCACCGAAAAATGCCTCCGGGTCGGTCTCACCGAAGAGCGAAGACGATGATTTGACCTCGGGCAGGATGGCCGCCGGCACCTTGAGCAGGTCCAGCAGCTCCTCGTCCCATTCGAGGCTATGGATGTTGTACATCAGGGTGCGCGATGCGTTGGACACATCGGTTGCATGCACTCGCCCGCCGGTCAGCTTGTGGACCAGCCAGCTGTCGATGGTGCCAAAGGCGAGCTCGCCGCGCTCGGCGCGCTCACGCAGGCCGCTGACGTTGTCGAGCAGCCAGCGCACCTTGGTACCGGAAAAGTAGGGGTCGCAGACCAACCCGGTTTTGGCGCGGAAGGTGGCTTCGAGCCCCTCCTCGCGTAGCGTCTCGCAGATACCTGCCGCACGGCGGTCCTGCCAGACAATGGCGCGGTGAACCGGCTCGCCGGTCTCGCGGTCCCACAGCAGCGTGGTCTCGCGTTGGTTGGCGATGCCGATGCCGACGATTTGATCGGGAAGAATATCGGCGCGATTGAGCGCCTCCTGGACGACCTGATGCGTCACGCTCCAGATCATCTGTGCATCGTGCTCGACCCAGCCAGGCTTGGGATAGTACTGACGAAACTCCCGGTAGGCCCTGCCCCGGGCGATGCCGTCATGGTCGAAGACCAGCACCGTCGAGCCCGTGGTGCCCTGGTCGATGGCCAGGATATAACCCTTGTTCATGCAATCACCTCGGCACCACCTCGCCCCGCGAACGGGACGAGGAAGCGTCATGCCGGTTGACGATAGTCCCTTGGGCGGCCGTTTTGCCGGCCGCCCTCCGGCGATCAAGCCTTACTGCTGCCAGGACTGGATCAGTTCGTCGTAGGGGACGGTGGTGCCCTGAGGCATCTCGTTGTCGAGCTTGGCCTTGGGCGCACCGGGCTGGTTCAGCCAGTACTCCGGGTCACGCTCTTCGTTGAGCTTGGGTTCGAAGGTAGCGAACACCTTCGCACGAGCCAGTCGCGACATGATGTTGTCGAGATCTCCGGCCAGGTTGTCCAGGGCTTCCTTGGGGGTGACATCGCCGCTGACCGCAGGGGCCAGGTTCTGCCACCACAGCGGAGCCATGCGCGGATAGTCAGGCACGTTGGTGCTCGACGGGGTCCACTTGGACTGATCCGGGCTGCGATAGAACTCCACCAGGCCACCCAGCTTGGGCGCCATCTCGGTCATCTCGTCGGAGAAGATGTCTGAGCGGCGAATTGGTGTCAGACCGGCCATCAGCTTCTCAAGTGACACCGTCTTGGAGGTGGTGAACTGCGCGTACAGCCAGGCTGCAGTGCGACGATCCTCGGGTGTGGAATCGAAGAAGGTCCAGGAGCCCACGTCCTGATAGCCAACCTTCATGCCTTCTTCCCAGTAAGGACCGGTCGGCGAAGGGGCCATGCGCCACTTGGGGTTGCCCTCGGCATCGGTGACCGGCACATCGGGGCTGGTCATGTCGGCGGTGAAGGCGGTGTACCAGAACATCTGCTGGGCGATCTGGCCCTGGGCAGGCACCGGGCCGGCCTCACCGAAGGTCATGCCCTGGGCTTCAGGCGGCGCATAGTCACGCAGCCAGTCGACCATCTTGGTGACGGCGAACACCGAGGCCGGCGAATTGGTGGCACCGCCGCGGCTGACGCTGGCGCCTACCGGACGGCTGTCTTCGTCGACGCGGATACCCCAGTCATCTACCGGATTACCGAAGGGCACGCCGGGGCTACCCATACCGGCCATCGACAGCCAGGAGTCATGGAAACGCCAGCCAAGTGACGGATCGCGACGCCCGTAGTCCATGTGGCCGTAGACCTTCTGGCCGTCGAGTTCACCTACATCATTGGTGAAGAACTCAGCGATGTCCTGATAGGCAGTCCAGTTGGTCGGCACGCCCAGATCATAGCCGTAGCGCTCGCGGAACTGTTTCTGCAGGTCTTCGCGCTGGAACCAGTCATAGCGGAACCAGTAGAGGTTGGCGAACTGCTGGTCGGGCAGCTGATAGATATCCCCATCCGGCCCAGTGGTGTACTGGATGCCGATGAAGTCTTCCAGGTCCAGAGTCGGCAGAGTGTAGTCGGCCCACTCATTTTTCATCGCTTTGGACAGGTTGATGGTGGTGCCATAGCGAATATGGGTGCCGATGGAGTCCGAATCGTTGACGTAGCCATCGTAGATGTTGCGACCCGACTGCATCTGGGTCTGCATGTTGTTGACGACGTCACCCTCGCCAATGATGTTGTGGGTGAGCTCGATGCCGGTCAGCTCTGTGAAGGCCTTGGACAGCACGTCGCGCTCATAGACGTGGGTGGTCAAGCCTTCGGAGACCACGTTGATCTCCATGCCACGGAAGGGTTCGGCGGCCTTGGCGAACCACTCGAGCTCGGCAGCCTGCTGCTCGCGGCTCAGCGTCGAGTGCTGGAAGTTCTCGTCGATCAGCCGGTCGATAACGGCCTGAGTGTCATGATTGTCGGCGTGCACTGAGCCGCTGGCCAGCATCACGCCAGCCGCCAGCACAGAGAGTCGCATTCTTGTCGGTATCATAATGACCTCTTCTTATTGAAGTGCTTACTTGAAGGAGTGACTCCTTCCACCCAGATCACCCCCAACGGATCAGTACCAGCAACCACAGTACCGAACCCGCAAGGGCCCACCAGATACTCAGGGGCGTGAAGCCCACCACCATCAGATGCAGATAGGCGGCGGACAACAGCCCGATAAAGAGACGATCACCGCGCGTGGTCGAGATCGGCAGAAAGCCCTTACGCTCGACCGTTGGCTGCACGACCTCCCAGACCGTCATGCCGGCGAGCATCGCCGCAATAACGGAAAAGAAGACAGTGGTCGGCAGCGTCCATACCATCCATTCCATGACGCGCCCTCCTCAGGTGCGGCCCAGGGCGAAGCCCTTGGCGATGTGATTGCGAACGAAGTAGACCACCAGGATGCCGGGCACGATGGTCAGCACACCGGCGGCGGCCAGCGTCCCCCAGTCGATGCCTGAGGCCGTGGAGGTACTGGTCATCACCGAGGCAATCGGCTGCGCATTGGTCGAGGTCAGGGTGCTGGCCAGCAGCAGCTCGACCCACGAGAACATGAACAGGAAGAACAGCGTCACGCCGATCCCCGAGCGAATCATCGGGATGAAGATCCGCACGAAGAAGCGCGGGAAACTATAGCCATCGATGAAGGCGGTCTCGTCGATTTCCTTGGGCACGCTGCTCATGAAGCCCTCGAGAATCCAGATCGCCAGAGGGATATTGAACAGGCAGTGCGCCAGCGCCACCGCGATATGGGTATCGAACAGCCCCACGGTGTAATAGAGCTGGAAGTACGGCAGCAGGAAGACGGCGGGCGGCGCCATCAGGTTGGTCAGCAGCCAGAAGAACAGGTGCTTATCGCCAATGAAATGATAGCGACTGAACGCATAGGCCGCAGGCAAGGCAACCAGAATACTGATCACCATGTTCATCACCACATAGGTGATCGAGTTCACATAGCCCATATACCAAGTCTCAGTGGTAAAGATCTTGGTGTAGTGCTCAAGGGTGAAGTTGTCCGGCCACAGGGTTAAGCCACCGAGAATCTCGGTGTTGGACTGGAACGACATGTTCATCAGCCAGTAGATCGGCAGCAGGACGAACAGCAAATAGAGTCCCAGCAGGAGCTTGGGCCGCAGGCGGCCCGGCACGGCCCGTGCCTTGCGGCGGCGCCGCTTGTCTTCGACGGCTGCCCGCTGGCGCACTTCTGCGGGAGTCGTAGGCTTGGACTGGCTCATCTCAGGCGCCCCCCTCTTTGTCTTTCTGCATATTCATGATCGCGGTGTAGAACACCCAACTGACCAGCAGGATGATCAGGAAGTAGATCAGCGAGAAGGCGGCAGAAGGACCGAGATCCTGCTGGCCGATTGCCATGGTGGTCAGTGACTGACTCAGGAAGGTGGTCGAACTGCCTGGCCC
This sequence comes from Onishia taeanensis, assembly GCF_003268885.1. Lineage (GTDB taxonomy): Bacteria > Pseudomonadota > Gammaproteobacteria > Pseudomonadales > Halomonadaceae > Onishia > Onishia taeanensis_A. Next base: position 108,504 of record NZ_QLSX01000004.1, read on the forward strand.
GCCACCGGTCAGCACGAAGGGCTCGGCGTAGATCATGAAAGAGTGCATGAAGCGCAGCAGCACCCCGATCACCAGCACGTTGGTCAGCTTGGGCAGTTGAATGAAGCGGAACACCGCCCAGCGCGAGGCGCGATCGATACGTGCCGCCTGGTAGTAGGCTTCGGGAATCGAGCGCAGACCGCTATAGCACAAAAGCGCGATCAGCGGCGTCCAGTGCCAGACGTCCATGATGATGATGGTGCCCCACGCATCCACCGCGCTGCGGGTGATGTTGTACTCGTAGCCCAGCTCGCGAAGCCCCCAGCCCATCAGGCCGATGTCGCCACGGGTAAAGATCTGCCAGATGCTGCCCACCACGTTCCAGGGAATCAGCAGCGGCAGCGTCACCAGGATCAGTACCGCCGAAGCCTGCCAGCCCTTCTTGGGCATCAGCAGGGCAATGCCGATACCCAGCGGCACCTGAATGCAGAGCACCGTCAGCGAAAAGGCGAACTGGCGCAGCAACGCCGACTGCAGGGTCGGATCGTTGAGCATTTGCACGAACCATTCGGTGCCGGTGAAAAAGCGGGTGTTGGCATCGAACACGTCCTGCACCGAATAGTTGACGACGGTCATCAACGGAATGATCGCCGAGAAGGCCACCAGCGCCAGCATCGGCAGGATCAGCAGCCAGGCCTTGTTGTCGTAGACCTTATTCATGGTCGGTCTCCACACGGTATTCGTCGATATAGACGCCCAGGCGCCCCTGGGGGAAGCGGATGTAGGCCTTGCCCTTGGGCGTGACCTGGTCCTCATCGATACGCGCCTTGAGGGTCACGTCGCCAAGCGCCAGCGTCAGGATCGAATAGGTCCCCAAGTCCTGAGCGTTCACCACATCGACTGCCAGCGAGTCTTCCTCGGCGGTCTCGAAGACCTCCACGAAGTCGGGACGGATACCGAGGCGAATGTTGTCCGAGGAACTGCGGGCGATCATGTCCCGCATCTTGGGCGCGACCGGAATCACCACCTCACCGCAGCGAACCTGGTCATCTTTCACCGAGATATCGAGCAGGTTCATGCCGGGGCTGCCGATGAAATAGCCTACGAAGGTATGAGCCGGGCGCTCATAAAGCTCACGAGGGGTGCCGAACTGCACTACCTGGCCCTGGTACATGACCGCGATCTTGTCAGCGAACGTCGAGGCTTCCAGCTGATCGTGGGTCACATAGACCATGGTGATGTTGAAGCGCCGGTGGATCTCCTTGAGCTTACGGCGCAGCTTCCACTTGAGCTGCGGGTCGATCACGGTCAGCGGCTCGTCGAAGAGAATCGCCGAGACGTCTTCGCGGACCAGGCCGCGGCCCATGGAGACCTTCTGCTTTTCGTCGGCGGTCAGGTTCTTGGCCTTGCGCTTGAGCTGGGGGGTCAGCTCCAGCACGTCGGCCACTTCGAGCACCTTCTCGCGGATCTGCGTCTCGCCCATACCGGCGTTACGCAGCGGAAAAGCCAGGTTGTCGAATACCGTCATGGTGTCGTACACCACCGGGAACTGGAAAACCTGGGCGATGTTGCGCTGCTCGGGAGGTAGCGAGTTGACGCGCTCGCCATCGAACAGCACTTCCCCGCTTGAGGGCTCCAGCAGCCCGGAGATGATGTTGAGCAAGGTCGACTTGCCACAGCCGGACGGCCCCAGCAAGGCATAGGCGCCGCCCTGGTGCCAGACATGATCCATCTCGCGAATCGCATAATCTTCTGGCCCGGACGGCGACGGCAGATAGGAATGGGCGAGTTGCCGCAGGGTAATTTCCGCCATCTTAGAGGCCTCCCAAATGCGCCGGAATATGAACCACGCCGCCCTGCCGATCGAAGGCATAGACCTTGTGCGTCGGCACGTAGAGAGTGACGGGGTCGTCAGGATCGAACTCGTGAACGCCTTCCAGCAGCACCGTCATCTCGAAGCGCTCGTTATGTACGTGAAGGAAGGTTTCCGAGCCACTTAGCTCGGCCAGGTCGACGCGCATCTCGAGCGATAGATCGTCCGCCGCCTGAGGGTGCAGCGCGATATGCGAGGCGCGGATGCCGAAACGGAAGTCCCCCTCGCCCAGCGGACGCAGGTCATCATTGAGGGGGAACTGGATGCCACCATCGAGATGCACCTCGCGCCCGGTGATGCGGCCATCGACGATATTGATCGGCGGCTCCGAGAACATCTCGGCGGCAAGGATGTCCTGGGGACGGTGATACACCTCTTCGGTGGGCCCGTACTGCAGCAGTCTTCCCTCATGCAGCACGGCGGTATTGCCGCCCAGCGCCAGCGCCTCGCCGGGCTCGGTGGTGGCATAGACCGCGATGCAATGGCGCTCGCTGAACAGGGTGCGCAGTTCGTCGCGCAGCTCTTCACGCAGCTTGTAATCCAGGTTGACCAGCGGTTCGTCGAAGAGAATGACGTCGGCTTCCTTGACCAGCGCTCGCCCCATGGCGGTTCGCTGCTGCTGGCCACCGGACAGTTCCAGAGGAAAGCGGTCCAGCAGATGGTCGATGCGCAGCATCTCGGCGGTCTCGCGCACGCGACGATCGATATCGGCGCTGGCGACCTTGGCCAGCCTGAGCGGCGAGGCGATGTTCTCAAAGACGCTCAGCGCCGGATAGTTGATGAACTGCTGGTACACCATCGAGACATTGCGACGACGCACCGAAACGCCGGTCACGTCGCGACCGTCCATCATGATGCGCCCACGGGTCGGAACTTCGAGCCCCGCCATCAGGCGCATCAGCGTTGTCTTGCCTGCCAGGGTGCGCCCCAGCAGCACGTTGAACGACCCCGGGGCTAATTCCATATTCACGCCTTCGATATGGGTGGCGCCGTTGACCACGTGGTCGATGTTCTCAAGGATCAGGGACATGTCGTTCTCATGGGCAGCATGGGTGAATCAGCGCGAGACAACCTGCAAGCAGACGTCGCGCGACATGGCAGCGGAGAGATCAGTAACACTAGGCGAGCTCCTGTTTGTTGTTGTAAGAAGCGATTCAGGAGGACAAGTGCACATCAGCGCATCTTGATGTTCGCTTGCAAACATACGAACACTCACAGATGTTCGTTTCAGTGCTCAGACTAGTCGAGAGGGGGTATGGCGGCAACGCAAACTGGGCGTTTCTAGCTTATACCTTGGTCTACAAGGCCCTAAAAATCAGTAAAATGATCGAAAAATGCGAAAATAACAGGAAGGCGGCACGACATTTTCGCTTTCGATCATGGAAAGAAAGCCCAACCGAACATTCGACGGCACATCACAGCGCCGCCGAAGGGTTGATGGGGAACATAACATCAGGGAAAGAAGGCGGGATGCGGCTGGGGTTGGATTTAGTCGAGCTGGATTGAACCGGGTTGAATTGAGGCGAGTGGATTGCGCTGGATTGCGTCGCCTCAGGAATTGCCTTTCTCACCGGATCTTGGCTCGTCACCCTTACCTTCACCGGCCTGACGTCCGCTCCCGGCTTTCTCATCACCATGGTCGCCTGACGGTTTCGACTGGTTGTCGCACGCCGATACCCTACCGCCATGTGCCTTAGGATCTATTTTCTGTTCGAGTCGCTCGGCGCCGTCGGCCAAGGATTCGTGATAGCGAGACCAGTCTTCCCAGTCGTGGGGCGTGCCACTGCGGGGGCGATGCTGTCCTGCCTCGATGGCTCTGGACCAGGCCAGCTCCTCAAGGGTATGCGGTTTTTCCTCTTCCTTGTCCAGGTCGATGCCTTTCTTGGCGAGATATTGGCGAGCATCCATAAGGACTCTCCTCTAGGCTCTTGTCGGTGTTGCGACTTTCGGGGCCAGCGCCGGCAAACTAGCCAAACCTGCTCCGAAACCGGCTGTTCCATCACCATTCTACTCTTCATGACTCAGGTCGGTGATGGGTGTTTCATCAGCGAAAGCTATCGCTGAGTTCAAATCAATCAAATTCCTCTCTCACTGACGTACCGGGATACTCGTAGGCGTTTTACGCTAGGCAGCGTCGCCTTAGGTCTGAGATAGCATCGATGTTGTCGACATACCTCTGGGCAAATGCGGTCAGGACCGCGTCTCATACACGCCGCTGCCCGCTCACTCATTCGGATATGGAACTGGATATGCAAGAACGTCAGGTTGATGTCGCCATCATCGGTGCCGGTACCGCCGGTCTCGGCGCCTACCGCGCCGCTAAACAGCACACCGATTCCGTGGTCATGATCGAGGGTGGCCCTTACGGTACCACCTGCGCCCGGGTGGGCTGCATGCCCTCGAAGCTCTTGATCGCCGCTGCCGAGGCCGCCCACCAAGCCGCTGATACCGAGGCCTTCGGCATCCGCCTCAATGGCGAGATCGAAGTCAATGGTGCAGCGGTGATGGCGCGCGTGAAACGTGAACGTGACCGTTTCGTCGGTTTCGTGCTCGAATCGGTCGAGCGCATTCCCGCCGACGACAAGCTACACGGCTATGCCCGCTTTGAAGGCCCCAACACCCTGCTCGTTGATGATCACACCCGCGTACACGCCAAGCGGGTAGTGATCGCCAGCGGTTCACGGCCCAGCTACCCCGGTTTCTTCGAGGCTGCCGGCGACAGACTGATCATCAACGACGACGTTTTCGAATGGGACAACCTGCCGGAGTCGGTTGCTGTATTCGGCCCCGGCGTTATCGGCCTCGAGCTTGGCCAGGCATTGCACCGCCTCGGCGTGCGGCTGAGAGTGTTTGGCGTCGGCGGCGCCCTAGGCCCTCTTCAGGATGACGCCGTGCGTGACGTCGCGGATCGCACCTTCAACCAGGAGTTCTACGTCGACCCCGATGCCCAAGTAGAGGCCATCGAGCGAGACGGCGACAGCGTGGTGGTGACCTTCCTCGAGCGCGACAGTGGCCAGCGCCTGACCGAGCGCTTCGACTACCTGCTCGCCGCCACCGGGCGTCGCCCTAACGTCGACCGGCTCTCGATCGAGAACGCCAATCTGACGCTTAACGACAAGGGCGTGCCGACCTACAACACCTTTACCCTGCAGTGTCGCAATGCCGAAGGCGGCCCCAGTCATATTTTCATCGCTGGAGACGCCGACCAGGACCTGCCTCTGCTGCATGAAGCCAGCGACGAAGGGCGCATCGCCGGCGACAACGCCGGGCGCTACCCCGAAATGCGCGCCGGCCAGCGCCGCACACCGTTGGCGGTAGTGTTTAGCGATCCACAGATGGCAACGGTGGGGCTCAGCTATGCTGAACTCGAAAGGCGCTACGGCGGATGTGACTGCCTGGCCAGCGGCGAGGTGTCTTTCGAAGGCCAAGGCCGCTCACGAGTGATGCGAGTCAACAAGGGGCTGATGCGGGTCTATGCCGAGCAGGGCAGCGGGCTCTTCCTTGGCGCTGAGATATTTGGCCCGCGCGCCGAGCACCTGGCGCACTTGCTGGCCTGGGCACAGCAACAGCGCATGACGGTCGCCCAGATGCTGGAGATGCCGTTCTATCACCCGGTCATCGAAGAAGGTCTACGTACCGCCCTTCGCGACCTGAACGCCAATCTGCAGCTCGGTTCTCGGATCGTTGAGCGCTGCATGGAATGCGGACCGGGCGACTGACCCAACCCGGGGCCAAGCGACGCAACGGGTCACTACCGTTGAAGCAAGGAGACTGACGATGCCACAGACCGCTCCCAGTATCGTACGCGATATCATGTCCCGCGATTGCTATAGGGTGACCAGTAATACCTCGATCACCCAACTGGTCAAGGGCCTTGGGCTGCACCGGCTGCCAGGCGTGCCGGTTGTCGATGACCGAGATCATCTGATCGGCTTCATCTCCGAGCAGGACGTGCTTGGCAAGTTGCTTCAGAGCGCCTACCTCAACGACGAGGCGCCACTGGTCAGGGAACTGATGCGCCACGAAGTACTGTCGGTGGCGCCTGCCAAGAGCATCACCGACCTTGCCCAGGAAATGCTCGGCACCAAGCCAAAGGTTTACCCGGTCGTGGAACAGGAGCGTCTGGTGGGTATCGTGACGCGTCGCGACATCCTCAGCGCCATTCTGCAAATGCGCGGCGGGCACCACTAGGCGCCAGCCGATACCGCCTCCAAGCTCACGCTCCAACGTCATACCCAGACGAGCGCTGCCCGGCCTTCAAAAAAGGCCGGGCAGCGCTCGTTGCGCTCGCCTCTTCATGGCCGAGCCACCTCTCGCCATACAGGCAAAAAAAACGCCATGTGAGAGCACATGGCGGTAAGGATCGGAACCTGAGTATTCACTCCTAACTGCGACTGCTATCGCCAAGGAATTTGTACTCACCTTCTGTGACCGCGCCCTACCGAAAACTATCCATCCCGCTCGAAAAAATTCTTACACCACCATTTCTCGGTCCGAGGCTAGACGCTGTCTAACACATTGGTTACAGTGCCAATCGGTTCGCGGGTGTAGCTCAATGGTAGAGCAGAAGCTTCCCAAGCTTAAGACGAGGGTTCGATTCCCTTCACCCGCTCCAAAAGCCCGCATCATATTGCTCAGACTGCCCTTCCCTCCTCGTAAGCATCAGAACTCAGGAGTTCGAGCAAGAAATTGCTCCAGTTGTTCAAGCGGCATTGGCTTGGCAAGCAAGAACCCCTGAAAGATCTCGCAGCCATCATCAGCGAGGCACTGCAGCTGGTCCTCAGTCTCCACCCCCTCGGCTACCACCTGCAGTTCCATGTGTTTCGCCATGGAAATAATGCTTTGAACGATTGCCCTATCGTTGCCATCCACCGCCAGGTCACGGATGAAGCTGCGATCGATCTTGACCTTGCTAACCGGCAGCTGTTTCAGGTAGCTAAGGCTTGAGAAGCCAGTACCGAAATCATCGATGGCTACACCAACTCCCAATTCACGTAGGGCATGCAGAATCGAAATGGTGACTTCCTTATCCTCCATCAATACCCCCTCGGTGACCTCCAGCTCAAGCCAGTGTGGCGGAATATGGCTTTCCTCTAAGCGTTGCTCGAGCTGGCTGAGGAAGGTAGGTCGCTGGAACTGCATCGGCGACAGGTTAACGGCCACGCGGCAGCCTCTGGCTCCGAGTTCCTGCAGCTGCGGCAGGTCCTGACAGACCTGCGCCAACACCCACTCACTGATAGGAATGATCTGACCGGTAATTTCCGCGACCGGGATGAAGTTGCCCGGAGAGATCTGCCCCTTGGTCGGGTGCTGCCAGCGGATGAGAGCCTCAAAGCCCAACACATCACCGTCATAACTCATCAGCGGCTGATAATGCAGGGAAAATTCGTCCTTCTCGATAGCCTCCTGAATGTCCTTCCGTAACTCGACGCGCTTTGACAACCCCATGTTGAAGTGGTGACGGTACCAGAGCGCTGTGTTGCCGCCCTGTTTCTTGGCTGCATACATGGCGCTATCAGCCCACATGATCAGCTGCTCGGGGTGCTGTAATGACATCTCTCGACTCGAGGCCATGCCAATGCTGGCGGAGAGTCGGAAGACGTGATCGTCGACCTTATACGGGCGCGTGAGTGCTGCCAGCAAACGGTCGACGACCTTTTGCGCCTGATGTTCCTGCTCAAGGTTAGGCAAAAGCACCAGAAACTCATCGCCGCCGAAGCGTCCCAGGGTGTCACCGGCACGAAGCTCTGTGGCAAGGCGCTCGGCAACGGCCACCAGCAGACGGTCTCCCATAGCGTGCCCGTGGGTGTCGTTGATCGGCTTGAAGTCATCGAGATCAATGAAGAACACCACCAGCAACTCATTTCTGCGCTGGGCGATTTCAGCATGGTGCTTCAGGCGCTCTTCAAACTTTGCACGGTTATAGGCATCGGTCAGAACATCATGACTTGCCTGGTGAGTCAGCGCCGCCTGATCGGCAATGCGTTGGGTGACATCGTTTACGACGCCGATGAAATGGCTCACTGCCCCGTGTTCGTCACGCACTGGTGAAATGTGCAGATCATTCCAGAATCGCTCGCCATTCTTGCGATAGTTGCACAGCGTCACCTGAACATCACGCTGGTCATCCAGTCCTTGCCGGATTTCCTGAACCGTCTGGGGGTCGGTCTCGTGCCCTTGAAGGAACCGGCAGTTCCGCCCCTTGATCTCTGCGTTGCTATAGCCAGAGATGCGGCTAAAAGCATGGTTGGCGAATATGATCGGCATATCAGTCTGGTTGGCATCGACGATCAATACACCATGAACACTGGCCTCAACGCTGCGCTCCAGGATGCGTAGTCGGGTTTCATCATTCTTGAGCGCAGTGATGTCCTTGGCGATACCAAAGACCCCGGTCACACGATCACCCATCATGATAGGAATGGTCGTGACATCAAGCTCATGGAGAGTGCCGCGTACGTCACGGTTCTGTAGCTCATACCGGAGGGCACGACCAGTCCGGGCAATCTCGAGTAGTGCTTGCCCTTGGGGAATGTCGCCAGTCTCGACGAACTGTGAGAAATGCTTGCCCAACATCTCGCTGGCCGGCAGCCCCGTTATCTCCGCTACTTGCGGGTTCAGGCTCAGGAAGAGCCCCTCCATATCCAAAGAGAAGACCGCATCAGGGTGATGCGTAAACAGGGAGCGATAGCGCTGCTCGCTTTCGACCAGGGCCTGACGGTCACGGTGACGCTCGATGGCCAGGGCGACAAGGTCGACGGCTTTGCTGGCCAGTTGACGTTCCTCGTTATCTGGCGCACCGGGCTCCGAGTGATATAGCGCTACTGTCGCCAAGACTTGCCCACGTGATGAGATCACCGGAAATGACCAGCAGGCGGCAAGCTCGTAGTGCTTTACCAGGTCTTGATAGCCTTCCCAGCGCGGATCTGTCGCCAGATCCTCGCAAATAACCAGCTTGCGCGAGTAAGCGGCACTGCCACAGGCACCGACCTCTGGACCGATTTTGACCCCGGTGAGTGCCTGGAGATACTTGCTAGGCAAGCTAGGGCCAATACCGTCATGGAAATAGGTCTGTGTATCATCACACAGCATGATCGTGCAGAAGGCCCCCGGTACCTGGCGCTCCAGCATTCGACAGACGGCTTCCAAGGACTTGTCCTGAGAGGTCTCCCCGGCAATCAGGGCCTGAGCCCGATACTGATACTGGAGCTGCCGATTGGCATGATCCAATTGCCGCGCACGCCCCTGACTCAGCCTCATGACTCCGATACTGAAAGCCAGCAGATAACTCAGGATCAGGCTGCCGGCACCCACGCCGGTGGAAAGCAGCGACGAGGCCGACCAGGGGCCGGGGGGACCACCGAAGATCGCCAGGCGCAGGGGGGACGCACCGGGAAAATCGATGAAACGCTCGGCGAGCGGCTGCAGGGCCTGTTCGCTATCATCGTGTGCATGGTCTAGCGCCACCGGTTCTCCCAGTAGTCGATCATCCTGCTCGACATGCAGCACATAGTCGCCCAATTCGGGACGCATCTCCCGGAGAAGCAGCATGTTCAGATCTATTTGAGCGACCAGACGACCTGCCGCCGGACTGGGAAGAGGGACTGCGACCAGGGCCTTCAATGGCTGATCGGGAGAGAGAAATAGCCACTTGAGCGAATCGCCTTGAGACAGCAACTGCTGTCTGACCTCATCATCCGCCAGGCAGGCCTCTAGTCGGGACAGCGACTCGGTGTTCTGCGCCTTGCGCCAGCCCACATCCCCTGCCCCATCAACGAAGGCGATGCCTTCCAGGGCGGAGAGATCACGTAGATAGCTATCTGCATCCTGTACCTGCAACGACGCTGTGGACAGGCCTTCCAATACGCTCCAACGTTCACCCATGCGCTTTAACGCCTGCTCATGGCGCTTGATGATCGCTTCGCTGGTCAGTTCGGCCACATCCGCTACATGCGACGCCTGCTCCGCTTCGACCCGGTGTTGCTGCCAGCCGACAAGCAGCCAGCCGAGCGTGCTCAGGGTGACCCCGATCACCGCTGCGGTACAGAGCCCCCGACCAAGCCTGAGTGGAAAACGCTGCCAGTGTTCTGCCGCATAGCGCATGGCCAAGCCGAAGCATAAGTAGAAACCACTGCACAGAGGGCTGCTCATCCGCTGCAGCTCCTGCAAGGCGTCATGGCGTGTGGGTACCAGGACCACCAGGAGGCTGGCCAAGCCTACTAGGAAGAGTCCGTTACCTACTAACTTGAAGCACCAGCGCCTGGCCTGCCCCCGCACGCCAAGCCATAGGCCGAAGGCGATCATCAAGGGAAAGATGGCGGAGGCGATCTGTAAGCTCCCCTTTCCCGCTCCGCTATCGAAGCTCACTCCCTGAGGGGAGATCCCCATGGCCTCGGCCAGCAGATACACGGCATAGAAAGCTAGCAGAGCTGACAGGCTTAAGCGCCACCTCCGGTGATGCTGGATCAACGCCAGGAGGCCAAGCCCGGCCAGCAGCCCTGAGACAGCACTGCCCGGCGTGACCCGCAGGCCAGACGGCAGATGAAGGTCCAGCCCCAGTTGAGCGAAGAGTGCACCAAATACGCCCATCGCGGTGGTGCCGGCAATCAACACCACCAGCCCGGCATCCCCAGCCAAGTGTTGATGCTTGTGTGCAGAATCCATCAGAGGTCATCCCTTACTGAAGTACCATCAGGAGGAAGTTAATACTTTTTCCTTATAACTCAGATGCTTAAAAAACAAGAGCAGCTACATATTTTCACTACACTGTACACACAATTTTTTCCTACACACTCAACAATCAATAGGCGAGTTGGCTGACAAGGTAAGAAATACATGCATTGAAAGACTTAGAAGCATCGCGCAGCGATTCCATTTCTCACGTCAGATGATCGCATTACGGATGATGGGTAGGAAAGAGTGGCATATGCTGCTTAAGCATTAGTTTTCTACGAGGACCACACACGTGGAGTTACACAGCCTGTGGCAGTCGCTGACGTATCCAAAACGCATGGCGAAATCGTTGGCAAATAACCACAGCATCCAGTGCGCCATCATCATGCTGCTATTGTGCCTTGGCGCAGGAATCGTATATGCCACTGGTGGGACGGCTTACGCCTATCTTTATTATTGCTGATCCCCATATTGGTTGCCGCCTCATGATATGCCCTGCCTGGTAGCCTTATCACAGCACTTGTCGCCAGCATATTGATGGCTTTTATGCCTCAAGACGCCAACCGTGGCATCGATCAGGAAAGCGCCAACTATTTGCTCCGTATGGCGCTGTATATGCTGCTGGGTGGCGTTGCCGATTGGCTGTCTCATTCCCGTCGTCAAGCGCTCGTCGCCCATCGCTACGTGGCCCACAGCGATGACCAATCTGGCCTCGCTAACCAGGTCGCACTCAATGAGGGTCTTCACAAGCGACACTCACAGCCCAAATGACTGGTGTGGTCAAGGTAAAGATCACTGACATGTCAGACGTCATCGAAGCCTTGGGCTTAGAAGCTGCCGATGAGCTTCTCTTCGAGATGAGCCAAAAGCTTAGTCGGGCGATTAGTGGTAACCACCAAGCCTACCGCATCACCCCAGATGAGCTGGCTCTGATCGTGCCAGACCTCGAACCACATGATCTCGACACAATCAGTCAGCAATTGCTGGAGGCTGGGGAGGAAACCCCATCCATTCAGCAGATGCCTGTCCGTATCCAGCTGGCACTTGGCAGCGCCATTACCGACATCAACAACAAGATAATGCCAGTCAAGCTGCTACGAGAACCGCACGTTGCAATTTGAAATCCATCCAACGACGGCAGGGGAGCACACATTGAACGCAGCATGTCGTGACCAAACAGACTTGGCGGCATCATTGATCACGCTCACCTTCCGCAAAATGCCTGACGCGATTCCCGGTGGCAACCTGCGGCTTACATACCACTCAAGCCCGTCGTTTTGGCCGACGCCCATTCACGAGATCACCTCCCCCGCCTCAATCAATGTCAGGCGGCCGGTCAAGAAGGCACCGGTGTCGATATAGTGGACATTGCCAAGGCTGGTTGGGGTGCCGACGATGGAGTGCCCCACTACTACAGCATCGATGCCATCGACGGTTGTCCTGTCACCTTCCTTGATGCGCGAGCGACCCCAAATAAGGCGCTCGCGGCCGGAATCATTGTCTTCGAGTTCAAGCCGGGACCTGTCAGCGGGCGGTTCAGCATGCACGATGCCTATACGCTTGCCGGCAACGCTTAGCTCTCTTGCGTAGGGTAGATGGCGCATGGCATCGCTGAGCACCATCTTCACTTCCTTGACGCTCCCTCTCTGCACCCAGGTGCCGCCATTGGCCATCCACAATTCATGCTTGTGCCATTCATCGCCGACGGTGTTGAACAAAGCTTTGTAGGCCAGCATCTCGTGATTGCCTCGCACTCCGAAGAACCAGGGCTTGAACGGCAAAGACAGGCAGTCGAACGATTGTGCGCCGCGATCGATCAGGTCGCCCACGCTGAAAAGGCGATCCCGAGCCCTATCGAAATCGACGCTGGCCATGGCTTTCATCAGCAGGTCGTACTGGCCATGAATGTCGCCGACCAGGAAGTCGCGGCCTTGCGTATTGGCGGCATGCTGCACAAAAAAGGTCACGGCTACGGCTCCTTCTGATCTGCCCACATCGGCTACCGGGCAAGGATGGCGCTATCCAACGCCCACCTCTAGCGGGTAGCACCAAAGATCGAGAGTAGATTCGTCATCAGGTAGCGCCAGCCATGCGGGGGTAACCTGCGCCCTCTGCTGCTCCTGCTCCTGCTCCTGCTTCTGCTTCTCTACTATAGTGCCGCCCGGCCATGGTAAAGTGCGGGCAGACTTGGGCGCTGGCGGCAAAGTCCTGCCTATATGACTGAATAGAGCAGCAAGTGACAGACAGAGATAGCCCACCAACAGGGGTCGCTGAGTGCTCTATACCCGCTACACAGTCGCTCAGTTCCTGAATGTCTTTTCCTTCTACCTGTGAGCCGATCACATGGCTACCTTTCTGCTGATCTTTGCTGTTTGCTTCCTGGTCATCGGCAGTATGGTCGGTGTCATGATGCTGTCGCGCACGCCGCGCTACCGTACAGAGGCTCATGATCTGCTGACGCTATTCGACAAAGCGCTCACCGGCAGCCTCAGCGAGACAGAATGGCATACCGTCATTGGCTACCCAGTGCGTCATGATGAATTCCTCGAGGGCGTTCGCCGCCGCGCGCAGCACCTGATGGATGAGCACGGCCGCCCCTGGCAGGCCGCTCAGGGTGGGTCGCTGTTCTCCCGCAGCGGGCGTGACGATCTTCAGGCGCTGCGTGACCACCTCGCTTCCAGAACGGCGCTACGAGAGGCACGAGAGCGACCACAGTCAGACTAAGGCCGCTGTCTTTCGATTTGCATCGGCGTACAATGGCCGCCTATCTGGTTTAATGTGCCGGGAGTGCCAAACCGATGCCCAGCGCCCTTCATCTTTTCCCGCTCGATACCATTACCAAGCACCATGATCATGACTATCATCAGATCGTGATCGGGGTGGATGGTAATGCCGAGTTCGAGATCGAAGGTCTGGGCGGTTCGATTGCCCCTCTCTCGGGATGCATCGTTCCGGCCAATCACGTGCATTACTACGAAGGGGTGGGGATCAATCGCCATCTCATCATGAACCTGCCATCCGACGCTTTCCCCCTGGCAGGCCAGCACCATGAGTTCGCGCGGCTGTTCGACGCGCCACTGTTCTTCTCGTTAGATGCATCGCTCACCCGCTATCTCGACTTCCTGGTACAAGAACTCAGCCACATGATGGACGGAGCGCCACAGCAGCTGGTGCATCACGAACTGATGGCGACCACCTTTCTGTCCTGCCTTAACGTGCGCCTGCAGCCCGCTCAAGAACTGTCCAACGGGCAACAGCGCATCAACTTGGCCTCGTTGGATCGCTATATTCAGCAACACCTTTCAAAACGACTCAGCGTCGCTGATCTGGCACGTCATGCCTGTCTGAGCGAGGCCCATTTCACTGACTGCTTCCGCCAACAGGCGGGCGTAACGCCTTATCAATATCTGCTGACCAAGCGCCTGCGTACGGCCCAGCATCTACTCCTTTCAATGCGCCTCCCCTTGTCGGAAATTGCTGATCAGACTGGCTTTTCTTCGCAAAGCTCGCTGTCACATGCCTTCCGCCGCAGCTTCGGTCACCCTCCCAGCGCCTTGCGTCGGCCTACACAGCCAACCATTCTTAATAACGCTCCTTAAGACGTAACCAAAAAGTCTAAATATCGACTTACTCTCGCAACCTTTCCCGCTTTTTGACAAATCAAGCCGGGAAATTCGCAAGACGCAAGCCGCGCGCATCACTACATTCATCCAGTCATGAAACGACCACGGGCAGTTCGCGCCTGCCCTGACGTTTCCTGGGCCACGCTTCACCAGCCGGGTTCCTGCCACCTTCGCAGGCCACTGACGTCATGTCGGCAATGTCGCCCGGTCACGCATTGTCATGGGGTATTCATAAATGCTAGACGCTAATAACATGCTGGATAGCACCATTTGGAAGCAGGACCTGGATACGCTGTTCGCCCGCATCAGCGATCATTACGTGGTGGATGAAGAAACCTTCGTAGGTGAACTCGTCGACTTCCTGTCCGCCGACGAAGCAGAATTCAAGCGGACAGCGAACCAGGCAGCCGAGCTGGTACGCGAAGTCCGGGAAATGGATACAGCAGTCGATTCCATCGATGAACTGCTCCAACAGTACAGCCTTGATACCAATGAAGGCCTGATGTTGATGTGCCTCGCCGAGGCCATGCTGCGCATTCCGGATAAAGCCACTGCAGACGCCCTGATCGAAGACAAGCTTGGTCCGGCAGACTGGAAGGCCCACGTCGGCAAGAGTGAGTCGTGGTTCGTCAATGCGTCTACCTGGGGCCTTTTGATGACTGGTCGCGTCATCAACCTGGACAAGCCCAAGGAAGGCAAGCCCGCCCACTTCATCAATAAGCTCGTCAATCGCATGGGTGAGCCGGTCATTCGTCGCGCCATGTATGAAGCGATGAAGATCATGGGCAAGCAGTTCGTGCTCGGCCGCGACATCGAAGAGGCACTCAAGCGCTCCAAGCCGCTATTCGATAAAGGCTACACCTACTCCTACGACATGCTCGGTGAAGCGGCTCGAACCCGCGCGGACGCCAAACGCTATTTCGATTCCTATGCCGACGCCATCAAGAGCGTGGGCAAGACCAGCAAGAGCCTGTCGTCCAAGACGCCGTCACCGTCGATCTCCATCAAGCTCTCGGCCCTGCATCCGCGCTATGAATTCGGGCGTCGCGAGCAGGTCCTCGAAGAGCTGGTCGGCACCGTGCGTGAGCTGGCGGCCATGGCGCGCGAGCGCGATGTGGCCATGACCATCGATGCTGAAGAAGTCGATCGCCTCGAGTTGTCGCTGGAAGTCTTCCGTGCCGTCTATGAAAGCGACACCTGCCGTGGCTGGGGCCACTTCGGTTTGGTCGTGCAGGCTTACGCCAAGCGCGCCCTGCCGGTGCTGCATTACATCAATCGCCTGGCCGACCAGCAGGGCGACGAGATCCCGATGCGCCTGGTCAAGGGCGCTTACTGGGATACCGAAGTCAAGGAGTGCCAGCAGATCGGCGTCGACGGCTATCCGGTCTATACCCGCAAGGCCAGCACTGACGTTGCCTATCTGGTCTGTGCCAGCTTCCTGCTGTCGGAAAGCACCCGCGGGCGTATCTTCCCGCAGTTCGCGACGCACAACGCGCACACCATCAGCACCATTCTTGAACTGGCCAACGAAGCAAGTCGGCCCTTCGAGTTCCAGCGCCTGCACGGCATGGGCGAGGCCCTGTACGACGCGGCGCTCAAGCGTGCACCGCAAGGCACTTACTGCCGTATCTATGCGCCGGTAGGGGCGCACAAGGATCTACTGCCGTATCTGGTTCGCCGCCTGCTCGAGAACGGGGCCAACTCCTCCTTCGTTCACCAGTTGGTGGACCCGCGTGTCCCGGTCGAATCGCTTTGCGTGCACCCGGTAGAGACGCTCAAGCAGTACAAGACCTACGCCAACAACCGGATTCCTTTGCCCAAGGATATCTATGGCCCTAACCGCGTGAACTCGAAGGGAGTGAACTTGAACATCAACAGCCAGTACCAGCCGCTCATGGATGAGATGGCGAAATTCATGGACAAGGAGTACAACGCTAAACCGCTGCTGGCCTTCGATGTTGCCGATGACGGCAGTGCTCGCCATGATGTCCTCTGCCCGTTCGACCGCAAGGTCAAAGTGGGCAGCGTGCAGTGGACCAGCAAGGACCAGGCGTCCAAGGCCGTGGATGCCGCCTGGGCTGCCTTCCCGCGTTGGGAGAACACTCCGGTTGCCGAGCGTGCCGCCATCATCCGCCGCCTGGGCGACCTGATGGAAGAGAACCTCGCCGAGCTGATGGCCCTGTGCTCGCGCGAAGGTGGCAAGCTGCTGACCGATGGCGTCGACGAGATCCGCGAGGCGGTTGACTTCTGCCGCTACTATGCGACCCGCGCCGAAGAGCTGTTCGGTAACGCCACCACTCTGCCGGGCCCCACCGGCGAGTCCAACGAGCTGATGCTGTCCGGCAAGGGCGTGTTTGCCGCGATCAGCCCCTGGAACTTCCCGATCGCCATCTTCTGCGGTCAGGTCGTGGCAGCGGCCGTTGCCGGCAACCCGGTACTGGCCAAGCCGGCCGAACAGACCTCACTGGCGGCCAACCGCATTATCGAACTGCTCTATGAAGCGGGCATGCCGCGCGACGTCGTACAGCTGCTGCCGGGCGATGGCCCCACCGTGGGCAGCGTGCTCAGCGGTGATCCGCGCATCACTGGCGTGGTCTTCACCGGCGGCACCGACACCGCTCAGATCATCAACCGCGCACTGGCCGCCCGTGAAGGCGCCGCCCTGCCGACACTGATCGCCGAGACTGGCGGCATGAACGCCATGATCGTCGACTCGACCGCCCTGCCCGAGCAGGTCGTGGCCGATGTCGTGCAGTCCGCGTTCCAGAGTGCCGGTCAGCGCTGCTCCGCACTGCGCGTGCTTTACCTCCAGGAAGACGTGGCCGACCGGGTCATCGAGATCCTCAAGGGCGCGATGGACGAGCTGCATGTGGGCGATCCGCGCAACCTGGGTACCGATGTGGGCCCGGTGATCGACGAGGACGCGCGCAAGGGCCTGATGGCTCACATCGAGAAACTCAAGGGCGAAGGCCGTCTGGTCGCCGAAACCAAACTCGACCCGGTGCACACCGCCGAGGGCACCTTCGTCGCCCCGGTCGCCTTCGAGATCGACAGCATCGACGCCCTGGAGCGCGAGCAATTCGGCCCGATTCTGCATATCGTTCGCTACAAGGCCAGCGAGATCGATAAGGTGGTCCAATCCATCAACGATCGCCGCTACGGTCTGACCTTCGGCGTGCATAGCCGCAACGAATCCTTCGCCGAAGAAATCGCGCAAAAGATTCGGGTAGGCAATGTATACGTAAATCGTAATATCATAGGCGCCGTCGTCGGCGTCCAGCCCTTCGGTGGTCAGGGGCTGTCGGGCACCGGCCCCAAGGCGGGTGGTCCGAACTATCTGTTGCGTTTCGCCACAGAGAAGACGCTGACTATCAATACCGCCGCGCTCGGCGGCAACGCGTCGCTACTCGCGATGGGTGATGAATAACCCGGATCGAGTAGTCTGCCCTGCGGGGGATGCCCCCCGCAGGGCGGGAACGTACGAAAAGGCCTTGTAGATCGTCTATAACTAAAGCAGGGCCCTTTCGGCGTTGGACAACAATAACTGCAGAAGGACGACTCAAGATGATAGAAAAAACCTAGCCCCCAGCTTTACCTTCGCGCTCTACCTGAAGCAGGTGAAGAGAAAAGAGTTACAAAAACAATGCGTGCCACTACCGGATTCTGCACGGTAAACGCACTAACCGGTCGGAACGAGTTCCGCCCTAATAAATTGGAGATGTTCCATGGCTATTGGTGTTTGGATCAGCCTATTTGTTTACTTTGCGCTCATGGTTGCCATCGGCATCTATGCGATGCGCAAAGCCACGTCGTCGTCTGAAGACTACATGCTAGGTGGACGATCTCTCAGTCCAAAGGTAGCGGCCCTATCGGCCGGTGCATCGGACATGAGCGGTTGGTTGCTCCTGGGTCTGCCCGGTGCGCTGTTTGCATCTGGCCTGGGTTCTGCCTGGATCGGTATCGGCCTGCTTGTTGGCGCGTTCTTCAACTGGACACTGGTCGCACCACGCCTTCGTGAACAGACGGTTCACTATGGCAATGCGATTACCATTCCGTCTTTCCTGGCCAACCGGTTCCCGACTCAGGCGATGTCGCTGAGAACGGTATCCGCTATCGTCATCGTGATCTTCTTCGCGGTTTATACAGCGTCAGGCCTGGTGGCAGGCGGCAAGCTGTTTGAAAGCGCGTTCTCCGGGATCTTCAACTTCGGTGGTCTAAGCGACTACGCCGTAGGTATCGTCATCACCTTGGGCGTGGTACTTGCCTACACGGTGGTCGGTGGCTTCCTGGCCGTGAGCATGACGGACTTCGTGCAAGGCTGCATCATGATGCTGGCCCTGGTGATCATGCCGGCGGTAGTGCTCTTTGGCGAAGGCGGCGGCGGTTTCGCCCAGGCGTCACAGACGCTGAATGAAGTCGATCCCACGCTGTTATCCTGGACCAACGGGCTGACCTTTATCGGTTGGCTGTCTGCGGTTACCTGGGGTCTGGGTTATTTCGGTCAGCCGCACATCATCGTGCGCTTCATGGCTATCCGGACGCTGAAGGAAGTGCCAGTTGCCCGTAACATCGGTATGGGCTGGATGGCTATCTCCCTGATCGGCGCGGTCTCACTGGGTATTTTCGGCCGCGCTTATGCGGTTCGCAATGGCTTGAACATTGAAGATCCAGAAACCATCTTCATCGTTCTGTCGAACCTGCTGTTCCATCCGCTGATCACTGGCTTCCTCTATGCAGCACTGCTGGCAGCGATCATGAGCACCATCTCCAGTCAGCTGCTGGTGTCCTCATCCTCACTGACCGAGGACTTCTATCGCCTGTTCCTGCGTAAAGAAGCCAGCGATCGTGAGTGTGTGAATGTTGGCCGCATCTGCGTAGTACTGGTTGGCCTGGTTGCTGCCGTCATTGCCTCTGATCCCAACTCTCAGGTTCTGGGACTGGTCAGTAATGCCTGGGCAGGCTTCGGCTCGGCGTTTGGTCCTTTGATCATTCTGTCGCTGATGTGGCAGCGTACTAACGGCGCTGGTGCCATTGCGGGCATGGTGGTCGGTGCTCTCACCGTCATTATCTGGATCTCTCTGGGCTGGAATGGATCGTTCATGGGTGGCCCGGGTGTGTACGAGATCATTCCTGGCTTCATCGCTTCCATGATTGCCATTCTGGTGGTGAGCAGCGTTACTGCTGATGCAGGCGAATATCAGCACATCACTCGCTAAGAGCGCGCGCATGACGCTCTCAACGTAGTGAAAGGCGTAGTAACAAGCGAGTAACAAGCGTAGTGAAAGGGCTCCTGAGGGGGCCCTTTTTATTATCTGCTGATACCAGGCCAACAGGACCCGGCTGGCGGCCACCATCGCCAGCGTAATGCCCTCCCCCAGTTTTCGCTTTTTGACTCATGTTGACCCGAGTCGCCATCAAGTGCCCGGCGTCCTTGCCGGCTGCCAACGCCAGCCCCTACCTGGTCGTTGCGCACAAAGACCGCCAGTGTTGCCACGGCGAATGGGCAAGTGATCGAGCAGTTACGCGCGCCGAGCTTGCGCAGATCTACCTTGAGCATGTGATACCGAACAGCGATGCATAGCCCCCTCATTCCGACCTGAATGAAGCGGCCATAAACCCTATGATATTCATCGTCAGATAGATGCCCGGGCCGAATCCTTCCTGGGAGTAAATTCGGGCAAGCAATGTAGACGTAAATCGTAATATCATTGGCGCCGTCGTCAGCGTTCGGCCCTTCGATGGTCAGGGTCTATCAGGCACCGCTCTCATGCGGGTGGCCCCATCTATCTGCTGCGTTTCGTCTTTTTCGCTTCGTCCCAGAGATAACCCTGACCATCAATACCGCCGCGTTCGACGGCACCGCGTCGCTATTCGCTATGGGTGATGAGTCACTCATTACGAATGGTCTGCCAAGCAGGATAGTAACGCTCCGCTTGGCGGGTACGTACGAAAAGGCCTTGCCTTTCTTTTATAAGAAAAGCAGGGCCCTTTCGGCGTTTGACAACCATAACCGCAGAAGGACGACTCAACATGGTTGAAAACAACCTGACCATCGGCTTTACCTTCGCGCTCTATCTGGTGGTGATGCTCGGCATCGGCGTCATCGCTTATAAGCGCACGACCAACCTCTCCGACTACATTCTTGGCGGTCGTTCTCTTGGGCCCTGGACGTCAGCTATTTCGGCCGGCGCCTCCGACATGTCCGGCTGGCTGCTGCTTGGCCTGCCGGGCGCAGCCTATGTCAGCGGCCTTTCTGCTGGCTGGATCGGCATCGGTCTGCTCGCAGGCACCTGGCTGAACTGGCTGATCGTGGCCCGCCGCATGCGCGTCTACAGCTTCAAGTCTGGCGACGCCCTGACCCTGCCGGAGTTCTTCGCCAACCGCTTCCGCGACAAGACTCAGCTGCTACGTGTGGTATCAGCGATCTTCATCCTGATGTTCTTCATGTTCTACACCAGCTCCGGCCTGGTCGCCGGCGGCAAGCTGTTCGAAACTGTCTTCGGCCTCGATTACACCCTGGCAGTGACAGTCGGCACCCTGGCAATCATCTCCTACACCTTCTTCGGCGGTTTCCTGGCGGTGTCCTGGACCGACTTGATCCAAGGCCTGATGATGGCTGCCGCCCTGCTGATCGTACCGGTCATCGCCCTGTCCGAGCTCGGTGGTTTCAGCGGCAGTAGCGCCCAGATCCTCGCCGAAAATGGTGACATGCTGAAATGGTTCACCGATGCCAACACCGGCGAGTCCCTGACCGCTATCGGCATCATCAGCTCCATGGCATGGGGCCTGGGTTATTTCGGTCAGCCGCATATCCTAGCGCGCTTTGCCGCCATCCGCAGCCCGAACGACATCCCGGCCGCACGTCGCATCGCCGTGTCCTGGTCGGCGCTCTGCCTGATCTGTGCCATGGGTGTTGGCCTGCTGGGCACCGTCTACATGGCCCGCGACCTGGGTGACGGCGAGACCATCTTCATGATCATGGTCAATGCTATCTTCCATCCGGTCATCGCCGGCGTGCTGCTGGCCGCGATCCTGGCAGCCGTGATGTCCACCGCCGACTCCCAACTGCTGGTCTCTTCCTCAGCCCTGACCGATGACTTCTACAAAGCCATGATCCGTAAGGATGCCTCTCAGAGTGAACTGGTCTGGGTGGGGCGCTTCGCGGTCATCGGCATCGCCGTCATTGCCTACCTGCTGGCCCTGAACCCGGACTCTTCCGTGCTGGGACTGGTGTCCTACGCCTGGGCGGGCTTCGGCGCGGCCTTCGGCCCGGCGCTGATCATGGCCCTGTTCTGGCGTCGCATGAACACCTGGGGCGCCCTGGCCGGCATCTTGGTCGGTGGTGTGACCGTAGTGGCCTGGGCTCAGATCTCCGGCGGCATCTTCGATCTTTACGAAATCGTGCCGGGCGTGATCTTCGCCTACATCGCCATCGTTGTGGTCTCACTGATCACCGGTGAGCCGACTGCCGAGATCACCGAGGAGTTCGACTCCATCAAGGAAGGTTGAACCTTTTCCATCTCGAGCAAGTTTCGGTTCAGAGCTAGAACTGCGGGGGCGCCCATTGGCGCCCCCGCTGCGTTTCATGCCTTCACGAACCTAGCTGGCTGACGCCTGACCAGCTTGCTGACCCAGTCCACCGCTCAGGCCGCCGTCATTCGGCCAAGCACGAATAGCGCAAAAACCACCAGCCCCCACCAGCAGGCGGGCGCTGACATCAACTGACGAAGCCAACGACGAGGCGCTGTCACCCCCACCCCGTGCATGAAACCTGCCCCTATTGCCCATAGCCCCAGCAGCACCATCGGCAGGCGCCATCCCCAGGACAAGTCGCTGAGCGCCTCAGGCCGCCACAGCAGCGCCACCGAGAGAACCGACGACAGCACCAGGCCGGCAAAGGGCAGCCAAACCTGCCGTAACATGCGTGAATTCATATGTCCTCCTTGCCGACTCGCCGTTATCAAGCAGCGTCTCTCTGATAGCCAGTCAAGACCAATTCAGATGACTTGGCGAATCATCATCGCTCACATGGCTGCATCACCTTTACACATCCTATACAGAATCATGCCTTTGATAAGAGGCCATTAACCTCATACCCTCCATATTCTGGGGCAATCATAACTATCAGCGTGATTGGAAAAATCTTGATGCCAAAGGAAACACTGTTTCCTATACTGCTCTTGTCAAACTAGGAGCCGGCCAGCGACCGCTAGCGTCGATCCACTAGAAGCAACCAGGAGGCTTACATGAACAAGGCAACTCTTTTTTCCGCAGCTGTTATCGCCACCAGCGGCTTGATGGCTACCCAGACGGCTATGGCCTATCAGGCTGGTGATATCTTCGTGCGCGGCGGTGTCGCTCAAGTCGAGCCCACTTCCGACAACGGCAACCTCAACGGGGCTGAGCTCGATGTATCCGACGAGCGTGGTTTCACCTATGGCTTTGGCTATCTGTTGACCGACAAGGTTGGCGTCGAGCTCAACAGCAGCGAGCCCTTCGAGCACGACCTGAGCCTAGGTGGAAAAGGCATCGGCAGCGTGGATCGCACCCCGGTCAACCTGCTGGCGAACTACTACCCGCTGGGCGGTACTAGGGGCAAGGTACAGCCCTACGTCGGGGTCGGGGTCAACTACACCACCTACTCCGATGAAGAGCTGAGTGGCCTGAATATCGATGACTCCTGGGGTGCGATAGGCCAGGTCGGCGTCGATCTCGCCCTCACTGACTATCTGCTGCTCAATGGCTCGGTGAGCTATTCCGATGTCGAAGCCGACGCCAGCCTGAATGGCAATGGCATCGGTACCGCGGATATCGATCCGGTAACCATCGGCGGCGGCATCACCCTGCGCTTCTAATGAATGGCATCTAGCAACACGCTTCTGATCAGGCACTGCTGATCAAGAGTAGAAGCATCTAACGCCGGGCCCTTGGCCCGGCGTTTTTTTTGCTGCGAGCAAGCGCATCGACGATAATATTGCGCCGAAAATCTCATGTTCTTTCCAACGTTCCACTATCAACTCGCAGGTATTCTCCGTGAAAACGCGTCTTTCCGGTTTCGAGGTGCTCGCGCTGGGCTTCATGACCTTCGCTCTGTTCCTCGGGGCCGGCAACATCATCTTCCCGCCGCAAGTCGGCCAGGGTGCCGGAATCGCCTTCTGGCCCGCGGCACTGGGCTTTCTGGTCACTGGCGTCGGCCTGCCATTGCTAGGCATCGTGGCTGTGGCCATCGTCGGCGGCGGTCTGGACCGACTGACCTCGCCACTACCCAAGGTGGCAGCAATGCTCTTCGGCCTGGGCATCTATCTGTCGATCGGCCCGCTGTTCGCATTGCCCCGTACCGGCACCGTGGCCTTCGAGATGGGCATGCGCCCCTTCATCGACTCCGCTCCAAGCACCGGCCTGGCCATTCACTCGGTGCTTTTCTTTGGCCTCGCCACCTTGCTGGCGTTGTCGCCCGGCCGGCTGGTCGATGTGATCGGCAAGTGGATCACCCCCCTGCTGATATTCCTGCTGATGGTGATCGCCGCCGCCACCTTGCTCTTTCCTCAGGGGCCGCTGGGGCCGATCAGCGAGTCCTGGGTCGATGCGCCCTTCGCTCAGGGTTTTGAAAACGGTTACCTGACCATGGACACCCTGGCCTCGCTGGTCTTCGGCATCCTGATCGTCAGCGCTATCCGCGAGCGCGGCATCGAGGATCGCCGCACCCTGATGCGCTACACCCTGATGACCGGTGTGATCGCCGCGACCTGCCTGGCCGCGGTCTATCTGCCCCTGGCCTACATGGGCGCCACCAGCCATGAGGTAGCGGCCGGTGCCGACAACGGCACACTGATTCCCACCTATGTGCAGGCGCTGTTCGGCCCGGCCGGCCCAGTGTTGCTGGCAGTGATCATCACCTTGGCCTGTCTGACCACGGCGGTTGGCCTGCTGACCTCCTGCGGCGAGTACTTCCATCGTCTCTTCCCGCGTCTACCCTACCGAGTGATGGTCATCGTCATGGGCGCCTTTTCCGCCCTGGTGGCCAACCAGGGGTTGGATAGCCTGATCCGCGTCTCGGTGCCGGTACTGGTGGCCCTCTACCCACCGGCCATCGCCCTGATAGCTCTGTCTATGCTGCGCAGGCAGTTGGCGGACGCGCCGCGGGTCTTCTCCTGCACGATGGGGCTGACCTTCGCCGCCAGTCTGCTGGACGGCCTGGCCGCCAGCGGCATCGAGACACTGGTGAAGCCAGCAAGCACCCTGCAGGCCATGCTGCCACTAGGCGAGACAAGTTTCGGCTGGGTGCTGCCGGCCGCCGCTGGCCTGCTGCTGGGCCTGGCCATTAGTCGCCGCAGCGGCGTCTCGCTGGACCCGGCACTCGCCGACTGAGACCACCAAGGGGGCCCTTAGGGGCATGCGACATGCCGGAGCACTAAAAGCGCCAGAGCACTCAAGGTGCCCAACGCAAGACGCCCGCTTCCCATCGGAAGCGGGCGTCGTCGTTTAGGCGGCTCATTCAGGTGAGTCGTTCAGGCGATTCTTGCAGACAACCGCATGTGGCTCAGAAGCGGTAGCTCAGGCCCGCCATCACCACCACCGGGTCGATCTCGACGGTGCCGGCATCGCTGCCGCCAACCTTGGCATCGGTATCGATGTCCAGATACCAGGCCGCCGCATTGAGCGCCCAATGATCATCGATCACCAGATCGACCCCGACCTGACCCGCGGCCCCCCAGGAATCATCGAGCTCCAGGGTTGAGCCATCGACCTTTTCATCGGTGAAGGTGGTGTAATTGACGCCCAGTCCGGCATAAGGCTGCACGCGTGCCTGGGTGCCGCCCAGCGGATAGTACTGCAGGGTCAAGGTCGGCGGCAGGTGCTTGGTAGAGGCCTGGTTGGCACCATTCAGCTCAATGTCGTGTTCGAAGCGCTGAGCGGCAAGGAGCTCGACACCCAGCTTGTCGGTAAACCGATAGCCCAGGGTGAAGGCGGCCGCACTGTCGCTCTGCACGTCCACGTCAATGGCACCGTTGGAGAGGGTGCCGTTGTCGCTCTTCGGCGTGACCTTGGCCACGCCGAAGCGGGTGAAGATATCCCCGACGCCATACTGGGAACCGGCAGCGAGTGCATCGCTTGAATGGACAGCGCTGGCAGCGACCAGGCCAGTGGCGAGAACAGCAGTGAGGACAGAATAACGCATGACTCGATTCCTTTTGATGTCGAGGCAGCCATGGCTGCCGAAAAAGACATCCCGAGTCTACTCAGCGAGAAAGGGGCAAATATTGATTCAGCGCAAGACCGGAAGGCTCACCGCCCGGCCTGCGACAATACACCCCGTCATCAGCGCCAGCGCCACGGCCTCAACGGTTATCGAAGAAAATGAAGCCAGTGGAATGGTTGAGCAACATCAGCGCGCAGCCAGTAACAACACCGAGTAAAACACCCAGTGAGAAGCGCCAATGACTAAGCTAGTAAGCATTAGGTGAACTCAGCGCGGCGTGTGCCGGTGCAGGCCAAGGGCCGCCAGGCTTTCATCGTCGAGTTCCTCAACGACCTCGACCCGTGCCAGCTCAGCGTGGTACTGCGCCGACAGGAAGGCCTCACCCGCCAACAGGTGAGCAAGATACTCCCTCGCCGGCCGCAACGACTCAGCGGTGCGCTCTGGCTGGGCGACGTACACCCACGCTTCGATGGGGCCTTCGTCGGTGAGCACGGATTCACGTACCCGGGTGTAATCGTGAGGATGCCCTTCGAAAGGATCCATCAGCGTGATCTGGTCGGGATGGGTCAGCTCGAAGAGCGCCCCCTCGACCCGCTGCCCCCGGGCCGGATGGACGTTGGCATGCGCAATCCCCGGCACCTTGGATGCCTTGTCGAAGCTCAGCCGATAATCATCCAGCACCCCGGCCAGGGCACGCCGGGTCTCGCCGATCCGCGCATCGACTCGTGCCACGTTCATGTTGCTGCCATAGGCAAAGTAATAGGGCATGCGGTTCTCCTGGCTTTAGCGACCTCAGGAGGCCTCGTTGATCACCTGATCGACTTCCTCGATGGCCTTGACCACTAACAGGCGATCACCGGCACGCGCCTGCTCCTGCTTGAGATACACATCGGCCGCCGGTGCCACATTGCAGCTGGCGGGCAGTGCCGCTTGCGCTGCAATCATGGCATCGAGGCGGGCGATGAACACGAAGCGCAGCCACTGGGGCAGTGACATGCTGTCGACACAGAACGGCTGCTGGCTGGCCATCGCTTCGGTTGAGGGTTCTTCCACCCGCCACAGGTCTGAGGCCTTGAGGGTTGCTTCCAGACGGCGAACCGCCTCGTCGAGTTGCTGGTGAACGCTCATAGTCTCTCCCCAATCAAAACCAAAACAGGCCATTATCCCGGGCAAGCCTCGGCTTGGCCAGTCGTTGCTGGCTTAGCCCTCCAGTGGCGCCTGATTTGCCAGCACCTTGCGCAGAAAGTCCCGGGTGCGTGGATCACGAGGCGCCGAGAACAGTTCAGAGGGCGGCCCCTGTTCGACAATGCGTCCACCCTCCATAAAGATCACTCGATCGGCCACGTCGCGGGCAAACGCCATCTCGTGAGTCACCACCAGCATGGTCTGACGTTCCTCGGCCAGCTGTTTCATCAGTCCCAACACCTCCTCGACCCATTCCGGGTCCAGCGACGAGGTCGGTTCATCGAACAGGATCACCTCGGCCTGGGCCGCCATGGCGCGCCCTATGCCGACACGCTGCTGTTGTCCACCTGAGAGCGAGGCCGGATAGGCATCCGCCTTGTCGGCAAGACCGATACGCTCGAGAATTTCCCGTCCGCGAGCATGTGCCTTGGCCTTGGGCCAGTGATTGACCACGATCAGGCCTTCGGTGATGTTCTCAAGCGCCGTCTTGTTGGCGAACAGGGCATAGTTCTGGAACACAAAGGCAGTGGCGCGACGCAGCGCCAGGATATCCGCCTTGCGCGGGCGGGCGGCATTAACGTCGAGGTTGCCGATACGAATCCGCCCAGCATCCGGCCGTTCGAGAAAATTCAGACAGCGCAGCAGGGTCGACTTTCCCGTACCGGACGGGCCGATCACCACGATGATTTCACCCTGCTGAATTTTCAGGTCGATGCCGTTGAGCACGACGCTGTCCTGAAAGTGTTTGATCAGTCCTTCTACCACCATCATCGTTGATAGGCCTCGTTGAATCTTGCCTCAAGGCGCCGCTGCAGCCAGGCCAGCAGCTCGACTATCCCCCAGTAGATAACAGCGACCGTAATGAAGGCTTCAAAGTAGAGGAAGCTACCTGCGGCCTCCTTTTGGGTGGCCCCCATCAGCTCCGTCACGCCCAGGGTAAAGGCCAGCGAAGTGGCCTTGATCATGTCGATGAAATAGTTCATCAACGTCGGTACTGCGATGCGGGTAGCCTGGGGCAGCACGATGCGCCGCATCAGTTGCGCATTGGTCATGCCGATCGACAGCGCCGCCTCGGTCTGACTGCGGTCCACGCCGACGATGGCGGCACGGATTGATTCCGCCATGTACGCAGAGAAGTGCAAGGTCAGACCAAGAATGGTCGCGGTAATGCCATTGATCTCGGTCAGCGCACTAAACAACTGGGGCAACCCGTAATAGAACAGGAACAGCTGGACCAGCAGTGGCGTGCCGCGGAAGAACGAGATGAACAGCAGCGTGGCCGCATTCAAGCCGGGAATCGCCAGCACCCGGACCACGGCCAGCAGACAGGCCAGCACCAGGGCCAGCACCATGCCGGCCCCGGCCATTTCCAAGGTCAGTGGCAGATAGCTCAGCAGGATCGGCACCAGCCCAAGCATGTAATCAACGTCGAGCACACTCATCATGACTCCCGGTTACGGGCGGGTGATATCGGTGCCGAACCAGCGTTCGGAGATCGCGCTCAGCGTACCGTCGCTGCGCAACGTCGACAGCGCCGAGTTGACTCGATCACGCAGTTCGCCGTCGCCCTCCCGGAACGGCAGAGCATTGCGGATCTGGGAGAACGGCTGACCGGCGAGCGCCAGCGGTAGCGGTTTTTCCTTGATGACCTGGCTAGCACTGACCCGGTCCATGACAAAGGCATCGACCCGCCCCAACGCCGTGTCCTGCTCGATATTGCTTTCGTAGGTGCGAATGTCGATCTCGTCGGCATAAGGCAAGGCTTCGAGCAACGCTTCGTAATTGGAGCCCAGATTGACTGCCACCGACTTGCCGCGCAGGTCCTCGACGCCATGGATACTGTCATTGCCGCGCTTGACTACCACCTGGGCACCGTCATAGACGTAGGGCTCGGTGAAGCGGTACTTCGCCTCACGCTCATCGGTGATGGTGATCTGGTTGGCAATGGTATCGATGCGCCCGGACTCGAGCATGCCGAACAGGCCGGAGAAGTTGGCCGTCACAAACGTCACCTCGACGCCCATCTCCTTGGCGACGGCCTCCAGCACATCGACTTCAAAGCCCTTGAGCTCATCCTGTTCGACGAAGGTGAAGGGGAAATACCCGCCGGACATGCCGACCTTGAGAGGATCGTCGGCCTGGGCCAGCCCGGCAGTGGCGAGTGCAGCGGCACCCAGCAGAGAAAGAGTGAAGGAACGCAGCATGCGTGCTCTCCTGAATTGAGTTTAAAGAGATCATTAAGTAATAAGCCATTATAAAGCTTATTACCCTTTGGAACATAGGTCAGGTAAGGCTTACCTACTAGATTTTACTGCTACACCTAACGGCGAGGCGTCCTCTCTTCCTCCACCACTGCATCAACGACATCGCATCACCGACATCGCATCAACGACCCTGCATCAACGCCCCACCCCATGCCACATAGTGCTTCCCTTGTAAGGCAACGGCCATGCCGTGCAACTTCCCATCTCAGAGTGACATCTATTCGTCACGCTATTGTCATGCACAGAAACACTGAAAAGAACTGTGGATAACCATTGGACAAGCGCGGCTTACCGGGACGTCATGGGGCCTAGGGATGACTGGGTAATTTTTATACAACCCGCGGTTTCTCCCCAGCTCGGGACTGCCAAGGGAACCGGCATAAGTGATAGAGTGGCCGCTTGATTATGGGAAGGTGCCATGCAGCCAATTTTGACGCTTCACGACTTCTTCACGCGCAGCGGCGCCCAGGTTCGGCTCTATCATATGGGCCGGCGCTTGGCACCCTGTTCGCTCGACGAGCTGGCGGCCTTCGAGGCCCAACAGCAGCCTTGGCCGAGCCCCTGGCAGGGGCAGGCGCGACTGGCCTGCATATTCACGCTTGGCGATGCCGAAGAGCCGCTGATCTGGTTCCTGTCACTGCCACTGGACGAGCAGGGATATCTGGTGGCCGCTCCTCGGGATGCGTTCATCCAGCGTCTGCTCGAGACCCTAGGCCACAGCGTCTCGACGCTGGGCAAGGAGCACCAGGTAGACAACCTGATGAAAGACAACCCGCTGGCCTTCGCACCCTCGCTGCAGCTTCAGGCGATGCTGCACGCCCGCGCCAACCAGGATATGGATCGCCCGGGCAGCCAGTATCTCGAGTTCGCTGAAGACTACCTGACCGGCGCCCAGAGTGATGTTCCATCAGAGCACCAGGACGACCTTCAGGGCAATCAGTGGCAGGCGCTTGGCCTCCAGGGCCTGGCTGACTTCGCGACACGCCACGACACCGACCAGGCTCATGCCCTGGCCCAGCGGCTGCCAAGGCTGCCCAACGAAGTCCTGCATTCGCTGTGCTATTGCCTCGAGCATGTCAGCCTTGATGCCGCACTGATTCAGGCGCTGCGCGCACGCGGCGAGCAGGCGGCAAGCGCTGGTGACATAGAGACCTTCTGCGCCTGCGTGCGAGCGATGGGCGCAAGCCAGGATGACAGCGTCGGCGCCTGGTACGGCAAGCTGCTGGACGATTCGGCCGCCTGTGGCCCGGACCTGCTTGCGGCGATCGCCGCTCGCGGCTGGGAGCATCTGGAAGACGCCCAGCGCCTGCCGCGCTATCTCGAGCGCCTGGCCGAGCAGCCGTCGGTAGACTTCACCGCGATGGTCAAGGATCTGGCGTTGATTCCGCGGCTGCGCCTGCCGCTGCTGATGCAGTTGCGCGATGCGCCGCCCGACTCACCGGTCGGTCAACGGCTCGCCCACCTTCACCACTGACGCGGAGGGGTCATGAAAGCACTGCCCTATCAGGCCAAGGCGGTCATCGGTCGCCGAGAAATGGTCACGCTTCCGGAACTGGGGCTGACCCTTTGCTGCAAGGCCGACACCGGCGCCCGTACCTCGGCCCTGCATGCCGAGGACATAGAGACCTATGAGGAAGGTGGCCACGTCTGGGTCAGCTTCGTGACCCGGGGCGGCGGACCTGATAGCCCGGCCCACCCCGTGCGCCTGCACCTGCATGACCGTCGAATGGTGACCAGCTCCAACGGCCAGTCTGAATGGCGCTACGTGGTGCGCACGCGCTTGCAGATGGGTGAGCTCGACTTCATGGCGGAGTTGAGCCTGACGCACCGCGGCGATATGCGCCACCCGATGCTGCTCGGCCGTCGTGCCATGCGCCGCCTGCTGGTTGCGCCCGGCGCCGCCTTCCTTCACGGCGAGCCCTGACTTTTTTACAAGGACCCGATGCATGCATATCGCCCTGCTTTCCCGCAATCGCCACCTGTATTCCACCCGCCGCCTGATCGAGGCAGCGGAGCAGCGTGGCCATAGCATCCGGGTTGTCGATACCCTGCGCTGCTACATGAACATCACCTCGCACCGGCCCTCGATTCACTACAAGGGGGCGGAACTGGAACCGTTCGACGCTGTGATTCCGCGTATCGGTTCTTCAGTGACGTTCTATGGCTGCGCGGTGCTACGCCAGTTCGAGATGATGGGCACCTATGTGCTCAACGACAACGTGGCGATCACTCGCTCACGAGACAAGCTGCGCTCTCTGCAGCTACTGTCGCGAAAGGGTGTGGGTCTGCCTGTCACCGGCTTTGCTCACTCTCCCGATGACATCCCTGACCTGATTACCATGGTCAAAGGCGCCCCTCTGGTCATCAAGCTTCTGGAAGGCACCCAGGGCATCGGCGTGGTGCTGGCCGAGACCAACCAGGCGGCCGAGAGCGTGATCCAGGCCTTCATGGGCATGAAGGCCAACATCATGGTTCAGGAATACATCAAGGAAGCCAAGGGCGCCGATATCCGCTGCCTGGTGATTGGCGACAAGGTGATAGCCTCGATGAAGCGCCAGGCAGCGGAAGGCGAGTTTCGTTCCAATCTGCACCGGGGCGGTAGCGCCAGCGTGATCCGCATCACCCCGGAGGAACGCTCCACGGCGATCCGGGCCGCCAAGGCCATGGGCCTGCATGTGGCTGGGGTCGATTTGTTGCGCTCCAATCACGGGCCAGTGATCATGGAAGTCAACTCATCGCCAGGGCTTCAAGGCATCGAGACGGCCACCGGCAAGGACATCGCCGGTCAGATCATCGAGCACCTGGAAAAGCATGCCGCCCCGAAACTCAAGGCCCCGCCCAAGCCCAAGGGCTAGGGTGGCACTCTCGGGCTAGCCCGCCCGAGAGTTTTTTATCGCCCAGGGGTAGCAAAACACTGTTTCCCCACGCACAATCTGCGTCACCGGAGGAGGTGACTGCTCATGTTTCTCGATAATCGCCAAGTGGCGATGGACAGCTTGCTCGAAGCGCTGGCCGATAGCCTCGACTATTTCCAGGACAACATCGAACGCCTGCGTCCGTCGCTGCGCGAAGTACTGAAGCCGCACTACGAGGCGCGCAGCAAGGACATGCAAAAGCTGCAGACGCTGGCCAAGCGTCACCTCAACCTGTTGCCCAGAGACGCCGATGTCGAACGCGACGACTACATGTGGCTGTGGAGCCGGCTGAAGAGCTTCGTCGGCAACGATAGTCAGGTGCTGATCGGTGAGCTGCTCGAACAGGAACGCGTGCTGATGCAGGCCCTCGCCACGCTGCATACTCATCCGCTGCCCGACTCCATCGAGCCGGTCATGGAGCGCTGCTGGAAGGGCTGCCGTAAGCTGATTCGCGAGCTGTATCAGCTGCAGAAAGAGAACCGCTAGCCTCCCCTGCGCCTTCGGGCCCGCCCGCGGGGGACGTCACGTCAGCGTCGACTCCCCCTGACGTACTGTTCTGCCCTTCTTGCTCCTTCTCCTCCTGCAGGCTCTTTCCCTTTTGCAGATGCTGTGATACCGCCACCGCCTGCGCCGATACCCGTGGCGGCTTGGCAATCACCAGTGGCTCTTCGGGTCCCAGAAAGTAGGCTTCCCGCCCCCAGAGATACAGATCGCCGAGCGTGGCCAGTCGCGCCAGCCACTCCCGGGCGCGCAGCCGCCAGATACCGTCCGCCTCTTCTTCCTGCACCGCGCAGCCTTCGACCTTGAGCCCCAACGCATCGGCGATGAACATGGCCCTGGGCAGATGCCAGGCCTGACTGATCAGCAGCGCGCGCTCGACGTCGAAGACCGCCTGAGCGCGCACCAGGGTATCGAAAGTGCTGAAGCCCGCATAATCCAGCGTCATGTCGACATCACGCACGCGAAGAGCACGCAGCTCTCGCCACATGCTCACGGGCTCGTTGTAGTAGCGGGTGCGGTTATCGCCGGACAGCAGCAGATGATCGACGCGTCGGTCGCGCATCAAGCTAGCAGCGGCTTCGATCCGCGCCGCGAAATAGGGATTGCGCCCGCCCTGTCGGCTCCAAAGCGAGGTGCCGAAGACGATGCCTACCGGCGCTTCGACACACTGCGACAGCTGATGATCAATACGGCCTCGCGTGCGCTCGACCATCCACAGATTGGCCGCCACCCCAGCGATTACCAGGCATACCACCAGGGCGCCCAGCGTCATCAGGATGGCCCTGAGGCCCACCCCCCATTTCCGGTACATGCAAGCTTACCCTTTGCTGTCCAGCACCCCGGGGCGCATGGCGTTTGTTCCGACGCCCGGCCCGGCTCACCGGTGGTGCTTTCCCCCGCGTTCAGGGACGTCATCTCACGGCTATATGACACGCACGCTACTATGTCCGCTACCATCAATCCATGGCGCGTGGGTCCGGTCGTGAAACCTTAGAACATGCCCAGTTCGAGCCGGGCTTCCTCGCTCATCATCTCGCGACTCCAGGGCGGGTCGAAGACGATTTCGACATGGACCTTGCTGATCTGCGGGGCGCCGAGGATCTTGTTGCGGGCATCGGCAGCGATCACATCACCCATGCCGCAGCCCGGCGCAGTGAGCGTCATGCGCAACGTGACGAGGCGCTCGCCGGTCAGCAGCCGCTCGATGCGACAGCCATAGACCAGGCCCAGTTCGACGATATCGACCGGAATCTCCGGGTCGAAGCAGGTGCGTAGCTGGTCCCAGACGAACTGCTCGATCTGCTCTTCGCTGGCGTCCTCGGGCAGAGTCGGGCGCGGCAGTGACTCGAGACCCAGGGCATCCAGATTGGCGCCCTCGATCAGAAACAGGCGGCCCTCGAAGGCCACGCTGACGGTACTGCCCTTAGCCTGCATCACCGAGACAATGCTGTCCTCGGTCAGCGTCACGGTCTTGCCGAAGGGGATGGAGATAACCTCCACATCCCGCTGCAGGGGCATTTCCTGGCCCTTATAGAGCTCTTCCACTTGTTCCATGGCCGACATTTGGCTCCTCCGGGGTCAGTTAGCGCACCATGCCGATCACCCGCTCCAGAGACTCGACGAAGATGTCGATCTCCTCGGGGGTGTTGTAGGCGGCAAAGGAGGCGCGACAGGTGGCATCGACACCGAAGTGTGCGAGCAGCGGCTGGGCGCAGTGATGACCGGTGCGAATCGCCACGCCAAGCTGGTCGATCAGCAGGCCGATGTCCTGACTGTGGGCGCCCTCGACCACGAAGGACATCACGGCCGCCTTGCCGGGAGCGGTGCCCAGAATCCGCAGGCCGTCGATGCGCGAAAGCTCCCGCGTAGCATGCTCGGTGAGGCGATGCTCCCAGGCACGGATCAGCGGCAGACCGATGCCGGACACCCAATCGAGCGCCGCGCCCAGAGCGATCACCTCGGCGATCGCCGGGGTGCCAGCCTCGAACTTGTGGGGAATATCGGCAAAGGTGCTGCCGGCCTCGAAGGACACGGTCTTGATCATCTCGCCACCACCCTGCCAAGGCGGCATGGCGTTCAACAGGGCGGCTTTGCCGTAGAGCACACCAACGCCTGTGGGCCCGTAGACCTTATGCCCGGAAAACGCATAAAAGTCGACGTCCATGGCCGACACATCGACCTGCTCATGGGGCGCCGCCTGGGCACCGTCGACCAGGATCAGGGCGCCATGGGAGTGCGCCACGCTTGCCATCTCGGAGACCGGATTAACGGTGCCGAAGGCGTTGGATACGTGGTTCACCGCCACCAGGCGAGTCCGTTCGGTGAAGAGATCACGGTAGGCGGCCTGATCGAGCACGCCACGCTCATCGACCGGGATCACCTTGATGGTGAAGCCGATCTCCTTGGCCAGCAGCTGCCAGGGCACGATGTTCGAGTGGTGCTCTAGCTGCGAGATCAGCACCTCATCGCCGGCCTTGAGATTGGCCCGGCCCCAGGTGTTGACCACCAGATTGATGGCCTCGGTAGTGCCACGGGTAAAGATGATCTCGCGGATCTCGCGGGCATTGATGAAGGCCCGCACCTTGTCACGGGCACGCTCGAAGGCAGAGGTCGCCTCATCAGACAGGGTATGCAGGCCACGATGGATATTGGCGTTGTAGTGCCGATAGTAGTCGTCGAAGACCTCAATCACCTGCCGTGGCGTCTGGCAGGTGGCGGCGTTGTCGAGATACACCAGCGGCTTGTCGTGAACCTCCCGGTCAAGGATCGGGAAGTCGCTGCGTACCTTGGCCACGTCCAGCATCAGGTCACTGAAGTCAGTCATGACTTACTCCTCATCCAGGGCGGCGGCAACCTCGACCAGCCCGGCCAGATTGAACCGCTCCGGCAGCTTGCCGGCCACCGTGCGCTCGACGCGCTCGGCCACGGCGTCCAGCGCCACCTGATCCATCACTTCGCCGGCAAAGGCCAGGGTCAGCAAGCCGCGGGCGGTCTCTTCGCCGATGCCCCGAGCCCGCAGCGCGAAGATGGCTTCTTCGTCGAGCTGGCCAGTGGTGGCCCCGTGGGAGCATTTGACGTCGTCGGCGTAAATCTCGAGTTCCGGCTTGGTGTCGATCTCGGCACGGTCGGAGAGCAGCAGGTTGGCGTTGCTCTGGTGCGCTTCGATCTTCTGGCTGTCGCGGCGCACGACCACCTTGCCATTGAAGACGCCATGGGCCCGATCGCCGAGAATGCCCTTGTAATTCTCGTTGGAGAAGGTGTGGGGCGCGTTGTGATTGACCAGGGTGTGGTTGTCGACGTGCTGGCGACCCTGGGCGAAGAACAGACCGAAGTAGTTGGTCTCGGCACCCTGGGCGTTGAGCTCGGCGACGATGTCGTTGCGCACCAGCGAGCCGCCCAGGTTCAGGTTGAAGGACGTGAAGCGGCTGTCGCGCCCCTGATTGATATGCAGGCTCGAGACATGCAGGTCCTTGAGCGATGCTTCCTGCAGTTTGTAGTGCGTCAGAATCGCGCCACGCTCGAGCATCACCTCGGAGACCAGGTTGGAGAAGTTGGCAGCGCCCTCCTCGCCCACCTGGTGCTCGATCACGGTGGCCTGGCTACGTGCACCGGCTTCGATCAGCACCCGCGGATGACTCATCAGCGGGGTGGCATTGGCCCGGGACAGGAACTGCACCAGGATCGGCGTCTCGACCACCGAGCCCGGCGCCAGGCGAATCACCGCACCCTCTTCGGCGAAGGCGGTATTGAGCGCCGTGAACGGCGAGAAATCGACGCCGGCCAGGCGCCCAAGGGCACCGCCCACCGCTTCGTGGTTGTCGGCCAGTGCCTGGGACAGCGGCTCGACGCTGACGCCGGCCGGCAGAGCCGCCAGGTCAGACAGCTCGGGCGCAAAAATGCCGTCGACGAAGGTCAAGCGCAGCGCCTCGAGGGGCAACGTCAGGGCCGCGGCGGTCGCGGGGGACAGCGGTGCCACGTCCTGCGCATCCTGAGCCAGGGTAAAGTCACCGCGGGCGATGGCGCGCACATCGGTGTACTTGAAGGCCTCATCACGGCGGGTCGGGAAGCCCAGCGCCTCGAAGCGCGCCGCGCCAGCCTGACGGCGGGCGGCAATCCAGGTCGGCTCGGCGCCACGGCGCGTGCCGCGTGCGCTCAGTGCATCGAGAAAAGTCTGTTCGTCGCTCATGCCGCGGATTCCTCCAGGACCCATTCGTAGCCGCGCGATTCGAGTTCCAGGGCCAGCTCCTTGCCGCCGGTCTTGACGATGCGTCCGTCGACCAGCACATGCACCACGTCCGGCACGATATGATCGAGCAGGCGCTGGTAGTGAGTGACCATCAGGATGGCGCGATTGGCGTCACGCAGAGAGTTGACGCCGTCGGCGACCACCTTCATGGCGTCGATATCCAGGCCGGAGTCGATCTCGTCGAGCATGGCGAGCTTGGGCTCGAGCAGCAGCATCTGGAGGATCTCGTTGCGCTTCTTCTCGCCACCGGAGAAACCTTCATTGACGGCGCGCTGCAGGAAGCTCGAGTCCATCTTCATGAACTTGATCTTTTCCCGCACCAGCTTCATGAACTCCGGTGCCGGCATCTCGTCTTCGCCGCGGGCTGCGCGCTGAGCATTCAGCGCCGCCTTGAGCAGGTAGATGTTCTTCACCCCGGGGATCTCGACCGGATACTGGAAGCCGAGCAGCAGGCCAGCACAGGCACGCTCCTCGATGTCCATCTCCAGCACGTCCTTGCCTTCGAAGGTGATCGAACCGCTGGTTACCTCATAGCCGTCCTTGCCGGCGATGACCGCCGACAGGGTCGACTTGCCGGCCCCGTTGGGGCCCATGATGGCATGCACCTCACCAGGATTGATGGTCAGCGAGAGGCCCTTGAGGATTTCCTTGCCTTCCACCGTGACGTGCAGGTCCTTGACTTCGAGCATGTTGACACCTTGATTCGGTTCGGGCCGCCACGCGGCCTTTAAAGATTCGATGACGGATGACGTATCACAGGGCGTGCGGCGCTTAGCCGACGGCACCTTCCAATGTCACGTTGAGCAGCGCTTCAGCTTCGACGGCGAACTCCATCGGCAGCTCCTGGAAGACGTCCTTGCAGAAGCCGTTGACGATCATGCTGACCGCATCTTCCTCGGAGATACCTCGGCTCTGGCAGTAGAACAGCTGGTCCTCGCCGATCTTCGAGGTGGTCGCCTCGTGCTCGACGGTGGCGGTGCTGTTGCCAATTTCCTGATAGGGGAAGGTGTGAGCGCCACACTGATCGCCGATCAGCAGCGAATCACACTGGGTGAAGTTGCGCGCGCCCTTGGCCCGTGGGCCGATCTTGACCA
Organism: Onishia taeanensis; assembly: GCF_003268885.1. Classification (GTDB taxonomy): domain Bacteria; phylum Pseudomonadota; class Gammaproteobacteria; order Pseudomonadales; family Halomonadaceae; genus Onishia; species Onishia taeanensis_A. The sequence goes on from NZ_QLSX01000004.1 coordinate 146,057, forward strand.
GGCCACGATAGGACTGGTTGCTGCGCCCGGCGGAAATGCCCTTGGAGATGATGCTGGAGCGGGTACCCTCGCCGATGTGAATCATCTTGGTGCCGGTATCGGCCTGCTGACGGCCGTTGGTCACCGCCACCGAATAGAACTCGCCGATGCTGTCGCGGCCGCGCAGCACGCAGGACGGGTACTTCCAGGTGATCGCCGAGCCGGTCTCGACCTGGGTCCAACTGATACGCGAGCGGTCGCCGCGGCAATCACCGCGCTTGGTCACGAAGTTGTAGATACCGCCCTTGCCATCTTCATCGCCCGGGTACCAGTTCTGCACCGTGGAGTACTTGATGTAGGCATCTTCCAGCGCCACCAGTTCGACCACCGCTGCGTGCAGCTGGTTTTCATCACGCTGAGGCGCGGTGCAGCCCTCGAGATAGGAGACCTGGGCCTGCTTCTCGCAGATGATCAGGGTGCGCTCGAACTGCCCGGTGTTGGCGGCGTTGATACGGAAATAGGTGGAAAGCTCCATCGGGCAGGTCACGCCTTCCGGCACGAAGACGAAGGAACCGTCGGTGAAGACCGCGGAGTTGAGCGCCGCGAAGTAGTTGTCTGCAGCTGGCACCACGCTGCCCAGGTACTGCTTGATCAGCTCCGGGTAATCGCGGATGGCCTCCGAGATCGAGCAGAAGATCACCCCGGCCTCGGCCAGCTTGTCCTTGAAGGTGGTGGTCACGGACACCGAGTCGAAGACCGCGTCCACGGCGACGCCCGCCAGTGCGGCCCGCTCGTGCAGCGGAATGCCCAGCTTCTCGTAGGTTTCGAGCAGCTTGGGATCGACCTCGTCGAGGCTCTGCGGACGATCTTCGTCCTTCTTAGGCGCGCTGTAGTAGGAGATCGCCTGGTAGTCGATGGGAGGATAATCCAGATGCGCCCAGGAGGGTGACGTCATCTTCAACCACTGATGGTAGGCCTTGAGACGCCACTCGAGCATCCACTCGGGCTCGCCCTTCTTCTTCGAGATGAAGGCGATGGTGTTCTCATCGAGGCCAGGCGGCATCGTGTCGCTTTCGATGTCTGTCACGAACCCTTGGGTATATTCGCGACGGACAAGCTGCTCCATTTCTTCACTTGCCATGGTCTGTCTCCTCCCGGGCAATTGGAATCGAGGAATCCGGGCGTTTTACGTTAGCGACCGGCCTCGCTGGCCAGGGTCACGGATTGAATGGGAAGCCTGACCGGCAACTTGATCGGCGTGGTTTCGGCCAGATGCGCCAGGGTCACGCTGTCGAGCAGGGCGCGCACGGCAAGTGACACCCGCTGCCAGTTGTCGGATACCCCGCAGGTGGCGGCCAGCTCGCAGTCGCCGTCGTCCTGACTGCACTCGGTCATCGCCACCGGGCCTTCGATGGCAGTGATGATATCGATGGCGCTGATCTGGGAAGCGGGCCGCGCCAGGCGATAGCCGCCCTGCGCGCCGCGCTGAGACAGCAACAGCCCTGCACGAACCAGCATCTTCAGCGTCTTGCTCACCGTAGGGTGCGGCAGCTGGACCGCCTCAGCCAATTCAGCGGCGGCATGCGGCTGCTCCGGATGACGAGCGATCTGCGCCATGACAACGGCGGCGTAATCGGTCAAACGGGACAGTTTCAGCATGGCGGCACTCCTTGAGCGCAAAAGCGCGGTGGCGGTCTGCCTGGCGAGGTAGCCTCGGATTGAGGACCATTTTAGTCCTGTATAAGCACGATGTGAAGCCTCCCTCCCGGTCCCGGCAGGCTTGTCGACGGATCGACGCACGATCGGCACCGATGGCATCAATAATGACAATTATTATCATTTGAGACAGGCCCGCTCCTCCCTAAACCGGAATGGGGAATAACCCGGCCCGATTGACCGACCTGATACGCAAATCCGGTATGCACGCCCGAAACGCAAACACCCCCGCCAGGAAGCCCGGCGGGGGTGTCATCAGTCGGTCAGCGCCCGGCGGGGCGCGCCCGATCAGGCGTCGAACGGATTACGCAGGACAATGGTCTCGTTGCGATCCGGCCCGGTAGAGATGATGTCGATGGGCGTACCCACCTGCTCTTCCAGGAAGCGGATATAGCCACGGGCATTGTCCGGCAGATCCTCGACGCGCTTGACGCCCAGGGTCGACTCGCTCCAGCCCGGCAGGTCGTGGTAGAGCGGCTCGATGGCCTCATACCCTTCGGAGTCCACCGGCGTATCCAGCACGTCGCCATCCTTGCTGCGATAGCCGATGCAGACACGGATGTTCTCCAGACCGTCGAGCACATCGAGCTTGGTCAGACACAGGCCAGAGACCGAATTGATCTGCACCGCATGGCGCAGGGCCACGGCATCGAACCAGCCACAGCGACGCGCGCGACCGGTGGTCGCGCCGAACTCGTGGCCTTTCTCGGCCAGGTGGCGACCGTGATCATCGAAGAGCTCGGTGGGGAATGGACCGGAGCCGACACGCGTGGTGTAAGCCTTGGTGATGCCCAGCACATAATCGAGATACAGCGGGCCAACGCCGGAGCCGGTAGCAGTGCCACCAGCCGTGGTGTTGGAACTGGTCACGAACGGATAGGTACCGTGGTCGATATCCAGCAGCGAGCCCTGAGCCCCCTCGAAGAGAATGTTCTCGCCGGCCTTGCGGAAGTCGTGGACCAGACCCACGGTGTCGCAGACCATCGGGCGCAGGTCCTCACCCATCTGCATGGCCTCGTCGAGCACCTGCTGGAAATCGACCGGCTCTTCACCGTGATACTTGGTCAGCACGAAATTGTGATAGTCCAGCACCTCGCCGAGCTTGGAGGCGAAGCGCTCACGGTGCTGCAGATCCCCAAGGCGCAGGCCGCGACGAGCGACCTTATCTTCATAGGCCGGGCCGATCCCGCGACCAGTGGTGCCGATCTTGGCCACGCCGCGCGCCTTCTCGCGCGCCTGGTCCAGCCGCACGTGATAGGACAGGATCAGCGGGCAGGCCGGCGACAGGCGCAGGCGCTCACGCACCGGAACGCCCTTGGCTTCCAGCTCGCGGATTTCCTTGATCAGCGCCTCCGGCGACAGCACCACGCCGTTGCCGATCACGCAGGTCTTGTCGTCCCGCAGAATACCGGACGGAATCAGGTGCAGGACGGTTTTTTCACCGTCGATGACCAGCGTATGACCGGCATTGTGCCCGCCTTGGAAACGCACCACCGCAGCGGCCGATTCGGTCAGCAGGTCGACGACCTTGCCCTTGCCTTCGTCACCCCACTGGGTGCCCAGTACGACTACGTTCTTGCCCATTGCTCTCGTCTCTTGATCAAAGAATCCGTCAATCGAAGCCTCATCGCCGGCCTCAGGCCAGGTGAGACACCTGCCAGTCATCGCCCATGTGCACCAGCTGGCGATCGCAGCGGTGCTCGGCGGGCCCGGTGCGCTGGCCTGGCAGGGCCTGCACCACGCGCTCGCCGGCCTCACGCAGGCCTTGCACGGCCTGGGCCAGGCCCGGGGCATCGTCGGCCGGGGCCCAGATACCGTCGCAGGGGGGCTGCTGTTCGTCCAGGGTCGCCAGTAGTTTGAGGTCCATCGAGAAACCGGTGGCCGGGCGAGCACGCCCGAAGGCCCGCCCAGTATCGTCATAGCGTCCGCCCTTGGCTAGCGCCTGGCCATAGCCCGGCACATAGGCGGCGAACATCATGCCGGTGTGATATTCATAGCCGCGCAGCTCGGCAAGATCGATGTAGATATCGAGCTGCGGGTCGGCCGCCGCTACGCCTTCGCACAGCGCCGACAGCTGGTCCAGGGCAGCAGCGACAGGCGCCGGCGCCTCGGCGAAAGCGCTTCGCGCCTCGTCGAGCACTTCGCGACCGCCGTGCAGCTCGACCAGCGCGAGGAACATCTCGGCAAGCGCCGGATCCTTGACGCTTGACTCGACGCAGGAGGCCAGCTCGCCCGGTGACTTGAGCTCCAGGGCCGCGAAGATCGCGCGCTCCTCGGCATGCTCCAGCTCGGCAGCCTGCACCAGGCTGCGATAGAGGCCGATATGGCCCAGCGCCAGGTGGACTTCGCCGGCACCGGCCGCCTTGACGCTACCCAGCGCCAGGCGAAGGATTTCCAGGTCCGCCTCGAGACCGGCGTGGCCGAACAGCTCGACGCCAACCTGCACCGGGCTTCGGCTTCCCTGGTGCTGGTCAGACTTGGCCCGCAGCACGTTGGTGCAGTAGCAAAGCCGCACGGGTCCTTGGCGCTTCAATGAGTGGGCATCCATGCGCGCCACCTGAGGTGTGACGTCGGCACTGGCGCCCATCATGCGCCCGGTGAGCTGGTCGGTCAGCTTGAAGGTCTGCAGGTCGAGGTCGGTGCCGGTGCCGGTCAGCAACGAGTCGAGAAACTCGAGGGGGGGCGGCATCACCTGGTCATACCCCCAGCGATGGTAGAGGTCGAGCAACGCCCGACGAAGCTCTTCCATGCGCGCCGCCTGGGGCGGCAACACTTCATCCATGCCGTCGGGGAGCAACCAGCGGTCAGCGATGGTCATGTTCTGTCCTGCCAAGGTTGAATGGCCTATCCGGGCGTCGGCCGGGATCACGAAGCCTTTAGAAGGCCACGACTTCCGCGCCCCTCGGGTCGCATGGCCCAAGCAAACGGAGTCGCATGACCCGTGGGAACGCCCACAAAAAAACCGGGCAACGCCCGGTTGAGGGATTCTATCACGTTTGACTGTGTGATGAACCCTGAGCGGGGCGCTGATCGCCCCGCTCACTGCACTGTTCGTGCAGAATCACGCTGGCGCAGATTCACGCCACCAGCATCATTCCCCGCCTTGAGGTGACGGGCTCTTGAGGTAGCGGAAGAAGTCGCTCGACGGGTCGAGCACCATCATGTTGCCACCACTGCTGAAGCTCTCGCGGTAGGCATCGAGGCTGCGCCAGAAGGAGTAGAACTCCTCATCCTGCTGGTAGGCATCCGAGTAGATCGCGGCGGCCTCGGCATCACCCTCGCCACGAAGGGTCTCGGAGCGCGACTGAGCCTGCGCCAGCAGCACCTGGCGGCGACGATCGGCATTGGCGCGAATACGCTCGGCCTCTTCCTGGCCCTGCGCGCGCCATTCCCGTGCCTGACGCTCACGCTCGGAGCGCATCCGCGAGTAGACCGCGGAGGACACATCCTCGGGCAGATCGATACGCTTGACGCGAATATCGCGAATCGCCACACCCAGCTCGTCACGCATCAGGTTGTCGAGTTCCTTGGTCGGCGCGGTCATCAGGTCATCACGACGCTCGGAGATGATCTGCTGCAGGTTCAGGCGACCGAACTCGTTACGCAGGCTCTCGTCGACGCGGGGCTGAATCAGGCGTACGGCCATCATCTCGTCCCCGGCGGTAGCCTCGTAGTAGCGGGTCGGGTTGACCACCTGCCACTTGACGTAGGAGTCGACGATGACCGCTTTCTGCTCGAGTGTCAGGTAGCGGCTGGCGTCGGTATCCAGCGTCAGCACACGGGTATCGAAGGTCCGTACCGTCTGGGTAATCGGAATCTTCACGTGAAGGCCAGGCTGAATGTTCTCCTCGATGACCTCACCGAAGCGCAGCTTCACCGCGCGCTGGGTTTCATCGACGATGTACAGGCTGTTGCTGGCCAACCAGGCGACGGCTGCGAGGCCGCCGACGATCAGCAGGGAGCGATTATTGATCATTACCGGCCCTCCCTCTGGATACCGCTGGTGCTATTGCTGGAACTTGAACTGCGATTGGACTGCTGGCCCTGGCCACGCAGGCGCTCCAGCAGCTGAGGGTCGACATTCTGAGCATTGGCATCCTGGTTGTTCTGGCCGTTCTGCCCCGACTTGCTGCCTGAACGCAGCTGATCCAGCGGCAGGTACATCATCGGGCTCGAATCGGCATCGACCAGCACCTTGTCGGTACGGCCCAAGACGTCGCTCATGGTGTCGAGGTAGAGACGCTCACGCATCACGCCCGGTGCACCCTTGTACTGGGTCAGCAGCGAGTTGAAGCGGTTGGCCTTACCCTGAGCCTCGGCTACTACCGATTCGCGATAGCCCTGGCCCTGTTCGAGCAGACGCTGTGCCTGACCCTGAGCCGCGGGAATGATCGCGTTGGCATACGCCATGGCTTCGTTGATGGTGCGCTGGCGATCCTCACGAGCACGAATCACGTCATCGAAGGCGTCCTGCACGGCATCCGGCGGCGCAGTCGATTCGATGTTGATGGTCTGCAAGAGCAGCCCCGTGCCATAGCTGTCCAGGTAGGACTGCAAACGGCTGCTTACCGCACTGCCGAGGATCTCACGTCCGGAGGTCAGGATATCGATCATCTCGGTACCGCCGACCACATGACGCAGGGCGGAGTCCAGAGCATTCTCGAGGCTGACTTCGGGATTGCGGACATTGAGCACGAAGTCACGCGGATTGGAGACCTGGTACTGAGCCGATATCTCGACGGAAACGATATTCTCGTCCTGCGTCAGCATCGACTGCGTCTGCGTCAGCGAACGCACACGAGTCACGTTGACCATGCGCACGTCATCCACCAGCGGCGGATTCCAGTGCAGGCCCGGCGTGACGATTTCCTGGAACTTACCGAAGCGCAGCACCACGCCACGCTCTGACTGGTCGACCAGGTAGAACCCGGAGGCTGCCCACACGGCCAACGCGATCACGATCAACAGACCCGGCAGAGCGAAGGTGTTGCGACGACCGCCTCCCGAGTTGCCACCGCCACCGCTGCGCTTGCCGCGGCCGCCCAGGAGGCTGTTGATCTTGTCCTGGAATTTCTTCAGGGCTTCATCGAGGTCGGGAGGCCCCTGATTGTTGCCTCCGCCCCCATTATTGCCGCCGCCATTACCGCCGCGTCGGCCGCCCCCACTCCAGGGGTCATGCTGCTTGCCTCCACCAGGCTCATTCCAAGCCATACGTATTCTCCACTCTGCGTTGACTGCGTCGAGGGTCGAGGCTCTCGCGCCTCGACCCGACATGCGATGCGATCGTCATGTCCTGTTCGGTGCCCCGGCCATCCCGCCGGCAGCGTTAAGCTGCCATCTTGCCCTCAATGACGGGTATCAGAAAACCCTCAAGGCTCCCAGACCGGTTTTTCCTGCTCTTCGGGAGGCAGGTAGGTCTCGGCCTTCTCGCCGAGGCGCGCCATCAGCTGCATGAACTCACGCCTGGGCAGGCGGATATCGAGCAGCGAGCGACCCTGCTCATCGAAATGCTCCTCGCGAACGGCACCCAGCTCATGCAGGCCGGCACGCAGCTTGCCCTGCTCGGGCGACAGCGCCAGAGAGGTGTCCAGCACGTCCTCGGCGAGGCACTCGGAAAGCGCCTGCTGCAAAAGATCGAGCCCCAGGCCCTGCTGGGCCGACACCCATACCGACATGGGGCGACCCTCGCCGTCACGTTCGATGCGTGGCGCACTGTCGAACAGGTCGATCTTGTTCATCACCCTCAGGCACGGCACCTCATCGGCACCGATTTCCTCTAGCACGCCTTCGACCTGGGCCACGTTGAGCTCACGATCCGGGTCGGCGGCATCGATCACATGCACCAGCAGGCTGGCCTCGGCGGCCTCCTGCAGGGTGGCACGAAAGGCTTCGACCAACTTGTGCGGCAGGTGGCGGATGAAGCCCACGGTATCGGCCAGCACCACCGGTCCTACATCGTCGATCTCGAGCCGGCGCAGGGTCGGATCAAGCGTCGCGAAGAGCTGGTCGGCGGCGAACACGCTGGCCTCGGTCACGCTGTTGAACAGCGTGGACTTGCCGGCGTTGGTGTAGCCCACCAGCGAAACGCTGGGGATCTCCGCCTTGGCGCGCGCACGACGATTCTGCTCACGCTGGGAGCGCACCTTGTCGAGCCGTTTATGAATCGACTTGATACGCCCGCGCAGCAGACGACGGTCGGTCTCGAGCTGGGTTTCACCCGGCCCGCGCAGACCGATACCGCCCTTCTGGCGCTCGAGGTGGGTCCAGCCGCGCACCAGGCGCGTGGACATGTACTCGAGCTGGGCCAGTTCGACCTGCAGCTTGCCTTCATGGGTCCGCGCACGCTGGGCGAAGATATCGAGGATCAACCCGGTACGGTCGAGCACCCGGCACTTCAACGCCTGCTCGACGTTGCGCTGCTGGGAAGGACTCAGGGCGTGGTTGAAGATCACCAATTCGGCGTGGTGAATCTCGCGCAGCTCCTTGAGCTCCTCGAGCTTGCCACTACCGATGAATGTGCGGGAATCGGGCCGGCTCCGGCTGCCCTGCATCAGGGTAGCCGGCTCGGCACCAGCGGAGCGCACAAGCTCGAGGAATTCCCCCGGGTCTTCGCGCTCCTTCTCGTCCTGGAAGTCGACATGGACGAGGATCGCCGTCTCTCCGGCGTCGGGACGTTCAAAAAACAATCAATACCTCGTGATCAGCTTTCCTGGGCCACCGCAGTATCCTGGGCAGGCAGGCGCACGTTGCGCGACGGCACGACCGTCGAGATTGCGTGCTTGTACACCATCTGGCTGACAGTATTGCGCAGCAGGATCACGAACTGATCGAAGGACTCGATCTGTCCCTGCAACTTGATACCGTTGACCAAGAAGATCGATACCGGAATGCGCTCCTTGCGCAGAATATTCAGGTACGGGTCTTGGAGGGATTGCCCCTTGGACATTTTGCTCTCCCTAATCTGTCTCTTAGCTGATGTCATTTTTATCGGCTTTGGCACGGTGCTTGCCGTTCCTCGGCACGGATAGTGTGCGGCTCGAAAAGTGCGAACCAATCCAACCATCTATCTTACGCTATGTCCCGCAGTGGCGCACGAGATTCAGAACCTCTTCGAGCGGGTCTGCGCCCTGGCTGTCGACCCAATGCAGGTCGGGCCAGCGGCGCAGCCAGGTCAACTGGCGCTTGGCCAGCTGACGGGTGGCAATCACCCCTCGCTCGCGAAACTCCTCCCGGCCGTAGTGACCGTCCAGATGCTCCCATGCCTGTCGATAACCGACGCTCTTCATCGAAGGCAGCCCCGGATGCAGATCGACACGCTCACGCAGGGCGGCGACTTCTTCGAGGAAATCGCCCGCCAGCATGGCATCGAAGCGCTGGGCGATACGCCAGTGAAGCACGGCACGCTCGCTGGGTGACACGGCGATTGACAACGTACGGTAGGGAAAGGTTTCACGGCGCTGCTCTCGCCATAGCTCTGTCATCGCTCGGCCGCTGATGCGCTGCACTTCCAGCGCCCGCATCAGCCGCTGGGGATCGTTGACATGGATGCGCTGCGCCGATGCCGGATCGACCTCGGCTAGCGCCTCATGCACAGCGGAAAGCCCGCCCTCGGCAGCCAGTGCCTCGATGCCGGCGCGCACCTCGGGATCGCTGCTCGGCAGGTTGGCCACCCCCTCGGTGAGGTGCTTGTAATACATCATGGTGCCGCCGACCAGCAGCGGAATGCCGCCGGTCTCGCTGATGGCTGCCATCTCGCGCAAGGCATCCTGACGAAAATCCTCCGCCGAATAGGGATCGGCCGGGTCGCGGATATCGATCAGCCGGTGCGGCGCCCGGGCGAGCTCCTCGGCGCTTGGTTTGGCGGTGCCAATATCCATACCGCGGTAGACCATCGCCGAGTCGACGCTGATCAGCTCGCAGCCCAGGCGCTCGTGCAGTGCCATGGCTAGATCGGTCTTGCCGGCGGCGGTAGGGCCCATCAGCAGGATCGCCAGCGGGCGGTTGTCCGCCTCGCCGGTCGTTGTCATGGCGTTCATCATTGCCCCCGCAGGAAACGCTTGTCGAGCTCGTGCATCGACATCTCGAACCAGGTCGGGCGACCATGATTGCACTGACCGCTGCGCTCGGTACGCTCCATGTCACGCAGCAGGGCGTTCATTTCGGCGATCGACAGCCGCCGGTTGGCACGCACGCTGCCATGGCAGGCCATGGTCGAGAGCAGCTCGTTGATATGGGCCTCGAGACGATCCGAACGGCCGTAGCGTTCGAGGTCGCCGAGCATGTCACGAATCAGCGGCTCGACATCGGCATCGGCGAGCAGGGTCGGCACCTGACGCACCAGCAGCGTCTCGGGGCCCGCCACGTCGAGCTCGACCCCCAGGCGAGTGAAGGCCTCGCGCTCTGATTCGGCGGTGGCCACCTCGGCAGGGCTCGCCGCCAGCGACACCGGCACCAGCAGCGGCTGCGCCTCGAGGGCATCGCCGTGCACCTGAGTCTTCATGCGCTCATAGGTGATTCGCTCATGGGCCGCATGCATATCCACGACCACCATGCCCCGCTCGGTCTGAGCGAGAATATAGACACCGTGCAGCTGGGCAACGGCATAGCCCATGGGCGGCGCTTGTGTGGCATCGTCTTCGGGCATCGGTGGTGCGGGCTCTCGGGCAGCTCTGACCTCTTCCCGCTCGGCGAGTGCCGTGCCGGCGGCCACGCCTCCGGGCGGCATGGTCTGTGGGGTCAGCAGGCTCTCTTCATGATCCGGGTGCAGAGCGTGGTAGCCGGCCATGAATTCGCGAACCTTATTGGCGCCGGGGTGGCGCTCGTCGCTTGACGGGCGCAGCGCCATCGGCTGCTGCTGCCAGCGACCGGCATCGCCCGACTCGCTTGCCCCACCGTCAACTGAGCCAGACTGAGACACGCCCTGGGCACCTCCCTCACCATCGACCGCAGACACAGCGCCTGACTCACCCGCCACTTCATCTGCACCGGGAGCATCGCTGTTGGGGCGCACCTCGCCAAGCGCCCGATGCAGGCTCGAGAACAGGAAGTCATGCACCAGGCGGCCATCACGGAAGCGCACCTCATGCTTGGTGGGATGCACGTTGACATCGACCACCGAAGGGTCGAGCTCCAGATAGAGCACGAACACCGGGTGACGGCCGTGGAAAAGCACGTCCCGATAGGCCTGACGAACCGCGTGGGCCACCAGTCGATCGCGGACCACCCGGCCATTGACGAAGAAATACTGCTGATCGGCCTGGGCGCGAGAATGCGTTGGTAGCCCTACCCAGCCCCACAGTCGCAGGCCACTGGCCTCGATATCCAGATGCAGGGCGTTTTCCAGGAACTTGTTGCCGAGCAGCGCGCCGATGCGACGCTCTCGGGATGCACCGTCATCACCGGGGCGAAGCTGGTGCAGGGTCTTCTGGTTGTGCCGCAGGGTCCAGCCGATGTCGAAACGCGACAGCGCCAGGCGCCGAAACCCTTCTTCGACATGACCGAACTCGGTCTTTTCAGTACGCAGGAACTTGCGTCGCGCCGGGGTATTGAAAAACAGGTCGCGCACGATGACCGAGGTACCGCGAGGATGCGGTGCCGGCGTGACCCGGGGCTCCATGCGCCGCCCCTCGGCCACCACCCGCCAGCCCTCTCGCGGGTCGTCGGTAACGTTTGAGGTCAGCTCCAGCCGTGACACCGCGCTGATCGACGCCAGCGCCTCGCCGCGAAACCCCAGGCTCGCCACCCCTTCGAGGTCATCGAGCGAGGTGATCTTGCTGGTCGCATGGCGTGCCAAGGCCAGCGGCAGGTCATCCTCGCTGATGCCGGAGCCATCGTCGCGCACCTTGATCAGCCGCGCACCGCCCGCCTCGAGCTCCAGCTCGATGCGCCGGCTGCCGGCATCGATGGCGTTCTCGACGAGTTCCTTGATCACCGAGGCCGGACGCTCGACCACCTCACCGGCGGAAATCTGGTTGGCCAAGCGCGGATCGAGCACCTGGATGGCATGCCTGTCTGTCATAGCATCTCTACAGTATATATCGACAGTACGTAACTACAGTACGTAACTACAGTACATAACTACAGCATCTGGAAAGGGCCACCTTGAGCCTCAGGAACGCGGTATACGCAGCACCTGGCCCACTCGGATATCGTCACCGTTGATCTGGTTGGCCTGCTTGAGCATGGCAACCGGCACCTGATGGCGGGCGGCGATTTCGGAGAGGGTGTCGCCGGGCTGGATGCGGTACTCATTGCTGGCCTGCCCCCGTCCCTGATCGCGCTGCCAGGCCAGCAGGCTGCCCGGTGGCGGATTGCGGGTGAAGTGCGCCTCGATGCCGGAGAAGACGGCCTGGGCCAGCTTGCGCTGGTGGGATGGGTCACTCAGGCGGCGCTCTTCCTGAGGGTTCGAGATAAAACCGGTCTCGACCAGCAGCGAGGGAATATCCGGCGACTTCAACACCACGAAGCCCGCCTGTTCGACCCGAGGCTTGTGCAGCGGATTGACCTGCTTGAGGCGATCGAGCACCTGCCCGCCGATGGCCAGGGAGTCATTGAGGGTCGCCGTCATGGTCAGGTCCAGCAGCACGCCACGCAGCACTTCATCCTTGTCGCGCAACGATAAGTTGCCGTCGACCCCGCCGATCAAGTCGGCGCGGTTCTCGCTGTTGGCGAGCCATTTGGCGGTCTCCGAGGTGGCGCCGCGCTGGGACAGCGCAAATACCGAGCTGCCCTTGGGCCTCGCACTCGAGAAGGCATCGGCATGGATCGAGACGAAGAAGTCGGCCTTCTGTTCGCGGGCGATGCGGGTCCGCTCTCTGAGCCCGACATAGTAGTCGCTGTCACGGATCATCACCGCACGAAAGCCCGGCGCGGCATCGATGATGCGCTTCAGGGAGCGGGCGATATCCAGCACCACATCTTTCTCGCGTGTACCGCGGCTGCCAATGGCCCCCGGGTCTTCCCCACCGTGGCCGGCATCCACCGCGATGATGATGTCGCGCTTGGGATGCGGCGCTGCACTGGCCTGGCTGGTCGCCTGGGCCGGCTGGGCGTTCTGCTCCTGAGCGCGGATCATGTCCTCGATCGGGTCTTTGACGGCGCTTTCGCCCGGGTATTCGAGATCCACCACCAGACGGTGGCCATACTGATCATTGGGACTCAGGGAAAAGTGGCGTGGCTCGACGCGGCGCTCGAGGTCCAGCACCACCCGCAGATCGTTGCCGGCTCGAACGCCCGTGCGCACCGCGGTGATGGCACTACCGTCGAGGTTCAGGGTCGCACTATCGGCCTGCAGTTTGCTGTCCGCGAGATCGATCACCAGCCGGTCAGGGTTTTCTAGGGTAAAAACGTCCGCATCGACCGGCGAGGACAGGTCGAACACCAGTCTGGCATGGTCGGGTGCCGCCCACAGACGCATGTTGTCGACGTCAGCGGCCAAGGCAGGCCCCGTCAGGGCGCACCAGGTTACTGCCAGCAGCAGCGCGGTGCTGGCCAAACGCTTGAGGTAGCGCCGCCCGACGCCTGAAAGGGTAGCAATCACATTCATGGTGTCGTCGAAACATCCTTATTGGGGGGCCAGTCGGCGAGCCGCGCAAGCACCACCCGCCCCCACTCGCTGTCGGCATCGAGCAAGGCACTGCGCCCGGAGGGCAACACCTCGAGACAGACACGCAGATCCGGCACCGGCAGCCAGCCGGCACCCCGGCTCGGCCACTCGATCAGGCTCAACTGGTCATCGCCCAAGAGGTCCCGGGCCCCCGTGAACTCGAGCTCCTCGGGATCGCCCAGCCGATAAAGGTCAAAGTGTTGAATATGGACGTCGCCGAGCTCATAAGGTTCGACCAGCGTGTAGGTCGGGCTCTTGACCGCACCCTTGTGCCCATACGCGCGCAGCACACCGCGAGTCAAGGTGGTCTTGCCGGCACCCAGTTCACCTTCCAGATGGACCTGCCCGCGGCCCTTGAGGGCTAGCCCAAGAGCCTCGCCGAAGGCGACCTGAGTCTGTTCATCCGGAAGTATCACGCGCATCGTTTGTCCTGCCATTGATCAATCGTCGCGCATAGGATGCCAGATCACCGGCCAGCAAACCACGCTCCCCGCCGGCCGCCGCGGCCTGATCCGCCGCTCGCGCGTGCAGCACTACGCCAAGCCGAGCGGCCGCCGACAGGGTGAGCCCCTGGGCGATCAAGGCCCCCAGCATGCCGGATAGGGCATCCCCCATGCCGCCACTGGCCATGCCAGGGTTGCCAAAGGGGCACACCGCCAGGCCCTTGCCATCGGCGATCAAGCTGCCGGAGCCCTTGAGCACCACCGCACCACCATAGCGATCGACCAAGGCCCTTGCCGCCGCCGGACGGTCGGCCTGAATCTCTGCCCCGCTGCTGGCAAGCAGCCTCGCCGCCTCGCCGGGATGCGGTGTCAGCAGCCAGTCCTCTCGCCTGAGCGAAGGCCAGAGGCTGACCAGCAGGGTCAGGGCGTCGGCATCCACCACCAGCGGCTTGCCAGCGTCCAGCGCCACCCGCAGCATGGCCTGACCCCAGGCACCAACCCCCAGCCCAGGACCCACGACCAACACCGTCGCAGCGCTCAACAGCCTGCCCAGATCGTTGGCGCTGTGTACGCCATGCACCATCACCTCCGGACAGCGCACAAGGCTCGCCGTGACGTGTTCAGGGGCAGTAGCCAGGCTCACCTTGCCGGCACCCAATCGTGCCGCGGTTTGACTCGCAAGCAGCGCGGCCCCGCCAAAACCCGGCGCGCCGCCGATCACCAGCACATGGCCGAAGTCACCCTTGTGGCTATCCTGGGCACGAGGCGGCAGGGCTGTCTCAGCACCCAGCCGCCAGGCCGCCGGTTCGATATCGTCATGATCAAGTGACGCGACGCCCAGCGACTCGAACTGCACCTCGCCGCAGCAGGCCGGACCGGCACCGGTCTGTAAACCGAGCTTATCGGCGATAAAGGTGATAGTCAGATGAGCCCGCACCGCCGAGCCCATCGCCGCCCCCGTGTCCGCCGAGAGCCCTGAGGGAATATCCACCGATAAAACCGGTCGCGCGCTAGCATTGATCGCGTCGATTGCCGAAGCAAAGGGCTCACGCACCTCGCCGGCAAGCCCTGTGCCCAGCAGCGCATCGACGATCAGCTCGCCGTCGAGCGCGGCCTGGGGCTGCCAGGGGCTGATGCCGACGCCCGCCTGGCGGGCCATCTCCACCGCCCGGCCGGCATCACCCTCGAGCGACCCAGGATCGCGAAGACTATAGAGTTGCACCTCGAGGCCATCGAGGGCCGCCAGGGCGGCGATCACATAGCCGTCACCGGCGTTGTTGCCGGCGCCGCACAGCACGCTCAAATGCCTGACCGCCGGCCAGCGCTGGCGCAGCCCACGATAGGCCGCCATGGCGGCACGCTGCATCAGCGCAAACCCCTTTATGCCCGCGGCGATAGTGCGCTTGTCCAGCTCCCTTACCTGAGCGGCTCGATAGAGCGGGCGTCCTGCCTCGTTCTGCATGCTTGGCTCCTCAATGACGACTTCCAGAGACTAGTGTAGGGTGTGGGCGCCTGTCGCCCCATCGGAACTTAAGCAGCTACTCAAGCCAACCTTAGTCGCCACGCTTTTCCGCCGGCTCAGCTCCCGATTAGCCCCGATTCAGCCACTCGTCTAGCCGTGACCCACGCCACATGTCGACCACTGCCTCCCAACAAGCGCCATCAGCCCAACAAGCGTCATCTGGCGCAAAAGCGCTATCCGATGCCGACCTGGCCGCACTCGCTGCCAAGATCAAGGTCTGGGGGCGCGAACTGGGCTTTCAGGAACTCGGCATCACCGACACGGACCTCTCCAGCCACGAGCGCTATCTCGAGCGCTGGCTGGCGGCGGGATATCATGGCGAGATGGGCTTCATGGAGAAGCACGGCACCAAGCGCACCCGCCCGGAAGAGCTAGTGCCCGGAACGCTGCGCGTAATCAGCGCACGCATGGACTACCTGCCCCCGGAGGTCGAGACCACCAAGGTGCTGGGCAAGCCAGACATCGCCTATGTCTCGCGCTACGCACTGGGCCGTGACTATCACAAGCTGATCAGAAAGCGCCTGGCCACCCTTGCCAAGCGCATCGAGGCCGAGGTGGGAGCCTTCGGTTACCGAGCCTTCGTCGATTCGGCACCGGTGATGGAGCGGGCCCTGGCACAGAAGGCCGGGCTCGGCTGGTTCGGCAAGAACGCCATGCTGCTCAACCCACAGGCGGGCTCGCTGTTTTTCCTCGGTGAGCTCTACACCGACCTGCCGCTGCCGGTTGATGCGCCCTTCGAGACCGAGCACTGCGGCAAGTGCTCATCCTGCCGCACCGCCTGCCCCACCGGGGCCATCGTCGACGACAAGGTCGTCGACTCCAGGCGCTGCATTTCCTACCTGACCATTGAGCTGCACGGTGCCATTCCCGAGCAATACCGGGAGGCGATGGGCAATCGAGTCTACGGCTGCGACGACTGCCAGCTGGTCTGCCCCTTCACCCGCTTCACCCGGGCCAGTCAGGAAGAGGACTTCGCGCCCCGCCATGACCTAGACCGCATCGCACTGACTCGGCTGTTCGCCTGGAGTGAAGAAGAGTTCCTGGACAAGACCGCGGGCAGTGCGATTCGGCGCATCGGCTACGAGCGCTGGCTGCGCAACCTGGCAGTGGGGCTTGGCAACGCGCCCTGGAGCGAGACCGTGGAGGCCGCGCTCAAGGCGCGGCTGGCCTACCCCTCAGATCTGGTGCGCGAGCATGTGCGCTGGGCGCTTGAACGCCAGCGTGACAAACGCGCCCAGCGGATTCTCTAGTCACAGGCGCCTCGCTGGCGCCGCCCTATCGGCGACGCTGAGTTTCTGCTTGCCTGCGACCTCTTACCAAACCTTTTTTGCCTGCCGGTTACTCTTCCTCGTCCCGCACCAGGTTCGGCGGCTGCAGGAAGGTCCGGCGATAGTGGGCAAGCTCGGCGACGGATTCGCGAATGTCATCCAGTGCCTGGTGAGTGCCCTTCTTCTCGAACCCCGCAAGAGCGCCCGGGTTCCAGCGCTTGGCCAGTTCCTTGAGGGTCGAGGGATCGATGTTGCGATAGTGGAAGAAGGCCAGCAGCTCGGGCATCTCGCGCTCCAGGAAGCGCCGGTCCTGGTGCACGCTGTTGCCACACATCGGCGAAGTGCCCGGCACCACGTGAGCGGCCAGGAATTCGAGGGTCTGGCGCTCGGCGGCGGCGGTGTCGATGGAGCTTTTCCTGACGCGCTCGATCAACCCCGAATCGCCATGGGTCTTCTGGTTCCAATCATCCATGCCATTCAACAGGGCGTCAGACTGATGAACAGCCAGCGCCGGGCCTTCCGCGATCAGGTTCAGCTCGCTGTCGGTGATCAGGGTGGCGATCTCGATGATGCGCTCGCGATTAGGGTCCAGACCGGTCATTTCCAGATCGATCCAGATCAAACGGTCATTACGCGGCGCGCCTTGCTCATCGGCCATGGTGGGGTGTCTCCTGGGTGGTTACAATGAAGGCCATTGTACAGACCCTTGGGCCCGCATGAGCAAACGCAAGTTAACCCGCCAGCAGCGCTGGCGCATCGAGAAGATCCAGGCCGAGCGCACCAAGCGTGCGAGCCGCCACGACGTCGATGACGACGCCGCCCTCGGCGCCGGCGAGTACGGCCCCGAACGCGAGGGTCGGGTGATCGCACACTTCGGCCGCAGCCTGGCCGTCGCCGCAAGCGAAGATGGCACCCACTACCGCTGCCACCTGCGCGCCAACCTCGAGAGCCTGGTCACCGGCGACCGGGTGGTATGGCGCCTGGGGGAAGAAGGCAGCGGCGTCGTGGTGGCGCGGGGTGAGCGCGACAACGTACTCGAACGCCCCGATGCCCGTGGTCAGCTCAAGCCGGTGGCGGCCAATATCGACCAGATCCTGATCGTCTTCGCCGTCGAGCCGGCTCCGCATGCCAACCTGATCGATCGCTACCTGGTGGCCGCCGAGGCCACCGGCATTGCGCCTGTGCTGGTGCTCAACAAGATCGACCTGCTGCCCGACGATGGCGGTGAGCTCAAGGCACTGCTTGACCGCTATGAAGCGCTGGGCTATCCGGTAGTCGAGGCGACTACCCAGCGCCCGGACGGCCTGGATGCCCTGCACGCCCGCCTGACCGAGCGAACCTCAGTGTTCGTCGGCCAGAGCGGGGTGGGTAAGTCCTCGCTTATCGACCGCCTGTTACCCGATGAAGCGCTGCGCATCGGCGCGCTCTCCGAGGATTCCCGCAAGGGCACCCACACGACCACCACCGCCCGCCTTTACCGGCTGCCCTCGCCTGTCGCGGATGACGGCGGTGAGCTGATCGACTCGCCGGGCATTCGCGAGTTCGGCCTGGGCCACCTGACCGAAGACGAAGTCACTCAGGGCTTTATCGAGTTTCGCGACCATCTCGGCCACTGCCGCTTTCGTGACTGTCGCCATCGCCAGGAGCCCGGCTGTGCCCTGCTGGCCGCCGTGGAGCGCGGCGATATCGAGGCGGCTCGCTTCGACAGCTACCGGCGCATCCTCGAAAGCCTCAACACCCCTGGCCACTGAATCAACACGCTAGGCTCCCGAATAACCGGCTACCGAGCATTAGAAACCGGCCCGGCGGCTGTGACATGATCCTGGCATTCCCTAATTCACCACGAGGCGTGACCCATGAGTTCCGAAGACAACCTGCTGCCGTTGATCGTCGAACCCGAGCAACTCGAGGCGCGGCTTGGCCACCCGGATTTATTGATCATCGATGTCCCGGCGAAGGCTGACAGCTACCTGGAAGGCCACGTGCCCGGCGCGGTCTTCCTCGATTACAAACATCTGCTGCTCGGCAGCGGTGACGTGCCCAACGACACGCCAAGCGTCGAGCAGCTCTCGGCGCTGTTCTCCTCGCTGGGGCTGGATCGCGACACCCATGTGGTGGCCTATGACGACGAGGGCGGCGGCTGGGCCGGGCGCCTGCTGTGGACCCTGGAGCTGATCGGCCACAACCGCTACTCCTATCTCAACGGCGGCATCCACGCCTGGCGCCAGCAAGAGCTCGCCACCGAGATCCAGCCTCACGAGCCTGTGCTCAGCCACTACGAGGCCGAGATACTGCACCCCGAGGTGAGCATCGACGCCGAGACGATTCAGGAGCGCCTGAGCGACAAAAACTTCGCCGTCTGGGATGCCCGTTCGCGCGCCGAATATGACGGCGAGAAGGGCCAGAACAAGCATCTGGGCCATATTCCTGGCGCGGTCAATCTGGACTGGCTCGACGTCATGGATCGCGACAACGCCCTTCGCATCCGCGACTATGCCGAACTCGTCACCGAGCTCGACGCCCTGGGCCTGACCCCTGACATGGAAATTGCCACCCACTGCCAGAGCCACCACCGCAGCGGCCTGACCTGGCTTGCCGGCAAGGCGCTGGGCTTCACCAAGATGCGCGCCTACCCCGGGTCCTGGAAGGACTGGGGAAACCGCGACGACACGCCGATCGAGCACTGATCGACACACTTCGAGCACCGGTCGAGCCATGATCGACGCCTCATCGAACACCAACGGACACCCTACGTGACACGCGACAAGCTGTTTGCCCTGATCCAGTATCCCCTGCCCCACCACCTGATCTCTCGGACGGTGGGCTGGTTTGCCGAGACTCGCCTGAGCTGGCTGAAGAATGCCCTGATCCGCGCCTTCATCAAGCGCTTCAAGGTCGACATGGACGAGGCGGCCGAGCCGGACCCGACCGCCTACGCTTGCTTCAACGACTTCTTCACCCGCGCACTGCGCAAGGGAGCACGCCCCGTCGCCGAAGGACTGGTCTCGCCCGCCGACGGCACCCTGTCACAGTTCGGACGCACCCATCATGGCACCCAGATCCAGGCCAAGAGTCAGGCCTACTCGCTGACCAGCCTGCTGGGCGGCGACACGCACCGGGCCGCACCCTTCCGTCAGGGCAGCTTCGCCACCGTCTACCTGTCGCCCAGCGACTACCATCGCGTGCACATGCCGCTGACCGGCACCCTCAAGGAGATGGTCTATGTGCCGGGGCGTATTTTCTCGGTCAATCAGGCCACCGCCGATCATGTGCCGGGACTGTTCGCCCGCAACGAACGGCTGGTGTGCATCTTCGATACCGAAGAGGGGCCGCTGGCCATGGTGCTGGTGGGTGCCATGATCGTCGCCGCCATCGAGACGGTATGGGCCGGCCAGATTACTCCGCTGAGTGACCAGGTGCAGAGCATTCGCTTCGATGAACCGATCACCCTGGAAAAAGGCGCCGAGATGGGACGCTTCAAGCTAGGCTCGACGGTCGTGATGTGCTTTGGCCACGAGGCCAGCTTTGATGCCGCCGAGCTCGATGCCAGCGTGCGCATGGGCGAACGCCTCGGCGAGATTCCCCATCACGCGCCTCAGACATCCTGAAGGCGCGTCCCGAGTAGACCGCCGGCAGCGCCCCGGCAAACGGTGATGAACCATCAAAAACGCCCCCGCAGATTCGGTATGGCCGAACCGGCGGGGGCGTTGTCGTATCAGCCGCTATCGTCGTGGCGAGGGCCAGGCGCCTAGTGCTCTGCCTCACGCAACTCAGCGATCCGCTCAGCCGACGGCGCCTCGGCATCCGGATAACCGAACTGCTCTACCAGGTACGCCATCAGGCTTGCCGCCTCATCATTGCTGATGTCCTGATCCAGCGCCGGCATCAGCAATTCACCGTCGTTGGTCTCGCGCTGGATGCCGTGCAGGACCACCTGGGTCAGGTTGCCCAGATGCGTACTACCCATGACGCTGTTGTTGATCAGCGGCGGATAATGCCCATCCTGGGACCCCTGCCCAGACGCCCCGTGACAGCTTGCGCAGGCCCCCAGGTAGAGCCGCGCCCCCTGGTCCTGCGGGGCATCCTCGGTAAGATCAACACCGCGCAGCCTGGCGACGTCATCGGCCGGCTGCCCCTGCGTAAAGCGACTCGGCCCCGCCTCGCTGACCGCCGGCACTGACTTGAGGTAGGTCGCGATGGCCTGCAAATCGTCGCGCTTCAGGAACCGCAGGCTGTGCTCGATCGCTTCCCCCATCGGCCCGGCCGCCTGGGCTTTACCGGGCACACTGCCAGACTCGAGATAGGTGACCAGTTGCTCGTCGCTCCAGTCACCCACCCCGTGGTCCTCGTCGCTGGTGATGTTGAAGGCATACCAGCCATCCAGCTCAGCGCCGGCGAGATAGTCCTCATCCCCGGCCTCATATCCTTTCTCCTGGAAGGCGATACCGCGCGGGGTATGGCAGGTGCCGCAGTGCCCCAGCCCCTCGACCAGATAGGCCCCGCGGTTCCACTCATCGCTCTGCGAGGCATCCGGCGTGAAGCCGACCTCGTCCGGAGCAAACACCCAGGCCCAGATGTTCAGCGGCCAGCGCATGTTCAGCGGCCAAGAGATGTCGCTGTCACGATTCTCTTTCGCCACCGGCTCGACGCCATGCTGGAAATAGGCATACAGCGCCTCGACATCCTCATCGGTGAGGGTCGAAAAGGACGGATAGGGCATGGCCGGATACAGCTGATGCCCGTCCCTTGCCTCGCCGTTACGCAGGGCGTTGGCGAAGTCTTCGACCGTATAGCGGCCGATGCCGGTCTCTTTGTCCGGCGTGATGTTGGTCGAATAGATGGTGCCGACCGGGGTCGACATCGGCAGGCCACCCGCGAAAGGCTCGCCCTCTGGGGCCGTGTGGCAGGCCGTGCAGTCACCGGCCTTGGCAAGATAGGCGCCTTTTTCGACCTGAGCGTCATCGACCGGCTGCTGGGCGTAAGCCGTCGTTGCCGCCAGTGCCAGGGTTGGCAGGACGGAGCTCCATTTAGCAAAGCGCGTCATGTCATACCTCCCCTTGCAGACGGTCGGCGATGCGCAGAGCCAGCGCGGCGATGGTCAGGGTGCAGTTCACCGAGCCCACCGTCGGCATGGTGCCGCTGCTGGCGATCGACAGGTTCTCGTGATCGTGGCAACGGCAGTCACCGTCGACCACCGAATCCGTGGGGTCGTCACCCATCAGCACGGTGCCGCAGATGTGCTGGTTGTTCGAATAGTCGTCGCGAAACTGCACATCGGTGCCACCCATTAGTTCGGCAATGCGGGCGTACTGCTCGCGGGTATGCGCCGCGCTGCGCTTCACGTAATCATCGATGGCGTAGTGGAATTCCGGCTTGGGAATACCCAACGCATCCTTCTCGCTGCTCGGCACAATGCGATTTTCGGGATGCGGCAGCAATTCATGAAAGCTGTCGAACTGCACGTAGCGCGAGGCCCGGTCGCGAATCTCCTGGTCCAGTTCCGGCCCCAGACGCAGGGTATCCTCGGCGAGGATCTCGTTGGTCATCGGCGTCGTGCGCGAGATGTTCGACATATGCAGTTTCTTGGCGGCGAAGTCACTGCGGAAATCGCCGTCGCGCCAGCTGACGATCGAGGTCATTTCCTGGGGCCCCCGGCCGGCCCACAGCTTCTCGTTGGCGAAGAAACGCACCCCAGTTCCCGGATGGTCCATCAGGTTGCGGCCGACCATGCCGGAAGAATTGCCGATGCCATCCGGGTAGGCCGCGCTGGTCGAGATCAGCATCAGCTTGGGAATCTCGATGCCGTTGGCGGCCAGCACGAACTCGCGCCCTTCTACGCGGTGCTCGTCGCCCTGCGGGTCCTTGTAATGCACCGCTGTGATGCGGCCGTTATCGCCCGCCTCGATACGATGCACCACCGCCTGATCGATCAACTGGGCCCCGGCACGCTCGGCCTTTTCGACGTGGAAGATGCCGTTGTACATGGCTCCGATCGGACAGATGGGCATGCAGTTGTTGTTGCCACAGCAGGTCGGCCTGCCGTCGTAGGGTCGGCTGTTGCGCGCCACCGGCTCGGTGACCATGTTAAAGCCATTGCCATTGAGCACTTCGGAAACCCGCTGATCGTTGTAGGACAGCGGCAGCGGTTCCATCGGGTAAGGAGCGCTGCGCGGCGAGCCCAGATCAATATCGTTGGGCCCCCAGACACCCAGCGCTTCCTCAGCGCGCTGGTAATAGGGTTCCAGGGTGGCGTAGTCGATTGGCCAGTCGCGGCCCACGCCATACAGGCTCTTGAGCTTCAGGTCGCTTGGTAAAAAGCGCCAGGCCGCCGCAGCCCAGTGCCAGGTCGTACCGCCGACAGCGCGGATGTACTGAGCGTCGTAGGCCTGCTCGCCCTTCTGCACCAGGTAGCCGTTATCGGGGCTCGCCATCGGATGCGGCGCATAATCACTGGACGGATACGGCGCCATGAAGTCCATCTTGTTGGGCTGGTTGCGAAAGCGCTCGACGATCTGCCAGCGCGGCATGCGCGGCCCCGCCTCGAGCATGATCACTGATTTGCCGGCCTCGGCCATGCGGTGGGCAATCAGCGCTCCGGCCACGCCAGAACCGATCACGACGACATCGGCGGATGCTGTTTCAGCCATGCTCAGGCTCCCTGCTTGGTGGTGGTCGATATGGCGGTCGGATCGGCAGCCGGCGGCTCCTCGGCCCAATAACCCGGCCGATTCGGGCAGTAACTGCGAATCACCAACACATCGGAGACGGCATCAAACATCAGCGACTGCTGGTAGGTGACCAATTCGGCCTTCGGCATCTTGCCGACCACGCCCGTGTACCACGCCGACAGCAAACGATTGGCCACGCTGCGATGCGCCGTTGTCAGGCTGACCGTGTCTGCCTGAAAGGCCTCATCCAGGTAAGCGAGATCGTCATCGAGTGTGACCCAGTGACGCGACAGCACCTCGAAGAGCCGTTTGCCCTGCTCTTCATCGAGACCAGCTCGCGTGGTCAGTTGGCGCGACAAGCGCATGAAACGTTCAAAGGGGGCATCCGCCTCATTCCCCTGCTGAGCCAGCGCCAGGCCGGGCATCAAGGGAATGGCGCCGACGCCCAGGGAATGCTTGAGCAGGCTACGGCGACTTAGCGCGAGCCGCGATGCGGGGCCGTCGCTCGAGGCAAGCGGCATATCGCCAGACGAGGTCGTCATCCTGTCGTCCTCTATAAGATGCGGTGGGGAGTACGCGCCGGGTTGACGCATTCAAATAAGGTAGAATTAGTTAGCATGCTATCAGGAGCTACCAGGAACTTCCATTATCCCGAGCTGCCCGGGCGTCGCTTGCGGTCCAGGGTAAGCCAACCGGTTCCCTATACTGCCCCCCTTACCCCTCTGCCATGATCACTTTAATAACCTTTAGGCAAAATATCCTCTCTGAATCAGGTGACCTACCCGTTACATTGGTTACCGGTAACATCGGCCTTCATGCTCGCGGGGTGGCGAAGGCCATCACCTCGGCGACGCTACCCTTGCCAAGCGCCAGTTGAAGCAGCCGGTCGAGACCCAGAGCCACTCCACTGCCCGAGGGCATGCCTGAGCGAAGCGCCGCCAGCAGACGCTCGTCAACATCCACTTCTGGCTTGCCAAGCGCCCGGCGGGCGATATTGTCCTCGAGGAAACGTGCCTGTTGTTCGCAGGCGTCGGTCAGCTCGTCATATCCGTTGGCGAGTTCCAGCCCATCGAGATAGACCTCGAAACGCGAGGCCACCCAGGCGCCGTCCTCCGGGTCCTGGTGGCGCCTGGCCAGCGCGGCCTGGCTGGCCGGGTAGTCGACCACCACGTCCGGCCCTTCGCGGCCAAGGGTCGGCTCGATGGCAAGGCTCATCAGCAGATCCAGGCAGTCATCTCTCTGCGCATCGGCCATGTCGAGCCCGCCTTGCGTACTGGCCAGACTGCGCAGTGCATCGAGGTCTTCCGTGAAGGGGTCGATGGCGAGGCCTTCGCGGAAGAGATCGCGGTAGCGGTACCGGCGCTGCGGGCCGGGATTATGGGGCAACACGTCGCGAATCAGAGCATCGGTCTCGTCGATCAAAGCGGCAAGTGTGAAGCCCGGGCGATACCACTCGAGCATGGTAAATTCGAGGTTGTGGCGCGTGCCCACCTCGCCGTCGCGAAAGCTGCGGGCGAGCTGGAAGATGGGCCCGCTGCCGGCCGCCAACAAGCGTTTCATGTGGAATTCCGGCGAAGTCTGCAACCACAGTCGCTCTCGGCCTGAGGGCGTCGTCGCCTCGCAGGACAGGGAGTCGAGATGCACATCGGTGCTGCCGCCATGACCGAGCACCGGCGTGTCGATCTCGAGCACGTCGCGTGCCGCGAAGAAGGCTCGCACCTTACCAAGCAGCCGGGCACGCTCGCGCAGGGTCGCGATCTCGGCCGAGGGGCGCCAATCGGTTGCCATAAAACTCTCCTAAAACGGTACTCAAGCTGAGCTCCACTTCTACTCAACTTCTGCTCGGAAAACACGAAGGCCACGCCGTATCGGCGTGGCCTTCATGGAGCTTAATCCATAAGTCTGAATAAGCAGTCCTAAATAAACAGGTCTGAATAAACAGGGTGGATTCGCGACCGGCTCAGGCGCGGGAGACGTAGTCGCCGGAGCGCGTATCGATCTTGAGCACCTCGCCCTCATTGATGAACAGCGGCACGCGCACCACGGCGCCGGAGGACAGCGTCGCCGGCTTGGAGCCGCCCTGCGCAGTGTCGCCCTTGAGGCCGGGGTCGGTCTCGGTGACTTCAAGCTCGATGAAATTCGGCGCGGTGACGGTGATGGCGTTGTCGTTCCACAACGTCACGGTGTAGGGCACCTGCTCCTTGAGCCACTTCTCGGTCTCGGCCAGGGCGCGCTTCTCGACCGCGTACTGCTCGAAGGAGCCATCGGTCTTCATGAAGTACCACATGTCGCCGTCGGAATAGAGGTATTCCATTTCCAGCTCGAGGACGTCAGCGGCTTCAAGGGAATCGCCAGACTTGAAGGTGCGCTCCCAGACACGACCGGTCATCAGGTTGCGTAGTTTGACCCGGTTGAAGGCCTGGCCCTTGCCCGGCTTGACGAAGTCGTTCTCAACGATCGCGCAGGGGTCGCCATCGAGCATCACCTTCAGACCGCCCTTGAATTCGTTGGTAGAATAGCTCGCCATGATTCCTCACCGATAATTGTTGGTCACGCCGGCCATTTGCCGGACGTGAATCGAAAATGTGACGCGGGCCCAAGCCCTCGCCCTCTGATAGTGTGTGCGCATGATAACCCGAAGCCCTGCCAATGTGCAGATTGCAAGCGACCTTGCCTCGTCGTCCCCTACATCCACCTCGCCGGCCTGGCAGCGTCAGCTGGCTGACGTGGTCCGCGACCCCGCCGAACTGTGCCGCCGCCTGGGGCTTGGCGACGAGGCCCTGCCCGGTGCGCGAGACGGCCATGCCCTGTTCGAGGTGCGCGTACCCGAGGCCTACCTCTCCCGCATCCGCCCGGGCGACCCGGACGATCCGCTGCTGCGCCAGGTACTGCCGCTGGTCGCCGAAACCGATGCCGTAGACGGCTTCATCGCCGACCCGCTCGAGGAAGCCGACCACACCCCGCGCCGGGGGCTGATTCACAAGTACGCCGGCCGTGTGCTTCTGATCGCGAGCCCGACCTGTGCCATCAACTGCCGCTACTGTTTCCGCCGCCACTTCCCCTATCAGGAGAACTCGCCCTCCAGGGCCCAGTGGCAGGCAACCCTCGATTACCTGCGCGAGGATGCCTCGATTCATGAGGTGATTCTCTCCGGCGGCGATCCGCTGGCGGCGAGTGATCGCCAGCTCGCCTGGCTGGTCGCACGCCTCGAGGAGATTCCTCACCTCAAGCGGCTGCGCATCCACACGCGGCTGCCGGTGGTGATTCCAGCCCGCATCGACGAAGCACTGCTCGACTGGCTGGGCAGCACGCGACTGCAGAAGGTGGTGGTGCTGCACGCCAACCATGCCCAGGAAATCGACGAGCACGTGGCGGCGGCCTGTAAGCGACTCACGGCGTCAGGCGTCACCCTGCTCAACCAGAGCGTGCTGCTGCGCGGCGTCAACGACAGCGTGGCGGCCCTGGCCGCACTTTCAGAGCGACTCTTCGAGACCGGGGTACTGCCCTACTACCTGCATGTGCTCGACCCGGTGAGCGGTGCCGCCCATTTCGACGTGGCCGATGAGGAAGCGCGCTCGCTGGTGGAGGCGCTGCGAGATCGGCTGCCCGGGTTCTTGATGCCGCGACTGGTGCGTGAAGTGCCCGGCGCCGCCAGCAAGACGCCGCTCTAGCGATTCAAGGCAGATTCACCAGGCATCACGGCGCCAAGCCTCTGCTCGACCAGCTTCAGCCGCCCAACGAAACGCCCCCGCGACCATTCGGTCGCGGGGGCGCTGGTTTGCCATCACATTATCGCGTCATACCGATCACTTCGCCGCCGCCAGGCTGTCCGCCGTGACGTTGGCCGCTACCGGCTCGTCGGCCAGGTGGCGGTTGAGTGCGCCGATCACACCCTTCATGGACGCGGCGGTGATGCTCTCGTCAATCCCCACGCCGAAGATCGCCTTCTCGCCGACACGCACCTCGACGTAAGCAATGGCCTCGGCATCGGCGCCCTGCCCGCGGGAATGCTCGTGATAGTCAATGATCTCGGCATCCACACCGTGAGCCACCAGCGCCTTGATGAAGGCGGCCAAGGGCCCGTTGCCTTCACCGCGGATAGTCTCGCGCTCGCCCTTGTGCTCGATCAGCGCCTCGAGGTGTACCCGCGGGCTGTCCGGTTCTGAAGACAGACGATGGTTGATCAGACCATAGGGGGCGGCCTTGTCCAGGTATTCGTCGCTGAAGGCCTGGTAGATCATTTTTGAGGTGATTTCGCGGCCGGTACGATCGGCCACTTCCTGCACGACCTGACTGAATTCGATGGACAGGCGGCGCGGCAGCTCGATGCCGTGCTCCTGCTCGAGCAGGTAAGAGATACCGCCCTTGCCTGACTGGCTGTTGACGCGGATCACTGCCTCGTAGCTGCGGCCAACGTCCATCGGATCGATCGGCAGATAAGGCACTTCCCATACCGCATCCGGGTTATCGCGGCGCGCGTTCATGCCCTTCTTGATGGCATCCTGGTGAGAGCCTGAGAAGGCCGTGAACACCAGATCGCCGACATAGGGGTGACGCGGGTGAACCGGCAACTGGTTGCAGTGCTCGACCTCACGCATGATCGGGGTGATGTTGGAGAAGTCGAGCGCCGGGTGCACGCCCTGGGTATAGAGATTCATGGCCAGGGTGACGATATCGACGTTACCGGTGCGCTCACCGTTGCCGAACAGGGTGCCCTCGACGCGATCGGCGCCGGCCATCACGGTCAATTCGGCGGCGGCCACGCCGGTGCCCCGGTCGTTGTGCGGGTGAACACTGACGATCAGGTGATCACGGTGGCTGATGTGACGGCAGAACCACTCGACCTGATCGGCATAGTTGTTGGGGGTCGCGCACTCCACCGTCGCCGGCAGGTTAACGATCATCGGCTTCTCGGCCGTGGCGCCATAGGTCGCCATGACCTCGTCGACGATCTCGACCGCGAAATCCATCTCGGTGGTAGTAAAGAGCTCCGGCGAGTACTGGAAGGTCCAGTCGGTTTCCGGGGACTCTTCCATGCGCTGACGAATCAGGGCAGTGGCATCGCAGGCGATCTTGATGCAATCGCTCTTGTCGACGTTGAATACCACGCGGCGAAATACCGGGTCAGTCGCGTTGTACACGTGCACGATGGCCTTCTTCGCGCCCTTCAAGGCCTCGAAGGTCCGGTCGATCAGATGCGGGCGCGCCTGGGTCAACACCTGGATGGTCACGTCATCCGGCACCAGGTCGTCCTCGATCAGCTCGCGGGCGAAGTCGAAGTCGATCTGCGAGGCGGACGGGAAGCCGATCTCGATCTGCTTGAACCCCACCTGAACCAGCAGATCGAAGAAACGCTTCTTGCGCTCGAGATCCATCGGATCGATCAGCGCCTGGTTGCCATCGCGAAGGTCAACGCTACACCACAGCGGCGGCGTCTCGATGCGCCGGCTGGGCCACTGGCGATCGGGCAGATCAACGGCAACGAAGGGGCGGTATTTACTGGACGGGTCGGCGAGCATCATGGCGTGAACTCCTGGCGCGGGGTGAGTGATGGCGTGCACATACGACGACGCCCCGGCTGCTGAGGGCAGGCCGGGGCGTCGGTCGCGGAAATATAGCGGTATACGAACACGCAGCGGTGGCTTCGAGGCATGAAAGCCCAAAAAGAAGCGACGGCGCATACGTTTGTAGACATGTGGCTGACTGACATCTTGCTACCTCAACGACCTGAACAACTTGGACTCTAAAATGCAACGCGAGGCGTCGCCCGGCGGGCTCAAAGGCCAGCTAGTAGTAGTCGTAGGTCTAGGCGGAGGTCAAAAGATGTCGTATTCATGTGCCCAAGCAAATCAGGCTGACGAGTGCTTGTCAACTAGCGATCCCGGGACAGCCCCTCCTCCAACCGAGTGATCTGCTCGCTCAGGGCCCTGACATCACGACGCAAGGCATGCAGTTCGCCGGCCTCGCCAGTGCCATTCTCGATCTCCATCTGCACGCTTTCCTTCTGCATCACGTCGAGCACGATACCGATCATCATATTGAGAAAGATGAACGCAGTCAGGAAGATAAAGGTTAAATAATACAGCCAGCTCCAAGCATACAGCTCTTGGGTGGCGTACATGACATCGGTCCAATCCTCAAAGGTCGCGATGCGAAACAGTGTCAGCATAGCCACCGAGATGTTGTCCCACAGGAAAGGATCGACGTCATTAAACAGGAAGCTGCCGAGCGCGGCATAAATGTAGAAAATGATGAACATCAGCAGGGCCACGTAGCCCATGCGGGGAATCGACTTGATCAGCGCCGCCAGCAGAATGCGCAGCTCGGGAATCATCGATACCAGGCGCAGCACCCGGAAGACGCGCAACAGCCGTGCCAGCAACACCATTTCCGAGTCGTCCAGCGGTATCAAGCTTGCCACGACAATCAGGGTATCGAAGATGTTCCAGCCGCTCTTGAAGAAGTCCTTGACCGAGCGTTCAGCGGCCAGGCGAATCAGAATCTCGACAAGAAAGAAAAGCGTCACCGCCCAGTCGAAGTAGTACAGCGCCTGCTCGAAGCGACTAGTCTGTTCTTCATAGGTCTTGGCACCGATCAACAATGCCGAGACGAGAATGATGGCGATCACGCAGGTCTCGAACAGCTTATTGGCGCGCAGCCGCTCGAAGCGGGCCTGCCAGGTGTTGAAGGGTTCGCTCATCGGGGATGGGGTCTCTTTTCGGGGGCTCTTTCTTGGCGACTTTTTCTTGACGACTTTCTCTTGGCGACTCTTTCCAAGGGGCTCGCTACAAGTCGACCTGGTCTGATCGGGCGTGGGCCTAGGCATTAATCACTGGCCGTCATCGACCATGCTCATCGGCCTTGGGCCTAGCGCCCGCGAGAATAGCACGGGGTCGTGATGGCAATCACAGGGATACCGTACTTTCCCCCTCTTCTTTCACTCGGCGGTATACGATATACCATTCATCAGGCGCCATGAGCCAGTCCACCCCAAGAGGCTTGAACATATGATCGAGCGAGTTCGCCATGCCTCATGACAGCTGGCTTCGTTGCGCTGCCGCACTTCATAACGACGTCTACCTGCTGCTAGATCACCAACTGCGGATCAGCGAACAGCTGGGCACCCTGACCGATGTAGACACCACGGATCTGTCGGGTCAGATGCTGACTGACTGCGTCGCCCCCGATGGCATGGCGGCTTTGGAGACGACCCTGTCGGCACTGCTGATACGTCGCCTGCCTGGTGAAGTCACGACGCTCTGGCCCAACGGTAACCAGACGCATTGGAAAGCCATGCCGACGCCGACCGCGGGGCTGGTGTTAAGCCGGGTACGAGAACGCCAAGCGGGGTTGGGACATGACTCATTGGTGTCGATGATCGATGCCCTGCCAGTCATGGTGGCAAGCATCGATAACGAGCTGCGTTACCGCTTCGTCAACGCGAGCTACGAGGCCTTCTTCGGAAAGACCCGTGGCACACTGTGCGGGCAACATATCGAAGTGATCCTCGGCGAGGCAACGTGGAAGCGGCTGACCCCGTTCTACGAGCGGGTCCTATCCGGCGAACGCGTGCAGTACGAAGAGACCCTACCCTTGAAAGACGGCAGTGTCTTGGAGTGCCGCGTCCAGTATGTGCCGGACATGGCCGCGGATGGCAGCGTAAAAGGGTTCTTCGCCGCTATCGAGGACGTCAGCGAATACGGCGCCACGATACGTCTACTGAAGCAGATTCATCACATTGTCCACAATCGACCCGACGAGCATGACAGCACTATCGATGACCTCCTGACCCTGGCGCTCGACTTCCTGGGCCTAGAGATCGGCATCGTCAGCCAAGTCAGCGGCGACATCTACAAGGTGCGTCATGTGGTCAGCCAGCAATCCGGGCTAGAGCCTGGGGCACAGTTTTCCCTGGGGGAGACGTTCTGCTGCCTGACGCTAGAAGCTGACGATGTGCTGGGCACCGTCCATGCCGGCGAGAACCCGCTTTTTCAGGGCCACCCCTGCTATCAGCGCTTCCCGCTGGAGAGCTACATTGGCGTCCCGCTGATCATCAACGGCGAAGTGTGGGGCACCCTCAACTTTTCGAGCCCTAAAGCACGACAGATGTCGTTCACCGCGCTGGAAATCGAGCTGGTGCGCCTGGTCGGCGATGCTGTTGAGCATCTGATCACCAGGTATCTCACCTCTGAACGCTGGGCCAAGGAACGGGAAGCCATCAACCATCTGGCGCTGACCGATGCGCTGACCGGGCTACCCAACCGCGCTCGAATCGACCGGGCCCTGGATGAAGCCATCACCCGACGCTATGCCATCAGCTTGGCGATCATCGATATCGACTTCTTCAAGCGTATCAACGACCGTCATGGGCACGACGTTGGCGATCGAGTACTGCGCGGAGTTGCTGACACACTGGCGGAAGGCGTACGTGAGGGAGATCTGATCGGTCGACTGGGCGGTGAGGAATTCATGCTGCTGATGCACGCCACTCCCTTGTTTACGGCTCGTCGTGTAGCGGAACGGCTGCGCCGGGCCGTCGAATCTTTCTCGCTGCCAATGGACCCGGAACCGCCGCTGTCGGTGACCATCAGCCTTGGCCTCACCCAGGGGCGACAGGACGACGATGCCGCCAGTCTCTATCAGCGTGCCGATCACGCCCTCTACATGGCCAAGCACCGAGGGCGCAATAGGATCGAAGTACTCTAGACCGCCATAACCATAATCAAACGCCCCGCCCTGCAGCATGGCGGGACGGGGCGTGTAATGCGAGACCTGCAGCGGACTAGCTGGCTAGCTTCTCGGTTACTAGGATGGTCAGCAAATCCTGAGCGTGCTGGGCGGCTTCGTGACCGAGGCTCGTCAGGTATCCGCCGTCGTCCTGCGTAATCAGGCCCTTGTCATGAAGCCGGCGGGCAGCCGAAATGGCTTCCGGCGTAGCGTTCGAATGTACCTTGATGCCTTCTTGGGTCGTGGTCAGGTTGAACAGGCCAAGGATCTTCATTTCCTCGAACAGCTCCGGCGAGAAACGGGATGTGGGCATGGCGACCTCATACAAGTAAGTGACTCTCACAAACTAGCCCGCCATCCGCCACGGCACCAGAGCTACCTCATCCGCAAACGCCAATATCGTCCCATCGATTACGATCCTGTGACCCGGAGACTTTTTTCAACGCAATAGTCACGATGCGCAGGTGAATATGGGCGGAATGCACCACGCTATCTCTAGGGACACGCTGAATAGAAAAATACCGGTATAGCATCAGGAATATATAAGCCAAAGATGCGGATCATCAGACGGATCTGACAGTAAGGAGTGCGCTGTGACCTCCCAAGGGAAAAACGAGAACCAAGCCAGTGACGCTTCCTTAGACGCAGGCCAGCGGGATGATGAAGGTCAGATAAAGCGACTGCAGGCTGATCTTGAGCATATGAGACTAGAGCGCGATCAGTGGAAGCGGGAATCGAATCAGCTCTTCGACGCCATGTTTCGGCAAAATACCGCACCCAAGCTGTTGATAGAGGTCGATAGCGGACAGATCATCGATGCTAATGAGTCGGCGCTTTCGTTTTACGGCTATTCCCGATCAGCGATCGAGCGACTGAACATTCGCGACATCAATCCTCTTGATGACGCGGCCCTCAGGCGGGAACTTCAATTAGCGCAGCGCGAAGAGCGGCGCTTTTTCCGTTTCCAGCACCGCCTGGCCAACGGCGAGCTGCGTGATGTCGAGGTCTACAGTAGCCCGATGACGCGCCACGGATGCCAGTTGCTTCACTCGATCATCCATGACGTAACCGAACGCACCAGAGCAGAAGCCGAGCTGGCCGCCCAGAAAGCCGAGTATCGCGACCTGATCGAGCAGCACCCTCATTTCGTGGTGCGTTACCTGCCCGACACCACGATTCTCTTCATCAACGCTCCCTTGTCTAAGCTGACCGGTAAGCATCAAGACGCCCTGGTCGGCAAGCGCTGGGGCGACCTGCTGCCCGCCGAACAGCAGGACGCCATCCGAGAACACCTGGCTGACTTCAGTGACCAGACACCGATTCGCGCGTTCGAGAACCAGGTAACCGATAGCCAGGGTAAGACGCGCTGGGTGCACTGGACCAGTCGCGCCTTCTGTGATGAGAACGGCACGCCAAGGGAGTTCCAGAGCGTAGGTATCGATATTACCGAACGTCGAATGCTCGAGCAGGAGCATCGACGGCTGAGCGAAATCATCGAAGCAACCCCCGACTTGATCTCCATGGCGGACACCGAGGCACGGCCGTTCTATTACAACCCAGCCGGCAAGAAGCTGATAGGCCACCAGTTGGCCTCGTCATCTCCCGATGAGCATATCGTCTTCCATCAGCTGGCGGATATCTGGCAGCACCTACGTGAGAACGCAATACCGGAGGCGCTGAGAAACGGCTATTGGCAGGGGGAAGGCAAGATTCGAAATGCCCTGGGCGAAGAGATCCCGGTTCAGCAGACGCTGATCGCTCACCGCAACGCGCAAGGCGAGACCACGCACTTCTCAACCATCATGCATGACCTGACGCAGCACAAGGCGCTTGAGGCCGAGCACCGGCTGATGGCTGTCTCCTTTCATACCGGGCAAGGGGTAATGATCGTCAACCGACAGCAGATCATCGAACGCGTCAACGATGCTTTTACCTCGATCACCGGCTATACGCTTCAAGCAGCCGTTGGCCAGTCCCCTCAGTTGCTGCAATCCGACCAGCACGATGCCACCTTCTACCAGCGTGTCCAATTCACTCTGTCGGTCAGCGGGTACTGGGAGGGAGAATACTGGTATCGACATCAAAACGGCGAAACTCTGCCTTTATGGCAGTCCATCTCCACCCTGACCAACGGCCAAGGTGAGATCGAGCACTATATCTACGTCTTCCATGACATCCGCAAGCAGAAGATATTGGAAGAAGAGCTCAAGCATCTCGCCGAACATGACCGGCTGACCGGCATCTGCAACCGCACCCGACTCTATCGGCTGCAGGAGCAGGCTATCAACGACCTCGAGCGTTACGACACGCCTTTTTCGCTAATCATGCTCGATATCGACTGTTTCAAGGACATCAATGATGAGTACGGACACGATGTCGGCGACAGTGTGCTCAAGGCACTGACCGATGTCATCATCCGGCAGCTGCGTGACAGTGACGAAGTCGGTCGCTGGGGCGGCGATGAATTCATGCTGCTGGCCGGCCACACGCACCTGGACGGCGCCATCAAGCTGGCAGAACGGGTTCGCGCCAGCATCGAAGCGACATCCTTCGACGATGTCGGCAGCGTGACCGTGAGCCTGGGGGTCGTGGAGTTCCATCGCGGTATGACCCTAGCGGAGTCGGGGAAAGCCGTCGATGAGGCGCTCTATCGAGCCAAGCGCCGGGGGCGTAATCGCGTGGAGAGCCTTCCCGGCGACACCTGATGACAGCCCCGGGAACCGACTTGAGCACGTAAGCTCAGGCGTAACGGGTTAGAACAACACCCGATCGGACAACAGCTGAGCGGCTTACCCATGGTTCGCTTGTTGGCTCGCATAGTGAATGCAGCTCGCCTGGAGGATGAGGCTCGCGCCAGAAGCCCTCAGCCCTCAAGATCGCTCTGGCGATAGCCGATCAGATAGAGCACTG
This sequence comes from Onishia taeanensis, assembly GCF_003268885.1. Classification (GTDB taxonomy): domain Bacteria; phylum Pseudomonadota; class Gammaproteobacteria; order Pseudomonadales; family Halomonadaceae; genus Onishia; species Onishia taeanensis_A. The sequence goes on from NZ_QLSX01000004.1 coordinate 180,895, forward strand.
CATCGAGACCCAGTGTCGAAAGCGAATGACTGGCCTGCTGACGCACCAGCGGCTTGGCCCGAAAGGCGATACCGAGTCCCGCTGTGGCTAGCATCTTCAAATCGTTGGCGCCGTCACCCACGGCAATGGTCTGCTCCAGCGCCAGCCCCTCGCGGCGGGCGATCTCGCGCAGCAGATAGGCTTTGCGCTCGGCATCGAGGATCGGCTCACGCACCTCGCCGGTGACCTTGCCATTCTCGATGACCAGCTCATTGGCATGGACTTCATCAAAGCCAAGCTTCTGCTGCAGGTAATCGGCGAAGTAGGTAAAGCCACCGGAGAGGATGGCGGTGCGATATCCCAACCGTTTGAGGTGGCCCATCAGGCGTTCGACGCCGTCCATCAACGGCAGGTTCTCGGCGATGTCGGCGAGCACCGCCTCGTCCAGGCCCTTCAGCTTGCTCATCCGCTCGCGAAAGCTCTGCTGAAAATCCAGCTCGCCGCGCATCGCCCGTTCGGTGACCGCTGCCACCTCATCGCCCACGCCGTGGCGCCGGGCCAGCTCGTCGATCACTTCGGTCTGGATCAGCGTCGAGTCCATGTCGAAGCACACCAGCCGACGGTGGCGACGCCAGATCGAATCCTCCTGAATGGCGATATCCACGCCGTGCATGGCGCCCAGCGCCAGGGCCTTTTCACGCAAGGCGGTCAGGTCGACTTCCTCACCGCGCAGCCAACACTCGACGCAGGCGCCCATGGGGTGACGATCGCTGCCCTCTCCGGCCACGCTGCCATCCAGCGGCTCACGGCCTGACAGACGATGGATCAGCTCGACGGTCAGGTCATGTTCGGCGGTCAGGGCGCCGACCTCGGCAAGAATGCCCGCAGGGAGATGCGGCGCCAGCAGGGTCAGGATCAGCCGTGGCCGACTTTCCTGGGCGCTCCAGCGCTGATAGTCCTCGGCACCCACCTGCACCGCCTGGATGTCGAGCCCCAAGGTATCGCCAGCCTCAGCGAGAATCGCCTCCAGGTCGCTGTCATGATCAAGCCCGACCAGCGCCTCCAGCGACAGGATATCGAAGGTCACGCTCTGATTGATGTCCAACAGGCGGGCCCCGGCGCGGGCCAGGGCGCTTCCTAGGCCGGCGAGCTGGCCGGGATGGGCCTGGCCCGTGGCGCGAATCAAGAGTCGTCGTGTCATGAGCCTTCCCTCAGTCTTCAATGGCGAGGCGGTCAACCTTCTGGAAGCCGCGAGGCAGCTTGCTGCCGCGACGCCCGCGTTCACCGGTATAGTAATCGAGATCGCTCGGCTTGAGCGTCAGCTTGCGCTTGCCGGCATGCACCACCAGCGCGGCCCCTTCAGGCAGCATCACCAGGTCGCGCATGAACTCTTCGCGCTGGGTGGCTCGGGTGCCGGGAATATCGAGCATCTTGTTGCCTTTGCCCTTGGCCATCTCCGGTAGCTGTTCGAGGGCAAACACCAGCAGGCGCCCTTCGTTGGAGACGGCGGCAACCTGCACGCCCTCACCGCTCGGCACCGCCAGCGGCGGAATCACAGCACAGCCCTTGGGTACCGAGAGGATGGCCTTGCCGGCCTTGTTCTTGCCGATCAGGTCCTCGAGCCGGGCAATGAAGCCATAGCCGCCGTCGGACGCCAGCAGATAGCGAGTCTCGGGGGGCGCCAGCATCAGCCCGGCCATATGCGCCCCAGCCGCGGTGTTGACGCGACCGGTAATCGGCTCGCCCTGGCTTCTGGCGCTGGGCAGGTTATGGGCGGCCAGGGTGTAAGCTCGCCCGGTATCGTCAAGCAGCACCAGCGGCTGATTGGTCTTGCCTCGCGCCGCCAGGTGGAAGCGGTCGCCGGACTTGTAGCTGAGCCCGGCGGGGTCGATCTCGTGCCCCTTGGCCGAGCGAATCCAGCCCTTCTCGGACAGCACCACGGTGACCGGATCGGCGCCGAGAAGCTCGACTTCAGACAGCGCCTTGGCCTCGCCGCGCTCGACCAGCGGCGCACGGCGATCATCGCCGTGTTCCTTGGCAGCCTCGCGCAACTCATCTTCGATCAGGTCGGTGAGTGCTTCCTCGCTACCCAGCAGCGTCTTGAGGTGCTTACGCTCAGCGGCCAACTCGTCCTGCTCGCCGCGAATCTTGAACTCCTCGAGTTTGGCCAAGTGGCGCAAACGCAGCTCAAGGATGGCCTCTGCCTGACGCTCGGAGAGATCGAAGGCCTGGATCAGCGCGGCCTTGGGCTCGTCCTCTTCCCGAATGATACGGATCACCTCATCGATATTGAGGTAGGCCGCCAGCAGACCCTCGAGAATATGCAGGCGATCCTCGACCTTGCCCAGGCGATGTTCGAGGCGCCGGCGCACGGTCGTGCGGCGGAAGTTGAGCCATTCGCCAAGCATTTGCGGCAGGGGCATGACCCGCGGCCGGCCATCCAGGCCAATCACATTCATGTTGACGCGGATGTTCTTCTCGAGATCGCTGGTGGCGAACAGGTGTGCCATCAGGGCCTCGATATCGACCCGGTTGGAGCGCGGCTCGATAACCAATCGCGTCGGAGTCTCGTGGGTCGATTCGTCGCGCAGGTCGGCAACCATCGGCAGCTTCTTGGCCTGCATCTGGGCGGCGATCTGCTCGAGTACCTTGGACCCGCTTACCTGGTAAGGCAGCGCGGTGATCACCACCTTGCCCTCTTCCAGGGTGTAACGGGCACGCAGCTTGACCGAGCCACGGCCACTCTCATAAAGCTTACGCAGATCAGAGCGCGGGGTGATGATTTCAGCGGCAGAGGGAAAGTCCGGCGCCGGCACATACTCGAGCAGATCGGCCGTCGTCGCCTCAGGGTGGCGCAGCAGGTGGCAGGTCGCTTCGACCACCTCGTTGACGTTATGGGGCGGTATATCGGTGGCCATGCCCACGGCGATGCCGGTACCGCCGTTGAGCAGCACATGGGGCAACTTGGCCGGCAGCACCACCGGCTCGTTCATGGTGCCATCGAAGTTGGGCGTCCAGTCGACGGTGCCCTGCCCCAGTTCGCTGAGCAGCACCTCGGAAAACTTGGACAGCCGCGCCTCGGTGTAGCGCATGGCGGCGAAGGACTTGGGGTCGTCGGGGCTGCCCCAGTTGCCCTGGCCATCCACCAGCGGATAGCGGTAACTGAACGGCTGGGCCATCAGCACCATCGCCTCGTAGCAGGCGCTGTCACCGTGCGGGTGAAACTTGCCGAGTACGTCGCCGACGGTGCGCGCCGACTTCTTGTACTTGGCGTTGGCGCTGAGCGAAAGCTCGCGCATAGCGTAGACGATGCGCCGCTGCACCGGCTTCATGCCGTCGCCGATGTGGGGCAGCGCACGGTCGAGAATCACGTACATCGAGTAGTCGAGGTACGCCTTTTCGGTGTACTCGCGAAGGGAAAGACGCTCGACGTCCCCCTCCGCCACCTGAATATCCATGGTCATCGGGGAATCAAACCTCTATGTCTGCGAGATTGCCGTAGTCCTCGAGCCAGCTCTTGCGATCACTGGCGCGCTTGCGGGCGAGCAGCATGTCCATCATCTCGAAGGTGCCGTCGCCATCCTCACGGGTCAGCTGCACCAGACGGCGCGTATCGGCGGCCATGGTGGTCTCGCGCAACTGCAGCGGGCTCATCTCGCCGAGGCCCTTGAAGCGCTGGACGTTGACGGTGCCGCGCTTGCCTTCCAGGCGCTTGAGAATCGCCGCCTTCTCGCTCTCGTCGAGGGCATAGTGAACCTCCTTGCCCAGGTCGATGCGATACAGTGGCGGCATGGCGACGAACACGTGGCCAGCGGCCACCAGCGCCGGGAAGTGGCGCACGAACAGCGCACACAGCAGGGTAGCAATGTGCAGTCCGTCGGAGTCGGCATCGGCAAGGATGCAGATCTTGTGGTAGCGCAGCTTCGAGAGATCATCGCTGACCGGGTCGATGCCGATGGCCACGGCGATGTCGTGAACCTCCTGAGAGCCATAGATGTCGTGGGACTCCACCTCCCAGGTATTGAGGATCTTGCCACGCAGCGGCAGGATCGCCTGCGTTTCGCGATCACGAGCCTGCTTGGCGCTACCCCCAGCGGAATCACCCTCGACCAGGAACAGCTCGCTGGCGGCCGGATCCTGACCTGAGCAGTCGGCAAGTTTGCCCGGCAGCGCAGGGCCGGAAGTGACCTTCTTGCGAGCGACCTTCTTGGCGCTCTTCTGGCGGCGCTGGGCGGCGCTGATCACCAGCTCCGCCAGCGCCTCGGCCTGATCGACATGGTGGTTGAGCCACAGCGAGAAGGCATCCTTGACCACGCCGGAGACAAAGGCCGCCACCGCCCGGGAGGACAGCCGCTCCTTGGTCTGGCCAGCGAACTGTGGGTCGAGCATTTTCACCGAGAACACATAGCTGACCCGCTCCCACAAATCGTCGGCGGTCAGCTTCACGCCCCGGGGCAGAATGCTTCTGTACTCGCAGAACTCGCGCAGTGCCTCGAGCAGCCCCGAGCGCAGGCCATTGACGTGAGTGCCGCCGAGCGGAGTGGGGATCAGGTTGACGTAGGATTCCATCAGCGGCTCGCCACCCTCCGGCAGCCACTGCAGCGCCCAGTCGACGCCCTGCTCGTCGTCGGCGAAGTGGCCAACGAACGGCGAGGCCGGCAGCACTTCGAAGCCGTCGGTGGCCTGGGCCAGATAGTCGCGCAGGCCATCCTCGTATTGCCACTCGCTCTGGCTGCCATCGGTCTCGGTAAGGGTTACCTTGAGCCCTGGACAGAGCACCGCCTTGGCACGCAGCAGGTGCTTCAGCCGCGGCAGGGCAAGCTTGGGGCTGTCGAAATAGCTCTCGTCGGGCCAGAAGCGCACCAGGGTGCCGGTGGCACGCTTGGCACAGCTGCCGATAACGGCCAGGTCCGACACCTTTTCACCGTGCTCGAAGGCGATGGCGTGGCGATTACCGTCGCGACACACCTCGACCTCGAGGCGCCGCGACAGGGCGTTGACCACCGACACACCGACCCCGTGCAGGCCGCCCGCAAAGCGGTAGCTCGACTGGGAGAACTTGCCACCGGCATGCAGCTTGGTGAGGATCAGCTCGATCCCCGAGACGCCGTGCTCGGGGTGAATATCGATGGGCATGCCGCGGCCGTCATCCGAAACCTCGATGCCGCCATCGGCAAGCAGGCGCAGCTGGATGTGATGGGCATGCTCGGCCAGGGCCTCATCGACGCTGTTGTCGATGACTTCCTGAGCCAGGTGATTGGGTCGCGAGGTATCCGTGTACATCCCCGGGCGCTTTCGCACCGGTTCGAGCCCGGAAAGAACCTCGATGGAACTAGCACTGTATTGCGTCATGCGTTGTCCAGGTGTTTGGCAGTGAACGGGGCGGATGGCACGCCGCCAGGCGTCGTCATGCGTGATGAAAGATCGTGGTCACCCGGCCCGGTGCGAGGCGACGACCGCCGTGGGCCAGCACCGCCGGCAGATAGTCAGCAAGTGCGCTGAAGCCGTGGTCGCCGCCAGGATGCAGGATCGTCGAGCATCCCGCGTAGGCCTCGAAGGCATCGCGACAGTCCAGCGTCTCGTCAGCGGTACCCAGCAGCAGAAGGTAATGCGCAGGCGTCAACCGGGCCGGTGTCAGGGCCTCAAGCGCCTCATGGTGACGGTGGTCGATGACGAAGCGCTCGCCAGTATCCGCGTTGACGAAGGCCTCGCCGATCCAGCTTTGCATCAGACGTGCCGGCCGCACCGCCGGGTTGATGGCCACCGCGGGAAGGCCCAGCCGCTCGGCAAGGCAACTGACCAGAAAGCCGCCCATGGAACTGCCCACCAATAGCGGCCGTGGGCCCAGGGCCTCGAGTGCCGCCTCGGCGGTGGCCAGGGCCTCATTGGGGCGATGCGAGAGCTGCGGGGCCTCACAGGGCAAGGGGGCCCTTTCCACGACGCTACAGGCCGCGCGCATCAGTTGCGACTTGGGCGAACTTACGCCGCTATTGAAGCCGTGCAGGTAGAGCACGCCGCTCGCCGGGGTCGATTCACGATCGATGTCGGCGCTCAGCATACCGCATTTCCTGTATACGCATCCAGCATCAAGACACCTCACGCCGAGACGCGCCAGCCCGCGAGATTCCTGCCCTGGCTTCGCTGGCCTCGCTGCTCGCCTGGTCCTCGGCGGCCCACAGCGCCTGGATCAGGCCCTGGCTGGAATCGTCCATGGTCTCCAGGCCTTCGCGGGAGCCCAGGATACGCTCGGTCTCGCCGGCGATCTGCTTGCCGAGCTCCACGCCCCACTGGTCGAAAGGGTTGATGTCCCAGATGGTGGCCTGCACGAAGACCTTATGCTCATAGAGGGCAATCAGCGCGCCCAGGGTATGAGGCGTCAGGCGGTCGAGCAGCACGGTGCTAGAAGGCTGGTTGCCGCGATAGCGCTTGTGGTTCGGCCGCGGGCCGTCGTCTTCGATGGCGTCATCGCCGAGCATCAGCAGGCGCGACTGGGCGAAGCAGTTGGCGAGCGTCAGGCGATGCTGAGCCTTGAGGTGCGCGCGGGTTTCGGCGTCCTCGACGCGATCATAGCGGCGCAGCGGCGCGATGAAGTCGCACTCCACCGACTGGGTGCCCTGGTGCAGCAGCTGATAGAAGGCGTGCTGGGCGTTGGGGCCGAGCTGCCCCCATAGCACCGGGCAGGTGGAGTAAGCGGTCACCTGCCCCTCGTTGGTCACCGACTTGCCATTGGACTCCATCTCGAGCTGCTCGAGATAGCTCGCAAAGTACTCGAGCCGGCCGTCGTAGGGCAGGATCGAGTGCGCGCGAATATCCAGGAAATTGACGTTCCAGATACCGGCGAGGCCCAGCAGCACTGGCAGGTTATCCTCGAGGGGCGCCTCCTGGAAATGGCGGTCCATGGCATAGGCGCCGCCCAGCAGTGCCCGGAAATTGGCCATGCCCACTACCAGCGCGATGGGCAGGCCGATGGCCCCCCACAGCGAGTAACGTCCGCCGACCCACTCCCAGAACTCGAGCTGATTGGCCGGCGCGATGCCCCACTCGGCCATCTTCTCAAGACTCGCCGAGACGCCGATAAAGTGCTGACGCATCACCAGAGCCCGGTCGATGGCGCTGGGCTCCTCGTGATCATCGTGGACCAGTCGACTCAGCAGCCAATCCCGGGCGGTGCGGGCATTCGACAAGGTGTCGATGGTGGTGAAGGACTTCGACGACAGTACGAACAGGGTGGTTTCGGGATTCAGCCGCGACAGGTAATCGGCAAGCTGGGAGCCGTCCATGGTCGAGGCAAAATGCACCTTGATCTCGTGCACGTCGCGCGGCCGATAGTCGGCGAGGGCATGGGTGACCATCAGCGGGCCAAGATCCGAACCGCCGACCCCCAGGTTGACCACATCGCTGACCGCCTTGCCGGTGGCGCCGCGCCACTGGCCGGCGTGGAACTTGTCGACCATCGCCTCCATGCGATCCAGCGTTTCGTGCACCGCGGGCACCAGATCCTGGCCCTCGACCTCGAGATGGGCATCCGCCGGCAGGCGCAGCGCGGTGTGCAGCGCTGGGCGATCCTCGGAATGGTTGACCCGTTCGCCGGCCAGCAGTCGCGAAATGGCTGCCGGCACACCGGCCTCCCGAGCCAGCGCCAGGAGCCCCTCGAAGGTCTCGTTGCTGAAGCGTTGCTTGGAAAGATCCAGGGTCAGTCCCGCCGCCCGGCGGCAGAAACGGGGATAGCGAGGCTCGCCCGTCGTCGCGGCCTCTCGAAACAGCGTCTTCAGATGCACCTCGCGCATCTCCCGCGCATGCTCCGCCAGCGCCTTCCAGGCGGGCCGCTGATCGATCGGGGTCGGATGGCTCATGAACTCTCTCTCCTTGACGAGCGCGACGCGTTGACGAACACCATTAACTAACACCATTCACGGGCACCACTCACGTACACAACGGCCGCCCGGCGCAACGGGTGCAGCCGGGCGGCGCGGGGCGTAGAATGCCGGAAATTCCGCTATGACCCCGACATGACGCCATGACTGACGCATCTTACCGTGACGCGATCTTTTCGACACCCCTGGACCGGGTAGCGCGCTTCTCCTTCGACGAACAGGTGGTGGCCTGCTTCCCTGACATGATCCGTCGCTCGGTGCCGGGCTATGGCCAGATACTGGGCATGCTCGGGGTGATCGCCGAACGTCACCTGCGCCATGGCGCCCACGTTTATGATCTCGGCTGTTCGCTAGGCGCAGTGGGCCTGGCGCTGGCCGGGCGCCTGCCGGCGGACGCCTTCCGCCTGACCGGGGTCGACCTGTCGCCGGCGATGGTCAGCCGCGCCAGCGAGACCTTCGCTGCCGAATGCCCGGCGCATGCCTTTGAGGTCGTCGAGGGCGACATTCGCGCGCTCGACTACCGCTCCTCGGGCATGATCGTGCTCAATTTCACCCTGCAGTTCCTGCCGCCCGCCGATCGCGAAGCGGTGATCAAGGCACTTTACGACGCCCTGGAGCCCGGCGGCGTGCTGGTGCTCTCGGAAAAGATCGTCGCCGAGGACGAGCAGGAGAATGCTTGGCTGGTCGAGCGCTATCACGACTTCAAGCGCGCCAACGGCTACAGCGACATGGAGATCAGCCAGAAGCGCACCGCGCTCGAGAACGTGCTGGTGCCGGACACCCTCGCCGCCCACCATGAGCGCCTTGCCGGCGCCGGCTTCCCGCGCAGCCACACTTGGTTTCAGTACCTTAACTTCGCCTCGATCATCGCCTTCAAGGACGCCTGAGTGTTGTCACCGGATTCCCACCGCCGCCTCTATCACGCCTTCGTCGATCAGGGCCTCGAGCCCTGGCTGGCCCGCCTTCCCGAACAGCTAGCCCGTGGCCTTGACCGCAAGCGCCACGGTGACCTGCCGGCCTGGGAAAAGGCAGTGGCCAAGCTGCCCGCGCTGGCCGACGAACGCCGGGCAGACCTGGATCAGGACACGGTCAGCGTCAACGTGGCACTGACTGAGCCTCAACGGCGACAGTGCCATAACCTCCTGAAAAAGCTCGCTCCCTGGCGCAAGGGCCCCTATTCGCTGGGCGGCATCCATATCGATACCGAATGGCGCTCGGACTGGAAGTGGCAAAGAGTATATCCGCACCTCTCGGCGCTGGCCGGTCGCCGGGTGCTGGACGTAGGTGGCGGCAGCGGCTATCACGCCTGGCGTATGGCCGGCGCCGGTGCCTCTTTCGTGCTGGTGATCGACCCCTCGCCGCGCTTCTTCTACCAGTTCCAGGCGGTGCGTCATTTCATCGGCGACGGCGATGGCGGCCGCACACACTTCCTGCCGGTGGGCATCGAGGACGTACCCGAGAAACTCGAGGCTTTCGACACCGTGTTCTCGATGGGCGTGCTTTACCATCGCCCCTCACCCCTCGAGCACTTGCAGCAGTTGAAGGATGCCCTGCGCCCCGGTGGTGAACTGGTGCTGGAAACCCTGGTAGTGGAAGGCGACACCACCACCGTTTTCATGCCCGGCGAGCGATACGCGGCGATGCCCAACGTCTACTTCCTGCCCTCCTCCGCCGCCTTGAGCCACTGGCTCGAACGCTGCGGCTTCAGCGACGTGCGGGTGGTCGACGAGGCCGAGACCAGCCTCGATGAGCAGCGCGCGACCGAGTGGATGAGCTTCCAGTCGCTTGCCGATTTCCTCGACCCCGAGGACCCCCGCCTCACGATCGAGGGCCACCCGGCGCCGCGGCGTGCCGTGCTGATCGCCACCAAGCCCGCGTAAGAGCAGGCGCGGGACGTTTGGCGCTCCCTCCTACTTCATTGCATCAGGGCACCCGCGGCATCGTCGTCCAGCGCCACCCCCTCGACTCCATAGGTCTCTTCCAGCGCCAGCAGGTAATGGCGCAACGCCCGGCGCGTCGCCTGCTCGTGCAGGTCATGACGCACTCGGTCGGCCACGGCCTCATAGGGCAAACGTCGGCCTTTCCGACAGGCATTGATGCAGACCAGATGCCAACCATAGCGCGAGGCCAGCGGCCGCTCATGGGTGCCCTCGGTCAGGTGCTGCAGCGCCCGGTCGAGCTCCGCTACCGTCTGGCCGGAGACCAGCCAGCCGAGCTCTCCGCCCTCATCCTTCGAGGGGCAGGCGGAATGACGCTGGGCCAGCTCGGTGAAGCGTTCAGGCGCCTCACGCAGCTCGGCGATCAAGCGCTCGCCCAGCTGGTACTGGGCGTCGCGGGCCCGGGCGTCGTCGGGCGCGGCCGCCAGCAGGATATGGCGAACATGGCGCTGGGTGGGCGTACTGAAGCGCGTCGGGTGCGCCGTAAAGAAGCGGCGACAGGCCGCCTCATCGGGCTCGGGCACCTCCAGTTCGCGCTCCAGCAGTTCGGTCATGGCGGCATCGTTCTCGATGCCCTGGTCATCCACCACCGACGGCAGGCCGAGTTCACGGGCGCGCTGGCTCAGCAGCTCGCGCACCACCAGCGACCTGGCGGCCAGGAGCTGCGCCTCGGCCGCCGACTCGGCCGGGTGATACTGCATCTCCCGGGCGATGGCATCCTCGTCGATCACCACCCGCCCAACCTGCACCGGGGGGGCACTCTGGCCGCCCGGCAGTTGCTCGATATCGATCTTCTGCATGGTCATTATCCTCAACGTTAAAACTGAGCGTGCGACGGCCAGACTAGGCGGAGATCGGCGAAAAAGCGGAGTTTACGCGTTTGTAAATGAGCATTTTGAGCCGATCTCCAACAACGCATGGCCGAGCAAAGCCAGTTTTAGCCACGGCGGCGGACGATCTGATAGCGCCTGCCCAGATAACCTAACGGAATGCTCCAGACGTGCACCAGGCGAGTGAAGGGAAAGATCAGCACGATGGTCAAGCCCAGCAGGATATGCAGCTTGTAGATCAGGCCGATCCCGGCGAGATGCGCCGCCGCCCCGCCCTGGAAGAAAACGATGGACTGAGCCCAGTGGGCGAGCCGGAGCATCACGCCGCCGTCCAGGTGCCCTAGGGCGGGAATGATGGTCAATAGCCCTAGGGTCACCTGGATCACCAGCAGGAGGATGATGGCGGTATCCATCGAACTGGAGGACGCCCTCACCCTGGGGTTGGTGAGGCGTCGATGCGCTAGCATGGCGCCCCCCACCAGGCACATGACGCCGGCGAGGCCGCCGATCACGATGGCGACCAGTTGCTTGGCGCTGGCGCTCATGAAGGGGGCATAGACCCAGTGGGGGGTCAGCAACCCCACCAGGTGGCCGAAGAAGATCACCAGGATGCCGACATGGAAGAGGTTGCTGGCCAGCCGCATATGCTTCGACGACAGCATCTGGCTGGAGCCGGTCTTCCAGGAATACTGGCCGTGATCGAAGCGTACCAGGCTGCCGATCAGGAAGACGGTGCCGGCGAGATAGGGGTAAAGCCCGAACAGCAGGGTGTTGAGGTAGTTCATGGCTGATCTCCTTGAGGCCGCGACACGGAGACAGTGGGGTCGAGGACCCGTACCGCTTCGCTGGGCGTCACGTGCTTGCGCTCGGCGAGGCGCCGCCCCTCGGCGGACTGCAGGGCGCAATCCTGGTCCGACTCGGCGGAGAAGCGCACCGCCTCTTCCTCCCAGACCGCGTCCAGCGCCTCGGGAGTATGATCCGACGCTTCCTCGCGAACCTGGGGGCGATGGGCGTCAATGTCGTCTTCGGCGCCGATCAGCGCCAGCAGCGCCAGCGGCACCAGGGCGTGGTCGGCCTCGCGCTCCTCGAGACGGGCGGCGAGCAGCGCCAGGATATGGCGAATCTCGCCCAGCCAGCGGCCGATCTCGCCCTCTGGTCGTGTGGAGAGGTATTCGAGGAACAGCGGCAGGTAGTCGGGCAGCTCGCGGGCGTCGAGCTCGAAACCGGCGGCCCGGTACTCGGCCAGCAGGTCGACCATCGCCTGGCCGCGATCCCGGGACTCGCCGTGCACGTGCTCGAACAGCAGCAACGAGGTCGAACGCCCTCGATCGAACAAGCCAACATACTCGGCCTGCCGGTCGAGCAGGTCCGCCTCGGCCAGCCGCCGGCACCAGTCACCCAGCCGGGAGCGCAGTGCGCCCGCCAGGCGCGGCTCCGCGGCGATGACGGCCTCGAGCTCGCCGGCCGCTGCCTGCAACTCGGCGGTCGGGTAATCCAGCAACCGGGCCAGGGCCCGCAGGCTCAGCATGTCCGGGGCTCGGTCGTCGCGTGCATGGCTAGTCATTGCGCGCCTCCTCACTCTTTTGCTCGCTCCGACCATCGTTCTGAGGATCGAAGGTGCCCACCGGCTTGACCAGGGTCGTGGTCTGCTTGCGTCCACCGAACAGGCTCGCCTCGTTGCTGCCGCCCTGGCAGCCGTTGCCGAAGCTGAAGCCGCAGCCGCCGCGCTCGGGGAAGGCATCGCGAGCCGTTTCCCGATGGCTGGTAGGAATCACGAAGCGATCCTCGTAGTCGGCGATGGCCAAATAGCGATACATTTCCTCGACCTGCGCCTCGCTGAGGCCCACCTCGTCGAGCACCGAGGTCTCGGCCGCGCCCTCCACATGCTTGCCGCGCATGTAGACCCGCATCGCCATCAACCGCTTCAGGGCCAGCACCACCGGCGCCTCCTCGCCGGCGGTGAGCAGGTTGGCCAGGTACTGCACCGGGATGCGCAGTGACTCGATCTTCGGCAACACGCCGTCATGCTCCACATGGCCGGCCTCCGCCGCGGACTGGATCGGCGACAGCGGCGGCACGTACCAGACCATCGGCAGTGTGCGGTACTCCGGGTGCAGCGGCAGGGCCAGCTGCCAATCGATGGCCAGCTTATAGACCGGCGAGGCCTGGGCGGCCTGGATGACGTTGTCGGGAATGCCGTCCTGCTTCGCTTGGGCAATCACCGCCGGATCATGGGGGTCGAGAAAGATCTCGCACTGGCGGTGATAGAGGTCGCGCTCGTCCTCGGAGGCGGCCACCTCCTCGATGCGGTCGGCATCGTAAAGCAGCACGCCCAGGTAGCGGATGCGCCCCACGCAGGTCTCGGAGCACACCGTCGGCTGGCCCGACTCGATGCGCGGGTAGCAGAAGATGCACTTCTCGGACTTGCCGGACTTCCAGTTGTAATAGATCTTCTTGTACGGGCAGCCGGAGATGCACATCCGCCAGCCACGGCACTTGTCCTGATCGATCAGCACGATGCCGTCTTCCTCGCGCTTGTAGATCGCGCCACTCGGGCAGGACGCCACACAGCTCGGATTCAGGCAGTGCTCGCAGAGCCTGGGCAGATACATCATGAAGGTGTTCTCGAACTGGCCATAGATGTCGGCCTGGATCTGCTCGAAGTTCGCATCGTGACGCCGCTTGGCGAACTCGGTGCCGAGGATCTCCTCCCAGTTCGGGCCCCACTCGATCTTTTGCATGCGCTGCCCGGAGATCAGCGAGCGCGGCCGGGCCACCGGCTGATGCTCGCCGGCCTTGGCCTGGTGCAGATGCTGGTAGTCGAAGGTGAACGGCTCGTAGTAATCATCGATCTCCGGCAGATCGGGATTGGCGAAGATGTTCGCCAGCACTCGCCACTTGCCACCGATGCGCGGCTCGATCCGGCCGTCCTGGCGCCTGAGCCAGCCGCCCTTCCATTTAGCTTGGTTCTCCCACTCCTTGGGATAGCCGATGCCGGGCTTGGTCTCGACGTTGTTGAACCAGGCGTATTCCATGCCTTCGCGGCTAGTCCAGACGTTCTTGCAGGTCACCGAGCAGGTGTGACAGCCGATGCACTTGTCGAGATTGAGGACCATGCCAACCTGGGAACGAATCTTCATTTCACGACCTCCTGTACGCTGTCACTGCCTTCTCCATCCAGCCAGTCGACATGTTTCATCTTGCGCACGATGACGAATTCGTCGCGGTTGGAGCCCACCGTGCCGTAGTAGTTGAAGCTATAGGCGAGCTGCGCATAGCCACCGATCATGTGAGTGGGCTTGGGACACACCCGGGTCACGGAGTTGTGGATACCGCCTCGGGTGCCGGTGACTTCACTGCCCGGCACGTTCACGATGCGCTCCTGGGCGTGATACATCATCACCATGCCGACCTTGACCCGCTGGCTGACCACCGCCCGCGCGGCGATGGCGCCGTTGGCGTTGTAGGCTTCAATCCAGTCGTTATCTTCTACGCCAATTGATTGCGCGTCGTCCTCCGACAGCCAGATAATCGGACCGCCTCGCGACAGGGTCTGCATCAGCAGGTTGTCCGAGTAGGTCGAGTGGATTCCCCACTTCTGGTGTGGCGTCAAGAAATTGAGCGCAATTTCAGGATTACCGTTGCCCTTGGGCGTGGCTAAGCTTGCCGCCGCCTTGGTATCAATGGGCGGGCGGTAGACCAGCAGGCTCTCGCCAAAGGCGCGCATCCAGGGGTGATCCTGATAGAGCTGCTGACGACCACTCACCGTGCGCCAGGGGATCAGCTCGTGGACGTTGGTGTAGCCGGCGTTGTAGGAGACATGCTCGTCCTCGAGGCCCGACCAGGTGGGGCTGGAGATGATCTTGCGCGGCTGGGCAACCACATCACGAAAGCGAATCTTCTCGTCACGCTTGGGCTCGGCCAGGTGGGTGTGATCGCGGCCGGTGATCTGCGACAGCGCGCCCCAGGCCTTGACCGCCACCTGACCGTTGGTCTCCGGCGCCAGGGTCAGGATCATCTCGGCGGCGTCAATGGCCGAGTCGATGCAGGGCTGCCCCTTGGCCGGGCCGTCGCGCTTGACATGGTTCAGGCCCCGGAGTAGCTCGACTTCCGTCTCGGTCTTCCAGGCGATGCCCTTGCCGCCGTTGCCGATGGACTCGAGCAGCGGCCCCACCGAGGTGAAGCGCTCGAAGGTGGCCGGATAGTCGCGCTTGACCTCGATCAGCGCCGGCATGGTCTTGCCTGGCAGCGGCTCGCACTCGCCGCGCTTCCAGTCCTTGACCTCGGGCTGGGCCAGCTCCCCGGGGGAGTCGTGTTGGTGCGGCAGGGTGACCAAGTCGGTCTCCTCGCCCAAGTGGCCGACGCAGACCCGCGAGAACGCCTTGGCGATGCCCTTGTATATCTCCCAGTCGCTGCGCGACTCCCAGGCCGGGTCGGTCGCCGCGGTCAGCGGGTGGATGAAGGGGTGCATGTCCGAGGTATTGAGGTCGTCCTTCTCGTACCAGGTCGCGGTGGGCAGCACCACGTCGGAGTACAGGCAGGTGGTGGACATACGGAAGTCCAGGGTCACCAGCAGGTCGACCTTGCCTTCGGGAGCGTCATCACGCCAGGTGACCTCCTCGGGCATCTTGCCGCCCATCTCCCCCAGGTCCTTGCCCTGGATGCCGTGACGGGTGCCCAACAGGTACTTGAGCATGTATTCGTGGCCCTTGCCCGAGCTGCCCAGCAGGTTGGAGCGCCAGATGAACATGTTGCGCGGGAAGTTCTGCGGGCTGTCCGGATCCTCGGCGGCGAAGCGCAGCTGACCGCTCTTGAGGCGCTCGACCACATAGTCGGCGGTACTCATGCCCGCCTCGGCGGCGGCTTCGGCCAGGCGCAGCGGATTGGTATCGAGCTGCGGCGCGGAGGGCAGCCAGCCCATGCGCTCGGCGCGCACGTTGAAGTCGATCAGGCTGCCGCGATAGTCCTCGGGCCTGGCCAGCGGCGAGAGAATCTCCTTAACGTCGAGCTTCTCGAACCGCCACTGGGAGGAGTGGTTGTAGAAGAAGGAGGTGCCGTTCATGTGCCGCGGCGGACGCTGCCAGTCGAGACCGAAGGCCAGCGGGGTCCAGCCGGTCTGCGGGCGCAGCTTCTCCTGGCCGACATAGTGCGCCCAGCCGCCGCCGCTCTGGCCGATGCAACCGCACATGACCAGCATGTTGATTAGGCCGCGGTAGTTCATGTCCATGTGATACCAATGGTTCATGCCGGCACCGACGATGATCATCGAGCGGCCACGGGTCTTGTCGGCATTGTCGGCGAACTCCCGGGCGATGCGGATGACCTGGGCCGCCGGCACCCCGGTGATCTTTTCCTGCCAGGCCGGAGTATAGGGCCTGATCTGGTCGTAGGCGGTAGCACCGTCGTCCTCGCCGTCGGCACCGAACCCGCGATCGATCCCGTAGTTGGCGCACATCAGGTCGAAGACGGTCACCGCCAGCACCTCGCGGCCATCGGCCAACGTCAGGCGCTTGGCGGGCAGGCTGTGATGCAGGACGTCGTCACCGGCCACATGGTCGAAGTGCTCATGCTCGAGCCCGCCGAAGTAGGGGAAGCCGACCCTGGCCACGGCATCGTGGCGCTCGGCCAGCGACAGGGCCAACGACACCTCGTTGCCGTCGGCATCCCGCGGCTCCAGGTTCCACCTGCCCTGCCCCCCTTCCTGTTCTCCCCATCGGAAGCCGATGGAGCCCCGCGGCACGACGAGGCGGTCGGCGGTCTCGTCCCAGGCCAGGGTCTTCCACTCGGGGTTGTTGTCCTGGCCCAGGTTGGCGTCGAAGTCGCTGGCGCGCAGCTGCTTGCCCGGCACGTAGCTGCCGTCGTCACGCGCTTCCAGCTCGACCAGGCAGGGCATGTCGGTATAGCGGCGCACGTAGTCGGTGAAGTAGGCGCTGGGGTTGTCGAGATGGAATTCCTTGAGGATCACATGGCCCATGGCCATGCCCAGCGCCGCGTCGGTGCCCTGCTTGGCGGAGAGCCACTCGTCGCAGAGCTTGGAGACTTCCGCGTAGTCCGGAGTGATGGCCACCGTCTTGGTGCCCTTGTAGCGCACCTCGGTGAAGAAGTGGGCATCTGGGGTGCGGGTCTGGGGCACGTTGGAGCCCCAGGCGATGATGTAGCCCGAGTTGTACCAATCGGCGGACTCCGGCACGTCGGTCTGCTCGCCCCAGGTTTGGGGGCTGGCCGGCGGCAGGTCGCAGTACCAGTCGTAGAACGACAGGCAGACCCCGCCGATCAGCGACAGGTAGCGGGCGCCGGAGGCGTAGGAGACCATCGACATGGCGGGAATCGGCGAGAAGCCGATGATGCGATCCGGCCCGTACTGCTTGGCGGTATGGACGTTGGAGGCGGCGATCAGCTCGCTCATCTCGTCCCAGTCGGCGCGCACGAAGCCGCCCATGCCGCGGGCGCGCTTGTACTGGCGGGCCTTGGCCGGGTCCTCGACGATCGAGGCCCAGGCCTCCACCGGGTCGCTATGCTGCTTACGCGCCTCGCGCCACAGCGTGATCAGCGCCTGGCGCACCAGCGGATACTTGAGACGATTGGCGCTGTACAGGTACCAGGAGTAGCTGGCGCCTCGCGGGCAGCCACGCGGCTCGTGGTTGGGCAGGTCCGGCCGGGTGCGCGGATAGTCGGTCTGCTGGGTCTCCCAGGTGACCAGGCCGTTCTTGACGTAGATCTTCCAGCTGCAGGAGCCGGTGCAGTTCACGCCATGGGTGGAGCGCACGATCTTGTCGTGCTGCCAGCGGGCGCGATAGCCGTCTTCCCAGTCGCGGGTCTCGTCGCGGGTCTCGCCATGCCCGCCGGCGAACGCGGGGGGCCTCTTGGCCAGGTACTTCAAACGGTCCAGAAAATGACTCATGTGTCTCTCCTCCTCAGCGGTCGGCCCGCTGTCACTGGGTCACGGCCGTGGCGACACGGCGTTCGCTGAAACGAATCTCGGCGTTGTCACGGGTGTAGTAGAACCAGGTCAGCCCCACGCAGATCGCGTAGAAGGCGATGAAGCCGTAGAGCGCCATCTCGGCACCGCCGGTCAGGGCGATGGAGCTGCCGAAGGTCTTGGGAATGAAGAAGGCGCCATAGGCGGCGATCGCCGAGGTGAAGCCGATGGTGGCCGCCGCCTCCTTCTCGCCCTGCTGGCGCTGTTCGTCGGCCGAGAGGTGCGGCATCAGGCGGGGAATCTCCTCGCGGAAGATCGCCGGAATCATCTGGAAGGTGCTGGCGTTGCCTACTCCAGTAAAGAAGAACAGCAGCAGGAACATGGCGAAGAAGCCCCAGAAGGCGCCCGACTGGTCCTTGATGCCGAGGAAGAACAGCACCCCGGCCACGCAGGCGATCATCGCCGCGAACACCCAGAGGGTGACCCGCGCACCGCCGAAGCGGTCGGAGATCCCGCCGGTCAGCGCCCGGCTCAAGGCGCCGACCAGCGGCCCCAGGAAGGCGAACTTGAGCACGTCGACCTCGGGGAACTGGTTGGAGGCCAGCAACGGGAAGCCCGCCGAGTAGCCGATGAAGCTGCCGAAGGTGCCGGTGTAGAGCACGCACATCAGCCAGTTGTGCTTGCGGGTGAAGATCACCGCCTGATCCTTGAACGACGACTTGGCGCTGGCGATATCGTTCATGCCGAACCAGGCCGCCACGGCGGCGATGACGATGAAGGGGACCCAGACGAAGCCGGCATTCTGCAGCCACAGCGAGTCGCCGCCGCTCACCGACTGGGCGCCGCCGGCGACCGCGCTGAACACGCCGGTGGTGATCACCAGGGGCACCAGGAACTGCATGACGCTGACCCCGAGGTTACCCAGGCCGGCATTCAGGCCCAGCGCCTTGCCCTTCTCCTGCTTGGGATAGAAGAAGGAGATGTTGGCCATGCTGGAGGCGAAATTGCCGCCACCGAAGCCACACAGTAGCGCCAGGATCAGCATCACCAGATAGGGGGTCTCGGGATTTTGCACCGCGAAGCCAATCCACAGGGCCGGCAGCAGCAGCGAGGCGGTGGAGATCGCCGTGAAGCGCCGACCACCGAAGATCGGCACCATGAAGCTGTAGAAGATGCGCAGCGTGGCGCCGGACAGGCCCGGCAGGGCCGCCAACCAGAACAGCTGATTGGAACTGTAGTCGAAGCCCACCTGGGGCAGCTTGGCGACCACCACCGACCACACCATCCACACCGAAAAGGCCAGCAGCAGGTTGGGGATCGAGATCCACAGGTTGCACGAGGCGATGCGCTTGCCCTTCTCCTCCCAGAACGTCGGGTCCTCGGGGCGCCAGTCCTCGAGCACGAACTTGCTGGGGGTGGCGAATTCCGGCAGATCGGTGGTCTCTCGCTGGGCCTCCCACTCGATACGGGTGACCCTGAGGATCGCGTAGTGCATCCAGGCCAGGGCGGCCGCGGACACCACGAACAGCAGCATGAAGGCGCTCTGCCAGATGCCGATGACGTCATTGAGCATGCCGAAGGTCAGCGGCAGGAAGAAGCCGCCCAGGCCGCCGACCATGCCGACCACGCCCCCCACGATGCCGACGTTCTGGGGATAGTAAACGGGGATATGCTTGAACACCGCCGCCTTGCCCAGCGACATGAAGAACCCCAGCACCATGGTCAGGGCCACGAAGCCGGCCAGGGACATGGCGAAGGAGAAGCGGATCTCGCCGGCGACGCCGCGGATGACATAGTCGGTCGGCGGATAGCTGAGCAGGAAAGTCGTGATCACCGAGGCGATCAGGGTCCAGTACATCACCCGCCGCGCGCCATAGCGGTCGGACATCCAGCCCCCCAGGACGCGAAACAGCGAGGCGGGAATGGTATAGAGGGCGGCAACGATGCCCGCAGCGGCGATACCCAGGCCGTAGACCTCGACCAGGTAGTGCGGCAGCCACAGCGCCAGCGCCACGAAGCCGCCAAACACGAAGAAGTAGTAGAGGGAGAAACGCCATACCCGCAGCTCGGCCAGCGGCGCCAGCTGCTCCTTGAGCGGCACCGGGTTGGCCCGGCGCTGGGCGCTCATCGGATCGATGCGGGCCAGCAGCATGAAGGCCACGCCCATCACCGCGATCACCGTGGCATAGACCAACGCGGTACCCTGCCAGCCCAGCGCCAGCAGCAGGAAGGGAGCACCGAAGTTGGTCACGGCGGCCCCCACGTTACCGGCACCGAAGATGCCCAGCGCCGTGCCCTGCTTCTCTTTCTCGAACCAGGCCGAGGTGTAGGCCACCCCGACGATGAAGGAACCGCCGGCCAGGCCGATGCCCAAGGCGCCGACCAGCAGCATGAGGTAGTTGGTGGCGAAGGTCAGCAGGTAGACGCAGACGGCGGTGGCCAGCATCAGCAGGCCGAACACCCACCGCCCGCCGAAACGGTCGGTGAGCAGGCCCAGGAACAGCCGGCTGATGGAGCCGGTGAGCACCGGGGTAGCCATCAACAACCCCAGCTGGGTGTCCGACAGCAGGAAGTCGTCCTTGAGTTGCAGGCCGAGAATCGAAAAGATGGTCCAGACGGCGAAGCACAGGGTGAACGCCAAGGTCGACAGCCCCAGCGCTCGATTCTGCTCGCGGCGTGTTACGGCGAGTGATGTCACGATGCCACCCCCTCAGGTCGCAATAAAACAGATTGCTGTAGGGGTACTCTGCCGGTGGGCACCGCGGACATTCTTGATCCAGATCAAAGGAGAGACAGGACCTTGATAGGTAAATCAACGACTTATGACCAACTGGGTATATAATGGAAGTTGATAAGTTATTGAATAAAATGCCAATAAAAAATATACCTATTACTTTATAGGTAGTTAAAGATGAGAAGGATTTCATTGGTGATAATCAAGCGCCGCCGCTACTCGCTGACCCTGACGCTGACCCTGGTATTCGGGATGATCTCGCTGCTGGCGATCGCGAGCATGCTGTCGACGGTGTATCTGGCCGATACCGCCGAGGGCGACGCCCGCGCCATCAACCTGGCCGGGTCGCTGCGCATGCAGGCCTGGCGGGCGCTGGCCACAGCCGACGCGCCGGCATCCCGCCAGCGCTACCTGGCGGGCATCGAGGAGAGCCACGCTCGCCTGGGCGAGACGCGCCTGGTGCAAGACGGCGACGGGGATATCGCACGACGGCTGGCGACGATCCGCCGGCAATGGCAACAGGAGCTGGCCCCGCGCCTGACCGCTGGCGAGCGAGGAGAGCTGCCGACGGCGCGACTCGATGCCCACGTCGACGCGCTGGATGCACTGGTCGGCCGCCTGGAAGCGGCCGCCGAGCAGCGTCTGCGCTGGCTGAAGTGGCTGCAGTTGACGCTGTTGACGTTGACCCTGCCGCTGCTGGCCTACGGCGGCTATCGCCTGCTCCGCCATGTGCTGATGCCGTTACGCGACCTGCTGGGTGTCATAGAGCGCCTGCGCCAGGGCGACTTCGCGGCCCACAGCGGCTACCGTCGCCAGGACGAGATCGGCCTGCTGGCCACCACCGTGGACGACATGGCCGCCCATCTCGAGGCGGCCATCGCCGAGCGCGCCCGGCAGCGTCAGGCGCGACGCCTGGCGCTGATGGAGGAGCGCGCGGTGATGGCCCGGGAGCTTCACGACTCCCTGGCCCAGGCGTTGAGCTACCAGAACATCCAGGCTCTGCGGCTGCAACGGCGCCTGGCCGCCAGCGATGGTGACCCGCATAGCGGCGCCATCGTCGAGGAACTGCGTGGCGGCATCGAGCACGCCTACCGCCAGCTGCGCGAGCTGCTGACGACCTTCCGCACCCGGCTCACCGAGCATGGCCTCAGGGCGGCGGTCGAGGACGCCGCCGAGAGCTTCACCCAACGCGGCGGCATCTGGATCCACCAGGAGGTGACGCTGGCCGACGACGTCCTGGGTCCCGACGAGGAACTGCACGTCGTTCAGATCCTGCGCGAGGCACTGGCCAACGTCGTGCAGCACGCACGTGCCTCGCGGGCGGCCATTCACCTGACCGGTGACGCCGACGGCGTGACGCTGCGGGTGGACGATGACGGCAGCGGCCTGCCGGACGATCTCACTCGTCCGGAGCACTATGGCATCATCATCATGAAGGAGCGTGCGCAGGGCCTGGGTGGCCGGCTGCACTTCGCTGCCAGCGACTGGGGCGGCGCACGTCTCGAGCTCCACTTCACCCCGCACGGAGAACCGCATGATGCCACCTGATGGCCGCCGCGGCGTCCTAATCGTCGACGATCACCCCCTGTTTCGGCGGGGGGTGCGCCAACTGCTCGAGATGAGCGAGCGACTGACCTGCCTCGGCGAGGCCGATGACGGCGAGGCGGCCCTGCTAAAGGCCGAGGCGCTGTCGCCGGATCTTATTCTGCTGGACCTGCAGATGCATGCCATGGATGGCATCGCCACCCTCAGGGCCCTGAGGGAGGCCGGCCTCGACACGCGGGTGATCATCCTGAGTGTTTCCGATCACCAGGAGAACGTGATCGCCGCCATTCGCGCCGGCGCCGACGGCTACCTGCTCAAGGACATGCCGCCCGATCGACTGCTCGAGGCTCTGGAACGGCAAGGCGATGGCGAGATGCTCTTCGACCCGCGTCTCACCGCCCTGATGGCCGGCGCCCTGCGCCGCAGGCCCACGGTCAGCGGTCCGACTCTCGATCATCTTACCCGTCGGGAACGCGAAATCCTGCGCCTGCTGGCCAAGAGCTACGCCAACAAGCAGATCGCCCAGCACCTGGCCATCCGCGAAGGCACGGTCAAGGTGCACATGCGCCACCTGCTGAAGAAGCTCGAGATGCACTCGCGCACCGAAGCCGCCGTGTGGGCCGCCCAGCAAGAGCTGGGATAGCCGAACAGCGCGACAGCAAGCTTGACGATCCGACAGCCCCCCTTCCGCCCTGACCCGGTGCTGCCCCGCAACGCCCCCGGGGCAATCGTTTGCCAAACAGTGGCAGTAAGATGGCCGGGACGAAAATGACTACAATTTGGCTGACGATCAAGTCGAATGGATGGGGACGTATCGATGATTACCGTCGAGCTGTTTCGCTATAAACCCGACACCGATAGGACACCGCATCTCGAGCGGGTCGAGCTCGACGAGTGCTTTCGTAAGGCGATGGTGCTGGATGTGCTGGAATATCTGAAAACGCAGGATCCCACCCTCGTCTACAGGCGCTCCTGTCGCGAGGGCGTGTGTGGCTCGGATGGCATGAACATCAACGGTAAAAACGGCCTGGCCTGCATCACGCCGATGGCCGAGGCACTAGGCCGTTCAACTACCCTGATTCTGCGTCCGCTGCCCGGTATGCCGGTGATCCGCGACCTGGTCGTCGATCAGCAGCTGTTCTTCAAGCAACTGGAACGCATCCGCCCCTATCTGATCAATGACACACCTGAGCCGGCCATCGAGCGCCTACAAGCCCCAAAGGACCGGGACCGGCTCGACGGCCTCTACGAATGCATCCTGTGTGCTTGCTGTACCTCAGCCTGCCCATCGTGGTGGTGGAACCCGCAGAAATATATTGGACCAGCGGGCCTGCTGCAGGCCTATCGTTTCCTGATTGATAGCCGTGACACCGCCACCGACGAACGCCTTTCCGAGCTGGAAGACCCGTTCAGCGTCTTCCGCTGCCGGCAGATCGCCAACTGCACCTGGGTTTGCCCCAAGGGACTCAACCCGATGCAGGCCATCGGCCGAATCAAGGCCCTGCTACTTAGTCGCGGCAGCTAACGCCATGCTGCCAGCGACGTTTCATCAACGTCGCGGTGATCTCCTCGATCTAGGTCAGGGCGACCACACGATCGGCAGGCTAAGCATCGGAATCAGGCCGGGCCGTGGGGTGTCTCTCAGGCCAACCAGGACAACGGGCTGTGATGCAGGGCAGCGCCTACGATGTAAAGGAACACCGTCACCGCTGCCAGCGCTGCCAGGCCGCGCTTGGCCGGCGTTCGGCCCCGCTTGATGGCGACGCTACCCAACAGGACATAGGCCAGCAGGCCCAGCAGCTTGGCCGCCAGCCAGGGCTGCTGGTGCGGCCAGGCGCGCAGCATAAGCATCAGCGACACCCCCAGTGTCAACAGTGCGGTATCGATGACATGAGGCAGGATGCGCACCCAGCGTGCCTGCAGTCGCGGCGACGCGCGCACCGACCACCAGGCACGCAATACGAACAGCGAAAGGCTGAGCCCAGCGGCGCTCATGTGCAGGTACTTGATCAGCAGGTACGACGACATCCCTTATCCTGAGCCTCTCAGCCTTCCCCACCGTCGGGCCGCGATGACAGCAGCGGCCAGGCGTAGTGCATCAGGAAGACCGCATAAGCGAGGCACCACAGCAGGATGCTCAGGCTCAGCATCCAGTGGGTGACCTGGGGCCATAGCGTCGGCACCAGCGCCCGCAGCGTGGCCGCAAGCAGCATCATGCCCAAGGCCACACCGATCCCCGGCAGGGTCTTGATGGGGCGGCCGGTATGCCCCAGCGAGACCCGCGACAGCATCGACAGGATCATGGTGCCCATGCCGCCCACGGTCAGGGCATGGATCGCCAGCGTCGCCGGCAGCGCCCCTAGGGCGGCCAGGCCGAACATGACGAGCCCCAGGCCAACGAAGGCGTAGCTCGCGTGAAGCCCCCACAGCAGCGGTTCGCGAAGCGTGCGCCCGCCTTCCCAGCGCGCCAGGCGCCACAGATTGGCGAGGCCGGCGGAAATGGCCAACGCCGCCGTCAGGAGCGCCGGCATGACGAGCCCCGCCGCCCCCAGCAGTCCGATCAGCACCAGCGCCGCCACGCCGCCGATGGCCAGTCGCTCCAGCCAGGCGCTGGGCTGGGCCTTCGGCCGTTTCAGACGCAGCGAGGTGAAGAAGGGAATCACCCGCCCCCCGAGCACCACCATCAACAGGGTGATCAGCAGTACCGCGAGGTGGGCACCGGCGCGCACCAGGGTGCCGTCACCGCGGGCGAGCCCCCAGTGCATCAGGGCGTTGGCCACCACCAGCAGCACCAACACCGGCACAAAGATCAGGTTGCGCCACTGCTTCGCCCTGATCACCAGCCGCGCCATCACCCCCGCCACCAGCGGCAGGAAGGCCAGGTCGACCAGCGCGACCGAGAGCCCGTTCGGCGCGCCGGGCGGGCTCATTAGGCCGGGAAAGGCCATCACGAGGCGACCTGCCAGCCACACCAGCACGATGGCGAGCAGCGGCCAGCCATGCAGGCTGCGCTGCCCCGTCCAGTTCTGCACTGCGGTCAGCAGGAAGCCCGCCACGATGGCCGCCACGAAGCCGAACAGCATCTCGTGCTGATGCCACCAGACCATACCGCCCAAGGGCTCAAACAGCAGGCTGCCGTGCCAGAAGGCGCCCCAGGCCAACATGGCCAGCAGGCTGAACAGGGCACCGAACAGGAAGAAGGGGCGAAAAGCCAGCCGCCACAGCGGCATGACCCGGCTCAGGGTCGACGAAATCGGCAGACTACTTTCTCCAGCCATGGTAATGCTCCTCAAGCGGCATCGAGCGAGCGCCCGAAATGCTCGAAGTGGCAGCGATTGTCGGCCGGGAGCAGCCGCGCCAGGATACCGCCGACACCCAGCATATCGTGAAAATTCCGGCTGCCCCGCCCCTCGGGCTCACGCTTGATCGACAGCCGATAGCTACGCCCGTTGGGCATCGCTGATAGGCTGTAATGGCGGCAGACCGGCTTGCCATCGATCACGAGTATCACCCCGATGAACTGCCCCGCTGGCCGACCGGCGTTTCGCGCTCGTAGTGGAACTTCATGTAGACGATGCCCGGCGCCATGACCAGGCACCAGGCCAGCTCTACTTCGTCGTCATAGTGCGGGTCGAAGTGGCGCAGGATCTCGACCAAGGTTTCCATCCACAGATCAAAGAGCGCCGGGCGAATGTCGAGATACTGGCAGTTATGACTTATGGCGACCCGGTCGAGATAATAGTCGGCATGGCACGAACCATAAAAGGCCAGCAGGTGGTAGAAGGATTTCTTGAGCATCGCCTGCTGACGGAGCATGTCGGTGATGCGGAACTTCTCTGCCACCTCTTCGGAGGCCGCGACGAACCTCAGGTAGAAAGCCTCGAAGAAACCCTTCCCTGAGATGTGGCGCGCCAGCACTCTCTCATAGCTGCCGTCGAAGATCGTCTCGATAATCCAAGGCATTCTCCCTGACCACCCACACAGACTATCCAGAGCCGGGTATCCCTTGCTTAAAGCCTAGCCGCAGGCTGGCGCGGCGCCACCTCGTCCGCGATGGAGCATGACCCAGGGCAAGGAAAGCGGAGCGCTTTCTCAACCTCCGTCGCCGGCCTCGCCCAGCGCCTGGCGGCGAATCCGCCAGTCCTCCAGCGCCAGCCGTGCCCGGGCCTGGCGCGCCTGCTCGCGCAGGGCGTCGGAGGGCGTCTCGGTGGCGGCAAGCCCTCGCCCTTCCTGCCAGTCATAGAAGGTCGGCTGTGCCAGGTTGGTCGCCGCCCCCTGCTTGCTCACCAACAAACCTGCGCCACCGTCCTGGCGATTGAACGACAGCGCCATCGGCTTCTCGACCGGTGCATAGAGATCACGCCCGACCCAGGGCACCTCGGCCTTCGAGAGCGAATGCGCCCACAGGGTGGGGAAGATATCGCGGTGACTGGTCCAATCCTCGCGCTGGGCCGTGGCCTGCTGGCGATAGCGCGGCGGCAGCCACACAAGGATCGGCACGCCGAACTGATCGAACAGATCATGGGCATCCGGGTACTGAATGATCGAGCGGGAGTTGTGATCGCCGGTCGCGGCAAAAAGCGTATGCCCGAGCAGGCCATCTGACTCGAGACGGTCCAGGAAGCCGCCCATGGCATCGTTGGCGTATTGATAGGTCTCGAGAATCGAGGTGCCAAATTCGGGCGATACCGCCAACGAATCCCCCAGTTGCGTGACATCCAGCGGCGCCGGCGTGTAGTGATCAGGAACATGGTAGGGAGGATGATTGGTGATCGAGAGCATCACCAGCATCACCTTCTCGCCCCTGGCATCGGCCTCACGCAAGAGTTCGGCGCCGGTGCGGAACATCCACTCGTCATCCAGTCCCCAGGTGCCACCGGTAGCCTCGGGGAAGCGCTCACGAATCGCGCTGGAACCGAGCACCTGATCGAAACCCTGGCGTCTCAGGGCATCGTCGAGGTCACGCCACTGCACCGAGCCCGCGGTCAGGAACACCGTGCGGTAGCCGTCTCGCCGATACGGCAGGGCCGCCGAGGTCGAGAAGCTACGATAGCCATAGCGGCTCTGGGTCAGCGGGCTGATCGGCGTATCCAACAACAGCCCCTCGAGGCTCGGATGGGTGCCGTTCTCCGCCGACAGGGCATGAGGGAAATAGTCCGCCTTACCCTCGAGCCAGGGCCGCAGCCGGCCAAGCAGGTCGTTGCTCTCGGGGTCATCGAAATCCAGCGGTCGGCGTCCCCAGCTTTCCATCAGGCTGACCACCACATGGGGTGGAGCCTCTTCGGCCGCCGGCCGGCGAGGCGTGGTCAGGGTCATGCGCTCAAGCACCTCATCGGCATTGTCGACCTCGGTCCAACCCAGCGCCCGGGCCGCTTCAACCGGCGATGAGAAGCCGTAATGCTCGAGCCCCGCCCGGGGGTTGTCGCCGATATTATTGAGTTCGCGCTCCTTCCATGCCAGGTACAGCGCCTGCGGACCGCTGGGCACCAGATCGTTGACGAAGGCATTGGCCGAGACGGCCATATTCATCTCACGCAGCGGGAAGGTCCCGAGGCTTCCGCGTCCGAGCCCGATGAGCGCGACCAGGCTCACTACCACCATCACGCTCGCACGCGGCCAGCCCAGATGGTGCGATCGGCGACGACTGTCTCGAATACTGTCTCGACGACCTTTTTGACGACCCGTTCGACGGCCATCGCGACGACCGCCGCGGCGCATCCAGGCAAGCTGGGCGCCGGTCATGCCGGCCAGCGCCACCAGCAGTGCCAGCAAGGGATAGTCGCTCCACACCGTATCGATCACCGCCCGGGTGTCGTCTTCGAACAGGCCAAAGATCAGTGAGTTGATTGGTCCCTGATAAAAGCTGAAGAAGAAGTGATTGACCAATGACAGCAAGTTGACCAGCAGCATGCACACCAGCGCCCAGGGAAGCCACAGCCGCCGCCATATGGCGATGAAAGGCCGTGGCAGCACCAGCAGCAGAGTCGCCACTAGCAGCCAGGGGCCGAGCAGTACCGCCATGATCTTGGCGTCAAAGCGCAGGCCGATCCAGAACGCCTGCAGCAGATCAGAGGTAGGAGCGGTGAGCGGCGTCGGGGCATTCATCCACAACAGCAGGCCACGCATCAGGGTCAGCATCGCCACCCCGACCAGCCCAAGGCGCCATAGCTGGCGATTGATCTCGCGCCAATGCCCCCAGCGCGAGACTGTCATTCCATTGTCAATCATTGGTCATTCCATCGTGTTAGGCGACGCGTACTATAACGGCCCATTCAAGGTCTGACGATCCTCAAGGGCTCTCGAAAGCCCCCTCGAAAGCCCCCTCGAAAGGCCCTGCTTAACGCAGGCATGCCCACACGATGGAAGACAGGCAAGGCGCGCGCCTCACTCCAGCCAAGGACTTATCTGGCCTCAAGCGGGCGAGAAGGCCCGAAATGCTCGTAGTGGCGATGGTCTTCGTCGACCCCCAGTGATGTCAGTGACTGATCCATCGCCGTCATGAAGCCCTGAGGGCCAACGAAGAAGCAGTGCGGCTGACCCGCCGGGAGGTAGCGAGCGAGCAGCTCGCGATCGAGACGCCCCACATGATCCGCTTCGGTATTGCCCGTCTCAGCGCGCTCGTAGACGACCGCGCAGGTCAAACGCTCGGGATAGGCCGCCTTCAGCGATGCCAGCTCCTCGGCGAAGGCATGCTGGGCGCGCTCCTGTGCGGCATGCAGGTAGACGACCTCACGGCCCTGCTCCAACCCCTGCGCTGCCAGCGGCAACATCGGCGTCTGGCCAACACCGCCACTGATCAGCATCAGCGGCGTGTCACTTTCTTCGAGGGTTAGTTCCCCGGCCGGCGGCAGCAGTTCAAGAGTGTCGCCGACGCCAAGCACATCGTGCAGATGCCGGCTGACCCGACCCTCAGGCTCACGCTTGATCGACAGCCGGTAGCGCTCACCGTTGGGCGAGGCCGAAAGACTGTAGTGACGATAGACAGGGGCACCGTCGATCATGAGCCGCACCCCGATGAACTGCCCCGGCACGAAATCGGCCACGGGCCCGCCATCTTCTGGGACCAGCACGAAGGAGCGAATCACCGAGCTCTCCTGGCGGGTCGCGTCGATGCGGAAGGTCCGAGTGCCCCGCCAACCGCCCTCACGCTGGGCAAATTCATGATAGCGATGGTCCTCAAGCTCGATCAGCAAGCCTGCCAGTTCCTCGTAGAGCGCTCCCCAGGCATCGGCGACGTCGGGCGTCACGGCATCGCCCAGCACCTCGCCGATGGCCGCCATCAGGCACTCGCCGACGATCGGGTACTGATCGGGACGAATACCCAGCGAGACATGCTTACTGACCACCGTGGCCAGCACCTGCCGGGCACGAGCGGGCTCCCTGCGCAGTTGCACATAGGCCAGCACCGCCCCAGCGAGCGCCTGCGGCTGGGCACCGTCGGCCTGATGCGCCGCATTGAACAGCACAGAGACTTCCGGGTAACGGGAGAACATCAGCGGATAAAAGCGTGACGTAATGGTACCGAGGTGCTCGGCCACCACTGGCGCAGTCGCATCGATCAGACTTTCCTGGTCTTTCGTCAGCATTCAGGCTCTCACTCTTGGTAAAGACGGTTGATAAAGATGCTTGGCTGCAACCCGTTGAGTTACAGCAACGGCGGGGCATCGAGGTAACACTCCGTGCCCTGCTTCTTTATCAATAAGCAATCTTCATGCCAGAAGTGCGCCGCACATTACCAAATCTCTCGCTGCACGCGCCTCATGCGGCTTTCGGCAATGTCCTTCCTGACCAATCAATGATCCTAGGCATGAGAGGTGCCAGCCCGGATTGACAAATTGACAGTAAACATGATGTCTTTATGACCATAAATTGTCATAAGGACATCTCCATGACTGACTTTCTCGATGCCCTACGTGACCTGCTCGCTCGCCTTTCCACAGGCGATGCCGAGGATACCTACCACGATGACTGGACCAGGCTTCTGCATGCGCTGGTCGGTGATACCCAAGCCGATGCCAGCACCCTGATGGTGATGAACCAGGATAGCCTGCGGCCGGTGGCGGTCCTGGGCCTGCCCGATGACGTTCGCGGCCGCCCCTTCCGGCTGCAGGAACACCCTCGCCTGGCTGCCATCGCCTCCCATCCGGGCATCTGTCGCTTTCCGCCCGACAGCGAGCTGCCCGACCCTTTCGATGGCCTGATCGACGAGGACATGAGCCAGGTCCATGACTGCCTGGGCGTTGCACTCAGGGACGGCGATCGGCTGATCGGCTTGCTGACGCTCGATGCTCTGGACGTCCAGGGGCTGGCAAGCCTGGATGATGGCGAGCTGCTGGCCGCCGCGCGCCTGCTTGGCACCTGTCTGCGAGTGGCCGAGCAGCTCAGCACCACCCGCCAGCAGCTCAGCGAGGCCCTGGAGGAAGAGCAACGCAGCGTCCCTCTTCAACAGTGGCACAGCCCCGTCATGGGGCGCCTGATGAACGCCCTGTCATTGGTGGCACCTACCGACATGAGCGTGCTACTGCATGGCGAGACCGGGGTCGGCAAGGAAGCGGTGGCGCGCGCCCTGCATGTCCGCTCCCAACGCCACCGCGGCCCACTCGTGCAGGTCAACTGCGCCGCCCTTCCCGAGCACCTGATCGAAAGTGAGCTGTTTGGCCACCGCCGCGGCGCCTTCTCGGGCGCACACGCCGAACGCCGCGGGCACTTCGCTATGGCCGATGGCGGCACCCTGATGCTCGATGAGGTCGGCGAGCTGCCACTGAGCCTGCAGCCCAAGCTGCTGCGAGTGCTCCAGGAAGGCGAGATTCAGCCGTTGGGCAGCGAGCGTGCTGAACGCATTGATGTGCGCATCATCGCCGTCACCAATCGTGACCTGTCAAGCGAGGTCGAGGCCGGCCGCTTCCGCGAGGACCTCTATCACCGCCTGAACGCTTTTCCTCTTACCGTTCCGCCCCTGCGCGAGCGGCCTGAGGATATCTCACTGCTGGCCGGCCATTTCCTCGAGGACAATCGGATACGGCTCGGTATTGCCAACCTGCGCCTCGACGCTGACGCCATGGCCGCGCTGACGGCCTGGCAGTGGCCGGGCAACATACGCGAGCTCGAACACACTCTGGGCAGAGCGGCGCTGAGGGTCCTTGGCGAGCAGGGAGCCGTAAGCCCCCAGATGAGACGCCAGTCAGTACTCCGTCTATCGCCCCACCACCTGGCGCTGCCCGGCTTACCCGCAAACGAAATTCCCACCTGCGGCGAGACACCAGCCCCCCCCACAGGAGCCAAAAAAGCCACGCTCGATGATGCGGTCGCCTTACCCCTGCGCGAGGCCACCGACGATTTCCAACGCCGCCATATCCAGGCCCACCTCGAGGCGAAATCCGGCAACTGGGCGGCCACCGCCCGAGGACTTTGTATCGATGCCGGCAACCTGCACCGCCTGGCCAGGCGCCTGGGCTTAAAGGACTAGGCAATACAGCGTAGCTCCCAAGGGCATCAAAAGGACATTCAAGGGCATCAAAAGGACATTAACAGGGCATGAAAAAGCCCCGCCACCCAAGGGGGACGGGGCTTTTGGCTGGCAAGATGCTGGCCTTGGCGGCGCCTTAGCGACCCAGCAACGTGCTCACGTCCTTGGCTTCCCAATGCGGGAAGTACTTGCGCACCAGGGCGTTGAGCTCGACTTCGAAGCCCTGCCAGTCGACGTCGCCACCGACCTGACCGCTGCCCTTGGCCGTGCCGCGAATCATGCCAGCCCCGACGGTGACGTTAGTCAGACGGTCGACGACGATGAAGCTGCCGGTGCCCGGGCTCTTGCGATAGTCATCCACCGGCACCTCGGCGGTCAGCTCCACCTGGCAGCGACCGATGGCGTTGAGCTCCAGGCGCTCGGCATCCTTGTGCTCGAGGGTGTTGACGTCGACCTGATAGTCGATGTGACTCACCTGACCGGTCAGGTCACGCGTGGCGAGCTTGAGGTCATAGGGGCGGCCGGGCTCGAGCGCCGCCTCGTGCATCCAGACGATGTCGGCCTCGAAGGCGTTGGACATCGGCACCTCGGCATCGGCAGCGACAATCCAGTCGCCTCGAGAGATGTCGATCTCGTCTTCCAGCGTCACGGTGATCGCCTGGCCCGGGTAGGCTGCTTCCAGGTCGCCTTCGAAGGTGACGATGCGCTCGATCTTGCTCGTCTTGTTGGACGGCAGCGCCTTGACCGCCTGACCGGGACGCAGAATCCCGGCGGCGAGCGTGCCGCAGTAACCGCGGAAGTCGAGGTTCGGGCGATTGACATACTGCACCGGCAGACGCAGATCACTGAGATTCGAGTCGTGGGCGACCTCGACGGTTTCCAGCAACGAAAGCAGCGGTGTGCCCGGTTTTCCATCAACACGGTACCAGGGCATGTTGTCGCTTGCGTTGACCACGTTGTCGCCGGTCAGCGCCGACAGTGGCACGAAGCGAATGTCCGGAGCGTTGAGATTTTCGGCGAAGGCCCGATACTCGGCGACGATCTCGTTGAAGCGGTCTTCGGAGTAGTCGACCAGGTCCATCTTGTTGACCGCGATCACCAGGTGCTGGATGCCCAGCAGGTCGGCGATGTAGCTGTGGCGGCGGGTCTGGGTCTGTACGCCGTAACGGGCATCGATCAGGATCACCGCCAGGCTCGCGGTGGAGGCACCGGTGGCCATGTTGCGGGTGTACTGCTCGTGGCCCGGTGTGTCGGCGATGATGAACTTGCGCCGGTCGGTGGAGAAGAAGCGATAGGCGACATCGATGGTGATGCCCTGCTCCCGCTCGGACTGCAGGCCGTCGACCAGGAGCGCCAGATCGACCTGATCGCCGGTGGTGCCGCTGGTCTTGGAGGCCTGGGTGATGGCGGCAAGCTGATCCTCGTAGATCATCTTGGAGTCGTGCAGGAGCCGCCCGATCAGGGTGGACTTGCCGTCATCGACGCTGCCGCAGGTAATGAAGCGCAACAGGTCCTTGTTCTCGTGCTCGTGCAAGTACTGCTCGATATTGTCGGCGATCAGAGTTGATTGGTGAGACATGACGTATCCCGAAAAAGTCGGGCCGGCGGGCTCGGCGCCTGATGCAGGCGCCAGGGTCAACCGGCGGAAAAAGGCGAACGTAGACACAGGGGGCGCAACGGCCCCGGGCATGGCATCCAGCTGGTTCTAGAAGTAGCCCTCGCGCTTCTTCTTCTCCATCGAGCCGGCCTGGTCGTGGTCGATGGCACGCCCCGAGCGCTCGGAGGTGCGGGTCAAGAGCATCTCCTGAATGATCTCGGGCAGGGTGGTGGCCTTGGATTCCACGGCGCCGGTCAGCGGGTAGCAGCCCAGGGTGCGGAAACGCACCCACTTCTCTTCGGGCACTTCGCCTTCCTCAAGCGGCAGGCGATCATCGTCGACCATGATATCCATGCCATCGCGATGCACCACCGGGCGAGGCGCAGAGAAGTACAGCGGCACGATGGGAATCGATTCCAGGTAGATGTACTGCCAGATGTCGAGCTCGGTCCAGTTGGAAAGCGGGAAGACGCGGATCGACTCACCCTTGTTGACCTTGGCGTTGTAGATGTTCCACAGCTCCGGGCGCTGTTTCTTGGGGTCCCAGCGGTGGAACTTGTCGCGAAAGGAGTAGACGCGCTCCTTGGCGCGGCTGGCCTCCTCGTCGCGACGCGCACCGCCGAAGGCGGCATCGAAGCCGTACTTGTCGAGCGCCTGCTTGAGCGAGGCGGTCTTCATGATGTCGGTGTACTTGGAGCTGCCGTGATCGAACGGATTGATGTTCGCCGCGACGCCTTCCTGGTTGATGTGCTCGATCAGCTCCATGCCCGCCTCGTCAGCCATGCGGTCGCGGAACTTGATCATCTCGCGGAATTTCCAGGTGGTATTGACATGCATCAGCGGGAACGGCGGCGTGCCTGGATAGAAGGCCTTGCGCGCCAGGTGCAGCATCACCGAGGAGTCCTTGCCGATCGAGTAGAGCATTACCGGGTTGGCGAACTCGGCGGCCACCTCACGGATGATATGAATCGACTCGGCTTCGAGCTGCTTCAGATGGGTCAAGCGTTCGGGGGTTAACTCAGTCATCGGCGTTTCGGGCTCTATTGATGGGAGACGAACGGCCGGTAAAGCTCCGCTTCTGGCGGACTCGCGGCAGCGTAATAGCGCTAGGGTAACGAGGCGACGCTGATAACGTCAAAGAATGAAGAACTATCTTTTAAGCTTTAATCGCTATAACGACATCCGCGTTAGGTGATCTTACCCCGACGCATGGGCGGCCGCTCAGGGGATGAAACGATGGGATAAGACGAAACAGTGAGCTTAGAGATCGACCCGCTCGACCCAGGTGGTCAATTCATCAGCGTGGAAATCGACCACTCGATAGCCGGGGCGAGAGGCCTCGTCGACGGCGAAATGCGGTGAGCCGCCCAGGAACTGATCGGTCGTGGACGGGCAGCCGAAAACGGCCACTTCGCCCTCGGCCAGCGACTCGCGGCTGGCGAAGGCCTGGTGAATATGTCCACAGAGGATGGCCCTCACCTGGCCATAGGCGGCGAGGGTCTGCCACAGCGCCTCGCGATCCTGAAGGCCGATGGCGTCCATCCAGGCCGAGCCGATGGCCACCGGTGGATGGTGCATCACCAGCATGGTCGGGCGTTCATCGCCCTCGAGATGTTCGGCCAGCGCCTGCAGCTTGGCCTGGCCAAGCTCGCCGTGGGGCTGACCGTTGACGCGGGTATCGAGCAGCAGCAGGCGCCAGTGGCCCAGATCGACTTCAGCGTTGAGCTCGCGATGCTCTACCATCAGCTCGGGCTGGTCGTGATTGCCGGGCAGCCAGAACCAGGGACAGCCCAGAGACGCGAAGGCCGCCTGGGCGTGAGCGTAGGACATCAGAGTCTCATCCTGGCTGACGTCACCGGTCACCAGCAGGACGTCCGGGCGCTTTGCTTGGGCATGCTCAAGCACCGCATGCAGCTGGCGCAGCGGAAAGCCGGTGCGTGAGCGCGCCTCGGGATCGGCGTGGAGATGCGTATCGGTGACCTGAACCAGTCGCATCAGCGCAGCACCGGGGCGTCCAGGGAGTGACCATGCGCCATGCCGTGCTCGAGCCATTCGCCCAGGAAGCGGTTGAGCTGGAGCTTTTCATCGGGCTGGTGCATGCGCGCGTTGGGGTAGCGATAGCGGCCATGGAAATGGCGCTGACGCTGGAAATCGGTGACTTCGGCCATGCGCACGTCATGGTAGAGGTGAACCCGCATGCAGGGCGGATCGATGACGGCATCGAGAACCCCGGACTGGCTGACCCGCACGATGGTGGTGTAGGGGGCGCACTCGAGCACCTCGAGATGCAGGGTGCCAAAGCGCTGCTCGCGCCCGGACAGGGCGACCTCGCGGCGCTCTCCGGCACCCAGCTCGCCCAACAGGCGGCTGAGCCGCAGGTAGTTGGCGCTGCATTCGCCCTGCAGGGTCTTCAGATCGGTGACATAGGCGGTTCTGGCCACAGGGTTACCTCCGTGCGCGCAGTGAGGCCCGCTCGCGCGCCAACCAATGGAAGGCGATCAGGCACATGGCATTGTCGAGTCGGCCGGCGTCGAGCAGCTCCCAAGCCTTCAGATACGGTATCACATGCACCTGAATGTCCTCATGTTCCTCGTCGAGCCCGTGCACGCCGCCAAGCCCAGCGCTATCCACCAGGCCACAGAACAGGGTGACCCGCTCGTTGCAGGCGCCGGGGCTCGGGTAGTAGCTGTGTAGCTCGATCAGCTCGCCGATCGGGCAGTTGGCTTCTTCGATGGCTTCACGTCTTGCCACCTCGGCCGGGCTTTCTCCAGGCTTTATCAGCCCCGCCACGGGCTCGAGCTTCCAGGGGCTGACCGCATCATCCAGGGCGCCAGCGCGGATCTGTTCGACCAGCACCACGGCATCGCGCTCGACATCGTAAAGCAGCACGCCCACAGCATCGAAGCGCACGTGCACCTCGCGCACCACCTCATCGCTCCATCCTCCCTCGAAGCGCCGATGGCGAAGGCGCCGGCGCTCGAGGCGAAAGAAGCCCTGGTGAAGGCATTCGTCTTCCAGACGCTCGACGTCGGCCGGGCCGAAACGCGGCGGGTCAAGCTCGGGAGTCGGGTCGTGATGCTCGCCCATCGGGCCTCCGGGTCGAAATCAAAGAAGTCATTATCCTGACCCGACCACGCCCTGCCAACCTTGGCCATAACGTCAGCGACGCAATTCAGGGCTCGTCGCGGGGTGGGAAACGCACGTCGAAGCCGCGCGCATCGAGCTGGCGCACCTCTTGAGGACGGCCCTGCTCATCGAGCCGCACCAGGCCAATACCGGCGCCATTCCACAGCCGCTCGCCGGCGTTGGCCCGGTCAGGATCACGGGGACGAATACGCAGGGCACGACGCTTGGTGAGTCGGTTGAGTGGCGAGCGCGGTGCATACAGCCAGCGATTCAGGCGATCGAACCAGTCGAGCAGGGTATCGGGGAAGGTGTTCTTCAGCCCGCTCGAGGTGATCTGCCAAAGCTGCGGCCCCCGTTGACGGTGTCGCACTTCGATATCGTAGGCGAAGGAATAGTGCACGTCGCCGGACAGAATCACGTAGTTCCCTGGCGTGCGCGAATGACGAAAGATGTTGAGCATCACGCTGGCCGCCCCGCGGTGGGCCATCCAGTTCTCGGCATCCACCAGCAGCGGCTTGCCGGCCAAAGCGAAGAGCTTCTGTACGGCCTCGATCAGCTTGACGCCGAACATCGGCGCCGGCGACACGATCAGCACCGAGGGTTCATCGAGCAGCTCCTGCTGCAGATCGCACAAGGCCTCCCAGTCCATCAGCCCCGAGGGGCGATGGCGTCGCACCTCGCTGCGCCAGCGTCGGGTGCGGGTGTCGAGCATCAAAAGCTTGGGCGTGCCGGGGACGATGACCTCCCAGCCCTGGAAGCGCAGCAATCGGGCGATCACCGCATCCTGAGATGCGGCCTCAAGCCAGCCCACGCTAGCGCTTGCCGGTATCTCGGTTGATACCCCAGGGCTTGCATCCTGGCCGTCGCCTGGCGTCTCTGCCTTGGCCAGCAGATTGGCTAGGTCATCGACTGGCGTCTCTGCCTTGGCCAGCAGATTGGCTAGGTCATCGACTGGCGTCGCCATCCGGTCAGGGTCATTTCCCCAGCCCTGGCAGAGCAAATAGGCCAGCAGCGCGTTACCGATGATGCGACGCGAGAAGTCATGGCCGTAAGCGGTTTCTTCCCAGGCCGCCGTGAGGTTCCAGTCATCGGTGACGTCATGATCGTCAAAGATCATCAGGGTCGGCACATTGGCCATTAACCGTGCCACCGACGGTAAACCCGCCACGAACGCCTCGACCACCGACGCTTCCTGGTCGTACTGCTCGCGGTTACTTGCCTCGAGGGCTGGCACGGCCGGAGTGATCAACCACCAGGGCACCGGCGACCAGGCCAGCAGGTACATGGCCAGCATTTCGGCGAAGGTGATCAGATGATTGTGCGCATTCGCGGTCGTAAAGATCGGCTTGCGCACCCCACCGAAGAAGCGCTCTCGCAGAGCCTCGGTAGCGTAAACGTCGGGCAGCAGCGCTTCGCGGGCATAGTAGCCCTTGGACGAGGCATAGAGATCAGTACTGCTTTTCACCTCGGCGCCTTCAAGGGTCTCATCGACCAGTCCCAGGCGCGCGATCAGCGCATGAATGGCGGCGAGCATGGGCCCCGCGACATCGTCGGCATATACCTGGTCGCCGGTCATCAACAGCCAGGCCGGCCGCTCGTCGGCTTCATTCCAGCGCTCGCCCAGCCACTCATCGGCACGCACGAGACCGTCACCGCCAGGATGGTGAGGCTTGCGACAGGAACCGTGCAGCAGCTGACGAATACGGGACGCGATCACGAAGCCGGGCAGCCCGGCTCCATCACGACTACCTCGATGGCCGGCAGCTGCACAACGGGTATCTTCATAACCGAGGTGAGGCGCCCACTCGGTGATACTGCGGGCGTTGGCCGGCGCATCCCGAATCACCAGGTCGTAGTCGATGCGCACGTCCTGTGGCAGTGGCGTCACGAGCGTCACGTCGATCAGATGCACGACTGCATGGCGGCCCACCGGCAGGCAGCGGCAGCAGGATTCATCGAGCAGCAGCCGCCGCTCTTCGCTTTCGTCGGCTGGAATCAGGATGAGTTCCAGGGGCAACTCACGACTGCCCACCAACCACAGCACCAGCCGCTCAGGGCTAGAGCGACGCAGCAGCGGGCCGGCGATTACATCAGGCAAAGGGGTTTGGTCATCAGTCGTCATCATGGGCACCAAGAGTAGCGCAGCCACTGGCACCGCGTCTTGCCCGCAATGGCGTTTACACCTTGTTGCCTAGATCATGCCCCGGGTGCCGCTGGCTATCCCAACTTGCCATCTCAACTTGCCATCTCAACTTGCTATCCCAGATCGGCAAGCAGACGGCGGGCTTTTTCGCGCAGGGCCGCATCCGTGGCGGCGCGCGCCGGACGAGCTTGGCCATTGACGGCTTGCTCGAGATGCATGCGGGCAGCATCCATGCGCCCCTGGTCCTCAAGGAAGGTGGCAAAGTAGAAATGCACGTCGATGCCCTGGGGACGAATGGTCAGCGCACGCTTGAACATGCGCTCGGCGGTGGCGTCATCGCCAAAGGCCAGCGGCCAGCCCGGCGCCCGATCATAGAGCGCTCCCAGCGTCACATAGGCCGAGCCCTGGAGCCCATCTGGGTCCAGCGCGACGGCGCGCTCGAGCACCGCTCGGGCGTCCTTGGCAAGCCCCAGAGCCGAAAGTCCGCCCTCGGCGCGCGCCTGGGACGCCAGGATGATCCCCTGCCATACCAGCGGCTCGGCTTGGTTGGGGTAGCGCTCACTCAGCGCTCGGGCATCGGCGGCAAGGCTCTCGAGGGCCTTGGCCTGCTCTGACTCGGGCAATTCGGTACTGACACGCTCGAAGCGTTCGACCAACGCACTCAAGTCGGCTTTCCAGGTATCAGCTGTCGCTTGAGTATCGAGCTGGGATGCCTGCGTACTGGTACTACTGGCCGCCATTGGGTCTTGAGTAACGACGTCGGCCTGGGCAAGCTGCGGTGCAACCAGACAGCCACACAGTAGCAGGGCGGCAAAGCGAGACGATCGAGCTAGCATGGCAAACATCCTCAAACGAGCAGATGGCGGGGATACTGTCTTCACTGCATTCTAACGAACGTTTGATTTTATGCCTGCTCGACTTGCGTCGTAGTCGCGCTCTTTGCATGGCATTGTCTGCCCCCGGGCCTAAGCTAAACGAGGCTTGGCGTATCGACATGTCATGATTAGGGTGCCCGAGAGCCTACCCACGAGCACTATTTCCAATAGAGAGCCGTGTAGCTAGCGGTGGAGAAAGAGATGATGAGACATCTGAAGCTAGACCTGAAGAGAGCCATGCCATGAAGGGTCGCAACATGACGCGCTGGCGGGACCCTTCCAAGGATCCGCGGCAGGAACCCAAGAGCCAACTGATCACCGCCGAGGGTCATGCCCGCCTGAAGGGCATCCTCGATCATCTTTCACGAGTCAAGCGCCCGGAACTTTCGACCAAGGTCGGCGAAGCGGCGGCGCTTGGCGATCGCAGCGAGAACGCCGACTACACCTACAACAAGAAGGAATTGAACCGCGTCATTGCGCGTATCCGCTACCTCACCAAACGACTGGATGAGCTGCAGGTGGTCGATCGCCTGCCGGCCGATACCGGCAAGGTCTATTTCGGGGCCTTCGTGACCCTGGAAGATGAGCAGGGAGAGGAGCTCGAGATTCGCATCGTCGGCCACGACGAAACCCGCAGCGACCTGCGCTGGATCAGCGTCGACGCCCCGCTGGCCAAGGCGCTGATCGGCAAGTCGCTGGACGATGAAGCAACGGTAGCCGCCCCCGCTGGCCAGACCACCTATGTGATCACCGCGATCCAGTACCGCACGCCCAAGCCGAGCTAGGGCGCCTGCGAAACGACGCCCTCTACCACTGAAATGGGGCGCTCCTTGAAGCGCTCAGCCTTGCTTTGCGGGTCGTATTAACGACTTGATAGGGTGCCTCAGTCGTCCAAGGCGTAATCGATCGTCGTGACCACCCGGACCCGCTTGATATCCGGGGTATAGCTGTCCAGGTCGTTGATGGAGAAATACCCTTGGCTAGCACTTCGAATGTGCCCCACGGCGCTGCCAGCATCGTTGGCGAACTGCTCGGCGGCACGCCGTGCATCCTGGGTAGCAGCGGCGATCATCTCGGGCTTGATGGCCTCAAGCCCGGTAAACAAGAACTCGATGCGATACTCGTAGTTGGGTGACAACAACACCCCGTTGCCCACCAGGGTGCCGGTTTTGGGCATGGCAGCCTTGACCCTCGCCACCTTGGGCGTGCGCAGCAGCACGGTAGCTTCGGCGCGATAGCGTTCCTCGGGAGGCGGCTGACCGTAGCTCTCGGCCTGCAGGTCACGCACATTGGGCGGCGTGACACTGATGTTGCCGGCGTCAAACCCTTCGGCGATCAGAAAGTCGCGGATGCGCTCCTCAGAGGCCGCCATTTCCGCCTGCAAGGGCCCCAGCTGGTCGCCCGTTACGCTGAAGTGAAGCGGCCACAGGGCGAGATCGGCGGGTACCTGCCGCTCGGCCAGCCCCTTGACCGTCACGACGCGATCGGCCTGTTTCCACACCTGAGCGGCGGCGCGAATATAACTGCCACCCCACACCAGCCCCAGCATCAACAGGCAGCCTAGAATCAAGGCCCCAATGATCCGACCCATGGTCATGACGAGCACTCCTTGCACGATAAACGGATCGCCTAAGCATGCTACCCGTTGGCTTTTTTCGCCAGATAAACCCGAAACCGCCGGTCATCGGCGAGAATCTGGAAGTTGCCGAAAGCGGCCTCGAGCAGGTCCGGATAAGGCAAAAAAGCATTGGCAACCAGCACCAGTCGCCCACCGGCGGCCAGATGCGCCGGCGCCTCGCGGATCAGCCGCGCCGCCGGGCCATAGTCAATGGCCCGTTCCTGGTGGAACGGCGGGTTGCTGACGATGAGATCGAAGCACCGGCCCTCGAGCCGGGAATAAACATCGCTTTCAAGCGCCTCACCGGGAAGCTGATTGGCGGCCAGGGTGCGACGTGTCGCCTCTACCGCGAAGGCGTTGACGTCCACCGCCGTGACCACAGCACCGCGACGTGCCAGCCAGGCCGCCAGGATGCCGTCGCCACAGCCCACGTCCAGCACCGAGTCTTCCGCTTCGCCCTCGCTCTGGCACTTGGCAGCGGCATCAATAGCCGGCAACACCTCCGGCAGGGTATCGAGCAGCAGCCGAGTGCCATCATCGAGCTTGCCGTGACCAAACACGCCCGGGTGGCTGGCAAGCGTTAGCCCCTCAGCCTCGAAGCGGGTCCAGGCCAGGTCCGGGTCCAGGCCGACCGGCTCGAGGTGCGTTTCGAAGAGGGTGCAGCGGCGGGCGCTGTCGCGCTTGCGACAACCAAGCCCCAGAGACGCCAGCACCTTGAGGGCACGCTTAACGCCGCCATTGTTCTCGCCGACCACCTGCAAGGGCGTGCCGGCCGGCAAGGCCTGGCAGAGCCTGAGTAGCCACCACTCTCCCAGCGCATGGCTCTTGGGCCAGAACAGCACTGCCCCGGGCGGTACATCCGGGGTCTCCTGCAAGGCCGATAGCGCCACCTTACCGCGGTTCCGCCAGGCTTCCACGACGCTGTGATCGGCAGACAGCAGGCGCCCTTCGGCTTCTTCCAGCCACGCATCCCGGGGCGGCGCCACCCACAGCCAGTCGCGGTAGTCCATGGATTGGCGTTCCAGCAGCTGGCAAACGGCGGTCTCGGCGGGCATCTGTCAGGCTCCCTGGGATTATGAAGAGGGCGATGAAGAGGGCGATGAAGAGGAGGATGAGGTAGCGTCGACGGCAGCGGCCGGCCGAGTCAGGGTGTACAGCAGGTAGCGGCCCAGACGCCAATGGGGTTCGGCA
Source organism: Onishia taeanensis (assembly GCF_003268885.1). GTDB lineage: Bacteria > Pseudomonadota > Gammaproteobacteria > Pseudomonadales > Halomonadaceae > Onishia > Onishia taeanensis_A. The sequence continues at coordinate 222,729 of NZ_QLSX01000004.1, forward strand.
TCGCAGTAGCGCCGCTCGAGCTCCACCAGCTTGGCAAGGGCGGCGGAATCGAGCTCGCGGGTCTGCAGGTAGTCATGGAAGATGCGCACCCCGGCCCGCGCCTTAATGGTAAGCCCCGCTTCGCCGGCCCAGGTCTCGATCTGGCCATTTGTCAGCGGCGAGATCGGCGTGAGGCGCTGTCGCTGGCCGGTGCCCGCGAGACGATCCGCCAGCACCTTGTCGAGATTACCTTTAACCACGTTGGAGAGTCGCAGGGCATCGCGATTGAAGACCATCAACGACAGCTGGCCGCCAGGGGCAAGTGCCTCTGCCAGTCGCATGAAGGCATCACGCGGATCGAACAGCCATTCGAGCACCGCATGACAGACGATCAGCGGCCAGGGTCCCGGTGCCAGCTCGGCAAGGTCCTGCAGCGGAGCCTGGATCAGCTCGACCTGGGTATCGGCCAGTGCTTGCCGAGCGAGTGCCAGCATCTCTCCGGAGGGCTCGAGCAGCGTTACCGGATGGTTGCGCTGAGCGAACCAGCGCGCCATCTGCCCAAGCCCCCCGCCTACATCCAGTACCGGTTGGCGAGCGAGCTCGAGATGGCGTGGTAGCCAATGGTCAAGCACGGCGAGGCGAATATCGCCCCGTGCGCTGCCGTATAGCCCTGCAGCGAACTTATCGGCCAAACCGTCAAAGTAGCGATCACCATGCTCGGACAGATACGCCGCCGGGGAATGAGAGGAAGAGTTGGCGACCATCAGGGCTCCGAACAAGAAGAAATCAGACGCTCATTCTATCTGGAAACGCCCACTGACTCATCGCACTGGATGACATACATGGTCGACATCTACGGGATGCGATATGATTCGGGCACTGATTAATTATAACCAAAACCTCATATTTTTTAATTAGCTAACAATCAATAATCATCAATCGCTTGCACTAAGGGCAAGGGATCGATGTGCTTTCCTATGCCGGGAACCCCACCATTGACTCAGCTTGCCACCCTGCCCGACCAACTGACCAAACTGCTGGAACTGCCTAGCCTGGCCATTTCAGTAGCCGACGGCGACGTGCAGGATAACCCCTTGATTTACATCAACGACGCTTTCGAATGCCTGACCGGATTTCATCGCGACGAAGTAATTGGCCACTCCTGCCGGTTTCTGCAAGCCACTGATACCGATCCGGAAGCGATCAAACAGCTACGCATCGCCATTGAACGAGGCACTCCGATCACGCTGACGTTGAAAAACAGGCGCAAAGACAAAACGGAGTTCTGGAATGAGCTCAGCCTTTCGACGATACACACCGAGTCGGGTCGTCGCTACGTGGTGGGGGTTCAGCGCGATGTCAGTCATCGCGAGCTGGCCTGGAAGCAAATGGAGCTGACGCAGGCGGTCTTTCACAACACTCACGACGGCATCCTGGTCACTGATGCCAACAAGCGCATCATCGATACCAACCCTGCCTTCACTCGCCTGACCGGTTATACCCAGGCAGAGGTATTGGGCAAGCGCCCCAACTTGCTGTCGTCGGGCAAGCACGACTCGGGCTTCTATCAAAGCATGTTTGCCGCCGTCGAAGAGCGAGGCTTCTGGACCGGAGACATCTGGAATACGCGCAAGGATGGCAGCCAACTGATCGAGAACACCACTATCTCGGCTATTCACAATGACGATGGCGAGATCATCAACTACATAGGCGTGTTCCGCGATATTACCCAGCGTCGTTTGAACCAGGCACGCTTGGAGCGCATGGCAAGCTACGACACCCTGACGGGCCTGTTCAATCGCGGCCATTTCAATATCTTGCTGGAGCGCCAACTCGCGAGCCTGGAGTTCACCCAAACCGGCATTGCCGTTTTGTTTCTTGACCTCGATGACTTCAAGCCAATCAACGACACCTTTGGCCATGCCAGCGGTGACGAACTGCTGGTGGAGATCAGCCGTCGGCTCAAGTACCTGATGCGCGCCAATGACCTGACGGCCCGCTTCGGCGGTGACGAATTCGTCATTGCGCTGAGCGGGCTCGGCACGGCCGAAAAGGCGCGCAAGGTCGCTAAAAAGGTGCTCGACGATATTGTCCAACCCCATGTTCTCGAGAGCGGCGAACAGGTAACGATCTCCGCATCGGTGGGCATCGCCTTTACGACCAGTAGCGAAACGACAAGCTCGGCGCTGTTAGACGCCGCCGATGCCGCCATGTATGAAGCCAAGCAGCAAGGCAAGAATTGCATTGCCGTCGCCGATTCTCGACTCACCGAGTCAATGGCCGAAGATGCGCACATGCGGATCAAAGCCGCCTTCGAGCGAGGCGAAATCGAGCTTTTTTTCCAACCCGTTCTGTCCCTGGCGACGAATGAGATCATCAGCTTCGAGGCCTTGGCCCGTTGGCGACACCCCGAAAAGGGGGTCCTTGGCCCCCGGCACTTTATCGACACCATCATCCACTCCTCGATGAGCCTGCCTTTCGGGCGCTGGCTCATCGACCAAGCGGCTCAAGTAGCCAGTCTGTTGCGCCGTCAAGGCTATCATGCCTTGATCGGCGTCAACCTGAGTCAAGACCAGATAGAAACAGGAGCCTTCATCGAGGCCTTGTCGGCCACCCGGCACCGCTATGATCTCAGCGCACCATTCCTGATTGCTGAAGTGCTCGAATCCACGCACTTCCATGACCAGGACTTGGCCTGCAGCTTACTTAATGAGGCGCGCAACCAGGGCGCACACATTGCCCTGGATGACTTCGGCTCCGGCATTTCCTCGATCACCTACGCCAGCCAGCTGCCTCTGCACACCATCAAGATCGATCGCAGTGCAGTGATGCACCTGGATACGCGCCCAGCTCAACACCAGTTCATCAGCGGGATCGTCGCCATGGGGCACGCCATGCAACGCGAGGTACTCGCTGAAGGCATCGAAACCGAAGCCCAACTGACAAGCATCCGGGAATTGGGCTGCGACATGGCCCAAGGCTACTGGATTGGCAAGCCCATGCCCTTGAGCGAGCTACAGGAACGCTACCTTAGCGCCACGGCGTCTCCCCGCTACCCGCTGCGCAAGCTATGAGCCTCAAGATACGGGTTTATCTCGTGCCATCAGACGCTTATAATGATCGCCCTAACGACGCCCCCTTAGCTCAGCTGGATAGAGCAATCCCCTCCTAAGGGATAGGTCGAAGGTTCGAATCCTTCAGGGGGCGCCACTTCTGGACCTCATCGTCACTCCTCTGACGCCTGCCTCACACATCGCAGTAATTGCCTCGTTGGCATTGCTTGCAGTGAACCCAGCGTTGACCGTCTTCGTTCTTGATCATGAATACTGGCGTCTCGCCGCCGTCAATGTCATGAACACGCTCAACGACGGGGTGGCCGTGATGATCGTTACGGCAGGTGATACGATAGCCACCGTCAGGCAGCAGCTCGATACTGGTGTACTCATCATGCGGCATTGAATCCCCCTATGCGTTGAGCTCTCGATGCCAAGTATGGCAGGAGACCAGGCCCTCGCCCTATTCAACTCAACTATTCAATTCACCTCAACTTGGCCAATCAGGCTGACACCTGGCTCTCGATGGTCCGGTTACGTCCCTTCCGCTTGGCCTGATAGCTGGCGTCATCGGCACGAGCCAGAATCTCGTCGATCGATGTATCAGTAACGAGGAAACACGCAGCGCCCAGACTCAAGGTGACACGATAGTCTTTGCCCTCCGCCGATACGCTCAGGCCTGCCACCGTCTCCAGCAGTCGACTTGACACCGTTCGCGCCTGTGCAAGAGTGCAGCTCGGCATGAGGATTGCAAACTCATCCCCCCCTTGACGAGCCACATAATCATTCTTGCGCACGAGCGGCGTAATCGCGCCGGCAATGGCCCGCAGCATCTCATCGCCCAACGCATGGCCACCTTCGTCATTGATCGGCTTGAAGTGATCTAGATCGAAAATCATCAGCACAGACTGCTGGTCCCGCTGCTGCCATTCGATCAAGGCCTCTTCAAGGCGACGCTCGAAGCCTCGGCGATTGAGCAGCCCCGTGAGGGGATCATGCTCAGCCTCCCAACGCTGCAAGGCCTCTTGCTCTCGGCGCAAGGTAATATCCTTTACGGATCCTACATGCCCCAGCAACGCCTGCTGCCTGAGCACCTGGCCGACATGAATCTCAAGCCAGAGCACCTCACCATCGGGTGACACGTAACGCACCTGGCGCAGGAAATCGCGGCCGTGACGCATGGCATCGCGCCACAGGTCAACGAAGTCGTCGCGGTCTTCGGGGTGAATATGCTGCATCCAATTTTTACTATGGAGATCGTCGCCCTTGTAGCCAGTCAATTCAGCCAGCGCGGGATTCATGTACTCCACCTCGCCATCGGGTGACGCCACGAACATGCCCACCGGCGACGAAGCCAGCACCGCATCGAGGAAAGCCTGGCGCTCATGAAGGCTGGCGGTAGCTTCTTCGGTCTGGCACTGAAGGCGGTTAAATGTCGTCGCCAGCTGGCTCAATTCGCTCATTCTCGTGTGGATCTTGACCCGCTCGCGCTCTCCGCTGGCCACCTCGCGGATCTGGCGCTCCAGGCGGCGCAAGGGCTTCAGAACAAGCTTCAGCAACCACCACAAGAGCGGCAGCATTAGCACGATGGTCACCAGGCCCACCCACCATAGTTTTTCCACCAGTTGCCCAATGGGTGCCTGCACCTGAGACATCGGCCGGACAACCTTGACGACCCACCCCGCATTCCATGCCTGGGCATAGGCCTCGAGGGATTGCCGGCCATCGGCCATGAAGCCCTGGCCGGCGCCTTGCCAGCCCAACAGCGCCATGTCGAGAAGCCCTTCCCCATTCTGATTCTCGTATTCATCCATGACCCGGCTATTCTTTGGATGCGACAGCACGGTGCCTGAGGCACTGATCAGGGAAGCAAAGCCGTCAGTGCCGATGCGAATACGCCTGAGGCTATCGAAGAAACTGCTGGTCTCGACGTTCACCGCACCAATCAGTTGACCGGCAAAGCCTCCTTTCTCATCCTCAAGAGGCACTGTCACCGTCACGAACGGTTTGCCAGAGGCTTTACTTAGAAGCGGATCGCTGACATAGGGCCTACCCACGGCACGAGCAAAACGAAAGTAGTCGCGATCCGTGACGTCGACGCCATTCAGGCTTTCAAGATAGGGATAGCTGGCGGTGATCTTGCCCTCTCGTGAGACAAGCGCCAGGCGGTCGAACAGGGCAAGCAACGGGGGGCTCGTGATCATTGCTTCGCCAGATGTACTCGCAAGCCGCGGACTGATGCCATCTGCAAGGCGTTCAAGTGCTTCAATTCGCTGCTCGATTGAGCGGTCAACCTGACGGGCGACCAGCCCGGCTTCATAGTTGAGGTGGCTGATATTGGCCTGACGAATTAGTTCACTGCCCGTCAGATAGGTAAACGCCAGCGTCGCGACGACCAATACACTCCAACCGATGCCGATCCACAGCATGAGGCGGGAATGAAGCGTGCCCAAGATTCGCATCATGCCGGTGCCACCCACTAAACCCTTAAAACGAATTGGCACTTTATCATGAACGCCATCATGAAATATTCTCCCACCTTCTTATGCTAGCTGATGAGAGCGCAGATGAAACACCGCTTTCCTGCCGAAAGGCTGACGCTTCGAGTAACCTAATGGCGCCTTAGCTACCATGAGGAGCATGGCTGACTAAACGCCTTCGCCACATGCTGGGTGCTTGTCATATAAAAAGGCCTGCCACTATGGCAGGCCTTTATCTTTCACTGCATTCACCTTGATGCACTATCAAACAGCGCAAGATGCATCGACTGGGCTTCAGTCGAGCTGCTTGACGCGCAGCTCGTAGTTGTTGACGCCAGTCATCGCCGAGCCAAACTTCTGGCCATTGACCCAAATACGGTATTGGCCGGGCTCGAGGCGCGTTTCGAGATCGACATCGCCATCGAAACCCTCTCCCGCATCGCGGGCCACCACGTTACCGGCCTGATCCCGCACCTCGAGCTCGATCCGGTAGGTGCCTTCATAACCGGTCGGGTAGGTCGAGGTGGTAATCGCCACGGCACCCGCGTTCTGCACTTCGAACGACAGCACCTCACCGCGCGCGCGAATCTTCACATCGGTGACGATGGTCTGAAAGGTTTGTGCCTGAGCCGCCGCGGCAGGCGCAGCCGGCTGTGATGGCTCTTCAGGCGTCGCGGAAGCTTCCGGGGCTTCAGGCTGGCTCGGCCGGCCCGCTTGGCTAGCAGCCGTCGCGGCTGGCGCCGCCAGGGCAGTCACCGCATCATCGTCATTCACGAAGGCACTGCGATTGCCATCGCGATCGACGCTCGTCGTGACCGTGCCGCCATCATCCAGCACATTGGTACGATTGCCCTGATCGTCGATACCCACCACGGTGACATAGTAGCTATTGCCCTGAGAGCCCTTGGACCCATACTTCTGCCCCTCGACCCGCAGCACATAGTCACCGGGCTCGAGGCGCTTGCGCATGTCCAGGCCACCGTTCTGGCCCAGGGCATCGGCGCGGGCAATCACCCCCCCATCGCTATCGAGCAACGTCGCCTTGAGCCGATAGTCTTCCGACTGGCCACCGGGCACATCGCTCTCGAACCGATAGTCGCCGGCCGTATCGACGCTGAAGGCATGCTCGTACACGCGGTCATATTGAAAACTCTGGCTGCGAGCGTCGCTCTCCGACTGCAGGAAACCGGTCAAATCCATCGCTTTGCCTTCCTCACGAAAGCGATCTTCGACGGCACTGGCCAGGCTGACACTGCTGATCAGCGAAAGACCAAGGGCGACCAGCACCCCGCTGACAATGGGCTGTTTCATGGAACCTCTCATCAAGACGAAAAAAGCCGGCCCAAGGGGCCGGCTTTCGTTATATAAGCCTGAGGCTGCGGGGTCAAACCCCAAAAGCGAAAGACTTAGAACAGGTAGGTGATACCGGTAGCAACGCCGTCGCCTTTGTCGTTTTCGCGGTCGTCAGTAGCAACCTCGACGTAGGTGTACATGGCGCTGGAGATGTTGTAGGTGGCACCCACAACGACTTCGTCACGATCGTCGATGTTGTCTGCGTCGTAGCTGACGTTCTGGTAAGCGCCGTAGACGTCGCCCATGCCATAGCCGTAACGCGCACCCAGTGCGGCAAAATCGATGTCGCTATCGTCGAAATCAGAGTCGAAAGTTTCGTACTTAGCGGCAACACGCAGTGCACCCATGGTGTACTGAGCGGTCACACCATACTGGTCGCCGAACTTACCGTTTGCTTCAGGAGCTGCGGCCTGTGTGATGGCGCCGGTGTCCGGATCAACAGAGAATTCACCATTACCACCGCCGTTACGGCTTTCGAAGGTGTCGAGGTTGTCGTAGACAGCCGCGATGGAGAAGGCACCCGCGGTGTACTTGGCGCCGCCGAAGAAGGAAGCATCGCCGGAATCGGTGACGTTCTCGCCTTCTGCGTTACCCTTGTACTGGGTACCAACGGCAAACTGCAGGCCGCCGAAGGACGGAGAGGTGTAGGTCAGCTTGTCGGTTTCGACGATGCCGTTATCGACCGCTTCAGAGTAGGAATCGGAAACGTTGAAGTATTCGTTGTTGGTGATCGGATCCTGGATCCAGTCGTCGATCAGCGGATCGTAGGAGCCGAGACGCACGTCACCGAAGGAACCCTTGGCACCGACGTAAGCCTGGTCGCCGGAATCGCGGCCAGCGGTCTTCATTTCATCGGCCTTGAAGTCGTCGAACTCGAGCTTCAGGTAACCGGTTACGTCGCTGGTGATGGCGTGCTCAGCGGCGAAGCCGAAGGTAGAACCGTTGTCACCAACTTCATCTTTGGAGTCGCCGTTTTCGTCTTTGACGTTGGCGTAAACCATCTGGATGTTGCCGTAGATGTCCAGCTTGGTGCCGTCCTGGTTGTAGACGGTAGCAGCGGAGGCAGAGGCGGAAACTACCATGGCGCCGGCGATAGCAGTCGCTAAGAGTGTCTTTTTCATCGCGATAAGTCCTTTGTGTGACTAGCTTCAGGTTTCGATCGTGAGTGCTGCTTAATGCAGCCGGCCTTTCGGTTTTTCCCGCCTGGGCTTATTTGCTTAATCCCCAAGCGTCTATCCGATATTGGCCTTGTTATAATCCAATGCTCGCAGGCAAACCATATACCGGGATTTTGCGGAGTGCAACAAGAAAAAACACTGTTTTTAATCTCGATGCACAAAGCACATGGAACGCTTTCTGCTGACTGCTGTCCTCTCGCGGGTCATTCAGCGGCTCGAGAGTGGCACGCCAGTGTGACAACCCGATGACGTTCAGCGGCGCCCATCATGCACAGGGATCACGTCAACGCAAAGTCGTGCTCATCAACGCTTTATCGACTTTCGCGTATTTCAGCGTGAAGAGTGCTTGGCAAGCAGCGCTCCCAGCTTGCGCTCCAGGCGCTCGGCGGGAGCCTCTGACGATGAGCCGGCAACGGCCGTTTCAGATGACGCCGCAGTAACCTCTTGGCGCGGGGCGCCTTGGCGTGAAGCAGCGTCGCCGCCCGGCGCGCTTCCTAGGCCTGTACTCCCCTGCTGGCGCCCTGGCGGCTGGCGCTTTTTCCCACCACCTTGCTTGTTGGCGCCATTCTTGTCGGCACGCTTGTTATCAGCACCCTTCTTATCGACCCGCGGCTTGCCCTCAGACGACATGGCTTGGCCTGAGCGCTCTGCCTGCTGCTGAGCTCGCAGTTCCTCGAGCTTCTTGCGCGCATAGCGTGCCTCGCCTTCGGAAACCGGGCCGGCGGCCTCGCCGTCAAGCCCGGCCCGCTCGGCGCCCTCTCGCACCGCCTTGAGATAACGGGGCAGATGCACGTAGCAAGCCAGTGCGCGACGCACCAACTTTTCCGGCCAGGGCTCGCGGGCCAGCAGATCTTCGTGAATACCGACCTTCAGAGGCCGGGTGTGGCCTTTGAAAAAGGCATCCGGGTAGCGGCGGTACCATTGACTCAGAAGCGCTTGAGGGGATGGAGCCTCGCCAATCGGCAGAGAGGTCTGAGCACTCCCATCGTCGGCTTGCGCATCGCCAACTTGGTCAGCTGCGTCGACTTCTTCCGCGGCTGGCTCTTGCTTTGAAGGAAAAGTGTCGGAGACGTCAGGAGCACCGCCAGATGAAGCGGCTAGACCAGGTGTCGCATGAAAGACCGGCGAAGGCGCCTCTTCTTGGAAGGACGGCTCCTGGAAAGCCGCTTCCTGTGAAGGTGGTCCTTGGGGCGCCGGCCGAACGCGGTGGGAAAGCAAGGCGGCCAACCCCTGGCTGCGGGGGTGCGCATGGCCATCGGCGGTGTGCGGTGCGCGCGCAAACTTCTCTTCCAGCTCGCGACACTTGGCCTCAAGCGCCTGGTGCTTGAGGGCTAACTCATGGTGCTGCTGTTCCAGCTCATGAGCTTGGCGCTCAAGCTCATGGCTGTAATCTTCGAGCTCACGATTGCGAGCTTCGAGCCGGCGATTCTGCTCCCGAAGCGCCGCCACCCGACCTCGCGCGCTCGCCAACTCGTTGGCCTGGGCTGTGGCACAGGCTTCAAGCGTCGCCAGCAAGGTGGCGGTACGTTCATTGTTCAAGGCATGCCCCTCCATGCGCGGCTCACGGTAATGGGCCAGTTCACTTGACCCGACCAGAGAGGCCGTATGCCGGCCGCTCGAAGGCGGACCTGGAAAACCCGGCCCGACGCTGACCAGGGCCACTCTGGGCAAGTGTGTGCCACCCTGGCCTTTCTGACAAACGATGCAGGGCTCGACGACAAGCCGATGCACGCGTTCTCACAGCTAATCGTCAGGCTCTGCCATGCCAGCCTTACACCGACAATGCCCGCGCTGGCAGGTGCTGACACTGAACGGCAGCGCTAGACGCGCCGATACTCGCAGAAGGCATAGGCCGGCTGCCCTTCTGCAGGCGTGCCCTCGACAGTCTGCTCCCGCCGCCACGAAGGCCCCTCGAACTCGGGAAAGATGGCGTCGCCCTCGAGAATGATATCGACTTCGGTCAGGTAGAGCCGACTGGCGTACGGCAGAGCCTGAGCATAGATCTGGGCGCCGCCCATCACCATGATTTCCTCAACGCCATCGATGATCGCCTGCTGGTCGGCGAGGTCCAGGGCACTGGCCAAGTCATGACAGACGCTCACCCCGGGATGCTCGAAGGACGGGTCGCGGGTAATCACGATATTGCGACGCCCCGGCAGCGGCCGACCTATCGACTCGAAGGTCTTGCGGCCCATGACAAGTGGCTTGCCCTGGGTCATGGCCTTGAAGAACTTGAGATCCTCGGGCAGATACCAGGGTAGCTGGTTATCGACTCCGATCACCCGGTTACGGGACATGGCAGCGATCATCGCCACCGGCACCACGGTCTCGATCGATTCTATCGCCTCTCTGGCATCACGCGTGGTCGTATCGCTCATACTGCCACCTTGGCCTTGATATGGGGGTGCGCCTCATAGCCATCGATGCGAATGTCCTCGAAGCGGAAGGCGAACAGATCATCGATCTCAGGGTTGAGCCAAAGCGTGGGCGCAGCCAGGGGCGTTCGAGACAGCTGTAGCTCGGCCTGCTCCAGGTGATTCGAATACAGATGTGCATCTCCCAGCGTATGCACGAACTCCCCCGGCGCGAGGTCGCAGACCTGAGCCATCATCTGCGTCAGCAGTGCGTAGCTGGCGATATTGAAGGGCACGCCCAGGAAAATATCGGCACTGCGCTGATAGAGCTGGCAGGAAAGGCGACCGTTACTGACATAAAACTGGAAGAGCGCATGGCAGGGCGGCAGAGCCATCTCGTCGACCAGCGCCGGGTTCCATGCCGAGACGATCAGGCGACGCGAGTCCGGGTTATGCTTGATCTGCTCGACTACCTTGGCGATCTGATCGACATGCCCACCCTGTGGATGCGGCCAGCTGCGCCATTGATAGCCATAGACCGGCCCCAGGTCGCCGTCCTCATCGGCCCACTCGTCCCAGATCCGTACGCCATTTTCTTTCAGATAGGCGATATTGGTATCGCCGGCCAGGAACCACAAGAGCTCATGAATGATCGAGCGTAGGTGCAGTTTCTTGGTAGTCAGCAGCGGGAAGCCGCGGGCCAGATCGAAACGCATCTGGTGGCCAAATACGCTCCTGGTTCCAACGCCGGTGCGATCATGCTTGATTGCGCCATGTTCGAGCACATAGCGCATCAAATCCAGGTAGGGTTGCTCAAGCGCCGGGGCGCCGCAGGCTTGATCATTCAGCTCAGTCTGAAGAGCCGTCTCATGCGCGTCGTCTGACATCACGGTATCGCCGAAGGTTGTGACAAAAGGCGTAGTGTACTGAGTCAGCGAATCAGCCGCCAACCCCAGGGCAAGCAGCGACGCCAGAATGAAACACCTTCGCGGCTGCACCTAGGTTAAGGCGCACGCCGCTCAGGCGCTCGCCGGCTCGGTCTGGCGGGCATCATCCACCGGGCGATGACGCGACCACAGCATCAGCAACCCGCCGGCCAGGATCATCGGCAACGACAGCAGCATCCCCATGGTCAGCCAGTTCCAGGCGATGAAGCCAAGCTGTGGGTCGGGTAGCCGCACGAACTCGACCAGGAAGCGGAAACAGCCGTAGCAGGCCAGGAAGAGTCCCGACACCAGGCCGCGACGTCGCGGTGTCGCCGACACCCACCACATGATGGCAAACAGCACCGCCCCTTCGAGAAGGGCCTCGTAGAGAGACGAAGGGTGACGAGGCGCCGGCCCCATGCCGGGGAAAGGCATCCCCCAGGGGAGGTCGGTCAAGCGACCGGGGAGCTCGGCATTGATGAAGTTACCGATGCGCCCGGCACCAAGGCCAATCGGCACCAGCGGCGCGACAAAATCGGTCAACTGGAAGAAGGCCAGACGGTGCTTGCGGGCAAACAACAAGGCCGCCACGAGTACGCCAAGCAGTCCGCCGTGGAAGCTCATGCCGCCGTCCCAGACCTGGAACAGCCAAAGCGGGTCGGCGAGCAGCCGATCAAGGCCATAGAAGAAGGCATACCCCAGCCGACCACCCACCACGACACCGATGGCGGCATAGAAGATCAGATCACCCACATCATCACCGGTCAGTCCTACTCGGCTGGCACGACGGCGGCCTAACCACCAGGCGGCAATAAAGCCGATCACATACATCAGGCCGTACCAGTGAACCTTGAAAGGGCCTAGGGCGATGGCGACTGGGTCGATCGAGGGGTAATTCAGCATCATGCATCCAGGTGAATTAAGGGAGTGAGGGGTCAGGGCGTGGTTATCTGGGGTTGATATCAAGGCTTGATATCAGAGAAAGGCCGGAGAGTGAATGGCACGTCAGCCAGACGCTCGCCCCAGCTCCGGCAGCCAGCGCCGGATCATCTTGATCAGGGCCTGCGGACGATAGGGCTTGGCCAGGTAGTCGTCCATGCCGGCGGATTTAAAGTTCTTGCAGTCGGCCTCGCTGGCATTTGCCGTCAGGGCGATCAATACGCTTCGCTCACTCTCGCCACTTTCGGTCTCGCGTAGCGTCTCACGTGCTCGCCAGCGACGGCTGGTCTCCAAGCCATCGAGCGACGGCATGTAGATATCCATGAACACCAGGTCGTAGAACTGCTCGGCGGCAAGTTTCAGCGCCTCTTCGCCGCTCTCGGCCACATCGACGTCGAAGCCCTCGGCCTCGAGCACATTACGCGCCAGCATGCTATTGACCGGGCCGTCATCGACGACCAGTACCTTGGGCCAATGCGGCCCCTTGTCAATTTTTTCAGCGGCCCCAGCAGGCTGACCCAACAACTCCGGCATTGGTTCCGAAAGGCTCGTGACCAAGGCGGTAATATCGGCCAAGCGCTCACGCAAACGCTCCTGCCCCGGAGGCGCGCCAGCGTCGCTGAAGAACTGGTTGAGCTCCTGAATCATGGGCTCGAGCTCACGCTGCAACAAGGTCATATAGGTCGACTTGAGTCGCGAGTCTTCGCGGGCGCGGTCACGCGCCTGGACCAATTGACCGGCATAGTCCGGCGCACTATCCAGGGGCTCGAGCATGCATAGTTCATGGTCATGATGGTCGCGCAGTGACAGCATGCGCAGGCCATGCCAACCGCCCTTGCTATCATGCAGCCGCACCTTGGCCCAGCCGGCACTGGAGGCTTCGCAGCGCAACATGCACTGGGCGCTCAGGCCCTTGATATCGCTCTTACTACAACCCATCAGCTGCTCAAAGGCCGTATTGGCATCTACCAGTACATCATTACGCATCATGAAGGCCGGGACCGACAAGCCTGCCAACATCTGCTCCAATTGAGGGCGCTCGGTCAGCCTGCTCAGCAAGGTATCGAGGCTATCGAGAAGGGATTCCAAACGCGTCACAGGGCTCCCCGCCGGCACAGCCCCCAAGCGGACGCGCTTGGGCTTGAGCCAGTTAGGTAGCTCTTTCTGGACTTCGCGTAGCAGCCTTTCGAGGCGCTCATAGGGCACGCTGAGATGGGTTTCCCAGCGCTGCAGACGGTGGCGAATCATGACGAGAAAAATACTGACGATAAGCCCAGTGCCCACCAACAGCACCAGCAGCAATACGGTTAAGGCAAGCGACGTATTCTGCACCGAGAGCGATGCAGGCCATATCGTGAACCAAGCCACGGCACATAGCGTCACCAATGATGCTTCTGCTAGCAACAGTGGCCATAACACCGGCCATATCAGCCGCCGCCACAAGCTATCTGGGCGCGTTTCCACTCGCATTGACTGCCTTTTCGGTTCGTCTGACCAAGATAGGGTGAGTGTACGTGGCTGCGGGAACCCTGTCATGAAACCGATTGCCGCTGTCGGCAATCGCCTACATACAATGCATGCCTCCTATCATCTATTGCCTTCTTATTGCCTCTCTGCCAAGCACCGCTACGGTTAGGGTGAAGACAAGCGCATGGGCAGAAAAAGACACCAGGATAGCCACACGGGCATCGGGCTTTGCGGCTTCAGCGTCGCAGGGTAAGGTAGCGCAATGTGCCTGATCGCTTTCGACTACCGACCCCAAGCCTCTGCCTGGTTGCACCTGGTGGCCAACCGCGATGAATCCTTTGCGCGACCCAGTGCGCCCTTAGGGGCATGGCCCGAGGAGCCGGACATCATCGGTGGCCGCGACCTGGTCGCTGGTGGCAGCTGGTTCGCCGTGCACCGCCGGGGACGCTTTGCTGCCGTAACCAATGTCCGCGATCCCGCCACCGAGTCTCCACCCGACGGCCCCAGCCGAGGACATCTGGTACCCGAGGCGCTGAAGACTGACGACCTCTCGGGTTGGCTCAATGCCCTGGCGAGCAGCGAGGCCTATCGTTACGCGGGTTTTAACCTGTTAGTAGGCGATCACTCAGGCCTCTGGCATCTGCACCGCGGTCGGGGCGCCATTCAGCTAAACCGGCTGACCGCAGGCCTTCACGGCCTCTCCAATGCAAGACTCGACACACCCTGGCCCAAGCTTACCCTTGCGCGCCAGGGACTGGCCGACAGCCTCCTCGACGGCGGCTGGCCACAATCGGCGCTGGCAGTAATGCACCGGCAATGCCTCGACATCGACGATCAGGCACTGCCCGACACCGGGGTCGGCCTCACCCTGGAGCGCCAGCTGGCGCCTCCCTTCATTCTTGGCGAGACCTATGGCACCCGTGCCACTACTTGGCTGGAATGGCACCAGAACGGCCACCTCGAGCTCAGCGAGCGCCGCTTTGGCCCGAACGCCAGCAACCTCGGCGAGACACATCTTTCGCTCTCGACAGAGCACTGGGACAGAACGCTGCAGGCGTAACCTCTCGCCGCCTTTGCCGGGCTCGTCGCTTGGTCGCGCTGCTATGTCAGGCCGCACAGCTGAGGGCGTCTTGGCCCACTCGATAAACCGGCCTAGTCCCTGGGCGGAAGCAGGTGTGCAAGCTGCCACTCACCCAGGCGGGCATTGAGGTGGATGCGCACCGCCGAAGGCGTCGACAGCGACAGGGTTTCCTTGACCAGTCCCCGGGCCGCCGGCAACGTCACGCGGCGAATGGCGGCTCGCACACGCGGTAAGCTGGGAGCATTCATCGACAGGGTATCGAAGCCCATGCCCATCAACAGCAGTGCACCGGCCGGGTCCCCGGCCAGCTCGCCACAGACAGACGTCGGCACACCAAGCGCCGAGGCTTCATCGGCCAGACGCGCTAGTGCGGACAAAACTCCCGGATGGCAAGGATCATAGAGCTCGGCCACCCGCGGGTTGTTGCGATCCACCGCCAGCAGGTACTGGGTCAGGTCATTGCTGCCGACCGAGAAGAAATCGACACGTTCGGCCAGCGCCTCGAGCTGAAAGAGCGTGGCCGGCACTTCGATCATCACGCCAATCTGCGGGCGTTCGATCAGCATGCCATCTTCTTCTAGCTCGGCCTGGGCTCGGTCGATCAGGCGCAGAGCACTGTCGACCTCCTCGACGTTGGTGATCATCGGCAGCAGGATCTGCAGGTTATCCAGGCCATGAGATGCCCGCAGCATGGCGCGCAGCTGGACCATCAACACCTCGGGGTGATCCAGCGTCACTCGGATGCCGCGCCAACCAAGGAAGGGGTTGGCCTCCTCGATGGGGAAATAGGGCAAGTCCTTGTCGCCGCCGATATCCAGGGTGCGCATCACCACCGGCAACGGCGCGAAGCTCTCGAGCTGGTCGCGATACAGCCGAGTCTGCTCCTGCTCACCGGGGAAGCGCTCGGTGATCATGAACGGCACTTCGGTACGATAGAGCCCCACCCCGCTGACACGTGGTTTGAGTGACGCTACCGCATCCACGGCCAAGCCGGTGTTGACCATGAGCTTCATCACATGGGCATCAGGTGTCTCACTGGGCAGGTCCTGCTCGTGTTCGAGCACCTCGGCCAGAGCCTCTTCCTCGGCGATCAGGTTCTGATAGTGCCGGCCGAGCTCCTCGGCGGGACGCACGAACAGCCGGCCACGGTGCCCATCAAGTATCACCGGCGCGCCGTTGAGGCGCGTCAGCGGCAGATCGACCATGCCGAGCACTGTCGGCACGCCCATCGCCCGGGCCAGGATCGCCACATGCGAGGTACTGGAGCCGCGGATCGATACCAGGCCGGCGAGCTTGCCGCGAGGAACCTCGCCCAGGGTCGCCACGCTGATCTCGTCGCCGACCAGGATGGTACGCTCGGGATAGGTGGAGGGAGTGGACGCGCTTTCTTCCTGAAGGTGTGCCAGCACACGCCGCCCCAGATCGCGTACGTCGGCGGCGCGCTCACGCAGGTAGTTATCGTCGACTCGCTCAAGGTACTGCACATGGCGGCGCACCACGTCGGCCAGAGCGCCGGGCGCCCACTGCCCTTCGCGGATGCGCTTCTCGACCTCCTGCCCGAGCGCCGCCTCGCTGAGCATTTGCTGATAGACCTCGAACAACGCCAGCTCCTGAGCACTGATCCGGCTAGCCAGGCGTTCGCCAGTGGCACGCAGTTCATCACGCACCTTGAGAATCGCCTCCTTGAGCCTGGCGATCTCGTAGTCGATATCGGTAGGAATCAGGTCAGGAACGCTGTCCAGGTCGGCGGGAGGAGCAATCACCACGGCGTCACCGATCGCCATGCCTGGCGAAGCGGCAACCCCGGTGAACATGGCCTGACCGTCGGCCCTCACCGGACGGCTCAAGGCGCCGGTGGCCAGCGCATGGGCCAGCACCCCGCCGAGCTGGGCCGCCATGGTCACCAGGAAAGCCTCATCGCCCTCGTCGTAGCGCCGTTTGTCCTGCTGCTGCACGACCAGCACGCCAAGCATGCGGCGCTGATGGATGATCGGCACGCCGAGGAAACTCGAAAAGCGCTCTTCGCCGGTTTCTTCGAAGTAGCGAAAATGCGGATGCGCCGGGGCATCTTCCAGGTTGAGAGGCTCCTCGCGCTGACCGACAAGCCCTACCAGGCCTTCGCCCAGGGGCATGCTGACCTGCTTCACGGCACGCGAATGCAGGCCAATGGTCTCCATCAGCACCAGGCGCTCCAGCTCGACGTCGTAAAGATAGAAAGAACAGACGTCGGTGCGCATGGCCTTGCGGATGCGACGCACCATGGTCGAGAGCGCGGCATCGAGATTGCGCGCCTCGTTGACCTCTTGGACGATACGACGTAGCACGTCGAGCATGAGCGTTCTTCTTGTCATTGTCGGTTTGAATTGCAGCCGGCTTGAATGTCGGCGCCCGGCCCGGGGTCAGTCGCCCCCCAGAGCCAGTCGCTGTGCGCGGGGGGCCAACTCGCGCAGGGCGCGGCGATAGACCTCTCGCTTGAAGGGCACCACTTGCCCCAGGGGATACCAGTAGCTCACCCATCGCCAACCATCGAACTCAGGCTTGGGGGTGGTATCCATGCAGACCCGACTGTCGGTACAGCGGATCCTCAGCAAAAACCACTTCTGTTTCTGGCCGATGCATACCGGCCGTGAATGGGTTCGTATCATGCGTCGTGGCAGACGGTAGCGCAGCCACCCTCGGGTACAGGCGAGCAGTTCGACATCGGCTTCGGTGAGGCCGATCTCTTCTTCCAGCTCCCGGTACAGGGCCTGTTGCGGTGTCTCGTTGGCCTGGATGCCTCCCTGGGGAAACTGCCACGCATTCTGTCCTACCCGACGCGCCCAAAGCAGCTGGCCCTCGTGGTTGGCAATGATAATGCCAACATTGGGGCGAAAGCCGTCAGCGTCGATCACGGACATCACCTTATGAATCCAATATTGAAGCCATTCTTCCACAAAGCTGGAAAGGGCATCAATACACTTCACAGCGCCCGCCTGCAGCGGTGTTCAATGCCGAACCACTCTGCAATAATCCGCCTCTGATTCAGCTGCCTCCCGGCGACAGGTATATGCCCTGCGGCGCAAGCCCTTTTGGCGCAAACCCTGTCGTCCATCGCCAACACTACAAGGAGTGTGCCTTGAGCCTGGCCATCTTCGATCTCGACAACACCCTGATCGGCATCGACAGCGATCATGCCTGGGGAGAGTTCCTGCTCGAACAGGGCGCAGTCGACCCGATTGCCTACCGGGAGGCCAACGAACGTTTCATGCGCGACTACGAGAACGGCACGCTCGACATGCATGCCTTCCTTGAAGTCGCCCTCAAGCCGTTGGCCGAGAACACCCCCGAGCAACTGGCCGCCTGGCACCAGCAGTTCATGGCCAGCAAAATCGAGCCAGCCATACTGACGCGCGGCGAAGAACTAGTGGCACGCCACCGTACGCGGGGTGACACCCTGCTGATCATTACGGCAACCAATCGCTTCATCACCGGCCCCATCGCCGAGCGACTGGGTATCGATAACCTGATTGCCGTCGAGCCGGAAATTCACGACGGGCGCTACACCGGCCGTGTGACCGGCACACCAAGCTATCGAGAAGGTAAGGTCGTGCGCCTTGAGCAGTGGCTCGAGGGGCGCGGCGTGACCATGGACGGCGCCTGGTTCTATAGCGACTCTCATAACGATCTGCCGCTGCTGGAACAGGTCGACCATCCGGTGGCCGTCGACCCCGACCCCACGCTGCGCCAGCACGCCCTGGACCAGGGCTGGCGCCTCATCAGCCTGCGCTGACTCCCCGGCGCCCCAAGGCGCGCCCTTCCGCTCACGTCCATACCGCCCTGCTCGGCCATGCTTCTCTCGGTGGCCAGATAGGGCGGCGCAAACAAGGTCGGCAAGCCAGAGCAGCAATGAAGGGCAGCAAGCGCCCGCCCTGGGCCCAGCCGGCTACTGCCTCCCCTCACCCGCCCGACCTCCTTCAGTAACCTATCACCCTGCCGATAGCACGGACCGGCATGGCGTTTCGACAATTCATGGCTATGATGAATTTTATCCATTGGTGCAATGCAGCAAATATTGCCTGTCCTAAAAAGCCAGCAAGCCCCTGATTTTTATGCAATAAATTGCAAAACATGAACCCAAGGTATTCCTTATAGGGTTCCTCTTCAGCATAAAGTCGAGCTTTGGGATGGATTTTATTTGTCTGCGAAGTCGCTATAATGCGCTCAGATACTTCATGTCGACCCTGCAGGCGACAGCGCGTCGCCTGCAGGCTCAGGGCCTCCGAGACTGTCTCGGAGGGTTCGTCCCGCACCAAGACAAGCGAGAGACCCCATGACTACCCCGACCTACGATGTGCTGATTGTCGGAGGCGGCGTTTCCGGCACCGCCCTGCTATATGAACTGGCCCGTTACACTGACCTCAAGGCCGTCGGTCTGGTCGAGAAGTACGATCATGTGGCGATCGTCAACTCCCATGGTCGCAACAACAGCCAGACCATTCACTGTGGCGACATCGAAACCAATTACACCCTCGACAAGGCCAAAGTGACCAAGCGGACCGCCGGCATGGTGATCAATTTCGCCACCAAGCTGACCCCGGTTAAGCGCGACAAGGTCGTCTACAAGTATCCGAAGATGGTGCTGGGCGTGGGCGACCGCGAAGTCGACTTCCTGCGCAACCGCTTCACCAAGTTCTCCGAACTCTTCCCCAACATGAGGCTGCTCGAGCGCGACGACATCGCCGAGCTCGAGCCCAAGCTGGTGGAAGGCCGTCGCCCGGAAGAGCCGATCGTGGCCATGGGCTCTACCGGCGAATATACCGCGGTCAACTACACCACCCTTTCCGAAGCCTTCGTTGAAGAAGGCCAGAAGGCCGCCGACGAGAAGGGCATGGACTTCGACGTGCACCTCTCGACCGCCGTCGAGAAGGTCCATCAGGAAGGGGATCTCTTCAAGATAGAGACGCCCAACAAGGGCACCCTCACGGCCCGCTACGTGGTGGTAAGCGCCGGCGGCCACTCGCTATTGTTCGCCCATCAGATGGGCTATGGCCTGGACAAGTCCTGCCTGCCGATGGCCGGCTCCTTCTACTTCACGCCCAAGGTGCTCAACGGCAAGGTCTACACCGTCCAGAACGAGAACCTGCCCTTCGCCGCCGTGCACGGCGACCCGGATGTACTGGTCGAGAACAAGACCCGCTTCGGCCCTACCGCCCTGATGCTGCCGCTGCTCGAGCGCTACAACGGCAAGACGTTCATCGAGTTTCTGAAGGTGCTGCGCCTGGATCAGAACGTGGTCAAGGCTTTGTGGGACCTGCTCAAGGTGCGCGACATTCGCAACTACATCTTCAAGAACTTCATGTTCGAAGTGCCGGTGCTGCGCGAGCGCCTGTTCCTCAAGGACGTGAAGAAGATCGTGCCGAGCCTGACCGTCAAGGACGTCAGCTTCGCCAAGGGCTTCGGCGGCGTTCGCCCGCAGCTGATCGACAAGGAAAAGCAGAAGCTGGTCATGGGCGAGGCCAAGATCAACCCGGGTACCGGCATCGTCTTCAACATGACACCGTCTCCCGGTGGCACCAGCTGCCTTGGCAACGCGGAGAAAGACATGTTCCTGGCTCAGGAATTCCTCGGCTTCAACATCGACACCGAGGCCTTCGAACGTGACCTGCTGACCGGCGAAGTGCCGTTGACTGAGCTGGAGCGCCCCGAGGCCACGTCGCTGATGTAATCTCACTGTCCATGACACAAGGCCCAAGACATAAGGGCCGAGGATAGCAAGTCCAGAACGCAAAACGCCCCGGTCATATGCCGGGGCGTTTTCGTTGGTGCTTGATTGTCAGCAACAGGTCTTATTCGGGACGCCTCACCTGCCATGAGTCGTGCGGCAGAGGCGCCTACACCTAGACGTCTCGATCAGGGTAAGGGCCAGGTCAGGGACTAGCTCATGACCCCATTTGGGACTGGCCTCAGGAACTCGTGACGCCGATAGAGCACTGAGCCTCTGTGGGCGGCGAGTGTGCGGCGTGCAGGCGACCAATGAGTTGATCTTCCAGATCGAACCGTGATTCCAGGCCCCGGGCCAGGCGATCCAACCAGGCCGGTAGGCGACTCAGATAGTAGTCGCAACGGCTTGGAGTTGCATAGTCGGCATCGAAGGACAGCACCAGCTCGGTGGACATCTCCAGACGCTCGAGCAACTGGTCGGCAATGGTCAGCGCCTCGTCGTCGCTGAAGGCCTTGGCCTCCTCACGCAGTTGCGGGTAAATCTCGAAATGGCCAGCGCTGATGTAGTCCATGAGCAGCTCACTGAAGCCATCGATCTGCGCTTTTTCAACCGACTCGAGAGCATCGTCGCAGTCCTTTCTGAGAGCGACGAAGCTGTTCAGCATTACCCGACGCTCCTCGAGCCATCGATCGATCAGCCGATGAACTCCCCCCCAGCGCTCCAATGCGGTTTGGCAATCTTCCAGCATAGTGGCCTCCCAAGCCCGGGCTCTATGCCCACTGACGTAACTCCGTTGTGAGCAAGACTCCGCTTCCGTGGATGGCCTGTCAATGCAAAGATGCCGCCTCTGTTGATCCAGAACAACACTTAGTCAACGCACGAGCGTTTCAAGCAGTCACTTGACGACGACGCCCGCTCAAGGCAGCGCGCAGCATGCCCAGCGGCGCCAGTGCCAGCACCAGAAAGCCGATCAGGGTCCAACCCGGCAACGACAGGCCAAGCAGGCGTCCGCCGACTTCCGCACACTCTCCGGAGCCTACCAGCACCATGCTCAACACCTTCTGGAGCGGCAGAATCTCCAGCATGTAATCAAGCCCCGGGCCACAGCTCGGCACCTCGCTGGGCGGCAGCGACTGGAGCCATAGGTGGCGGCCGGCAAGCCCTATCCCAGCCGCCACCGTGACGAGCCCCAGTAGCCCGTAGACGACTCCTCCCCATCCACGGGGCCCATGCAGCGCGGCCAGGGCAAGCACCAGAGCAGTGGCCAGCACCGCGACACGCTGGAAGATGCACAGCGGACAGGGCTCAAGCCCCATGGCGTGCTCAAGGAACAGCGCAACGCCCATCATCAGCACACAGAAACCCAGTCCTGCCAACGCAAAGCGTCGCGGCGTCCACACCTCGAGAGATCGCATCATGCGGAAAACATCCTTAAAGAGAATCAGAGACTAAGGACCTCGCCCGCTCTACATGGCGAGATGGCGA
Organism: Onishia taeanensis; assembly: GCF_003268885.1. Taxonomy (GTDB): domain Bacteria; phylum Pseudomonadota; class Gammaproteobacteria; order Pseudomonadales; family Halomonadaceae; genus Onishia; species Onishia taeanensis_A. The sequence continues at coordinate 244,725 of NZ_QLSX01000004.1, forward strand.
GATGGCGAGGCCCGGCCAGGGTTCAGGCCTCGCCGATGGGACGAGGTTCCCGCGCCCGGGCGAAATAGTGAGCCAGAAAGTCGTCGAAGTTCTCCACGTCAGCTGCCTCGATGTCGCCCTGCTGCTGCAGGGAGGTCTCGCGAAGCTCTTCAAGCAGCGCATCACGGGCGCGATCCATCGGCTCGGCGCGCCAGGCCTCAGCCTGCTCCCTGGCAAGCGCCAGGGTCGCCTCGACGAAGTCTTCGTCGTTGTCGCGCAGTCGAGCCGCCAACTGCCCGGAAGGCGTCAAGCGCGGGTCATCGAGACGCGGTTCCAGTGCGTTCAGCGCCTGGGCATGTGCTTCGCCACCTTCGATGATATCGAGCAATTCGGCCACGCCCCTGAGCTCCGAGAAGATCGTGTGGCCGCGCTCGGCAAGACGCTGAGACTGGCCGTCGATGGTCAGGCACAGCTCGGGGTCACGGCCGCGCTCGACAACGAGCCGGCGATTGTCGTCGAGCCGATCGCACTCCTCATCGGAAATCCACGGGCTTTCAGTAAGCAGGCACCACAGCAGGAAGGTATCGAGGAAGCGCATCTGCGTCTCGTCCAGGCCCAGCGCCATGAAGGGGTTGAGGTCGAGACAGCGCACCTCGATGTACTCGACGCCACGCGCCTCCAGGGCCTGGGTCGGGGTCTCGTCGTGGCGCGCCACCCGCTTAGGGCGAATGTCGCTGTAGTACTCATTTTCGATCTGCAGGATATTGGCATTCAGCTGCCGCCATTCCCCGTCTTCCTTGACGCCCTTCTCCTGATAGGCCGGCCAGGGGGTCGAGATGGCATGGCGAAGCGTGCCGACATAGTTCGACAGCGAGTTGAAGCAGATTTTGAGCTGCTCCTGCACCTTATTCTGGTAACCCAGATCGGACATGCGAAGCGTCGTGGCATAGTCGGACAACAGCGTATGGCGGCCATGACGGTGGAGCTTGTCGGAGGCAAGCCGGCCCTCGAGGAAGCTCTCATCGATGGCAGGCGACGCACCGAACAGATACATCAAGAGCCAGCTATTGCGACGGAAATGCCGGATCAGCCCGAAATAACGCAGCGACCGATAATCACCCTCGGTGTCACGACCCGCCTGGCGGTCGAGTTCCTTGAGCAGCGGCCAGAGGTTGTCCGGCACCGAGACGTTATAGTGCAGTCCGGCGATGGCCTGCATGATGCGCCCATAGCGCACATCCAAGCCCTTGCGATAGACATGCTTCATGGTGCCGACGTTGGAGTCACCATAGTCAGCGATTGGCACACTATCGTTGCCATTGAGCCGTGAGGGCATACTGGCTGGCCAGATTAGCTCTTCGCCCAGATAGCGATAGCTATAGCGATGCAAGTCACCAAGAAACGCCAGTGCATCCGCCGGCCGACAATGCACCGGTGTGATGTACTCGAGCAGCGCCTCGGAGTAATCGGTGGTGATGTACGGATGCGTCAGCTTCGACCCCAGGCGACGGGGATGTGGCGTCGCGGCAATCATGCCGTGGGCATCGGCGCGCAGGCCCTCTTTCTCGATACCACGACGCAGTCGGCCGATCAGCCCTTTGCGGGCAGGCCCCTTGAGACGGGAGAGGACGGTGGCGAGTTGCTCGGACAAGGTGAACACCCCATGTCATGGAAGGGCGGGGCCAGGCCCCTCTCTTCGCTCTTGAAAACGGGGCGAGCGCCATAGTCGTGACGCTCGCACGAAACGGGTTCCCACAATCGGGATCTCAAACAAATAATTATGCGGCCTCGACGGCGGCTTTCAAGGCGCCGTCAGCAGGCCATCACTTGGTCTTGTGCTTGGCCTGCAGCAGGGCCGCACCCAGCGCGCCCACCGACTGGTCGCTCCGCGGGGCTTCACCGCCCTGGCGGCGCGGCTTACGGTCACGAGCGCTGCCGCGCCGCGACTCTCCGCCACGTCCTCCGCTGCTTTCGGCTTCGGGCGCTTCGGGCTCGTCGTCCAGCCGCATCGACAGGCCGATGCGCTTGCGCGGAATATCCACTGCCATCACCTTGACCCGCACGATGTCGCCGGCCTTGACCACGCTGCGCGGGTCCTCGACGAAGCTGTGCGACAGCGCCGAGATATGCACCAGGCCATCCTGGTGGACACCGATGTCGACGAAGGCGCCGAAGTGAGTGACGTTGGTCACACTGCCCTCGAGCAACATGCCGGGCTCGAGATCCTTCAGGGTCTCGACGCCCTCCCGGAACTCAGCGGCCTTGAACTCCGGACGTGGATCGCGGCCCGGCTTGTCGAGTTCCTTCAGGATATCGCTGATGGTGGGCACACCGAAGCGCTCATCGGCATGGTCGGCGGGCTTGATCGCCTTGAGAGTGGCGCTGTCGCCGATCAGGCTCGCCACCTCGCGGCGACCGGCCTTGGCGATGCGCTCGACCAGCGGATAGGCCTCCGGGTGCACGGCGCTGGCATCCAGCGGATTGTTGCCGTTCATGATGCGCAGGAAGCCGGCACACTGCTCGAAGGTCTTCGGCCCCAGGCGACTGACCTCGAGCAGCGCCTGGCGGCTCGAAAAGGCACCTTCGGCGTTGCGGCGGGCGACGATGTTCTCGGCAAGCCCCGGGTTGAGCCCCGAGACCCGGGAAAGCAGCGCGCTGGAGGCCATGTTGAGATCCACGCCCACGGCGTTGACACAGTCCTCGATCACCGCCTCGAGGCTTCTGGACAGCTGCACCTGGGAGACGTCGTGCTGATACTGGCCGACGCCGATCGACTTGGGCTCGATCTTGACCAGTTCCGCCAGCGGGTCCTGCAGCCGACGGGCGATCGAGACGGCACCGCGGATGGTGACGTCAAGATCGGGGAACTCCCGCGACGCATACTCGGAGGCGGAATAGACCGAGGCGCCGGCCTCGCTGACCATCACCTTGCTGATCTTGCGACCACCCTGGCCGCCCAGACGACTTATCAGCTCACCGGCCAGCTTGTCGCTTTCGCGGCTGGCCGTGCCGTTGCCTACCGCGATCAGCGCCACACCGTGTTTCTCGACCAGCTTGCCAAGCACCGCAAGCGCCTCATCCCAGCGGTTCTGGGGCGCGTGGGGGTAGATGGTGGCATGCTCGAGGAACTGGCCGGTGGCGTCAACCACCGCGACCTTGCAGCCCGTCCGCAGCCCAGGGTCGAGGGCCAGCGTGGCCTTCGGGCCCGCGGGTGCCGCCAGCAGCAGATCCTTCAGGTTAGCGGCGAAGACATTGATGGCCTCGAGCTCGGCGCGCTCGCGCAGCCGGCCCATCAGCTCGGTCTCAAGATGGGTGTAGAGCTTGACCCGCCAGGTCCAGCGCACCACCTCGCGCAGCCAGCGATCGGCTGGGCGGCCATGGTCCTGAATACCGGCCTGGCGGGCAATAGCCACTTCGGCCGGGTGTACCGGCGCTTCGTCCTCGCCGGGTAGCTTGAGGGCCAGCGCCAGCACCCCCTCGTTGCGGCCACGGAACATCGCCAGGGCACGGTGCGATGGCACCTTGGCCAGCCGCTCGTCATGCTCGAAGTAGTCGGAGAACTTGGCGCCCTCCTCGGCCTTGCCCTCGATCAGGCGGGCGCTGAGCTCGCCCTCCTCCCAGAATCGCTCGCGCAGCCGCCCGACCAGCTCGGCATCCTCGGCGAAGCGCTCCATGAGAATCTGCTTGGCACCGTCGAGAGCCGCCTTGGCGTCCTCGATGGCCGGGGTATCGCCCTCAGCGGCGCGCAGGTAGCCCTGAGCTTCCTGCTGGGGATCAAGAGAAGGATCGGCAAGCAGCGCATCCGCCAGCGGCTCCAGGCCAGCCTCACGGGCGATCTGTGCCTTGGTGCGGCGCTTCTTGCGATAGGGCAGGTAAAGATCTTCGAGTCGCTGCTTGGTGTCGGCATCGCGAATCTGCTTGGCGAGCGTGGGGTCGAGCTTGCCCTGCTCGTCGATGGCGGCAAGCACCGCCTCGCGGCGCTCTTCGAGCTCGCGACAGTAACGCAGACGCTCATCGAGCTGGCGCAGTTGGGTGTCGTCCAGCCCGCCGGTGACTTCCTTGCGGTAGCGGGAGATGAAGGGCACGCTGGCCCCGCCGTCGAGCAGCTCCACCGTGGCCGCCACCTGCTGGGGGCGAACGGCGAGTTCTTCGGCGAGGCGAGCATTGATCTTGGCTTGTGCGTCCATGGAGTCCTTGACGTTCGACCGACGAAAGATCGCGACAAGGTACCATAAACGCTTGGACATCGCTGGTATCCCAGCAGCGCCCCAAGTCGCCCGTCTCCGTGTGGCACCTGTCGGCGCAAGCTGTCCTCAAGGCGGCTCGGCGCCGGCCGATAAGAAGACCATGTGGACCTGACTTTCCACATGCCCCTTCCTCTGTCGGCTCAGGATACAAAAGCCCATGTTAGAGCAATTAAATAAGATAAGCGTTAAATACGCTATTGCCTTCATCGGCGTGGCACTGTCGTTGATCGCCGTCGTCACGGTCGACTTCCTCCTGGTCAATACCGTCAAGGAACGAATGACCGAATTCAGCAGCACCTTTAACAACGCAACATCCAATGTTCTCAATGCCGACCGCGACCTCTATCAAGCGCATGTCGCCATCCTGGAATACCTGGGCGAGGAGCCGGGCACCCCTTCAGCCAAGGCCCAGCTCGACGATTATCGCGAAAATGCCCAGCAGGCCTATGACAGGATGCAGAACTTCCAGCAACTGCTGGCCAACTACCCCAGTATCATCGCCAAGCTGAATGGATTCGAGCAGCTCTATACCGACTGGCGCAGTCAGAGTGACCAGGTCATTTCCCTGCACGACAACGGCCGACGGGATGATGCAGAGACCCACTTCGAAGGTCCCATGAGTCAGGCCTTTGGCGCCCTACGCAACGTCTATGATATCGGGGGCGAGGCAGTCGCCGACAAGACCCAAGCGCTTGAAGCGGCCACCCTCGAGAAGGTCCAAGCTCAGCAATATGCGGTCACTCTATTTACATTGGTGGTGGCCATCGTCGCCATCGCCATCGCCCTGGGGGGACCACTGATGATGTCCAGGGCGATCCGCCAGATCACACATCGCATCAAAGAGATTGCCGAAGGCGATGGCGACCTGACCGCGCGCATCCAGTCAAAGCGCAGAGACGAAATTGGCGAACTCGCCTCTCAATTCAATGTCTTCGTTACGCGCATCGACCGGACCCTACAAGCTGTTCGCGCCAGCACCCATAGCGTACAACATGCCTCCGATGAGATCGCCAAGGGCAGCCAGGATCTGGCCTCGCGCAGCCAGCAAGCGGCCTCCAATCTGCAGGAGACATCGGCCTCCATGGAGGAGATCACATCCACAGTAAGCAACACCGCCGACGCAGCACAGCAGGCCAATCAGCTGGTACAGTCGACGTCGAACGTCGCCCATGAGGGTCAGCTGGCGATGAGCCAAGTCGAGCAGACCATGGACGACATCAGCGCCTCATCGGCCCAGATCAAGGACATCATTGCCCTCATCGATGGGATAGCTTTCCAGACCAACATCCTGGCACTCAATGCCTCAGTCGAAGCGGCGCGCGCCGGCGAGCACGGTCGTGGCTTCGCCGTTGTGGCCCAGGAAGTACGCACGCTGGCCGGTCGTTCCAGCGATGCGTCTCAGAGCATCCGCGATCTGATCGACACGTCGGTCACACGCACTCAGTTCGGTGCCGACTTGGTAAAAAGAACGGGCAAGACCATGGAGGAGATCGTCAAGAGCATCAGCCGCGTCACCGACGTTATCGGCGACATCAGCGCCGGCGCGAAGGAACAGAGTCTAGGCATTGGCCAAGTCAACACGGCAGTGAGCGAACTCGACGCCATGACCCAGCAGAACGCGTCCATGGTTGAACAGACCAATGCCGCCGCGTCCGGAATGCAAGAGCAAGCGGAGCGTCTCAACGAGCTGCTCGCCTCGTTCCGGTTGGGCAATGATCTGAGCGAAAGCTTGCCTTCCCCCTCAGCCACCGGCGCCGGCGCCGGCACAACACACTCTTCCGCCCAGACTTCCCACGCCCAGACTTCCCACGCCCAAGCCGCCCCCGCCCGGACAACCCGAACGTCATCACCCACGCCGTCCAGAGCACCGGCCGAGGAATGGGAGGAGTTCTAGACACACGCGTAACCTGAAGAAAGACGGCCAGAGCAATTGCTCGGGCCGTCTTGTTTCTTGTCCATGCTGCACGCTAACCGGATCAGGCAGCCACGAAGGTCAGCGCCAGGCCATTGTTACACCAGCGCAGGCCGGTGGGCTCTGGCCCGTCCTCAAATACGTGCCCCTGGTGCCCACCGCAGCGCGCGCAATGATACTCGGTGCGCGGCCAGATCGACGAGTAGTCGACCTCGGTCAACAGGTGGCCTTCCACGTGGGTGAAGAAGCTCGGCCAGCCGGTGCCGGAGTCGTACTTCATGTCACTCTTGAAGAGCAGCAACTCGCAGCCCGCACAGCGGAACTCCCCTTTTCGGGTTTCCTTGTCCAAGGGGCTCGAATGCGCAGGCTCGGTACCCGCCTCGCGCAGCACGTTGAACTGCGCTTCGCTAAGCCGCTCACGCCACTGCGCCTCGCTGAGTTCAAGCACCTCGATTCCCGCGGCGCGCTCCAGGTCCAGTTTGGGCCGGGCACTGGCCAGTGCGGGAAACAGGCTTGCTATGCCGCCGGCGCCAAGCAGACCGATAAAGTGTCGACGTTGCATTACTACCTCCACTGATGGCACCGGTTCATCCAACATGGCGACGGTTCGCCAGGAAGCCCCGGTACTTAAGGCCTGGATATAAGCAAGCACTTGAATACAGGTATCCGAATACAGCTGCCTGAAAGGCGACGCCCACAAAAAAGGGAAGCCGCAGCCTCCCTTCTCTGACTCTTGATCGGCGCCGGGGTTCGCCCCGGTGCGCTAACGTTTACGCCTAAAGGCGCTTACGTCAGTTGCGGACCGGCCTGCACGATCGCCTCGTCGACGCCGGCAAACTTCTTGAAGTTGTCGACGAACTTGGCCACCAGGTCCTTCATGTGGCGATCATAGGCGGCGCGATCTTCCCAGGTCTCGCGCGGATCGAGCAGGCTCGAGTCGACGCCCGGCACGGCCATCGGCACCTCGAGGTTCAGGCCCTCGACGGTGCGGGTCTCGACGTCGCGCAGCACGCCGGACTGAATGGCGCTAATGATGCCGCGGGTGGTGGGGATCGCGAAGCGCGAGCCGCCTTCGCCATAAGCACCGCCAGTCCAGCCGGTGTTGACCAGGTAGACGCGCGCATCATTCTCTTCGACGCGCTTGATCAGCAGGTCGGCGTACTCGCGGGCCGGGCGCGGGAAGAAAGGCGCACCGAAGCAGGTTGAGAATGTCGCTTCCAGGCCTGCCGAAGAGCCCATCTCGGTGGAGCCGACCTTGGCGGTGTAGCCGGACAGGAAATGATAGGCCGCGGCTTCCTTGGACAGCACCGATACCGGCGGCAGTACGCCAGACATATCGCAGGTCAGGAAGATGATGGCGTTGGGTTCGCCGGCCCGATTCTCCGGCACGCGCTTCTCGATGTGCTCGAGCGGATAGGCGGCACGCGAGTTCTGGGTCAGGCTGTCATCGGCATAGTCCGGGCTGCGACGGTCATCGAGCACCACATTCTCGAGCACCGCGCCGAACTGGATGGCCTGCCAGATCACCGGCTCGTTCTTCTCGGACAGGTCGATGCACTTGGCGTAGCAGCCGCCCTCGATGTTGAACACCGTGCCCTTGCCCCAGCCATGCTCATCGTCGCCGATCAGGTAGCGTGCCGGGTCGGCTGACAGCGTGGTCTTGCCGGTGCCGGACAGGCCAAAGAACAGGGTGGTCTCGCCGTCTTCACCGACGTTGGCGCTACAGTGCATCGGCAACACGTCATGAGCCGGCAGCAGGAAATTCTGCACCGAGAACATGGCTTTCTTCATTTCGCCGGCGTAGTGCATGCCGGCGATCAGCACCCGACGACCGGCGAAATCCAGGATCACCGCCGCTTCGGAGTTGGTGCCGTCGCGGGCCGGGTCGCAGGCAAAATGAGCGGCATTGAGGATGGTCCACTCGTCCTTGGTGGCCGGATTATAGCCCTCTGGACGCACGAACATGGTGCGACCGAAGAGGTTCTGCCAGGCCGTCTCGGTGGTCATGCGCACCGGCAGGTAGTACTGCGGATCGGTCCCCACGTGCAGCTCAGAGAAGAAGCTGTCGCGCTCGCCCAGGTAAGTCTCGACCCGCTGCCACAGCGCCTCGAAGGCGGCCGCATCGAAGGGACGGTTGACGCTGCCCCAGTCGATCTGGCGGCTGGTCGACGGCTCCTCAACGATAAAGCGATCCGCCGGTGAGCGCCCCGTGCGCGCCCCGGTGTTCACTACCAGGGCGCCGTTGTCGGCCAGTCGCCCTTCGCCGCGAAGCAGGGCATGCTCGACCAGCTCAGCGCTGCTCAAGTTGGTGAATTGCTGGTGGCTGGCGGTCGCGTCGACGCGTGGGACGGCTTGGTTCGTGGTCATTTAGGTGTCCTGGGCCCGAAGGCACTTCTCTCTCGATGGCCGGCGCGTCATGACGCGCCCTCTGTGTTCGCGCCGGCGCCGGTGACAGGTGGGCCTGTTCTTTTGGGGAAACGGCGCCGGGCGGCTCGAATGGTCGAGCATTATGGCAAAAAGGGACGCGTGGGAAAACGCCCCGTTTCGCTATCGTTCGTGTAGTTTTTCTACTACATAGAAGCACTTATCCGACGATGGCGCGCATCGCTCAGTGCAGGGTCGGCGAAGGCGCGTCAGGCGACTCGATCAGCGCTTCGATTTCCGCAGCACCAAAATGATAGCGGGTATGGCAGAAGTGGCACTGGGTGTCGACGGCCTGCTGCTCCTCGAGGATGCTGCGCAGCTCCGCCTCACCCAGATTGTGGAGTGCCCGGGCGATGCGTTCCCGCGAGCAGCTGCAGGCGAAATACAAGGGTTTGGGATCGAAAACCCGCACGGTTTCCTCATGGTAGAGCCGATGCAGAAGCTCACGCTGCTCGAGGCCGAGCAGTTCTTCATCCTTGAGGGTGCTGGCCAGATGCACGGAGCGTTCCCAGGCGTCCTGGTCCTGGTTCTGGCTCTCGTCGGGCAGGCGTTGCAGCAAGAGCCCACCGGCCCGATGCTGCTCGGCATCCGCCGCCAGCCAGAGCTTGGTCGGCAACTGTTCAGAGCGGGCGAAGTAATCTTCCAGGCAGCCGGCCAGGCTGTCTTCGCTAAGCTCGACGATGCCCTGATAGCGGTTGCCCTCTTTAGGGTCGAGGGTGATCACGATGCGGCCATCGCCCAGCAGCTCGCGGAAGCCGGCGCCGTCATCGGGCAGGGACTGATCCTCGGCCAGGCGCGCGATGCCCCGCAGCTCACCACCGGGGTTGGACTCGGCCATCAGCAGGCCCAGCGGCCCGTTACCGCGCACCTCGAGGCTCAGGGTGCCGTCGAGCTTGACGGTTTCGGTGAGCAGCGCAGCGGCGCTCAGCAGTTCGCCCAGCAGCCGGGCAACCGGCGCTGGGTAGGTTTGGGTATCGAGCACCGCCGCATAGGCAGCGTCGAGGGTCATCAGCTCGCCGCGAACGTTGGTGTCGTCGAGCAGGAAGCGTTGGATCTGGTCGGTCATGTGAAGATTTCCGGTAACGTCGAATCTGGGGAATGCGGGCTCTGCAGAGCGCTGTCGGCGCCTAGTCGCCCGAGTCACGCATGAAGCGCTTGATCTCGCGCCGATCGCGCCGGCCGGGCCGCTTGAGGGGGTGCTGCATGGCCTGGTTGGCCAGCCGACGCTGCTCGGCTTCCTTAGTACGGCGCGCGACGCTCTCCTCGGTCTCGCGGTACAGGGTGCGCGCCTCCGGGGCGCCGCGTCTCTGGCCAGAGAGATCAAGCACCTCGACTTCGTAGGTGTCGAAGCCCTGCGGTACGCGAACCAGGGCGCCCACCTCCACCGTCTTGCTGGTCTTCGCGCGGCCACCGTTGTAGTGCACCTTGCCGCCCTCGACCGCCTTCTTGGCGAGCTGGCGGGTCTTGAAAAAGCGCGCCGCCCACAGCCACTTGTCGAGTCGTACGTCGCCCATGCTTACCCCTCCTCGTCTTGCTGATCGCCGGGCCGCTCGTTTGGCAGGATGCTCGCGAAGCGATCCAGGGCGATAAACTCCTCGAGATCGCGTTCCGGGCGTCGGCTGTCGGGCTGCTTGATGCCCAGCAAATGGCGGATGCCGAACTCACGAGCGCTCTCGAGCACCGCCGGATTATCATCGATAAAGAGCGTCCGGGCGGGATCGAAGGGCTCGATTTCCTGCAGGGCGAACCAGAATTCCTGCGCCTCCTTGGGAACGCCGACATCCGCCGAGGAGACAATGGCATCGAGGAAATCCTCGAGCCCCGTCAGCGGCAGCTTCAGCGCCAGGCTCTCGCGGTCGGCATTGGTCGCCAGCACCACCCGCGGATGGGCATGCTTGAGCCAGGTAAGAAAGTCCAGAGCGTCGCTACGCAGACCGATCAGGTGCTGCACCTCACGCTTCAGGGCGACAATATCGACGCCCAGTTCGCGGCTCCAGTAGGCCAGGCTGTACCAGTTGAGAGTGCCCTGCTCCGAGATGATGCGCGAGCGGATTTCCTCCTGGCTGGCGGCATCCAGGCGGTGCAACTCGACATAGCGGCGTGGCAGGTGCTCAAGCCAGAAGTGGCTGTCGAAATGCAAGTCCAGCAGGGTACCGTCCATGTCCAGCAACACGGTATCGATGGCGCGCCAGTCGATCATCGGCCAAGGGCTCCGCAGCAATGAATAGAGTGCTATTGTACCCCTTCATGCCATCGCTGCCCACGGAGCCCCCATGCCACAAGACGCCGACTGGCCACAGAAACCCCGCACCCTGGCACGCCGCGAGGTGGCCAGGAGCCGACTGTTCGCCATCGAGGAAATGGAGCTGCGGTTTGCCAACGGCGCCGAGCGCACCTTCGAGCGCCTGATGCCACGCGGCAACGGCGTGGGCGCGGTGATGATCGTGGCCATGCCCGACCCCGAGCATGTGCTGCTGATTCGCGAGTATGCCGCCGGATTCGACGACTACGTGCTGACGCTGCCCAAGGGGGTGGTCGACCCCGGCGAGGATATCGTCGGTGCGGCCAATCGCGAGCTGATGGAGGAATGCGGCTTCGGCGCCCATCGCCTGGAACCGCTGGTGGAGCTGTCGCTGGCGCCCAACTACATGCATCACCGCATGCAGGTGATGCTGGCAAGTGACCTTTACCCCCAGCGCCTGCCCGGCGACGAGCCGGAGCCGCTGATCGTCGAGACTCACGCCATCGAATCACTACCGAGCCTGCTCGCCCGTGAAGACTTCCACGAGGCCCGCGCCATCGCCGCGCTCTACATCGCCAGAGACCGGCTGCGCGAGGCCAGCCCGTCGATGGATCTCTGGTAGCCCTGGCTTCACAGGGCGGCGACGGCTGCCCGCAGACTAGCGCTGGCGCATGCCATTACCCTCGCGCAACTTGACCCAGCGCTGCTGGCGATAGCTGTCGAGGCCCGCCTCCAGCAGCGTCATCACCTTGATCGCCGAACCGGCATCGACAGGATTCGCCGCCTGACCCGCCAGCGCATCGGCAATGCCCTGATAGTAGGCCAGGTAGTCACCGGGCAGCGTCGGATGCTCCCGGGAAACCAGTTCCTGCGATGCTTCGTCCCAGGTCCGCAAGGTGCCGCGGTTCGTATCGACACCCCACTCTGGCCCCGGCGTATCGCCGGCCTTGAGGCGATCTTCCTGGGGGTCGAGGCCATACTTCACATAGCTGCCCTTCGTGCCGTGGGCGGCGAAGCGTGGCGTCGGCTCGGCGATCAGCGCACTGGCCTTGAGCGTCACGCGGCGCTCGTCGTAATCGAGCAGGGCCACGAAGTCATCATCGGTCTGGGCACCGTCACGACTCACCGCCAGGTCGAGCAGAATGCCCCGCGGCATGCCAAACAGCTCCAGCGCCTGGTCGAGAAGGTGCGGCCCCAGGTCATACCAGATGCCGCCGCCGGGCTGGGCCTGTTCCCGCCAGCGATCGCGCACCTCGGGGCGAAAGCGATCGAAGCGTGATTCAAGTGAGACCAGACGACCGAGCTCGCCAGCATCCAGCAGCGCCTTGAGGGTCAGATAATCGCTGTCCCAGCGGCGGTTGTGGAATACCGACAGCAGCCGATCGCTCTCTTCGGCCAACCCACGCAGCACCTTCGCCTCTGACAGGGTCACCGTGAACGGCTTGTCGACGACCACGTGCTTGCCGGCGGCGAGTGCTGCCTTGGCCAGCGGAAAGTGGCTCTGATTGGGCGTTGGAATCACCACCAGGTCGATGTCACTGCGCGAAAACAGCGCCTGAGGCTTAGCCTCCACGTCCATCTCGGGCAGCCTTGCGTGCACCTTGTCGGCGTCACTCGAGGAAATCGCCACCAGTTCCAGATTGGGCGTAGCCTGGATCAATGGCACGTGAAAGGTCTGGCTGGCAAAGCCGAAGCCCACCACGCCGACCGTAAACTTCTGCTTCATCGAGGATCCTTGAGGTATGTCGAGAAGATAAGGGCCCTCATGGGCCTGAAGATGTCGCGACCTATAGAGCCGTCGCGCCCATGCATATCATCAAACGGTCAGAGAAACGTCATATCGACCTTGGTCGAGTCAACCATACTGAAGTGTGGCTGTTCTGTTCCACCATGGTGGTTGCCCATGATCGAGGGAGGTTGGTTTGATGTGTTACAGCGAAGAAAGTCTTGCACAGCTGATGCTGTGGTATGAACTGGAATGTGAACTGTATGCGCCACTCAATGAGGAAGAGAAGATTCTCGAGGCGGCGTAGGCGCCCCCTGGCGGCGGAAAGCCAGGAACTGCCGGATTTCATTGGGGCCCGCGCCGAAAGGCGCGGGCCTTATCACTGATGTCAAGCGCATTGATGGTTCGCGAGCGCCTCAGTCCAGCTTGTCGAGATCGCGCACCGCGCCCTTGTCGGCGGAGGTTGCCAGCAGCGCATAGGCCTTCAGTGCCGCCGACACCTTGCGAACGCGCTCGATGGCAGGCTTCCAGGCCTGTTTGCCGCGCGCCTCCATCGCCTCGCGACGCGACGCCAGGGTGGCGTCATCCAGCAGCACGTCGATGCGGCGATTGGGGATGTCGATGCGAATGCGATCGCCCTGCTCGACCAGGCCAATGGCACCGCCAGCGGCCGCCTCCGGCGAGACGTGGCCGATGGAGAGTCCCGACGTACCCCCAGAGAAGCGCCCGTCGGTCAGCAGCGCGCAGGCCTTGCCCAGCCCCTTGGACTTCAGATACGAGGTCGGATAGAGCATCTCCTGCATGCCCGGGCCGCCCTTCGGGCCCTCGTAGCGGATCACCACCACATCGCCCTCGCTGACCTTGTCGGCAAGGATATGCTCGACCGCCTGATCCTGTGACTCGACCACATGGGCGCGGCCCTCGAAGACCAGAATGGCGTCATCGACGCCGGCGGTCTTCACCACGCAGCCATCGACGGCGATGTTGCCCTTGAGCACCGCAAGCCCGCCCTGGGTAGAGAAGGCATGGGCCAGATCGCGAATGCAGCCGGTGGCACGATCACCGTCCAGGCTCGGCCAGCGGGCGCTCTGGGAAAACGCGGTCTGGGTGGGAATACCGCCGGGGCCGGCGCGGAAGAACTCCACCACCTCGGGGCTCGGTAAGCGCATGATGTCCCACTCATCGAGTGCCGCGGCCAGGCTATCGCCATAGACGGTCGGCACCCGGGTATCCAGCACGCCGGCCCGGTCCAGCTCGCCGAGGATCGCCATGATGCCGCCGGCCCGATGCACGTCCTCGATGTGGTACTTCTGGGTATTGGGCGCGACCTTGCACAGCTGCGGCACTTCCCGGGACAGCCGATCGATGTCGTCCATGGTGAAGTCGACCTCGGCCTCCTGCGCTGCGGCCAGCAGGTGCAGGATGGTGTTGGTGGAGCCGCCCATGGCGATATCCAGGGTCATGGCGTTCTTGAACGCCGCCTTGGCACCGATGGCGCGGGGCAGCAGATGTGCCTCGTCGCCCTCGTAGTAGCGCTTGGCCAGCTCGACGATGCGATGCCCGGCAGTCTCGAACAGCCGCCGGCGATCGGCGTGGGTGGCCAGCACCGTGCCGTTGCCGGGTAACGCCAGACCCAGAGCCTCGGTCAGGCAGTTCATCGAGTTGGCGGTGAACATGCCTGAGCAGCTGCCACAGGTCGGGCAGGCGCTGCGCTCGACTTCGTTCAGCGTCTCGTCGTCAACGCTATCGTCGGCGGCCATGACCATCGCATCGACCAGGTCCAGGCCGTGATCCAGCAGCTTGGTCTTGCCGGCTTCCATAGGCCCGCCGGAGACGAAGATCACCGGCACGTTGAGGCGCATGGCGGCCATCAGCATGCCCGGCGTGATCTTGTCGCAGTTGGAGATACACACCAGGGCATCGGCGCAGTGGGCGTTGACCATGTACTCGACGCTGTCGGCGATGATGTCGCGACTCGGCAGCGAATAGAGCATGCCGTCATGGCCCATGGCGATGCCGTCATCCACCGCGATGGTATTGAATTCCTTGGCCACGCCCCCGGCCTTCTCGATCTCGCGAGCCACCAGCTGGCCCATGTCCTTGAGATGCACATGGCCCGGCACGAACTGGGTGAAGGAATTGGCGACGGCGATGATCGGCTTGTGGAAGTCGTCGTCCTTCATTCCGGTGGCGCGCCACAGGGCCCGGGCGCCGGCCATGTTGCGACCGGCGGTGGTGGTGCGAGAGCGATATTCGGGCATGCGATCCTCTGTCTTCTTGCGCGTCTCGTGTCTCGAGACGTCGTTTTCGTCGTCCTGGCGCCACGGTCGTTGCCGGGCGCTCGGTGTCCAGTGAACCGACGATTCTTACATGAGCCCGGTTGGCATGGAAGCGCCCGCCCCTTCCCGCAGCGCTCTCCGCCACATTCTCCGCTGCACTTCTCCGTAACGCTCTCAGCAACGTTCTCAACGACGTCCTCAACGACGATCTCAACGACGCTCGCCGCGACGCCCTGGGCAACGACGGCCTTCGACCAGCGCTACAACGCCTCCAGGCGGCCATCCAGCAGTTGCAGACGGCGCTGGGCCAGGGCTTCGACGTCTTCCGGATCGTGACTGACCAGCAGCACCGCGACACCCATGGCCTGCTGGCGGCGCACCAGGCCCCAGAGCGCCTCGCGATTACCGCGATCCAGACCGCTGAAGGGCTCATCGAGCAGCAGCACGCGGGTCTCGCGCAACAGCGAGCGCAGCAGCGCCACTCGCTGCTGCTGACCGCCAGAGAGCTCGCCGGGTAACCGATCATGCAGTCCGTCCAAGCCGACCTCGGCGAGGCCATCGAGGATGCGACCACGCTGGGCCTCCGAGAGGCGAAGGTCCGAAGCTAGCCCCAGGCCGACGTTGATCCAGACCGGCAGATGTTCGAAAAGGTTGTGATCCTGAAAAACCGTGGTCATGCCCCGGGCCCAGGGCGGTTGCTCGATCAGGTTTTCGCCTATCTCCTCGTTCAGGCCCTTGGTCAGGCGCTCGCCCTGCCCCTCGCTCAACCATGAGAGCCGGCCATCGCTTGGGGTAAGAAACCCCGCCAACAGATTAAGCAGGGTGCTCTTGCCCGCCCCGGAGGGCCCGGATACGGCCAGGCACTCCCCCGGCGCCAGGCGGAAGGTGAAGGCGAAGTCCGGGGTCTCGCCCGGATCGCAGCGGGTGTAGTGAAAACTCAGGTAATCGGCGGAAAGCATCAAGGCTCCGGTCGGTCCGCGTGAGGCTTACGGGAATGAGGTCTATGCGGATAAGGAAATGGATAGCGCGGCAGGCGACGCGTCAGCCAGGACAAGAGCACGAACAGCGCCGCCACCGTTGTCAGCAGCACCAGCGCTGTGGCCGCGGCGGTCTGCCAGCGGTAGCTGCCGAGCTGCTGGTAGAGCAGCATCGGTAGCGTCGGCGCCGAGGGGCTGCCGAACAGGGCGATAACGCTGAAGTCCCCAAGCGACAGGGTCATCGCATACGCAAGGGCCAGCGCCGCCGGGCGTCGCAGCCGCGGCCACAGCAGCCAGCGAAAGCGCGCCAGGCCTTGAATATCAAGCTGGTCGGCGAGTCGCCGCTGGGCCAGCGGCAGGCCGAGCAGCGCCCCGCGCAGCACCTGCATGACAAACGGCAGTGCCATGAAGCCGTTGACCAGCATCACCAGACCATAGCCCTGCCAGCCGCCGCCGAGCCGCGGGCGCAGCAACAAGAAGAGCCCGGTACCCAGCACCAGCGCCGGCAGCACCAGGATCAACTGGCCGCTGCCCTCCATCAGCCCCGCCGCCAGGCGACGCTCGCGTGCGGCCAGCCAGCCGCGACCGGCGAGCAGAGCAAGCCCCAGCATCAGCGCCAGGCTCCCCGCCCCGGCGGCCATGACAAGACTTCGCCCCAACGCCGGCCACAGGCTCGACTGACCGGCGAGATCGGTCACCCCGCCGAGCCCCGCCAGCACCACCGCCGCCAGGGGCGGCAGCAACAGTAAGGCCAGGCCCAAGAGCCAGACGCTATCCGTGATCCGTGAGACACCCAGGGCGTCGCGGCGCTGCCAGCGCCCCTTGATCGGCATTGCGCCGTCGCCGGCCACCAGCGAGGGGGCTCCGCCACGGCTCAGCGCCAGGGCCCAGAGTCCCAGGCAGATCGTCAGCTGAGTCAGCGCCAAGAGCGCCGCCAGCGCTAGGTCGTTGTCGAACTTGAGGGCCTGATAGAGGGCGACCTCGAGCGTCGTCGAAGAAGGCCCACCGCCCAGGGTCATGACGATGGCAAAGCTGGTGAAGCACAGGGTAAAAATCAGCGCGGCGAGTCGCGGCAGCAGCCGCTTGAGCGCCGGCCATTCGAGGGTGCGCCAGATGGCCCAGCGCGACAGGCCAAGCTGCGCCGCCAGGCGCCAATGGGCAGCGGGGGCGCGTTCGAGCTCCTGCAGCAATAGCCGAGCGGCAAGCGGCAGGTTGTAGAAGACATGCGCCAGCACGATCCCGGAGAGGCCATAGAGATAGCCCGCCGGCGTCCCCGTCAGTGCCTCCCACAGCGGCGACGCCCAGCCCTGACGGCCATGCACCGCCACCAGTCCAAACAGCGCGATCAGGCTGGGGATCACCAGCGACAGCTCCATGGCCCGCAGCAACAGGCGACGCCCGACAAAACGCGGTCGCCGGGCCAGGGCCGCCGCCACTGGCACCGCCAGGGCAAGCGAGGCAAGCGTCGATAAGCTGGCCTGCCAGAGACTGAAGCGCAGCACGCCGGCCAGATACGGTTCCCGCCACAGGCTCGACGGCGAGATACCGGGCGCCTGCACCAGCAACGCCCCCAGGCTGCCAAGCCCCAGCCCGACCAGCGCCGTCAGGGCCGCGAGCCCCGCCCAAAGTGGCAGGCGGGTCAGCCGCCGGCGGCCATATGGGGTCGCCTCGCTCGCCGTTAGCGCCTCAGACGCCATGGCGCACGGCCAAGACCTGAGCATAGGTGCGCTTTACCTGCGTCATCGGGTGCTGGCATTGAGCCATTCACGGATCCATTCGCGGCGATGGGCCTGCACCTCGTCGGGGGTGAAGGTGAAGCTCTCAGGCTCGATCAGTCGATCGAAGACCGCGGGGCGCTCCTCGCCGAGCTCGATGGCCGGATACATGACGTTGCCAAGCGGTATATGGCGCTGGAAGTCCGGGGTCAGCACGAAATCGAGAAACTCTCTCGCGAGCGCCGAGTGCTCGCTGGTCTTGAGCATCGCGGCGGTTTCTACCTGCAGGTAATGCCCCTCGGCGAATTCGGCGGCCTGATAGCGATCGGTGTCCTCGACGGCCATGTGGTAGGCCGGCGAGGTGCTGTAGGAGAGCACCATCGGCGCCTCGCCGTTCATGAACAGCGAGAAGTAGGCCTGGCTCCAGCCGCCGGTGACGGTCAGCACGTGATCGTTGAGCTTTTCCCAGGCCGCAGGCGCCTCGTCGCCGTAGACCCGCTTCATCCACAAAAGGAGCCCAAGACCGGTAACGCTGGTGCGTGGGTCCTGAATGATCACCTTGAGATCGTCAGGCGCCGCCAGCAGCTCGGCGAAGCTTGTTGGTGGGTTGGGCAGGGCCTCGCTGTCATAGACGAAGGCAAAGCGCCCCCAGTCATAGGGCAGGAAGACGGGGTCGTCCCAGGCGATCGGCAGTTCCAGGCGCGACAGATCCGCCTGGTGCGGGGCCAGCAGGTCCAGGTCACGCGCCTCTGCCATCAGGTTCATGTCGAGACCCAGCACCAGATCGGCGGCACTGCCCTCGCCTTCCAGGCGCAGCCGCTGCAGAATATCGACGCCGCCGGAGAGTGCTACGAACTCGAGCCGGCAATCGCCGCAGCGCGCCTCGAAGGCTTCCTTGATACCGGGGCCCGGGCCCCATTCGGCGACAAAGGAATCGTAGGTGTAGACCGTCAGGGTGCGCGGCTCGTCGGCCATCGCCGAAGCGGCGGCCAGCCCTGCCGCAAGGCCTGCCGTGACTCCCAGTGCCGTGCGGATCGCCTTGGCGTTCATGATGGTAGTGTCCCCTCATGCGCAGGGCCCCGAGATCGGGGCCCTGCCGTGATGAAAGCGTGACCGGTGCCTCACTCAGGCACCGACAAGGACGCCGGTGTCTAGAAGACCACTTTGGCCACGTCCTTGTACTGCTTGGCGAAGTGAACCGTCATGCCCTCGCGCAGATAGTCCGGCAGCTCGTCGTAGTCACGCCGGTTGGCCTCGGGCAGGATCACCTCGAAGATGTCGCTGCGCCGTGCGGCGATGATCTTCTCGCGGATACCGCCCACCGGCAACACCTGGCCGGTCAGGGTCAGCTCACCGGTCATGGCAAGCGAGCGATCGATGGACTGATGGCGCGCCAGCGAGAGCAGCGTCGTGGCCATGGTCACCCCCGCTGAGGGGCCATCCTTGGGCGTCGCCCCTTCCGGGACATGCAGATGAATGAAGGCGTCGTTGAAGAAGTCGGCATCGGCGCCGAATTCACCCAGATGGCCCTGCACATAGCTGTAGGCGATGTTGGCGGACTCCTTCATCACATCGCCGAGCTGGCCGGTAAGCTTGAAGCCGCGATCCAAGGCATGGACCTTGCCGGCTTCCACCGGCAGGGTCGCGCCGCCCATCGAGGTCCAGGCAAGTCCGGTGACCACGCCCTCGCCCTTGAGCACCGTCTCCTTGCGAAACGGCGGCGCACCAAGGAATTCCTCGAGGTTGTTGACCGATACCTTGACCGTCTGCTGGTCGTGCTCGAGCAGCTTGACCGCCGCCTTGCGTACGATGCGGTGCAGCTGTTTCTCCAGTTGGCGCACGCCGGCCTCGCGGGCATAGCCCTCTATCACCTGGCGCAGCGCCGCATCGGTGAGGTTGATGCGCTTCTTGGGGATCCTGTCGCGTTTGAGCAGCTTCGGCCAGAGGTGGTGCTTGGCGATGGCCATCTTTTCCTCTGCGATATAGCCGGACAGGCGGATCTGCTCCATGCGGTCGAGCAGCGCCCCGGGGATCGAGTCCAGGGTGTTGGCGGTGCAGACGAACAGCACCTTCGACAGATCCAGCCGCACGTCGAGATAGTGATCAAGGAAGTCGACGTTCTGCTCCGGGTCGAGCACTTCGAGCAGCGCCGAGGCCGGGTCGCCCTGGAACGACTGACCAAGCTTGTCGATCTCGTCAAGCATGATCACCGGGTTTTCGACTTCCACTTCCTTGATGGCCTGAACCAGCTTGCCCGGCATAGCGCCCACATAGGTGCGGCGGTGGCCCTTGATTTCGGCCTCATCGCGCATGCCGCCCACCGAGAAGCGATAGAACTCGCGACCCAGCGCCTCGGCGATGGAGCGTCCCACCGAGGTCTTGCCGACCCCTGGAGGCCCCACCAGCAGCAGGATCGAGCCGCCCACGTCGCCCTTGAAGGTGCCTTCGGCGAGAAACTCGACGATGCGCTCCTTCACGTCAGCAAGGCCGTCATGGTCGCGATCCAGCACCGTGCGCGCGTGCTTCAGATCGAGCTGATCCTGACTGGTGATGCCCCAGGGCAGCGAGGTAAGCCAGTCGAGGTAGTTGCGGGTTGTGCCGTATTCCGGCGAGCCGGTCTCGAGCACCGAGAGCTTGTCGAGCTCATCGTCGATGCGGCGCATCACCCGCTCGGGCACCTCGAGCTCGGTGAGGCGCTTCTTGAAGGTATCGACGTCGTTGTCGCGGTCGTCCTTGGAAATTCCCAGCTCGCGCTGGATGACCTTCAGCTGCTCGCGCAGGAAGAATTCGCGCTGGCGATCCTGCATCTGGGCGTTGACTTGGTCGCTGATCTCGCTCTGTAGCTGAGCGACCTCGATCTCCTTGCGCAGCAGCGGCAGCACCTTCTGCATGCGCTCCATCACCGGCCAGGTCTCGAGAATGGCCTGCAGCTCAGGGCCCTTGGCGGAGGTCATGGCGGCGGCGAAATCGGTCAGCGGCCCCGGCTCATGGGGGCTGAAGCGGTTGAGATAGTGCTTGAGTTCTTCGCCGTAGAGCGGGTTGATGGGCAGCAGTTCCTTGATGCCGTTGATCATCGCCATGGCGTAGGCGCGGGTCTCGTCCTCGTCGGCGTTGACCGGCTCCTTGGGATAGCTGACCTCGACCAGGTAGGGCGGCTTTTTCGACAGCCAGCGCTGGATGCGAAAGCGCCGCATGCCCTGGGCGATAAACTGAATCTGATCATCCTCGCCCTGCACCTTGTGCATGCGCACGGCGGTGCCGGTGACCGGGAAGTGGCCGTAGTCCAGTTCGTCGATCTCGGTATCGCCCACATAGGCAAGGCCAACCGTATGATGCGGCGTATTGCCCACGCGCTTGATGGTCTCTTCCCAGCGCGGGCGATGAATCACCAGCGGCTGTACCTGAGCCGGAAAGAAGGGACGGTTGTGAATCGGCAACAGATAGATCCGCTCGGGAAGATAGTCCCGAGTCGGCACCACTGCGCCACTTTCGATGTGAGCATCTTCGTCCGGCGCCTCCTCGTCAGAGGCCCGGTCATCGCGTTCGTAAAAGACTTGCTGAAGATCGTCGTCGCGCTCGCTCATGATCCATCCTGTGATCCGGTTGGCCGAATGACCCTAGGCCATGGAATGCGGGCGGCGGTGACGAACTTCAAGTCATGCTCTGCGTCGAGAACGAACCGGGCCCAGCCAATGAGCTGGGCCCGAGTGCCTCACAGCAGCGGCGGCAGGGGGCGGCCGTTGACGGTCGGCCGTCCGTTTTCGATAAGGATATTCAGGCGTTCGGTGGTCATCGGCAGGCCCAGCTGCATCACCGCCATCGGCGGCACACCCTGCCAGTCAAACTGGCCATTGAGTCGCCGCACCCAGCGCAGGCGCTGCTTGGTCTGGCCGAGATCCTCGAGCGACAGGTTCTCGGCGCCTTCGCCATCGAAGGTCAGCTCACCACTCAGCTCGGTGTCCATGGAGAGCATGTCGCTCTGCACGGCGAGATGATCGAGCGTCAGTGTTGGCGAATCAACGAACAGCGCCAGCAGCTGGGGCTCAAGGCGTTCAAGCAGAGCGGAGAATTCGGCATCGCTGAGCTCTTCGATAGGCGTGCCGCGGGCTGTCTCATCATCGATGGCCGCTTCGAGGGTGCGGACCGCTTCAGCGTTAATATGCGACAGCGAGAAAGCAAGCTCACCGGAGAGAAGGGGTTCATCGTCGACCCGCGCTTCGCCGAGTTTTAGGGTGCCGCCCAGCTGCAACTCCTCTGCACCGAGACTCAGGTCGCCCTGATAACTCAGGTCGGCGAGTTCGACCGTGGGGTTGTAATCACGAGCCATCATCAGGCTATCCAGTGCGAAACTCGCCTGCTGATCACGTTCCTGGCCCGTTTCGTCCTGCTGGTAGCGAGAAGACAGCGTCAGGCGTCCCACCTTGAGATCCCCCTCCTCTCCACGAAGCTCCCAGGGCGAAATCTCACCGGCCAGACGCACGTCGTCGGGTTGCCCCTCGAGGGTCAGGAAGCCGCCTTCGCTGATCAGCCGGCTATCGGTGACCTGGCTATCGATAGCGGCGAGATCGAGCCGCCCGGTGAAGTTGCCGCTCAGGGTCTCGATCTCGGCATGCCAGCGCGGGGGCGCCGCTTCGAGCTTGTCGGCGAACAGCGCCTGGTCGCTCATGGCAAGCTCGAGCTCTCCCGAAAGCCGCGTGCTGGAAAGCCCGTGGCGGGCACTGTAGGGAAGACTCAGGTTCCAGCCCTCGTCGAGCTTGGGCGTGATGACGATCTCACCGCTGGAGGTAAACCAGCCCTGCTTGATGTTCTGGCGCTCGATCGTGACATCATCGCTTTCCTCGAGGGACTTCAGGCCCCGCGTCAGCTCGTCGTCGAATCGTTCGCTCGAGTAGACCTGAGCGGCGACATAGCCGCCCCCCACTAGTACAACCGCGGTCACGGCCAACAGTCCCTTGCGCATCGTGCTCACTCACTGGCAATGATCATCGCTTGGCGATGATGAATGAATTTTTATCAAACGCTATATTGGCAAGCCGCCCTGGTCACCCACCGGTACGGGTCTAGTGCAACCACAGCCAAAGGTGGATGGTGCTCCAGGCATAGATGCCGGCCAGCACGTCATCGATCATGATGCCGAAGCCACCGGCCACTCGCCGGTCGGCCCAGCGGATTGGCCAAGGCTTGTAGATATCGAAGACCCGAAAGATGGCGAAGCCCCATAGCGCCGCTTCCCAGGAAAACGGCACCGCCGCCATGGTGATCCAGTAGCCGACGAACTCGTCCCAGACGATACCGGAATGGTCGTGGACGCCGAGATCCCGCGAGGTGCGATCGCACAGCCAGATCCCCAGGAAATAGGCCACCACCACGACGCCCAGGTACCAGGACAGCGGCAGATCCGTCATCAACCAATAGAAAGGGATCGCCGCCAGGGTCCCGAAGGTGCCAGGGGCGAAGGGGACGACGCCGCTACCCAGACCAAAAGCCAGGAAATGGCTGGGGCGTCGCCAGACGCTGCCCGGTGCACGATTCATGGCGTTGCTCCTGAAAAGTGTTGCCAGCCCCCTGGGCCGTTCGCTTCCACACCGTGAATGCCGGGTGTAATAGTGAAGCGTCCGATGACCGTCAGCGGCACCCCAAGAGTGCCGAGCGCCTGGCGAGCCGATTCAAGGGCCTCCGCCGGCAGGCCGACCAGCAACTCATAGTCGTCACCTCCGGTAAGCGCTGCCTGGCGGGCGCCCTCTCCCAGCCGCTCGACCAGGCCCTCGGCCAGCGGCAGCGCCTCAAGATCCAACTCCACGCCAAGCGCCGAGGCATCGCAGAGATGCTGAAGGTCGGCGAGCAGACCATCGGAGACGTCGATTGCCGCACTGGCCAAGCCACGCAGCGCTTGCCCGGCAGCCAGCCGCGGCTCGGGTAGCAGGTAGGCGGCCAGCAGCGGATCATCCAGCGAGCGCTCGCCTGACTGCCAGGCGGCCAGACCGCCGGCCCCGCCACCCAGCGAGCCGGTGACGGCGAGCAGGTCACCTTCACCGGCACCATCGCGGGTCAGGGCCTCGCCGGGCGGAACCTCACCCTGCACGGTGACGCTAACCGAAAGCGGGCCGCGGGTCACATCACCACCGACCAGATCGACCCCGGCGCGGGCGCAAAGGGCATCGAAGCCCTGAGCGAAAGGCTCGAGCCAGGCATCGTCGGCATGGTCGAGGGTCAGCGCCATCAGGCACCAGCGGGGGGCGGCGCCCATGGCCGCCAGATCGCTCAGGCTGACCGCCAGCGCCCGATGGCCGATGGCCGCGGCGGGCGCTGCGTGGGGAAAGTGGACGTCGGCCACCGACGTATCGACGCTGACCGCCAGCTGGTGGCCGGGGGTAGGCGTCAGCAGGGTGCAATCATCGCCTACGCCCAGCACCACGCCGGCGCTGCGCGCAGGCCGCGTGAAGTGGCGGGCGATCATGTCGAACTCGCTCGGCGAGGCACCCATGGACTGGCCTGGCGTCGGCTTTTGCATCGCGAGTGACATTTCAGCGGCGGGCGCTGACCTCGGCATAGCGCAGACGCGCCGCGAGCTTGTCGAGCAGACCATTGATGTACTTGTGACCATCAGTGGCACCGAAGGACTTGGCGAGCTCCACACCCTCATTGATCACGGCCCGATACGGGACCTCGAGGCGCCGGGACAGCTCGTAGGTACCCAGGCGCAGGATCGCCAGTTCGATGCTGTCGAGATCTTCGAGGCGACGGTCGAGCAGCGGGGTCAGCGACGCATCCAGATCCGCCTGGAAGCGCACCACGTTGTGGACCAGCTCATGGAACAGCGCCAGGTCGGCGATCTCCATGACCTTGTGCCAGTTTTCATGGTCCTCGAGATCTTCATCGGCGATCTGGCTGCGGAACTCAGCCTCAATGGTGCTGACCGGCTTGCCGGTCATCTGCCAAGTGTAGATGGCCTGCACCGCCAGCTCGCGAGCCGCATGGCGGGAGATCTGGCTCTTCGACGGCGCCCGACGCTCGTTATCCGAGGAACGGCTCATTCTTCACCTCCGAAATGCTTGAGCAGCGAGACCATTTCCATGGCGGCCATGGCGGCCTCGGCGCCCTTGTTGCCGGCCTTGGTACCGGCTCGCTCGATGGCCTGCTCAATGGAGTTGACGGTCAGCACGCCATTGGCGATCGGGGTATCGAACTGCAGCTGCAAGGAGCCAAGAGCGGTGTTGCAGCTGCCGGCGACATGCTCGAAGTGCGGCGTGCCGCCGCGAATCACCGCGCCGAGAGCGATCACCGCATCCGGACTCGCCACCTGGAGGGCACGCTTGACCGCCAGCGGCAGCTCCCAGGCGCCCGGCACATGGACGATGTCGATATGTTCGGCGTCCACGCCATGGCGAACCAGGCTGTCCACGGCACCTTCGACCAGGCTGTCGACCACATGGTGGTTGAACCGGCCGACCACGATCACGTAGCGGCCATCGACGTCGGTGAAGTTACCTTCGACTTGGGAGATCGGTTGCATGCTTGTCTTCCTGCTTGAATCTTCTACGCGCCCGGGAGGGCGCTTCTCGGGTGTTGCGTTCGTCGCCGGGGCGTCCGCTCGCCTCGAGCGGACGCCCCGGATATTACGATATCAAGGGCTCAGGGGCTCAACCGCTCGACCACTTCCAGATCGAAGCCGGAAAGGGCCGAGAACTTCCAGGGCGAGCTCAAAAGGCGCATCTTGCCGACGCCCAGATGACGCAGGATCTGTGAGCCGGTGCCGATGGTCAGATAATTGCCGGCGCCATCGGAGTCGCTCGAGCGCGGTGCGCGCTTGCGCTCGAGCAGCACATCGAGCTGATCCTTGAGGTCAGAAGCCTGGCGGGCATCGTCAAGCAGCACGAAGACACCGCTCTCGGCGTCGGCGATCTCGGCCAGCGCCTGCTGGGCGGTCCAGCTCTGGCTGCCCGGACGGGTAAGCGTCAGGATGTCGCGCAGGGTGTCGGCCAGGTGCACGCGCACCGTGGTTGGTTCCTCGGCGCGGGGCGTACCCTTGACCAGCGCCATATGATGGGCGCCCTGAATGCTGTCGCGGAAGACGTGCAGAGTGAGCTCACCGAAGGCGGTCTCCACGGGCGTCGCCTCGAGGTGATCCACGGTCTGCTCGGTGTGAATGCGATAGTGGATCAGATCGGCAATGGTACCCATCTTCAGGCCGTGCTCGGCGGCGAAGCGCTCGAGCTCCGGACGACGCGCCATGCTGCCGTCGTCGTTCATCACTTCGCAGATCACGCCACTGGGATCGAGCCCGGCCATCGCCGCGAGGTCACAGGCCGCTTCGGTGTGGCCGGCGCGGCGCAGCACGCCACCTGGCTCGGCCATCAGCGGAAAAATATGGCCCGGCTGGACGATATCGGATGCCTTGGCATCCCGAGCCGAGGCCGCGCGCACGGTGCGGGCGCGATCGGCGGCAGAGATCCCGGTGGACACGCCCTCGGCGGCCTCGATGGACAGCGTGAACTTGGTGCCAAAGCCGGAGCCGTTGTCGTGCACCATCAGCGGCAGCTGCAGGCGCTCGCAGCGCTCGCGGGTCATCGGCAAACAGATCAGGCCGCGGGCGTGGCGAGCCATGAAGTTGATGTGCTCGGCCTCGACCTTCTCGGCGGCCATGATGATGTCGCCTTCGTTCTCGCGATCCTCATCGTCCATGAGGATCACCATCTTGCCCTGACGGATGTCCTCGATCAGGTCCTCGATAC
The DNA here is from genome assembly GCF_003268885.1 of Onishia taeanensis. GTDB lineage: Bacteria > Pseudomonadota > Gammaproteobacteria > Pseudomonadales > Halomonadaceae > Onishia > Onishia taeanensis_A. The sequence goes on from NZ_QLSX01000004.1 coordinate 270,958, forward strand.
GCGCCAGATCGCTGGCCGACTCGCTCTGGTCGTCCGCGGTCTGAGCAGACAGGTCCTTGGTCAGGTCATTGGAAAGCGCCATGGGATCTCCGAATTACTGTGCGTGCTGGCGTCAACGGTAGGCGCCGCATACCGGGGCGCCGCTAATAGAAAGCTGGCGCCGACGGGCTGCCGATGAATGATGCCGGCAGCAGATCGGCGCTCAGGGTACCTTGGCAAGCCGCGCGGCGCCAGCATTGGGCCGCAGCCCGGCGCTACTCTCAAGCCCACCCTCAGGATGACTGGCGCTGGGGGCGAGCGATGATCCGCCAGTCGCGTCCCACGGCACGCATGTCGAGTATATCCAGCGGCCGCTGCTGCGCCATGCGCTCGAGCCCGGGCAGTGCCACCAACGGGCGTGCCTCGCCGCCAAGCAGGGTCGGCGCAACGAACAGCTGCATCTCGTCGACAAGCTCGGCATCAAGCATGCCGCCGGCCAGCGTCGCCCCAGTCTCGAGCAGCACCTCGTTGGCCTGCTCCTCGCGGGCCAGATACTCGAGCAGCGCGACCAGGTCCACTCGGCCATCGACGCCTGACGGCAAGCACAACACCTCGGCGCCGGCCGCCTCGAGTCTTGTCCGGCGCTCGCCGTCCCGGGAACAGGTGGCGACCAGCGTGCGCCCCGGTTCGCTCAGACAGGCCGCCGCCAGCGGCAGGCGCAGGGTGGTGTCGACGATGACCCGCAGCGGCTGGCGGCGGGCGATCGCCTCGCCGTCCTCGAGGTCGAGCTGGGAGGCGCGCACCGTCAGGCGTGAATTGTCGAAGATGATCGAGTCGACGCCGCTGATCACCGCACTGGAACGAGCGCGCAGACGCTGCACCTCGGTGCGTGCGCGAGGCCCGGTAATCCATTGTGATTCCCCGGAGCGCATCGCGGTGCGCCCATCGAGGCTCATCGCCATCTTCATGCGCACGAAGGGTCGCCCGCGGGTCATGCGCGACACAAAGCCCGGGTTCAGCGCCCTCGCCTCGTCCTCGAGTAGCCCGCACTCCACCTCGATACCGGCCTCGCGCAGCATGGCGAAGCCCTGCCCCGCCACCGCCGCATGAGGGTCCTGCATGGCGGCCACCACCTTATTGACGCCGGCCTCGATCAGCGCCTGGGCGCAGGGCCCGGTGCGGCCGTGATGAGCGCAGGGTTCCAGAGTCACATAGGCAGTGGCGCCCCGCGCGGCGTCGCCGGCGTCAGACAGGGCATGGATCTCGGCATGGGGCTCGCCGGCGCGGACATGATAGCCGTCGCCGACGATCTGGCGGCGTTTGACCAGCACGCAGCCGACCCTAGGATTCGGGTCGGTGGTATAGAGGCCGCGGCGTGCCAGGGTCAGGGCACGGGCCATGAAGGCTTCCGGGGTCGCAGTGGCCATGAGCATCCTATGCAATTGAGCAGGCAAGAGAAGTGTGCGGCGTCAGTGATCGTCCTGAGGCGAGAAGCTCGGCTCCTGGGCCAGGCGGTCGATTTCTGCACGAAACTCGTCGATATCCTGGAAGCGGCGATAGACCGAGGCGAAGCGGATATAGGCGATCTGATCCAGACGCTTCAAGGCATCCATCACTTCCTGGCCGACCTCAATGGCCTTGATCTCACGCTCGCCCCGTGCCCGCAGGCGCTGGCGAATCCGCTCGACGGCGGCCTCGATCGATTCGGCGCTCACCGGGCGCTTCTCCAGCGCCCGAAGCATGCCGGCGCGCAGCTTGGCCTCATCGAAACTTTCCCGCGAACCGTCCGCCTTGACGACCCGCGGCATGACCAGCTCAGCGGTCTCATAGGTCGTGAATCGTTCACCGCAGGCGGCGCACTGACGTCGACGACGAACCTGGTCGCCCTCGACGACCAGGCGCGAATCGGTGACCTTGGTGTCATGGGTACCGCAGAAAGGACAATGCATCGGCTGGATTCCGGCCTGTTCGACACAACAACTATTGCTCTATTGTAACGATTTGGCCGCATGGCGCCCAGTCACTCTTCACGATTGGCACGAGCCCTGCATGATGCCAAGGATATGCCCCGCCGCCGGCCAGGTGCGCGTTTCGGCCCCTCGAGGAATTGACCATGAGCTCATCCCTGCCCCCCACGCCCCCACGCCAGTTGGACGAAGCCGGCTTCGTCAACGCCGCTCGCGCACGACTGGAGGAAGTCTACGGCCCCCGCAGCGAGGCGATCATGCGCCGCCTGGTCACCCTGATTTCGCACCAGCGTGGTGCCATCGATGCCACGCCGCGTCCATTGTGGAGCGAGCGTGACCAGTGGCTGATCACCTACGGCGACAGCCTGCTTGACGGTGATCGCGCGCCGCTGGAGGTGCTGAAGGGATTTCTCGATGAGCGCATGGAAGACACCTTCAGCGGGGTGCATGTGCTGCCCTTCTTTCCGTGGAGCAGCGACGATGGTTTCTCGGTCGTGCACTACCGGGAGGTCAACCCGGAGCTCGGCGACTGGCCGGATATCCGCTCGCTGGCCGAGCGCCGGGACCTGATGGTCGACCTGGTGATCAACCATGTATCTCGGGACTCGCTGTGGTTCGTCGACTACCTGGCCGACAGCCAGCCCGGGCGCGACTACTTCATCGAAATGGACCCGGCGACCGACCTGTCTCAGGTCACGCGGCCGCGCAACTCGCCGCTGCTGGTGCCGGTCAGCACCCGCCGCGGCACCCGCCACCTGTGGGCCACCTTCTCGGAAGACCAGATCGATCTCAACTTCGACAACCCGGACGTACTGATCGAGTTCGTCGGCATCCTGCTCTTCTACCTGCAGCAGGGAGCCCGCACCATTCGCCTGGATGCCATCGCCTATCTGTGGAAGGAAGTCGGCACCTCCTGCATTCACCTGCCCCAGACCCACGCCATCGTGCGACTGCTGCGGGCAGTCGTCGATTACGTGGCGCCGGGCACGCGGCTGATCACCGAGACCAATGTGCCGCACCGCGAGAACATGAGCTACCTGGGGCTCGAGCGGGCAACCATGGAAGGCATGTCACCGGACGAGGCGCACCTGATCTATCAGTTCACCCTGCCACCGCTGCTGGTGCATACCCTGACCAGCGGCGATGCCACGGCGCTAACCCAGTGGGCCAGCAGCCTGCCGTCGCTACCGCCGGGCTGCAGTTACTTCAACTTCACGGCCAGCCACGACGGCATCGGCGTGCGCGCCCTGGAAGGGCTGCTCCCGCAGCATGAGGTCGACGTGATGCTGGATCTCATGCACCGCTTCGGCGGCTTCGTCAGCATGAAGACCAACCCGGACGGCCAGGACTCCCCCTACGAAATCAACATCGCCTACTTCGACGCCATGAAGGGCACCCGACGCGGCGCCGATGCCTGGCAGGTCGAACGCTTCCTGCTGAGCCAGAACCTGCTGCTAGCCCTGCAGGGCATCCCCGGTATCTACCTGCACTCGTTGACCGCGACACTCAATGACAACGAGGGCGTGGAGCGCAAGGGCCAGCTGCGGGCCATCAACCGCCGCCGTTGGCAGCTTTCCGAGCTCAACGAACTGATCGACAGCCGTAGCACCCCGACCCGCGAGGCCTTCGGCTCGCTCAAGGAGCGCCTCAAGCTGCGCGCCGCGGAACCCTGCTTCCACCCCGAGGCGCCTCAGCGGGTTCTCGATACGCCGCCGGGGCTCTTCGCCATCGAGCGCGGCCCACTGCCGGATGGCCGCCGGCTGCTGGCGATCTACAACATCAGCGACCAGCGCCAGCCGCTCAGCATGCCTGAGCTGGATCAGGGCCAATGGCTCGACGTGCTCGCCGACGGCGCGGTCTGGGCACCGGAAGAGCGCGAGATACTGCGCCCTTACCGCAGTCTGTGGCTGGTGCAGCCGGGCCATAACTGAGCCCCAAGCAGACTGAACCAAGGGAACTAGGCCAAAAGAACTAAGCCAAAAGAACTAGGCAAAGCGGACTGAGCCACGCCTGAAGGGCGGTGCCAGTCCGAACAGCGCCAATCTGACCCTAACTGAGGCGCAATAAGCCTGGCTCAGCCAAATTAAGCCAAATTAAGGCGAGGCTGGACTAAACTAGGCCGAAAGCACGTAGCGCTTATCAATCACCCCAGGCGCCGGGCAAGCCACCAGCCGGCTACCATCGTGGCTAGCATGGCCGCAAGCGGTAGGCTCAGGCCCGAAAGCGATGCGAAAGCCGGCCCCGGGCAGTAGCCGGAGAGCCCCCAGCCGATGCCGAACAGCGCCGCACCGCCCAGCAGCTTGGTATCCAGGTCGCGGCGCGTCGGAAGCTGGAAGGCGCCCGTGAAGAGTGGCGCGGGACGGCGCAGCACCCACCGGTAACCGATGAAGGTGGTCACCACCGCCCCGCCGAGTACGAACATCAGCGTCGGGTCCCAGCCGCCGGCCAGATCGAGAAAACCGATCACCCGAGCAGGGTCCGTCATACCGCCAAGCGCCAGCCCCAGGCCGAACAACAGGCCGGCGAGATAGCCCGCGACGGGCTTGAGCATCGCTGTCTTCATGCCCCACCTCCCAGCAGATGCCGCACCACATAGACAGTGACGATACCGGTGACCAGAAACGTCAGGGTCGCCGCCATCGAGCGCGGCGAGAGCCGCGACAGGCCGCAAACGCCATGGCCGCTGGTGCAGCCGCTACCGATACCGGTACCAAACCCCACCAGCAGTCCGGCGATCAGCATCAGCCCCACCCCGCCGGCGGGTGCGCCGATCACGGCTCCCGGCTCGCCGGCGACGTTGCCCTGTCCGCCGAGCGCCATCAAGATCAGCGGCCCGCTGACCAGCCCCAGCAGAAAGGTCAGGCGCCAGGCGGTATCTCCCTTGGGCCGTTCCAGTACCAGCGCCGAGAGAATGCCGCTGATCCCGGCGATGCGGCCAAGGGTGGCCATCAACCACACCGCCGAGAGGCCGATCAATACGCCACCGGCCAGGCCATACAGACTCGAAGTCCAATCCAACATCGTCTCCTCCGTGGTTTCCGTCATAGGTTGCCGTAACTGATTTCCCTGGGTCATTGCGCTACTTCGGTGCTTTAAGCAGCTGTACTACTGCTTTGCTCCAAGCGGCTGCGCCAGGTGATTGCCCTAACGCGTGGCCTAGCGAGGGTCAATCACCAGCTCGACTCAGGGCCCCGGCTTGCAGGTACGGATGCCCAGCATCGAATAGAGCGGGCAACTGCCCAACAACCCGGTCACCACCGGCACCACACCGATCCAACCCCAGACGCCGATGGTGCCGGTGACGGCCAGGCCGATCAGGATGGCGCCGATCACGATGCGAGCGATCTTGTCGATACTGCCTATGTTCTTCTTCATGGTCCCACTCCTTGCTTGAGGGACGCGTCGGGCGTCTCGCCCGGTGCGTGTAAAACCCCGGCGGCATCGCCGTGAAGCACGTGCCAGGCATCGAAGGTGCTCAGGAACACACGTCCTGTCAGCGCCTTGATCAAATGCGTGCCCTTGAGATGATCCATTACCGGGCCCTTGACCTCGGCCAGATGCAGGCAGACGCCTGAGTCCTTCAACCGGCCATTGATGGCCTCCAGGCTATCCAGGGCGGAAGCGTCGATCACGTTGACCGCCTGACAGGCCAGCACGATGTGTTTGAGATCGGGCTGGCGGCTGGCCAGCGCCATCACGGTGTCTTCCAGGTAGCGGGCATTGGCGAAGTAGAGGCTCTCGTCGACGCGCAGTATCGCCAAGTGCTCGTCAGTCTCGACTTCGTGGCGCTTGACGTTGCGAAAGTGCTCACTGCCCGGCACCCGGCCCACCACGGCACTGTGCGGCCGGCTGGTGCGATACAGATGCAACCCCAGCGACAGCGCGACGCCGACCAGAATGCCGCTCTCCACCCCTTGCAGCAGGGTCAGCACCAGGGTCGCCAGCATGGCCACGCCGTCGGCCCGGGAATACGCCCAGGTGCGCTTGATGGCCGGCAGGTCGATCAGGGTACCCACGGCGACGATGATGGTGGCGGCCAGCGTCGCCTTGGGCAGGAACGCCAGTGGGGTGGTCAGGGTCAGCGTCGCCAGGGCGATGCCAAGCGCGGTGAAGGCACCGGCGAGTGGCGTAGCGGCGCCGGCTTCGAAGTTGACCACCGAACGGGAGAAACCGCCAGATACCGGCGATCCGCCGCTGGCACCCGCGCCGAGGTTGGCAAGCCCCAGCGCGATCAGCTCTTGGTTGGGATCAATGCGCTGGCGGCGTTTGGCGGCCAACGTCTGGGCCACCGAGACCGATTCCACGAACCCCACCAGGCTGATCAGCACCGCCGCAGGAGCAAGGCTCGTCCACAGTCCCGAATCGAGGCTCGGCAAGGCCAGGTTGGGCAGCCCGCTTGGCACCTCGCCGACCAAGGCCACGCCTCGGGCGCCGAGCCCCAGGGACCAGGCCAGCAGCGTGGTCACGATCACCGCCGAGACCGGCGCCGCCTTGGCGACCAGATCGGCCGCTGTGGCCGACAGCCCCAGGCGGTGCAGGATGCCCTTGAGCCGGCGCCGACACCACAGCAGAAAGCCCCAAACGCCGAGGCCGATCGCCAGCGTGATGAGGCTGACCTGGCCAAGCGAAGCGACCAGCGACGTGACCATCTCCACCAGGTTGTCGCCAGCGGCCTTCACGCCCAGCAGATGACGCAGCTGACTCGCCGCGATCAGGATGCCTGAGGCAGTGACGAACCCCGAGATCACCGGATGGCTCAGAAAATTGGCCAGAAACCCCAGCCGCAGCAGCCCCATGGCCACCAGCAACAGCCCCGATAGCGCGGCCAGCACCAGCGCCGCCCCCACATACTCGGCACTGCCCGGCGCGGCGATGCCCGACAGCGCCGCGGCGGTCATCAGCGATGCCACCGCCACTGGCCCCACTGCCAGGGTGGCGCTAGTGCCGAAGACGGCATAGAAGACCAGCGGCAACATGCTGGCGTAGAGCCCCACTTCCGGCGGCAGGCCCGCCAGCAGGGCATAGGCCAGCGCCTGAGGCACCAGCATCAGGGTCACGATCACCGCTGCCAGCAAATCGCGGGCCAGAGTGTCCCGGCGGTAGCCGTGCAACCAGCCGATCAGGGGAATCCAGCGTGAAGGGGTCATGAGCGTCTCATTACCTGGGGCATCCTGCTCAATCACGGCGAGCGGGACGCACCAGCCATTCGCGTCCCTTGAGCATGCCGTTCCAGTAGATCCAGGGCAGCAGACTGGCCTTGAGCCACCAGGCCAGTCGCGTGGGGCGCGTGCCGTCGTTGAGCCAACGCGGGAACGTCGGTTGAAGCACGCCGTCATAGCCAAATTCGGCCAGCACGATTCGCCCGCGCTCCACTGTCAGGGGGCAGGAGCCATAGCCCAGATAGGCTGCCGTCAGCGGGGTATCGTCCAGCGAGGCCAACAGGTTCTCTGCCACCACCGGGGTCTGCTTGCGCACGGCGGCGGCAGTCTTGGCATTGGCGGTGCCGCTGGCATCACCCAGGCCGAAGATGTCGGCGTATGCCCTGTGCTGAAGTGTGGCCGGATCCAGGTCCAGCCAGCCGGCCTCGTTCGACAGCTGCGACTGGGCGATAAAGGCCGGGGCCTTCTGGGGCGGCACGACGTGCAGCATGTCAAAGCCCCGCTCCTCTTCGCGCTCACCGTCCTTATCGCTCACCGCAAAGCGGGCGGTACGCGACGGACCGTCCACCGCCACCAAGCGATGCCCGAAGGCCGTCTCGATGTCATAGCGCTCGATATAACGCTGCAACGCTGGCACGTAGTCGGCCACTCCGAACAGCACCCCGCCGGCGTTACAGAAGCTCACGTCTATATCGTTCAGACGCTGCTCGCGGCGCCAGTGGTCGCAGGCCAGGTACATCGCCTTCTGCGGCGCGCCGGCGCACTTGATGGGCATCGGTGGCTGCGTGAACAGTGCCTTGCCTTTTTCAAGCGACTGCACCAGCGACCAAGTGTAAGGCGCCAAATCATAGCGATAATTGGAGGTGACGCCATTCTGACCCAGCGCTTCCTCGAGGCCCTCGATGGCGGACCAATCACAGACCAGTCCCGGCGCCACTACAAGCCGCTCGTAAGCTACCGACTCGCCGCTCTCCAGGCGGACCAGGCGGGCCTCTGCGTCAATATGCTCGGCCCGACTGGCGTGCCAGGTCACAGCGTCGGGCATCACTTCACGCATCGGGCGACGCGTCACTTCCGGCGTAAAGACACCGCCGCCGACCATAGTCCAGCCCGGCTGGTAATAGTGTTCCTCGGCGGGCTCGATGATGGCGACATCCAGACTCGACCGGCGCTTGAGCAGACTCGCGGCCACCGAGATGCCGGCGGCGCCACCGCCGATGATCAGCACCGTATGGCGGCGAACCTGGCCGGCGGGGGAAACCTCAGAAGAGTGATCGGTCATTACATACTCCAGAACAGCGATTCATGAAGGCAGCGCCGAGCTGCGGGGCCAACCGCCTCACAACAGGTTGATCGGCACCTTGAGGTAAACCTGTCCATTCTCCTCGGCCGGTGGCATCTCGCCGGCGCGCATATTGACCTGAACAGAAGGCAGGATCAGGCGTGGCATGCCCAGGGTGGCGTCACGCTCGGTGCGCAGCTTGACGAAGTCCTCCTCGCTCACGCCCTCATGGACATGAATATTATCGGCGCGCTGCTCGGCCACCGAGGTCTCGTGATGATAGGTATCGCGATCCGGGCTCTTGTAGTCGTGACAAAGGAAAAGCCGCGTCTCACCGGGCAGGGCCAGCACCTTCTGAATCGAACGGAAGAGCGTAGCGGCATCGCCGCCGGGAAAATCGCAGCGGGCTGTGCCGTAATCGGGCATGAACAGGGTATCGCCGACGAAGGCGGCATCGCCGATCACATAGGTCAGGCAGGCCGGGGTATGCCCCGGGGTGTGCAGCACTCGCCCCTCAAGGCCACCGATGGCAAAGGTATCGCCTTCCTCGAACAGGCGATCGAACTGACTGCCATCCCGGGCGAAGTCGGTCCCGGCGTTGAAGGCCTTACCGAAGATCTCCTGAACCTCGGTGATGCGCGCACCGATGCCGGTCAGCCCGCCGAGCTTCCGATGCAGATAAGGGGCCGCCGATAGGTGATCGGCGTGGACATGGGTCTCAAGAATCCAGGCAACCTCGAGCTGATGTTCTTGGATAAAGGCAATGATCTCATCGGCGCTTTTCACATCGGTATGCCCAGCGGGGTAATCGAAATCCAGCACCGAGTCGAGAATCGCACAGGCCCGGCTCGCCGGATCCTGGACCACGTAGCTAAAGGTATTGGTGGGTTCGTCAAAGAAAGACGTGACGATCGGGCTTTTCATCGCGGATACCTCTGCAACCAAAAAACATGGGGAAACCAAAAGAGCATGGATAGCGCAACTGGCCTCAGCATAACGCAAATAACGTTCTAACGTTATACCATTTTAATATATAAAAGGAAGGCTACCCCGAGCTGGGATTTGCGGCAAATCGGCGGGCTTTCGATCAGCATAGGCAACGGCGGCGACATCACCGGGCAATCGCAGGCGCCGCTTGACCTGCGTCAAGCGGCGGAAGGAATGAAGGAATAGAGGACGTGCGCGAGCCGCGCTAGAGCTCAATGCACTGCTGGTAGGCGGGAATCTCGGCATCAATGCCGGTGGTGGCAAGGATCTGCTGCAAGGCCAGCTGTGCCTTAGGCTCGCCGTGCACCAGATAGAACCGTGGACGATCACGAAAGGCGCTGGCCCAGGCGACCAGCTCGGTCTGGCCGGCATGGGCTGAAAAGCCGCCAATGGTGTGGATGTGCGCCCTCACCTTCAGGTCCTTTCCCAACACCTTGAGGTGGTTAGCGCCATCAACCAGGCGCCTTCCGTTGGTACCCGCGGCCTGAAAACCGACGATGACGACCCGGGTACTGGGATACTCAATGTTGTAGCGGAAGTGATGCAGGATGCGGCCACCGTTGCACATACCGGCGCCAGCGATGATGATCGCCCCGCCCCGAATCCGATTGATGGCCATGGACTCCTCGACGCTGCGGGTCAGTCGCAGCCCGGGCAAGTATTGTTCGGGGTCGCCATGGGCCGCCACGTTGAGCGCATGCAGGTCTTCGGGGTCGAGGGTAGAACGGCGACGCTCGTAGAGTTCGGTCACCCGGATCGCCATCGGGCTATCCAGGAAGATGCGCTGCTGGCGCAGTCGGCCCTGGTGATAGAGCATGCTGAGGTGATAGAGAATCTCCTGGGTGCGACCGATGGCGAAAGCAGGAATCAGCACATTGCCACCCTCTTCGAAGGCCGCCGCGAGCACCTGGGCAAACTCCTCGATGGTCTCCTTGAGCGGACGATGATCACGGTCACCATAGGTGCTTTCCATCAACACCAGGTCGGCGTCACGCTGGATTTCGGGGTCCTTCATCAGCGCCGACTCGGGATTGCCAAGGTCTCCGGAGAACACCAGGCGCCGGGTGCGCCCGCCCGAGGGAACCGCCAGTTCGACGATCGCCGAACCGAGGATATGGCCAGCATCGTGATACACGAGGACGACGCCGCCGGCGAGGGTCGCCGGCTGACCGAAAGGATGGGCCTGGCAGAGATCGAGCGTCCTCTCGACGTCATCGATGTCGTAGAGCGGTTCGAGGAGTGGCTTGCCGGCCCGATGCCGCCAGCGGTTCTCCCACTCGATATCCTTGGCCATGATGAAAGCGGAGTCGGCCAGCGTGATCTCCAGCAGCGCCTTGGTGCCGGGCGTGCAGTGGATGGGGCCTCGATAGCCCTCGCGCACCAGCTTGGGCAGTAGCCCACAGTGATCCAGATGGCCGTGGGAGATCACGACCTCATCGAGGGTCTTGGCTAGGCTACCGAAGGGGGCTGAATTGACCCGCTCCGCCTCTTCTGCGCCCTGATGCATGCCGCACTCGAGCAGCAGCCGCCGAGAGGCGCTGCTCTCGCCCGGCTCGATGACATCATCATCGCCATCGACTTCGATCAGATAGCGCGAACCGGTCACCTCACCGACCGCACCCAGAAACGTCAGTGTCGACATCGGGCCTGCCTCCAGCTGCTGGGGTCACGCCTTCAGCATAGTCGCAGGACGCCGCCAGGCCAGGTCAGTCAACCGCCTTGACGCGGCTAGACCTTGCCCTGATTGTCGAGCTCCACTGCCGCATGCATGCGCTCCAGAAGATCGGGAATCGCCGCCTGCACCCGGTTCCAGCTGGGGATGAACGGCTTGTCGCGGGGATTGTCGAGGAAGGCCGCCCCCGCCTCCATGATGTTGGAGGCAAACAGTTCCACCGCCTGTTCCTCGCTGTGCCGGTCGAGTTTCAGGCCATTCATGGCGGCATCGTTGTCGTAGGCCTCGATCAGGTCCAGCGCGATGCGATAGTAGGTCGCCTTGATGGTGCGGAAGGTCTCGGCATGAATCTCCACTCCCAGGGTCGCCAGCTTGCGATACAGCGCCTTGGCGATATCCAGGCTCATGCGGTTGAGTCCGGTGGTGGCATCCTCTGCAGAGACCGTCTGATGCTTGTGGTCGTAGACATCGGCGATGTCGACCTGGCAAAGCTGCTTGGTGGAGTAGTTGCGATGCACCTCGGAGAGCACGCCGATCTCGAGCCCCCAATCGCTGGGAATACGAATGCCATCGAGCACATCGGTGCGCATCGAGAACTCCCCGGACAGCGGATAGCGATAGCTGTCGAGGTAGTCCAGATAGGGCAGCGGGCCGTAGATCTTTTTCAGCGCCCTGATCAAGGGCGTGACCATCAGCCGCGAGACCCGGCCATTGAGCTTGCCCTCGGCGATGCGCGAGTAGTAGCCCTTGCAGAATTCGTAGTTGAACTGCGGGTGCGCCACCGGATAGATCAACCGCGCCAGCAGGCCACGATCGTAGGTAACGATGTCACAGTCATGCAGGGCGACCGCTTCGGTGCGCCGCGAGGCCTGGACATAGCCACCGCAGAACCAGACGTTGCGCCCTTTGCCCGGCTCCTGGGGCGAGATGCCCTCCTCGGCCAGCTCGGCGTCCAGTGCCTTGAGCCGGGGGCCATCGTTCCACAGGATGCGGTGGTGCTGAGGCAAGCGCGAAAAGAATTCCCGCGCGTGCAGAAACTGCTCCCGATCGGCCCGATCAAGCCCGATCACGATCTCTGAGAGGTAGGGCACCTTGGCCAGCTCATCGACGATATGGGAAAGCGCCGGGCCCTCTAGCTCGGAGTACAAGGAAGGCAGAATCAGCCCCATCGGACGGCGCCGGGAAAAGCGCACCAGATCGGCCTCGATGTCCTCCACCGGGCGCCGCATCAGGTTATGGAAGTTGGTGATGATACCGTTCTGGTAAAAGTCGCTCATCCGGGGCTCTCCTGATCATCGTGCTTGTCACTGTTTCCAGTAAGCGTGTCTTGTCATCGTGTTGTGTGATCGAGTCTTGTCATGGCGGCGACTGTTCGTCGAACGGCGTGGGGAGCTCGTCTCCCCACCAGTAATCAAGCCCCTCGGCCCAGCCCGTGGGTCCCGGCTGGCGTGCGTGAAACTGGTGGGCATTGCCAAGATTCACAGTATGACCATGGTGGCCCGGGATCAGCACGGCGCGATCCACTGCCTCGAGCAGCGGCACATCGTTAGGCCCGTCGCCGAGCCCCAGGGTCAGAGGCCGGCGGCCACGCAGCGCCTGATAGCGCTCCACTAGCCAGCGAACGCCGTCGCCTTTGTCGAGCTGTCCCATGGCATGCCAGAAGCGCCCGCCGCGAAGCAGGCATAGCCCGTCCGCCTCCAGCGCCTGGCGAAAATCTACGAGCGCCATCTCGGTGTCGTCCCACACCAGCGGCTCGCAGCCCTCACGCACCCTGGCCAGACGGGCCTGGGGTTCCGACAGGCCGGTCAGCGACATGATCTCGTCGATGCTGAGTTCACCCATGCTGCGAAAGCGAACGCCGAGGCGCTCGCGCATCACGCCCAGCCGAGTGCGCAGGAAACTGATATCGATGCCCGGCGTCTTGACCGCCAGGCCATCGACAAAGTTCGGATCACGATCCAGGCGGGCGTGCTGCCAGGCGGGTGGCAGGCCAATCACCGCACCGTTTTCGGCAATGAAGGGAGTATCTTTCAGGCCCAGCTCCCGACGCAGCGGCATGAGCTCGGCTCGCGTCTTGCTGGTAACCGGAATCACCGCCACTCCAGCGTGACGGAGACGTTCAAGCCAGGGTACGGCCGGCTGCCACTCGTAGCTGTCGTGGTCGAGCAGGGTGCCGTCGAGGTCGGTGAAGACCAGGCGAGGCAGGGAGGGCGTGGCAGAGGACATGGGCATTACCTGCTGGCTGGCATGAGCGTGCCAATATGAAAAAACCCTAGCACGCAGCGTGCCAGACTACTGCATTCGCCATGACGCGTGGCGCAACGCTGGGTGTTGTGGGTCCTGACAGAGGCCTTTAGCACCACGATGAGGCATTCTTTCAGCAACACACCGCCACCTTGCACCATTTTAGGTCAGGATATACCTGAGCGCCGTTGGTCGACACAAAAGACGCCTACATGACGAGCTGAATGGCCATCATAACGCCACCACATTGATACAATATATCGCCATATTATTACTGGCCATCAATGGCTTATTTTCGCTATTATCCCCTGAAGTTCACTGTTCTATTTATCGAGAAAAACGCATGAATACCTCGCCACTCACTCTACTCGTCATGGGCGTTTCCGGCTCGGGTAAATCGCATATCGGACACCTGCTTGCCCAGGCAATCCATGCCGACTTCATTGATGCCGACGACCATCACAGCGAGAACAGTATCGCCAAGATGGCGCGAGGAGAGCCGCTGAATGATAACGATCGTCAAGGCTGGCTGCTGACGCTTGCGAATCTTTACCGCGACTATCGCGAACAGGGGAAAGATGTCGTCATCGGCTGCTCGGCACTGAAACACCGCTACCGTGACGTGCTGCGCCAAGGCGCTCCCGAACTGAAAATCCTTTATCTTCATGGCTCACGGGAAGTATTGATGGAGCGCTTGGGCGGTCGTAGCGGCCACTTCTTTACCGGTGAACACATGCTGAACAGCCAGCTTGCCGATCTCGAGATGCCGGAAGAAGCCGAGGCCGTTCGCCTGGATATCCGTCAGTCGCCTGAAGGCATTGTGACGGACTTTCTGTCGCGATCCGGCATTCAGCGCTGAGCGAGCACTTCGAAAGAAGAACCTCAAAAGAAAATCCTCGAAACAAGCACCTCGAAAGACAACCTCAAGCCCAAGTGCCATGAGTCTCGACATGGCGCTTACCTTCAATTTTTGGCATCAACTCCCTACTCTTTTTCACCTCCCACCTGATATTTTCCTCATAGATCTGCACCCTCTTAGGCAATACGTCTCTATCGGCACGCTGCTTTGCCTTATTCTTAATAATCGTTCCTGATTTCACTCTTTATGTGGCTCTTCATTCTGTGCTTAATATCATGCCATCGACGCTTCACCAGGCATGATTTTTCGCTGCCCAACTGATGCACCTTCGGCTGATCAACTTGGTCTTTTGTTATCACTGATTGATAACAGCGCCCCCGCAGAGCCTTAAATGAAAAACGCCCCGACCATTCGCATGGTCGGGGCGTTCGCTCAGGCGTATTCCATGACAATCACGAACGAAGTGTCGTGAATCAGACCAGCCACATGGCCAGATCGGGGAAGAACAGCAGCAGGAACAGCACGCACAGCTGAATGGCGATGAACGGCAGCAGCGATACGAAGATGTCCTTGAGGCTGATGCTGGGTGGCGCCACCCCCTTCAGGTAGAAGGCGGCTGGGCCGAACGGTGGCGACAGGAAGGAAACCTGCATATTGACCGCGAACAGGATGCCGAACCAGATCGGGCTATAGCCCAACTGCACGACGATCGGCACGAAGATCGGCAGGGCCAGCATCGCCACCCCGATCCAGTCGAGGAACATGCCCAGCACCAGCAGGATCGCCATCATCACCAGCAGGATCACGATCGGCTCAACGTCCATGCCGAGGATCACCTGCGAGATGAAACGGTTACCGCCCATCAGGTTATAGACCCCAACCAGCGCCGCGGCACCGATACCGATCCAGATGATCATGCCACAGGTGGTCATGGTCTGGCCGAGGCTTGCGTGCAAGGTCTTGAAGGAAAACTCACCGCGCAGCACGATCGCCAGCAGCACCCCGAACACGCCCATCGCCGCCGCTTCGGTGACCGAGGCCACACCGCCGTAGATCGTGCCAAGCACCATGAAGGCGATCAGCCCCGGCACCATGATGGCCCTGAGTGCCTGCCAACGATTGGAGAAGCCGTCTTCACGATCAGCATCGGTCATCGGTGGCCCCATCGCCGGGTTGCGCATGCAGCGCACCAGCACATAGGCGATGTAGGAGCCCATCAGGATCACCGCGGGCGTGATCGCGGCGGTAAACAGATCGGCGATCGATACGCTGGCAATCAGGCCATAGATGATCAGCACGATCGAGGGCGGCATCATGGTGCCGAGGGCACCGCCCGCACAGACCACACCGATCGACAGGTGCTTGTCATAGCCCAGTCGCAGCATCTGCGGCAAGGCCAGAATACCCAGCAGCACGATCTCGCCGCCGATAATGCCGGACAGCGCCGCCAGGAAGAAAGCCACCACGATGGTCTGAACGGCGACCCCGCCAGGCAGGCGGCCGGCAAAGACCCGCATGGCGTTGAAGAGATCCTTGGCGATCCCCGATCGGTCAAGTAACGAGGCCATCAACACGAACATCGGCACTGCCACCAGCGAATACTCGGTAACGAAGCCAAATACCCGGCTGGTGACCAGCGGCAAGGCGTTGCCGCCGAACCAGCCGAAGGTGAAAACGAGGGCCACCAGGCCAGTGATGAAGGCCAGCGGCAGGCCCGTCACCAGCAGCGCAAAGATGGCGGTAACCAATAACAGCGTTCCGTCGGCGATATCCATTACCGGCTCCCCTCAGCGTTCGTGGTCGGCTTGGCGCGCAGCGACTGGATGCTATGAATCAACGCCTGAATGCTCATGACAATCAGCGAGACCATGATGATGCCCTTGACGAAGGCCGGAAACGGCGGGTTCCAGGAGGTGCCCGAACGCTCCAGCGACCAGTCGCCAAACGGATTGTGGGAGGCATCCCAGAACATCACGAAGGCGGCGTAGCTCATCGCTAGGCAGAAGCCCAGCGTCACCAGATCATTGAAGCGATCCAGCCAGACCTTGAGCCGCGGACCGGCGTGGTCGTAGAGCACGCGTACGCGAATATGCTGGTTGCCGGCCAATGCCGCGGGGCCACCCAGGGCAAAGCTCACGGCCACCAGCATGACCACGGTCTCATGCACCCAGGAGGTCGGCGAATCGAAGCCGTAGCGCATGATGACCTCGAAGACGCTGATGCCCATGGCGATGAATACCAGCCAGGCGGCACCTCGGGCACACCAGGTCACTCTGTGATCGAAGGCGCTGCGCGTCGGATCACTCGGCTCAGGCTCCCCCGCGGTGGCGGCGACCAGCTCGTCGTCGCGCGTCACGCCGGCCGCCTCGTGGCGTTGGGATTGTCGAGACATGACGTTTCCTCTCAAATAAACAGGGACGACGGCACCACCACCGGGCGCTCGGTGACGGTGCCGTCGACGCAGGGCCGGAACCCAGGTCCCGGCCCCGGGCGGGTTACATCAGGTTATGGTCCTGCAGATAGCTGACCACGGAGTCGTAGTACTTCTGGGTGATCTCGTTCTTCTCGGCCCAGACCGCCCACTCTTCCTTGGCGATATTGCGGAACTTGGCACGCTCTTCGGCCGGCATGTCGATGATCTCGATGTTCGGATCCTCGTTCACCTTCTTCACCGCCGCGAGATCCCGCGCCTTGAGCATGGCCACCATTTCATAGGACATGCTGTCGACGGAGGTCTCGAGGATGGCCTTCAGGTCAGCCGGCAGGCCGTCCCAGATATCCTTGTTGAGCGAAATCGCCACCATCGGCAGCGAGTGGAAGCCCGGATAGTTCGGATAAGGCGCGAACTCGTAGAGACCCTGGTCGTAGTTGGTGGCAAAGACCGTGTAGTCGGCGGCGTCGATCACGCCCTTCTCGAGAGCGGTATAGACCTCGGACCCCGGCAGGTTGACCGGCGTGGCGCCGGCCTTCTCGAAGATGTTGTATACCATCCCCTGAGGCGCACGCAGCTTGAGACCCTCGAGGTCCTCGACGGAGCGAATCGGGCGCTTGGAAGGCAGTGCCTCGAGGCCAGTGGCGGCCGCACCAATCAGGTGCACACCGTAGGGCTCGGCCAACTCGTTGTAGATGTCCTCGCCGCCGGCGTAATTCATGTAGTCAAGAAACTCCACCGGGTCGCCCCAGGCGCCCACCAGATTGCCCATCATGCCGAAGGCCGGGTTCTGACCGGAGAAGTAGCTCGGGTCGGTCATGTGGCCCTGGAGGATGTTGGCGCTCACCGCCTGCAGGGTTTCGGTGGCGCCGACCACGGCGTTGACCGGCAGAATCTCGATCTCGATACGACCGCCGGACATGGTGTTGACGTTCTCGGCCCAGGCCTTCTTGAGCTCGAACTGCGGCTCACCGGAGGTCTCCGAGGTCTGGAAGGTCCATTCGTATTCTGCCGCCTGGGCGCCGAAAGCCATGGAGCCGAGCACGGCCGCCGTCAGGGCCTTGAGGGCGAAAGGCTTGAGAGCGGAAGACTTGATAGGCGTGACGTTTTTCATGGTGCGTTTCCTCGTCATCGGTTGAGAGTGAGGTTGTTGTTACCGGTACGCGAAGGCACCGCGGACGGCCCGATCACATCGTCATGACGCGGGCGGCAATGCACCCGGAAGGCGCAAATGAGAAAGCGGCGTGGCAAAGATGCTATCGATGCCCAGATCCAGCCCGGTGCGTTCGAGAACGCGCAGAGCGGCCTGCTCGGCCTCTTCGGGGCGACGCAGACGAATGGCCTCCATCAGTTGACGATGGCGTTCCATGCTGTCCTGCAACTCGTCGGCGCTGTGGTTCGAGGTCTCGACCAGTAGCGCAATCGCCGGCTTGAGCACATGGCTGATCTGAGACCACAGCAGGTTGTGTGTGGCCGCGAAGATCGCTTCATGGAAGGCCACGTCGTGATCGTCATGACTGACGTCCTGATGGCAATGGTCGGGCGACTCCAGCGCCTTGATCATGCCCAGATAAGCGGTCTCGATCTCGTTCAGATCGGCGGCAGTGGCATGCTCCGCTGCCAGGCGAGCCACGAAAGGCTCCACCGCTACCCGGAAAGCGAAAATCTCCTGACGGATGCGCGGGTTCGGCTGGGCGAACCGCGCCATCCAGTCGCTGACCCTTGGATCCAGCAGATGCCACTGCGCCAGCTCCTGGACGCGACTACCCTGCCCCGAGATGCGCTTGATCATGCCGGCGGCGACCAGAGACTGCAGAGCGCTGCGCACGGTACTGCGGCTCACGCCATAGGTCGCGCAGAGGTCGAGCTCCTTGGGCACGAAGTCGCCCGGCGCATAGACACCGCCGAAGATGGCCTCGGCCAGCTGTTCGGCGATATCCGGCCGCGTGGCGCGACTGCTTGTAGTGGAAGGTGCTTGGCCCATGAGGGAACCTGCCCGGCGTGTCTGTTTGTTGAATCGCTATGTCTGACATAGGATCAACCAACAACGGACATAGCGCCTTTAGACCATGGTCGCGTTTTCAACATCGGAATCGCCCAGAAGCGACTCGCAGCCACAAAAAAACGCCCCAGCCAGTGTGGCCGGGGCGTTGTCATGTACCGCCAGGAAATCAGGCGGTCGGAATCAGGCTCAGTCGCGATAGACCGGGAAACGGGCGCAAACCGCTTCGACCTTGGCCTGAACCTCGGATTCGACGGCGCTGGAATCACCGCTGACCATGGCGTCTAGGATGTCACAGATCCAAGTGGCTAGATCACGGCATTCGGTCTCACCAAAGCCGCGGGTAGTGACAGCCGGCGTGCCGATGCGCAGGCCGGACGTGACGAACGGGCTCTGCGGGTCGCCCGGCACGGCGTTCTTGTTGACGGTGATATGGGCACGGCCCAGAGCGGCGTCCGCGTCCTTGCCGGTCAGGCCCTGCTTGATCAGCGACAGCAGGAAAAGGTGATCCTCGGTGCCGCCGGACACGATGTCGAAGCCGCGCTCGATGAAGACCTTGGCCATGACCTGGGCGTTCTTGACCACCTGTTGCTGGTAGGCCTTGAAGCCCGGCTCCATGGCTTCCTTGAAGCAGATCGCTTTGGCGGCGATGACGTGCTCGAGCGGGCCACCCTGGCCGCCCGGGAAGACGGCAGACTGCAGCTTCTTCTCGATATCGGCATTGCCTTCGGCGGACAGGATCAGGCCGCCGCGCGGGCCGCGCAGGGTCTTGTGGGTGGTGGTGGTAACCACGTGGGCATGCGGCAGCGGCGTCGGGTAGACACCGGCGGCGACCAGGCCAGCCACGTGGGCCATATCGACCAACAGGTAGGCGCCCACTTCGTCCGCGATCTCGCGGAACTTGGCCCAGTCGATGATCTGGGAATAGGCGGAGAAGCCGGCGATGATCATCTTCGGCTTGTGCTCGCGCGCCAGGCGCGCGACCTCCTCGTAATCGATCAGGCCGCTGTCGTCGAGACCGTACTGGATGGCTTCGTAGTGCTTGCCCGAGAAGTTCGGCTTGGCACCGTGAGTCAGGTGACCACCGGCGTCGAGGCTCATGCCGAGGATGGTATCACCCGGCTTGACCAACGCTTGGAAGACTGCGCCGTTGGCCTGGGAGCCGGAGTGCGGCTGAACGTTGGCATAGCTTGCCCCGAACAGCTCCTTGGCGTAATCGATGGCCAACTGCTCGACGATGTCGACATACTCGCAGCCGCCGTAGTAGCGCTTGCCCGGATAGCCTTCCGCATACTTGTTGGTCAGCTGCGAGCCCTGCGCTTCCATCACTCGCGGGCTGGCGTAGTTTTCGGAAGCGATCAGTTCGATATGCGCTTCCTGGCGAGCAGTTTCCTTCTGCATCGCCTCAAGCAGAGCATCATCGAATCCGGCAATCTGCATGTCACGGCTGAACATCGTCGTTGGTCCTCGAGCTAGGGGGGTGAAACGATGCCGTCATAATACCGCAGCCAAGGGCGCCTTTCACATGAAAGCCGGTCATCCCGTGCTCGATAATTTCTCACCTTGGCTTTAGTCACGCTAAAGCCAAGGTGAGCCGCACAGAGAAGACGGCCAGGCGACGCGCCCCTATCGGCCGGCCTCAGATATCGCCGTCCAGGCGACGCTCAAGCAACCCATTGACCCGCTCGATCACCTCGAGACGCGCCTGGCGCTTGTCATCACAAGTGATCAACGACCAGGGGGCATGCGTGCGGTGGGTCTGGGCGAACATCTCATTGATGGCGACCTCGTAGTCATCCCAGCGAGCGCGGTTACGCCAGTCTTCCTCGGTCAGCTTGTATTGCTTGCGAGGGGTGTTAGCTCGCGCCTCGAAACGCTTGAGCTGCTCATCCTTGCTGATCGACAGGAAGAACTTGCCAAGCACCGTGCCGTGCTCGAGCAAGCGTTTCTCGAAATGGCGAATCTCGCCATAGGCGCGTCGCCATTGAGCCGGGGCGGCAAAGCCTTCCACCCGCTCGACCAGCACTCGCCCGTACCAGGAGCGATCGAAGATCGCGAAGCGCCCATCGCCGGGTAGCCGTCGCCAGAAACGCCACGCCCAGGGGTGGAGACGTTCCTCATCGGTAGGCGCAGCGATACTGTGCACGCGATAGTGCCGCGCATCCAGCGCCGAGGTCACCCGGTGAATACTGCCGCCCTTGCCGGCGGCATCATGGCCCTCGAAGACCAGCACCACCGGAATGCCGCGTCGGGCCGCCTCGCGGCTGTTATGCGACAGCCGCGCCTGCTGCTCGACCAGCCGCTGCTGATAGTTGTCCTTGTCCAGGCGCCCGGCCGACTGATGGTCGGGATAAGCCTTGGTCACCGAAGGTGCATCCTTGGCCGGCGGCGCCAGGTGACAGCTTGCCCAGGGCGCCTCGGGGTCGACCGTCGGCTGGTTCGCGGTGTCGAGCAGCCGCTCGGCCACCTGATGGATCAAGTCTTGTGGATCGTCACCGGAAATGCAGTGCCAGGGCGCCCAGTCGGTATGGGTGGTCTCGCGTAGCGGCTTGCCGAGTGCCTTGATCAGCGGATGCTGGAGATGGCGCTGCCAGTCAGCGGGATCGAGCTGCCATGCCCGACTCGGATCCTCCTGCATGGCGGTCAGGCGCTCGCCTTGAGCTTTTCGGTCGATGTCCAGCCAGATCTTGACCAGCGCCACGTTCTCGGCGGCGAGTTCGGCCTCGAAATCGCGAATCATCGCCAGGCGATCCTCGAAAGCGCCCGCGCCGATGCGCCGCTCGGCGCGGGCGAAGAGTGCATCGCCATACCAGCCATGGACGAAGATACCGGTAGTGCCGCGGGCCGGAATACGCCGCCAGTAGCGCCACAGTGCCGGCCGCTTGGCATCCTCGCTGCTGGGCTCCAGGGCATGCACCTCTGTACGGCGGTTCTCCAGCCAGTGATTGAGCATGTTGAGCATGGGATGCATATAGCTCGCCGCCTGGCCGCTGAGCATCAGCACCACGGCCCGGTTCTCGCGCTTGGCCATCTCCAGCTGGGCTTCCAGCAGCTGATAGCGCAGTGTTTCTGTCTTCATCTGTCGGCCTTCATCCGTGTGTTTCTATCCATCTGGCCTGGTTGTCCCTTGCCAGTTCTTTACCAGTACCGGGACTGCCGGACGACTGCGGATTGCCACATGGGTCCTGCCTCACGCCTCGCCGAGCAGGCCAAGGCTCGCCATGGGGGTCTGGCGGCGCAGGCTGCGCGACAGACCATGACCGATCACCCCGACCAGCAGGGCGCCACCCAGCGGCAGCCCTATCCACAGCCAGGGGTGCAGGCGCGGGGCAAGATCCAGCCAGCCGGCATAGATCCCTGCGGCGGCAAGCTCGGCGAGCAACGCGCCCATCAGACCACTCGCCAGGCCTAGAATGGCAAACTCGGCCCCCTGCACCCGGGATATCAAGCGGTCCCCGGCACCGAAGACCCGCAGCAGACCACTCTCATGGGCACGCAGCGGACGGCTGGCGATCAGCGCCGCATAGAGCACACTGATGCCGGCCAATAGCACGAAGCCAAGCACCAGCTCCACCGAGCGGGTGACCTGAGTCAACAGCTCGCGCACCTGGCCGAGGATCGCTTCGACGTTGAGCAGTGACACTGCCGGGAAATTCTTGACGATCTGGCCGGGCAGCGGGCTCTGGGCATCGCCCAAGTGGAAGGCGGTGATATAAGTGTGGCCGAAGCGCTCCAGCACGCCAGGAGGGAAGATCACATAGAAGTTGGGACGGAAGCTGTCCCAATCGAGATCGCGAAGGCTGGTGATACGCCCGGTCAGCGTGTCGGCGCCAATGGTGAAGCTCATGGTGTCGCCAAGCGACAGGCCAAGACGGTCGGCCAGTTCAGCCTCCAGCGATATCGGCACGACCTTCTCGGACGGTGCCGTGCCCGCCCCGTCGCCAGCACCCGGTGCATCACCGAACGATGCTCCGGCGACCGTCCCGAACCACTCCCCCGCCACCAGGCGGTTGCCCTCTGGCAGGGTGTCGCGCCAGGTCAGATTGAGTTCGCGCCGCAGGGCATTGCTGCCCCGGCCGCTTTCGGGCACGGCCTCCAGGGGCGGTTGGCCGTTGAGCGCGGTGATGCGCCCGCGCACCATCGGATAGAGCGCGGTGCGATCGTCTACCGCCCCGGCCAGGGTCTCGACGAAGGCCTCACGCTCCTGGGGCTGGATGTTGATGGCGAAGTAGTTGGGCGTATCCTCGGGCAGTTGGTCCTGCCAGGCGGTGAGCAGATCGCCGCGCACCAGGCCGATCATCGCCATCGCCGCAAACGTCACCGCAAAGGCCAGTAGCTGACCGAGACTCGCCTGACGACGGCGGCCGAGCTGACGGGCGCCGAGCCGCAGTGCCCGGGTCGGTGAGGAGGCATGCGTGCCCTGGGGCAGCAGCGCGGCCAGGCGCAGTACCCCGCTTAGCAGCAGCGTGCCGACCCCACCCAGGATGACCAGCATCACCAGCCCCCCGACGAGCAGTGCCGCAGACAGCCAAAGATCGCCGGAGTAGAGCCACATCAGACCGCCGAACACCAGACTCGCCATCGCCACCACCAGCCAGGCCGAGGCCGGCAGCGGGTCGAGTTCACGCCGCAGCACCTTGAGGGCACTGACCCGCTTCAGGCGCAGCAGCGTCGGGCCGGCAAAGCCGACCAGCACGGCAAGCGCCGTGAGCACCCCGAGCGCCAGAGGCAGAGGGCCAGGCGGCGGCAGTTCGAGCGGCAGGAAGGCGGTCAGCAACGCCAGAAGCCCCGCCTGACCGGCCAAGCCCAGCAGGGCCCCGCACACCGATGCCGCCAGCGCCAGCCAGCCAAGCTGCAGGGCGAACAGCCGGGTGAGCTGGCGCTGGGAGGCGCCAAAGCAACGCAGCAGCGCGGCGGTGTCCAGATGGCGATCCACATAGCGCCGGGTGGCCATGGCCACCGCCACCCCGGCCAGCAGCACCGCGGCGAGGCCGGCCAGTGCCAGGTACTTCTCGGCACGTTCCAGGGCGCGGCCCAGGCCCGGCCGATCGACCCGTACATCCCGCACCTCGACGCCATCGCGCTTGAGCGCTTCAAGGCGGGCATCGAGACTCGACACTGCCTCCGGCGGGCCGGCAGCGAGAATCTCGTACTCGATCCGCGAGCCCGGCTGCACCAGGCCAGTGGCCTCCAGGTCATCGACGTGCATCATCAGCCGCGGATTGAAGCTCGAAAAGCCCCCGGACTGGTCGGCCTCGCGCTCGATGATACCGCTCACGGTCAGGGTGGCGCGCCCCACTCTGACCTCATCGCCAATCTTCAGACCGATCAGCGACTCGAGCCTGGGGTCGACCCAGGCCTCGCCCGGCGCGGGACCGCGGGCCAGCGGCTCGACGCCGTTGCCCACATCGACCCGTGACGCGCCATACAGCGGGTAGGCACTGTCGACCACCTTGAGGCTCGCCGGCTGGAAGCGCTCGCCGCGGCTGATCATCGACACCAGATCAACCTGATCCGAGAGGCTCATGCCGGCCTCTCGCAGCGTGCTTTTGAGCTCGCTGGAGAAGGGCTCGCCCTGCTCGAGTACCAGGTCTCCCCCCAGCATCTGCCCCGCCTGACGGGTCAGGCCGCGTTCTAGACGATCGAGAAAGAAACCGATCATGGTAGAGGCCGCCACCGCCAGCGCCAGCGCCACGAACAGCGCCCTCACGTCGGCAGCGCGCAGATCCCGCTTGAGGCCGTGGGCCGCGAGCCCCAGCCAGTGCAGGCCGTTGCCCGAGGCTCGTCGGGTATCGCGCCGTGAGTCACCGCTTGCCATCATGCGCCCACCTCCTCACGGGTCATGTCCACCAGCTGGCCGTCGATGAGCCGCAGGCAGCGATCGCAGCGACGCGCCAGCGCATGGTCGTGGGTAACCAGCATCAGGGTAGTGCCGGCTTCGCGGTTGAGGGCGAACAGCCGCTCGATGATGCGCTCGCCGGTGGCCGGGTCCAGATTGCCGGTCGGCTCGTCGGCGAACACCAGCTCGGCCCCGGTGACGAAGGCGCGGGCAAGGGCGACCCGTTGCTGTTCGCCACCGGACAGCTGCTTGGGCAGGTGGTCGAGGCGCTCGCCAAGCCCTACACGCGTCAACCAGTCGCGGGCCCGGGCATCGTTGTCGGCGGCAGGCGCCAGCTCCAGCGGCAGCAGCACATTTTCAAGCGCGGTGAGAGTCGGCAGCAGCTGGAAGTTCTGGAACACGAACCCTACCCGGCCGGCCCGCAGCTGGGCGCGTCCGTCCTCGTCCAGCGCGGCCAGCGACTCGCCAAACAGGGTAAGTTCACCGCTGCTTGGCGCATCGAGTCCGGCCAGTAATCCCAACAGGGTCGACTTGCCGGCGCCGCTCTCGCCGAGGATCGCCACCGTTTCTCCGGGGAACACCGTGAGCGAAAGATCACTCAGAATGGTCAGCGACCGATCGCCACTCCTGACCTGCTTGCCGAGCTGGCGAGCCTGTAGGATAGGCGCAAGATCATGATTCGAGGAGGTGGACGTAGTGGAGGACATAGTGACTGGATTTCCTGTTGGCCTAAGAAGGTCGAAACGCGGTGCCAGAGGCCCCGCCGGGCGAAAAGCTGCGCTGAGTGCTGAACCACGCGCGGTGGCGAGGGCTGAGCCCCGTGCCGGGCTGAGCGTAGGGCCAGGCGCTTGGGGTGCGCGGTGCGCCCGACACGCAAGACATCTGGTGCAAACGTTCGGCCGGTGCCTGCTGGGGGTGGCTCCAGTCAAGAAACCCGCTGCGCCCCCCACCCTGACAATACGTCGAGGTTCGCTCGCAGGACTGACAGTTGGCCTGAGCCTGGCCGCTCTTGTCATGGCTACTCCCGCCCTGGCTGCCTCGCCCTCAGCCACCGATGATCGCCCCACCCTGTTGGTGATGGGCGATAGCTTGAGCGCCGCCTATGGCCTCGAGCGGCCAGAGGACGGCTGGGTCAGTCTGCTGGCCGCAAGGCTCGACGACGAGGCCCGGGTAGTGAATGCCAGCATCAGCGGCGAGACTTCCGCCGGCGGCGCCACACGCCTGCCTGAGCTGTTACGACAGCATTCCCCTGAAATCGTGCTATTGGAACTGGGCGCCAACGATGGCCTCCGCGGCCTGGCGCCTGGCCAGATGCGCACCAACCTCGAGTCGATGATCGAGAAAAGTCAGGCCAGCGGCGCCCAAGTGGTACTGCTCGGCATCGATATTCCGCCCAATTACGGCGACGCCTACCGGGCTGCCTTCACTGGCGTTTTTGAAGACTTGGCCAAGCGCCATGAGCTGCCGCTGGTGCCCTTCCTGCTCGAGGGTGTCGCTCTGGAAGATGGGCTGATGCAGGACGACGGCCTACACCCCACCGCCGAGGCCCAGCCACTGATCCTTGAAAATGTATGGACGACCCTGGCGCCGCTGCTCGATCAGGCGGCGACGGGGTCAGAGATCACTTCCCAAACCACCTCCCTACCCACCTCACTATCCACTCAGACCTGAGGGGCCGGCTCGGCGGCCTTCTGCCACTGCTGAAGGCCCAGGCCGCCTAGAATCAAAACCAGGCCAGCCAGCGTCGAGATCAGGATCGGCTCGCCGACCACCAGGTGCAGCAGCAACAGGGAAACCGGCGGCGACAGAAAGATCAGATTGGCCACCTTGGCCGTGCGTGAAATGCCGCGCACGGCCAGTTGCCAGAGCACGAAGGCGATGCCCATCTCGAAAAGCCCCACATAGATGCCGGCGCTAACGCCTTTCCAGCCATACCACTCGAAGCCCGGTCCCAGCGCGATCAGCACCGTGAACACCGGCAGGCCAACGCTGAAGTTCTGCCACTGTGCGACCAGCGGAGGGCGGCTATCGCGAGCATTGAGCAGCCAGTAGAGCGCCCAGAGCAGAGTCGAGGCCAGCGCCAGCCCCACGCCCAGCGGGTCGGCAAAGGCCACGTCGAGCACTGCGCCGCGGGTGGCGATGGTCCAGACACCGGCATAGGCAATCAAGCCGGCGAGGATATCGATGCGGGTCAGCCGCTGGCCGAGAATCGGCACGGCGAGAAAGGCCATGGCCAGGGCCCAGGTGTAGTTGAGCGCCATCGCCTCCTGCCCCGGCAGTCGATCATAGGCAGCGAACAGCACCAGGTAGTAGGCCACCGGGTTCATCAGCCCGGCCCACAGCGCGGTGCGCCAGCCCTGCACCAGCGCCTGGCGCAAGAGCCCCTTTCGCCATACCAGAATGCCCATCAGCCCCCAGGAGACCAGGGCAGCGATCCACATCAGTTCCAGCGGCGACATTTCGCCAAGCGCGACCTTGAAGGCCGTTGCCACCGTGGACCAGAGCCCCACGGCGCCCAGGCCGCACAGCATGGCGTGACGTTCCTGTGTCATGCGCTCTCCCTCGTGTGTGATGTGTCATGAGCGGGCAGCATCGGCGTTGCTGACGGCTGGTCGGCGATGCAGAGCAATCAGCCATCCATTAAGAACCATCAGCGGTCCAGATGCCCCAGGTCTCGCGAGGGGTCAAGCCGATCCCGCACCCGCTGCTTGAGCAGCTTGATGTCAGGGAAGCCGTCATCGCGCTTGCGCTCCCAAAGTCGCTCGCCATCAAAGGTGATCTCGAAGTGCCCGCCGTGGCTTGGCACCAGCGCGACCTCATCGAGGTCTTCGCCGAAGGTCGACAGCAGTTCCTGCGCATACCAGCCGGCGCGCAGCAGCCAGTGGCACTGGGTACAGAAGTGGATACGCACGCTTGCCATGGGGCCCTCTCCTTGTTGGACATTTGCCCGGCATCATAACTGAGGCATCATGGCCGCTGGAATGCGCGCACAGGGAGCCCCACTGCATGCCACCAACCGAGATCTCACAGACCCGCCTCTACGAGTGGCTGACCGGCGATGACGACAGCCGGATGTGTAAGGATATTCCCGACTCCGCCTGCGAGGTGCAACCCAGGAACTTCCTGCGCCACCTGCTCGCCTCGCTCGGCAACAAGCTGGCCGACGAGCTGTCCAGTGCCCGCCTGGTGCTGCCCTGGCTGATGGGCGCGATCGGTGCACCGCTGTGGATGGTGGGTCTGCTGGTCCCGATCCGCGAGGCTGGCGCCCTGCTGCCACAGGTGTTCGTGGCCGGTTTCATACGCCACCAGGCGCAGCGCAAATGGACCTGGGTGGCCGGCGGGCTGATTCAGGCCGTGGCCGCTCTGCTGCTAGTCGCCCTCGCCCTGCTGGGTCAGGGCGGCCTTGGCGGCAGCCTGGTGCTGGTGGTATTGGTCGCGCTGTCACTGGCTCGCGGCCTATCGTCGATCGCCACCAAGGACGTGCTGGGCAAGACCATCGCCAAGCAGCGCCGCGGCATCCTGATGGGTTGGAGCGGCAGCATCGCCGGCGGCGTGACCCTGGCCGCCGGTATCGTGCTGATGTTCTTCGATGACCGTCCCAGCGAGCTGGCCTTGGCGGTGCTGATGGGCGTGGCGGCGTTTGGCTGGGGCCTGAACGCACTGTGCGCGGCCCTCATCGAAGAGGCGCCGGGGGCCGTGGAAGGCGGTGAGAACGCCTGGGACAGCGTGCGTCAGGGCCTGCACCTACTGCGCGAAGACCCAGCCTTCCTGCGCTTCAACCTGGCGCGCGCCCTACTGCTCTCCAGCGCCCTGGCCCTGCCCTACATCGCGCTGCTGGCTCAGCAACGCAGCGGCTCGAACCTCGGCGACCTGGGCCTTCTGATCATCATCTCGGGGCTCGCCGGCATGCTGGCAAGCCCCGTGTGGGGCAAGCGTGCCGACAGTTCCAGTCGTCGTGTGATGCGCGACGCCGGCCTCGCTGCCGCCATTTGCTGCACCCTGGCGGCACTGGCGGGCGGTCTTCCCGGCGCCTGGACGGCGACCCCCTGGCCCTACGCCCTGCTCTACGGGCTGTTGGTGATCGCCCATGCCGGGGTGCGCCTGGGTCGCAAGACCTACGTGGTGGACCTCGCCGATAGCGATCGACGCGCCCTTTATGTGGCGTTGTCCAATACGCTGACCGGCTTTTTGATGCTGCTGGTCGGCGGCCTGGTCGGCGCGCTCGCGCAGTGGTTCGGCAGCGCCGTGCTGCTTGGGTTGCTCGCCGCCTGCGCGCTTGCCGCCGCGCTGACCGCTCAGGGCCTGCCCGAGGTCGAGGCGTGATCGCAACACATTGAAATCTGGCAACCGCCTAGCCATGATAGAGCAATATACATCGTGGCTAGGCCATGCCTACCCACCCCCATAGGGTCGCGACAGGAACGCTTCGCATGAAAAGACCGCCCATGATCAGCCCCGAGCTTCTGGAACGCATCATCGACGCCTCGGAGGACGGTATTGTCGTTGCCGAACGCGAGGGTGAAGAACATATCCTGATTTACGTCAATCAGGGGTTCGAACGGCTGACCGGCTACAGCACCGATGAGATCCTCTACCGTGACTGCCGCTTCCTGCAGAACGACGACCGCGATCAGCCCGGCCTCGCGCGCATACGCGATGCTCTGACCGAGGACCGACCCTGCCGCGAGATCCTGCGCAACTACAAGAAGGACGGCACCCTCTTCTACAACGAGTTGTCGATCACGCCGATGTACGACGAGCAGGAAGACATTACCTACTACCTTGGCGTGCAGAAGGATGTCACTGAGCGAGTCGAGGCCATCGCCGAGCTCGAACGCGTCAAGGGTAGCGCCAAAGACTAATTTTTTCCCTTCCCCCTCTTGTCCTCACCCGCAACTGGCGTTATATAGCCAGCAACGCACCCGCGTTGCCCGATGCTCGCCCAAGGCGAGCATCCGTAGCCATCTCACCATGGGGTCATGGGAGGACATCGCATGAGCCGCAAACACCAAGTACACGACACGTCCGGCGATGCCAATGATGATGTGAACTATGATGGGGATGTCGACGCGTTCATGGACCAGGGAAAACGCATGAAAAACCGCGCTACGACGGGCCTCGTGGCG
Organism: Onishia taeanensis; assembly: GCF_003268885.1. Lineage (GTDB taxonomy): Bacteria > Pseudomonadota > Gammaproteobacteria > Pseudomonadales > Halomonadaceae > Onishia > Onishia taeanensis_A. The sequence goes on from NZ_QLSX01000004.1 coordinate 300,505, forward strand.
CTTTACCAGTAGGAGCTAATGTGGTCATCTAGCAGCTTTTGCTCATGGATGACTCATGCTGACACCGTCTCTTATGCACCATTTATCGATCGTTCCCGACTTCCGACAGGCCTGGAAAGTGCAGCATCAGCTGTCGGACATCTTGTTCCTGACGGTCTGCGCGGTGATATGTGGTGCTGAAGGTTGGGACGAGATAGAGGATTTTGGCCACGCGAAGCTCGACTTTCTCCGCCAGTACGGTGATTTTGAGGCTGGCGTGCCGAGCCATGACACCCTGGCCAGGGT
>NZ_QLSX01000005.1 GCF_003268885.1 Onishia taeanensis
CCTCAAAATCACCGTACTGGCGGAGAAAGTCGAGCTTCGCGTGGCCAAAATCCTCTATCTCGTCCCAACCTTCAGCACCACATATCACCGCGCAGACCGTCAGGAACAAGATGTCCGACAGCTGATGCTGCACTTTCCAGGCCTGTCGGAAGTCGGGAACGATCGATAAATGGTGCATAAGAGACGGTGTCAGCATGAGTCATCCATGAGCAAAAGCTGCTAGATGACCACATTAGCTCCTACTGGTAAAGCGCCACGAGGCCCGTCGTAGCGCGGTTTTTCATGCGTTTTCCCTGATGTGGCTGCCAGGTGCCCAGGCGCAGCCACTCAGCAACGCGGCGATCAAGGTGGCCGACAACCAGCCAAGGTGATGTCTATCAGTCATATGGTGCTCTCAACGTAAGAGTTCAAGACACGCTACCGCCACAAGGTTATAAAGACGCATCCCTGAGGCCAGTAGTCAGCGCACGGCTGATAGTCCTAATTATTTGATCATGCCCACGAACTAGCCTTTACCTACCATCTTCTAGTAGCTAGGCGTTACCATTCTCCCGCTCGCGGGGAGGTGCCGGCACCTTCGGCACTTACCGGCCCGGCACCAGTAGATGTCGTACCCTTTGACACGCTCTGTTGGGTGCCATATCCATACATCCCGATGAAATGGATACAATTTCTCCGGCAGCCATCCTACAGATCTGCTCTGCACACAGCCAGTAATAACTGCTGAAGAGACCAAGTTGAAGTGGTCCAATTGGAGCGGACACCCCGATAAGCCTCATAATGGAGGCAATGGAGGTGTTCATGACCAAGAAGACTCGACGTCGGTTTTCCGATGAATTCAAGGCGGATGCGGTGAATCTGGTGACCGATCAGGGGTATTCCGTATCTGAGGCCGCCCGGCGCCTGGGAGTGGAGCGCAGCGTGCTGGACCGCTGGTGCCGCAAGCACCGTCAGCAGGGCTCCGGCACCCCGGGGCGGCAGGAGGACGATCGCGACGCCGAGATCAAGAAGCTCCGCGAAGAAGTTCGTAAGCTTCAGGTTGAAAAGGATATTCTAAAAAAGGCGGCGGCCTTCTTCGCCAAAGAGTCGAGCTGAGATACCAGTTCATCGAGTCGGAGAAGGCCACCTATCCCGTGGCCGTGTTGTGTCGGGTCATGCAGGTCAGCCGGAGTAGTTTCTATGCCTGGCGACGGCGTGGCCTTGATGACCATCGTCAGGCCCTGCTCTGTGAAGTCAGAGAGATCCATCGCCGAAAGCGTGGCAGCTACGGCAGCCGGCGCATGGCCAGGGAGCTGCGACGACGCGGCTACGAGATCGGCCGCTATCAGGCCCGCAGCCTGATGCGGGAAGCCGGCATAGAGGCACGACAGCGGCGACGCTGGCGCCATACGACCGACAGTCAGCACAGCCTGCCGGTGGCGCCCAACCTGCTGAACCGCCAGTTCATGGTGGCGGCACCGAACCGGGCCTGGGTGGCCGACATCACGGCAATCTGGACGCTGGAGGGCTGGCTCTATCTGGCGGCGGTGCTCGATCTCCATGACCGGCAGTTGGTGGGCTGGGCGATGGCCGACCACATGCGCACGCAGCTGGTCCTGGACGCCCTGGAGATGGCCGTAGGGCGCCGGCAGCCCAAGAGCGGGTTGATCCATCACAGCGACCGCGGCAGTCAATACGCATCGCATGACTACCGATCCACACTGGATCGGCACGGGTTCCAGGCCTCGATGAGCCGCAAGGGGAATTGCTGGGACAATGCCGTCATGGAGCGCTTCTTCGGCTCACTGAAAAGCGAGTGGCTGGCGGATCAGCGATATTGGAGCCGCCAGGCAGCACGGCAGGACGTGATCGAATACATCGAGATGGAGTACAACAGCTGCCGGCTCCACTCGACCCTCGGCTACCAGTCGCCGAGGGAGATCGAACTGGCAGCTGCGGCTTGAAAATGTGTCCGCTCTCACTTGACCAGACCAAGTTGTAGTCAATTTCCTACAAGACACTAGGCGGCTTATATTAACAAGCACCCTAGCTATATCGCGGATAAATACAGCCACCCTACCCATAATCAGGTCAAAATGGGGCTGAATTCCATACTATCGACGACCTTATGATTGCAGGATTCGCCTTACACTTGCATACTCAGCTTTACTAATGGGCGCTAATGCCAGTCGGTTAGCGAGCCATTGTTTATGAACTCAGAGGAAGGAGTGCCTTCATGTTCAAGAAGACATTTGCATTGGTTGCGATTGCTGGCCTACTGGCGTCACCCCTAGCGATGGCACAGTCTGCCGAAGGCGGTGCTGGTGCAGGCACTGGTGGTGGCGGTAGTGCGGGCGCCGGCGGAGCGGCTGGTGCCGGCGGTGGTGCTGGTGCAGGAGCCGCCGGCTCTGGTGTAGCCGCAGGCGGTGCCGCAGGCGTCGGCGCTGCGGGTCTTTCATCGGCCGCAATTGCTGGCACTGTCGTAGCGTCAGCTGCAGCCATTGGCGTGGCCGCGCAAGCAGTCTCCAGTAACGGCGGCAACAGTGGTACCGGCACTACAGGTACTACAGGTACTACAGGTACTACGGGCACCACACAGTAATGCCCTCGCTATCACCATCCTCTCGAGGCCGCCTGCGGGCGGCCTCGATGCGTTGCGGCGTACTGACAGGTATCGTCCTGTCCTTGCCTGCTTGCACCCAGGGCGGTGGGACGACGCCTATGGCAGACACTCTGTCGATGCTATGGGGTGACTCAACCGCCGACATGGCTGACTACGCCCGGCAGGTGCCTTATGCATCCCTAGCCCTCTCAATGGATGGCAACGATGCCCTAGTGGTCATGGCTTATCAAAGTGGTGGCACCGGTGCACTCACGCTATGGCAAGCGCGAGATCGAGCCACACTAGAGCTTCGGCATGGAGTGCCCTTTGCCTCAGCCGGGTTTGATAATGAGTTAGTGGGCATCGATTACTCGATGCCTTCCTCTGCAGACAACCTATTCGTCGCACACGCCTTGACTGTGCAATGGCGCGATGCCGATGGCCAGCAACATGTCGACAGTGCTCAGATACAGACACACTGTGAATCAGCCGCACCGTTGAAGTTGCCGCTTCTGACACACTCACTGGAAGCCTGCCACCAACAATTGGACTGGCTAGATGCCGGCGAAAGCGATAACACGCTATGGCGCGACCCCGTCACGGGACGCATATGGGCGGGCGACATCCAGCCTTGGCCCGACGCACAGCGCATCGCCTGGCAGGTGGCACGCCCTTGGTGGCCACAGAACTAGGATTGCTCCGCCTGTCGCGGGCACCATATGACAAACCTCTATGCGAAAACACCCGATGACAGCTCCTCGCCTGGCACGACTTGGAACATGGCTGACTGGGAGCATCCTAGCCCTTTGCGCCTCAGGGGCAGCTGCTCAAGCAGCACCACAAACGCTCCGCGATGTCTGGCTGTCGCTGGACACGCCGCCCCCCTCCCCGGCCTATACCTTTTATCAGCGCCGGGCTGATGGCGTTGAGCTGCCTCAGCGACTGACGCGCCTGGCCGCGGAACTGGAAACGATAAGTCAGGAAATGACGCTAGCACCAGGCAACGCCATGCCCGGGATAATCAGCTGGCACGACCACGCCCTGACCTTGGCAGCGACTCCCCATCAATCCAGAAGCCTGGGGCGTGCCGACCTGGCCACACTGGTCGCACGCCCGCGCCTCAACCCATCCCTTGCCTCCCTCGACAAGGCCGGTTTCTGCAGCATCCCCGATTGGGTCGAGCTATGGCACCCCGCTGGCGTCACTAGAGTGGCATACCGCCCAGGGCTGATGCTCGATGACGCTCTTGCCGAAGTGGGCCTGGCTAGCGATGCGTCACGCGCAACGATCACCGACAAAGTGATTTGGATATCCCCAATGGGTGACCTACGTCGCGTCGGCGTCCAGGCTTATAATCACCAATCACTATCGCTGCCACCGGGTAGTCGCGTCGTCGTGCCCATTTCTCACGACTCACCAAGTGCAAGATGGGTGAACACTCATTTACCCGACTTGCTCGCCACCCGTCTGCCGGGGGATGACTGCCACTACCTGATCACTGACTCACCTACTACGGCAGATCCTTCATGATGTACAAGCACTTTGCTCAAGCAGACGTCATGCATCGCTGTCCGCGCCGCCATCCCGGAATCACCCGACTTTGGGGTGTGGCCTGTGTCATGATCGCCGCTCCTACATGGGCGAGCATGCTCGACGCCATCAACACGGGCAGCGACACTCAGGACCTGACATCTCATCAACAGCATCTCGGCAGCGGCCAAGGCGATTCGGGCGGTGTCGGCCTGATGCAGACCCCTACTGCCCGCATGGCACCACTGGGAGAGTTTTCTTTCTCCTATCATCAGACACCCCCTTACCGGCGCTATAGCATCAGCCTCCAACCGGCGGACTGGTTCGAGTTCACGTTCCGCTACACCGAGATTGAGAACCGCCTTTATGGTGCCGCCATTGCCGGTGACCGAGCGTATCTGGACAAAGGCCTCGATGCGAAGCTTCGGCTGTGGGAAGAAAGTCGCTATCTGCCTGAGGTTGCCCTAGGCATGCGGGACGCCGGCGGGACCACCTTGTTCGGGGCCGAGTATCTGGTCGCCAGCAAGCGCTGGTACGACCTCGACTTCAGCCTGGGTCTCGGCTGGGGCTACCTTGGAACCCGCAGCGACATGGAGTCGCCCCTAAGCGTGCTCGATAGCCGCTTCAAAACCCGCCCTGGGAATGCGGGCGGCGACCAAGGCGGTGAATTCGCCTTCAGCCAGCTGTTCCGTGGACCGGTGGCTGCCTTTGCCGGCATCGAATACCAGACGCCCTGGCAGCCCTTGGTGTTGCAGCTGGAATATGAGGGTAACGACTATTCGAATGAGCCCTCTGCTGAGCCCCTTGAACAGGATTCTCCTGTCAATATTGGCGCCCGCTACCACGTCAGTGACAACCTGACCCTGCACGCAGGCTGGGAACGGGGTAATACGCTGATGACCGGCATCACTCTGAGCGCCAACCTGGCCAGCCTGCATCAGGCCAAGCGTGACGCACCGCCCCTCTCGATTGCACCCGCCCCCGCTCCGGCGGCGACCCCATCATCGCGCGCCCAACAAAAGCCTCTGACAGAGGGCTTGGACAGCTCGACGACAGCGGACGAGACCAACTGGCGCGCCACTAGCGAACAGTTGTTGGCCAATGCCGGCATTCGGGTGCATCGCTTGGTGGTGTCAGGGGATACTCTGGTGGTTGAAGGAGAACCCACCAAATATCGCTCACTGGCTCATACGGAGGGGCGTGCCAACCGGGTCCTTCATAACAACGCCCCCGATGCCATCACGACCTTCCGGTATCGTTGGCAATCGCACGGCCTGAGCCTGCGCGACGACGTACACTCACGAGACGCTTTTGTGTCAGCGGCCCAATCAATTCAAGCCGAGCCAGACTATTACTACGGCATCTACACAACACCCGCCAAAGGCGTGTCACGCGGCGAGGTCATGTCGACCCCCGAAACACAGCGATTCCACTTTAATGTCAGCCCCGGGATCAATCAGAACCTTGGCGGGCCGGATGGCTACCTGTATCAGCTCCTGGTGCGCGCCAATGGCAAGTATCTCACCGATGCCAACGGCTGGTTCTCGGGCACGGTAGGCTGGACCGTTGCCGACAACTTCGACAAATATGACTATATTGCCGACTCTGACCTCCCGCGGGTCAGGACCTATATCGGTGACTACCTCGACGAGAGCAGCCTCGGTGTCACCAATCTGCAATACACGCGCACCAAGCGTCTGAGCGATAACTGGTTCGGCATGGGTTATGGTGGCGTGCTGGAGATGATGTATGCCGGGGTCGGCAGTGAGGTAATGTATCGCCCCTTCAACAGCGACTGGGCGCTGGGTGCCGATCTAAACTATGTGCGCCAACGCGACTTCGACCAGCAATTCGGACTGCGCGATTACTCCACTTGGACCGGGCACCTAAGCGCATATGTCCAAACTGATTTCGAGGACGTGCTGGCCAAGGTCAGCGTAGGCCGTTATCTCGCCAAAGATATTGGCACCACCATCGACCTGTCACGTGAATTCGCGTCGGGCGCGCGCATGGGGGCCTGGGCGACCTTTACCGATGCTGGGGATAGCTTCGGCGAGGGTAGCTTCGACAAAGGCGTCTATATCAGCCTACCGCTGGATGCGTTCTTCACCACCCACAGCCGCGACCACCTCACCCTGAGCTGGCAACCGCTGACCCGCGACGGCGGCGCCCGCCTCGCGCGCCGCTACTCGCTCTACGAGATGACTGAGGACCGCCATCTTGACCGTTACTGGGAAGACCGAGACAAGGTCTGGGAATAAAGAAGTCTCAGCCATTTGTTGATTTAGCACAACGCAAGAGCCCCGGCACTATGGCCAGGGCTCTTTTTGCATATTTGTTTTATATCTTGGAAGAGAGCTTCAAAACAGGCGATTCAAGCCGTTCTGCGCCGCCACCCGATAGGCCTCGGCCATGGTCGGATAGTTGAAGGTGGTATTGATGAAGTACTTGAGGGTATTGGCCTCGCCTTCCTGCTGCATGATCGCCTGGCCGATGTGCACGATCTCGGAGGCCTGGTCGCCGAAGCAGTGGATGCCGAGAATCTCGAGGCTCTCGCGGTGGAAGAGGATCTTCAACATGCCGACGGTGTCGCCGGTGATCTGCGCCCGAGCGGTGTCCTTGAAGAACGCCTGGGCCACTTCATAGGGCACCTTGGCGGCGGTCAGCTCGCGCTCGGTCTTGCCCACCGAGCTGATCTCGGGAATGGTGTAGATGCCGGTCGGTACGTCATCGACGAAGCGGAAGTCCTCATCGAGCAGGTCGTCGCTTGCGTTGCGGCCCTGGTCATAGGCGGCACTGGCGAGGCTCGGCCAGCCGATCACGTCGCCCACCGCATAGATATGCGGGATGGCGGTACGGTAGTGGTTATCGACCTGAAGCTGGCCGCGACCGTTGGCCTCGAGGCCGATGTTCTCGAGCCCGAGCTGGTCGGTGTTGCCGGTGCGGCCGTTGGCCCACAGGAAGGCATCGGCGCGCAGCTTCTTACCGGACTTGAGATGCACGATGACGCCAGACTCGTCGCCCTCTACCCGTTCATAGTCTTCGTTGTGACGGATCAGCGCACCGTGATGGCGCAGATGATAGGACAGCGCATCGCTGATTTCGTCGTCGAGGAAAGACAGCAGGCGGTCGCGGGAATCAAGCAGATCGACCTTGACGCCGAGCCCGGAGAAGATCGAGGCGTACTCGCTGCCGATAACGCCGGCACCGAAGATGATCAGGGTGCGCGGCGTGTGCGATAGCCCGAGCACGGTGTCGGAGCAGTAGATGCGCGGGTGACGGAAGTCGATATCTGCCGGGCGATAAGGGCGCGAACCGGTTGCGATGACAATCTTCTGGGCGTTGATTTCTTCGACGCCTTCGTGGTTGTCGCGCACCAGCAGGGTGTGCTCATCCTTGAAGCGAGCCACGCCGAAGAACACGTCGATGCGATTACGGGCATAGAAGGTGGTGCGCATTTCGACCTGCTGGTCGATGGTCACCTGGGAGCGCTGCAGCACCTTGGGAAACGAGAACCAACGCGGCTCGCCGATATCGCGAAACATGCGGTTGGTATTAAAGGCCATGATCTGCTTGACCTGATGGCGCAGCGCTTTCGACGGGATGGTTCCCCAGTGGGTGCAGTTGCCGCCCACGGACTGCTGCTTTTCGATGATTGCTACGCGCTTGCCATGCTTCGCGGCGTTGATCGCAGCGCTTTCGCCCGAGGGACCGGTACCGATCACCACCACGTCGTAATTATGAACTGCCATCGTTTCTCCTAGCGCTGGGGGTCCCGTTTATATGTTTTCCGCTGGCTTCGGCCCAAGGCTCAGCGCCGGGTGGCGTCATAACCAAGGTCCGCACCACGGCTCTCGTCGCTGGCACGACGGGCACTGGCGGTCTTTTTGTTCTCTTCCTCGCAGACCTTGTCATTGCCGCCACAGATATCGCAGCCATTCTTGAGGCCAAGGTTATTGAGCCCGCCGCAGGAACCGGCAATCGGCTTGCGACCGAGGATAACGCCGACAGCCATGGCGGCCATCAGCAGCAGCATAAAACCAAATACCAAAAACCAGATCGTCATGGGAGTCTCCTGGACTGCCTCTCGCCGCATATTGGCGCGCGAGCAGGCTCGGGGAGTGAATGGATGTCACACGTTGAAGCTCTAACACTGTGACCTCGGCTGGCGGCAAATCATTCCTGTTGTCGTCAGGCGAGGTAACAGTTGATCAAAAAGCGATGCGTAAAATGAAGCAGGGCCGGCCCTGTGGGCCAGCCCTGTAGCGCAATGGCCTGTTTCATTGGCGTGGCGTTCACCGGCGGCAACGCTGCGCGAGGGCGCTGTTAACCCCTCCTTGAGCGCTACCTAGGCCATCCATGGCCAAGGACCCTCGCTGCGCCTTGCCCCGGCGCACACTCGCCACCGAGTTTGGCGATGAATGCTTAGCCGCCGAAATCGTCCAATGCGATGTTCTCGGGTTCGACGCCCATATCCAGCAGCATCTTGATCACCGAGGCGTTCATCATGGGCGGCCCACACATGTAGTACTCGCAGTCCTCAGGCGCCGGGTGGTCCTTGAGGTAGTTTTCATAGAGCACGTTGTGAATGAAGCCGGTCGGGCCTTCCCAGTTGTCTTCGGGCAGCGGATCCGACAGTGCCAGGTGCCACTCGAAGTTGTCGTTTTCTTCGGCCAGTTGGTCGAACTCTTCGTTGTAGAAGGTCTCGCGCCAGGAGCGTGCACCGTACCAGAACGAGATCTTGCGCTTGGAGTTCAGGCGCTTGAGCTGGTCGAAGATGTGGCTGCGCATCGGCGCCATGCCGGCACCACCGCCAACGAAGACCATTTCGGCATCGGTGTCCTTGGCGAAGAACTCACCGAAGGGCCCCATCACCTGCACCTTGTCGCCCGGCTTCAGGTTGAAGACGTAGGTCGACATCAGGCCCGGCGGATGATCGGTGCCGGGAGGCGGCGTGGCGATACGGATGTTGAACTTGAGCAGGCCGTACTCTTCCGGGTAGTTGGCCATCGAGTAGGCGCGGATGACCTCCTCGTCGCTCTTGTGGGAGACCTTGAACAGCTCGAACTTCTCCCAATCGCCCCGGTACTCTTCTTCGATATCGAAGTCGGAGAACTTTATGTCATAGGGCGGTGCCACCAGCTGCACGTAACCACCGGCACGGAAATCGACTTCCTCGCCTTCGGGCAGCTTGAGGTTGAGCTCCTTGATGAAGGTCGCGACGTTGGGGTTGGAGGTGACCTCGCACTCCCACTGCTTGACGCCGAAGACCTCTTCGGGAACTTCGATCTTCATGTCCTGCTTCACCGGCACCTGGCAAGAAAGACGCCAGCCATCCTTCTTCTCGCGCATGGTGAACGCGGATTCCTCGGTCGGCAGGATCCCCCCGCCGCCGTCGGCTACACGGCACTTGCACTGGGCACAAGAGCCGCCGCCGCCACAGGCGGAAGACAGGAAGATGCCGTTGGCCGCCAGGGTCTGCAGCAGCTTGCCGCCTGCCTGTGTGCTCAGGGTGTAGTCAGGGTCGCCATTGATCTCGATGGTCACGTCGCCGCTGCTGACGAGGCGGCTGCGCGCGGCCAGGATGATCCCCACCAGGCCGATAACGACCACGGTGAACATGACCACGCCGAGCAAGATGATATTTGTATCAACCATGTCGGTTTCCTATTGGTGTTCGTTGCCTGAGGCGGGCCTCAGAGCTGGATACCGGAGAAGGACATGAAGCCAAGCGACATCAGACCCACGGTGATGAAGGTGATGCCCAGACCCTGAAGGCCGGCCGGCACATCGCTGTACTTGAGCTTCTCGCGAATCCCGGCCAGCGCCGCAATCGCTAGCGCCCAGCCGAAACCAGCGCCTACGCCATACACCACGGATTCACCGAAGTTGTAGTTACGCTCGGACATGAACAGTGTGGCGCCGAGAATCGCGCAGTTCACGGTGATCAGCGGCAGGAACACGCCGAGGGCGTTGTATAGAGCCGGCACGTACTTGTCGAGGAACATCTCGAGAATCTGCACGATAGCCGCGATCACGCCGATGTAGCTCAGGTAGCCGAGGAACGACAGGTCGATGTTCTCGGCCCCGCTGACGCCGGTCCAGGACAGCGCCCCTTCATCGAGCAGATAGGTGAGAATCAGGTTATTGACCGGCACGGTGATCGCGAGCACCGCGATAACGGCAATGCCCAAGCCCAGCGCCGATGAGACCTTCTTGGAAACCGCCATGAAGGTGCACATGCCCAGGAAGAAGGCCAGGGCCATGTTTTCGACAAAGACCGAGGCAACGAACAGGCTGAGATAATGTTCGATCATTTACACGGCCTCCTTCGGCTGTGTGTTGTGCTTCATCTGGAACTGATTCTCTTCAATCTGTTCCGGCTGCAAGCTACGCATCACCCAGATGATCAGGCCGATGACGAAGAACGCCGACGGCGGCAGCAGCATCAGGCCGTTGGGCACGTACCAGCCGCCGTCCTGCACGGGCGTCAGTATAGTCATACCGAACAGGCTGCCCGAACCGAGCAGTTCGCGGAAGAAGGCTACCACCATCAGGATGAAGCCATAGCCCAGACCGTTACCCACGCCGTCGAGGAATGACAGCACCGGGCCATTCTGCATGGCAAAGCCCTCGGCACGACCCATCACGATGCAGTTGGTGATGATCAGGCCCACGAACACCGACAGCTGCTTGGACATCTCATAGGCGTAAGCCTTGAGCACCTGGTCGACCACGATCACCAGCGAGGCGATGATGGTCATCTGCACGATGATGCGGATCGAGGACGGAATGTGATTGCGGATCAGTGAAACGAACATGCTCGAAAAAGCCGTGACCGCGATCACTGCCAGTGCCATGACCAGCGATACGCTCATGCTGCTGGTCACCGCCAGCGCCGAGCAGATCCCGAGGATCTGCAGCGCGATCGGGTTGTTCTTGAAGATCGGCGTGATCAGTACGCCTTTGGGGGTTGCGGCTGACATGCTCAGGCTCCTTCTTCAGAAGAATCGCGGAACTTGGCGAGATACTGGCCGAAGCCTTGCTCGCTAAGCCAGAACTGCACCAGGTTGGTCACGCCCTTGCTGGTCAGGGAAGCCCCTGACAACGCATCGACCTCGGTGGGATTGCTGGCACCCCCCTTGACCAGTGCGATTTCCGGGCGGCCCTGGCCGACTTCACCATCGGCGTAGACTTGCTTGCCATCCCACTGGGCCTTCCATTTCGGGTTGTCCACTTCGCCACCCAGCCCCGGTGTCTCGGAGTGAGAATAGAAGGTGATGCCCTCGATGGTGTTGCCATCGCCTTTCAGCGCCAGATAACCGCGCATCAGCCCCCAAAGGCCTTGGCCACGAATGGGCAGGATAATTTTCTCGGGATTCTGCGGATCCCCGACCAGGTAGACCACCGAATAGTTTTCCTGACGCGACAGGCCGGCGATATCTTTCTCGCCAGACAGGGTCCGCGACTGAGCAGGATCACGAGCGGCACTGAAGCCATCGTAGCGCTCGGGGTCAACCTCATCGGTGTATTCACCGGTGCGCAGATCGACGGCACGCGCGGTCACCTGTTCGAACTGCTTGGTGATCGACTCGCCTGCGTCATAGAGGCCCGCCACCTGGAGGATATTCGACTTACGGTCGGCCTCTTGGTTGAACGCTTGCTGCGGGCGCAATGCAACCGCGGCGGTGGACACGATCACCGAGCAGACGATGCACAGCGCGAAGGCAACGATCAGCGTCTTCTTGATGGAGTTGTTACTCGCCATCAGGCACTCTCCTCAGCCATGGCACCAGTACGCTGCTGGCGGCGCTTGATGTTGGCCTGGACAAAGAAATGGTCAATCAGCGGGGCGAACAGGTTGGCGAACAGAATGGCCAGCATGATGCCCTCGGGGAAGGCCGGGTTCACGACACGGATCAGCACCGTCATCACCCCGATCAGCGCGCCGAAGGCGAGACGGCCCTTGTTGGTCATGGAGGCGGAGACCGGGTCGGTCGCCATGAACACCATGCCGAAGGCGAAGCCGCCCACTACCAGGTGCCAGTACCAGGGCATGGCGAACATGGCATTGGTATCGGAGCCGATGGCATTGAACAGAGAGCTGGTTGCTACCATGCCGAGGAAAACACCCAGCATGATGCGCCAGGAGGCGATGCGGGTCCAAAGCAGCACCGCGGCACCAATCAGGATCGCCAGCGTCGACGTTTCACCGATAGAGCCCGGGATGTAACCGAGGAAGGCATCCCACCAGCTGAACTGACTCGTCAATGCCGACATGCCGCTCTGGAAAGCGGTGGAAAGCGCCGTGGCACCTGTATAACCGTCAGCCGCGACCCAGACGTTTTCCCCCGAGATCTGCGCCGGATAGGCGAAGTACAGGAACGCACGGGCGGTAAGGGCCGGGTTCAGGAAGTTCTTGCCGGTGCCGCCGAAGATCTCCTTGCCGATCACGATGCCGAAGGTGATACCCAGCGCCACCTGCCACAGCGGAATCGTCGCCGGCAGGATCAACGCGAACAGCACCGAGGAGACGAAGAAGCCTTCGTTGACCTCATGACCGCGCTTGATGGCGAACAGCACTTCCCAGAAACCGCCGACCACGAAGGTCACCAGGTAGATCGGCAGGAAGTAGGTCGCGCCCAGCACGAAGTTGGACCAGACGCTGCTGACATCATGGCCACCGGCCAGCAGCATCAGGATGGCTTCGCGCCAGCCGCCCATGGAGGCATAGCCATCGGCGATGGCCGTATTGGCCTGCCAGCCGGCGTTCCACATGCCGAAGAACATCGCCGGGAAGGTACACATCCAGACGGTGATCATGATGCGCTTGAGATCGACACCATCACGGACGTGAGCCGTGGTTTTGGTGACGCTGGGCGGCGCATAGAAGATCGTGTCGACGGCTTCGAAGAGCGGATAGAACTGCTCGAACTTACCACCCTTGTGAAAGTGCGGCTCGAGATTATCGAGTGTCTGTCGGATACCCATCATCAGGCCTCTTTCTCGATGGTAGTGAGGTTGTCACGCAGGATGGGACCGTATTCATATTTGCCGGGGCACACGTAGGTGCACAGCGCCAGGTCCTCTTCATCCAGTTCCAGACACCCCAACTGCATGGCGGTTTCGATATCGCCAACGATCAGCGAGCGCAGCAGTTGGGTGGGCAGGATATCCAGCGGCATGACGGTCTCGTAGTTGCCGACCGGTACCATGGCACGCTCGGAGCCATTGGTAGAGGTGTCGGGGGCATACTTCTTGAGGCCGAGAACCTTCGACAGATAGATACCCATGACCGAGTGCCGATTGACGCCGGGCGACAGCCAGCCCATGAAGGCGCGCTTGTTGCCTTCTTCCAACAGACTCAACTGGTTGTGGAAGCGACCCACGTAGCGCAGTGCGCCCTCGGCGATGGAGCCTGCGAACACGGAGCCAGAGATCACACGCGTATCCTCAGGTGACTCGACTTCGCCTGCCAGCAGCTCTTCGGTGCTAGCACCGATGCGGGTGCGGACCAGACGTGGCTTGTCGGCGCGCGGTCCACCAACGGCGATCACACGGCTAACGTTCAGCTTACCTTCGGTGAACATCTTGCCGAAGGCGATCACGTCCTGATAGCCGATGTGCCAGACCTGTTTGTTCAGCGCCACCGGCGACAGGTAGTGAATGTGGGTGCCCACCAGGCCGGCCGGATGCGGGCCGCTGAAGGTCTCGACCTGCACTTGATCGACGTTGCTGCCGGGCAGGTTGGCGTCAGGTGCCTGGCAAAGGAAGACCTTGCCTTCAGTGAGCCTTGACAACACCTTGAGACCGTTCTCGAACGCCTCGGGTGCCTCATTGATGATGACGGCAGGATCCGGGCTTAGCGGATGGGTGTCGACGGCAGTGACGAAAATGCTTTCCGGCACCCCATCGAGTGTCGGCGTACGCGAGAACGGGCGCGTGCGCAGTGCCGTCCAGAGACCCGACTCAACGAGCTGGTCTACTACCACCTGGCGGTCGAGACTGGCGAGCTTACCGGCTTCATGGGCGGTAAACTCGACGGCCTCTTCCTCATTTTCATCAACCTTGATCACCACGGAGAGCAGCTTGCGCTTCTCGCCACGGTTGATCGCTACCACTTCACCCGCCGCCGGCGCGGTGAAGCGCACGCCGTCGATCTTCTTATCGGTGAAGAGCAACTGGCCTAGTTTGACGCTATCCCCCTCCCGGACCTCCATGGTCGGCTTCATGCCAACATAGTCGGTGCCCAGGATGGCCACGTGACGAACCGGGCGCGCATCCTCGATGCGCTGCTCGGGCGCCCCCGCGATGGGGAGATCCAGGCCTCGTTTGACTTCGATCATAGACTCGCCCAGTTATCGGCTCTGATGTGTCAGGAAAGAGGTTCGAAAAACGCGTTATCCCTGGGCCAGAGGATTGGCGCCCAGGATTACGGTCACGGCGCTCGAATTCTTTTCTTATCAGAAGGTTGTCAGTTCGGCCCGCGATGCACGGACCGCCCCTAAAATCTCGGTCATTATAATGACATGCGGAACGAAAGGCCACACGACCTAAGGTAGCAGGCAGCCAGGGGGCAACAACGCAGACGCCCTTCAGGAAGGGGACGAAGGCTTTTGCGTCAGACAGTTAGGCGAAATAGCCAGGGGACAAAAATCAGGCAAGATAGCGAATTGAGCAAAACAGTCGAGTCAAACAGACGAGCACGACAGGCGACATAGACAGTGAAGGTGCCAGGCGACGCTGAAGCCATTGGCATGTGCGTCGATGAAGAATGCGCCCGAGCCTTGGGCTCGGGCGCAGGGCGCTGTTAATCCCGGTTCATCGGGAACGCCAGGAAGCTGACGTTGGACATGTGCTGCAGAATGCGCACCACCTGGCAGCTGTAGCCGAACTCGTTGTCGTACCACACGTAGACAACAGCATTCTTGCCATCGGCGATGGTGGCCTTGGCATCGACGATACCGGCGTGGCGATTGCCCACGAAGTCGGACGAGACCACTTCCGTGGAATCCACGAAGTCGATCTGCTTCTGCATCGGTGAGTGAATGGCCATGCGCCGCAGGTAATCGTTGAGGGCCTCGGCGTCGGTTTGCTGATGAAGGTTCAGGTTCAGGATCGCCATCGACACGTTGGGGGTCGGTACGCGAATGGCGTTGCCGGTCAGCTTGCCGGTCAGCTCCGGCAGTGCCTTGGCGACGGCCTTGGCGGCGCCGGTCTCGGTCAGCACCATGTTGAGCGGTGCACTGCGGCCGCGACGATCACCCTTGTGATAATTGTCGATCAGGTTCTGATCGTTGGTGTAGGAGTGCACGGTCTCGACATGGCCATGCTCGATGCCGAACTTATCGTTCAGCGCCTTGAGCACCGGCACGATGGCGTTGGTGGTACAGGACGCCGCCGATACGATGCGATCTTCGCGCGCGATATCGGTGTGGTTGATGCCATATACCACGTTCTTGACATCGCCCTTGCCCGGCGCGGTCAGCAGCGCCTTGGACACCCCCTTGCAGGCCAGGTGCTGCCCCAGGCCTTCCTCATCACGCCACATGCCGGTGTTATCCACCACGATGGCGTTGTCGATGCCGTAGGTGGTGTAATCGATCTCGCTGGGCTCGTTGGCGTAAATCACCTTGATGTAGTTGCCATTGACGACCAGCGCACTGCTGTCGTGATCGACGCTGATGGTGCCGGAGAAAGGCCCGTGCACGGAGTCGCGACGCAGAAGGCTGGCCCGCTTCTCGAGATCCTTGGCCAGGTCGCCGCGCCCCCGCACTACGATGGCCCGCAGGCGCAGCAGGTTACCGCCGCCAGCCTTTTCGACCAGGATGCGCGCCAGGATGCGGCCGATACGCCCGAAGCCGTAGAGCACCACGTCCTTGGGTTCGCCGTTGCCCTTCACCTTGCAGTGCGCGCCGACGATTTCGGCAAGTTCGCGCTCCAGGAAGGAGGTCACATCCTCGGCGTCACTGTGCTTGTAAGCCACCGCCAGCTTGCCGATATCGACGTGAGCGGGCCCCAGGTTCAGCTCGGTCATCGCCTTGACCAGCGGGAAGGTATCCTGCACGGAAAGCTCGGTGCCCTCGACCTTCTTGACGAAGCGATGGTCCTTGAGGATGCGAATCACCGACTGGTTGATCAGCGAACGGCCGAACAGCGAGGTCACGATGTTGTACTGACGATACAGCTTGCCCAGCAGCGGGATCATTTCCTCGGCCAAGGCCTCGTTGTTCTGCCATTCCTCAAAGACGGTATCGAGCATCTGCTGACTCACGTAGGGCCTCTCTTGATGAGCATGGCGATGAGATGGCGGGTGGCAAGCCTCTCATCGCCGGTAGCCGTAGCTGCTCGTCGCTACTGATGGATAGCCGACCATTGTTGGCGACGGATATACAGCTACAGATGAATAGGTGGGCGATGCGCCGATACGAAAGACGTATCGACAAAAAGATGGAGGCATTATCCGAGTCGGCGGCAATGACCGCAATTACTGGATAGTCGCAGGCGCTGTAAGGCAATTACAGGAATGGCGACTTGACTACAAACCTGAAATAGGCAGGTGGCCGACTCCCCTTCCGAAGTGGCGCCTGGCCCGCTAGAGTGGAGCGCCTATGGACGCGTTCCACGCGCCTTCACCCATTCCGGTTGCCATCAAGACGACACCATGCCGCATTTTTCACCGCTCGACCCGCCTCGCCCACAAGGAGTGCGCGATACGCTCTATTGGCAGGCCCCGCAAGGCAGCGCCTCACCGCTTGCCCTGGCGCGGCTGGCCGATGATGCGCCCTTGATGATCATCACCGCCGACACCGCCAGTGCCCAGCGCCTGGAAGACGATCTGCGCTTCTTCGCCAAGGTGCCGGTCATGCCCTTCCCCGACTGGGAGACCCTGCCCTACGACAGCTTCTCCCCCCATCAGGACATCGTCTCGTCACGCCTTCGCACGCTAAGGGGCCTGCAGCAGGCCAGCGAAGGCATCGTGATCGTGCCGATCAACACCCTGATGCAGCGCCTTCCGCCTACCGAGTACATCGCCGGCCAGGTGTTGACGCTCAAGGTCGGCATGACGATCGATCGCGAGGCCTTTCGTGACACGCTTTCCAGGGCCGGTTATCGAGCGGTGGAAACCGTCTACGAACCCGGCGAGTACGCCTTGCGCGGCGCCCTGATCGATCTTTTCCCGATGGGCAGCGATGCGCCGCTGCGCCTGGACCTGTTCGACAACGAACTCGACACCCTGCGTCACTTCAACCCGGACACCCAGCGTAGCGAAGATAAGGTCGAGGCCGTCGAACTGCTGCCGGCCCACGAGTATCCGCTGACCCGCTCGGCCATTGCCTGCTTCCGCGAAGGCTTCGAGACACTGTTCGACGTCGATCCGCGTCAGTGCCCGCTCTACAACGACGCCCTCAAGGCGATTCCTTCTCCCGGCCTCGAGCAGTACCTGCCGCTGTTTTTCGAAGAAACCGCCACCCTCTTCGATCATATGGTGGAAGGCGCACGGGTAGCCCTGCTGCCTGACGTCTTCGAGGCCGCCGAGCATCACTGGGCGTCGATCGAGAGCCGCTACGAGAACCTGGGGGTCGACCCCACACGCCCGCTGCTACCTCCTCACCGAGCCTTCGTGCCGGTGGCCGAGGTCTTTGCGGCCATCAAGCAGTCGCCTCGGGTGCAACTGGTCAGCGAAGAACATCCGCATGCGCGGCTCAGCAACGCTTCGCTTCCGCCCTCGGTGACCGTCAATGCGCGCGCCCAGCAGCCGCTGGCCGCCCTGTCGCGGTATCTTGAAGCTGAACCGAAGACACGGATGCTGTTCGTTGCCGAGTCCCGTGGTCGTCGCGAAGCACTGGAGGAGACGCTCGCCCCCCTGGGGCTGCGCCTGCCCCATGTCGATGGCTGGGAGGATTTCCTCGCCACCGATCACCAGCGAGCGATTACTGAAGGCGCCCTGGATGCGGGCCTCGCCATCGATGAGCCAGGGATTGCGGTCATCACCGAGACCGAGCTCTATGGTGAGGTGGTGCGCCAGAGTCGCCGCCGCGAAAAGGCCACCGACGACAGCGAACTGGCGATACGTCATCTCTCCGAACTGCATCCCGGTTCTCCGGTGGTCCACCACGCGCATGGTGTCGGTCGCTACCTGGGACTGGAGACGATCGAGGCCGGGGGCCAGGCCGCCGAATTCATGGCGCTGGAGTACGCCGATGGCGCCCGCCTCTACGTGCCGGTCGACAGCCTGCACCTGATCTCCCGCTACGCAGGCGCCAGCGATGAACTGGCCCCGCTGCACAAGCTGGGTTCCGATCAGTGGGAAAAGGCCAGAAAGAAGGCCGCCGAGAAGGTTCGCGACACCGCAGCGGAACTGCTCGACGTCTACGCGCGTCGCGAGGCACGAGAAGGCTTCGCCTGCGACCTGCCGGAAGCCGAATATGCCCGCTTTGCCGCCAGCTTCCCCTTCGAGGAAACCCCGGATCAGCGCGCCGCCATCGAGGCGGTGATCGGCGACATGACCGCCCCGCGCCCGATGGATCGCGTGGTCTGCGGCGACGTCGGCTTCGGTAAGACCGAAGTCGCCATGCGCGCCGCCTTCCTGGCCGTCAATGCGGGTCGCCAGGTGGTGGTACTAGTGCCCACCACCCTGCTCGCTCAGCAGCACTACGACAACTTCCGCGACCGCTTCGCCGATACGGCGGTGCAGATCGAACTGATCTCCCGCTTCACCGGCGGCAAGAGCCAGGACAAGACCCTGGAGCGCATTCAGGAAGGACGCGCCGATATCGTGATCGGAACCCACAAATTGCTGTCCAAGAGCATGAAGCTGCCCAAGATGGGGTTGCTGGTCATCGACGAGGAGCATCGTTTCGGGGTATCCCAGAAGGAACGCCTCAAGAGTCTGCGCGCTGAGGTCGATATTCTGACGCTCACCGCCACGCCCATCCCGCGGACACTCAACATGGCCATGAGCGGCATGCGCGACCTGTCGATCATCGCCACACCGCCGGCCAAGCGCCTGTCGGTGAAGACCTTCGTCCAGCAGCGCAACGAGCCGGTGATCAAGGAAGCCATCCTGCGCGAGATTCTGCGCGGCGGTCAGGTCTATGTGCTGCACAATGAGGTCAAGACCATCGAGACCACCGCCGAGCATGTCCGCGAATTGGTGCCCGAGGCCAGGGTCGGTGTCGCACACGGCCAGCTGCCCGAACGAAGCTTGGAGCGGGTGATGTCGGATTTCTACCACAAGCGCTTCAATGTGCTGGTTTGCTCGACGATCATCGAGACCGGCATCGATGTTCCCAGCGCCAATACCATCGTCATCGAGCGGGCCGACAAGTTCGGCCTGGCGCAGCTGCACCAGCTGCGCGGCCGAGTCGGGCGCAGCCATCATCAGGCTTACGCCTACCTGCTGACGCCGCCGCCGCGTAATATGACCAAGGATGCCATCAAGCGCCTGGAGGCGATCAGCGAGGCGGAGGATCTGGGCGCTGGCTTCACGCTGGCCAGTCACGACATGGAGATCCGCGGTGCGGGCGAACTGCTCGGCGATGAGCAGAGCGGCCAGATCGAGACCATCGGCTACAGCCTGTACATGCAGATGCTGGACCGGGCCGTGAAGGCCATTCGCGCCGGCAAGACCCCCAATATCGAGGCGCCGCTGGACGACGGCGTGGAGATCAAGCTCAATCTGCCAGCGCTGATCCCCGATGACTACCTGCATGATGTGCAGCAGCGCCTGGTGATGTATAAACGCATCGCCAGCGCCGAAACCGCCGCCGAGCTCAAGGAACTTCAGGTAGAACTGATCGACCGCTTCGGCTTGCTGCCGGCACCGCTCAAGACCCTGCTGCGCCAGACGCGGTTACGTCATCGAGCAGAACAGCTAGGCATCACCCGGCTTGAAGCCGGCGAACAACGTGGACGGGTCGTCTTTGGCTCAGGTACCGCGGTCGACCCGATGACCCTGGTCACGCTGATCCAGAAGGATCCCGTCCACTATCGCCTCGACGGCGCCGACACCCTGCGCTTCGAGGCCGATATGGCCAATGAGGAGGCCCGCTTCCAAGCGGTGGAAGGCCTGCTCGAACGACTCAACCGCAAGACTGAGGCGGCCTAGGCACTCCTGCCCGGCCGAAATCATGATGAGCAACGTAATGATGGCAAGATCACACCACCCCGGCGCCGCAGGACCAGAGCGCACCGCCCACTGGCGACTGACGCTGGCAAGCGTACTGATGGCTCTGCCGCTGGCGCTGCTGGCATTTAACGCCCAGGCCTCTGATGAGCCAGCCGCTAGCGAAGCGGCAAGCGAAAAGGCCGCCAGCGAGGCTGAATGGCCTCAGGGTCACTATCCGCTGCCTGAAGAGGGTGACATTGTCGGTGAGACCAGCACGGTGATCGCCGAGAAGTCGGACACTCTGCTCGACATCGGCCGGGAACATGGCATTGGCTATGAAGAAATGCGCCGTGCCAATCCGGACGTCAACGTCTGGTACCCCGGAGAAGGCACCGAGCTGGTGATTCCTTCACGCTTCATCCTGCCGCCCGGTCCCCGCGAAGGCGTCGTGGTGAATGTTGCCGAAATGCGCATCTACTTCTTCCCGAAGCCCAAGGACGGCGAGACACCCCACGTCGAAACCTACCCGGTGAGCGTGGGCCGGATGGACTGGAAGACGCCGCTGGGCACCACCTCGATCACCCAGATGATCAAGAACCCTGCTTGGTATCCGCCCCAGTCGATCATCAAGGAGCATGCCGAGGACGGCCGCGGCAATCTGCCAAGCGTGGTACCTGCGGGCCCTGACAACCCCTTGGGCTCGCGCAAGATGCGCCTCAACATCCCGGGCTATCTGATTCACGGCACCAATCGTCCGGACGGTATCGGCATGCGCGTCACCCATGGCTGCATTCGCATGCTGCCGGAAGACGTGGAAGCGCTCTTCGAGAAGGTCGACGTCGGCACCAAGGTCCGCCTGATCAACGAGCCCTTCAAGCTGGGCTGGTCTGAGGGCACGCTTTACGTACAGGCTTACCCGTACCTGGATGAAGAGGACGGCACCACCGTCGAGCGCATCACCAATGCGCTGTCCCAGGTAGACGAGGCCGTGGAAGGGCTCGACTACCCTGTCGACTATGCTCGCCTGCGCGACGTGGTCGAAGTGCCCGGCGGCCTGCCGGTGGCGCTGGAATACACCACTCCTCCCGAGCACGAGCGTCAGCGCAAGACGCTCTACGACCGCCTGGAGCTGATTGCAGCCGAGACGAGCGTGGATGTGCAAGCGGCACAGGCTCTGCTCGAGCAGAGTTAACGCTACCGGGCAAGGCCGCCAGAGGCGCAGCCTTGCCCCAAAGCGCATGTGATATGACTGATGGCCCCGCTGAGTGCGAGGCTTTTTATTCACCGCCAGCGCCGCTGACCGACGCGATGACGGCTAACGTGATGACGACTAACAGGATGAACGGGCACATTCGACTGCCGCCGGCCCTACAGGCGTACTGAGTGATCTTTTACGCCCAGAAACGACAAAGGCCCTGTCAGATGGCAGGGCCTTTGCGTTACAAACGGAGTCGCCTAAGCGGCCCCGTTCTGCGACTGCATGCTTACTTGCGCATGGAGCGCTCGAACATGCGGTCCATAGCCTGACGGTTTTCCTGGGCCATCTGCATGGCAGCCTGGGCGTCGCGCTGGGCTTGGTTGGCAGTGTTCAGTGCACGGTTAGCAGTGCTGTTGGCCTGAGCGGCATCCGCCTTGGCTTCCTGCGCAGTCGTACGTACTTCTTCCAGAGCACCGGTAGAGGCACAACCGGCCAACACGGCCAGAGAGGCAGCAGCGGCAGTCAGCTTCAGGGTGTTAGTGATGGACTTCGACATGGTGTTCTCCTTGAGGGTCTTCCTTGGTTCGATCGGGCATACCTGATCTTGCTCAGGCCCCTGCTCGTTTCTATTCGATGCAGGGCGCTGCCGCGACAGGTCGACTTTGGCAAGCCAGAGCCGTTAGGTCAATCGCCATTTCATTATAGACACAACTTGTTGTCTATACAGAAGAACAGCGACTTCCGCTCATGAAGATTAGCGGATCACTACGCGCGTGCCAATGGTCACCATGTCGGCAAGGTGGTCAATTTGCGAATTGGTGACGGCCACACAACCCTGCGTCCAGTTGAAACGGCGATGAATCTCGGGATCCGCCTCCCCAAGACCATGGATACCGATATAGCCGCCCAGCACAGTATTCTGCGGGGGCTCTCCCGTTCGACGAAGATCGCTCATGAAGTCACCATATTCACGAGCCGTCATCATACCGGCTTCCCATGCTTCACGGGCATGCTCTGCGGTGGGAAAGTCAATCCCCAGGAAAATGTGAAAATCACTGTCAAACTTGACGCGGTTGATGTGAAACACACCTGACGGGGTCGAGCTGTCACCCTGGTGACGAAGCCGCTTCACGCCGCCCCGCCCCACCGATACCGGCGCGAATCGCTCGAGCATCTGCTCGCCGCGATAGATGCGTAGACTCGACGAGGATTGGTCAATCAGAAGCCAAAGTTCATGTGGCCCGGGGTTCAGAAACACCGGGCTCTGCGTGGCCCCCAAGGCAGTGCTGAGCGGCAGCAGCATCAGAGCAAGGAGGAAAATCAATCGGGGCATAAGGAGGCTCGTGATACGAATGGCTGAAGAACCGGAATCAGAGGGTTCTACCGGATTCTACCGCCAATGACAACGCCGACCGGTCGCTGTGCATGAAATCATCACACCAGCGCTCATAATCGCCAATGGGCAGTGCCGGCGAATACAGGAACCCCTGAGCCTGATCGCAGCCCAACTGGACAAGAATGTCGTGCTGCCCGCGCGTTTCCACGCCTTCGGCCGTCACGACCAACCCAAGGGCATGGCCCATATCGATCATGCAGCCCAACAACTTGCGCGCATGGACGTCACTTTCCAGATCCATGACAAAAACACGATCGAGCTTTAGGCCGCTCAGGGGCAGGTGGCGCAGATACTGAAAAGAAGAAAAGCCGGTGCCAAAGTCATCGATACTAACGCCCACGCCCAGGTCACGAATGGCGCGGATCGACCGGCTGCCATCCTTGATGTCAGCCATGAGGGCACTCTCGGTGATCTCGACCTCCAGCCGCGAGGCAGGCACCGCCTCCTGACTGATCAACGCCCTCAGCATTTCGATGAAGTCGTTATCAAGAAGGTTGCGCGCCGACACATTGATGCTGACCCCGCCTGGCACGTGAGCTGCCATGGTCAGCGCCTGCTCGGTGACAAAGCGGGTTACCGGCGTAATCAAGGTGGTTTTCTCGACCTTGGGCATGAAGTGCCCGGGATAGATCAGTTGACCATCCTCCTGTCGCCAGCGAATCAGCCCCTCGCAGCCACAGACGCTATTATCCGCCAGAGATATCTTGGGCTGAAAGTGGAGCTCGAACTGATTGTTTTCCAGACCGTGACGCACCCGGGAGATCAGCCATATCGCCTGCATCGTCCGCTTGCGGTAGGCCGGCACATAGGCGCTGCAACTCCGTTGCTGATTGGAGGCCTCAAACATGGCCACCCGCGCTTCATGAATCAGCTGGCGCGCATTCTGGGTGCCTGGCGTCGACAGCGTGTATCCGAGTATTAGCTGCGCTCGCATTGGCATCTGCTGAATCACCAGGTTTTCTTCGCCTGCACTCAGCACGTCTTGCGCCACCTTCGCGAGCACCTCATGGTCCGCACTGTTGAGCAGCACCATCAATTCAGGCCCGTTGAACCGGTAGATTCTAGCCCGGCCATTCACCACACGACCCAGTCGCTGGCCGATCGCCGACACCAGTTCATCGGACGCATCGGCACCGAGCGTCTCCAGCAAATCGACGATGTCGGTGATCCTCACCACCATCAACCCGAGAGCCTGTCCCGAATTCCCTTCCAAACCTTTGCTCAAGTCCTCTTCAAGGGCTAGATAGTTGGGCAGCCCAGATCGCGAGTCGATGTAAGACGCATGAAGGGAGTGCCTCTTGGCCGAGTGCAAGCGCTGAAACATAACGCCCGCTACTCCACCCAGCACCAGATAGAGCCCCAGACGAACCAGCCAGTTCGCAGGCGTCTGGAGTTCGCTGGTGGCGACATCCAATGGCATGAAAGCCAATAACAGGCTCACCGCACAGGCACTCACCAGGGCGCCCGCGAGCTGATACCAGGCCGCTGCGAGGATCACCGGGATTAACATCAGATAAGGATAAGCGTAGGCCGTGCCACCGGTGAAATAGACAATCAGCCACCCCACAGCCACCAATACCGCCAAGACCGTCAGCCGCAAAGCATGCTGTGCTGTTGCCGACAATTCGAGCCATTGCTTATGGATACTGGCTGGGCGTGTCATCTGATGAGGCAGTATTGATTGAGACATTCCTTGTCGCTCTTTTGGCCTGGAACAGCCCCCCACTGGCGACGACTAGCCACCAAACATGCGAGGGTCATACTGGATATCGACAACTTCTAATCTGAACTTTAATCACGGAACGTCTCGGAGTCCGGCATGGCCGCACAGGTCGTGCCGGAAGCGCCCAGGGTGTAGGCTATGGCCAATTCCGAGCATCTAGCTCGGAGACGAGATGGAGTTCACCTTGCTGGATGCTTTGCTTGCCCCTGGATACCTGATGGTGGTGCTGGCGACCCTGCTGACCGTTGTGCTGTGCGTGCTGCTGCACTACGAGGTATCGATGGCCCTGAGTCGCCGGATGGAGCGCTCCACCCGCTCGCAGCGCCAGCGCTTCCTGACGCTGATCTTCGGCCTTCTCTTGACACACATTGCCGAGATCTGGGCCTTCGCCGCCGCCATGAGCTTACTGCTGCAGATTCCCAGCACCGGCGACGTCATCGGCATCAACGCCCCACGGTTCCTGGATTTCGTCTACCTTTCGGCGACCAATTTCACCACCCTGGGCTATGGCGACATGGTGCCCACCGGCCCCATCCGCTTCGTGATGGGCACAGAGGCACTGACCGGCTTCGTGCTGATCACCTGGTCGGCATCACTGACGTTTTTGGAAATGCAGAAGCACTGGCGCACCAACCACAACGACTAGGGCGTTGCGGCTAGCTGGCCAACCGGTCGGTCGCCTCCCCTTGACGGCCGCCCGCATAGGCGCTGCACATGCAGCATGGCCATTGCTCAAGAGTTCTTACTGGGTGAGTTCTTACTGGATAAGTGCTTACAGGGCGAGTTCTCGCACAAGGGACCTTGCAGGCCAGCTCAGCGCGATCCCGGAGCGCCCAACAGCAGGTCGCTATCGATAGCCACGAAGGTCGTGGCGGCCTGAATCAGCGTATCCGCCGTCAAGGCTGGCACGCCGTAGACATCGACGCTTACGCCGTGACGCTCGCGCATGCGGCTAACCAGCAGGTCGAAGTCGCCGTCACCGGACACCAGCACGACATGCTCGACATGGGCGGCCGCCTCGATGGCGTCGAGTGCGATACCCACGTCCCAATCGCCCTTGGCGGAGCCATCCCGGCGCTGAATGAAGGGCTTGAGCTTCACGTCGAAGCCGATGTTGCGCAGGATGCCCTGAAACTGACGCTGCCGGGCATCGCCACGGTCGACCGCATAGGCATTGGCGATCACCACTTCGCCAAGCGCGGTGAGACGCGCCCAGAAGGCGTGATAGTCGAAGTGGCGCCCGAAGGCCTGGCGAGTGGTGTAGTAGACGTTTTGCACGTCTACAAAAACGGCGACGCGAGGCGCGTCGCCTGACGATGCGGCCATTGGCGGCCCTCATTCTTCAGTGCATCGTGGCGGGGACTTCCAGCTCTTCGCTTTCTTCCTGCCATAGTTTGCTGCGAGTGATGGCATGGTCGATCATCTCGCGCGCGACTTCGAAACGGCTCTGGCGCAGCAGCTCGCCGGCTTCCTCGGAAAAGTTGATGCGCAGCAGCGGCTCGCCTTCGCCCTCGGCGTGGCGCAGCACGATCTCACCGTCGTTGAGTTCGACGATTTCCAGAACAGCGGTATCGGACATTCTGGATGGACCCTCCAGCTAATGGGGCAATAAAAAACGACCACGGCGATCATCCATGGTCGTTGTCGATGGGCCTAGATTACCATCATAGGGGCCGAGACGTCATCTGAGATTCCGCCTGTCGCGCTGAAGCACTGAGCTAAGAAGCGCCGTATAAGAAGCGCCGTATAAGAAGCGCCGTATAAGAAGCGCCGTATAAGAAGCGCCGCTTATTCGGCGGATGAGTGCCACCGTGAACGCCTTTACCACTCGACGCTGGTTTCCCTTAGCCGCGCCAAGGTGGTCTTGAACTCGACGAGACAGCCAGAGAGCTCTTCGCCCAGGAGACGCTGCCCGGCCACCGCGATGGTCATCGGATTCGCCTCCTCGCGCCGCGCCGCGCCATCCACGCCGTGCAGCGTCTCGAGGCGGCTCAGCAGCCAGGCAAGCCAGCTATCCGGCTGAGTCGCAAGCTCGGCAAGCTGGGTAAGCTCTGCCACTGGCCGGGCATCGGTAACCAATAGCTCCCTCCAGTCATGGCGGGGAAGCCTGGCATGCTCGGTCAGCTCTCGCAGGGCCGAGTTCAGCGCCAGCTCGAGGAGCGCAAGCGCCCCCTCTTCAACGGCCATGCGACGCGACACGGCATGCTCGTCATCTCCTGCCGGCACTGCCAATAGCAGTTCGGCCTGGTAGAGAAGTTGATTCGTACGGCCGCTCGGGGTCATTTGCGCTTGTCCTCGACCTGCCACTTGCCTGCATCGAAGGTGGCCTTCCAGCCGGTGGCCTTGCCTTCCTCGTCGGTCATCACGAATTGCGACTTGGTCTTGCGCGAGAAGCGAATCTGGGTCGGACGCCCGTCCGGGTCCTCGCTGGGTGCCTTGAGCAGGAAGTGATACTTCTCTGGGAGTTCCTCGGCATGGGCCTTGAGCTCGCGCACCAGCGGCGGGCGCGTTTCGCGATTCTTGGGAAACTGGCTGGCGGCCAGGAAGAGCCCGCTGGCGCCGTCGCGCAGCACATAATGGTCCTCGACCTTCTGGCAGGCCAGTTCCGGCATCGGAATGGGATCCATCTTGGGCGGCGCCACTTCACCGCTCTTCAAGAGCTTGCGGGTATTCTTGCAGGTATCGCTGGTACAGCCGAAGTACTTGCCGAACCGCCCACTCTTGAGCTGCATCTCGGCACCGCACTTGTCGCACTCGATGACCGGGCCTTCGTAGCCCTTGATCTTGAAGTGGCCCTGCTCGATCTCATAGCCGCCACAGTCAGGGCTGTTGCCGCAGATGTGCAGCTTGCGGGTCTCGTCGATCAGATAGCTGTCCATGGCCGTGCCACAGATGTCGCAGCGGTGTTTGGCGCGCAGCGCATCGGTTTCCGCCTCATCACCGGCATCGGCGGCCACGGCCTCATCGCCGGGAATCAGATCGATAGTGGTCTTGCAGCGCTCCTTGGGCGGGAGGTTGTAGCCCGAGCAGCCCAGGAAGACGCCGGTCGAGGCGGTGCGAATCTGCATCTTGCGCCCGCAGGTCGGACAGTCGATATCGGTGGGCACCGGCTGATTGGGCCGCATGCCCTCTTCGCTCTCGGCCACTTCGAGTTCCTTACGGAACTCGCCGTAGAAGGCATTGAGCAACTCGCGCCAGTTGCGCTCGCCTTCGGCCACCTCATCGAGGTTGTCTTCCATGCGGGCCGTGAAGGAGAAATCCATCAGGTCCGGGAAGGACTCGCTGAGCCGCTCGGTGACGATGTCGCCAAGCTTCTCGGCGTAGAAGCGCCGGCTTTCGAGCTTGACGTAGCCGCGGTCCTGAATGGTCGAGATGATGGCGGCATAGGTCGAGGGGCGGCCGATGCCACGTTTCTCGAGCTCCTTGACCAGGCTCGCCTCGGTGAATCGAGCGGGCGGCTTGGTGAAGTGCTGCTGCGGATCGAGCGCCTCGAGATGCATCGGCGTGCCCTCGGCCAGATCGGGAAGCGACTGATCCTCTTCCTTCTTGCCGGCAGGCTTCATGACCCGGGTATAGCCGTCGAACTTGAGCACTCGGCCCTTGGCCCTGAGCTCATAGCCATCGACTTCGACCGTCAAGGTGCTCGACAGGTATTCCGCCGGCGTCATCTGACAGGCCACGAACTGGCGCCAAATCAGCTCATAGAGACGCTCCGCGTCGCGTTCCATGCCTACCAGGTCGGTCGCCTTGTGGGCCACGTTGGAGGGACGAATGGCTTCGTGCGCTTCCTGGGCGCCGGCTTTGCTCGAATAGCGATTGGGCGACTCGGGCAGATAGCGCGCGCCAAACTCCTCTTCGATATGGCCCCGCACCGACTCGATCGCATCCTTCGACAGGTTGGTCGAGTCGGTACGCATGTAGGTGATGTAGCCCGCCTCATAAAGGCGCTGCGCCATGGTCATGGTCTTCTTCACCGAGAAACCCAGGCGGCCGCTGGCGGCCTGTTGCAGGGTCGAGGTGATGAAGGGCGCATTGGGCTTGGAGCGTGTCGGCTTGTCTTCGCGACCGGTAATGGCAAGCGAGGACTTCCTGAGCGCCGCGATGCGCTCCATGGTCTCGGCTTCGCTGGTAGGACGAAACGGCTTGCCATCCTGACGGACCAGCTCGAAGCGAATCGGCTCTGCACCGTCCTTCGCACCACCGGCCGTGAGATCGGCATGCACGTCCCAGAACTCTTCGGGCACGAAGGCGCGAATTTCGCGCTCGCGCTCGACGATCAGACGTACCGCCACCGACTGGACACGACCGGCGGACAGGCCGCGGGCGACCTTGCTCCATAGAAGTGGCGAGAGCATGAAGCCGACCACCCGATCGAGGAAACGCCGCGCCTGCTGCGCCTCGACCCGCGGAATGTTGAGCTGGCCGGGGTCCTGGAAGGCTTCCTGGATGGCATTCTTGGTGATCTCGTTGAAGACCACGCGCTTATAGCGCCCGGCATCGCCACCGATGGTTTCCTGCAGGTGCCAGGCGATGGCTTCCCCTTCGCGGTCCAAGTCGGTCGCGAGATAGACGGCATCGGCCTTTTCGGCATGCTTCTTGAGCTCGGCGACCACCTTTTCCTTACCGGGAAGGA
Source organism: Onishia taeanensis (assembly GCF_003268885.1). Lineage (GTDB taxonomy): Bacteria > Pseudomonadota > Gammaproteobacteria > Pseudomonadales > Halomonadaceae > Onishia > Onishia taeanensis_A. The sequence continues at coordinate 29,173 of NZ_QLSX01000005.1, forward strand.
TGTCGTAGTTCGCCTCCCAATCGTTCTCGGGGTCGATACCCATCCGCCGGATCAGCTGATCCCAGGCCTTGCGCTTCTTGTAGACCGCCTTCTCGTCCGGAGACATCTTGCGGGTCGCGGCCGCCTGGCGAGCGCGTTCCTTGGGATCGCTGGATGCCTTACCCGAGCCGCTGGTCGGCAGGTCGCGAATATGACCCACGCTCGACTTCACGATGAAATCGTTGCCGAGATACTTGTTGATCGTCTTCGCCTTGGCCGGCGACTCGACGATGACCAGTGACTTGCCCATAGTACTCCAAAGTAGTGTCAGCCCGGGCCCGGAGCCCCGAGGCAATATCCGTATGCCGACATCTATTAGCGGCTTAAAAATGCGCCTACCCTACCCCAGCGCTTGGTGCGGCGCCAGTCATCGGACCGACTCGCTATCTGACCCTAGACCGCGCTACAGGGCCTCGGCAAGCTTTCACCCGCCTTTATCAAGGCCACTCGAGCTGTCATCTTGTCGCGGTAGCCTGTAAAAAACCTGTTGGGATAGCGCAGAAATGTCAACGCATCCATCAGGCTTTTCAGCCAGCCGGGAGCGTGGTGTACTATGATGTAGTAAAATCACTACATGGCAATTCGCCACTAGTATCAGCCCCGCTTCACGGTCGCCATTGAGCACTGTAAGCCAAGCTAACTCGTCAGGAGAGACGCATGTCGAATGCCCTTAACGGCCCTATCCGCCGCACCAAGATCGTCGCCACGCTGGGCCCCGCCAGCGACCGCGAGGGCGTGCTCGAGGAGATGATCGCTGCCGGTGTCGACGTCGTACGACTGAACTTCTCTCACGGTTCGGCGGATGACCATCGCCAGCGCCTGGGCCGTGTCCGCGAGATTGCCGATCGACTCGGCAAGAGCGTTGCAGCCCTTGGCGACTTGCAGGGCCCGAAGATCCGCATCGCCCGCTTTGCCGACGGCGCCGTCAACCTGGAGGAAGGCCAGCCCTTCGTGCTGGACGTGTCCATGGACAGCAACGCCGGCGATGCCAAGCGCGTGGGCTGCGACTACAAGTCGCTGGCAGAAGACGTTGCCGCAGGCGACATGCTGCTGCTCGACGATGGCCGCCTGGTGCTTGAAGTGGAAAAGGTCAGCGCCCCCGAGGTGCATACCAAGGTGGTGGTGGGCGGCAAGCTTTCCAACAACAAGGGCATCAACAAGCAGGGTGGCGGTCTCTCTGCCGCCGCCCTGACCGACAAGGACAGGGCCGACCTCAAGACCGCCATCGACATCGGCGTTGACTACTTGGCGGTTTCCTTCCCACGCTCTGCCGCCGACATGCTCGAAGCCCGCGAACTGCTGGGCGACGCCGGCAAGGAAATCGGCCTGGTCGCCAAGGTCGAGCGCGCCGAAGCCGTCGCCGATGACGAAACCCTGGACGGCATCATCCTGGCCTCCGAGGCAGTGATGGTGGCGCGTGGCGACCTGGGCGTCGAGATCGGCGATGCACAGCTGATCGGCGTGCAGAAGCGCATGATCAAGCGCGCGCGCAGCCTCAACCGCGCCGTGATCACCGCGACCCAGATGATGGAATCGATGATCTCTGCCCCACTGCCGACTCGCGCCGAAGTCTTCGATGTCGCCAACGCCGTGCTCGACGGCACCGACGCGGTGATGCTCTCGGCAGAAACCGCCGCCGGCGACTATCCAGTCGAGACCATCGAGGCGATGAATCGCCTCTGCCTGGGCGCGGAACGCGAACGCAGCGCCCAGGAATCCGGGCACCGCATCCACGAAGGGTTCAGCAAGACCGATGAGACCGTGGCCCTGTCGGCGATGTATGCCGCCAACCACCTCAAGGGCGTCGCCGCTATCGCCTGCATGACGGCCACTGGCTATACCCCGCTGATCGCCTCGCGCATCCGCTCGGGCCTGCCGATCATCGGGTTTGCCCATAGCCCCATCGCCCAGCGCCGCATGGCGCTATACCGTGGCGTGGTCTCGCTCTACTTCAACTCGGGCGACATGAACCCCAGCGAGCTGAATGCAGCGGCGATCAAGGAACTGACCGACCGCGGCATCGCCAAGAGCGGTGATTACGCCATCCTGACTCGCGGCGAGCACATGAATGCTCACGGCGGCACCAACACCATGCAGATCCTGGAAGTCCAGTAACGGCCGTCGACCACCGACAGTCCATAAAGAACGCGCCACAAAGAACGCGCCAGATAGAACGGCCCAAAGAGAACGGCCCAGAGAGGAAAGGCACTCATGAGCGAGCAACGTCCTGGACAGCAGACGACCCGCACCCTGCCCCGTCGCAAGCGCATCGCCCTGATCGCTCACGACGGCAAGAAGGATGAGCTGCTCGTCTGGGCTCGGCGTTGGTATGACACCCTGGCGGCCCACCAGCTGGTGGGTACAGGCACCACCGCCAAGCGGGTATCGAAAGAGCTGGGACTCGAGGTCGAAGGCCTGATGAGCGGCCCCCTGGGGGGCGATCAACAGATTGGCGCCCGCATCACCGAACAGGGCCTGGATCTCCTGGTCTTCTTCTGGGACCCCTTCGCGCCGATGCCCCATGATCCGGACGTCAAGGCACTGCTTCGCTTGGCGGCGCTCTGGAATATTCCGGTGGCCTGCAACGCTGCCAGTGCTGACTTCCTGATCAGCTCTCCCTACGTGGGTGAAGAGTTCGAAATCGGCATCCCGGATGCTGGAGGCTGGGTGTCGGCCCGTGTCGATAACTAGCCTGTCCCGTATCGCTATCTACGTCGATGCGTGTCGGCATCAACGTGAAAGCGCCGCCCCATGGGGCGGCGCTTTTTTATGGCTGATCCTCGAACCGGACCCTGGGGGCCCGCGACCGGATCAGGCATCACCGGCAGGCGGCGTCTTGCGCCCCGCCGGCCGACGCTTGGCACGAGTGCCCTGGGTGCTACTCTCGGCAGTAACCGAGGCATTGGCCTTGGTGTCTGCATCAACCTCGGCCTTGGCTGCAGCACTGGTCTCAACACTGGTCTCCGCACTGGTCGCACCGCTGCTCTGGACATCAGCTTCGGTATCGGCTGCAACAGGTGCCACGCTATCTGGCGCGACTGAGCCCTGGGGCTTCGCTACATCCTTGGCGGCTTTTTGCTCTGCCTGGGCCTGTGGTTCTGCTGTGGCTTTCGGCTCGGCGTTAGCGTGCTGTCCGGCTTTGGCTTGCGGCCGGGGCTTTTTCTGCTCAGGCACCGACCGATCGCCGGCGACCGACTCGGGGATGCTGGGCACCGCCTCTGCCTGCGGCGGTTCAGCCGGCCGCGCCCGATCGAAGCAGTCACGGATCGTCTCCAGGCGCTTCGCCGCTCGCTCGCCCGGGGTACCGCTGGCCGTCAACACATGCTCGATATGCGCCAGATGATCGTCGATCTCCTGATTTGTGGCGCCTTCCAGCATGTCAGGCAGTACCTTCAGCGCATGGTGACGGTCGAGCTTGAGAATGAAGAACTGCTCACGCACCAGAGCCTTGAATTCCGCGATCTTGAGATTCGGCTCAAGCTCTTCGCGGCTTGCCCGCAGGCGCTTGAAATTACGCTCGTCGGTAGCCGGGGCGCCGCCCAGAACATAAATCATCGAGCGCATCACCGCGGCATGGGGGCCGCCCTGATCGACGCGCGACTGCAGCTCTGCCTTGCGGCTGGCAACGAAACGCTGGTGCTCGGGTTCGATACCCGGACGCCGTCGCACCGGCTCACCGTCCACGCCAAGCCCCACCATGGTTTGCAGCCAGGGCTGACCGTAGAGTTCCTGAAACAGACGCTCAGTAGACTGGTCGCGCACCTGCTGATAGGCCTGCAGAGACGCCTCGACCTGATCGGACAGAGTGAATTCCATCTGCCGCCAGGTGTTATCGGCTCCCACTTCATGACGATCGGCCTTGATGCGTTCCGCCAGTACCGGGACCGGCACCATCAAGGGGTTGCGGTCGGAGAACAGCTTGTAGCCCAGGCGTATCGGGTGCATGCGACGAATCCAGCGAGCAGCCGAGGGTGTCATCACCGCTCTCAGCCAGGGCTGCACCAGCATCTGGTAGATGCCCAGATTGATCTCGGATACCCGCGCCACGGTAGCGAAGCGGCGCTCGTCGTCAGCATGCGGCTTCACGATGGCATCGATGTCATCAATGCTGCGCTGGCTAAATTCGAGCAGGTAATCCCCGTCGACATGCACCGCCTCGGCGGCACCGCGGGACGCGGTTTCCGTCACCGTGGTCTCGTAGAGCCCCGGAGGGAGCACATCGATATAGTCCATGTTGGCGGTGAACTCGGCATGCTCCTTGCGCGACACGCTACCCGACACGAAGATCCCCAGATGCCCGGTGGTGTCATGCTGGCAATAGACGATAGTCTGGCCGTTGGCAACGATATCGTCGGCATCGCCGTAGAGGTCGCTGATCCAACCCAGTGCCTGCGGCGGTGGCGTGATGTCATCCCCCTTCGAGCAGAACACCACGATCGGTGAGCGCACATTGCGCAGATCGATACGCCGGCCATCCCGGGTGGTCAGGCGCGCATTGCTCAGCCGGTTACCGACGAACAGGTTGTCGACGATGTACTGGATCTCCTCGGACCCCAGCACCACATGCCCACCCCACCAGCGCTCGAACTGCAGGTAGCGCTCGGCTTCACTATCGATATTGGCATAAAGGCGGTACTGCTTGGTCCAGAGGGTGTTGGCCGGGTTGAGCTTCTCGAAGTTCTGAACCAGCAGTGCACCGTCAAAAAGCCCGGCGCCCAGATCCCCGGCCAACGCCGTCGTCCAGCTGCCACCGTTCATGCCGCCGGCATAGCGCATGGGCGCCTTGCCCCGCTCACCGGCCCAGTAGGACAGCGGCGCACCGGCGATCAGAATCGGGCCGAAGCAATCGGGCTCCAGGGCGGCGGCCATCATGATTTGCCAGCCGGCCTGACAGTTACCAACCACCATCGGTTTCTCGGTCAGGTGATCATGGCGCGCGATCACTTCCCACAGGAAGGCGATCTCGGCATCCACCACATCCTCGACCGTCTGCCCCGGCACCGGGAACGGCAAGAAACCGATGAAGTAGCAGGGATGCCCGGCCCGCAGGGCGACGCCCAGTTCACTGTCGGGCTTGAAGCCGCCAATGCCCGGGCCATGGCCGGCGCGGGGGTCGACGACCACGAAGGGCCGCATGTCAGGATCGATTTCGACCCCGGCCGGCGGCAGGATGCGCATCAGCTCGTAGTTCACAGGCCGCGGTAGATCGCGACCGTCCATGATCAATTCAGACTCGAAACCCAGCACATTAGGCTTGGTCTGTTCCATGTGCTCTAGGTACTGGTTGCCCCGTTCACGCATGACATCCAGGAACAGCACCTGACGCTCGACGGTATCGCGCCAGTAATCCATGGCACTCCGCCCGAACCCCAGCGGATCAAAAAAAGATAAAGCCGTGTTAGTCATGGCGTTATAGGCAGCAAGCATACGGTTCTCCCGATGGTCGTTGGGATGCAGGCCGTCTCAGGCCATGCTGCGATGCAAAATAGACTAGCGCGAAAGCCTGCCACCTGTCACTGACTGCCGGTAGGCATACTGCAGCAGCAGGGCGCTTATCGGATGGCCACTGCATCCGTATCTCATGCCCATCACATACCCATCACCCGCCCAGCGCCACGCCATCAACCGTTCACAAAGGCACGAATGCCGCCTCTGACGCGCAAGAAGACAGAGAGAAACGCTGCAACGCCAGCGGCATCTTCCGGCGCGAGTGTTTCTGGGGGAATATTCAGGCGCCTTGGATACCGCAGGTGCTGCGCTTGTTACTTGAATTCAGGGGTCTACAGTCAGAAGGAACTGGATGACATAGCGTTTGAGTTGAACATGCGCCCGCGAAAGCGCTTCGACTTCAAGTGTCCCATTGAGGTGATGAGCGAACTGATGGCGAAGTACCATGAAGCTCCGTCATCGATTCATTGACCGTGTTGCACTCAGAAGCTGCATCCGCCTCCTATGCCCTTGAATCATATTGGAATAAGGTTTGCAATGGCGAAAAATAATATCCCGCGTCACGTCGGTTTCATTCCGGATGGAAATCGCCGTTGGGCTATGGACCATGATATTCCCAAAGAGGGCGGATATGCTTATGGTATCAACCCGGGATTGCTGCTGCTCGAGAAATGTAAAGAAGTTGGAATCAAGGAAGTTTCCATATATTGCTTTACCCAAGACAACACCAAGCGGCCTTCTATTCAGACACGGGCATTCAGTGAGGCCTCCGTTACATTCGCTTTGGAGATTGCACGCCGTGGAGCGGCGTTGCTGGTGGTCGGTGATGAGACCTCGAAGCAATTTCCTGAGGTATTAAAGAAGTTTCGGCAGCGCCAAGGTGCCGGAATAAAGGTGAATCTGCTAGTCAACTATGGCTGGGAATGGGATCTGGCCGGTCTTAAAAGCGGTGGCCTGCGTTCAGATGAAATTTCACGTTTGGATTTGATTGTACGCTGGGGGGGGTGGACGCCGATTGAGCGGTTTTCTCCCGGTACAATCAGTGTATGCGGATTTCTATGTCAGGGATGAATATTGGCCTGATTTTGATCCGAAGCATTTTGAACAGGCACTCGCTTGGTTTAAAAAACAGGACCAGACACTCGGCGGGTAATCGGCGATCTGGATGCGACACCTGATGAGGTGTACTTCGATCAACCACTGATCCAGGCGGCCTGACGCCTGATGACAATCCGGTCAGAGCTTAGCTCGCCTGTCAGGTGGTCCAGTGAATGGGGTCCACTTCACTACCGGACTTCGCCGAGCTCCATCTCGTGCATGCCTGGGATGCGCAGGAAGCCGGTTTCGTGGGCCTCTGGGCCAACGATCGCGACACGACGACACATCGCCGAGGAGAGCAGTTCCGTCACAAGGTCGGCATAGATAGGCTGACGCATCGGTTTCGCGAGCGCATCGATTCGGAAGCCTATGATTACCTGCCCCCCCGGGTCCACTTGCCCATGGGTTATGCACGAAAACAGAGCCCCCAGCTGGTCAAGAAGTTGAAGGCGGTTTTGGTGGTGATGGGGACGGTGGCGAGAATCGGGATCCCTGGCTTCATCATCGGCAACACGGCCGAGGCGGTGCTCTATCACTTGCAGTGTTCGGTGCTGGCGCTGAAGCCGCCGGGCTTCGTATCACCGGTCACAGCAACACCTTAATATCAGCCAGATGGGTATTCCGCCCTACCCTATGAGATCAACCCACGATGCCTCAGGGCTAGGCTATTGGGTTTCGTCTGGTCCTACAGCCTGCACCGTCAGGTCGTGATGCAGGAGTGACCGGTCAGGTAGAGCAGGTGCTCATCGTCCGTGGAGCGTTTAGGCCATAGGCAGGCCAGATCCATTGTGTTGATCGTCATCCGGGGACTTCTTCGGGGCGTCACCTTGACGCACCATCAGAGGTGACTGTGAGTCATGCTCTTCGCTCGACTGCGCGACAAACATCAGTCTGACCAGCGCGCCGCCATCATCGGCGTCCCCGATTTCAAGACACCCGCCGTGCGCCTCGACAATTGTGGTCGCGATGGCGAGACCCAGGCCGGCTCCATCGGACTTCTCGCCTGTACCACGGTAGAACCGCTCCTTCACCCGGTGGCGACTGGCTTGGGGTATGCCAGGCCCATGGTCACGCACCTCAAAGCCAGGACCGGGGCCGCTGGTTACCTCGATACCGGTATCCACGGGCGTATGCGCGAGCGCGTTTTCGACAACATTACGCAACGCCCGAGCAATCGCCTCCTCGTGTCCTCTTACCAAGGAAGCACCCTCGTCCGAATAATCGATGAAACGCTGGCGCGATAAGGCAAGCGGAACGAGGCCCCCGACAACCGTCTCGGCCACTTGTCCAAGATTCACCCTCGCGGCATCCCGCTGAATAGTTAGCGACTCAGCCTGGGAAAGGTCCAGCAACTGCTCTACTAGTCGTTGCATGCCGACCGTGTCTCTGTAGAGACTATCGCGGAACTCGTCATCCGGCAGTTTGCGAATGGTAAGCAGCATGATGGCGAGCGGCGTTCGCAGCTCATGGGCCACGTTCCCTGAAAAGTCCCGGAGCATATGCACGGACTGCTGCACGCGTTCGAGCATCTGGTTGGTGGATTCCGTGAGGGCCCGCAATTCCCACGAATAGCTCGAAGAAGGAACTCTGGCGGAGGGGTCGGCAGGATCGACCTGGTTGACGGTAGCGATAGTGTCGTTCAGCGGCTTCAATGTGCGCTTGACCACCCCATAATTGAAAAGCAGAAACAGCAGGGTGATCAATACAACCGGAAACAGCACATGGACTCGGATCTCGGTGAAGATAATGGGAATGAAAGGCTCGAAGCCCTGACCACTGATCGCCACACTCACCCAAAGCGGATGTCCGTTCATGGTGACACGGCGGGTCCCCGAGAGCAGGAAGTGGTCGTACAGCGTCTCGCGCTGCGTACGTATCTTTATGAACGACGAAGGCGGCGAGTCGGCCACCCGCAAATCACCGTCATTGAATCGCCCGACCACGCGACCACGATGATCGTGGATCACGAACGCCCGTTGGGTGTTGCCTGCAAGTGGCTTCTTCAGATCCGGCGGTATGGAGAATTCGGCGCCGGGTGATGTCTGTCGCAGCTCGCTGGCTATCCTTTGCGCCTCCGCCGAGACCAGCAACTGGTCCAGCTCGTTGGGTCGGTGCGCATACATCCAGACCACGGCCGCCACCTGAATGACGAAAAAAATCGCCGCCACGACACCCATGCGCAGGGACATCTTGAACAGGAGGGTCTGACTGAAGCGCCGACCCTTCTCGGACCTGTCCGCCTCGGCCGTTGCAGATTTGTCAGGTCGAAACATCGTCGTCCTTAGGTGTCTTTGCGACCAGAGCATAGCCGATACCATGAGCGGTATGCAGAACGACGTCAGCCCCCGTCTGCCTGAGCCGCTTTCGCAGCCTTGATACGGAAGCTTCCAGGGCGTTCGGACTAACCTCCTCGGAGAGAGCGTACAAGACCTGCTCCAGGCGGGCTTTGGGCACGACGTGACCGGCTCGAAGCATCAGGCGCTCAAGAAGGTCAAGCTCGCGGGGCGCCAGGCTGACAGGCTCTCCGTCCACGCTAACCTCGCGGCTAGACACCTCGAAGGACACGTTGGCGAACGACAGGGTGACGGGAGATCCAGGCACCGAACGGCGCAAAAGCACCCGACACCGTGCCGCGAGCTCGGGGACCTCGACGGGTTTCACCATATAGTCATCTGCCCCGACATCCAGCCCAGCGACCCGGTCATCCAGTCCTCCGTGAGCAGTGATCACGAGAATGGGACAAGCATCTTCACGCTGTCGATGTTCACGAATGAAATCCAGCCCGTCGCCGTCGGGCATTCCCAGATCCAGCAGCAACAAGTCATATGGCTGGGTGGCGCACAGTTCGGTGGTGGCACTCAGGGTTTCCGCCCTGTCGACCGTGAAGCCCTCATCGCGCAGCGCATCCGCGAGCAAATTCGCTAGGCGTTGATTATCTTCGACCAGCAGAAGCTTCATTGACTTGTCCCGACGTCTTTGATGTCCGTTTGCGACCGGTAATCATTGCCAGGATCAGGTTCTCCCGGTGGACGACGCTTTCCAGGATCGCCGAAATCACATGGATGCAGGCTAGCGCAACAATCAAGTTCGCACATAGCTCATGGGCGTCCTGAACCCACATCACGCCCCAGAATGCATCCAGCGTCTGCATCCAGCCCGTGATGCAAAGCGCGGCCAGCATAATCATCAATACAACCATCATGGCACCACCGGCCGGATTATGACCGAGATAGCGCGGGCTGCGCAGTCGCAATGTACGGGCAAGATGCCCGGCCACGGTGGTCGGGCTCGCCACAAATTGGCTGAACCGGGCATAGTGGGAGCCGACGAAACCCCATACAAGCCGAACCACCAGAGCACCGAAAACGGTGTAGCCCAGATATCGGTGCGTGGGTTCGCCAGTTTCAAGAACAAAATAATTCAGCGTAACGCCCATAACCACGATCCAGTGGAACAGCCGCACTACTGGGTCCCAGACCTTGACGTGGCCACGCGTGGGCGCGGCCATATCCTCCTTGCGACGGTTCATCTTGGCAACTCCTCACATAGTTCAGTCCACATTCTTCTCGACGACGCTACCGTCAATGGGGTTAAAGTAGACCTCGGCACGGTGACCGTCCCCGGTATAGCCATATATCTCGTAGCAGCCGCTTGCGGTCTTACGGAAAATCTTTATCTCACCGTAACCCATTTGTTTGATCTTTGACTTCATGGCTTTCTCGCTAAGCCATTTGGACTCGGGCTTGTCCGTACACTGCGGGCTCGCAAGGGCAGAGGATGAAAACATCATCATCGCCATCAATGCAGTTGCTGCAATCACAACAGTCTTCTTCGAAATCATCGAAACGCTCCGTGGTTGATGAATGCTTCTCTTAGTACTCTCGAAGATCACTATCGTTTTCCCAGCTGACGAAATCCTGACAGTCACAAAACTTTCATCATCGAATTCATCCGCAGTCAGGTTCTCATCAGGTCTTTCGCCGAGACTTGGAACCTCAAGTCCAAACGCCCTGAAGGGCACTGAGGAGGTTTATCATGAGAACAGTGCGAAATGTCCTGTCGATTTCAATGGCGGCCGTCGGGCTGAGTTTTGTCGGCCCTGTATTTGCGGGTGACTCTCTGGATCCGCAAACTGCGGAAAACCTCAAAACCGCGATGCATGGCGAAGCATTCGCCCACCTCAAATATAGTGACTTTGCTAAAAAAGCCAGAGAGTCAGGCCATCCGGAGCTTGCCAAGCTATTCAATCAGAACTCCAAGGTCGAAGCCTATGAGCATTTCGCCCGTGAAGCGGATGCCGCCGGCCTGGTAGAAAGCGACAAGCAAAACCTGCTTGGAAGCATGGCCCAGGAGCACTACGAAAACACAAAGATGTATGTGAGCTTCGCGAAGCAAGCTGACAACGTTGGCGATAACAAAGTGGCCGACATGTTTCGGCAAATCGCGGCCGACGAGGGCGATCACTACACCTTGTACAAACGGGCCCTGAAAAAGCTCAATAATGGCGAGATGGATTAAACGCCGAGACTGGGCAACGCACGGCGGCACCACGTCCGCCGTGCGACCTAGCTTAATTGAAGGGTCCCTGGTGATCAGAGCTTAGCGCCTGGTCCGAATTTCGGGGTCCACTTCACCGTTGGCCACCCCGCAGCACGGCCGCCCGCAGCGCCAGCATGTGACGGATGGCATCCATCGCTTTTTCGGCCTTGCCTTCCTGGACCAGACCGATAACGGCGTTGACGATAACCACCGCCAGAATCACGGACATGTCCAGCCAGTGCTGAAGCAAGCCGGTAATGACTGCCGCACCGAGCAGAACGTAGATCAGGATGTTGTTGAAATGGGATAGGAGCCGCCGCAGCAGACTGCGCCCGGGAGGCTGGGGCAGCCGGTTGGCACCATGAATGTCGAGCCTAGCCGACGCTTCGTCGTCGCTTAGCCCAGCTGGCGTGGTCTCCAGTTCGGAGAGCACCTTGTCCTGTGACAGCTCATGCCAGTTAGGTCGATTTTCCATTCAAACCCCGGCTCAGGCTTCCATTCAGCGGTTTTAATCCATGCTAGCAGAACGAGCGCAAACGGATAGCCAGCGCCTCACCAGCTGTTTGACCTTACCCAGCAATCGTGGCCACCTCAGCTAGATTATGCGGCGGGAGCAGTTTCTTCCAGATGGCTTCCCGGCGCTCGTCGGAGTTCTTCACCGGAACCTCATCTCTCCCCGTTAGAGTTCAGAATGTAACAGCCACTGAGCTTCCAACTAACCTGACAGTGGGGCCCAGGCCGGCCTACTTAAATACTGTCTCTATACATATCATAGCATTACGACAAAATAAAACCTGGTCTTCTAATTTATATAAATTAACCATCACACAAAAACACACGCTTGCAAAAGATAATAAACGCTTTCAGTTGTTCGTGATCAGGACCATACTGGCATCTGTACGCATCGGAATCTCAGCTATCGATGCTTAGGAAAAAGCCTCAGGTTGGCTAAAACTAACTTTAGGCTCATGCAATTATTAACATAGGCAAAGAGAATGAGGACAGGACAAAAAAGGGATATTAAAAAGAAGCCGCTTTTAACCGCAAAGGAAAAGAAAGCGGCCAAGCAATCAAAGAAAGGCGAAACTGATGTTCTAGGACATAAGGCAAAATAGGGCTCTTCGTCGTTGGGTGTGGAATTCGCCTCCGGAGCTGGGCCAGCATATGACCTCCACGACGACAAGAGGCATGGTCTGGACGGCACCCAGAGCCTGACGGGTGTCTAGAATACCCGGGGCGATTCACCAAGGCTTTGACTGCCTCCATCTACTTCTGTGATCCCTACTGCTCCGGCCAGCGAGGAAGCAACAAGAACACCAACGGCTTGATACGGCAGTACTCTCCCAAGGGGACGGACTTCCGGCAGGTCACCGACGCCGAGCTGCGTAAGGTGGTTGAGAAGCTGAATGACCGCCCTCGAAAGCGCCTCGGGTATCGGACACTGGCACAGGTGTTTCTGGGGGAATACTCAGGAGTTCTGGGTACCGCAGGTGCTGCGCTTATTGCTTGAATTCAGGTTTCAAAGGAATGGTTTCAAAGGTGTGGTTTCGAAGCAGTCGTTTCAAAGCAGTGGTTCCGGGCAACGCACCACGCATTACCGGCGTTGCACCAAAAAGACTCATCGATGTGACCTCAATGCACGCTAATAAGGCACTAAAAAGCCGTACCGCAAGTGCTTATGGCAATAAGTCACTGTTTTAATATCTTTATCTTGATCGGCACAAATAGTGCATACCCAATAGCGTTGCACCTCACGGGCTCATCCGCCCGTAGTGCCGGGCTAACGCCCGAAAATGCCGGCCGGTTTACGCACCAAAGTAATCCGGCCATCACCTATAACACGCTAATTTGGGTACGCCATGACACCTTCCAGTGCCGACGTTCTCTTTCTGCTGCTGGGTGCCTGCATGGTTCTCGCCATGCATGCAGGCTTCGCCTTTCTCGAGGTAGGCACCGTTCGCAGCAAGAACCAGGTCAATGCCCTGGTCAAGATCATCACCGACTTCGCCGCCTCGACGCTTGCCTACTTTACCGTGGGCTACGCCGTGGCCTACGGGACCGGCTTCTTCGACGATGCGACCACGCTCGCTGTCAACAACGGCTACGAGCTGGTCAAGTTCTTCTTCCTGCTGACCTTCGCCGCCGCCATCCCTGCCATCATCTCCGGTGGCATCGCCGAGCGCGCGCGTTTCTATCCGCAGTTCACCGCCACGCTGCTGCTGGTGGCGCTAGCCTACCCCTTTTTCGAGGGCATCGTCTGGAACGGCAACCTGGGCCTTCAGGCATGGCTGGCAATGACCTTCGGGCATGGCTTTCATGACTTCGCCGGTTCGATGGTCGTGCATGGCTTCGGCGGCTGGGTAGCCCTGATGGCCGTGCTGCTGCTGGGCGCTCGCCGCGGCCGCTACCCGCACAAGGATGCCGTGGCCGCGCACCCTCCTTCCAGCATCCCCTTCCTGGCCCTGGGGTCCTGGACACTGACGGTGGGCTGGTTCGGCTTCAACGTGATGTCGGCTCAGACGCTGGACGGCATCAGTGGCCTGGTGGCGGTCAATTCGCTGATGGCCATGGTAGGCGGCATCCTGGCGGCCATGCTGCTGGGGCGAAATGACCCGGGCTTCATCCATAATGGCCCGCTGGCCGGACTGGTCGCGGTGTGCGCCGGTTCCGATCTGATGCATCCGCTGGGGGCGCTGGCCACCGGCGCTATAGGCGGCGGTCTCTTCGTGGTGATGTTCACCCTGACCCAGAATCGCTGGAAGATCGATGACGTGCTGGGCGTCTGGCCACTGCACGGGATCTGCGGGGCCTGGGGAGCCATTGCGGCGGGGATCTTCGGTCAGGCCGCCCTGGGCGGGGTCGGCGGGGTGAGCCTGGCGGCCCAACTGATCGGCACGCTACTGGGGATCGGACTGGCAGTCGCCTCGGGGTTGGCGATCTACGGCGGAATCAAGGCCGCGGTTGGCATACGCCTCAGCCAGGAGGATGAGTTCATGGGCGCGGACCTGGCCATCCACAAGATCAGCGCCAGCCCGCGGGACTAAGTACTCGACCAAGCACTCGAAACCAAGTACTCGAAACCAAGCACTCGAGACCGTGCCAGCAGGCGCTCGCGGCCATCTCGCCCGCGAGCGCCTTCCACTATCGGCTCTCCTCTATTGGCTCTCTACTGCACGGCTCTCTACTGCACGATTCCCCAGCGCCGGCCAGCGGCGCCGGAGAGCCGGGATCACTCGATCTCGATCAGCACCTCGCCCGGCGTCACCCGGTCGCCCTTGGCCACGTGAATCGCCACCACGCTGCCGGCCTGGCGGGCATGCACCTCGGTCTCCATCTTCATGGCTTCGCTGATCAGCACCGGCTGGCCCGCTTCGACGCTGTCGCCAACGGCCACCAGCACCTCGACGATATTGCCCGGCATGGCGGTGGTCACGTGCCCCTTGCCAGTGGCGCGAGCACGACCGCCCTTGCCACCGGCGCCAGCGTCATAGCTGTCGCGGGCCTCGAAGACCACCGACTCCGGCATGCCATCTAGGGTCAGGTAGACCTGACGTTTGCCGCCGGCATCGCTGCCCACGCCGGTGATCTGCACTTCGTAGGACTCACCGTGCACGTCGATCACGAACTCGGTCGGCGTGGCCTCGGTGACCGGTCGCTGGGCATCGCTCGCCACCGGTGCCGGCATCGGCTCCGGCACCAGCGTGCCGTCACGACGCCCCTGGAGAAAGTCGCGCCCCAGGTCCGGGAACATGGCATAGGTCAGCACGTCTTCCTCACCCTCGGCGAGCTCACCGATGTCGGCGGTAAGACGCGCCATCTCGGGGTCCAACTGGTCGGCCGGGCGCCCTTCCTCGATCTGCTGGTTGCCGACCGCCCGCTTCCTTAGCCCCTCGTCCACCGCTGCCGGCGGCTGGCCATAGCCGCCCAGCAGATAGCGTTTGACCTCGTTGGTGATCGACTTGTAGCGACTGCCGGTGAGCACATTCATCACGGCCTGGGTGCCGACAATCTGTGACGTCGGAGTGACCAGCGGCGGATAGCCGAGGTCAGCGCGTACCCGCGGAATCTCGGCGAAGACCTCGCGGATCTGCGACAGGGCGTTCTGCTCCTTCAACTGGTTGGCCAGGTTAGACATCATGCCACCAGGCACCTGATTGATCTGTACCGCCACGTCCTCGCGGGTGAACTCGCTCTCGTAGCCAGCGTACTTCTTGCGCACCTCACGCAGCTGATCACCCACGGCCTTGATGGCTTCAAGGTCGAGGCCGGTATCAAAGGGCGTGTCCTTGAAGGCTGCCACCATGGCCTCGGTGGACGGGTGGCTTGTCCCGCCGGCAAAGGCCGAGTTGCAGGTGTCGATATGCCGACAGCCGGCCTCAACGGCCTTGAGGTGGCACTGGGACGCCAGTCCGGACGTCGCGTGGGCATGAAGATGCACCGGCACCTCGACGGCCTCCACCAGCGCTGCCACCAGCTCCTGAGTCGCATAGGGTGTCAGCAGGCCGGCCATGTCCTTGATGGCGATAGAATCGGCGCCCATATCGACCAGGCGACGGGCGTCCGCGACGAAGCGCTCAAGCGTGTGCACCGGGCTGACCGTATAGCAGAGCGTGCCCTGGGCATGCTTGCCGCTGGCCTTGACCGCGCGCATGGCGGTTTCCAGGTTGCGCAGGTCATTGAGGGCATCGAAGACCCGAAAGATGTCGATGCCGTTATCGGCGGACTTGGCGACGAAGCGCTCCACCACGTCATCGGCATAGTGACGGTAGCCGAGCAGGTTCTGGCCCCTCAGTAGCATCTGCAATGGGGTGTTGGGCAGCGCTTCCTTGAGCTGCACCAGCCGCTGCCAGGGGTCTTCCTTGAGAAAGCGCACACAGGCATCGAAGGTCGCCCCGCCCCAGACTTCCAGCGAATGGAAGCCGATGGCATCCAGTGCAGGACACACCGGCAGCATGTCCTCGGTACGCAGGCGGGTGGCAATCAGCGACTGATGACCATCGCGCAGCACCACGTCGGTGATACTGACGGCATCGGCGGCGGCAGAGGAAGCAGTTGTCGTTGTCATGAGGTTCTCCTTAGAGGCCGGCGTGAGCGGCAATGGCGGCGGCAATCACCAGGGCCGCCTCTTCGGGGTTGCGCTTGACCGAGTACTGCAAGAGCTCGGGATGGGCCGGCACGAAACCGGTATCGAAATGCCCGCTACGGAAGTCTGCATGACGCAGGATCTCCTCGTAGTAGGGGGCCGTGGTCTTTACGCCTTGCAGACGCATGTCGTTGAGCGCCCGGATGCCTCGATCGAGGGTCTCTTCCCAGGTCAGCCCCCAGACCACCAGCTTCAGGCACAGCGAGTCGAAGTAAGGGGGAATCTGGTAGCCGGTATAGATGGCGGTATCGGTGCGCACCCCGGGGCCACCCGGTGCGTAGTAGCGCGTGATGCGCCCGAAAGACGGCAGAAAGTCATTCTTGGGGTCTTCGGCGTTAATGCGGAACTGGATCGCATAGCCGTGGTAGTAGATGTCTTCCTGGCGAAAGGACAACTTGTGGCCGCTGGCGATACGCAGCTGCTCACGGACGATATCCACCCCGGTGATGGCTTCGGTAATGGTGTGCTCGACCTGGACCCGGGTGTTCATCTCCATGAAGTAGATCTCGTTGCCCTTGACCAGGAACTCCACGGTGCCGGCGTTTTCATAGCCCACGGCCTTGGCCGCGCGTACGCCTAGCTCGCCGACATAGGCGCGCTGCTCGGGGGTCAGCTGGGGGCTGGGGGCGATCTCGATCAGTTTCTGATTACGCCGCTGAATGGAGCAGTCACGCTCGAAGAGATGGATCACGCTGCCATGCTTGTCGGCGAGGATCTGTACCTCGATGTGATGCGGGTCGACCACGCACTTCTCGAGAAACACATCGGCAGAGCCGAAGGCCTTGGTGGCCTCGGACACCACTCGCTCCCAGGCCTGCTCGAGCTGGTCTGCACTGTCGCAGCGGCGAATGCCTCGGCCACCGCCGCCAGAGGTCGCCTTGAGCATGACCGGATAGCCGATGCGTTCGGCTTCGACAAGAGCGGCGGCACAGTCTGCCAGATTGCCCTCTGAGCCAGGGGTGACCGGGACTCCTGCATCGCGCATGGCGCGCCGGGCGGCGGTCTTGTCGCCCATGCGGGCGATGACCTCGGAGCTCGGACCGACAAAAGCGATGCCGGCGTCCTCGCAGATGCGGGCAAACTCATGGTTTTCGGAAAGAAATCCATAGCCGGGATGGATGGCGTCACAGCCGGTTTCACGGGCAAGGTCGACTAGACGCCTTGGATCAAGGTAGCCCTCGAGGGGGTCATCGCCGACCTGATAAGCCTCATCGGCGCGCTTGACGTGCAGGGCAAAGCGGTCGGGCTCGGTGTAAATAGCCACCGAGCGAATGCCCAGCTCGGCACAGGCCCGCTCGATGCGAACGGCGATCTCGCCGCGGTTAGCAATCAACAGTTTCTGGAACACGGGTCGAACCTCCAGGGTGACGGGTTGCGTCCTGAGCGGGCCTGCGAAACACTCGAGAGCCCCCGGAAGGTCGACATCTCTTCCTTCCCATTGCTCTTCCAGCGGCTCACGGGTATCCAGCTACCCCCGTGCAGAACGTTTTTTCACGCTACCGGGTGTCGAACCAATAGAAAAATTGATATTTTTTTGCCAACCTATAAGCTATACCTTATAGCTAGACCTTTGCGGGAATGCCGATGACTCGACCCAGTCTGCTCAATCGCCTGACGTTTCGTCAGTTGCAGGTCTTTCAGGCCGTGCATCGCCAGCAGTCGTACTCCCGGGCCGCCGAGCAGCTAGGCCTCACCCAGCCCGCGGTGAGCGCCCAGATCCGACAGCTCGAGCAGGCGCTGGAGCAGCCGCTGTTCAAGTATGCCGGCAAGACCCTGCACGTACTGCCAGCCGCCGATGCGCTGGCCGCCTCGGTGACCTCGATCTTCGGCCAGGTATCGAGCCTCCAGATGGAGCTCTCCGAGATCGCCGGTACCATTCGCGGCGAGCTCAACCTGGCCGCGGTTTCCACCGCCCAGTACGTGGTCCCCCATATTCTGGCCCGGTTTCGCGCCCGCTACCCGGAAGTCACCATTCGCCTGCGCGTCTGCAACCGCAGCCAGGCCCTCGAGCGCCTGGCCGAACGGCGTGACGACCTGGTGATCATGGGCATGGTGCCGCAAGATGCCCAGCTGGCCTTCATGCCGATCCTCGACAACGAGATGATCCCGGTAGTCTGGCCGGGCCATCCGCTGCTGACGGCCGACAAACCGAGCCTTGAAGATTTTGCGCGTCACTACGTGCTGATGCGCGAACCCGGCTCCGGGACGCGAACCGCCTTCGAGGAGTTCGCCGCCAGGGAGCGGGTGTCGCTGCCGCATACCATCGAGCTTGGCACCAACGAGGCGATCAAGCAGGGGATCATGGCGCACCTGGGCGTTGCGGTATTGCCGCGACTAGCCGTGCAGTTGGAAATCGCCTCCGGCCTGCTGGCATCGCCCAAGCTGCCCGGCTTTCCGCTCAAGCGGTCCTGGTGCACCGTCTACCCCAAGGACCGGCCGCCCTCGCCGGTCACCGAACTGTTCCTGCGCTGCGTGCGAGAGCTGCTGCCAGAGCTGAATCGCCACTTTAGCGGGCCTCTCGAACCCATGCCGGGCCACAGCGTGGTCTGCCTGCCGGCGGTGGATGGCCAGCAGTTCTAATCCGTCTCTTGCAGACATCAAAAAGCCGGGCTTAAAAGCCCGGCTTTGCTGTGTCGCCAGCCAATCCGTGGCGGGGTATCAGGTCCGCGGCAGGGTGACACCACGCTGCCCCATGTATTTGCCGCCCCGGTCCTTGTAAGAGGTCTCGCAGACCTCATCGGATTCCAGGAACAGCATCTGCGCCACGCCCTCGTTGGCGTAGATCTTGGCCGGCAGATTGGTGGTGTTGGAAAATTCGAGCGTCACATGCCCTTCCCATTCCGGCTCCAGGGGCGTGACATTGACGATGATGCCGCAACGGGCATAGGTCGACTTGCCTAGGCAGATAGTCAGCACATTGCGCGGGATGCGGAAGTACTCGATGGTGCGGGCCAGGGCAAAGGAGTTGGGCGGGATCACGCAGACATCGCCTTTGACATCAACGAAGCTCTTCTCGTCGAAGGCTTTCGGGTCGACGACCGCCGAATGGATGTTGGTGAAAACCTTGAACTCGTCGGAGCAGCGCACGTCGTAGCCGTAGCTTGACGTGCCGTAGGAGATCACCCGCTGCTCGTTGACGTAACGCACCTGATCCTCCATGAACGGTTCGATCATGGCGTCACTGGCGGCCATGCGACGGATCCAGTTATCGGACTTGATGCTCATCGGGGATTCCTTGAGGTGCGTCGAGGGTGAAGGGCAAAAAACAGGGCCGCTATCATAACGGCCCTGACGGCGTTCCAAAAGACTTGCGAGCGGCAAGCCCTCATGGCCGGGTTTCATGAACCAGCTTATGGCTTGTGCCGATCTAGTCGCCGAAGGAGATGTTCGGCCCCTCGGCCTGCTGGGCGGTAACGCCCTCGACCACGGCACGCGCCACCTTGCGGAAGGTTTGCGCCACGTCGCCCTCAGGCTCGGCGACCACGGTAGGACGGCCGCCATCCGCCTGTTCGCGGATGCCCAGACTCAGCGGCAGTTGGCCCAGCAGCGTGGTCTCATACTGAGCGGCAATGCGCTCGCCACCGCCGGCGCCGAAGATCGGCTCCTGATGGCCGCACTCCGAGCAGACATGCAGGCTCATGTTTTCGACGATGCCCAGCACCGGCACATTGACCTTGCGGAACATCTCGATGCCCTTGCGCGCGTCCAGCAACGCGATGTCCTGCGGCGTAGTGACGATCACCGCCCCGTCGACCTCGACCTTCTGAGCCAGCGTCAGCTGGATGTCGCCGGTACCCGGCGGCATGTCGATGAACAGATAGTCGAGATCATCCCAGGCGGTCTGATTGAGCATCTGTTGAAAGGCACCGGCGACCATGGGTCCGCGCCACACCATCGGCTCAGTGGTATCGACCAGGAAGGCCATCGACATCGCCTGGATGCCATGAGCCTCGAGAGGGGCGAATTGGTTATCCCCCACCTGATGCGGACGCACGCCCTCACCGATGCCCAGCATCTGGGCCTGGCTGGGGCCATAGATATCGGCATCCAGCAGGCCGACTCGATAGCCTTCTGCCGCCATCGCCAACGCCAGGTTGGCGGTTACAGTGGACTTGCCAACGCCACCCTTGCCCGACGCCACGGCGACGATATGCTTTACACCCTCCATTACGATCTACTCCTGTGTCATTGATCGTCGGCATCGCATGCCGCCATGGCGCGAGTATAACCCGCGTGGCCCGGCCAATCCCAAGCGGACTAGTCAACTTTTCACCCGCGGATGTCTATGCAGGTCACGGCGCATAAACGAGGCATCGTTTACCCCCAGTTTCTGACCTAGCCTCTGCCCTAACCTCTGCCCACTGATCTAACGTCTGGTCCAAACCCTGACTTAAGCTCTGATCCCCCCTGATCTAGACTCTGGCCAATACCCTGCCCAATACCCTGCCCTACGCTTTGTCCTACGCTAAAGCGGAAGCCCTTCAAGACGGATATGAAATGCTCTTCCGAGACCGCCAAGATGCCGGTTGGCAGCTCGCCACCGCGCTGCGTGACTATCGCCAACCACTGGTCCTTGGCCTGCCTCGCGGCGGTGTGCCGGTGGCCTTCGAGGTGGCGCAGGCACTGGGCGGCGAGCTCGATGTGCTGGTAGTGCGCAAGCTGGGTGTGCCCTGGCAACCGGAGCTTGCCATGGGGGCCATTGCCAGTAACGGCATCTGCATCCTGAATCATCCCCTGATCGCGCGCCTACGCGTCAGTCAGGAGCGACTCAACGCTATCATTGCCGACGAGACCCGTGAGCTGAAACGACGCGAGTTAGCCTATCGAGGTCACCGACCTCTACCACGCATCACCGGGCGCAGCGTGATCGTGGTCGACGACGGCCTGGCCACCGGGGCTACCATGCAGGCTGCCGTGGAGGCCCTGCGGGAAGACGCACCCGGAGAATTAGTGGTGGCTGTGCCGGTGGCGGCCGCCGACAGCCTCGCCGAGATCGCCACACTCGCCGACCGGGTCGTTTGCCTGCACGCGCCGCACGCATTCATGTCGGTGGGCCAGTGGTACCAGACCTTCGGGCAGACCAGTGATGAAGAGGTGATTGCGCTACTGGCAAGAGCGTCATCGGCATCTGGTGACACCGCGGAACCCTAATTAGAGATGTTCAATATTAGAGAAGAACCATACCTTAGATACGACACGGCCCCCGTGCGGGGGCCGTGTCACATGCGGTAATGGTTTCACCTGCTAAGGTTCAGCCGCTCGCGGTGGCGATACTCCTCCGCCTAGTGCGAGCGCCCTGGGATCATTCAGCAGCCTCCGGCTCCTGCTTGATCTCGGTCTGGTTGCTCTGTTCTTCGGCGGCTTTTGCTTGATCCGCTTCCTGCTGGCTCGCGCTGGCGGCCTTGTCGCTTGTCGCAGTGGCATCATTCGCCGCAGCCGTGCCCGAAGCATCGCTCGCTTCGGCGCTACCGCCATTACTCTTGTCATTACTCTCAGCGCTAGTCTCAGAGGCTCCCTTGGACTCAGAAGCTCCCTTGGACTCAGAGGAATCCATAGACGCAGAGGCTCCATTGGACTCAGAGGAATCCATAGACGCAGAGGACCCTACAGAGACCTGGCTTAGCTCGTCACGCCATTCGGCGAGCTGCGCCTCAAGACGATCCAGCTGATTCCGACGCGCATCGGCCTGATCGCTCAGGTCAGCAATCTCCGTTTGCAGGCTGTCGCGCTGCTGCTGAGTAGCGTCGAGCTCATTGAGAGCTTGGGTCAGGTTTTCATCGACATGGGCAAAGGACTGCTCGGCGGCCGCGATCTTGCCCTCCAACGAGGCTGACTGCTCTTCGCGGCTGGCAATTTCCTGCTCGAGTGCGTCGCGACGCTCTTGCAGTGACGCGATGTTGCTTTCGAGCTCTGCCTGACGTCCTTCGGCATCGGCAATGGCACTGCGGCTCTCTTCGAGGGTCGCCTGGGCCTCATCGCGGTCCTTGACGGCCTGCTCTACCTGATCGGAAAGGGTCTCGTACTCGGCCTGACGCGAGGCGATCGTGGCATCCAGCTCATCGATCTGCGCCTGGCGTTCTTCGAGGGTCGAGGTCATGGCATCCTGACGGGACTGCGCTTCGCTGACACTTTCCTCGAGGGTCGCCAGACGCGTCTTGGCGGCTTCAACCTGGCTGTTCAGGTCAGAAAGAGCCGCCTCTGCAGCGTCAATGGAATCATAGGTCTCGCTGAAGGAGGCGACACGGTCGCTCAGTGTCTGCCGTTCGCTTTCAAGCTCTGCCACTCTGGCTTCGAGCTGCTCACGCTCGCTGCTGGCACTGGAGCTGGCGTAGAAGGCATAGAGCACCACCAGCACCAGCACAACCACCAGCGCCTTGACCCGGTTGTCTTTCAGTAGTTCACCTACCGATTGATCCGCCATCTTATCGTCTCCTGTCAGCCCGACTGATTGATTATCAGCGAGGCAATTGAACCATCGCAGTCCCGGACGCTAGCCGTCCGGGCCGAGCCTACAAGATAGGGGATACCAGCGTTGACTGCCATGCAGCAGGATCAGTCGATGGCCTGGCGACTCACCTTGCCACGCAGGGCCTTGTGCTTGCCGCGCTGTTTCTTCTGTTCGATGCGTCGCTTCTTGGCGCCCTTGCTGGGGCGAGTGGGAACGCGTTTCTTGGGGGCGTAAAGCACGCGCTTGATCAGTGACTTGAGTCGCGCCAGCGCCTCCTGGCGATTACGCTCCTGAGTGCGGTGCTCCTGGGCCTTGATGATCACCACGCCGTCGCGGCTGATGCGCTTGTCCCGAAGCGCCAAAAGCTGCTCCTTGACGCCTTCCGGCAGATGAGAGGCACGAATATCGAAACGCAGATGAATCGCCGAAGCGACCTTGTTGACGTTCTGCCCGCCGGCGCCCTGGGCGCGAACTGCCTGCAGCTCCAGTTCGTCGTCGTTGATCACAATCTGTCGCGATACTTCCAGCATTAACGTGAGTCCTTGTATCCGGCGTGTTTATACAGCGAGGGTATCCAGCGTGGATATCCGGCGTTGATGTATTGATGCTCTCCATCGACCTATAGCCAGCCCGCCCGGCGAAACCGCCAATGCAGAACCCCGCAGGCAAGCCCCATGATCGACAGAGCGAGGGGGTAGCCGAGCCGCCAGTCCAGCTCTGGCATGTGCTTGAAATTCATTCCCCATATACCGGCCAGGATGGTCGCCACGGCAAAGATCGCCGCCCAGGCGGCAAGCCGCTTGTGCACCTCGCTTTCATCGATGGCGACCATCGACAGGTTGACCTGGATGGCCGTGATGATCGTCTCGCGAATGGTGTCGACCCCGACCTCGATGCGGTGCAGGTGATCATACACGTCGCGGAAGTATTCGCGGGTGTTGAGGCACAGCGCCGGCACGCGACCGCCGATTAGATGGGCCGTGGCCTCGGCCAACGGCGTCACGGCGTGCTTCAACAACATGGTGCGGCGCTTGAGCTGGTAGAGGCGCTCGAGACTCATGCGCGCTGTGCCCCGGATGAAGATCTGATCCTCGATATCCTCGAGTTCATTTTCCAGCGACTCGACCACCGGAAAGTAGCGATCCACCACCGCATCCAGCAGCGCATAGAGCACGAAGGCAGGCCCCTGCTGCAGCAGATGAGGCTCCCGTTCGCAGCGCGCGCGCACGCCAAGAAAGCCTTGGGTGGCATGCTGGCGAACCGACAGCACATAGCGCTCGCCGAGAAACACCGCCACCTCGCCCTCATCGAATTCGCCATCGACCAGGGTAATCGGGCGCATGATGCAAAAAAGCGCCTTGCCATACTCCTCGATCTTGGGACGCTGCTGACCGTGAAGGGCATCTTCGACGGCCAGCTCATGCAAGTCGAAGATCTCCTCAAAGCGCCGGAACTCCTCGGGGTCCGGGTCATGCAAGGCGACCCACACGAAGCAGTCGGGATGCTGCATGGCCTCGGCGATGTCATCGGTGTGGATATCCCGCTGGCGATGCCCGTGTTCATAGGCGACACAGTTGACGATCATCGGCTAGCTCCTGGCTGGGTCGTGGATATATCAACGCATAGACACCCATACGGCGATGAGCGCGCCTCAACGATCTTCATCTTCTCCACCCTGACAGGGGCTCGAGGCGCTTCGCGGGTGGCGCAGCGGCGGGCGGCGCAGCAGCCAAAGCGCAAGATGACGCAGGGCGCGCAGCAGTGGATACCAGCTCCTGGCACGCCACTGGCCGCTAAAAAGGTGGCGATTCAGTCGGTTGAAGACGCCCACCGGACTGCTCAACATTGCCAGCACCCGCAGCGCCTCGGCGCCGTGATACCACTGCGCATCCAGGTGCAGCACCATGCCCTGATCGAGATCGAAGCCGAGGGCCCTCACCTGGTCGACCACCGGGTCATCGCCACGGGCATCGACCAGACGCATCTCGCCCACGGTGTCTTTCAGCCGCATCCAACGCACATAGCGGGTGCAAAAGGGACACTGGCCATCGTAGACCAGCAGGTTTTGGGTATCGGCTGCCACGTATTCTCCTCCTGACACAGCTGGCTCTCCTCCTGACACAGCTGGTGAGGCCGCCCGGATGGCCGTGGGTGTCCCGCTGCGCTTATGATGGCACTGATTGCTCCACTCGCCGACCTCACAAGGACGTTGTGCATGCCGAGTCACCTCGCCGCCCTGCCCCGCCTGATTCCTCGCTTGGCGCATTTCGCCTGGCGGGTGCTGATGGCTTTCTTTCGTAACCGGGGCATCCTGCTGGCCGGCGGCGTGGGCTATAACGTTCTGCTGTCGATCGTGCCACTTTTTGCGCTGCTCTGCGTGCTGCTGACCCACGTAGCCGACGAGCAGCATCTGCTCGAGGTGCTGTCGATCCAGGCGCGTCACCTGACGCCAGCACATGCCAGCGTCCTGCTCGATGCGGTGCAGGCGCTGCTGGAATCGCGGGATGCCATCGGACTGTTCGGTATTCCGGTACTGCTGATTTTCAGCTCCTTCGCCTTTCGCATGATCGAGGACTGCATGGCGATCATCTTCCATCAGCCTGACTACCAGGCGAAACGCAGTGTCTGGGTCTCCGTGCTGCTGCCCTATGCCTTTATTCTGGTGCTGGGCACCGGGCTTCTGGCCCTCACCCTGCTGGTATCAATGATCGGCGCCTTCAACAACGCCATGCTGGCCGTCTTCGGCGTCAACCTGCCGCTGGCGAGCCTCTCGGAGCCGGCCCTCAATCTGATCAGTTTCTTCGGCCTATTTGCCATGTTCAGCGCCATCTACAAGGTGCTGCCGGTGGTGCATATTGCACTGCGCAGGGCGCTGGTCGGCGGCTTTGTGGCGGCGCTTCTCTGGGAGGGAGTCCGGCAGCTGCTAGTGGTCTATTTCGCCAACCTGTCGCTGGTCAATGCGGTTTATGGCTCGCTTGCCACCATCGTCATTGTACTGCTGAGCCTCGAGGTCGGCGCCATCATCCTGCTGCTGGGTGGGCAGGTGATCGCCGAGCTTGAGCGCAACGACCGCGCTAATCTGCCCTGGTACCAGGACCCGCCCCGTGACGCCGTCAGTGGGACCCGCTGAGGACCTCCTGCACGCTGAGTTTGGCGCGAATGAAATCGCTGTGCCTGACATACAGCAGATCGGCCAGGCGCCGAATACGATGCTCCTCCAGCGGGCTCAGCTCGCCATCAGCATAGGCCAGCTGCCACATCAGGCGGATCAATTCCGCCCGCTGCTCATAGCCGTAGCGATCCTTGATCAGACTCACGAACTGATAGTGATCCACGGCATGCTCGACTTCCTGCCGCGCCAGTGTCATCAACTCGTCCACCGCGGCCTCGTCGAGCGAGAAATGACGCAGCAGCATACTGCGCAGGGCATCGAGCTCACGGCGATCATGATGGTAGTCGGCACGTACCACTTCGCACAGCAGTGCGGCAGTCGCGAGCTCTAGGGTCGGCCCTTCCTCCTCACCGGCGGTAACCAGGGTGCGGTGAAAGAACTGCTGAATGGCCTCAAGCATGGGTTGGTCTCCTAGGATTGATACGAGGACGTCATCGTGCCCTCACCGACTGCGACCGGCAGCGCAATGGAGAAGTTCAGCAGCCGACCTTGAGCCACCTAGGGCTTGAGCCGATAACCACTGCGAAACATCCAGCTCACCACCGCAAGGCTCACTGCCAGGAAGGCCACCACCACAGCGAGGCTCGCCGCCAGGCTGACATCGCCGACCCCATAGAAGCTCCAGCGAAAGCCGCTGACCAGGTAAACCACCGGATTGAGGAGCGTCACGCCCTGCCAGAACGGCGGCAGCATGTCGATGGAGTAAAAGGTGCCACCAAGAAAGGTCAGCGGTGTGATCACCAGCAGCGGCACCAGCTGCAGTCGATCAAACCCTTCGGCCCAGATGCCAATGATGAAACCGAGCAGACTGAAGGTAAACGCCGTCAGAACCAGAAACAGCAGCATCCAGAACGGATGGGCGATCTCGAGGGGTACGAAGAGCCCCGCTGTCCCCAGAATGATCAGGCCCAAGAGAATCGACTTGCTGGCTGCGGCGCCTACGTAGCCCATCACGATCTCCATATAGGACACCGGCGCCGAGAGCAGCTCGTAAATGCTGCCCGAGAAGCGGGGAAAAAAGATCCCGAAGGAGGCATTCGAGACGCTCTGGGTCAGCAGCATCAGCATGATCAGCCCCGGCACGATGAAGGCGCCGTAGCTGATGCCCGCCACTTCGGTGATCCGCGAGCCGATCGCCGAGCCGAACACCACGAAATAAAGGGACGTCGAGAGAACAGGCGAGACGATGCTCTGCAGCAGCGTGCGCCGGGTGCGAGCCATTTCTGATCGGTAGATGGCCGCCATGCCGCGAAGATTCATGGGTTCTCCCTTACCAGGCTGACAAAAATGTCCTCGAGCGAGCTCTGCTGGGTATGCAGGTCCTTGAACTGAATGCCGGCCTTCCTCAGCTCCTCGAGCATGCCAGCGATGCCGGTGTGATCCTGCTGAGTGTCGTAGCGATAGACCAGCTCATGGCCGTCGTCGGAGAGCGTCAGCGGATAACCGGACAGGGCATTGGGCAGCGAGACCAGCGGCTCGAGCAATTGCAGGGTCAGCTGCTTGCGCCCAAGGCTCTGCATCAGGGTCTGCTTGTCTTCGACCAGGATGATCTCACCGCGCTGAATCACGCCGATACGATCAGCCATTTCCTCGGCTTCCTCGATGTAGTGAGTGGTGAGGATGATAGTCACCCCGCTCTCGCGAAGGCCTCGCACCACCTCCCACATTTCTCGACGCAGCTCGACATCGACCCCGGCGGTGGGCTCGTCGAGAAAGAGGATTTGCGGCTCATGCGACAGTGCCTTGGCGATCAGCACCCGCCGCTTCATCCCCCCGGAAAGGGTGATCAAGCGGTTGTTACGCTTTTCCCACAGCGCCAGGGAGCGCAGTACTCGCTCGATATGAGCGGGATCGGGGGCCTTGCCAAAGAGGCCACGACTGAAACTCACCGAATTCCATACCGTCTCGAAGGCCTCGTTGGTCAGTTCCTGAGGCACCAGGCCAATCCTCGCTCGGGCCGCCCGATAGTCACGGATATTGTCATGGCCATCGACCAGCACAGTCCCTGACGTGGGGTTGACCAGGCCGCAGATGACGCTGATCAGGGTGGTCTTGCCAGCACCATTGGGCCCCAGCAGGGCAAATATCTCCCCGGCCTTTACGTCGAGGTTCACCCCGGTGAGCGCCTGAAACCCTGAGGCATAGGTCTTGGACAGATCGGTGACGCTGATCGCCGGCGGCATGGCCCCTTCCTGTTCTGAAGGTAAGGACGAAGATGAAGGCCGGGTTGAAGTCAGGGTTGAAGTCAGAGTTGAAATCAATGGATGCTGCTCTCCGTTGCGGCTGGTTGAATCCTTGATCGAGGCTTTGTCTCTCCTCAGTCACGGCCCGTCGACAGCTCTGCGGCTGTCGCATCACCGGTTCTGAGCGGTGATGGCTCTGCGGGGACATCGAGCCCCAGAAAACCACCCGACTGGCGTTGCCAGAGACCGGCATAGGTGCCGCCATGGGCGAGCAGTTCGTGATGGGTGCCAGACTCGACGATACGCCCCTGCTCCATGACCACCAGCCGATCGAGCATGGCGATGGTCGAGAGCCGATGGGCAATGGCAATCACCGTCTTGCCCTCCATCAGCGCGTAGAGCTGCTCCTGAATGGCCGCCTCGACCTCCGAATCCAGCGCCGAGGTGGCCTCGTCGAGCACCAGAATCGGCGCATCCTTGAGCAGCACCCGAGCGATGGCGATTCGCTGACGCTGGCCGCCGGACAGCTTGACGCCGCGTTCGCCAACATGGGCATCGAAGCCGGTGCGGCCCTGAGGGTCGGAGGCCTGGCGAATGAAGGTATCCGCATGGGCGCGCCTAGCCGCTTCGATGATCTCTTCCTCGCTGGCATCCGGACGACCGTAGCGAATGTTGTCGCGAATCGAGCGATGCAGTAGCGAGGTGTCCTGGGTCACCATGCCGATCTGGCGGCGCAGAGAGGCCTGGGTCACCCCGGCGATATTCTGGCCGTCTATCAGAATGCGTCCTTCGTTGATATCGAAGAAGCGCAGCAGCAGGTTGACCAGGGTCGACTTGCCTGCACCGGAGGAGCCCACCAGCCCCACTCGCTCCCCCGGGCGAAGCGTCAGCGACAGGTTGTCGAAGACGGCGGCTTCCCGGGCATCGTTCTGCGCCGCGTCGCCATCGGCGACCTGAGGGCCATGGCCATAGGAGAAGGTCACCTTGTCGAAGCGAACCTCGCCCTGCTCAACGCTCAGCTCCGGCGCATCGGGAGCGTCGCTGACGGTCTGGGCCTGAGCAATGGTGTTGATGCCGTCCTGCACGGTGCCTAGGTTCTCGAACAACCCCGCGACTTCCCACAGAATCCAGTCGGACATCATGCGCAGGCGCATCACCAGGCCGATGGCAACGGCGATGGCACCCAGCGAGATCAATGACTGGTGCCAAGCCAGAATGGCGATCCCCGCCATGGACACCAGCAGCAGCGAGTTCAGGGCCTGCAGGGTGACCGTCAGCTGAGTGACCAGTCGCATCTGGCGGTGAACCGTGGCCATGAAGCCGTCCATGGCACCGCGCGCATAGGTCTGCTCAGCCTGGGTGTGAGCGAACAGTTTGAGGGTCTGAATATTGGTATAGCTGTCAACGATACGGCCGGTCATATGGGCACGCGCATCGGCCTGAGCCATCGAGATGTGCTTGAGTCGCGGCACGAAAACGCGCATCAGCACCAGATAGCCGCAGAGCCAGACCACCAGCGGGGCCATCAACCAGGCTTCGCTCCGCCCCACCAGTATCAGGGCACCGGTGAAATAGACCACCACATACACGAAGACATCCATCAGCTTGACCACCGTCTCGCGGATGGCAAGCGCGGTCTGCATGACCTTTTGCGAGACCCGCCCGGCGAATTCGTCCTGAAAGAATGGCAGGCTCTGCTCGAGCAGGTAGCGATGCGCCAGCCAGCGCACCCGCATCGGGTAATTGCCGAAGAGGCTCTGGTGAGTGACCAGCGACTTGCCGAGCACCAACAGAGGAAAGGCCACCAGCGCCAGCGCCGCCATGCCCAGCAGGCGCCCACCATGGTCGGCGAAGAAGCTCGCCCGGTCCGCTTCGGCAAGCCAATCGACGAGCTCGCCCATGAAAGCGAAGAACACCACCTCGACGACGGACACCAGCGCGGCGAGCACCGTCATCGCCACTAGCAGGGGCAACAGCGGTCGCGAATAGTGGCAAAGAAAGGCCAACAGTCGCCGAGGCGGCGTCTCCGGCACGGCCCCGGGAAAGGGGTCGATCAGCGACTCGAAAAAACGAAACATGGGGCCCCTCGACGGTTGGCCGTGGTTGGCGTGGCCGGCACGTCACTCCAGCGTGATCTGGCCGTCCACATCGACCTTGAGCTTGAGCCCGGCGATCTCGAGCGTCGCCTTGGCCGCGAAGGACTCGTTGCCCTGAATACGCCCCTCGGCCATGGCCTGATCCACGGCCTGCTCGATCTCGCGCTGAGAGTTGATACCGACCTGCTTGAGAAACTTGCGAACACTGAGATTGAAGGTTTCTTCGTTCATGATGCGCTTCCTGAGTGATGGACCACAAGGCAAGGCGAGGCCGCCGTTGGCCAATGCGCTGACGGCAGCTCGACTGACGCTTTTGCATGGCGCTCGTCTAGGAATGCCACACTGACTAGATAAGCCACTGCCGTTATAGCACGCCCCATGATTTACCGCCTGGCCAACGATGCCAGGCTACTATCTACTAGCGACTATCTACTGGCTGCTATCTACGATCATCGTCACGATTCATCGCCAACGCCTAGCATCGTCGCGACTGCATAAGGCAAAGGCCTAGAAGGTCGACAAGCCCGTAGCCTCCATCAGCCGGTACTGCCAGTAGCGTCGCCAGGAAGGATCCGCAAAGTGTGTATAGGGCAGGCTGTAGCGGCGCCCTATGGGGTTGCGCCACTCGCGTTCGAAGAACGCTCCCGCCGCGGCAATCGCAGGCTGACCTGTCGAGGCCAGTAAGCGCACGCTGGTTTCCAGGTTCAGGTCATCGAGATTGCGGCGGGTGAAGTTGGCCGAGCCGACGATCAGCTCGGCCGGCCCTTCCAGAGGCCTTAGCAACAACATCTTGGCATGGCACTGTTCGCCATGGGTATCACACCAGCGCACCGGCACGCCGGCCGAGTGCAGCTCACGACCCACTGGGCGGTTGGGAATGCCATTTTTCTTAAGGCCGAAGGCGTCCCGATTGGGGTCGAGCAACACACGCACTCTTACACCTCGGGCTTTTGCCGCCTTTACGGCCTCGATAAGCTCGCGATGAGCGAGGTAGAAGACAGCAATATCCAATCGATCGCCGGGCGCACTTCCGGCTACCGCCTCAAGCAACGAGTCACGAATCCCAGACTCGGTAAGTACTTGTACTTGTGCTTGTACTTGCACCTGTTCCTGATAGGGAGACGTCTCCTGAGCCTGCCTGGCTGGCTCGCGCTTAGCGTCGCTGAAGATGGTCTCTGTCGGCGCAGGAATCGCCCCGGCAGCGCCGGAAAAATCCGCCACCGCTCGCTCACTGTCGAGCAAGTCGAGAGCCGCCGGGCCGGAAAAGC
Source organism: Onishia taeanensis (assembly GCF_003268885.1). Lineage (GTDB taxonomy): Bacteria > Pseudomonadota > Gammaproteobacteria > Pseudomonadales > Halomonadaceae > Onishia > Onishia taeanensis_A. The sequence continues at coordinate 60,607 of NZ_QLSX01000005.1, forward strand.
GCAGCGCCACATTATCGTGATGGCTGCTGGCATCATGTGGGTTGGCCGAGGTTACCAACCCTGTCCATTGCTCGCCCTCGTCGACCACCAGAATTTTGCGATGATTGGCGCTGAAATTGAGCATCTGAAGATAGCTTCTAAGGCTCACCCGGCCGTCCCCAAAGGCATTGGGAAGCCAACCCGCGTCGTTGGTGTTGCCAAAGACACGACAACACAGCTGCCAGAAGCCACTCCAAGCCGGGTTGGAGGCTCGCATGCGGGGCAGATCCGTCATGACCACCTTGATGCCAGCCTCGCTCAGTGCCTTCAGATGTGAAGACGAAAGCCCACCGTAGACGGTATTGATCGGATCCGTGATGACCACAGCGGTGAGGCTTGGGACGGCATCCTTGCGACGAATCAACGCTTGGGTGAGCTCACGCGATAGCGGCCGGAAAGAGTCTTCTGCTGTAGCGCCGAAATCATTGAACAGAAACATGTCCAGCAACACCAGTCGATCGGCCTGAGCAATCAGCCTCAGCACCTCGTCGAAGATAGCCTGATCGCTTTGACGACGGCCGTCTGCCTCGGTCCAGGTTTCATCGGCCAAGAAGGCAACATCCGTTGCCGGCTGCAACGCACCGCGTTGGCTTAGCCCCTGCGGCAACGGCTTGTAAGTCTGCCATATAGCCATCAGGACATAGCTCAATACGGCAAGGGCTATTATCCACTTAGCCGTTGTTACCATCACCTTCTTCATTGCGCCTCCCTGGCTGAATCATCGTAAGTACAACTCCCTCTGGTCGATTGCCCTATCGTCATCCACTCATGGCTTTCGAGATACCAGACACAAAGAAGCCGTGCGTGGATAGGCTCCGCGCACGGCTTCTTTTCACTCATGCCACGCCATCAGCTGCGGCTAGTGACTTCCAGCAGGTGATACCCGAACTGGGTCTTGACCGGGCCGTGCACCTTGTTCAACTCGCCGCTGAACACCACCTTGTCGAACTCAGGCACCATCTGGCCGGGGCCGAAGGAACCCAGGTCGCCGCCCTGGCGGCTTGACGGGCAGCTGGAGTTTTCCTTGGCGACTTCGGCGAAGTCGCGACCGCCTTCGATCTCGGCCTTCAGTGCTTCGCACTTGTCTTCACTGTCGACCAGAATATGCCGCGCCGTGGCTTTTGCCATGTTCTTTTCTCCTGTCTTTGCCGATTGGCAATGGTTCGTGTCGCGGCAAGGATACCATCATGAAACCGCTTAGGCGCCTCCCGAAGCAGCACACCGTCTCATCGCCGGCTTCGTGCACCATCTATTTAGACACCACCTATCCAGACGCCATATGTCCGGGCCGCATATGGCCAGGCGGGATAACAAGCGCGGTCTGGGATCCAGGACGGTCGGTCAATGCCCATTGTTGTCAAGAAACATTGTTTTCGTATCAAAATGTAGTCTCCTCACCCCGCGCCAACTACGCTTGTAGCAATAGCTTCCTAGGAATGCGACGAAAGACAAGGACGCCGCCTCGCCAGGAGTTGGCCAATGGAAGACCGTCATGCACCATCCCACACGCATCGTGATATTTTCCTTCGCGAGGCGCCCCTGATTCCCTTGCCGACACCCCTTGGGCCCAGAATCCACTGGTTCCGCTGGCTGTGGCTGCTGGCTACGCTAATCGCCCTGACGATCATGACGCTGATGCTGGTCAACGAGGCGCGCTCATCGCGCTGGCAGGCCAGGGAGATTTCTGAATACGCCCAGCGCCTTGGATACACCCTTGCGGATGGTCCCAGCGACCGCCTGATCTTCCCCCGTCATGGCCCCTTCGACGAGCGCCTGGGCTATACCCGTCTGCCAAACTGGCAGCAGCGCCTTGAAGAACGCGGCTTCGAGGTAAGTCAGCAGGTGCGCATGTCGCCGGCGATGCTCGACTATGCCAACCGCGGCTTCTTCGTACCCTACAACGAGAAAACCCAGGCAGGGCTCGCGCTCACAGAGTGTCGTGGCGAGACGATGCACCACTTTGCCAACCCGCAGCGCCACTTCGCCCATTTCGAAGAAGTGCCTGAACTGGTGCTCAAGAGCCTCTTGTTCATTGAGAACCGGGATCTGCTCGACACCGAGTATCGCTACGCCAATCCGGCCGTGGACTGGCCGCGTTTCGTCCGCGCCGCTGTCTCCCAGGTCGGTGAAGCGATCAATTTGCCAGGCCAATCATCAGGCGGCAGCACCCTCGCCACCCAGCTCGAGAAGTACCGCCATTCACCCGGTGGCCTGACCATATCGGCCCAGGAGAAGCTGAGGCAGATGGTATCTGCCAGCGTGCGCGCCTATCGCCAGGGCCCCGAGACCCTGACCGCGCGCCAGGACGTGGCGCTGGACTACCTCAACTCCGTGCCGCTATCCGCCGCACCGGGCTATGGAGAAGTGCTTGGCCTGGGCGACGGCCTCTGGGTATGGTTCGGCGCCGAGCTTGCTGACGTCAGCCTGGCACTGGCATCGAATGCTGCAGACGACGCGGCGCTGGCCGCCCGCGGCCAGGCCCTCCGGCAAGTGGTGGCCCTGATGATCGCCCAGCGGCGCCCCTCGCATTACCTGCGCAGGGGCCATGATGACCTGGCCGAACTGAGCGCTTCCTACCTGCGCCTGATGGCCGAGCAGGAGCTGATCGCCCCTGAGCTTCGCGATGCCGCCCTTGCCCAGTCACTCGGCTTTCGCGACTTCCAGTCGGCGCCCGTCTCGCTGCGGGTCGAGACCGACAAGGGGCTGCGTCTGGCCCGGGGGCGACTGGCATCCTTGCTCGGTGTCTCGTTCTACGAGCTTGATCGGTTAGACCTGAGTGCCTCCACAACCCTCAACGCCGACCTCCAGCACCGGGTCAGCGGTTATCTTAAGCGGCTAGAAGACCCATCGGCCGCGGCCGAGGCGGGCCTTTTCGGCCATCACCTGCTCGGTCGACCCGAGGCCGCCGCCGGGGTGCGCTACAGTTTCACGCTCTTCGAGCGCGGCGAGGAAGGCTTTCGGGTGCGCGTGCAGACCGACACCAACGGCACCGCCTTCGACATCAACCAGGACAGCAAGCTGGAACTGGGCTCAACGGCCAAGCTGAGAGTACTGGCGAGCTATCTGGAGATCATCGCCGAGCTGCATGAACGCTATAACGGGAAGCCTCGGGAAGCGCTTCGCCGCGTCGACGTTGATCGCCGTGATGCACTGATGCGCTGGGTGGTGGATCAACTGATCCGAGACCCCGACCTGCCGCTGAAGACGCTGCTCGAGGCGGCCATGCAGCGACGCTACTCGGCGAGCCCTTATGAGCGCTTCATCACCGGAGGTGGGCTTCACACCTTCGCGAATTTCCGGCGCGAGGACAATGGCCAGCGCCCCACCCTCGAGCATGCTCTGCGTCAGTCCATCAACCTGCCCTTCGTGCGGCTGCTGCGTGATCTGGTCAACCATCATGTCTATGCCAATCCGGACAACCGCCGCCTGCTGGAAGATGATAGCGACCCGCGCCGCGACCTCTATATCTCCCGCTTCGCCGACCAGGAGGGACGGATATTCCTGGATCGCTTCTGGCAGCGGTATCACACGCTTGATGCCAAGGCCCGCATGACGCGATTGTTCCGTAACGTCCACGCTACGCCGGTGCGGCTGGCCGCGGCGTATCGCTACCTGATGCCGGAGCAATCTGCCGATGAATTCCGCCGCCTGCTGGGCGAAACATTAACGGCCAACGGGCCGAATGTTCAGGCCTCGGATAACGAGCTGGATAGGCTCTACTGGCAGTACGCGCCAGAACGCTTCTCCCTGAACGATCGTGCCTACTTGAGCCGCGTTCACCCACTGGAGCTTTGGCTGCTGGCCTATCTCGGCACTCACCCCGATGCCAGCCGTGAGGAGATGATGCTGGCCAGCATCGAGGAGCGCCAGCAGAGCTATGCCTGGCTGTTTCGCACCCGGCATCGCCAGGCCCGAGACAGCCGCATCCGGCGCATGCTGGAAGTCGAGGCCTTCGATGATCTGCACCGGCGCTGGGCCCTGCTCGGCTACCCCTTCGAACAACTGGTGCCCTCGCTTGCCACCGCCATCGGCAGCTCGGGGGACCGCCCGGCGGCGCTCGCCGAGCTGATGGGCATCATCCTCAATGATGGGGTGCGCGAGCCCACGATTCGCATCGACAGCCTGCACTTTGCCACCGACACCCCCTTCGAGACGCGCTTCTCGCGCTCGACTCGCGGTGTCAGAGTGATGGCACCGGAAGTGGCTGCCGTGCTGCGTGACGGCATCATCGGCGTGGTCGAGGCGGGCACCGCCCGACGGCTGGCCGGCACCTTCCTCCTGCCGGATGGCAGCCCGATGACAGTGGGCGGCAAGACCGGCACCGGCGACAACCGTATTGAAACCGTGACCCGAACCGGACAGGTGACCGACTCCCGGGCACGCAACCGCACCGCAACCTTCGTGTTCTTTCTTGGCGACCGCCACTTCGGCACCCTCACCGCCTATGTACTGGGCAACGAGGCCGAGGACTACCGTTTCACCTCATCGCTGCCGGTTCAGGTGCTCAAGAGCATGCAGCCAATGCTGGCCCCTTACCTGATGCCCGAGGGTTCTCAGGGCTGTCATCCAACGCCTGCGCCGCTAATGATGGCGGGAGAGCTTCCCCCGCACGATGCCTGAACGCTTAGGTTGGCCAAGGCCTCGTTATTTTCGGTCGTGGCCGACCTGGAGCTGTTTCTTGCTCTGCGGCCTTGCGTCCTGCCAGGAGATGCGAATATCCAAGCGGTGATGGCTGTCTTCCTTGCGCACCGTCACCTTGAGGTTGAGCAACCCCTTGGGCGTCAGATGAATCTCGCCTTCTTCGTCGGAAAATGACAGAACGCCCTTGGCCAGCCCCTTGGTGATCGACTTCAGGATCTCCTGAAGTCCTTTGATGCTCTGCAGGGATTCATGTCTGAACGTGGTCTTCTCAGTGTCCATGGAGTGAATCGATTCCTTGCGATGAATGAGGCGGGGGCACGATGCCGATGCCAAGGGAAGCTCGTCAGGCATCCAGCGCCGCTGCTGGCGCGAGGTGGCGAGCCGGCTCGAACACCTTGGCGTGGGGATGATCGTTGCTGATGCCGATAATCTTGCCGTCAGGATGAATGATGGTGACCCCCATGCCGTGGCCTTCGAGGCCTTCCTTGCGACGCGAATTCCGGTCCAGGGTGATGTCACCCTCGATATGCATCATGCCCTGCCTGAGCATGATGTGCTGTCCAGTGGTGCGATTGATATGGCCATGCACGATGGCATGTACCCCCAGCCGAAAAGCACGCTCTACGCCCTGGCGAGTCAGCGGCAGGTCGACCTTACGGTACTTGGTGCGCATGGTGTTCGCCAGAGAGCCGTAGTAGAACTCGAAGAGGTCATGCTTGACCTGATCATCGAACATCCGGTTCAGATACTCGACGCTTTCGTTCTCGATCACCTGGGTGATGCCATCATCGAGGCCGGCGTGGATGAACAGGAAGGACCCTTCGCGATGGGCCAGCTGCATGGCCTTGAAGAACCAGGCGAAGTCCCCCTTGCGGTGCATGAACTGTGCCTTTGCCTCCAGTGCCGTGGCATAGACCTCGCGCATTGACAGCCCCGCCTTATGGCAGGCGTCTTCGAAGGAGTCGACCTTCTTGCGCATCCGAGTGAGCTCTCGTTCGATATTTCGCTGGAGCATCAGCCGGTCGGCCTGGGGCGGAAACGCCTCGAACCACTTGTCCGAGGGAAACAGTCGTCGCCGGCATTCCTCTGCGCTCGGAATGCTTTTCAACGGCTTCTTGCGATCCTTGAGATAGGTATCGTGAATTTCGCGCAACAACGGCACGACCTTGCTGCCCATTCGTACGAAGAGGTGCTCGGTCTGGGGAGATCGTGGCTCCTCAAGGGCACGCAGCCCCATCAGCAGGCGCACGTCGTGATTGCCGGCCAGCAGCTTGACCCGCGCCCCGCTGTCGATGAGCGCCTTGACGCTTCGCAGCAGTTCGAGGTTGCTGGGCCCCTTGTCGAGACAGTCGCCGCCAATCACAAACAGGCCCTTGCGGCCGCGCTTGGTCAGCTTGAAAGCATCATCCTCGGGGCCGGTCTTCTTCACTCCGCCGGACGCCACCAGCGAAGCGGTGAAGGCCGCGGCATCCGCATGGGGATCCGAGACGAAATAGACCGGACGCTTCGGCCACTTCAAGGGGCTCAGTGAGGCAGCGCGCGCCATCACTTCGGAGAAGTCATGCCGATGGCGGTGTTCCTTGCCCACCGCACGCTCGCCGCCAAGCAGCCAAGGCTCAGAGGTGCTGGGAAGCCCCTCGGGAATCCAGCGTTTCCCCCTGTAACGTGGAAGCACTGCGTCAGCGTGTTGATTCGCCATGATCCGGCTCCCGTTTAAAAATGCTACCAAGGGTATGACGCGCTTATGACATAGGCATGACGCCAGCCGTGAAGTCAGCACGGCCATGACCTCCCGACCTTCGTAAACGCCAGAACAGCCAAACTCAGTCCCGATACTGAGCGTGTTGTCGACGCACCTTCCACTCGCCTGCGATATGACGCCAGCCCTGTTCGTGGCGATATTCCAGCAGGACCGGCCGGGCATGGTACATGCTCAATCGGGCAATCTCGTCGAAGGCAAGAACCCCCAACTGATGGGCCGCATGGCGAAACGCCGCGCCGTGGCCCACGAATAGCTTCAGCACGTCACCTTCGGCGTGTTGCGCCAGCGCCTGCATCTGCGCCGTCAGGTGACAAGCGACCCGCTCCCCGGCGTCCATCAGGGATTCAGCCCCCTGAAGTGGCAAGCGAAAATGACTATTCGACTTCCAATTGGCCGGCAAGGAAGCAAAGCGCGGGTCATCGGCGATGATCGCTTCGATCCGCGCGGCACTGAGGTTGGCGGCACTGCCAAGGCCACGTTCTGCAAGAGCATCGAAGCCGTTGACCGATACGTCGTGCCGGCCCTCCTCGAGGACCGATTGAATCAGGCTGGCCGTCTGCCAGGCGCGCAGCAGATTCGAGCTGTCGATCTGTGGCGCCAAATCACAGCCGAAGGTGTCCAGCATGTCACGCAGCTCGCACCCCGCTCGTGTAGCCTGCTCACGCCCATCCGACGTCAGGGGAAAGGGCTGGTGAGCGCTGGGGGTATCAGGAAGCTGATGATAGTCGCCATGGCGCACTATCGCGGCCAGCAATCTTGGTCGCCAGTTACTTGATCGCCAGTTACACGGTCTCCAGTTATTGGGTCGGCGGCTCGTCATGATGATGGCCTCTTGGCCGAGGAAGATTCAGCAGAGGCTGCCTTAAGCCGGTGCAACAGCTCATGCACCATGGCGCCGAGGCTTGGCTGCCGGAGGCATTCGGCCGCGCGCTCGGCCGCCATCCATTGCCGGGCTCTGTGCGGTTCTTCGAGTGCCTCGTCCGCCAGTTGCCGAGTGACGCGCATGGGGAAGACGGTGACCTCGCAGCTCCCTCCCCACTTCTGGTAGTGATAGCGCCCAAGCGCCGAGGCATCGATGTCTCCCTCGATACCGGCCTCTTCCAGGGCCTCCTTGCGGGCAGACTCGTGAAGGCTCAGCCCCGGCTCGGCAATGCCCTTGGGCAGGCTCCAGTGGCGGTTGCTGCTCGAACCGATCACCAGCACCTCGAGCTGTCCCTGGTGCACCCGATAAGGCACGACCGCCGACTGGACATAGTAATAGGCCGGACGCTCACGACGCTCGGGGCCATCGGGGAATGGGAAGGGAAAGAGCGTGGGAAGCTTCCTCGCCCGGCGTATCTCCACCAACCGGGCGCCGCCCAGGGCGAGGTGCGACCAGGAGCCATCGATCGCGAGGCGGACAAGACTGGCGGTAGGCAATAGCTTGCCGTCGTCCCCCAGCGCCGGTGGTTCGGGCAGCAGATAGTGCAGCAGATCTTCGAGATCCGGGTTGTGGCCCACCAGCATGAGGCGCCGGATGGTGTCCGGCGTGCGGACGATGCGCGCCACCAGCATTTCCGGGGTGCCATGGTAGAGCGCCGGGTCCGTTTCCAGGCCATCGGTCGTCTCGCCCATGGCCTTAAGGCATTTCTCGGCGCTGACCCTGGCCCGAAGCGCGGGCGAGGCCAGCACCGCCTCGGGCACCAGCGCTGCCTGAGCCAGCCAGGCACCCATGCGCTGGGCACCGAGCTTGCCGCGCTTCTTCAAGGGCCGCTGTGTGTCCTCCACCGGCTGTGACCAGTCCGACTTGCCGTGTCGCAGCAGTAAGAGCTCGCGCGGTATCGATTGCCGCGTCATGGCGCGCTTCCCGTTGACTGCTCTTCGCTGTTCAGACCCAGCAAGGCCGGCAGATGATGGCCGGCCAACAGGTCGAAGTCGACTGTACCGCTGACTTCGTAGACGGGTACCGCACCCAACGCCGCGAGATAGGCCTCAGGGTCGAGCGGCACCTGATCACCCAGGAATCGTCCATGGGCATCCTGATAGAAGGGCCCGGGGGATTTCATCAGTGCGCCCAGCAGCTCTTGGCGCTGGTTGATGTCCACCCGCTCACAACGCAACGGCTGTTGACCGTCGCGCCGCCAGTTGAGAATGACCACCGCCGCCAACCGGGCCTCGCGGCGCAGACGCTCGGGCCCATACAGCTCGTCGATCATCACATCGTATTTTTCCTCAAGGTCCCACAGTACCTGTCTGGGCAGCGAAAGCAGGTGCTTACGCTCCGCGGCAGGAATCAGCGATGATAGGCGCTCGCTATGCACGATGGTGCCAGGATTGATACGCGGTAGCTTGGGGATACCCGCGGCCTGCACGCCCTCCTCGTCCCTGCGGATGAACAACCGGTCGTTGGTCAGATAGTCGAGCGCCGGATGTTCCAGAGCGCTGAGCATGGCCGTCGACTTGCCGCCGCCGGAAAAGCCGGCAATGGCCACCGCGCCCTCGCCCCGCACCAACCCTGCGGCATGGCAGATCAGCCAGTCCTGCTGCTGCAGGTAATTCATGTACTGGGCATTGATGAAATTGATGACCTGATTGTCGTTGGCCTCACAAGGGCCGGCGGCAATTCGCCAGGTCTCGCTTTGCAGGAACACCATGCCGGTGCGCACCTTGCGTACCAGCCGCCCGCCGAGCAGGTCGACATAGCTGTCCTTGCGACCACTTTTACCGAGCTCGCGGGCCCAGTCGAGGAAATTCAGCAACAGAGCCGGCGGTGCGTCCTCGATAGCCAGCACCTCGATATCAGGCACGCCGTCCGGGGCGAGGTAGGCGGAGAAGTAGCGGCGCAGGCCGTCGAGTAACGTGCGGGAATTGGAACGAACGGCCAGCGTGCGGCGCCCAACGTCGAGTAGAAGGGGCGTCGTCAGCAAGCTGGCATCGCCGCAAAGCGCCCGGGCGGCTTCCTCCACACTGATGGGTCGGTCATCGTTCATAGTATCAATCATAGTGAGGCCAGTACGTGGTCGGTGTAGGCTGCCGCCGCATCGATGCCCGCTCCTTCGAGGGCTCCGCGAAAACCACCAAATGCCGAGACCTCGAAAACGATCGGCCCCTGCGGTGTCTCGGCCACGTCGACGGTAGTGAAGTCCATGCCAAACGGCGCCTGGGCACGCTGGGCCAGCTCAATCATCGACTCGGGCGGCTCATAGGCAGCATAGCGGCCACCACTGTGGATGGTGGTGTTCCAGGTATCGCTCTGAGAGACCCGTGCGTAGGTCCCCAGATAGCGCCCAGCGAGGAACACCATGCCCAGGTCGCGGCCCGGCAGTGCGACCTTGCGCTGCAGATACATCATCGGATTGTGGCGGCGGAATGCCTCAATCTCACGGCGCAGCTCGCGCTTGGGCTGATCGGCCTTGATCACGCACATGCCGCGCGCCTTGGTGGAGAATAGCGGTTTGAACACGGCCTCCCCATACTCGCGAACCGCCGCCAAGGCCTGATCGACATCTTCGGTGACCAGCGTTTCCGGCATCGGAATGCCGGCCTGGCGCAAGCTGATGGTGCAGCTCAACCGATTGATCAAGCGCAGGATATTTTCAGCACCGCTGAATACCTTGACCCCTCTGGCCTCTGCCATGCGCAGCAACTCCAGCCGGTCGAGCGTATTGGGGCTATACTCGCCGCCGATCTTCTTGACGATCAGGGCATCCAGCTCACCTAGGTCTTGCCCCTGGAAGCGCAAGGCGCCGCTGCTCAGGTCGAGGGCGACCTTGGCCATGTCGATCGTAAGGCGGCTCCCGGTGCGCGCCTCGACGGCATCGGCCAGCACCTCGGTAGACCACTTGCCCGGAATACCGACCACGCCAATTTTGGGGTTAGTCAACGAAGATCTCCTTCAGGGGAATTCTAAACTTGTCGGCCTTGTCGATATCCGCCGCCAGCACCGTCTCAATCAGGAAGCGGGCGCGCAGGAACATGCTGCGGGCCAGTGACTTATCCAGGATGAAGCGGGTAGAGGTCGCAAATGAACGTGCCAGCCCCAGCGCCAGGCGCAGCTCGAAGGTCGTGTCCTGCTGTCGGTTTGCATGGCGACGTGCCACCCGATAGACCTCCATGGCTACCTGCATGATGCGCTGACGCAGCGGTGCATCCATGATCTGCAGCCGGTAGTTGGAGACCATGAACACCGAGACGTCCTGCACATAATCCATGTAACTGGAGCGGTGCAGATCGATAAAGTTGATTCGCTTCTCCAGCGGGTCATAGATGATATTGTCGACGTTGAAGTCGCCATGGATATAAACCGCAAAAGGTGCCACCAGCGACGCTTCGCGTGCCTTGGCCTGCTCGACCAGCGTGTCAAAAGCGGGCAGGTTGACGCCGCACAGGCGCAAGTCGCCCTGGTAAAACTCGGGGTGAATCTTGTAGACATCGTCCAGGCGCTTTTGAAGCTGTTGCATATGGCGTGCGGCCACGCTTTCGGGGGTATAGGTCTCCTGCCATACCGAGCGCAGCGTGCGAGTCAAGTACTTCACTGCCTCATCGACCAGCTCGGACGACTCGTTGAGCAGCAAGTGCTCGAAAGTAAAGCCCGGCAGATGCTCAATGAGCAGGGCCGCGGATTGCCCCCGCTTCTGATAGGACAGAATCTTCGGCGCCAGGCCCGGATAGATCTCGTGCCAGCTTTCGACGCCCTGACGCTCTTCCTTGACCTTGCGCTTGACGCCGTCCTTGAAGATGGCGACGTAGCCGTTGCTCTGGTCATCCGGCGAGCGAATACCGGAAATCGCACTGCCCGAGCGCGTCTCCGCCAGCGGCTCGATGCGCAGCGCTTCATCATGGGTACCCATCTTATCGATCAGCGACTGCAGGGAGTGATAGCGCTCGAAGTTGACCGGCTGACCGAGGTTGGCCGAGATGATCACTTCGCTGATGTGCAGAAGCGTCGCCGCCATCTGGCGAATGGCATGGGCGACGAAGAGGCCTCGCGTCAGCTCCTCGGTATTATCCTTTTTCTTCAGGGCAGCAACATAGCTCGCTAGACGCAGTCGATAGTCTTCCTCGAGGCCGTGCTGCAACTGCCCTAGCCGCAGGGCCAAGGGCGTATCGTTCTCGCCTATCGCCGGTTCGACGAGCTGAATGCCGCTACGAATGCTTTCCACCATGGTGCGCAGCGCCTGCGGTTCGAGCCCTGCCAGGTCGTCGACCTCCTGTAGTTGCTTGATGCAGTCCCGCGTAAGCTCGGTGAGGCGCTCAAGATCGGTGGCGATGAGTTCGATACTGCGAAGCATCTGCGGCGGACTGGCCCGCCGGTGCTTCTTGGCCGACAGCCGCTTCATGCAGTCGCCATGAATGCGCATCTTGAGGTTATAGGCATAGCCACGGCGATCGAGAAGTCGATGAGCAATGGCCGTGGTAGGCGTCTCGAAGAACTGCTGGAAGCTGGCCAACTGCGAGTCCACTTCAACGCAAAGGAAACGCAGATTGTCCTGGATACTTTTAGGCGGTCGGGTCGTCATGAAATGCGCCGGCATAAGCCACAGTGGTTGAGCCCTGCTCGGCGGCGCGAATCAGCGGCGGCAACCAGGTAGAGAGGTATTCAGGGGTAAACGTCAGCTCAGGGAGTGCTTCCACATTGACCCAGCAAACGTCCAGCTGACGCTTGTCCGGCCGAGGCCCGTTGCCGGGAACATAGTCGGCGGGCAGCCTGCAAAGAAAGATGAAATCCACCAGATGGCACCGACTGGGCGGCAGGGTGTCCTTGCGCTTGAACACATCGCATACCGTCACTAGCGCCGGCTCGTCGACGTGGGCACCGATCTCTTCAAGGCACTCGCGCTGCAACGCGTCTTCGAGGGCTTCCCCTGTGTCCTGTGCGCCCCCAGGCAGGGCATAACGCCCACCCTGCTTGAGCAGTAGCAGCACCTGATGATCGCGCAAGATCAGCGCACGTGCCGTGTTGCGCACCTCAGGTAGTAGGTCGGGAAGTAGGTCAGGAAGTAGATCGGACATAGGGTCCTTGCTGATCACGATTCACATGTCTGCAAAAAGCATATCATCAACTCCATGAACCGCTGGTTACAGTCATTGACTTGACAGATATGGCGTGGATGATCGTTGAAATTCACGGAAGAGCCACGCTTCAGGACGCCAAGATGATCAATATCAGGGTCACACGCAGTGCCCAGGTGCCGGACCCGTTACGGATCCGGCGCTGCCAAAAGACGCCCGAACTCGGCCCACGGTTGCTCTTCTTCAGCGGAGGGTCGGCACTCAACGGCCTATCCAAGAACCTGCAGCACTATACCCATAACTCGATTCACCTGGTCACACCGTTCGACTCCGGCGGCAGTTCCGCCAAGCTACGCGATGCGTTTCGTATGCCGGCCATCGGTGACCTGCGCAGTCGCCTGATGGCATTGGCCGACGACTCGATACTTGGCCATCCAGAGGTCTACCGACTATTCCAGTACCGCCTGCCCAAGGACCAGTCACCCAAGGAGCTGGAGCAGATGCTGGCGGCATTGGCCGATGGCAGCGATGCGCTGATGCGCGACATCGCCAATCCGATGCGCAAGCTGATTCGCCACCAGCTTGGCTATTTCTGCGCCGCCAAGCCAGACGACTTCGACCTGCGCGGGGCTAGCATCGGCAACCTGATTCTGGCCGGCGGCTACCTCAACAATCATCAGCATCTGGACCCGATCATTTTCCTGTTCTCCAAGCTGGTGCATGTGCGCGGCACCGTGCGGGCCATCGTCAACCGGGATTATCATCTGGCGGCCAAACTGGAAAACGGCGAAACCCTGCTCGGACAACACCGGCTCACCGGCAAGGAGGTAGCGCCGCTCAGCTCGCCGATTGTCCGCCTCGGGCTATCCCGGCAGCCGGATGCTCATGTTCCCGTTACCGCCAAACTGCGCGAGAAGAACCGTCGACTGATCGCGTCGGCAGAGCTGATCTGCTTTCCACCCGGCAGTTTCTTCTCGAGCCTGATCGCCAACCTGCTGCCGGCAGGCGTGGGCCAGGCAATCCGCGACAATGCCAGCCCCAAGGTGTTCATTCCCAATACCGGGGTCGATCCCGAGCAGCTCGGCATGAGCCTTGAGCGCCAGCTCGATACGCTGCTGGACCAGTTGCGCCTCGATGCCGGCGAAATCACCCCGACCGGCGAGCTTCTGAACTTCGTGCTCCTCGACAGCCGGCGCGGCGACTATGCATCGGACCTGTCGATCGAAGAACTGGCCGAACGCTGGGCCGAACGGGGCATCACGATGATCGATACCCGACTGATCAGCGAAGACAGCGCGCCCTATTACGACAATGACCTGCTGACCTGCGCTCTGCTGTCACTGGTTTGACTATCTTAGGGGCCATGTGATGGCTCATAGCACAGGGGCATTTCAACATCCCGCAATAGCAAACGTGCAGGCAAGACACCTGTAAAAAGAGGTCTACCACAAGGCGCCTATAAAAAAGCCCGCGGCGCAATGCGCCGCGGGCCCTCGATCATGATAGCGGGTTGATGGGTAGCGAACCGGCGGGCCTCAGTTACAGGGCACCACGTTACGCTGGGTGTCCAACGCCCACAGCGTCTTACCGTCCGGCGTCTTGCCTTGCTCGCTCCAGGTCTCGGTGACCTTGACGCAGTAGGAGCCGAGGTTTTCGGTCTTGACCTGTGGATCCGCCGGGCGCTCGTTGCCGATGCGCATGATATCGGGGTTCTGGCTGGTGTAGTTGGGCGCGATGGCACTGCCGGCACAGCCGGCGATCAGGGTAGTCAGCGCCAGCAGGGGCAGGATAGGAGTGAAACGCATACGTATTGTCCTCATGTGAAAGATCACTGAGCCATGCGTGACGTTAGAGCGATGAGTTTGCCGGGCACGACCTGAATCCATGGACGTCGCCTAGGGCAACGTGAAATGACTCTACCCCCTTGCATGAGGCAGGCCAAACGTCGCCCTTCACCGACACCAACGGCGGATGCAGGCAGCGGCGAAAATGCTACAATCTTTGGCTGATTTCATGGTCATCACGTCAGGGACGATGCCCGGCAGCGGCGGCCGCTGCCCACACGAAGCCTCTTCGTCCCTCACGCACTACGTTACGGGAACCCCGCGCCACTATGTCGAATTCCGCGTCGAACTCCGCAAGCCATTCGCGCAAGATCCTGGTCACCAGCGCCCTGCCCTACGCCAACGGCGCGATCCACCTGGGCCATCTGCTGGAATACATTCAGACCGATATCTGGGTGCGCTTTCAGAAAAGTCGGGGCCACCAGTGTCACTATGTCTGCGCCGACGACGCCCATGGCACCGCCATCATGCTGCGCGCCGAACAGGAAGGCATCACCTCTGAGGCCCTGATCGAGCGTGTCTCCCGCGACCACCAGGACGACTTCGCCCGCTTCGGCGTGGGGTTCGACAACTATCACTCGACTCACTCGCCGGAGAATCGCCATTTCAGCGAGCTGATCTACACCCGGCTTCGCGACAAGGGCCATATCGCGACCCGTGACATTGAGCAGATGTATGACCCGGTCAAGGGCCTGTTCCTTGCTGACCGTTTCATCAAGGGCACCTGTCCGAAGTGCAAGACCGATGATCAGTACGGCGATAACTGCGAAGCCTGTGGCGCGACCTATACCCCGGCAGAACTGATCGATCCCGTCTCGGCGATCTCTGGCGCTACCCCCGAGGTGAGAAGCTCGACCCACTATTTCTTCAAGCTGCCTGACTTCGCCGACTTCATGCAGGGCTGGATCAATGACGGCCATGTGCAGCCGCAGATCCGCAACAAGCTACTGGAATGGTTCGAATCCGGCTTCAACGAGTGGGATATCTCCCGCGATGCGCCCTACTTCGGCTTCGAGATCCCCGATGCACCGGGTAAGTACTTCTATGTATGGCTCGACGCGCCGATCGGCTACCTGGCCAGCTTCCAGAACCTCTGCGAGCGCGAAGGACTGGATTTCGACAGCTACTGGCAGCCGGACTCCGATGCCGAGATCTATCACTTCATCGGCAAGGACATCGTCTACTTCCACGCCCTGTTCTGGCCGGCCATGCTGCACGGCGCCGACTTCCGTACCCCCACCGCGGTCAACTGCCACGGTTTCGTCACCGTCAACGGCGCCAAGATGTCCAAGTCTCGGGGCACCTTCATCAAGGCCGCCACCTACGCCGAGTATCTCAACCCCGAATACCTGCGCTACTACTTTGCCGCCAAGCTGACCGCCGGGGTCGATGACCTTGACCTCAACCTCGAGGACTTCGCCGCGCGGGTCAACGCGGACCTGGTGGGCAAGGTGGTCAATATCGCCAGCCGCTGTGCAGGCTTCGTCAAGAAGCTCGGCGGCGGCCAGCTCAGCCCCCACTGCGCAGAACCTGAACTAGTGGCTCGCTTCATCGCCGCCGGCGACGCCATCGCCGAAGAGTTCGAGGCCCGCGAATTCGGCCGCGCCATGCGCCGCATCATGGAGCTCGCCGACGAGGCCAATACCTATATCGCCGAGGCCGAGCCCTGGGTGCTCGCCAAGCAGGAAGGCCGCGAGCAGGAAGTTCTCGACATCTGTTCGGTGGGCATCAACCTGTTCCGTCAGTTGATGGTCTATCTCGCCCCGGTGGTACCCAAGATGGCCGATGATGCCAAGGCCTTCCTGCAGCTCGAGTCGCTTCACTGGGAGAGCCGCCACGAGGTATTGCTGGATCACGACATTGCCAAGTTCAAGCCGCTGATGACACGCATCGAGCGCGACAAGATCGATGGCATGATCGAGGCCTCCAAAGAAGACCTCGCCGAGGAAAAGAAGATGAAGGAGACTGCCAAGGGGCCGCTGGCCGATGACCCGATCGCCGAGGAAATCGGCTTCGAGGACTTCAGCAAGGTCGATCTGCGCATCGCCCGAATCGCCAAGGCCGAGTACGTCGAGGGCGCCGACAAGCTGCTCAAGCTGACCCTGGATCTGGGCGGCGAGACCCGCACCGTCTTTTCCGGCATCCGCAGCGCCTATGCGCCGGAAGCCCTCGAGGGGCACCTGACCGTAATGGTAGCCAACCTGGCGCCGCGCAAGATGCGCTTCGGCGTCTCCGAAGGCATGGTGCTGGCGGCCGGCACGCCCTCTGACAAGAACGCGGGCATCTACCTTCTGGAGCCACATGCCGGTGCCGAGCCGGGCCAGCGTGTGACCTGAAGAATGACCTGAGACGCAGGCTCGCTTCGTCCAGCAGTCAAAACGCGCAGCCAAGGCTGCGCGTTTTTTTCACTTCCCCCTCCATCAGGCATTCAAGCAAACGCCGAATCAGCCGATACACGGTTATCTACCCAAGCATCCTTTGATCACTCAGGCGACATGACAGGCTGCCAGTGCCTGGACGCCAACCTGATGGAACACTCATGCTCTCAGCACTGCATTCTCTGCGTTACCGTTTTGTCTTCGCCTTGCTTGGGTTGTTGATCATTGCGCTGGTGGTTCTGGTCGCGTTCACCCGCTTCACCCTCATGCCGGAATTACTCGAGGATGAATCCACGCAGGCCCGTGAGGCTCTCGATCGAGCCCAGCGCGCCATCGACAATGAAATGCTCCATCTGGAAGTGCTCAGCACGGACTGGGCCACATGGGATGACAGCTACCAGTTCATGCGCGACGGCAATCAGCATTTTCTGGCATCCAATCTAAACGATGTATCCATCTTCAAAGATGCCGACCTCAGCATGATCGCCTTCATGAGGCCGTCAGGTCAGCTTTACTGGTTGAGCGGCATTGACCCAATGAGCGGGGAGCATCAGGGATGCGCCGCCCTCGATACGCAGTGCCATTGGGCCCACCCCTTCCTCGAAACCTTGAGGGCACGCATCGCGGACAACCCAGCACAGGAAGGCCTGACCTGGCTACAGGCATACCCTCAGAAGGCTCTGGTCAGCGTTCAGCCCATCCTGCACAGCGACGGTAGCGGCCCCCTCAAGGGTTGGCTCGCCATGGTGCGTCCGATGAGCGATGAATGGCTATCCAAGCTACACAACAGCACGGGCCTGGCGATCAAGGTGCAACACTCGACAGATGGAGAGCAGCCGCTCAAGCTGGAACGCCTCGACGACGAGACCATGCGTGCCAGCCGACTCATCTCGGCGGCCCCAAGAGGCGAGCAACTCTCCATTGATGTCGATTTGCCGCGCCAGCGCCTCAACAATCGCATCGAAGCCATGAACCTCGGGCTCTCATGGACTCTGAGCCTGGTGGTACTGCTGTTGCTTTTGGTGCTGTGGATGCTCGAGCGCGTGGTGCTGAACCCGCTTCGACTATTCGCGATCTTTACCCGTCAAGTTCGGCGCCCGGAGCGCACCGATGTCCCCGCATCCCTCCTGAAACGGCGCGACGAAATAGGCATTCTGGCTCGTCAATTCCAGCAACTGCTCGAGTTTCAACGTCAGCAGCGGGCTGAACTGGTCGAGCTCTCCGAACGGGACCCCCTTACCGGCCTGGCCAACCGGCGTCGCTTCGATGACCATCTGGCAACGTCGATGAAGACCAATAAGCGACGCAAGCAGCCGACAGCCCTGATGGTCATTGACATCGACCACTACAAGGCTTTCAACGATCAGTATGGCCACCCGGCTGGCGATGCCTGTCTGCAGGCGCTAGCCAAGGTGATGAGCGCACATTTCCATCATCCTAAACAGCTGATAGCACGCACCGGGGGCGAGGAATTCATGGCAGTGCTGCCCAACACCTCTCAGGAAACCGCCGTCGACTCGGCCAACCGTCTGCGGGCTGACATCGAGGCACTGGGGATTCCACACTCGGGAAAAGTAGTGACCATCAGCGCCGGCGTTGCCTGCAGCACTCCTGCCGAGACTCTGAGCACCGAGCAGCTCATCGAGGCCGGCGATCAGGCCCTCTACGCCGCCAAGGATTCAGGACGCAACCAGGTCGTAGCATCCAAAGATCTCGACTGGGCATAACGGCTGATGGGCGGCCCGGTATGACGCGCCCTCCCCCCGCGCTATAATCCTCGCTTTGACGTCGTCGATGCTCGACGGCGCCCATCTAGGTTATCCACTTCTCGCTGCATGGGCGGGCTATGACCCACTATTTCCTGATCCTGGTCAGCACGGCGCTGGTCAACAATTTCGTGCTGGTGCAGTTTCTCGGTCTCTGTCCCTTCATGGGCGTCTCCAACAAGCTGGAATCAGCGATGGGTATGTCGCTGGCCACCACCTTCGTGCTGACGCTGTCCTCGGTAGCAAGCTACCTGACCTTTCATTATCTGCTGGCACCGCTGGGGCTGGAGTACCTACGCACCATTGCCTTCATCATGGTGATCGCGGTGATTGTGCAGTTCACCGAACTGATGGTGAAAAAGGTAAGCCCGCTGCTTTATCAGGTGCTGGGCATTTTCCTGCCGCTGATCACCACCAACTGCGCGGTGCTGGGCGTTGCGTTGCTGTCACTCAATCGTCAGTCGAGCTTCATGGAAGCCGCCCTCTACGGCTTCGGTGCTGCGCTGGGTTTCTCGCTGGTGCTGGTGCTGTTCGCCGCCATGCGCGAGCGTCTGGCGGTGGCCGATGTACCCCGCCCCTTCCGCGGCGCCGCCATCGCCATGGTCACGGCGAGCCTGATGTCGCTGGCCTTCATGGGCTTCTCGGGGCTCGTGCAGGTGGGGCAGGGCTGAATGATGCTGGAATGGATCAACGACCACGGCATGCTTGCCGCCATCCTCGCTCTCGCCGGCCTGTCGGTCGCCTTCGGGGCCCTGCTCGGCTATGCCGGGGAGCGCTTTCGCGTCGAGGACGACCCGGTGGTCGAGCGCATCGACGCCCTGCTGCCCCAGACCCAGTGTGGCCAGTGCGGCTACCCCGGGTGCAAGCCCTACGCCGAGGCGATCAGCCAAGGCGATGTGATTAACAAGTGTCCGCCCGGCGGCGACGCCACCATCGCCGCTCTGGCCGACCTGCTGGGCCGTGAGGCCACGCCACTGGACGGCGAGCCGCAGGACGCGCCGCGGGTCGCCTATATCCGCGAAGACGAGTGCATCGGCTGCACCAAGTGCATTCAGGCCTGCCCGGTCGACGCAATTCTCGGCGCCGCCAAGCACATGCACACCGTGATCGCCGACGAATGCACCGGCTGCGATCTATGCCTGGACCCCTGCCCGGTGGACTGCATTGACATGATCCCACGCGATGACGACATCGACGCCTGGCAGCCACCGCTGCCTGCCGGTCCCGGCCATCGCCCGACGGCCTTGCTGATTGCCAGTGACCGGACACAGCCGCCCCACGCACCACGAAAGGAGGCCACCCATGGCTAGGGCCTTCGACTTCCCCGGCGGCATTCATCCTCCGGCGCGCAAGGAAGCCTCCACCCAGCGCCCCATCGTCCAAGCCGCCCTGCCCCGTCGGGTGATGCTGCCGCTTGGCCAACACGTCGGCCAACCTGCCGAGCCTTGCGTTGCAGTGGGCGAGCGCGTCAACACTGGTACCCGGGTGGCCCGAGCCCAGGGCCTGATCAGCGCCGATGTGCATGCCAGCATCACCGGCGAGGTCATCGCCATCGAACCCTATCCGGTGCCACATCCCGCAGGCCTCAATGAGTCCTGCATCGTTATCGAGGGCGACGGCATCCGCGACGACTGGGCGCTGCTGCCATCACTCGACTGGCGAAGCGCCGATGACGACACCCTGCACGCCCGCCTCAACGCCTCCGGCGTGGTGGGCCTGGGTGGCGGGGGCTTCCCCACCCAGGTGAAGGCTCGGGTGCGCGAGCGTCACGCCATCGACACCCTGATCGTCAATGCCGCCGAGTGTGAGCCCTATATCAGCGCCGATGACATGACCCTGCGTGAGCATGCCGCCGACGTGCTGGAAGGCGCACAGCTGATAGCGAAGCTGAGCGGCGCCCAGCGCATCATCATCGGTATCGAAGATGACAAGCCCGAGGCGATAACGGCCTTGAACAGGGCCATCAAGGCCGCCAAGACGGAAACCGTCG
Source organism: Onishia taeanensis (assembly GCF_003268885.1). GTDB lineage: Bacteria > Pseudomonadota > Gammaproteobacteria > Pseudomonadales > Halomonadaceae > Onishia > Onishia taeanensis_A. Next base: position 81,018 of record NZ_QLSX01000005.1, read on the forward strand.
AAATCACTCTCAAGGCCTTCCCCCCCCGCTATCCAAGCGGCGGCGAGAAGCAGCTGATCAAGCGGCTGCTTGATCGCGAAGTGCCAAGCCGCGGCCTGCCGGCTGATGTCGGCGTGCTCTGCCACAATCCCGGCACCCTGCGTGCTGCTCTGCAGGTGGTGCGCGACGGGCGCCCGCTGGTCTCGCGCATCGTTACGCTCACCGGTGAGGCCCTGAACCGCCCCGGCAACGTCGAGGCGCGCCTGGGTACGTCGATGCACGAACTGCTCGCCGCCGCCGTCCTCGATGAGGCCCGGCTGGCCCGGCTGGTGATGGGCGGGCCGATGATGGGCATGGAGCTCTCGCGCCTCGACCTGCCGTTGGTCAAGTCCAGCAACTGCCTGATTGCCGCCACTCTCGATGAACTGCCAACAGCGCCCGTCGAGCAGCCCTGCATTCGCTGCGGCGCTTGCGAAGAAGCCTGCCCCGCCAGCCTGCTACCCCAGCAGCTCTATTGGTTCGCCAAGTCCCGGGAGCATGACAAGGCAGAACTGTTCAACCTCTTCGACTGCATCGAATGCGACGCCTGCAGCTTCGTCTGCCCGAGCCACATCCCGCTGGTGGATTACTATCGCGCCGCCAAAAGCGAGATCCGCGCCCACGCCTTCGAGGCTCGCAAGGCCGAGCATGCGAAGCATCGCTTCGAGTTTCGTCAGGCCCGCATCGAACGTGAGGCTGCCGAGAAACAAGCCCGGCGCCAGTCACGCCTTCAGGCCAACAAACGCCCCGGCTCCAGTGCCGCCGGACCTGGCAAGAGCCAGCCCAGCAATAGCCAGTCGAGCAAGAGCCAAGCGGGCTCGCCACAAGCTGCGACAGCGTCTTCTCCGAATACGCCGTCGGCTGCAGAGGCCGATCTCAAGTCGTTGCGCATCGCCCAGGCCGCGGCCAAGGCCGCCGTGCGCAAGGCCGAAAAAGTCCTCGCCCGGGTCAGCCAATCGCCGGGCAACAAGAGTCAGCACCAGGGGCAGAGTGATGGCGAAATTGAGGATCTCGAGGTGCAGCTTGCCACTGCTCGGGAGAATCTCGCCGCCGTCGAGGCGCGTCTGGCCGCGGCCAAGAATGCCGCTGCGGACACCGCCAATGAGGCTGCCCAACAAACGGGGTCACCGGCCCCCGATCAGGAGCACACCAAATGAGCCTGATGCATCAAAGCCAGGTGAGCCGACAGCCCACCGACACGGGCCGGGTCATGACCTGGCTGCTGCTGGCCACCCTGCCTGGCATCGCCGCCCTCACCTGGCACTTTGGCCTGGGCGTGCTTTCCAATGTGCTGCTCGCCGCCGCCTTCGGCGCCGGTCTAGAGGCACTGGTGATGCGGCTGCGCCGTCGAGCGGTCCGCCCGGTGCTTGCCGACAACAGTGCCCTGGTGACCGGCGTCTTGCTCGGCGCCTCGCTGCCGCCAGGCACCAACCTATGGCTGATCCTGGTCGGCATGGTGGCGGCCATCATCGTCGCCAAGCAGCTCTATGGCGGCCTGGGCCAGAATCCCTTCAACCCCGCGATGGTGGGCTATGCACTGCTGCTGATCAGCTTTCCGGCGGCCATGACGCAATGGGGCGCGCCCCATGGGCTGCTAGGCCCGGACGGGCTGTCATTTGGCGAGCTGCTGGCCCGCGTCACCGGTACAGGAATAGAAGGCGGCCTCGCCCCGGATGCCTGGAGCGGTGCCACCCCGCTGGACGCCTTCAAACACAAGCCAGACACCATGCTCGCAAGCGAGTTCTGGGCCTCGAATCCCTTACCCGAAGGCACCCAGGCGGCCTGGCGCGATGTGGCGCTAGCGTGGCTCGCCGGGGGCGCATTGCTTCTCTACAAACGCCTGATTGGCTGGCAAATCCCGCTGTCGATGCTCACGGCCATGGGCCTGCTCGCCACCTTCCTTTATGCCGTCGACCCCAGTCACCACGGTTCGCCGGCCTTTCACTGGCTGAATGGGGCTGCCGTATTCGGCGCCTTCTTCATCGCCACCGACCCGGTCAGCGCGGCGACCAGCCGCAAGGGCAAGCTCTACTATGGTGCCGGCATTGGCGTGCTGGTGATGCTGATTCGCGATGCCGGCGCCTACCCGGATGCGGTGGCCTTCGCCGTGCTGCTGATGAACTTCACCGTGCCCTTCATCGATTACTATACCCAGCCTCGCACTCAGGGCCATGCCCGGCCCAATCGAGGCATCAAGGTCACAAGACTCGACGACGAGGAGGCACCGTGAGCGCGCCCTCTCATCGCAACGATGCGCCAAACAACGATGTTCCCCACCACCAGGCAACTCCTGGCAAGCCAATGCGTCGCGCCATCCTGAGGGGTGCCGTGGGCCTGGGGCTCTTTGCCATGCTCACCGCAGGCATCGTCGCCGGTACTCGTGCGTTGACCGCCGAGCGCATCGCGGATAACCGCCTGGCAAGCCAACACGGCCAGCTGACAGAGGTGCTGCCCGAGGCGCTGGCCGACCTTGATATCGAGCGCTTGATCGAGTCTGCCTTCACCCTGCCGGCGAGCCCGGCGCTGGGCCAGACCGCTCCCTTCACCGCCTGGCGGGCCACGCGAGAAGGCAGCCAAGACGACACCGCCGCAGTGGTGCTGCCGGTCATCGCCCCCAACGGCTACAGCGGCGACATCGACCTACTGGTAGGCATCACCGATTCAGGCTTCATCAGCGGGGTGCGGGTGACTCGCCATCAGGAGACGCCAGGGCTTGGCGATGCCATCGAGTCGCGCAAGAGCGGCTGGATTGAGGACTTCGCCGGACACAGCCTCAGTGATCCCGGCCCCAACGGCTGGGCGGTAACCAAGGACGGCGGCGACTTCGACGCCTTCACCGGCGCCACCATCACCCCCCGCGCCGTGGTAGAGGCGGTGCATCACACCCTTGGCTATGTGCGCGATCACCATGAGCGCCTGTTTGGCGACATGCCCGACACACCGAATCCCAACGCCGAGCAGCAGGGAGAGACACCATGAGCCAGTTCAATGAACTCGCCCGCAACGGCCTGTGGGCCAACAACCCGGCGCTGGTGCAGCTGCTGGGCCTGTGCCCGCTGCTCGCCGTCAGCGGCAGCGTGGTCAATGCCCTGGGCCTGGGGCTCGCCACTCTGCTGGTACTGGTCGGTTCCAACGTCTCGGTGTCACTGATCCGCCATCATGTGCCTGACACGGTGCGCCTGCCGGCGTTCGTGATGATCATCGCCGCCTTCGTCACTTGCGCCGACCTGCTGATGCAGGCCTACACCTATGAGCTGCACCAGATACTCGGCATCTTCATTCCGCTGATCGTCACCAACTGCGCGATCCTTGGACGTGCCGACGGCTTCGCGGCCAAGAATCCGGTGCTGCCGGCGGCCACCGATGGCTTGATGATGGGGCTCGGCTTCGCCGCCGTGCTGGTAGTACTGGGCGCGGTGCGCGAGCTGTTCGGCCAGGGCACCCTCTTCACCCAGATGGACCTGCTACTCGGGCCGGTCGCCGCCAATTGGGGCATCACCGTCTTCCCCGACTACGACTTCCTGTTCCTCGTGCTCCCTCCCGGCGCCTTTTTCGCCACGGGACTGCTGATCGCCCTGAAGAACCTGATCGATGACCGGCAGGCGCGTCTTCGTGCGACACACCTACCACAGAGCCCCACCGAGAGTCGGCGGGTCAGGGTCACTGGCACCATCCGCTAAGCCCTCGCCAGACATCACAACGACAGACATCACAACGACAGACGTCGCGACGACGGCCACCGACCCGCTGGAATATGACAACGGAACCCTCATGAACGCCCATAAACGTCACGAGATATTCACCCGCCTGCGCGAGCACATTCCCGAGCCGACCACTGAGCTCAACTGGGAGACGCCATTCGAGCTGCTCGCCGCGGTGCTGCTGTCGGCTCAGGCCACCGATGTCGGCGTCAACAAGGCCACTGCACGGCTCTTCCCGGAGGCCAACACCCCCGAGGCAATCCTCGCGCTGGGACTGGACGGCCTCAAGGAGCACATCAAGACTATCGGCCTTTACAACACCAAGGCCGAGAACCTGATGAAGACCTGCCAGCTGCTGGTCGACCGCCACGATGGCGCGGTGCCAACCACCCGCAAGGCCCTGGAAGCGCTGCCCGGAGTGGGCCGCAAGACCGCCAACGTGATCCTCAATACCGCCTTCGGTCAGCCCACCATCGCCGTCGACACCCATATCTTCCGGGTCTCGAACCGGACTGGCATCGCGCCCGGCAAGGACGTGCTGGAGGTCGAGAAGAAACTGATGCGCCATGTGCCCCGGGAGTTCCGGCAGGATGCCCACCACTGGCTGATCCTGCACGGCCGCTATACCTGCGTGGCACGCAAGCCGCGATGTGGCAGCTGCGTGATTGAGGATTTATGCGAGTTTGCCGATAAAGTGGATATCGGCTGAGTCGTCGTCACTTCCCGGCGGCGCGTCACTCCACCACCATGATCTCTAGGGATGCCCATGACCTGGCTCAAGTACCTGCTGTTGCCCCCCTTCATCAACGTACTGCTGGGCGTATTGGGACTGATTTTCTGGCGCCGCCTGCCCTGGCTGGGGGGGATCATGCTGGTTCTCGGCGTGGGCGGCCTGCTGTGGCTGGCCACCCCCACCGCGAGCCATTGGCTGCGGGCCGGTCTGGAACCCTACTCGGCAGTGACGCAGGACGCGCTTGACTCGACCCAGGCCATTGTGGTGCTGGGCGGCGGCCGTGACTATCAGAGCCCCGAGTTCGGCTGGGGGGACGCCCCCAACAACGCAACCTGGCGCCGCCTCGCCTATGCCGCACGCCTGCACCGGCAAAGTGACCTGCCCCTGATGGTCAGTGGCGGACGGATGCATGACGAGGCGCGCGCCGAGGCCACGCTAATGAAACTGGCGCTAAGGGACAGCTTTGGGCTGGAGCCCACCTGGGCGGAAACCCAAAGCCGTAATACGGCGGAAAATGCGCGCTACAGTGCGGCAGTGCTCAAACAGGAAGGCATCCATCGGGTAGCGCTGGTGTCCCAGGCCTGGCACTTACCCCGCGCCGTGCTCGAGTTCGAGGAAGCGGGGCTCAGCGTCCTGCCCGCCCCCACCGAATTTGCCAGCCCGCCACCTGACGGCCTGTGGGCCTGGCTGCCCCGCGCCTACCATCTGCGCCAGAGCACCCAGGCCCTACATGAGTGGCTTGGGCGGGGCGTATTTGAGATTCGCGAATGGCTGACAAATGACGTAGTGGGACTGCGCGACGAGATCATTAGTGACTGGACCGAGGCCGAGACTGAGTCGACCGGCGCCTAAGCGTCCCGGCGGCTGAGTGAGTGGCTGCGGCCGAACAGGACGCCGAGGTCAATGGCGCCGCTTGGGGCGTGAAGATCAAGCAACGCCTCGAGGGAGCTCAGGTGCATCTGCACCCTGGCACGGGCGGCATCGGGCTGCCCCGCGACCAGCTGCGCCAGCAGGTCGTCATGATCGCCTTCCAGATAACAGGACGCCAGGTCCGACGGCTTGTAAAGCGCGATGACGATGGAGGTTCGCAGGATCAGCTCGCGAAGCATGGCACCCAGGGTGCGGTTGGGGGAATGCTCGGCCAGGCAATGATGGAAGGCCAGCGACTCTTCGATGCGCCGCTCCTCGTCTCCTCGAGTAAAGGCGGCCTTCTCCGCTTCGGCCAGGGCCGCGAGACGCTGGTGCACCGCAGGCGGTAAGGTGCCGGTCAGCAACGCCACCACCTCGCCCTCGATCAGGCGGCGCGCGGCGAATATCTCGCGGGTCTCGTCGACATCGGGAGACGCCACCCGCGCCACCTGATTGGGCCGCTGTACCGCGACATGGTTGGCAACCAGCCGGGTCAGCGCCTTGCGCACCACCGAGCGGCTAACGCCGAAGGCTTCTCCCAGTGCCACCTCAGGCAGCCGGGTGCCCGGTGGCAGGCGCTGCGTCAGCACCGCCCGCCGGACCTGTTCGACGATCTGTTCATCGCTGACGCGACTGCCCACCGGGGTATTGCTTCCATACCGCTCGTGCTGCCAACTGCCGCCCATACTCGCCGTCCGCCTGGGTCACGCCCCGCTAAAAGCGCGCCACTGTCTGAATTGAAAAGCCACCGCCTAAATTGAAAACCTAAACGTCACAACGTCCAAGTGAACTGAAGTGGCCTTGGCGACCACCTGACCGGGCCGCCATTGTATACCGGCACTGTATAGCGGGTCAGCTTAGCGGCGAACACCACAGCCCTTGAGGATCAGCCGACACAGGAAGTCAGTGATCTCCTGGTAGTCCTGCTCGCTCAATGCCTCGCGCCCGGTAATACCCAGCACCTGGGGTTCGAAGTCGGCATAGTGCTGAGTCGCCGACCAGATCAGGAAAATCAGCCAGACCGGGTCCACCGGGTCCATCAACCCCCGCTCGGCCCATTGTTCGAAGACCCTGGCCCGTGTCTGCACCCAATCGCGCAGCTCACCGCGCAGGTAGTCCTGTAGAAAAGGCGCGCCGCCGAGCACCTCGGCGGCGAACAGACGCGAGCCTCGTGGGTGCGCCCGGGTCAGCGCCATCTTGCTGCGGATGAAGGCTTCCAGCACCTCGGCCGGATCATCCTCGACGCTGATGTCGTCAAGCATGGCGTTCCAGCGCGCCATCATGCGCTCAAGCAGCGCCACATAGAGTCGCCGCTTGCTACCCACGTAATAGAGCACATTGGACTTGGGCAGCCCCGCCGCTTCGGCAATCGCCTGCACGCTGCCGCCCCGATAGCCGTGCTGGGCGAAGACCGCCTCGGCGGCCTCGAGAATCGTCTCCTCGTTGCGCTGGCGAATCGCCGAGGCTTCGCTTTCCCCGGCGCTGGAGCTGGCACTAGAGCTGATCGGCGGGCTGCCGACCTCGGAAATCACCGTCATCGCAGGTCTCAAGGTAGGATCAGGAAACTATCGGCCAAGGCATGCATCAGCCAGGGCCAGGCACTCAGCTTGCCGCAGCCACCGGAAGCCGGCAACGGCCACATCTCAGCTCTTGCACTGTCGGGCGCTTTGCGCCAACCTTTGATCATCTTGACCATTTGGTCAAGAAAGAAAACGTTCCAACAATAACAACCTGGAACCGCGCAATGATCGACTTCCATTTCAACGGCGAGCCCCGGTCGCTTGCCGGCCTTCCTGCAGACACCAGCGTGCTGGAGCTGCTTCGCACGCGCCTCAACGCCACCGGCACCAAGGAAGGCTGCGCCTCCGGCGACTGCGGCGCCTGCACCGTGGCGATCGGCGAGCCAGACGGACATGGCGGTCTTCGCTATCACAATGCCAATGCCTGTATTCTGCCGGCCCATCAGCTCAAGGGCTGTCACCTGGTCACCGTCGAAGGCCTCGCCAGGGGCGATGCCCTGCACCCCGCTCAGGCCGCCATGGTCGACTGCCACGCCAGTCAGTGCGGTTTCTGCACCCCGGGCATCGTGATGTCGCTGTTTACCCTTTATGAGAGCACCCTCCATGAGGCCGGGCGCCAGCACGCCTCGCTGGCCCCCTTCTCTCAAGTACGCCTTGAGGCCGCCCTGGGAGGCAACCTGTGCCGCTGCACCGGCTACCGGCCGATCCGCGATGCCGCCCAGGCCATGCTGGCCTACCCGGCCAATGAGCACCAAGCCGCCTGGGCCGAGGATAAAAGCCTCCCCGCGAGCGTAGCGGCCAGCGCCCGGCATGAGAGCGACATGGGAAGCACACCGTGCACCGGCCAAGCTGGCGAAGGGAAGTATCATCAGCCGGCGAGCCTCGCGGCCCTACTCGACCTGCGCCGCAACCGCCCCGAGGCACGCCTGGTCGCCGGCGCCACCGACCTGTGGCTCGAGCGCACCCAGCAGCTCAAGGCACTGCCTGAGCTGATCGATCTGCGCCACGTGGCCGAGCTCCAAGTGCTCGAGGAACACGACCAGGGGCTGCATATCGGCGCCGCCGTGACCTATGCCCGACTCGAGCCGCTGTTCGAGGCGCACTTTCCGGCCTTTGCCCGACTGCTGCATCGCTTCGCCTCCTCGCAGATCCGCCATCGCGCGACTCTGGGTGGCAACGTTGCCAACGCCTCTCCCATTGGCGACGGCCCACCGGTGCTGCTGGCTCTGGATGCCACCCTGGTGCTTGACGGGCCCAAAGGCTCCCGCGAACTGCCGGCTCAGGCGTTCTTCCTCGACTACCGCCAGACGGCGCTCGCCCCGCAGGAAGTCCTGCGTGAGATCCGGCTGCCCTGGCTGCCCGAAGGACGCCAGCTCAAGGTATGGAAGCTCTCCAAACGCCGTGAAGACGATATCTCCGCGGTCCTCGGCGCCTTCAGCTGGCAGCTCGAGGATGGTCGACTCCGCGACGTTCGACTGGCCTTCGGCGGCATGGCGGCGATTCCCGCCCGTGCCCAGGGCGCCGAGGCCGCACTCGAAGGGCAGTCACCGTCCGAGGCGGTCTTCGCCGCCGCCAGGCAGGCGCTCGCTGAGGATTTCCAGCCGTTGAGCGACGTGCGTGGCTCAAGCGCCTATCGCCGCCTCGCCGCCGCCAACCTGCTCGAGCGCCTGCGGCTCAAGATCGTGACCGCCGCTTCGCAGAAGGCGGACACCCCAGACACCCCGGCTGTAGAGGTGACTCTCGATGCGTACGCTAACTAGGCTATCTTCCGCTTCTGCTTCCTCACCGGATTCGGTTGGCGACGCGACGGCTTTCGATGCCAAGAACGTCGATGCCAAGGCGGCGCAGCAGCATGAGAGCGCCATCAAGCATGTCACCGGGCAGGCGGCCTACATCGACGACCTGCCGGCACCGGCCAACGCACTGCATATTGCCCTCGGCCTGTCGCCAGTGGCCCATGGCCGTCTTGAGCGACTCGACCTGAACCCGGTGCGGGCCATGCCGGGCGTGGTCGATGTCATCACGATCCGTGATGTGCCGGGACACACCGACATCGGCCCGGTCTTTCCCGGCGACCCGATCTTCGTCGAGGACGAGATCAGCTACGCCGGCCAGTGCCTGTTTGCAGTGGCCGCAGAGAGCCATGACGCTGCACGCCGCGCCGCCAGGGCCGCGATCATCGAGATCGACGAGCAGCCGGCGAGCCTCGACCCGGTGGCCGCTGCCGCGAAGAACGACGTGGTGCGCCCCACTCACGTCCAGCAGTCCGGCGACTGGCAGCGCGTTCTCGAGGAGTCGCTGTATGTCGTCGAGGGCGAGCAGTTTATCGGCGGCCAGGAGCACTTCTATCTGGAAGGCCAGGCCTGTCTGGTGACCCCCAGCGAGGACGAAGGCGTGGTGGTTCATACCTCGAACCAGCACCCCAGCGAGACCCAGAAGCTGGTCGCCGAGGTACTGGGCATTCCCTTCCATGCGGTGACCGTGGAGGTACGCCGGATGGGCGGTGGGTTTGGCGGCAAGGAGACCCAGGCCTCGCCCTGGGCCTGCATCGCCGCGCTGATCGCCCGGCGCACCAGGCGCCCGGCTCGCCTGCGGCTGTCCCGGGGCGATGACATGCGCCTCACCGGCAAGCGCCACCCCTTTCACAGCCGCTATCGGCTGGCGGTAGATGACGACGGCGTGATCCAGGGCGGCGACATGACCCTGGTCGGTGACTGCGGCTACTCACCGGATCTCTCCGAGGCGATCGTCGACCGGGCCATGTTCCACGCCGACAACGCCTATTCCCTGGGCGCGGCGCGTGTCACCGGCCATCGGGCGCGCACCCATACCGCCTCGAATACGGCCTTTCGCGGCTTCGGTGGCCCACAGGGCATGATGCTTATCGAGCAGGCGATGGACGGTATCGCCCACCGCCTGGGCGAAGACCCGCTGAGCATTCGCAAGCGCAACCTCTATCGCCCGGGACGGACCACGACGCACTATGGCCAGGAGGTCGAACAGCTCGATCTGCTGCACACCCTGATCGAAAAGCTCGAATCAAGCAGCGACTATTGGGCGCGCCGCACCGAGATCAGCGCCTACAACGCGCGAAGCCCGATCATCCGCCGCGGCCTGGCGCTGACGCCGGTGAAGTTTGGTATCTCCTTCACCGCCAAGCACCTCAACCAGGCCGGCGCCCTGCTGCACGTCTATACCGACGGCAGCGTAATGATCAATCACGGCGGCACCGAGATGGGGCAGGGCCTGCACACCAAGGTCTGCCAGGTGGTGGCCCGGGAACTGGGACTCGAGCTGTCATCCGTGCGCATCAGCGCCACCCGCACCGACAAGGTGCCCAACACCTCGCCCACGGCGGCCTCCAGCGGGGCCGACCTCAACGGCCAGGCGGCCCGGGACGCGGCGCTCAAACTGCGCGAGCGGCTATTCGCCTTTGCCCTCGAGGCCCTGTGGCCCGAAGCCGGGCTGGACCAGGACGACCTGCATCTGAAGGGCGGCATGCTGGTGGCGGGCGACGGCGAAGGAAAGTACCGCATCCCCTGGGGCGAGCTGGTCCAGGCGGCCTATATCGGCCGCGTCTCGCTCTCGGCACAGGGCTTCTACTCGACGCCACTGATCCATTACGACCGCGAGGCCGCCCAAGGCCGGCCCTTCTACTACTTCGCCTATGGCGCGGCGGTCAGCGAGGTCGCCGTAGACACCCTGTCCGGCGAGTATCAGGTGACGCGAGTGGATATCCTGCACGACGTCGGCGACTCCCTGAACCCGGCGATCGACATCGGCCAGATCGAGGGCGGCTTCATCCAGGGCATGGGCTGGTTGACCAGCGAGGAGCTCAAGTGGAATGACGCCGGCCGACTACTCAGCGACGGCCCCGCCACCTACAAGATCCCGGCCTTCGGTGACCTGCCGGCGATCTTCAACGTCGAGCTACTCGAGGGCCACCCCAACTCCCAAGCGAGTATCTATCGCTCCAAGGCCGTGGGCGAGCCACCCTTCATGCTGGCGATCTCGGTCTGGTCGGCGCTGCGCGATGCGCTTTCTAGCCTTGCCCCCTCCGGTCATCAGTCCCCGCGGCTGGATACGCCGGCCACTCCGGAGCGGGTGCTAATGGCCATTGAGGCCCTCCGCCAGCATGCCGCTGAGCAGACCTCAGGCAAGTCTCGGGAGGACGATCAGCATGCCCCGGCCTGACGCCCGCCCCCTGGAAGGGCATGACCTTAACTGGCACACCGCCCTGCATCGGTTGCAGGAAGACGCCCAGCCCCATGTGCTGGCGACCCTGGTCGGCGCGGCCGGCTCAACGCCCCGGGAGCCCGGCACCAAGATGGTCATCACGCCGGAGACCAGCTTCGATACCCTGGGGGGCGGCACCTTCGAGTATCAGGTGATCGCCGCCGCCCGGGAGGCCCTAACGCGGGGCGACACTGCGCCAAGCCTCGAGGCCTTCCCTCTGGGCGGCCGCTCCGGGCAGTGCTGTGGCGGCTATGTGCACGTGCTGATCGAACCCTTCGCCGGCGCCGAGCGACGAATCGCCCTGTTCGGCGCCGGCCATGTCGGCCAGGCCCTGGCGAATCTGATCACCCCGCTGCCCTGGCGCCTGGACTGGTTCGACAGCCGCCCCGATGCCTTCCCGCCATGGGTCAAGTGCGAGCCGGCGCCACCGCGTCTAAAGCTTCATTCAAGCGGGGCAGAACCGGCAGCGGCCTCAGCCGCCGTGCACTCGCTCTCACCGGGCAGCGATGTTCTGGTGATGACCCATGACCACGGCCAGGACCTCGCCCTCATCGATGCCCTGCTCAAGCGTCACGACCTGGCCTCGATCGGCCTGATCGGCTCCGCCAGCAAGTGGGCAAGCTTCAAGCGCCGGCTCATGGAGGCCGGCCATGATCCAGACAACATCGCTCGCGTGCGCTGCCCGATCGGCATTGCCGGCGCAAACGGCAAGCGCCCCTACGAGATCGCCCTTGCCGTGGTAGCTGAACTGATGACGCTGGCAGCTGCTCGGCCTGATGAGCCGGATAGACGCGGCATTGTCCCCGAGACGCTGCGTCAGGCCTTCGGCCCGGACCGCTAGGCGCTCACTCTAGCCCTCGATTACCCTTTAGCTCGCTACGTCTTTGAATATCGCTGGAGATAATTCCCCATGACCGACCCCCGCCCCACCATGCGCGTGCTGCGAGGCCCCCTGGTGCGCCTTCTCGATGATCCGGGCGAAGACGACCGGCCCGCGCCGGGCAGCCTGTCCTACCTTCATGACGGCGCCCTTTGGCTCGAGGATGGCCGGGTACGGGCCGTGGGGAGCTATCACGAGCTCGCACCTCACCTGCCGGTTGGGATCGAGGTGGTGGACTATGCCGGCAAGCTGATGATGCCTGGCTTCATCGACAGCCACGTCCACTATGTGCAGCTCGATATCCTGGCCTCCTACGGCCGCCAGCTGCTCGACTGGCTCAACGATTACACCTTCCCCGAGGAGTGTCGTTTCGCCGAGCGCGCCCACGGCGAGGCCGTGGCCGAGGCCTTCCTCGACGAACAGTTGCGAGCCGGCACCACCACTTCACAGGTATTCTGCAGCTCGCACCCTCAGTCGGTGGATGCCTTTTTCACCGCCGCTCAGCGTCGAGGTCTGCGCATGCTGGCCGGCAAGGTACTGATGGATCGCAATGCCCCGGCGGCGCTCACTGACAGCGTGGCCAGCGGTGTTGCCGACAGCGAACGGCTGATCGCTGACTGGCACGGCAAGGACCGGCTCGGCTATTCGCTGACCCCGCGCTTCGCGCCCACCTCAACGGCGGCCCAGTTGGACGCGACCGGCGCCATCCTGAGGGCGGCGCCGGACCTGCACCTGCAGACGCACCTGGCCGAGAATGCCGGCGAGATCGCCTGGGTCGCCGAGCTGTTCCCCGAGGAAAAGGACTATCTCGCGGTCTATGAACGCTATGGCCTGGTCGGTCCGACCAGCACCTTCGCCCATGGGATTCATCTGGATCAGCCCATGCGCGAGCGGCTGGCTGGGGCCGGCGCCAATATCGCCTTCTGCCCCACCTCGAACCTCTTCCTCGGCAGCGGCCTCTTCGACCGGCTGGCATGCCGAGAGGCGGGGCTCGCCACCAGCCTCGCCAGCGACGTCGGCGGTGGCACGGATCTCTGTGGCTTCGCCACCCTCAAGGCCGCCTATCAGGTCGGTCAACTGCTCGGCCAGCCGCTGACCGCCTGGCAGGGCTTCTACCGTCTGACGCTTGGCAATGCCCGAGCCCTGCATCTCGATCGCCACATCGGCGCCCTGCAACCCGGCCAGGAGGCCGATATCGTGGTACTGGATCCGGCGGCAACGCCGCTGCTTGAGCGCCGCACGACGCGCATCGGCAAGACGGGAAGTCTCGACCAAGCAAGGCTAGGAGAGCTTCTTTTCGCGCTGATGATGCTCGGCGATGATCGCAGTGTCTTCGCCACCTGGGCCGGCGGCGAGTGCGTGCATCGGCGGGACAGCCACTGAGTCGAGCATCGAAGGGAAAGGCCCCGCGACGAGCCTCGGCGCAGGGCACAGCCGGCCATCGAGACGACAATCGAGAAGACAATCGAGACGACAATCGGGGCGAGGAAAAAGAGCGGCGCGAGGCCGCTCGGTGCTTGAACCTCGCCGCTTGGTCTCGGCGCTTAGTCAGTTGGCGAGGACAGGCGTCGCCTAGGCGCACCTAGCCCGGCGGCGAGGTAACGTGCGCCGCGATAGCTGAGGTAGAGAAAGCCCAGCGGCAGCAGCATGGTCTGAACGAGAAACAGCATTGTCAGCTCGACGAGGTTCTGGGTCATGGCATCGAAACGGTCCATGGCCGCCTGAACCCGGTCTTTCACGCCGTTGCCCAGCCGTTCCTTGAGGCCCTGCCACCAGCCCTGATCCTCGCTTTGCGCATCATCGGCACCGGCCACCGCATCGCCAGGGGCCGTCTGATCAGCGATTCGCTCGAGCACCGCTTTATCCTGCTCGAGCTCGGCGTAGAGCGCCTCCCGGGTATCGGATATATACAGCGTTTCGACGGCGGCGCTGGCCAGGGCCACTGCGATCACCGCGAAGCGCAGGAAGGCCGCGACGATCAAAAGCCGCCCGGCGATACCTCGCCAGCGCGGCTTGCCCAGCTGCAACACCGTCAACATCCCCAGGCAGCCAAGCGACAGCACCGACTTGACCGGCAAGCTGCCAGCGATACCCAACAACAGTTTCTGAAACGCCAGCGATACGGTGGAGGCAAACATCACCCAGGAGAAACGCTCGACCATGTCATTGGCCGGGTCGAGCACCTCGCCAAACTGAATCTGCACCAGCAGCGCGTCCCCGGTTACCGATTGCAGCACCGAAATCACCGCATTCAATGCCTTGGCCAGGGCGAAGCTCTGGAAGGCACTGGAGAGGGTGGCATCGAGCGTGCTTGCCGCCAGCGTTTCGGGCAGCGGCAGCCACGCCAGCGCCGCCAGCACCAAGAGCCCCAGGCTTGCCAGGGTGCGGTGCTTCGACAGTACGGCCTGCCGGGAAGCTGACGTCATGGAACAGGGCCCCTTAGCCGGCCACCGCCGAGAGGCGCTTGAGCAACTCATCGCGACGCGCCTCACTCATGAAGGCGGCCTCGATGGCGTTGCGAGCCAGGTCGACGAAGGTCTCCTCCGACCAGCCGAAGGCACGCTCGCAAGCCATGAAGTTCTCAAGCATGCCGCCACCGAAGTAGGCCGGGTCATCCGAGTTCAGGGTCAACGTCAGCCCCGCCTCGAGCAGCGCTGGCAGTGGATGCTGATCCAGCTGTTCGACGACCTTGAGGCGCACATTGGACAACGGGCATATGGTGAGCGGCAAACGACGCTCGACCAGCTCGGCGACCAGCGCCGGGTCCTCGAGGCAGCGCACGCCGTGGTCGACGCGGCAGACGTCGAGCTGCTCCATGGCCTCACGAATATAGCTCGCCGGCCCCTCTTCGCCTGCATGGGCCACCCGGGGCAGCCCGAGAGCCTTGGCACGCTCGAAAACGGCGGCGAACTTGGACGGCGGATGACCGAGCTCGGCGCTGTCGAGCCCCACCGCGTCGATCATTTCCCAGTAGGGGGCGGCCAGCTCGAGCACCTCCATGGCCTCATCGGCGGAGCGGTCGCGCAGGAAGCTCATGATCAGCGCCGAGGTCAGGTCCAGCTCGCGCTCGGCCAGGCGCATGGCCCGGGTCAGGCCTTCCATCTGCACGTCAAACCGGATGCCGCGGCTGAGGTGCGCCTGGGGGTCGAAGGACAGCTCGATGTGCACCACACCCTCGGCATGAGCGCGGCGGAAGTAATCCATGGCCAGGTCGAAGAAGTCCTCAGCGGTACGCAGCACCGCCATGCCCTGATAATAGAGATTCAGAAAAGACTGCAGGTCGTCGAAGTCATAGGCGGCCCGTACCTCTTCCACTGAGGCATAGGGCAGCGCCACGCCGTTGCGCTGGGCCAGGGCGAACATCAGTTCCGGCTCGAGGGAGCCCTCGATATGCAGATGCAGCTCGGCTTTCGGCAGGCGGGTAAGGAAGTCTTGCATGGTGCTCTCCATTCGGTCTCGCGCCTATCGTGGGGCATGTCTCGCATCCACGCAAAGCCTTTGCACACGGCTGTTTTTACACGCTTTACACACACGCTGTTGACGCAGCTAGCAAAGACGACCGTCACGCAGGGTCAGCGAACGGTTGATGCCCGGCGGGTCGCTGCCATCGTGACGCAGCTGATGCACCAGATAGAGCACGGTGCGACCGGAAAGCCAGGTATCCAGACGCTCGGCAATGCGTGCGGCCATGGGACGATCAAGGCCGGCGAAGGGCTCATCAAGGATCACCAGCGGCGCCTCCAGCAGCAGCACGCGTGCAAGCACCAGACGACGCGCCTGACCGCCAGACAGTTGCCGACCGCCTTCGCCAACCCGGGTCTCGAGCCCTTGAGCCAGTTCGCGGGCCCAGTCGGCCAGCTCGACGACCTCAAGCGCTTGCCACAGCGCAGCCTCGTCGGCCTCGGGGTCGGCCAGGCGCAGATTGGCGGCGATGCTGTCGTCGAAGAGCTCACTGTGCTGGGTGAGATAAGCCGTGCGGGTGCGCAGATCATCGAGCGATAAGGTGTTGAGCGCGATGCCATCACGCTGCACCTCGCCCTGATCCGGGTCGAGCAAGCGCACCAGCAGGGCCGCCACGCTGGACTTGCCAGCACCCGAAGCACCCAGCAGCGCTAGACGCTCGCCGGGCTCTAGGTTGAGATCAAGCCCATCCAGGGCCGGGGACAGCGCCCCCGGATAGTGCAGGGTGATGTTGCGAAGGCCAAGCGCCGGAGCGGCCCCGGTCAGCGCGACCGACGCTTCCGCTTCGGCAAGCACGCTGCGTGAGCGACCCAGGGCATTGAGGCGTCGCGCCGCGGCGCGGGTCGCCCCCAGCGCGGTGAATGAAGCCGGCAGCGCCCCCAACGCCTCGCCCATGGCCAGCACGGCCAGCGGCATCATCACCATCAGGGGCCCTGACAGCGCCTCGGCCCGATAGGCCTCGGCGGCGAGCCACAGTGCCAGCACAGCCGTCAGACTGACGCCCAAGCCCACCAGGGCATTGCCCAGGGCGGCTATCCGCCCCAGGTGCCACTGATCCGCGTAGAGCGTGGCCTGGTCCGCGTCGATACGCGCCCGATGATGGCTCAGTGTGCCGTAACTCGTCAGCTCGGCGAGGCCCTGCAGGGTCTCGAGAATGCGGCCCCGCAGATGATCGAGGGTGGCAACGCGACGAGTGCTGGCGGCCATGCCCAGGGAGGCCTGGCCCACTACCAGCCAGGCCCAGAGCGCGAGTAGCACACCGCCGACCGCCAGGCCCGCCGGCAACAGGAAAATCCCCAACAGGCCACTCACCAGCGCGATGGCCAGCAGGGCCACCAAAGGTGGCGCCAATAAACGCAGATAGAGGCTGTCCAGCGTATCGATATCGGCGGTCAAGCGGTTGAGCCATTCGCTGGCCCGCCGCCGACCCAGCGCCCGGGCATCGAGCCGGGCCAACACCGCGAACATACCGCTACGCAGCTCGGCAAGGAGACGCAGCACGCTGTCATGGTTGTAGACCCGTTCCAGATAGCGGGCAGCCGTGCGCAGCACAGCGAAGAAGCGGATGCCTCCGCCAGGGGCGTAGACATCGAGGCTTGCCGCCATGCCCGCAGCCAGCATCGCGCCGGTCAGTGCGGTGGCCGTGATAAACCAGCCGGATAGCGCCAGCAGGCCGATTGCCGCGCCCACCGTCAGCGCCAGCAGCAGGGCACCCAGCGCCATCCGCGACCGCCGCGTGGCAAGCAGCTTGAGCCAGGGGCGCAGTTCGCTTATTAACGTTCTCATATTAGCGTTCTCAGTATCAGAGCTCTCATGCCATGGCCTCCTCGACCCTCTGACCTGCCTGTATGCGCACGACCCGGTCGGCCATCGACATCAGCGCCGGGTGGTGGGTTGCGATGACCAGGGTCCGCCCTTCCTCGACAAGCCGTGCAAGCGACGCTGCCACTTCGGCTTCGCTGTCTTCATCGAGGCTCGCGGTGGGTTCATCGAGCAGCACCAGCGACGCATCGCTCAGGAAGACCCGGGCCAGCGCCAGACGCTGGGCCTGGCCACCGGACAGCCCGGCCCCGCGCTCACCGATCGGCGTCTCGAGGCCTTCTGGTAGTCGCGACAGCAAGCCGGCGAGCCCGGCTCGCTTGAGCGCTTCTCGCATACGCTCATCACTCGCCTGGGTATCGGCAAGCCGCAGGTTGTCAGCGATCGTGCCCTGAATCACCAGTGGACGCTGATCCATCCAGGCCGGCCGAACATCACTCGTCATCTCGACCCTTCCGTGGCTTGGGGCCACGAAACCGGCGATCAACTGCAGCAGGGTCGACTTGCCGGCACCCGAGGGCCCCACCAGGGCGATCACCTCGCCTCGCGATACCTCGAGGGACACAGGCCCAAGCACCTGGCCGCGGCCGACGTGCTCAACGCAGACGTCGGTGAGCCGAACCGCAGCGTCGCCATGCGCCCTATCCGCCGCACTATCCGCCGCACTATCCACCGCACTATCCGCCGCACTATGCGCGGCGCTGGCCGCCGGCCGCGTTCTGGACGCCTCTGGTGGCGTCTCGTTGAGGATGCCCACCAGCGCCTCGGCAGCGCCCAGGGCCGCGGCACGATCATGATAGTGCTGGGAAAGGCTGCGCAGTGGCTGGAAGAACTCCGGCGCCAGCAGAAGGATCGTCAGGCCACTGAACAGGGTCAGTGACGGCGAGGGGCCATAGGCGATATAGCCCAAAAGGCCGAAGCCCACGTAGATGGCAATCACCGCGATGGCCACCGAGGCGAAGAACTCGAGCACCGCCGAGGAAAGAAAGGCGATGCGCAGGGTCTTCATGCTGCGCGCACGATAGTCATCGGCGGCACCGAACACTTCTCCGGCGGCCGTGGCGGTTCGCCCAAACAGTTGAAGCGTGGTGATGCCACGCACCCGGTCAAGGAAATGCCCTGAGAGTCGCGTCACGGCAGCAAACTGCGCCTGGTTGAGGCGCTGGGCTCCCATACCCACCAGGGCCATGAACAGAGGAATCAGCGGTGCTGCCAACAGCAGAAATATCGCCGCCAGCCAATCGAGGCCCAGCACGATGGCAAAGATCACCAGCGGCAGCGCGGTGGCCAGCCGAAGTTGGGGCAGGAAACGCGCAAAATAGCCGTCCAGCGCTTCAACCTGCTCGACCAGCTGACTGCCAAGGCCCGCCGAGTGGCGGGATGATAGCCGCACCGGGCCCAGCGCCGTCAGTTGATCGAGCAGCGCCGTCCGTGCTCGGGCGCGAATCGCAAGACTGGCCGCTTGCGCAGTGGTTTCCTGAGCCCACTGCGCCAGGGCACGAAGCCCCAACACGCCGATCAAGGCCACAAACAAAACGCCAACCGGCGCCTCAGGGGCGCCGGTCAGCAGTCGGTCAATGATGATGGCCAGCAGCACCATCTGAACGATGGTGCAGAGCCCTACCCCCAGGCCGGCAAGGGTGGCAAGCGTCAGTCGGCGACGCTCGCCGGCGGCCAATTCCTTGAGCCAGCGCTTGGGGGTGAGGGGTTCCTGATGGCTCGCGTCATGAGCTTGCATGCGGTCAGTGGTAGCCTTCGCCGGTCCGCACCTTGCCGCGGAATACCCAGTAGGTCCAGGCGGTGTAGGTCAGAATGATGGGGATCACGAACAGCATGCCCAGCAGCAGGAAGAGCTGGGATTCCGGCGCCGACGCGGCGTCCCAGATGGTGTAATCCGGCGGCACTATCACCGGCCACTTGCTCGCCACCAGCCCCAGATAGGTGAAGATGAACATGCCCAGTGTGGCCACGAAAGGCATGCCTTCACGGCGATGGCTCACCCAGCGATAGATGCCATAGGCACAGGCCATTGCCAGCACCGGCAGCAGCCAAATCAGCGAGGCCTGACCGAACCAGCGCTCACGCACGCTACCGTCGACGAAGGGGGTCCAGGCACTGATGATGGCGAACACCACCAGCACTGCGGCCAACAGCTTAGGCGTTATGCGATAGGCCCACTCCTGAACGTGGCCTTCCGACTTCAATATCAGCCAGGTGGCACCCAGTAGGGAGTAGCCCGCCACCATGCCAAGGCCAGTGAGCACGGTAAACGGAGTCAGCCAGTCCAGTGCACCGCCGACATAGACGAAGCCTTCGGTCTCGAAACCCTGAATGTAGGTACCGACTACCGCACCCTGGGCGAAGGTGGCGACCGCCGAGCCCCAGCAGAAGGCACGGTTCCACCAATGGCGATTACGCTTGGACTTGAAGCGAAACTCGAAGGCCACGCCACGGAAGATCAACCCGGCCAGCATCAGGAAGACGCCGATATAGAGCGCCGGCAGGAACACCGAGTAGACCAGCGGGAAGGCGCCCAGCAGGCCCGCTCCACCCAGCACCAGCCAGGTTTCATTGCCGTCCCAGATCGGTGCCACGGAGTTCATCATCACATCCCGTGAATCTTCATCCGGGGCGAAGGGAAAGAGGATGCCAAGGCCCAGATCGAAACCGTCCATCAGCACATACATGATGATCCCGAAGCCGATGATGCCGGCCCAGATCAATGACAAGTCGAAGGTTTGCATGGCTTAGCTCCTGACCGGATGACCGGCATCATCGTCGAAGGGAATGTGAGCGGCGGAAAGCGGACGCTTGGCACGCTCGATATCATCGACCACGGTTTCCTGATCGTGGGGCAGCATCCCCTGACGAATAACCCGCAACAGGTAATAAACTCCGCAGCAGAACACCACGGCATAGACCGCGATGTACCCGATCAGCGTGAACAGCGCCATACCGCCGGTCAGCGATGGTGTCAGCGCCTCGGCCTGTGTCATCAGGCCGTAGACCAGCCAGGGCGACCGGCCCCCTTCGGTGACGAACCAACCGGCCAGTACTGCGATAAAGGGCGAGACCCCCATGGCAACCAGCACCTTGAGGTAGCGATCACTCTTGTAGACCCGACCGCCGCGACGCAGCACCAGGCCGGCCACCGCCACACCAATCATCGCAAGGCCCAGCGCCACCATCACGCGGAAGGACCAGAACACCAGCGGTACGAACGGCTGCTCATCGCGCGGCACGTCCTTGAGACCGGGCACCACCCCATTCACGTCGTGCCTCAGGATCAGGCTGGCCAGGCTCGGGATACCAATCTCAAAACGGTTTTCCTGGGCATCCATGTCTGGCAGTGCAAACAGCAGCAGCGGCGTATGAGACTGGGTTTCCCAGTTGCCTTCCATGGCCGCCACCTTGGTCGGCTGATGCTCGAGGGTATTGAGGCCGTGGAAGTCACCGATCACCGCCTGAGCCGGCGCCAGCACCAGCAGCAGCCACAGACACATGGACAGTGCCTTCTTGTTGGCCGACTCATCGCGACCTCGCAGCAGGTAGTAGGCGCTGACGGCCGCGACCACGAAGCCGCCCGTCAGGAAGGACGCTGTAGCCATGTGCAGGAAGCGATACCAGAAGGACGAATTGAAAATCGCTGTCGACCAGGAGGTCACGTGGAAGGTGCCATCAATCAGCTCAACGCCGGCCGGTGTCTGCATCCAGCTATTGGCAGAGAGGATCCAGAAGGCAGAGATAAAGGTCCCCATGGCCACCATGGTAGCGGCAAACAGGTGGACCCCTTGCGGGACCTTGCCACGACCGAACAGCAGCACGCCGAGGAAGCCCGCCTCGAGGAAGAATGCCGTCACCACCTCATAGCTGAGCATCGGCCCCAGGAAGTTGGCCGAAGCCTGAGCGAAATTGCTCCAGTTGGTGCCGAACTGGAAGGACATCACGATGCCGGACACCACCCCCATGCCGAACACCACCGCAAACACCCGTGTCCAGAAGATCGCGAGACGCTCCCAGGCGGGGTTGCCGTTGGCAAAGAAAAGACCATTCAGCAACGCGATGTAGGACGCCAACCCGATCGTGAAGACCGGAAAGATGGCGTGGAAGGACACCACGAACGCGAACTGAAGACGCGACAGAATGAGTGGATCAAGCTCCATAAGAGCCTCCTAGTCCTTGGATAATGGCAATACCGCTAGTGGAATTCACTGCCATGCATTGAGGATACAACTGACAGAACCAATGCTAAGGCAAAGCTGCATGAAAATCGTCGTTTGAGGTGTGTCGCGATGCCGCACTTGTCCCTGTAGAACCTGTGTTCTTTTGCCGCACACCTGGTTCACAGGGACTAGGCTTTATTCCGTTAAGTCAAACGTCTGCCAGCAATACGACTCGGATCAGATAGATGCTGTAACCGAGGAAAAGGGCCAGTAGCAGCCCACCCTCGAGGCGATTGATGCGACCGCCGCGCCCCTTGAACCCGATGGCAAACACCGTCATCGCCAGGGTCATCACCGCCATGACCGGCCAGTCCCGAAACATGACCTCGCCGCCTACCTGAATCGGCGTAATCACGCCGGCAAGTCCTACCACACCCAGGGTGTTGAAGAGGTTCGAGCCCACCACATTCCCCAGCACCAGGTCGTGCTCGCCACGCCGCAGGGCACTTAATGAGGAGGCAAGCTCCGGCAACGAGGTACCAATTGCCACGACCGTCAAGCCGATGATCAGGTCGCTGACGCCGAAGGTCTGAGCAATGGCCACCGCGCCCCAGACCAGCAGACGGGAGCTCGCCACCAACAGCACCAGCCCCACCAGCGTCCAGAGCACACTGACCTTAAGCGACATCGGATGGCTGTCGAGACTGTGGTCGGTTTCGCTTGCCAAGGTGTCGCTGGCGACCTCCGTCTGGCGCCCCTGCCAGATACTCGCGGCGATAAAAATCGCCAGGGCCAGCAGCAGAACGATCGACTCCGCGGTGCTGATCACTCCATCGCGAAGCTGCCAGGCAGACAAAAGTGTAGCAGCACAGAGGATAGGCAACTCCCGGCGCAGCACACCGGACTGCACTGCCAGTGGTGCGATCAGCGCCACCAGCCCGAGAATCAGACCAATGTTGGTGATGTTGGAGCCATAGGCGTTGCCCAGCGCCAGGCCAGGATTATCCTGAGCCGCCGCCAGCGCCGAGACCATCAGCTCCGGGGCCGAGGTGCCAAAGCCGATCACCAGCATGCCAATCAGCAGGGGCGACAGCCCCAGATAACGGGATGTCGCTGCCGCCCCGTCGACAAATCGCTCGGCGCTCCATACCAAGAGCGCCAGTCCTGCGACGACCGCCAATATTGGCAAGCCCATATATCCCTCTCCTTTTAATTCCTGCGTGGTCTTGTCTATCGCCGCGTGCCGCCGCCGCACTGTAGCATCGTCAACCGTCGTGATTGTATGTATTCGACCAGCCGTCATAATGGGGGAAAGAAGGAACTTGGCCTTGATCGATACGCTCACCCCAGACCCGCACCTTCCCGTGCAGGAAGGCCCTCCCGAGGCCCATATGTCTCGGCGGCGCCTGCGCGCCTGCCATGAATGCGACTGGCTGGTGCGCTTGCCGCCGCTGCACCACGGCCAGAGCGCCGACTGCCCGCGCTGTGGCCATACGCTATCGACGCGACATTACCGCCCCGCTCAGCGCAGCCTGGCCCTGGCCATTGCCGCGCTGCTCGCCCTGATCATGGCCGTTAGCCTGCCCTTCGTCAGCTTCCAGGTCAGTGGCATTGGCAATCGCATCGTCCTCACCCAGACCGCCACCAGCCTGATTGCCATGCATCAGCCGCTGGTGGCGATCGGCGTGGTGCTGACCACGATCGTCTTACCGATGGTCTACCTGGTCAGCGTTATCTGGCTGCAGATCGGCCTGCTACGACGCACCCTGCTGCCGGCCAGTCGCGACATTGCCAGGGCCCTGTCCCACCTGCACCCCTGGATGATGGCGGATGTCTTCATCATTGGCGCCCTGGTCAGCCTGATCAAGATTGCCGGCATGGCCGAGGTCTCGCTGGGCCTGGCCTTCTGGGCCTTCTGCTGCTTTGCCCTGCTGTTACTGTTGACGACCCAATCGCTGGATGCCGACTGGATGTGGTTCTCGCTGGTCGGCGAGCCCGCCGCACCTGAAGGTGTCGTGACGGGTGCCCGGGCCTCGCCCCAGGGCCTGACCGGCTGCCCTACCTGCGGTCTGGTCAATCGCCTGGACACGGACGGCAGCGGACGCTGTCAGCGCTGCGGCGAGCGACTGCATGCACGACTGCCTTATAGCCTGCAGCGCACCTGGGCCCTGCTGGCGGCAGCGACCCTGCTCTACCTGCCCGCCAATCTATATCCGATCATGATCACCACGTCCCTGGGCCATACGGAACCTTCGACAATCATCGGCGGGGTCATCACGCTGTGGCAGCATGGCTCCTATCCGATTGCCGCCGTCATTTTCATCGCCAGTATTCTGGTGCCGGTGAGCAAGCTAATCGCCATGGCCTGGCTGTGCCTGAGGGTGCCTCGCAGCGATGATCTGCAGGGCGTATCACGCACTCGCCTGTACCGCATCACCGAGTTTGTCGGGCGCTGGTCGATGGTCGATGTGTTCGTGGTGGCCATCCTGGTGGCGCTGATTCGCGCCGGCAACCTGATGTCCATCGCCCCGGGGCCGGCCGCTCTGGCCTTCGGCGCGGTCGTCGTACTGACCATGCTCTCGGCCATGGCCTTCGATCCGCGGCTGATATGGGATCCACCCCTGACCCGACCCGGCCACAGCGACACCGGGCATGGCGACGACATGCCGCCCTCTTCTTCCGATCACAAGGACGTTGCCCATGACCACTGAGCCACATGGCCAGGACACGCCGCCCACCCGCGCCAGTATCAGCCGGCATTCGCGGCTGTCACCGATCTGGATCGTCCCGCTCGTCGCGTTGCTGATCGGCGCATGGCTGCTGTATGACGATTACGTAAGCCGCGGCCCACAGATCACGCTGATCATGAGCAACGCTGAGGGCATCGAGGCCGGCAGCACCCTGATCAAGACCCGCAACGTCGAGATCGGCCGTGTCGAGCAGGTGCGGCTATCCAGCGACCTGAGCCATATCCGGGTGATCGCCCGCATGAGCCCTGATGTGGAGCCCATGCTGGTCGAGGACACCCGCTTCTGGGTCGTCAAGCCCCGCATCGGCCGGGAGGGCATCAGCGGTCTCAACACCGTGCTGTCAGGCGCCTACATCCAGCTGCAACCCGGCAGCAGCGAGGAGCCGAGTAACCGCTTCGAGGTGCTCGACCAACCTCCGGTGGCGCCCGCCGATGCCAAGGGCATCCGCGTCAACCTGGTGGGTCAGCTCGGCAATTCGCTGAGCGTCGGCGACCCCGTCACCTACCAGGGGTTCACCGTCGGCCGGGTCGAGGAAGCTCGCTTCGATCCCGAAACCCGCCGGATGCGCCACCGCGCCTTCATCGAAACCCCCTATGACGTGCTGGTCACCGACAGCACCCGCTTCTGGCCGGCCAGCGGCATCGACCTGAAACTCGATTCAGAAGGCGTGAGCGTCAACGTCGAATCCCTTGAAGCACTACTTGGCGGCGGCGTGACCTTCGGCGTCCCCGAGGATGTGCCCCTTGGCCAGCCGGTGTCAGAGGACACGACCTTTACGCTCTACGAGGATGCCGAAAGTGCCCGCCAGGGAACCTTCAACCGCTACCTGGAATATGTCCTGCTGGTCGATGACACGGTGCGCGGTCTGTCTCGGGGGGCGCCGGTGGAATTCCGTGGTGTACGTGTCGGCACCGTGGCAAGCGTTCCCTGGGAGTTCAGCATCGATCAACGCTCGCGCCGCTCGGGCTTCGCCATCCCCGTGCTGATCCGCATCGAGCCACAGCGGCTCGGCGAGGATCTTGAGAGCCTGGATATCGAGACCTGGCGAAAGCGCTTCGAAGGCTGGTTCGAGAACGGCCTGCGGGCCTCGCTGAAGGCCGGCAACCTGCTCACTGGCGCACTCTATGTCGACCTCAACTTCCAGCGCCCCGCCGCCAACGAATATCTGGCCGACAGCTACCAGGACCGCCCGGTGTTCCCCACGACACCGGCTGGGCTTGCGCAGATCGAGCAGAAGGTCTCGAGCCTGCTCGACAAGCTCAATGGTCTCGAGGTGGAACCCGTGCTCGACGGTTTGAACCGCAACCTCGCCGCCTCGCGGGATATGCTCGAGGAAGTGCGGGCGCTGACCGAAAGCGTCAAATCGCTGACCGACAACCCCGACACGCAGAACCTGCCGGGCACACTCACCTCGACCCTGAAAGAGCTCAGGACCACCCTTGAGGGACTGTCACCAGGGTCCACGGCCTACGACGAGCTGACCGGCAGCCTCGAGCGTTTCGACGCCCTGATGCGTGACCTGGAGCCGGTCGCCAAGACCCTGAGCGAGCAACCCAATGCCTTGATCTTCGATCGCCCCCGCGGCGAGGATCCTCAACCGCGAGCCCCCCGATGAACGGCAAGGAGAGCACGATGACCGTGATCCGTACCCTGGTCCTGCTGGGCCTGTTGAGTTGGCTTGCCGGCTGCGCCACCAGCGCCGCGCCGACCCGCCACTATGGTCTGCCACCCGATCAGATGGCCGCCCCTCAAGCCGGCATCAGCGCGACGAACGGCCAGCGAAGCGATCCACAGGTGCTGGTCGTTCGCCCGCTGGCTGTGGCGAGTTTTCTCGAGCAGCAAGGCATCGTGCTGCAGCTTGACGACATCACCTTGAACCCGGCCCAGGACCACCTCTGGGCCGAGGAACTCGGCCCGATGCTCGAACGCGGCCTGCGGCGCCGTCTGGCCCATCGCCTGCCGAGCACTCGCATACTGGCAGAAGCCAACCCGGCGGCACCGCCCAGGGCCATGACCCTGCGTCTGGAAATCGAGAGCTTCCAGGGCCGTTACGATGGCCAGGCAGTGGCCGCCGGGCAGTGGCAGTTGCGTGACGCCGAGGGCAAGTTGCTGACCCTTGATACCTTCGAGGTCGAAACACCGCTGGATGCCGATGGCTACCCGGCCCTCGTGCGGGCCCTCGGCCAGAGCTGGGATGAGCTGGCCGACCGGCTCGCCGAACGTATCCGCAGGTTACGCTGAGCGGGCGAAGCGCCATAAAGCTGCGCCCAGCAGATTTTTCTGTCATCATGCGCATCCGCGGCACTTTATGGTCCCTCCTGCCGCGTCTGTCACCGATTTTTTCCTCACGGCACCGCCCGGGACTCGCGCCACCTCACCGGCGAGCGGCGGTGACGTGTTATCCGGAGTTTGCATGAGCTTTTCCGACCTTGGCCTGCGTAGCGAACTGCTGCGCGCCGTCGAAGAACAAGGCTATACCGTTCCCACCCCCATCCAGCTCAAGGCCATCCCGGCCGTGCTCAAGGGTGGTGATCTCCTCGCCAGTGCCCAGACCGGCACCGGCAAAACCGCCGGCTTCACCCTGCCACTGTTGCAGCGTCTCGCCGACGGCCCGCGCCCCAAGGCCCGTCAGATTCGCGCCCTGGTGCTGACCCCGACCCGTGAGCTTGCCGCCCAGATCGGCGAAAATGTTACCGGCTATGGCCGCCACCTGAACCTGACCTCCAAGGTGATCTTCGGCGGTGTCGGCCAGCAGCCCCAGGTCGATGCCATCCGTCCGGGCCTCGATATCCTCGTCGCCACCCCGGGTCGCCTGCTGGACCTGCATCAGCAGCGTCACATCGACCTCTCCCAGGTCGAGACCCTGGTGCTCGATGAAGCCGACCGCATGCTCGACATGGGCTTCATCCACGACATCAAGAAACTCCTGCGCCTGCTCCCGGCGAAGCGCCAGAACCTGCTGTTCTCGGCGACCTTCTCCAACGAGATCCAGACGCTGGCCAATCAGCTGCTCGACAAGCCGACGATGATCGAAGTAGCGCGGCGCAACACCACCGCCGAGACCGTCGATCAGGCCATCTACAAGGTCGACCGCGAGAAGAAACGTGAGCTGCTGGCCCACCTGATCACCGAGCATCAGTGGTATCAGGTGCTGGTCTTCACCCGCACCAAGCACGGCGCCAACCGCCTAGCCGAGCAGCTCTCGAAGCAGAACATCCCGTCGATGGCGATCCACGGCAACAAGAGCCAGTCTGCGCGCACCAAAGCGCTGGCGGCCTTCAAGTCGGGAGACCTGCAAGTGCTGGTGGCCACCGACATCGCCGCCCGTGGCCTGGATATCAGCGAGCTGCCCCATGTGGTGAACTTCGAGCTGCCCAACGTGGCGGAAGATTATGTCCACCGTATCGGCCGCACCGGCCGTGCCGGCAGCGAAGGTCAGGCGGTCTCGCTGGTCTGCGTCGACGAACATGGTCTGCTCAAGGGCATCGAGCGGCTGATCAAACGCGACCTCGAGAAGCGCATCGAGCCGGGCTTCGAGCCCGACCCCAACGCCAAGCCGGAGCCCATCGAAAACGGTCGCGGCAAGGGCAGCGGTCGCGGACGTTCTGGAAGCGGCCGCGGTGGAAACGGGGACACTGGCCGTGGTGGAAATGGCAATGGCCGCGGCGGCAATGGCGGCAATGGCCAGCGCCGTCAGGATGAGGCCCGCGCGCCTCGCCGCCGCGCTCGGCGCCCCCAGCAGGCCTGATGACGCCGGGTGCCTGAGACACCTGTGGCGGAGTTTGCGCCCGCAGGAGCAATTCCGATGCCGCCGCTGGCGGCATCGTCTCCAAAAGGCGGCGCAAGGATGCGTCAATGGTGACAAGTGAGAAGGAATCTCATGTTCAACTGGATAGCTCGCCATAAACCGCCAGTGGTCTGGATCATCAAGCAACTCGACGACCTCGAGCAGCTTGATGCTCAAGTTCTGCACCTCTGCGGCCAAGGTGAGGCTATCGGTCCGGGCAGCGTCCGAAAACGCCGAAAAGACCTGGCCAAGGGGGACTTCCAAGGCCAGATCCGCCTCTCGGACTCAGGCATCACTCTGCATGCTGAGCTGTTCTCAGCCCTGGTGCCCGTTGATGACCTGGAATGGCTGGACCAACGACATGTTCGCTGGCAAGCGCGCCTTTGGAGAGTTGCCTGGGTACCTGAGCGTTGCTGGGCCTATCGAGGGCCACTGACCATCGATGATGCGACGGGTCCCGAGGGGAGTCTTATCAGCACCGAGGATATGAGCATCTTTCGAGAGAAGCTCAGCACCCGCAACACGCCCGCTCCCTCCAGTCGCTGGTGGGAACTTGTAGCACTTGGTGACGAACAGCGGCGCTTCGATTACACATCGATCCCAGACTCGCACCGACTGGCCGCGAACTCCCGAAAGCGCTGAACGCTTTCCTATCTAGATATCACTGCCATGACCAACACCACCACGCCTCGCACACCGCTGCTGGGTTTTCTGCTGCTGATGATCCTGGTCGGGATCAACCTGCGCCCGGCGCTATCGTCGCTGGCGCCCGTGCTGGCTCGCATCCAGGCGGATACTGGGCTTTCCCCGACCAGCATCGGCGCCTTGACCACCCTGCCTGTCGTCTGCCTGGGACTCTTCGCCCCGCTGGCACCCTGGCTTGCCAAACGGGTCGGCGCGGAGCGCGCCCTGTCTCTGGCGCTGGTGCTGTTGGCACTGGCGCTTTCGTTGCGGGCATCGACCCCGACCTGGCTCCTGTTTCTCGGCACCTTGCTGGCGGGTGGCGCCATCGGTATTGCCGGCAGCCTGCTGCCTGCCCTGGTCAAGCGCGAGCTGCCCCAGGGCGCCGATTTGATGACCGGCGTCTACACCATGGCCCTGTGCCTGGGGGGCGCGATGGGGGCCGGCCTAAGCATCCCCCTTGCCGATGCCTTAGGCAGCTGGCGGTTGGCGCTAGGCAGTTGGGCCCTGATCGCCGTGATGGCCCTGGTGGTCTGGCGTTGGCGCATGCCACACCCCTGGCCGGATCGCCAGGCGGCCTCCACGCCCGCTCCCAAGGCTCGGCTGCTGAAAAGCGCCCTGGCCTGGCAGGTCACGCTATTGATGGGATCGATGTCATCGCTTGCCTATATCGTCTTTGGCTGGCTGCCGGTGCTGCTGCAGCGCCGTGGCCTCAGCGAACAGGAGGCCGGCTGGCTGCTGGCCATATCGGTCATGTTCCAGTTGGTGTCGGCCATAGGCGCGCCCTGGCTTGCCCGGCTCGGCCGCGACCAGCGACCTGCCCTGCTGCTGATGCTTGCTGCCAACGGCGCCGGCATGATGCTACTGCTGCTCGGTCCGGTGGAGTATCGCTGGCCGGGCGTGGTGTTACTGGGTCTCGGCCAGGGCGGCTGCTTCAGCATGGCCCTGACCCTGGTGGTACTGCGCAGCGGCGACTCACGGCTTGCCGGCAAGCTGTCGGGCATGGCTCAAGGGATCGGCTACTGCCTGGCAGCCCTGGGACCCTTGGGCATCGGTATCCTGCTGGATCGCGGCGCCACCTTGCCTCAGGTCTGCCTGATGCTGGGCGCCATCCTGATGCTCGCGGTGATTTTCGCCCTGTTCGCCGGACGTAACCGTCGCCTGGAATTCGATGGGGACGGGCAGCTCGTCACGAAGCATCGCCCTTGAGCACTGCAGCTGAGTAACGTTCCTGAGTGCCATTGCTAAGTACCATTGCTAAGTACCATTGCTGAGTAGCTTCCCTGGATACCAGCGAAACCACGACGCACCACGCACCAAGAAAAAGGCCGCCGAGCATGCTCGGCGGCCTTTTTGTTTTATGTGATGAGCATTCATCACCTTGGCGAGCTAGTCGCGAGAAGACGGACAGGGGGCGCCACAGGGGGCGCAGGCAGTGCTGTCGCGCTGATTGAGCGTGGTCTCGACGTTGCCGTTGCCCATATTGAAAGCGAATGTCGGGCTGTTCAGGTGATCGACCAGCACCAGCCCGAGGATCGCGACCAGTACCAGAATCACCCGATAACGCTTGTAGGCGGCTTGCATGAAAGGCTCCTTGAATCAGTTGGGCAGGCGAAACCAGGGCCGCAGGCGAATGCCGATCAGCGACCCGAGGAATGCCGAGGCAAACCAGATCCAGGCATGCAAACTCGCCGAGCCAATGCCCGAGAACAGCGCGCCGATGTTGCAGCCAAAGCCCAGGCGCGCGCCGTAGCCAAGCAGCAGGCCGCCGATCACCGCCGCCAGGAACGGCCGGCCTTCCGGCCGCTTGCGACTGGCCTCGTTGAAGCGATTGGCAAGCCCAGCGGCCAGCATGGCACCCAGCAACAGACCGAAGTTCATCACCGAGGTGATGTTGACCAGCACCGAGTCCTTGAGCGCCATGGCCGGATAGTCCCAGGTCCAGAACTCGAACTGGCTCATGTCGACGCCGACCGCCTGCAGCCCCTTGGCGCCCCATAGGTTGAAGGCGAAGGTAATGCCCCAGGGCGAACCACCGACGACTAGGGTCATGACGTTGCCCAGCGCCAGTGCCAGGATCGCCCAGGCGAAAGGCCAGCGACCGCTGACCAGGGTGCGGAGCACCCCATGCTCGCCGCCCGTCAGACGCAGCTCGCTGCGCTCGATATGGCCATGAGTGCGCCGCTCGCGGCGATCGACCCACACCCAGAGCCCAGCCAGCGCGACCAACTGAATGCCGATGGCACCGGCAATGCCGAGGCCATCGATCAGGCTCACCGGATCGAAGCCCGGCTGGTCGAGCCACCAGGGCAGGTGCAGGGAGCCGAGTACGGCCCCGACGATGAAGAACAACAGGGTCACGGCCATGCGAAGATTACCCGCTCCTACCGTGAACAGCGTGCCAGAACCGCAGCCGCCCCCCAGTTGCATGCCCAGGCCGAACATGAAGGAGCCCACCACCAGCGAAGTGCCTACCGGCGCCACGGCACCGATCAGGTCATCCTGATCGCTGCCAAGGATCGGCACCATCAGCACGGCTGTCAGGCCAAAGAGCAGCAGCTGGGCGCGCATGCCGCCGCCGCGGTGCTTGACGACCAGGTTGCGCCAACCGGCGGTGAAGCCGAAGGCACCGTGATAGAGCGCCACACCGAGCAGCGCTCCGATGGCAAACAGCACCAGCAGGAATGGCGCGGTCTCGAGCCAGATCAGCCCACCCAATAGCACTAGGCCAACGAGTGCCGCGCCAACCACGAAACGATCGATCCGCCAGCCCTCGCTGGCGATCGATGAAGAACTTGCTTGTTGCATGATGCATCCCGTCCAGTCAGAAAAACGGGCGACAGCCGCCGCCATCGCCCGCGCAACCGGGTGACTCGCGCCCGTTATTCGAAGAACTCGATCAGCTTGCCAATACCGCGTTTAGCAACGGCTACCGGGCGGCTGTCGTCGTTGGTCCACTCAGACATGGAGCCGTCGTACAGGGCCACGTTGTCAAAACCCGCGATCTCGCTGAGCACGAACCAGTCGGTAGCGGCCCAGTGGCCGGTGTTGCAGAAGGCGACGGTCTGGGTATCGCGATTCAGTTCTGCGCCATTGATGCGCGATTGAAGGCCGCCGATGTCCAGGTAGTAGGCACTGTCACGGCTGGCGAGCAATGAGGAATGCGGCAGATTCTGAGCACCGGGGATGGTGCCCGGCGCGCTAGCCGCCGGCGACTGGTTATCACCGCGGAAATAGTCTTCCGGACGGGCATCGACCAGCTGTGCCTGACCCTCACGGGCGGACTCGACCTCCTCGGTCGTGGCGATCAGATCCTCTTGCAGGGTGGCCTTGAAATCGGCAATGGCGCCAGGCTCGGACGGACCGCTGGCCACCTCGAAGCCCTGCTGCTGCCAGCCGGCAAAGCCACCATCGAGAATGCCGACAGCGTCGTGGCCGAGCACCTTGAAGGTCCAGTAGACGCGAGCAGCACTGCCGAAGTCGGTGGCGCCGGTGCCGGCCGGCACGATCACCACGCTATCGTTGTTGTCGATGCCGAGCCCGCCGATCAGCCGCTCCATGCGCGACGCCGGTGGCAACAGGCCCGTCACGCCGTCGCGGCTTTCCCGCCAGCCGTCGCCGGTGTAGCTGCTGTAGATGCTGCCCGGAACATGCGCCGCTTCGAAGCTTGAGCGATCGCCGCCGTTGTCGATGCTGGAGCGTACGTCGAGCACTACCAGATCCTCATCGCCCAACCTGTCGGCCAGCCAGTCGGCCTCAACAAGAGGCGTGATATCAGCTGCAACCGCCTGAGTCGCCACCAGGGCCATCGAGGCCCCCATCAGCCATGACTTGATCATGAGAATCCGACCTCATTACTAGGGTATTTGGGCGCTATTATGCGACTAATCAACGCAAGATCAATATACGTCGCAAGAATGAATACGACCCGACCCACAACTGACAGGAATAAGCGCCGACAACACACGACTCGAACACCGGAACTCACCCTACCCAGACATCAAAGACTCCCCCTATTCGGACATCGAAAACTCACCGCCCTGCTCAACCGCGCGTTGATAGGCCGGGCGCTCGCGCATCCGCGCCAGCAAATCAGTGAGCCGCGGGTAGTCGGCGAGCCTGCCCTGCCCCTCGAGGGCCAGCAGCGGAAAGCTCATCTGGATGTCGGCCGCGCTGAAGGCGTCGCCCGAAAGCCAGGCGTGCTCGCCGCACTCACCTTCCCAGAACGCCAGTAGATCGCGAATCTGCGGATCGAGAAACTTGTCCTTGACGCCACCCGCCAGCAGCCGGGCGATGGGACGGATCAGGGCCGGTACCGGCGGCTTGTCCAGGCGCGAGAACACCAGCGACATCACCAAAGGCGGCATCGCCGAGCCCTCGGCATGGTGCAGCCAGAAACGGTAACGCCGCCGCTCCGGCGTACCTGCCGGCGGCAGCAGCTGGCCATCATCGAAGCGCTCGAGCAGGTACTCGATAATCGCGCCGGACTCAGCCACCACCTCTCCATCGCGGTCGGTATCGACGATCACCGGCGACTTGCCCAGCGGGTGAACCTGCTTGAGCGATTCAGGCGCCAGCATCGTCTTGGGATCACGCCGATAAGTGATCACCTTATAGTCGGCAGAAAGCTCCTCAAGCAGCCAGATCACGCGCTGGGAACGAGAGTTCTCCAGATGGTGCACTTCGATCATCATCGTCTCCTGACCAGGAAATAGGCGTCATTGCGGCAAGGCGTCGTCTTGGACGCGGGGTGTCAAACGAGCGTTCCAGTAGCCTATCAGCTCCTGCCAAGGTCGTCTTTCGGTCTCTGTCCCGCCCACTAGACTCATGAGAGGCAGCACAACCTTGATCACAGGGAGGCATCACGATGGCCAAGGTGTTGGTAGTGGATGACGAGCCGAACATCGTCCTGTCGCTTGAATTCCTGATGCAGCAGGCAGGCTTCGAGGTGGTCACTGCCGAAGACGGCGAAAGCGCCTTGACCCGGGTCGCCGAAGCGCCCCCGGATCTGGTATTGCTCGACATCAGCCTGCCGGGCATCAGCGGCTTCGACGTGCTGGAGCGGCTGCGCGCCAACCCGACCTTGACGCGCCTGCCGATCATCATGCTCACCGCCCATGGACGCGAAGTCGAGCGTGAGAAAGGATTGGCGCTCGGCGCCGATGACTACATCACCAAACCCTTCTCGACCCAGGCGCTGGTCGACAAGGTAAAGACCTTGCTAGACGAGTCCGCCGCATGAGCCCGCCGGTGGGTCCGCCCCGGCGCCAGCATCTGATCGGCGCCTGGCTTTTGCTCAGCGGCCTGAGCCTGTTTGGCGGCGCCTTTCTGGCGCTTTGGCTGGAAAGTCGGCTGGCCCCGGCTGGCGCCGAACGCATCGCCCTGTGGGGAGGATGCCTGGTCGGCGCCGGCCTGCTGTTTCTGCTGGGCCTGTTACTCGAGCGGCGGCTGTTTGCGCCCCTGCGCCATCTTCAGGTGCAGATAGCACGAATGGTGGCAAGCCCCGACGCTCGCGACGACTATCGCCCCGAGGGCTGGCTGAGCGGCCTGGGCCCAGACCTCTTGAGGCTGCGCGAGCACTGGCGACAGGACCGCTCGCAGCTGGCCGGGGCCCATGCCGCAGGAGCCCGGGGCGCCGCCCGCATTCGCCAGGAGCTCGAGGCCCTGCTGCAGGTGCTGGACACCCCGCTGCTGCTATGCGACCGCCACCGCCGCCTGCTGCTGTTCAACCAGGCCGCCGAGGCGCTGTTCTCGGAGCATCCGGGGTTCGGGCTGGGCAAGCGCCTGGAAGGCCTGTTTGACCTTGCCAGCCTGTCGGAGGCCCTCGACCGCCTGCCCGCCGATGGCACATCGAGAGAGCTGCTGGTACCGCTGAAGGACCGCTGGCTGCATGGCTGCCTGCGCCGGGTGCCCAACAGCGATCACGAGACCCTGATCACCTTGACCGACAGCACCGCCGCCTGGCACTGCGAGATGGATACCCGAGTCCGGCTCGCCGAGTGTCTGACCGCGGTGCGACGTCATGGCGCCGGCCTCTCAAGCGCTGCCGAGGCCCTCGGCCACCTGCAATCGTCAACTCATGCGACCAACCAAGCAACCAACCAGGCAACCAACCAGGCAACCAACCGGGCGACGGGGCACACGCATGATCAGGAAACGCAGCTGCCCGCCGCCCCCTCGATACCTTCCCACGAAGCGCTGCCGGCAGCCTCACTGGGCAGCCGCGAGGCTCCTCTGTCCTCGCGGCTCGCCGACATCATCGACGAAGAGAGCCAGGGCCTCGGTCAGGCAATAGACCAGCTTGGCAAGTCGCTGGAGGCCCTCCAGCGCCAGGGCGAACGGCTGGCCCCGCTGTGGTCGAACGATCTGTGGCAGGCCCTCAACGATCGCCTGGCCGGCTCGTCGCTGGTGCTTACCCCAATCGGCATGCCGGCCTGGTTCAAGGCCGATGCCCCGGCTCTGCTCGTGATGCTCGAGGCCTTGACCAGCCGTCTTGGTGAGCTGGCCGAAGTACGCCATCTTGACGCTGAAGTCTGCCTGGGCAACAGGCGCGTCTACCTGGACCTGATCTGGCTGGGCACGCCGATGACACAGCACCAGTTGGCCGGCTGGAAGGCCCTGCGGCTCGACGCCTTGCCGCTATCTCCCCGCATCGAGGACCTGCTGCACCAGCATGACAGCGACCTTTGGAGCCTTCAGGACCCTGATGGCCGTCATGCCCGGCTGCGATGTCCGCTACCGGCAGTCGAGCGGGTGGGTGCCCCACTCACTCGTCCATCGCCCCGCCCGGAGTTCCACGACTTCGGCATTGCTGACCTGCCGCCCCCCGAGGCCGAGCTGGCCGCCTGCCCGCTGGCCCAGCTCGAGGTAGTAGCTTTCGATACCGAGACCACGGGACTGGCCCTGCGCCAGGACGACCGGGTGATCAGCATCGGCGCCTGCCGCATCGTCAACGGGCGCCTGCTGGCCGATGACACCTTCGACGTGCGGGTCGACCCGGGGCGGCCGATCCCCCCGGCCAGCACCGCCATTCACGGCCTGACAGATAGTGATGTACTGGGCGCCCCGCCCCTGAGCCAGGCACTGCCACGCTTCCGCGACTATCTGGGCGATGCGGTGATTCTTGCTCACAACGCCGCCTTCGATCTCCTGGCTCTGCAGTCGCCGGGAGCCGAGGTGGCGCTCAACATGCCGGTGCTAGATACCCTGCTGCTGTCTCGTGCCCTGGACCCATCGCTCGACGGCCACGACCTGGACAGCCTGGCCGATCGCTACGCCCTGAGCTTTGCCGAAGGCACCCGCCACACGGCGCTGGGCGATGCCCGGGTCACCGCCGAGCTTTGGCTGGCCATGCGTACACGCCTGGAGGCGCGCGGCGTTCAAACTCTGGCCGATGCCCTGGCGCTGCAATCAAGCGCCTTCGACCATCAGGATGCCAGCGCATGATGGCGCCGCGCCGCACAGAACGCCTGGTGGCGCTGGTCATACTGGCCGCCCTGCTATTCACGCCACCGCTGATCCTGCTCGTCGACCGCCCGGTCGGCGGCCTCTCCTGGCTCGCCGCCTACCTGTTCGCGGCCTGGGCCCTGGTGATTGGCCTGGCGGCCTGGCTACTGGAGAGAGGGCCCAAGGAATGAGCATCACTTGCGAAAGCGGCCGGCATGGATAGTGAACTGAGCGTGATCGTGGCAGCGTTCGGTTACCTGGCGCTCCTGTTCGTGATCGCCGCCTGGGCCGACCGTCGCGCCAGACAGGGGCGCTCGGTGATCGCCTCCCCCTTCGTCTATACGCTGTCGATCGCCGTCTACTGCACTGCCTGGACCTTCTACGGCAGCGTGGGGCGTGCAGCCGACGCCGGCCCCAGCTTCCTGCTGATCTATCTGGGGCCGACGCTTGCCATGCTCTCCGGCCCGCTGATCATCCGCAAGATGGTGCGCATCGCCAGAGCTCAGCGCATTACCTCCATCGCCGACTTCATCAGCGCCCGCTATGGCAAGAGCAGTCGCCTCGGTGCGCTAGTGGCCCTGATCGCCCTGATCGGCATCACCCCCTACATCGCCCTGCAGCTCAAGGCCATCACCCTGAGCCACGCAGTGCTGATGCACTATCCGGTTGCTTCATCTGTTGCGACATCGGCGTCGAGCTTTCTGAGCGACAAGTCATTCTGGGTGGCGCTGGTACTGGCAGTATTCATCATGCTCTTCGGCACCCGGCATCTGGATGCCAGCGAGCGCCATGAAGGCATGGTTGCCGCCATCGCCGTGGAGTCACTGGTCAAGCTGGTGGCCTTCCTGGCGGTGGGCCTTTTCACCGTTTTCATGCTCTTCGACGGCCCTGCCGATCTGTTCGCCAGGGCAGCCGCCCAGCCACAGCTGCAACAGGCACTGAGCCTGTCGGCGGTGCCGGGGGGTGCGCTGGGCTGGATCGGCACGCTGCTGCTGGCCTTTCTGGCCTTTCTCACCCTGCCCCGCCAATTTCAGGTGCTGGTGGTGGAGAACGTCGACGAGCGCCACCTGCTCAGGGCCAGCTGGCTATTCCCTCTCTACCTGCTGATCATCAACCTGATGGTCATTCCGATCGCCCTGGCCGGCCTGCTGCTGACCGGCACCGGCAGCGACCCGGACAGCTTCGTGCTGACCCTGCCGCTTTCTGCCGGCCGAGAGGGGCTGTCGCTTTTCGTGTTCATCGGCGGGCTGTCCGCAGCCACCGGCATGGTGATCGTCGAAACCATTGCGCTCTCGACCATGGTCAGCAATCAGCTGGTGATGCCTCTGCTGCTGCGGGCAACGCCGATATCCCGCCGCCTGCGCGGCGATCTCTCGGGCTGGCTGCTGGGCATCCGCCGGATCGCCATCGCGTTGATCCTGCTGCTGGGCTATCTCTACCATGCACTGATTGGCGACGCCTACAGCCTGGTGACCATCGGCCTGGTGTCCTTCGCCGCCGTCAGCCAGTTTGCCCCGGCCCTGTTGCTGGGGCTTTATTGGCGGGGCGCCTGCGGCCTCGGTGCCGGGCTCGGCATGCTGGCCGGCATCGCCGTCTGGAGCTATACCCTGCTGCTACCGGGCTTCGCCCAGTCGGGCTGGTTGCCGATGAGCTTTGTCGAGCAAGGTCTTTATCATCTGGCCTGGCTGCGCCCCTATGCGCTGTTCGGTCTTGATGGCCTGGACATCTACAGCCATTCGCTGCTGTGGAGCCTCATGGCCAACATTGGCGTGCTGGTGGGCGTATCGCTGTTCACCCGCCAGAACCGGCTCGAGCAAACACAGGCGGCGCTCTTTACCGGGGCCTTGACCGAAGGCATTGATACCGCTTCGCTATGGCAGGGACAGACCACCCGCGGCGCCCTTCGCGACCTGCTCAAACGCTACCTGGGTGGCACCGCGACTACTCGCGTGCTGGCAACAGCAGACGCAAGCGATCACA
The DNA here is from genome assembly GCF_003268885.1 of Onishia taeanensis. Lineage (GTDB taxonomy): Bacteria > Pseudomonadota > Gammaproteobacteria > Pseudomonadales > Halomonadaceae > Onishia > Onishia taeanensis_A. The sequence continues at coordinate 119,102 of NZ_QLSX01000005.1, forward strand.
CCACCGGCATGGAGGCCGGTGCCAGCACCACTGACGGTGAGAACGCAGCCGCCATGGACGCCTCCGCCTCGCCGCAGCTGATCGCCCGGGCCGAGCAGGCGCTGGCGGGGGCGCTGGGCAGCGCCTCGGCCAGAGTCTTGATCAATTCAGTGGTGCGCGGTGAGGCACTGGATATGGAGGCGGTACTGCGCATCCTCGATACCACCTCCCAGACGCTTGAGTACAACCGCCGTCTGGAGCAGAAGTCGCGGGAGCTGGCGCGCATCGGCGAAGAACTACGCGGTGCCAACGAACGGCTTCGAGAGCTCGACCGGCTCAAGGACGAATTCGTGGCCATGGTCAGTCATGAACTGCGCACGCCGTTGACCTCGATTCGCGCCTTCGCCGAAATCCTGCGCGACAGCCAGGACATGCCCGACGACAAGCGCGCCCAGTTTCTGGAGGTAGTGGTACTCGAGAGTCAGCGACTGTCACGACTGATCGAGGAGATTCTCGACCTGGCACGGCTCGAGTCCGGGCGTTTGACCCTGCACCCGAAGCCGCTGGATTTGGTCGCCCTGACCCGCCAGAGCCTGGCAGCCGTGCAGCACCCGATCGAGGAGCGAGGTGTCCACCTGGAGGCGATCATCGACCTCGACGAGGCCCAGGTGATCGGCGACCCGGATCGCCTCGAGCAGGTGATCATCAACCTGATCGACAATGCCGCCAAGTTTGCCGCCGAGCTGTCGCCACACGTGCTGCTGCGCCTCGGACGCCGCCAGGGTCAGGTCCGGCTGTCCGTGGAAGATAACGGGCCCGGCATCGCCGCCGAAGAACGCGAACGCGTCTTCGAGAAATTCCATCAGCTCGAGCAACAGGGCGTTGCCAGCGGCCACAGCCGTGGGCGCCCCCGGGGCAGCGGTCTTGGGCTGCCCATCAGCCGCGGCATCGTGTCCCAGCTCGGCGGACGACTGTGGGTCGAGGATGCCGCCACTCTGGACGGCGCCAGCCTGATCATGGAGCTGCCCGATGCGCCCCGGGAAACGCAGGCCCCTTGAGATGCGCGCGAGCCACAAGTCACCGGACCTAGTGCGATGAGGCGCCAACCAGATCCTTCGCTCGACCCACCAGGCGGCGGATGGCCTTCAGATCGAGACGCAGCAGCGTTTGCTCGGCCTCGTCGAGATCGGCAAGCACGACCCAGCCATCGGCCAGTCCCCCTGCGCCAAGCCGGCGACACTGTGTTGCCAGCAGTATGGCCTGCAGCCGATTCATGGCAGTGTGCAGCGTCAACGCCTCACGGGCGTCCAGCGCACCGGCACACACCAGCTCGCTGAGACGCAAGCGAGTATCCACCCCGCGACAGCCGTACAGCACGCTCATCAGGCGCACGGCATTTTGAAGCGGTATCAGCCCCTGGCGCTTGAGATTCAAGGCGCCGCTCTGAGGCGCCTCCTTGTCATCACCGTGCAGGCGCCCAAGCCGGTCCAGTGCTACCGGGGTCTCCTCAAGAAGGACTGCCATCTCGTCGAGAAAGCCACCGGCGCGGGCCAGTCGGGCAAGGGCCCGGTCACGCAGGGAATCGGCCAGGCCCGCGTCCCCGTAGACGGCGGCGAAGTCGAGCAGAATATTGGTCTGCTGCACGCGCTTGACCCGCCGCTCGGCGCTCCAGATGGCCAACTGGGCGTCCCACTCGGAGAGCCGCTTGCGCCACATCGGCCAGCGGGCCATGACATGGCCCTGACACAGGGGCAGGCCGGCGGCGGCCAAACAATCGGTGAAGCGCTCTCCCAGTGCCTGGAAGTAGCCGTCAACCTCGCTATGGCGAGCATCCGGGTAGTCGCCGATGATCATGGCATTATCCTGATCCGGCGCCAGCAGGCTCTCGTGGCGGGCCATCGAGCCCAGTACCAGCACGCAATAAGGACGTGGCGGCGGCCCCCAGCCGGTGGCCAGCATGTCATCAAGCGAGGTCGCCACGGCCTGACGGTAAAGCCAGTGACCGTGATCGCTGATCAGTTGGCTGATGCGCCAGGCAGGCAAGTCCAGGCGCATGAGGGCCTCCACCAGCTCAAACTGCCAGGCCTTGGCCGCCGCCAGGCTGGGAGTGGGCCCCAGACTCTCCAGCGCATCCACCAGCGGCGCCAGCAGCATCGAAAGTTCTGGCGAAAGCTCTGGAGAAAGCCCGGCGGGATCGGGCAGGCTCTCGCCAGCGAACAGCGCGCGCCACGGCGAGCTTCGGTACAGAAAGCGCATAGGGGCTCCATTTCAGCCTCCCTGAACCTGGAGTGTAGTGCCTTCCTGTAAACAACGACGCCGCTGCCCGAAGGCAGCGGCGTCGTTGCGGATAGCTGTCGCAATGCTCGCCCATCGCAATGCTGGCCCATCACAATAGAGCCCCATCGCAATGGTGGTGGCGCGTTATCAGCGCGGCTTGAACATGTCGTCACCGACATCGTCGATAAAGCGCTCGGCCTTGCGCACCATCAGCTCGTCGCAGGCCTCGCGATCCGAGACGACGTCAGAGCGCTCGAAGCGGTGCTCGAGGGTTTCGCCGCCGGCGACCGGCTTGCGAATGAAGCCGCTGACGCGATACTGGCCGCCGGTATCCTGGGGATCTGACGCGATCAGATACCCCTGATACTCGACCGGTTCGGCCTCACGGGACTTGGCGGATTCTCCGGCCCCAAAGAGCCCGGGGAAGAGTTTCTTCAGCATCCTGCCCTCCTCTTCTCTTCTGCGCTTCGCCGCGCCAGGGCCCGACATGGCCCCTGGCGGTCAGCCTCAGCTTTGGTCGCGCCCTTTGCCGGCGGCGATGCGCAGGCGCAGAGCGTTGAGCTTGATGAAACCTTCGGCATCTTTCTGATCGTAGGCGCCGGCGTCGTCTTCAAAGGTTGCGATGGACTCGTCGAACAGCGACTGATCGGACTTGCGGCCGACGACGGTGGCGCTGCCCTTGTAGAGCTTCATGCGAACCACGCCGGAGACGTCCTTCTGGGTCTCGTCAATGGCGGCCTGCAGCATCTTGCGCTCCGGGCTCCACCAGTAGCCGTTGTAGATGACCTCGGCGTACTTGGGCATCAACTCGTCCTTGAGGTGGGCCGCTTCGCGGTCCAGGGTCAGGGACTCGATGGCGCGATGGGCACGCAGCATGATGGTGCCGCCCGGTGTTTCGTAGCAGCCACGGGATTTCATGCCCACGTAGCGGTTCTCGACGATGTCGAGACGGCCGATACCGTTGTCGCCACCCAGCTGGTTGAGCTTGGACAGAACTTCGTGCGGCTTGAGGGTCTCGCCGTCGATGGCGACGATATCGCCCCGCTCATAGGTCAGTTCGATGTAGGTCGGCGTATCCGGCGCTGCCTCCGGAGAGACGCTCCAGCGCCACATGTCTTCTTCTGCTTCTTCCCACGGATCCTCGAGGTTGCCGCCCTCGTAGGAGATGTGCAGCAGGTTGGCGTCCATGGAGTACGGAGACTTCTTCTTGCTGGTGGAGAAGTCGACCGGAATATCGTGCTGCTCGCAGTAGGCCATCAGCTTCTCGCGAGAGTTGAGATCCCACTCACGCCACGGCGCGATAACCTTAACGCCCGGCTTCAGCGCGTAGGCGCCGAGCTCGAAGCGCACCTGGTCGTTACCCTTGCCGGTCGCACCGTGCGAGATGGCGTCGGCACCGGTCTTGTTGGCGATATCGATCAACCGCTTGGCGATCAGCGGGCGAGCGATGGAGGTGCCCAGCAGGTATTCACCCTCGTAGATGGTGTTGGCGCGGAACATCGGATAGACGTAGTCGCGCACATACTCTTCGCGCAGGTCCTCGATGTAGATTTCCTTGACGCCGAGAGCCTCTGCCTTGGCGCGCGCCGGCTCGACTTCCTCACCCTGGCCGATGTCGGCCGTGAAGGTCACCACCTCACAGTCGTAGGTCTCCTGCAACCATTTGACGATAACGGACGTGTCCAGGCCGCCGGAATAGGCGAGAACGACCTTCTTGACATCGGACATTCTGGGCTCCTTCGCTTGCTGTGTGTAGAGGCACGTCACCGCGGCGCCGTGCCCGTTAACATTGTGAGATAGCCATCAAGTATAGCGCCGATGAGCGCTGGAGAATACCGCCGGGGCGGGGCGCATGGCTGACAAAGATGGTAGACTCTCGCGCATTCGTCAGCCGATGCCGACGCAGATTTTCATTTTTGGTTAGGGAGAGGTGCATGAGCGAGGCGAGCGCCCAAGGCCTGATGGCTCAGCGATTTCGCAGCTTTCTGCCGGTGGTGGTGGACCTGGAAACCGGCGGCTTTGACGCCAAGGGTGACGCGATCCTCGAGATCGCCGCCGTAACGCTGAGCATGGATCCGGACGGCAACCTAATTCCGGACGCGACCTATGCCTTCCATGTCACTCCCTTCGAGGGAGCAAATGTCGAGCAGTCGGCACTGGATTTCACCGGCATCAACCTCGATGACTCGCTGCGCAAGCGAGTAGCGCTGAGCGAGTCAGAGGCCATGAACGAGATATTCCGGCCCGTGCGCAAGGCGATCAAGGCCCACAACTGTACGCGCGCGGTGCTGGTCGGGCACAACGCAGCCTTCGATCACGGCTTCCTGAACGCCGCGGTCAACCGCTGCAATATCAAGCGCAACCCCTTCCACCCGTTCTCGAGCTTCGACACCGCCAGCCTGTCGGGACTGGTGTATGGTCAAACGGTGCTGGCAAGAGCCTGTCGCGCTGCCGGCATCGAGTTCGACAACACCGAGGCCCACTCGGCCCGCTATGATACCGAGCGGACCGCTGAGCTGTTCTGCTCGATCGTCAACCGCTTCAAGGACCTCGGCGGCTGGAACCTGGCTCAGCGCGAACAGGGCATGGACGAACTCTAGCCCTGCCACTCACCATTACGGCCCCGCGCCATCACGGCCAGACGTCATCTCCGGCCAAGAGTGAAAGCTAAGGCCCAGGCCAAGAGATAGCGCCGGCCAAGAACGATCTGAACATGGAAAAGCCCCGCCAGCCAGGCTGACGGGGCTTTTTTATGCCACGAGCGAGTATCGCTACAGCGCTTATTCGCTGGCGCTTTCCTCGTTGGCCTTGGCACGCTCGGCGGCGGCTTTTACCAGCGTTTCGAGCTCACCGTTCTGGTGCATTTCAACGACAATGTCGCAGCCACCGACCAGCTCGCCCTCGACCCACAGCTGCGGGAAGGTCGGCCAGCTGGCGACCTTGGGCAGTTCGGCACGGATATCCGGGTTGTCGAGCACGTTGACAAAGGCAAAGCGCTCGCCGCAGGACATCAGAGCCTGAACGGTCTGGGCGGAGAAACCGCATTGCGGAAGCTGGGGTGTGCCCTTCATGTAGATCAGGATCGCGTTTTCGCTAATCTGCTGCTGGATGTTCTCAACGGTCGTGCTCATGAAGAATTCCTTCTGATGAATGCTTGGTGTCATAATCATTCTACTGATGCCAGCAAGACGAATATAGCCCCGCCATCGGCTCCCTCGTCGCATCGCGTTGCGTGATGTACAGCGGCTGGCTAGGATGGAGGTTTTTGCGCGCGGAGTAACCTCATGGCGACACGCCATTTCCTGACCCTGCTTGACCTCTCTCCCGAGGAACTGACGCACCTGGTGCGTCGTGCCATCACCATCAAGAATGGCCTCAAGACCCACGGCCCGACCTACACGCCGTTCGCCAACCGCACCCTGGCGATGATCTTCGAGAAGTCCTCGACCCGTACCCGGGTATCTTTCGAGACGGCCATGGCTCAGTTCGGCGGTCACGCCCTCTTCCTGTCCCCGCGTGATACCCAGTTGGGACGCGGCGAGCCGATCGGCGACACCGCACGCGTGCTCTCGGAAATGGTCGATGCGGTCATGATCCGCACCTTCGCCCATTCAGGGCTCGAGGAGTTCGCCGCCGCCAGCAGCGTGCCGGTCATCAACGCCCTGAGTGACGATTATCATCCCTGCCAGTTGCTGGCCGACGTCATGACATGGAGCGAGCTGCGCGGCAACGTGCGCGGCAAGACCGCGGTATGGATCGGCGACGGCAATAATATGTGCCATTCATGGATCAATGCCGCGCGCCAGTTCGGCTTCAAGCTGCGTATCTGCTGCCCCGAGGGCTATGATCCCGACCCGACGATTGTGGCCGCCGCTGGCGACCAAGTGAGCATCCTGCGCGACCCACAGGCGGCCGTCGCCGATGCCGACCTGGTCACGACCGACGTTTGGGCCTCGATGGGCCAGGAAGAAGAGCAGGCCAAGCGCGAGGCCGACTTCGCCGGCTTCCAGGTCACCGAAGCGATGCTCGATCTGGCATCCCGTGACGTGCTCTTCCTGCACTGCCTGCCGGCGCATCGCGGCGAAGAAATCAGCACCACCCTGCTTGATGATCCTCGTGCGGTGGTCTGGCAAGAAGCCGGCAACCGGCTGCACGCCCAAAAGGCCCTGCTGGAATTTCTGCTCTTGGGACGCGTTGAGAGCTGATGCGCCTGGAGGCCTGATAGCGATACCGGTATCGCCTTGGGGGCGATACCGGCCCTTCCTGTTCTACCTCGACGGCTGCCAACGTGCGCCATACCCGCCACGGGCACAAAAAAACGCCGCGAACCTAAGTTCACGGCGTTTTTCGGTATTCGGTTGGTGGAGCCTAGCGGGATCGAACCGCTGACCTCAACACTGCCAGTGTTGCGCTCTCCCAGCTGAGCTAAGGCCCCACAATGGCTACTTATCCAACCAATCGCAAACTTCACAAGAGTGTGATATCTGCTGTAGCGTGACTGGATGCAGCCTTGGCAACGAGGGCTTACCCCGAAGACGAGATGCATAATATACAATAGGTTAGGTATCGTCAATACTTTTTCCCCCAGCCCCCGGATCCGCCATAGCCCGGCCCAAGCCGCCATCGGCGCATACAGATAAAGACATGGCTATCATGTGCATCGCCGCACCCAGTAAATTAATGTAATCTAATGCATCAATGGCGGTATCATCCGCGCCCTGCCGAGAATGGCCACCCACCGCCGAAGGATCCACAGGAGGCATCTTGATCAAGGTTCTCATCGCCGACGACCACCACCTGGTCAGAACCAGTATTGCCCATCTACTCGACGCAGAAAACGGCATCAAGGTGGTGGGTGAAGCAGCCGATGGCGAAGATGCTGTGACGCTGGCTCGCCAGCTTCGGCCCGATGTCGTGCTGATGGATATCCGCATGCCGGGCATCGGCGGCCTGGAAGCGACGCGCAAGATTGCCAAGACCATGAACGACTGTCGCGTTCTGGTGCTGACGGCCTTCCTCGAGGAAACTTTTGCCCAGCGCTTGCTGGATGTGGGCGCCTGCGGCTTTATCGGCAAGGGCGCCGAGCCACCGGAAATGGTTCAGGCCATCCGTGCCGTATTCGACGGCAAGCGCTACGTCAGCCCAGCCATTGCCCAGCGCCTGGTGCTGTCCAAGCTCGACTCCCCGGAAAACCCCTTCGACAATCTGTCGCAACGCGAGCTGCAGGTGGCGATGATGATCGTCAACTGCCAGAGGGTCAGCGACATCTCGGACAGCCTTTTCCTGAGCCCCAAGACCGTCAACACCTACCGCTACCGCATTTTCGAGAAACTCGGCGTGCACTCGGACGTCGAGCTGACCCACCTGGGCCTGCGCCACGGACTGGTGGACGGCTACCAGCACGACGCCTGAACCGTCCCGGCCACGGGTTCTGGTATGCTGGTGCTTCACTCGTGAAGCACTAAGCCCCATGACCTTCGACGCCAAGCACTTCCTGAAGACCATCAGTCAATCACCCGGCGTCTATCGCATGTTCGACGCCAAGGGCGACACCCTCTATATCGGCAAGGCCAAACGGCTCAACGCTCGCTTGGCGAGCTATTTCCGCGGCGCCCTCAACACCAAGACTCAGGCGCTGGTAGTCCGCATCGCCGATATCCAAGTGACCGTGACCCACAGCGAGACCGAGGCCTTACTGCTCGAGCAGACGCTGATCAAGGAACTGCGGCCGCCCTACAACATCCTGCTGCGCGACGACAAATCCTACCCCTTCGTCTTCGTCAGCGACCGCCATCCGTATCCTGCCCTCGAATACAAGCGCGCTCGCAGCCGTCGAGATGACGGCCGCTATCTAGGCCCCTATCCGAGCAGTGGCGCGGTGCGCGAGACCCTGTCGCTGATGCAGAAGATCTTCCGCATCCGCAACTGTGAGGACAGCGTCTTTTCCCATCGCACGCGCCCCTGCCTGCAGTATCAGATCCAGCGCTGCAGTGCGCCCTGCGTCGACTACATCAGCGAGGAAGACTACCGGCGTGACCTGGAGCATGCGGTGATGTGCCTTCAGGGCAAAAGCGAGCAGGTCACCGAACAGCTGACCCGTCAGATGGAGGCCGCCAGCGAATCGCTGGCGTTCGAGGAAGCGGCCCGGCTTCGCGATCAGGTCCAGCAGCTGCGCAGCCTGCAGCGCCAGCAATATGTCGACACCGACGGGGGTGACGCCGATATCTTCGCCCTGGCACAGCGCCCAGGAGCCCTTTGCGTCTCGGTGCTTACCGTGCGTGAGGGGCGCATGCTCGGCGCACGCCACCACACGCCTGACAACGGTCTCGACCTGGGCCCTGAGGCGCTGCTCACCGAGTTCATCAGCCAATACTACCTGGGCCAGGTCCATGAACCCGTCGCCGAGATCATCACCTCACATCCGCTGGCGGACGCCGAACTGCTGCAGGGCGTCCTGTCGGAACAGGCCGGCCGCCAGGTCCGTCTGACCCATCGCGTGCGCGGCCACCGCGCTCAATGGCAGCAGCTCGCTCAGACCAACGCCGAGCAGCACCTGGCCACCCAGTTGGCCAATCAGACGCAACTGGCCAAACGCTTCGAAGCGCTGCGCGATGCGCTCGGCCTGGCCGAGGTGCCCAAACGCCTGGAGTGCTTTGACATCAGCCACAGCCATGGCGAGGCCACCGTGGCCTCCTGCGTGGTGTTCGATCATGACGGCCCGGTGAAGTCCGACTACCGGCGCTTCAATATCGAAGGCGTGGCCGCCGGCGACGACTATGCCGCCATGCAGCAGGCGCTAACCCGGCGCTTCAAGCGCCTCGCCGAGGGTGAAGGCAAGCGTCCGGACCTGCTGTTCGTCGACGGTGGCAAGGGGCAGTTGAACATGGCCCGCGAGGTCTTCACCGAGCTCGGCGTGACCGGTGTAGGGCTGATCGGCGTGGCCAAGGGCACCACTCGCAAGCCCGGCCTCGAGACCCTGTTCGTCGAGACCATCGACCACAGCCTGAGCCTCGAAGGCAGTTCACCGGCCCTGCACCTGGTTCAGCATATCCGCGACGAATCTCACCGCTTCGCGATCGCCGGCCATCGGGCGCGCCGCGACAAGGTCAGGCGCACCTCGACCCTCCAGGACATCCCCGGCGTGGGCCCCAAACGCCGCCGCGAGCTGCTGCGCTTCTTCGGCGGACTCCAGGGGGTACGTCAGGCCAGCCGCGAAGAACTCGCCCGAGTTCCCGGCATCAGTGACAGCATGGCGAAGGCGATTCATCAGGCGCTGCATGGATGATCGCGCGACGGCCATATAGAATGGTGACTCTCAGACTTCAGGCAAGGACAAGCGGCGCTCAGATGAACATCCCCAACATTCTCACCCTCGCCAGAATCGCCTTCATCCCGCTGTTGGTGGTCATCTTCTACCTGCCTTATAGCTGGAGCATGTTGTTGGCGGCGGCGTTGTTCGGGCTGGCCGCTATCACCGACTGGCTCGACGGCTATCTGGCCAGGCGCTGGAACCAGAGCACGCCCTTCGGCGCTTTCCTCGACCCGGTAGCCGACAAGCTAATGGTCGCTGTCGCCCTCGCCTTGTTGATCGAACGCTACGATGCAGCCTGGCTGACCCTACCGGCACTGGTGATCATCGGCCGTGAGATCGTCATTTCCGCCCTGCGTGAGTGGATGGCCGAAATGGGCAAACGGGGTACCGTGGCGGTGTCGTCGATCGGCAAGGTCAAGACCACACTGCAAATGGTCGCCCTGCTGCTGCTGCTCGGCTTCCCACAGGACAGCCTGGTCGCCCAACTGGGCACCGTCACCCTGTACCTGGCGGCGGCGCTGACGCTGTGGTCCATGCAGCAATATCTGCGCGCTGCCTGGCCTCACCTGTCACGCTCGATGTAGCCCTGACAGAACAATGAGATGCGCATAAGCGCTTGACACTTACGCACTTATGCGTATAATTCGTCCTCGAGTCAGGCGGGAATAGCTCAGTGGTAGAGCATCGCCTTGCCAAGGCGAGGGTCGCGAGTTCGAATCTCGTTTCCCGCTCCATCATCGCGATGGTTGACTGACTCAGTGAGGCTGGATGGCAGAGTGGTTATGCAGCGGACTGCAACTCCGTGTACGCCGGTTCGATTCCGACTCCAGCCTCCATTTCTGTTTTGCCCCGCTCGAACCTCCCGCCCGGATGGCGAAATTGGTAGACGCAAGAGACTTAAAATCTCTCGGTGGTAACACCGTGCCGGTTCGAGCCCGGCTCCGGGCACCATTTGACCCCATATTTCAGCTACTTAGAAGCAATCCCGGCGCGTACCCATCATCGTAACCATCATTGATAAAATGATGAATTGATAAAAATTGAGACAGATTTACCCCTTCCCCCGTCGCTGGCGCTGCACCCCTTCCGCTATCTGCATCTCAAATTGCTTCGCTACCCACTCCGGCACCAAGTCCAACGGGCGGCACAGGTTCGCCAGTAGCTCACGGCTCCCCGTGAAGTCGTCCAGGGCCTCAAGGTCGGCGGTGCTGGCACCGCGTAGCGCGTTCAAGCAATCGCGGCAGTAGACCGTCAGGGCCTCTATCCAAATGGCGTGCGCAGCCTCCAGCGGGATAGGCAACGCGGCCAGCTCTGCCAGCTCTTCACGGGTATACGGGCGGTTGGTGCGCGGGAACGGGGTTTCGGCGGTGGTAGGCAAGGCGATCAGCTCCCATTGAAGGATGCCGCCCGCGATGGCATGGAGGTAAAGACCATCCGGCGGCTGTCGGGGTTGCTTTGTGACCATGCGTGACTCACCGACTGAGACGCACCCGCTACACGCGGCGACTGAAGAAGGCGGGGTGCATTGCTGTGGTCTGGGGGCACCCCGTAACCCAGTGCCGTCTTTGCTCGACTGGGGATAGACGGCCTAGACCCCATTTCCACCGAGGCGGTGGCCTTACAGCTCTTTGTCAGCCAACTGGCGCAGCTTCACCGCTCGGCTGTCGCTGTCGCTGAACGGTTGGCCCAGACGCTGGGCGATGTAGCGAGCGCGGCTAATACCGTGCAGGCGCTCGGCCTCCTCCGCCTCTGCGTTCAACTTCTCGATGCTGATACCAGGCATGGGTTCGATTTTCATCGGATCACCTCCAGCTCGCCCCGCTCCACATGGCTACGGAAACCGGGAACCATCATCATGTCCGCCAGCTCCCGGCGCTCCACCGGGTGGGCGCGTCCCGGCTCGAACTGGCGTCCCTGCACTCCGAAACGGCGGTCAGTCCGATTCAGTAGCTTCACGGTGGCTTGCGCCTTGTAGGCGGGGGCGCTCAGCAGGTCGACGGCAGCGGCGAACTTGTCCAGGCGTCCCAGCTCATAGGTGGCGCTTGCGAAGTCCAGCGCGGCGGCTTCGTCGTCCTGCTCGATCTTGTCCAGGGTCTCGGGGGATACCCAGCCCACCAGCGTTTGCAGTTGCGCGGGGGATAAGTCGACGTGCCAATCGGCGTCTAGCTGGATCAGCCCTGCGGAGAACTGCCCCCTCGCCAGCGCCAGCAGCGCCACGGCTATGACGGTGCATTGATCGTCCTTCAACTCGTTGGCGCGGTGCTTGGCCATCAGCACACCGGGTAGGACGTTGGGCACGGTCACGCGGTGCTGCGGCACCATGGCGGCAAGTTGCTGGATCACAGCAGGGTCAGCGTTGGTGGTGTCGACGGCCTCCAGGGCGGCCAGCAGACGGCCCCGGACGCTTGAGCGATCCAGACGGGCCAGGGCATCCGCTCGCTTGGCTTCAGCGGCCTGCGTGGCAGCCTTGACCAGCGGTTCCAGGGTCTCGACGGCTTCAGTTGCGGCGGTGTTGACGGTATGGGCCATGGTGGTTTCTCCGGTTGGTGGTTACAGCAGTGCGCCATAGTCGATGTAGGTCGACGCTTTGGCATGGGCGATCAGGCCAGCGGCAGCGTTGGCGCGGTCATCGTGGCCACCGGGTGGGTGGTCGATCGTCTCGCGTCCACCGCGTGCGGTGCGGCGTTCGAGTTGCTGAAACTGCATCAGCATCTTGTCATCGGGCGGCAAGACCACTTGCCCCGAATTGATAGCGGCCAGGGTGTCCACATAGAGACCGCTTTTCGGTTGCTCGCTGGGCATCAGCGTTATGTGGTGCTTGCTGAACTCGTCAGATACCCAGCTCCCGGCATACCTATCACCGTGGCAACGGCGGACGTTGTAAGCCTTCAGCAGCTCGGCATATTCAGCGGTGATTTCGGCGGGTACACCGCGACGGCCCATGACCAGATCAATATGCAGCGTGCCTTTCTCGCGGTGGCCAATGGCCAGGGTGTATTCATCGCGGCCCCCGCCTGTCGCATCAATGAAAGCGCTGTAACGGTGCTTCCGGTCATAAGGTGCGATCAGCGGGCTTGAGCGGGTCACGGCCTGCAATGCGTCCAGGGTCACGAACCCGTCAATGTCATTACGGAACTGTGCGCCGTACTCACTGGCAGCGGATGCCGGGTCACGCTCATACGCTCGGGAAATGACTTTCTCGGGTAGGCTCGGATTCATCGTCAGGGTTGGAGCCTGGGCAACGAGAATATCCCCAGCGTTGCCGAAATATCGGCGGTAGGCGTCCCACAATGCACCCCGTTTGGCGTAGGGCGATGATAGGCAAATCAGCTTGCCGCCCAGCGTGGCCAGCCCTGGGCGCAATGCTTCAAGGATTTCATGGTCAGGGTTGGCGCTGTCTTCGTTGCGCCAAAAGGCGATCTCGTCAGCAATGACGCAACCGAATGAGTAACCCCGGCTCGAACGGAAGTTGGAGGCTGTGACCTCTATCACCGTGCGGTTACTGAGGGTAATAGATTCCTTGTCCTCTTTCTGAATCAGCGCCTTGAGCATGGGGTTATCGTGGAGCAAACCGCGAATGTAGCGGAAGGCGGAACGGGCTTGCTTCTTGTCGGCTGCACAGACCGCCACGGTGGCCACCTCACCAGGCGCTAGGCGCTCGCTGTGGTCGCAGAACACCGCCTCATATACGGCCAGCAGGGCGGCACACTGCGACTTGCCACCGCGCCGCCCTACCACTAGCCAAAGCTCTTCATGCTCCAGGCGTGCCGCGTCGAACTGGCTTGTAAGGTCAGTCCATATCGGCAACTCTTCCGGCTCCAGGGGGAGACCGTAGAAGCCAGCCAGCAGCGCCCGCCATGCCGCCCATGACTCCCCGCTGAATTGATCCCCGTATAGCTGGGGGTCAGTCATCATGTCTCGGATGGTGACGCTCATTTGCGGGCCTTCACGAATGCATCAAGTGAGACTTCACGCGACTGGCGTTCAAGCCCCAACTTGTTGAGTAGTCCGCCAAGTGCGTTATTGGCCTGAGTCCACTTGCCTGAATCGAACTTGTCCGGGGTCTCCCGCAACTTCAGCTCTTCCAGCTCAAGGAAGTATTCGAGGTGCAGCGCCCGCGTTACCAGGCTGCGTTGCATGTAGGACAAGTGCGCCTCACCGCCAAGGTCGGAAGTCATGCGGTGGTAGCGGTCGCGCAATTGCTGGGCAAGCGCGGTGCGGCTGTCCATGCGCTCAAGCCAATTCGGCGTATATGTCGGGTCAGGCGCTTTCGTCTTGGTGTGCATTGCGGGCCTATCTCTGTCACGTCTACGCCTGATTATGATGGGTACAATGATGGGTAGCAAGGTAAAAATCCCATACACCGCGTGATTTTGCGATAGGTGGTGACGGGGGCGGGACTCGAACCGGGGTAGGGGTCATTCAAACAAGCGTTTTATAGCCCCTGCTCACAACCTGCCCAGCCATCTCAGCCAATCCGCGCAAATCGGGCACCATCAGCGGGGTGGTGTTTCAATGTTTCACGTTTCAAAACGTTTTCACCCCGTCCATATGGATTTGCGCGCACCATCAGCGGGTGTGATCTCTTCTACTGTATGTCTCTTCCTTATTTTCTCTACCCCCTTATAAATAAATGAAACAATGAAACATCAGCCGCAAACCCGCATGGTTGCTGGACTCTCGCGTTTCAAAACCTACCCGATTTTTTTGAAACAGTTTCGAAACGTGAAACCTCACCCGAAAAAAAAAGGCGGCTCGATGGCCGCCTATCTGCAAAATCCGCTACAACCAACTGGGCGTCCGCCACGCAATCTCGTCGCGGACGTTCACCCGATCCAAGTGAACCCGGTCGGCAATGCGGCTCAGTCTGCGACTGACACTCGATGTCAGATAATCGCTCTGCGCATTGCGCAGTGCTGTTTCTGCCACTGCCAGTTCTTCACAAATCCGCTCCAGCTCCTGAAGCGTCACTTTCCGTCTGAACATGGTGTCACCCCTCCTTCAGTGTCGTGGATGCCAGGCGCAGTGCGTGGAATAGATCGTACAATTCGCTCTTGGTGGCGTTCTCGTCTACGTCCTTGGCGAAAAAGTACGGTGTGTTCTTCACCACACCTTCAACCCGCTTCGTACCTTTCAACTTCAGCCAGCCCAATCGGTTCATGGCCTCGTCAAGCCCATTGTTGCCAGCCTTGATGCCTTGCAGCCGACACACGGCCTTCAACTCCTTGGCTGTCACAGCGCCAACGTGGAACGGTGGCTGGCCTTCAAGAATCATGTCCTCTATGTCCTGCTCGTAGTCATAGCGGCTTGCCTGGGCCATCTTACGCGCCCCCTGGGTCACGAACGGCAGCGCGTTATGGTTGAAGTGCGATATATCCCGCTGCATCAGGTAGTTCAGCACTTTGGCGGGGCCGTTATCATTCCGATACCAGTCATGAAGCCATGTGTAATATTCCGCGTCTTTCGGCTCCACCCATGAACTCACGACAAAATAACGGCGGTCGTTCTCTTCAATCGTGAAGCCGTCTGGAAAGTTGGTCATCATCAAGACGCCCATGCAATCCACTTGGGTTACTACTTGACCACCTTTTAGGTTTAGGTCTTTCTTTCCTGTGTTTGTTGTGGACACGATGGTTTTCATCGCATTGGCGATATTCCGATCTTTGCCCTTCTTCACCTCAGTGATTATCAGAAACTTCTTTTGAAACCGATGATCTCCCCAGCCTTCCAATATTTCCTTTATGGACGCTTCGTGTGAGGCACTTCCGATAGCACGCGATACCGGCTCATACAGCGCGTCTTTACCTATGCCACTCTTACCTGCATGTATCAAGGCAAAGCCGGGCTTACTGCCCACCCGCTGTACCAGCGTTGCCAGGTAGTCCAGCACTCCCTCGCGCTCGTCAGGATCAGGAATCAGGTATTCGGCATGTTCTAACCACGGTGAAACGTCGCCCGCAACCGGCGTCAGGGCAAACCCCCGCCAAGTATTGACCATGCGCTGTCCTTCATCCTCATAAATCAAATCGTCGCGTTTCGGCGGTGTGGCTCCCGTGGGATTCCAGCCCAAACAATCAGCAATAGATATATCAGGGTCTAGTTCAGCGCAGATAACACGGGATGCATTATCGCACTCTGATATGTACTTATTGTTCAGTCCTGACGGCGGAATTGAACAACCGCTTTTCGTATCGTAGAACTCATTTCTCGGCGCAAGATAGATGTAACGGTACGGATCAAATCGCTTATAACTCCGCTGGGAATACCATTCGCCCCGCAAGTCTTTCAGAATGGCCTTGAACTCTGCTACGTTCCAGTGCATCACATCGCGCACCTGCTTATGCCAATCTATCTTTTCGACTTCCGGCAGTGCTTCCACCAGGCGCAACAGATCAACCACCATCCCCCGCGCCTCCTCCGGCTCGGCTCGGGTCAGATCATCCATCAACTGTTGCAGTCCCTTGACGGCTGGTGCCTGGGCGGCTGGTGCATCAAGGAATGACTCACTCTCCCTGCCGAAAAGATGAACCCTAATTGCCGCATCCACGTCACCCCCATGATCAAGTTGCACATGGGCTGCCCATGCATCGAACGTGCCATGCAGCGGGTCGCCACCATGGTCGGACTGCCACAAGCCCTCCTTGCCTGGGATGGGTCGGATTGCTGGCGCTCCGGTCGCGCCAGGGTGCGTCCAACGGCCTTTGCGCTCATGGTAGGTGTACCCATGCCGCAGCAGGATTGATTCAACCGTAGTGACCTTGTTGAACTCCGTCCTGACGCCTTTCGCTGGGAAGGCGAGTTGCACACCTGCACCCATCGGCGGGCGATATTGAGGCTCCCCACCATAGACTGTAAATCCAGCAGCCTTGATGGCATCGACGGCAATCCGTGAATACTCCCGCAGCTTGTCGTCATCCACTGACAGCTCCCGCCATAGCGTCAGGAACTTTTCGGGTACAGGCGGTGCAGCATCGAAGCGTTTTCCGTTGGCGTACTGCTGGGAGTAAATCTCACCTTCCTTGCTGGCGTAGACAATCCCCGGCACCACGTCTTGCAGGTTCGCGGACTGATTACGCAGTTCCAGCAGTGTCAGGCTACGACCATTGGGGTCGAACACACGAAACGGCAGCCATCGTGCCTTGCCTTCAGGATCAGCCAGAAACGCACTCCTGCCCCCACTGTCAGGGCGCGTGCTGCTGGTGCGCACACCCGCGTCTAACAGCTCGTCCAGATCGAAGCCCCATGCCTTCATGGCAACGCGGGCCATCTCCACATGGTCAGGGTCGATGCTGCACAGACCATTGACGGCCAGGGGCAGTCCGTACCCGGTCGCGTCATCGTCAATGCTGCTGGCAGAATGCTTGTTCCACTCAATGCCAATAGGTTGTTTGGTGTACGGATGCAGCTTCACCAGCTTCATGCCAGCGTCGAACAGCCGTCTCGCTTCTGTCAGGTCGGGGGTGGGAGAAGTGTTAAGAAACATCACTGCATCCCTCCTACGCCTGTCAGCGAGTGGAGGAAGGCATCATCGGTTTTCTTGTTGAGATTGGGAGCCTCGCCCTTCGCGGCGACCTTTACGCAGCGCTTGCAGATTTCAAACCCAACGAAAACCCCTTGCGGCAAACCCCGCTGAATATGGCGGACGACAATTTGACAACGGTTCCCGGCAGACAGGCGTCGTCCGCACTCGTCACAATGCCGCTTGGGATGGGGAAACAAGTCATCCTTGATCTCATCAAGAAAGTTGTACTCTGTACCACGAGTGCTATAATCGTTCATGCAGGCACCCCCAGAATGGTAGTTTGCAGGCACATATGAAAGAAGCTGTAGCCCCGTGACTGGTTGCCTCCGGTCACGGGGTTTTCTTTTGCGTGGATCATTGCGCGGCCTCCCATTCCTCAAGGTCGGCCAGACGCCAGCGCGTGCACCCCGGTGATAGCTTCACCGGCTGGGGGATACGGCCATTTTGCGCCCAACGCCAGATCGTGGCGCGGCCTACGCCATAACGTGCGGCCAACTGAAGGTCGCTCGCATGGGTGGCGCTCGGGTGGATAGGGGGAACTTCTCGCTTAGGTGCGGTTTGTGTAGTCATGGGTAGGCGTCCTTTAATTGATTGAGACACCTAACCCATTATTCACACGGGGCGGGGCTTGAAGAGAGGGGGATTCTAGAAGTTTCCCCTCCCCTCAGTAGAACATGCCGGAAAGCATTTCCTCATACTTCCGAGACCACTCTTCAACATCCTTCTGTTTTTCCTCTTCAGGCTGATTCTTCCACCGGCTAAACTCACGAATTACAGAACCTTCCGATAGATTGAAAAGCTCGGCAAACTCCCGGCAAGTTTGTTTCTGTCCGACTTTCTCCCCGGACTGCTCACAAAGTTGCATATAGCGGTAAATCATCACGTTTCTATCACGCTCTGAAGTTAATCGCTTTGGCATATCATCCGACTCATTCAACTGCCCCAGCAATTCAGCGATATATTGAGAGGCAAGTTTCTGTTGCTCGGGAGTTGCCTTCCCAAGTTTCAAAAGTCGAACGGCGGTCAACTTCTCCAGTTTCGGCGTTGTAGGTACTATGGCCATCTTGATTACTCTCCCGCTGCCCGAATAGGCGTGACGCTGGCGCTTGCAGCGGTCTTGCCCGTCTTGCAGTAGGTCGCCCAATCGCCCATCAGGCGGCGGCGCTTGTCTAGCAGTCCGTCACGGGCATAGGCTGCCCGCGTCTTGTCGTTGTTGACGTGTGCAAGCGCCAGCTCGGAAACCTCGTCAGCGTAGGCGGTGTGCTGGCGTGCCCAATCCTTGAACGTGGAGCGGAACCCGTGCGCGGTCACGTCATAGCCCAGCTTCTTAGGCACCTTCGACACGATCACGTCAGACAGCTTCCCACCGCGTCCACCGGGGAACACGAACTCAGAATCACGCGGCAAGGACTCCAGCAGCGCCACGGCCTCCGGTGATAGCGGCACAGCATGGGGCTTGCCCGCCTTCATGCGGTCGGCTGGCACCGTCCATACCTTCTTCTTGAGGTCGATCTCTTCCCACTTGGCCCCGCGCACCTCCCCGGAACGGGAGGCGGTCAGGATGATGAATTGCAGGGCGCGGCTACTGCGGTCGTCACGCGCCGCCAGCTTCTCCCAGAATGTCGCCATATCGTCCACCGGGAGTGCGTTGTAATGCTGCACCTTGGAGACCTTGCCGGGAATCGGCAACGTGCTGTGTTCCAGCATCCCGCGCCACCGGGCGGGGTTTACGTCCGTGCGCTTGCCGTCCGCAATGGCAGAATCAAGGATCTTCTCGACGTGAAGGCGTACCCGCGTGGCGGTCTCCGTCTTCTC
The DNA here is from genome assembly GCF_003268885.1 of Onishia taeanensis. Classification (GTDB taxonomy): domain Bacteria; phylum Pseudomonadota; class Gammaproteobacteria; order Pseudomonadales; family Halomonadaceae; genus Onishia; species Onishia taeanensis_A. Next base: position 138,007 of record NZ_QLSX01000005.1, read on the forward strand.
TGTCCATATCGGCTTGAGCATGTCGACAACGTGGCTCATCTGAATGTCAGCAACGAACATGCTCCCAAGGTGGGGGAGAACGTACTTTTCAAGCTGCGTGGTGAGTTTCTGGGCTTGCTTGGCGGTCTTGTACTCGGCTGATTTCTTCTCGATGTAGTCCCGCGCCATTTCCTCGAAGGTGGTAAGCCTGCCTTGCTCGCGCACCAGGGCCGATTTTGCGGCCTTGCGCTCAAGGATGGGGTCGACGCCTTGCCGGATTTGCTCTTTCAGCTCACGCGCCTTGTCACGCGCCATGGCAAGCGTCACCTCTGGATACCCGCCAAGGCCAATATCCCGGCGCTTGCTGCCTACCACCGTGCGCAGAATCCACGAACGGGCGAAAGCCCCGCCAGGCTCACGCGGTGGCCTGCACTGCAACAGCAGCCCCGACACGCCACCTACTGCATGGTAGGCGGGTTTCGGTGTACCATTCGTGACCTTGTATTTCAGGCGCTTGACCTCTGTAGCGGAAAGCTCTTTCACGGCCTTTGGCATGGTGCTTTACCCCCGTCTCCGTTACCCATCTTCGTACCCATCATAAACAACATGATTGGATGATAGAGCATGAGACAACATGAGGCAAGCGAAAACCCGCAAACCCGCATGGTTGGCGGCTTTGGTGACTGGATGAGACAGAATGAGAAAGCTGTTAGGGTTAGGCTCCGGGCACCAGGTTATTGAGCCCCTCCCCCTGTTTTTATTCCTGATCACTCACAACATTGTGCGTGCTCGTTTTGCATGTCTTTTTTGCCGACCCCTTGTATGTGAGCGCGCATCAGGAAAGTCCCTGACGCTTTCATCTCCGCCTTGCTTCGTGACCATCGGCTAGTTTGCGGGACAGACCGTGACACAGTCCTTAAGACCGTCCTTGCAACTACCCTTGAGGATAGCGTCTGCCATGCCGCCAGGGTGCATGATACCCTAAGCACCTTCTAGCAGCGGGCGGCGCATACTGCGATTCTGGCGCTTCCCCCAACGCCCACCGCCGCTCTTTCGCTGCCGAACCGGCCACATTAGCAAGTACATCGACATGCCCCTTCCTCGCCTGCGCGACCCCTATATCAACTACCGCAATCGCCACCTGCTGCACGTGGTGCGGGTCACCCTGGCACTGACGATCACTTTCGCCTTCATCGATATCTTCAAGGTTCCCCATGCCAGCTGGGCGCTGGTCAGCACCGTGATGGTGATGGGCAACCTGCCCCATATCGGCGGCGTGCTCGATAAAGGACGCCAGCGACTGATCGGCACCGTTCTGGGCGCCGCCTGGGGCATTCTCATTACGCTGGCGCCCAATCCGCCACCGTTGGTGGTACCGATCTGGACGCTGGCCGGCATTGCCGCCGCTACCTACGTGACATTCAAGGGACGTTACGGCTACAGCGGCCTGATGTTCGCCATCAGCCTGTTACTGGTGGTCGGCGATGGCACGCAGGAGTTGGGTACGGCGCTATGGCGGTCGTTCAACGTGCTCGTCGGCACCCTGATCGGCATCCTGGTTACCGCTTTTGCCATGCCGCAGAAGGCCACCGACGTGCAGCGCTTCCTGATGGCCGAAACCCTCGACAAGCTGGCCCGGCTGTATCATGCCCACACCAGCTCTACCGGTTCTCCGGACCTCGATACTCAGCCGCTATTGAAGTCGTCGAGTAGCCTCGTCATCAAGCAGCGAGGCCTTGTCGATGCGATCCACCGCGAACGTCGCCTGAGGCGCGAAGAACTCGACACCATCATCTCTCTCGAGCGACGGATGCTTTCGACCATCGAGCTGCTGCTCGAAACCCACTGGACGACCCGTGACGGCCATGATCATATCGCCGCCATGGAGGGGCTGCGTGATCAGCAGCATCGCCTGGCTCGCGACCTGGGCACCCTGGCCTTTCAGGTACGCACCGGCCAGCCTATCGACGTCGAACTGGCCCCCTTCGACCTGGAGCGCTATGCAACCAATGCCCGCCAGGCCACGGCGACCAGCGGCCGAGCGCTGTTCAGCCCGGCCGGCTATCTATGGCTCAACCGAGAGCTGGCCCGCCTCACCCAGGAACTGGTCGACACCCTCAGCGAGCTGCGGCGCTTGCCCAGCCAGCGACTGCGCAAGCGGGCCAAGCATCACGTGCTGACCACGCATCCGACTTTACCCGACGACAGCAACCCGCAAGGACCCGCCTCATGACGCGCGCTTCGCACCCGCAAGACGTTCTGATTCTCGGCGGCGGCGCGGCCGGCCTAGCCTTGGCACTCGAGCTGGCTGACAGTCGACCGGTTACTCTGCTGCGTCCGGCCAGCGACGATCACGGCGCCAGCCGCTGGGCCCAAGGCGGGATCGCCGCCGTGCTATCACCTCAGGACAACGTCGAAGACCATGTCCAGGACACCCTGATTGCCGGCGACGGCCTGTGTGACGAGAAGGCGGTACGCTTTACCGTCGAGCATGGCCGCGGTGCCATCGAATGGCTGCTGTCGCTGGGAGTCCCTTTCACGCTGGATGCCCGGGAAGACGCACCCTACCCCTACCACCTGACCCGGGAAGGCGGCCACGGGGCGCGGCGCATCATCCATGCCGCCGATGCGACCGGCCAAGCACTGATCGAGACCTTGCTCGAGCATGCCCGCCGTCATCCTGCTATCACGCTGCGCGACGACCTCGGCGCCATCAGCCTGCTGCAAGATGCGAGCGGTGCCTGCCGCGGCGCCCGTTGCCTGGATCGACAAGGCAGCATCGAAGACATTACAGCCGCCGAGACGGTACTCGCCACCGGCGGTGCCAGCGGGCTCTGGCGCCACACCACCAGCCCACTACCGGCCTGCGGCGAGGGCATGGCGATGGCCGCCGAGCTGGGGGCCAGGCTGATGAACCTTGAGTTCCAGCAGTTTCACCCCACCTGCCTGTACGACCCCGAGGGCACCCCTTTCCTGATCAGCGAGGCAGTGCGCGGCGAGGGCGGCATCCTCACCACTCTCGACGGCCATCGCTTCATGCCCGACATTGACTCGCGGGCCGAGCTGGCGCCTCGGGATATCGTGGCTCGCGCCATCGACGCCCAAATGCAGGAAACCGGTGCCAGTCATGTACTGCTGGACATCAGCCACCTGCCGGCGACCGCCCTCCAGGCACACTTCCCGACCATTCATGCCCACTGCCTGGGCCGCGGGATCGACATCACCCGACAGCCGATTCCGGTGGTGCCCGCCGCCCACTATAGCTGTGGCGGCGTGGCCACCGACCTCGACGGCCGCACCGGGGTAGAGGGATTATTCGCCATCGGCGAGGTAGCCTGCACCGGCCTGCACGGCGCCAACCGCATGGCCAGCAACTCCCTGCTGGAGTGCCTGGTATTCGCGCGAGCCGCCGCCGAGTCCCTCAAAGCCACGTCGCCAGAGCCTTCAGAACATGCTTCTCTGTCACGACAGCCCGAACTCGATGTGCCTGCCGACAACCGCACAGAGGCTCCTCGGCAGCATATCGATAGGTTATTCCAGCGACTGAGGGCGATCATGAGCCGACGCGTGGGCATCGTGCGAGACGATGCCGGACTTGGCCATGCCGAAAACGATATCGCCGGGCTCATCACGGAAAGCCGCGAACTGTGTCAGACCCATGCACCGGCCCTCCACCTGGCGAGCCTATGGCATGCAGTACGCCTGGCGGGCATGACCGTTCAGGCGGCCCAAGGGCGAGAGGAGTCTCGCGGTCTGCACTTCAACCGCGACCATTCCCACCAATCACCAGGCAAAGCGCTTGCGTCGAGCGTTCAGTTGCCAGCCCAATGGCGGAACTAGGCATCAGATAGCATCCGCCAGGTGGATCGCGCCAGGTGGAAAACAGCAAAGGGCGCGTCATGCAGGAAGACTCTCAACAAGAAACGCATCGACACGCGAGAGCCAAAAGGCTAGAGGACGGGCGAGAGCGGCAAGTGGCTAATGCCGATGGGTTGAGAGTAGGGCTAAGGGTTGAGCTGAGGGCTGAGGTGTAGACCCGATGAGAGTTGAACGCGGCCCAAGGAGCGTTAGATGTCGGCCTTCCCCGCCACCAGCAACCTGCGCAGGGCGCGGCCCTCCTCTTTGCTCAGACTGTCCGGCCACAGCCAATGCGACTCATGGGCCAGCGTGAGCCCCACCAACCAGGGGCCGAGATACCCACAGCCAATAGAGCAGCGTGTCCAGCCAGCCTCACCGGCGGGCTGCACCTGCCACTCTCCGCTAACGCTCCACTCTGCCCCTAGCGGCCCCTCTCCCCCGGTTGCGTCCTGATCCACGAAGCGGAGCTGCCAGCCTCCTCGCCGCTGGCGGACATAGCCCCACAGCACTACCCCCAAACACAACGCCGCCGCAGCGGACAGCCACGGCGGCGCATAGACCATACTCACCATCAGGGCTCCCAGGGCCATGCCCAGATGGAGCCCAACGGCCAGTCTAGAGGGTACGATACTGATCGTTACCGGTGGTTTCGGCATAATCCACAATCATCTGCACCACGCGGCGACGCTGCGAATCCACAGGCCACTCGCGGCGCATCAGCCACACGAAAAGGTCCTGATCTTCTTCGGCAATCAAATCGCGATAGGTTTGCTTGTCGGCATCATCCAGGGCATCGAAGCGGTGCTCAAGGAAGGGGATCAACAGCAGGTCGAGCTCCCACATGCCACGACGGGAGTGCCAGTAGAGCCGCTTGCGATCGATCTCATCGACGGTTTGCTGTTCGTTCAAGGTCAGCCTCGAAACTCTTACGGAATGTGCACACAGTATACGCTTGGCGACGCCGGGCGCCATGGGGTCAGGAACCGCATCCAGCCTCGCAAAGGAAGACTCTTGCTAGTTCGTTGTTTTATCTCGGTTTGCACAGTATGCTGAATCAAACAATAGCGCCGAGATGTTGCCAATCTGCTGGCACCACTGCACGGAGTAAGTCGATGACCAAATCCGAGTTGATCGAACAGATAGCCATGCGACAGCCCGAGCTGTCAGTCAAGGATGTGGAAGCTGCTGTCCGCATCATTCTCGACGACGTCACCGATGCCCTGGCAGATGGCGGCCGCGTGGAGATCCGCGGCTTCGGCAGCTTCTCGTTGCACTATCGCGAACCCCGAACCGGGCGCAACCCCAAGACCGGCGATCCGGTCGAACTCGAGGGCAAATTCGTGCCTCACTTCAAGCCGGGCAAGGAACTTCGCGAACAGGTCAATGCCAGCAGAGCGCTGGGCTACTAGAATAGCGGCTTGCCCATCCGCCCCTTGTTGGCTTCACAAAGGACACTATCATGCGTTGGCTAAAAGGCGTTTTTCTGGGGATCATTCTGCTACTGGTGTTGCTGGTCGGTATCCTGTTTGCCGTCAACAACCAGCAGACCGTGCCTCTCAACCTGATCTGGACAGAGCTCCCGCCCGCTTCCTTGTCACTGTGGCTGCTGGGATCACTGACCGCTGGCGTCTTGCTGGGGATGCTTGCCATGACCGGCGTCTATATGCGGCTTCGTGCCCTACTGACCCGGGCCCAGCGACACAATCAGCAGCAGCGCAAGGAACTCGACCGCCTGCGGATTCAGGAGCTCAAGGAAGTCGCCTAAATGCATGACCTCCTGCTGCTGGCCCTGTTGTTGGCAGCAGTCGCCATTGGCTGGTGGCTGGGCCGACGCGACCGTCAGGGCACTTCCGATCAACCGGGACAGCACACGCTGTCCCGGGATTATTTCGTGGGGCTCAATTATCTGCTCAACGAACAGCCTGATCGTGCCATTGAGACCTTCGTCGCCGCTCTCGAAGTCAATAGCGATACCATCGAGACCCACATTGCCCTCGGCAACCTCTTCCGCTCGCGGGGAGAGACCGATCGTGCGGTCAAGATTCACCAGAACCTGCTGGCTCGCCCCGCGCTCACGCCCGCGCAAGGCAGCCTGGTGCAAATCGAGCTATCCCGAGACTTCCTCAACCTGGGCCTACTCGATCGCGCCGAGAAACTCCTCGAAAACCTGATCCACGACGGCGGCGATGAAAGCCAGCGCCAGCAGGCCAAGCTGCTGCTGGTCGATCTGCTGGAGCGCGAGAAAGAGTGGCAGGCGGCCCTCGATGTCGCTCAGCCAGGCCTGATTCGCCAGTATGACAATATCCAGCGGGCGGCCGCTCACTGGCTCTGCGAGCTTGCCGAACGAGACCTCGAGTCAGCCAGCCCATCGCTTGCTAGAAAGAAGCTTCGTCAGGCGCTCAATATCGACGGCCACTGTGTCAGGGCCACGCTGCTGCTGGCTCGCATGGAACATGACACCGGCCACTACAAGGCCGAACTCAAGCTGTTGAAGCGAATTCCCGACCAGGACGCGAGCTTTGCCGCGCTGATTCTCGAGCCGCTGCGGGATGCGTACCGGCTCCTGAATGATGAAGAAGGCCTCGAGAAGGCACTTCAGAAGTTGAACGAGAAGGTGCCGATGACCTCAACGGTCATCATGCTAGCCGAATGCGTTCAGCGGCGAGCCGGCCACCAAGAAGCGGCAGAGCTGATCCAGGCCCAAATGGAGCGCGCACCCAGTCTGCGCGGGCTTGATTACCTGCTTCATCTCTATCAGCAGGATGCGACCGCCGAGGAACAACGCTTTCTCGGCCCTCTCAACCACCACTCTCGCGCCCTGCTCGACGCCCGCCCCCGCTTTCGCTGCGGGCAGTGCGGTTTTTCGGGAACCGAATTGCATTGGCAGTGCCCCAGCTGCCGGCAATGGGGCACCACCCGGCCGATGACAGGCCGCAAGGGCGACTAACCGCTAGCCCGCGAGCTCGCTCTCGATGGCCGCCAGGGCCGCCATGGGGTCCGCTGCCTGCGTCACCGGACGACCCACGACCAGATGGGTGCTACCAGCCGCCATGGCATCGCTGGGGGTCAGCACCCGGCGCTGGTCATCGGCCCCCGCCGACGCCGGACGAATGCCCGGCGTGACCTTAAGGAAATCCTCTCCACACAGATCGCGCAGCGCGGTGGCTTCCTGCGCCGAGCACACCACGCCGTCCATGCCGCTTTGCTTGGCCAGACCCGCCAGCCTGGCTACCTGCTCGGCCGTTGACACCGTCACGCCCACCTCGGCCAGGTCCTCTGCACTCATGCTGGTCAGCACGGTCACCGCGATCAACTGTGTCGACAGCGCCTGGCTGTCCAGCCGCTCCCTGGCCGCCTCCATCATGCGGCGCCCGCCGCTGGCATGGACATTGACCATCCACACGCCCTGCTCCGCCGCAGCCTGTACGGCACCGGCAACGGTATTGGGAATGTCATGGAATTTGAGATCAAGAAACACCTCGAAACCACGGCCGTGCAGGGCTTCGAGCACATCAGGTCCGCTGCGGGTGTAGAGTTCCTTGCCGACCTTGACTCGGCAACGCGACGGGTCGAGCTGATCGGCCATGCACAGAGCAGCATCCAGAGAGGGGTAATCGAGGGCAATGATCAGCGGGGACGCAGGTGACATCGGACAGCGCACTCCAGGCGGGAAGAATTCGCGCGCAGTATATCAGGCAGACGCGGACTTCAGGACCCTTACCGCACACGGCTCCGATGACGACAGGCTCCAACGCTGCCAATCCCCAGGCCCTGGCAACTCCGTGCACTGCAATATCAGATTTTTCTTACCAAAAGGGTCGGCAATCGCTGACACACAGCATGCAGCGTGATGACTAGGCTGAATCAGGACACATGGAGTGTCGATTATCACCGTTAGCGGAGAATTCGCCCATGCAACGTCTCAGCCAGATCATCGCCCTGTCGTGCCTGCTCCTAGCCGCTATGCCGGCCCTTGCGCAGGAAACGTCGACCGCGCAACAGCCCGCGATCAACATCAATACCGCCAGCGCCGAACAGCTCGAGACCCTGCCGGGTATCGGCACCTCGCGAGCTGCCGATATCGTCGCCGACCGTGAAGCCAATGGCGACTACAGCAGTGCCGAGGACCTGATGCGCGTCAACGGCATCGGTGAGGCCACCGTCGACGGCATGCGCAACCGGTTAAACTTCTAGGCCTGTAACAACGCCATATCAGCAGCATGCAAAACGCCGGGCAAATGCCCGGCGTTTTGGCTGAGTTAGCGCAGGCGTGGCGCTAGACGCGCAGGCCGCCATCACACTCGATGACCCGTCCGCTGAAATAGTCGTTATCAAAGATATAGGCGACACTCTGAGCAATGTCTTCCGGCTGCCCCAGCTTCCCCAGCGGGATGCCCTTGGTGATCTTCTCCAGAACGTCCGGACGGATCGATGCCGTCATCTCGGTCTCGATGAAGCCCGGCGCCACCGCCCCGACCCGGATGCCGTTGCGTGCCAGCTCCTTGGCCCAGGTCACGGTCAGTGATGCGACACCCGCCTTGGCCGCAGAATAGTTACTCTGCCCCATGTTGCCGGCCCGCGAGATGCTGGAGATATTGACGATCACCCCGCCTTCGCCGGCTTCTACCATCCGATAGGCCGCTTCCTGACCGCAGAGGAAGACCCCGGTCAGGTTGACGTCGATGACTTGCTGCCACTGCTTGAGACTCAGCCCCTTCTCGACCTTGCCGTCTTTGACCTTGACCAGCAGCCCGTCCCGAGTGATGCCGGCATTGTTGACCAGCCCCTTGAGCGGCCCCATATCGGCGACAATAGCCGCAAAGGTTTCACTGACCGAGGCTTGATCCGCGACGTCGAGCTCATAGGCCCGAGCCTCTATGCCTTGATCCAGAAGGGCATTGACGGCCTGATCCAGGGTGTCACGCTCCAGATCCAGAAGTGCCAGGCGAGCGCCCTGCTGGCCCAGATGCCGCGCCATGGCCAGCCCCAAGCCACGCGCACCGCCGGTAATGGCAATCACCGCTCCTTTCATCTGCATGTCGACTCCCCTTGCGTAATCAAAGCTTGCATAATAAAAGCTTTCTTAATTTAACTTTAACTAATTCAATTATGATTAATTAAACCTTCGTTGCTTAAATCTTACATAATCCAAGATTTTGGGTGATTCAAGGTGATGTAAGCACATTGTGCAGTGCAGCATTTATCAATCTAGCATGTCTCGCCTCTTTACGCTCAACTCAATCACCACACTCAACCTACCCGCCAACGCCGCTCAAAACAGCAGAACACAGGCCCGATAGCCCAACATGCCTTGAAAAAGCCAATCCCGCCGCCATTATCCGTCTGTCACCGAACATGGAGTCATCATGCCCCTGCTCTTGTTTTTCAGTCTTTTTGCCTTGCTCGATTTCGTCATCTTGTTCTCTATCGGCAGCGAAATCGGCCTGTTGACCACCCTGCTGCTGGTCCTCGCCACTGGCTTCATCGGCCTGCATCTAATCCGCCGTGAAGGCACCGCCACGCTGGCGAGAGCCCAGCAGCGCTTTGCTCAGGGCGAGATACCCTCGAGTGAGCTAATGACCGGCGCGGCCCTTATCTTCGGCGGCGCCCTGCTGATGGCCCCGGGTTTCCTGTCTGATGGCCTGGGCCTGATGTGTCTGATACCCGATGCACGTCGCCTGCTTGGCAAGTTGCTGGCCCGTATAGGCATCAAGGGCCAAATTCTGGGCGGCACCACCAGCGCCGGTGCTCGGGGCGTGCCTCCCGACGGGTGGGAAGAGGCCAGCGGCGCCAAGCGTGAAGAGCGCCATGAAGAAGGTGCATCGTCTTATGCAAGCGACCAAGCACCTCTGGAAGGGGATTTCATCTCCCGGGATGAGCCACGTCGCTGAACGCAAACCTAAAATTTTTGCTCGTGAGCCCTTGAAAGGCCTTCGCCAGCCCCCACTCATGGCGTAGTGCTGAGAAGTAAGCTCAGCACCCCGTTTCGGCGACCGAGTCCAGGCCCGGTTGCCATCGACACAGAAGGCGCAAGCCTTCGCTTCGAAACCTCGGTTTCGAGGGTGATATGGACCCGCCAGGGGCATCCCTGGCACCGCTAAACTTCAGGAGAACGTGAGCAATGAACATCCGTCCCTTGCACGATCGCGTCATCGTCCGTCGCGTGGAAGAAGAACAGAAAACTGCTGGCGGTATCGTGCTTCCGGGCAGCGCCCAGGAAAAGCCGACGCGTGGTGAGATCCTCGCCGTTGGTAACGGCCGGATTCTCGACAGTGGCGAAGTCCGCGCGCTGGACGTCAAGGTCGGCAATACCGTCATCTTCAAGGACGGCTTCGGCGTCGAGAAAGAGAAGATCGACGGCGAAGAAGTCCTGATCATGAGCGAGAGCGACATCCTCGCCGTGGTCGAAGGCTGATTTCAGCTCACAGACACTTGCTCGTACATACTTGCTCAAGTTTCACGAACATCAAGTAGGAAGATCCAACAATGGCAGCGAAACAGGTTAAGTTCTCCGACGACGCCCGCAAGAAAATGTCTCGTGGCGTTGACATTCTCGCCAACGCCGTCAAGGCGACGCTGGGCCCGAAAGGCCGTAACGTCGTGCTCGAGAAGTCTTTCGGCGCACCGACCGTCACCAAGGACGGCGTTTCCGTCGCCAAGGAAATCGAACTGAAGGACAGGTTCGAGAACATGGGCGCACAGATGGTCAAGGAAGTCGCTTCCAAGACCTCTGACGTCGCTGGCGACGGTACCACCACCGCTACCGTGCTGGCGCAGGCCATCGTCACCGAAGGCATGAAGGGCGTTACCGCCGGCATGAACCCGATGGACCTGAAGCGCGGCATCGACAAGGCCGTGGCTGAAGCCGTCAAGCAGGTGCGTGAACTGTCCGTGCCCTGCACCGAGCCGAAGTCCATCGCCCAGGTTGGCACCATCTCCGCCAACGGCGACGCCAACATCGGTGAGATCATCGCTGATGCCATGCAGAAGGTCGGCAAGGAAGGCGTCATCACCGTCGATGAAGGTCGCGGCCTGGAAGACGAGCTGGAAGTGGTCGAAGGCATGCAGTTCGATCGCGGCTACCTCTCGCCGTACTTCGTGACCAACCAAGACACCATGGCGGTGGAGCTTGAAGACCCGTACCTGCTGCTGGTCGACAAGAAGATCTCCAACATCCGCGAGCTGCTGCCGGTGCTGGAAGCCGTCGCCAAGGCAGGCAAGCCGCTGGCGATCATCGCCGAAGACATCGAGGGCGAAGCCCTGGCGACCCTGGTGGTCAACACCATGCGCGGTATCGTCAAGGTCGCAGCCGCCAAGGCGCCTGGCTTCGGCGACCGTCGCAAGGCCATGCTGCAGGATATCGCTATCCTGACCAACGGCACTGTGATCTCCGAAGAAGTCGGTCTGACCCTCGAGCAGGCCAATCTGGATCACCTGGGCAGCGCCAAGCGCATCACCATGTCCAAGGAAAACACCACCATCATCGATGGTTCTGGTGAGGAAGCCGACATCGAAGCGCGCGTCGGTCAGATCCGCGCTCAGATCGAGGACACCTCCTCCGACTACGATCGCGAGAAGCTCCAGGAGCGCGTCGCCAAGCTGGCCGGCGGTGTTGCCGTGATCCGCGTCGGTGCCGCTACCGAAGTGGAGATGAAGGAGAAGAAGGCTCGCGTCGAAGATGCCCTGCACTCCACTCGCGCAGCCGTCGAGGAAGGCGTCGTACCGGGTGGTGGTACCGCTCTGGTCCGCGTGCTGACCATGATGCAGGAACTCCAGGGCGACAACGAAGACCAGACGCACGGCATCAAGCTGGCTCTGCGTGCCATGGAAGCGCCGCTGCGTCAGATCGTCACCAACGCCGGTCAGGAAGCATCCGTGATCCTGAACCGCGTCAAGGAAGGCGAAGGCAACTTCGGCTACAACGCCCAGACCGGCGAGTTCGGCGACCTGTTCGAAATGGGCGTGCTGGACCCGGCCAAGGTCACCCGCAGCGCCCTGCAGTCTGCCGGTTCCATCGCTGGCCTCATGATCACCACCGAGTGCATGATCGCCGATGATCCGGAAGAGAAAGAAGGCGGTGCCCCCGACATGGGTGGCATGGGCGGAATGGGTGGCATGGGCGGCATGATGTAAGCCAGCCCAGCCTCCTCAGGCCCTGATCAGGCCTTGCCTCGCTGCAAGGCCTGACGTCAAAGCCTGGAAAAGGGCCTAACGACAGGACACTGAAGAAAGAGCCCTGAAGAAAGAGCCCTGAAAAATCAGCCCCACCGGCCAATGCCGGTGGGGCTTTTTTTTGCCTTCCTGCTTGCTGCCGGGCTCGCCTTCCCCACAACACCACCTCACGATCAGCCGTGAGGGCAGGCATCCGCCTAGCGTGTCGCGTAAACTAGTCGCCCCACTCTCCCAACGCCAGAACCGCAATGCTCTCCAACGTCCGAATCGTCCTCGTACAGACCTTCCACCCCGGCAATATCGGCCAGGCCGCCCGCGCCATGAAGACCATGGGGCTCGACGACCTGGTGCTGGTCAACCCGCGCTGCTTTCCCGACCCCGAGGCCACCCGGCTCGCCGCCGGGGCGGAAGACCTGGTCGACTCGGCTCGCGTCGTGGGAAGCCTCAAGGAAGCCGTCAGCGACTGCGTTCAGGTAGTCGGCGCCAGCGCCCGTCTACGAAGCATGCCGCTGCCGCATTTCGATGAGCCTGACGATATGGCCAAAGAACTCACCGAGCATGCCGTCGATGCACCGGTCGCGCTGGTCTTCGGCCGCGAACGCTCGGGGCTGACCAACGACGAGATCGGCCACTGCACCCACCAGGTCAGCATCCCGGCCAATCCCGACTATGGCATTCTCAACCTCGCCCAGGCCGTGCAGGTGCTGGCCTATGAGGTCAATCGTACCTGGCGGCGCCGGCCGGACAGCGGCTATCACCCTACCCGGCCTACTGGCGAGAAGCTGCCCAGCCGCGAGCAGCTCGACCACTTCCACACCCACCTTGGTCGCGTCATGCAGGCCAGCGGCTTCCTGACCCAGCCCCATGCCCGCACCGAGGCACAGCTTCAGGCGCTGTTTGCCCGCGCCCAGCCGACCCGACGCGAACTGTCACTGCTGCGCGGCCTGCTCAGTGCCCTCGAGCCCAAGGAGCATTCACCCGACAACAGGCAAGCTTGATCGCTCTTCCAGTACACAAGAACCTTCCACGCGCTTTTTCTATCAATGACGCTCCCATCAAGCGCATTCCCTATCAAGCGCTTTGCTTTATACAAAAAACGGCGCCCCAAGGGGCGCCGTTTTGCGATCGCAATGTGCTCTGAGAACTGACTCTGTTTGCCTAGAACGTCATGGCCGCTAGCCACCCAAAGGCAATCAGCGGAATGTTGTAGTGCAGGAAGGTCGGCACCACGCTATCCCAGATATGATCGTGCTGGCGATCGACGTTGAGCCCCGACGTCGGCCCGAGGGTCGAGTCAGAGGCCGGCGAACCAGCATCACCCAGCGCGGCAGCAGTGCCCACCAGCGCCACGGTGGCTAGGTCGGAGAAGCCGAACTGCACGGACAGCGGCACGAAAATGGTGGCAATGATCGGGATGGTCGAGAACGACGAGCCAATCCCCAGGGTGATGAAGAGCCCAACGAGCAGCATCAGCAGCGCCGCCAGGCCCTGATTGTCACCGATCATGTTAAAGGAGCTCTGCACCAGCGTGTCGACCTCACCGGTCGCTTCCATCACCGCGGCAAAGCCCGAGGCAGAGATCATGATAAAGCCGATCAGCGCCATCATGCGCATGCCGCTGGTGAACAGATCATCCGCTTCGCGCCATTTGAAGATGCCACCCACCGAGAGCAAGGCGAAACCGACCAGGCCACCCAGCACCATCGAGCCGCTATAGAGCTGAATGCCCAGAGCCGCGAGAATGGCCACCACCGACATCACCAGACCAGAGGTGCGTGCTGCCGGGGCGCCGTCACCGTCATGGGCCGGATAGTGTGGCTGGTTGCTGGTGACCAGTTCGCTGTCGGCGTAGTCGCGCGGTTTGCGATAACTGAAAGCGATGGCCACCACCAGGCCCAGCGCCATGCCGGCCACCGGGACGCCCATGGCCAACGGCACCATACCGCGGGAGACTTCGAGGCCCAGCGCCTCGCCGGCGCTGTTGATATTGGCGAGCAGGATGTCATTGAGGAAGATGGCCCCAAAGCCCACCGGCAGCAGCATGTAAGGCGCCGTGAGACCAAAGGTCAGCGCGCAGGCCACTGCGCGACGGTCCAGACGCAGCTGGTTCATGACCTTGAGCAGCGGCGGAATCAGAATCGGGATGAAGGCAATGTGGACCGGAATCAGGTTCTGGGAGGAGATCGCCACCAGCAGCAACGAGCCCAGCAGCAGGTACTTTACTGCCCGCTGGCGGCGGTGGGTCGCGTCCTGGCCCAGAAGCCGAATCAGCTTCTGCGCCAGCATATCAGGGAGTCCAGACCGAGAGATCGCCACAGCGAAGGCGCCCAGGGTGGCATAGGCCAAAGCCACCTTGGCGCCGCCGCCTACTCCATCGTTGAAGGCTGCAAGCGTGCTTTCGAGAGACAGCCCGCCGGCCAGCCCACCGACCAGCGCGCCGACCACCAGCGCAAAGACCACCGACACCCGGGCCAGCGATAGGCCCACCATGACTAGTACCGCCAGAATTACCGCATTCATGCCTTTTTTCCACCGAAAGATATGTGTTAGGACGCGAAAGGCGGCGATTCTAGCAGAAATGAGCGCGTTACGGGGCGGTTCGTGTGGATTCCGGCCTGGATTGGCGCCGTCTAAATGTCACTATTTTGTTATTTAATTGTCACAAAATGTCGCTATACACTACCTTAAGGTCAGCAGGGAGTTGAGGGCAAACGACACCCCGCGGCATAAAGACAAGGGACACTGTCGACCAGACGCCACGGATGCGACGGCACAGGGAGTGCTCAAAGGACAGGCAGGACGCCTAAACACCCGGAGGGTGTTCAGGGAGGTCAGCATACCGCCATGGAGCCAATTCACTCCATGGCGTTTTTGTGCGCGTCGGATGGGTATTAACTGTGTATTGGGTAGGCCCATAGGAGAGCCCGGTCATGGCGGAAGAGCAACCACGCAAGCTGCTGCACAATGAATTGCCCGAGGAACACAGCGACCCGCTGATCCAGTCCCTGCACAGGATCATCCGCATCGCCGTGCGTGTGCTGGCAGTGCTGATGGTGTTCGTGATCATCTGGGGCATCGGCGATGTGCTTTATGTGCTCTATCAGCGCCTGATGGCACCACCGTTCCTACTGCTTGATATCAACGATATTTTCCAGACATTCGGTGCCTTCATGGCGGTGCTGATCGCCATCGAGATCTTCATCAACATTCGGCTCTATCTCGGCACTAACATCATTCCGATTCAACTGGTCATCGCCACTGCCCTGATGGCCATCGCGCGAAAGGTCATCGTCCTCGACCTGGACCAGGTCACGGCCATGGAAATTCTGGGCATCGCCGCCGTGGTCATCGCGCTTGGCATTACCCATTGGCTGGTCAGTCTTCACCGCTGAAGGCGCCGGCCTTACTCTCGGGCCTTTCGCATCAAGGGCCTTGCTCACGAACCTTTCTCAATGGCTTTTCTCAATGCCCTTTCATACCTGCGCTCACTTCAGTGCTCAGGCAGGCGTGAGCCATTCCTGATAGGCAGCCAGATCATCGCCCAAATCACCTCGGGTGACGCGACGATAGAGGCCCTGAAGCCGAGCGGTAAGCGAGTCCGGAGCGATCTCGCGCCCGGCCGCCCCGATGCGCCGACCATCGAGCTCACGCAGTGGCAGCAGTTCGGCAGCCGTGCCGGTCAAAAAGGCCTCGTCGGCCGTGTAGAGCTCATCGCGGGTAATACGCCGCTCCTGCACCTCGAGTCCCAGTACCTCGCGGGCCAGGCGGATCACGCTGTCACGCGTGATGCCCTGCAGACAGGAGGTCACCTCGGGGGTATGCAGCACGCCATCGCGCAGCAGGAAGACATTGGCCGCCGAGGCCTCGGCAACATAGCCTTCCGGATCGAGCATCAGGGTCTCGTCGAAGCCCGCCTTCACCGCGGTGTTAAGCGCCAGAATCGAGTTGACGTAATGGCCGTTGGTCTTGGCCCGGCACAGGCTGATGTTGACGTGGTGGCGCGCCCAGGATGAGGTCAGCGCCCGCAGGCCTTCACGAGACGCCGTCGCCGAGACGTAGTCACCCAGATCCCAGGCTGCCACCATCACATTGGTGGTCAGCCCCTTGGCACGCAGCCCCAGTCCTTCGGCGCCGAAATAAACGGTGGGCTTCAGGTAGGCGTTGGTCAGCCCATTGCGGCCCAGGCACTCCCGCTGCGCTTCAATCAGCTGCGCAGCGGAAAAAGATAACGGTATATCCAGGGAATGGGCGCTGTCGCAAAGCCGCCGGGTATGTTCGGCAACCCGGAAGAGGTGCGTGCCGTTGGGGCCGTCGTAGGCACGCACGCCCTCGAAGCAGCCCATTCCATAGTGCAGGGTGTGGGTCAGCAGGTGAGTGGTGGCCTCTCGCCAAGGCAGCCATTCACCGTTATGCCAGATGAAACCGTCGCGATCATAAAGGGGTGTCATCGCCGTCCTCTCAGAGTCTGATAGCGGAACAGGAATTTAGGACCGTGGATCTGCTATCGAAAAAATCGTTGTTTGATCAAGCATCTCGCCAGTCGCGCGCCCAGCCGTCGATCAGTTCGCGCTGGTGTGGCTGCAGGTCCTGGTATGCCCAGGCGGCGATCTCGTCATCCTGCGGGTCGGGCACATGAATCTCGCTGCCGGAAAGGGTCGCGATCACTGCATGACCGCACAGCGGCACGTAGCCCTCGCTGTAGCCGCCTTCGTGAATCATCACCAGGCGCCCCTCGCAGACGCGCTCTGCCAGCGCCTTGATATGCGATGTCATCTCGGCAAAGGCGCTGCTGTTGAGCAGCATCTTGCCTAGCGGATCCTTGGCGCAGGCGTCATATCCGCAGGCGATCACAATCATCTCGGGCGCAAAGGCCTCCAGGGCCGGCACGATCAATTGCTCGAATGCATAGCGATAGGCACCGATCCCAGCACCCGGCGGCATCGGCAGGTTGAGATTGGCACCCTGACCGGCCCCGCGCCCACGCTCCTCAATGAAGCCGCTATCCAGCGGAAAATTGCCGGCCTGATGGATCGAGACCGTGAACACCTCGGAATCGTCATAGAAGGCGTCCTGCTGGCCGTTGCCGTGATGCACGTCCCAATCGAGGATCGCCACCCGTCCGACCTGCCCCATGGCGCGAGCCCGTTTCACCGCCACGGGAATGTTGCCGAGCAGGCAGAACCCGCGACCGCGATCCGCCTCGGCGTGATGGCCCGGCGGCCGACACAGCGCATAGGCATTGTTAACTCGCCCGCAGGCAACCGCCTCGACAGCGGCCATCGCGAGCCCTGCGGACTGGTAGGCGGCCGCCACGCTGCCCGGGCGAAAGGGTGCACAATCTCCGGCATCACCGCCGCCGGCCTGCTCTCCCGCCGTCAGGGCATCAAGATAGGCCGAGGTGTGAAAATGCTCGAGATCTTCGCGACTGGCAGGCGTGGGCTTTTCCACCTCAAGCTCGTCGATCAGCCCCGAGACCTCCAGCAGATTCTTGAGCCGCCGCTTGCTCTCCGGACTTTCCGAGGCCGGCTGTGGCTGCAGGAATTCACCGGGGGAAGAAAAGACGCCGATCGCCCCCGGGTCATGCCAGAAGCAGCGCTCGTGCCAGAAAAAGCCGGTCCGCCCCTGCGGGCGGCTCGAGTTGGCGATGCTCATGCCGCCCCCTCTAGCTGCTCCCAGACCTCGATGGCGGCAGCCAGGTCCTCGAGCGAGGCGCCCACCGACTTAAAGACAGTAATGGCCTCGTCACTAGAGCGCCCGCTGCGCTCGCCGCGCAACAGTTCGGCCAGATCGGCGCGAATCTCATTGAAGGCAAAGGCCCCTTCCTCGATCGCCTGATGCAGGTCGCCGGCCTCGCCCTGGGCGCCGGCATAGGTATCCACGAATACCTCGCCGCGCCGAAAGCAGTCGCCGTCACTTTCGCGCATGCTGTGACGAAAGGCACCTACCAAATCCAGATGGGCACCGGGCTTGAGCCAGGCGCCCTTTACCAGTGCCTGAGTCGATAGAGTCGCGCAGCTGACAATGTCCGCCTCGCCGACCGCCGCCTCCAGGTCCTCGACCGCCTCGGTCGCGAAGCGATCAGCATAGGCACGGGCCAGCTGCTCGGCCTTGGCGAGCTTACGCCCCCAGATCTTGACCCTTTTTATCGGGCGGACCGCCGCATGGGCTTCGATCAGCATCGGCGCCAGTTTGCCGGTACCAACGATCACCAGCGTTTCGGCGTCTTCCCGGGCCAGTTCCCCGGCCGCTAACGCCGAGGCCGCGGCAGTGCGTCGGCGCGTCAGCTCGCTGCCTTCCAGGCAAGCCAGCGGCTGCCCGTGCTGCCCCTCACTGAGGAAATAGACGCCGGCAATCGCCGGCAGTCCCTGATCGGCGTTCTGCGGAAAGACGTTGACCATCTTAACGCCGATATACCCAGCCGGCTCCCAGGCCGGCATCAGCAGCATGGTCGCCTCACCGTCCGGGCGGTGCATGGAGTGATGGTGGCGTGGCGGTGCCTCAACGCCCTCGCGAAAGACCTTGCCCAGACGCTGAATCAGCGCGCCCCAGGGCAGGCCCTGAGCGACCTCATCACTGGTAATCATCCGCATATCAGGCTCCCGGCAGCGCCGCCACGACCATGATCTCGACCTTCCACTCGGGCTTGGCCAGCTTGGCCTCCACCGCTGCACGCACCGGCGGACGACCGGGCACGACCCAGGCGTCCCAGGCTTCGTTCATCGCCGCGAACTCCTCCATGCTGGTCACCCAGATCTGCGCCGAGATCAGGTGCTCCTTGGAGGTACCAGCCTGCTTAAGCAGGCTATCGACGCTTGCCAGCACCTGCTCGGTCTGGCCCTTCATGTCGGCGCTTGTATCGTGGGGTACCTGGCCGGCCAGGTAGACGGTTTGATTATGCACGGCGACCTGGCTCATGCGGGCATTGCTGTCTTGGTAGGTAACGGTCATAAGATTTTCCTCTGGTGAATGGACGGCCTGTTGAAGCCGTCAAATATGAATCAATGAGCGCAAGAAGCATACGAAGCGTCATTAGTCGCCGCGAAAGCCCTTGAGAAAGCCCTTGAACTAGCGCTTGAGAAAGCCCTCGAGAAAGGCAGATAGATTGGCGCCCAGGGCAGCGGTCGGATAGCCGCCTTCCTGAATCAGTACCATCGGCACGCAAAGCTGGCCCAGGCGAGCGCCGATGCTGCGAAAATCCTCGGTCTCGAGCGAAAGCCCGGCAAGCGGATCATCCTTGTGGGCGTCGAGACCCAGCGCGACCACCACCGCCTCTGGTGCGAAGTCGTCGAGGCGCTGAAGCAGGGTCTCCACGGCATCGAGAAAGACCTTGCCATCACTGCCCAATGGCAACGGAAAATTGACGTTGGCCCCCTGCCCTTCACCGCTGCCGGTCTCGTCGGCGCCACCCCAGAAGAACGGATAGAACGCATCGGTATCGGCATGCACCGACCCGGTCCAGACATCGCCACGAGCATAGAAGATATCCTGGGTGCCGTTGCCGTGGTGAAGGTCGACATCGACGATGGCCACCCGATCGTGTTGCTCGCGCAGAATGGTGGCCGCCAGCGCCGAGTTATTGAGAAAGCAGAAGCCGCCGGCCCGCTCCGGCCCGGCGTGATGCCCCGGCGGCCGGCACAGCGCATAGGCACTTGGCTCGCCTTCGCACACGCTCATCGCCGCGGCTTCGGCACTAGCAGCGCTGGCCAGGATGCCGGCGAAGCTGTCGGCGCCGATCGGGCAAGCCATGTCATGCAGGTGCCAACCGGCCTGGCCCACGGGGTGGCTAGGATAATGATGTCCGCCGCCACAGGGGTGCACGTTGGGCGCTACTAGGGCTGATGCCCCCGGCATTGCCTGCCAGCGGGCATGGATGGTCTCCAGAAAGGTGAGATAACGCGGGGTATGAATGCGTGCCAGGCGCTCCCGCAGGCGCGGCGAATCCACCTCTGCGGGAGCATTGAGGGTCAGGCCCAGTTCACCAATAGCGTCAGCGAGGCGCACGGCCCGTTCGGGGCGCTCCGGCGACGGGGCCGGTTGGCCCCGCAGCAGAAAGGTCTCGGGGGCATGGCTATCCTGGGCGGCGGAATAGAAGAGTTTCATCAGGCTAAGTCCAGAAGGCTCAATCGAGAAGGTTTAATCGAGAAGACTAGGAATCCAGGTCGACAGCGCCGGGAAAGCGGCTAGCAGCACAATGACGGCCAGGAAGGAAAAATAGAACGGCAGTGAGGCGATGATGGCCCGCTCGTAGGGCACCTCGGCGATGCGTGCCGCCGTCATCAGCGTCATCCCCACCGGCGGCGTCACGTTGGAGATATTCAGCACCACGATCATCAGGATCGCGAAGTGCAGCGGATCGAAGCCAAGCTGAATCATCGCCGGCACTATCACCGGCGCCACCACCACCAGTGCCGGCAGCACGTCCATCACCGTACCGATGATGATCAGCAGCAGACAGACCATCATCAGCTGCACAAAGGCGACATCACTGAAGGTGGTGATGATCGAGGCGGCGTCCCGAGCAACCCCCGAGCGAGTCACGAACCAGCCGAGCACCGCCGACGTCGCCAGCAAGAAGAACACCACCCCGGAGAAGCGCACCGTGACCACCAGCGCGTGCCAGATCTTGGAAAGCGTCAGGCTGCGATAGACCAGCGCTCCAATCAGGATCGCGTAGACCGCCGCGAATCCCGATGCCTCGGTGATGGTCGTCATCCCCGAGAGAATGCCACCGAGAATGATCAGCGGTACCACCAGCGCCGGCAGCGCGGCCAGGAAGGCAAAGATCGCTGCCTTGAACGGCGTCGGCGCCTGCTTCGGGTAGTCACGTTTCCAGGCCAGGATCATGCTGGTGACCAGCAGGGCCGCGGCCAGCAGGATGCCCGGGATGATCCCGCCGGCGAACAGGTCAATCACCGAGATATCCCGCAGCAGCGTGGCGTACACCACCATCACCACGCTTGGCGGGATAATCGGGCCGATGATCGACGAACAGGCGGTAATCGCCGCGGCATACTCGGCGTCATAGCCCTGGGCCTTCATCTCCGGGATCATGATCTTGCCGATCGCCACGGTATCGGTGATGGCCGCCCCGGTCAGGCCGGCAAAAAACACCGACACGGTGACGTTGACATGCGAAAGCGCCCCGCGAACACGGCCGAAGAGCGCATTATTGAAGGCAATCAGCTTATGGGTCAGGCCGCCTTGGTTCATCAGCTCGGCGGTAAAGATGAAATACGGCACGGCGATCAACAGAAAGCCGGAAACGCCTGAGAACATGCGGTCGGCGATGATGCCCAGCATGCGTTCACCGCCGAGGGCAAAGCCGCCGGCGAGGCCCGACATGGCCATCACCACCGCTACCGGGGCGCCGATCAGCAACAGCACCACGAACATCAGAATGGCAGGGGTCATGAGGGAGTCTCCGCATCGCGATGGTGGGCAGACGAGTCGCTATCGGTGGTCTCGATCAGCTCGTCGATGAACGATTGGTCGTCGATGAAGTGCTCCAGCAGATCGAAGCCATGCACCAGGTGCAGAAGGATGATCAGCCCCGAAAGCGGCACCACGATCGCCGTGAAGCGGTTTGATATCTGGATATTGTCCGAGACCATGTACATCTGGGTGGCGTTGAGAAAGAAGTCCCAGCCGTACCAGACCAGCATCAGCGCGAAGAGCGCGATGACGGCAAGGCAAATCACGGCGGCCGCTTTCAGCAGCACCCTTGGCAGGCTCCTGACCAGCAGGGTCATGGCCACATGCTCGCCGTAGCGCAGCGAAATGGTCATCGACAAAAAGCCGATCCAGGGCAGAAACAGGCGCGCCAGGGAATAGGTCCAGCTCAGGGTCGAGCCGGTTGCCAACTTGTAAAGAAAGGCCGTGAAAGAGATGCCCAGCATCAACAGGATACAGGCCACGCAGACCACGATGGCCATCCGGTTGACGGCTTCACTGACACGGCGCAGGGGTTCGAGTATCGCCATCGACGTGGCTCCTGAGATAGCCCGACAGAGCGTCTAAAGATCCCGCACAGGGTCAAACGGCAGACAGGCAGCCGATGGCTGCCTGTCTGCAGCGGTTAGGCCAGCCTTACTGGCCGTAGCGGGAAATATCCTGCTCGGCGACTTCGTCGCCGACCCGCGCGACCTCACCGAGCATCTCGTCGACCAGCGACTTGTCCATGCCGTAATCGTTGACGATCCAGTTCTGCCAGGCCGGCCGGGCAATCTCGGCCATCCGCTCACGCTCGGGGGTGGGCATGATGTAGCACTCCTTGAAGCGCTCGCAGGATTCCTGCCAGCTGGCCGTGGCCAGCGCCCCGGACATGCCGTGGCTCATGGTGATGGCCTCGCGGGCGGAGGTCACGACCGCCTGCTGGTAGGCCTCCGGCAGTTCCTGGAACCAGCTCTCGCTGACCACCCAGGGCGCGCTGTTGTACACATGGCCAGTCAGGGTGGTGTAGTCGGTGACGGCATCGAAGTTGAAGGTGGTATTGAGTACCGGCGCGTTGAACTGGCCATCGGCGAGACCGGTTTCCAGCGCCGTGATCAGCTCGCCCCAGGGCAGCGGCGTTGCCGATGCGCCCAGCGACTGCATGATCGCCACGTGGGCCGGGTTTTCCTCGGTGCGGATATTCATGCCGTCCAGGTCTTCGACGGTCTTGATCAGGCGCTTGTTATTGGTGAAGGCCACGAAGCCGCCGCCGTCATCGAAGGTGCCGAGATAGCGCATGTCAGCTGCTTCGACGGTGCCCTTCATGAAGTCGGCGAACCAGGGGCCATCGAAGAAGGCCCAGGCCTGGCGCCAGTTAGAAAACAGGAAGGGCGCGGTGACCAGCTGATAGTCACCGTAGAAGGAAGACATGGCGCCGGAAGACATGATGGTCGACTGCAGGGTGCGGCCGCCTGCCTGCACCTCGGAACCGTTCTCGACCTCGGAGCCAAGCTGGCCACCGCCGAAGATCGACACGGTGAGATCGCCGTCGGTGCGGGTCTCGACCAGGTCCTTGAAGTGCACCAGCGCCGGGTAGATAGCGTTATTGCTCATGTTCTCAGGTATCTGAGTGGCAATCACCATCTCGTAGGATTGAGCCTGGGCCTGACTGGCGGCCATCGCCAGTGGCAGCGCGGCCAATGCAAGCGTCTTTGGCAAGCGTAGGGTAGGCATAAGTCGTCTCTTTCCATGTGTTGTGGTTGTTGGGGAAAGTGAATCGCACACCTTCTGGTAAAACGATCAGGCCTTGGCGACCGCCGCGCGATTCCTGCCTTCAGCCTATGTCGGAAAGGAACGCCTTGCTTGCCCAATCATCGGAAAGATTTGCCCGACACTCAGATATTGCCAAGTGCCCAAGCTAGCAAGGGAAAGGAAAGCCACTCACGGTGGAAGGAAAACAGCGAAGGAATCACCGAGCGAGGCGGCGGTACTCACTGGGCGTGTGCTGGAAGGTGCGACGGTAGGCGCGGGAAAAACTGCCCTGATCGCAAAAGCCGATGCGCTCGGCGATCTGCCCTAGGGTGAAGTCGCTTTCCTGAAGAAGGGTCTGCGCCAGCGCGAGCCGGCGGCGCTGCACGAAGTGAAGCGGGGTCTCACCTGTGGCCTCACGAAAGCAGGCATGAAAATGGCCGGGACTCAGGGCGCAAAGGCCGGCAAGGTCATCGACATGGATGGCCTCGGCCAGATGACGATCGATGTAGGCCTCGACGCGAGCCAGATCGAGACGTTCACGATAGGGCGAGCGCGCGGGCGATGTCGGCGTTTTGGGGAGTGCACGCTCATGCAGACTCAGATAGATGGCCCGCAGGATCAGCGTGGCAATTTCGCTCTGCAAGGTCGGCGAGGCCTCGACTTCGCCCATCAGGGTCTGGGCCAGAGACTGCAACCGCGGGGTCACGGAAAAGAAGCGTGGCGACTCGAAGAGCCGCTGCACCTCATCGCCGCAGCTTAACCTTGGCAAATGCGCGAGGGGCACATCGAGCACCAGGGTACGGTTGCGCCCGTCGCCCAGGTACTCGTGATGATAGGTGGAAGGAATCAGGCAGCCGCGCTCGCGGGTGACGCGCTCGCCACGCCCCTCGATACTCAGCTCGGTGACGCCCGACGTCGCCAGAATCAGCTGATGAAAGCCATGTTCATGGGCGACCGGTTGCTCAATCAGCGTACAGGTTTTCAGGCTGAAGAAAGACATGGCGCAGGCAGCGTTCCAGTATCAACGAATCGTTATAAGCCTACGCCAGCCTGCCCATAACACCAAGCTTAGGTCTCAGCAGCGGCCCTTCTTGGCCTGGCCGGGCGGACAGAAACCGCCACCGCCACTGTGTCCATCATGGTGGCCGCCATCGCCGATCTCGATGATCGGTTCCGGGTTGATGCGCGCGGGTTGATAACTGCAACCGGCCAGCATAAGGGCGGCAATCAAGGCCGTGAGAGCGAAGGTGGTCAATTTCATGTCCGACTCCTTCCCGAAAGATCAGGAAAATAGGGTAAAAAGCTCAGTGACCCAAGTTTATAAGCCCTATCTCGCGCCCCCAAATGTCGCATAAGTGAGACAGTCGACGATTCCGCCCTGCTCTCGCTGGACAGGCCAGGCATCATGCAGGTACACCTTGGCGAGCCCGATCCTATCGATCGATTCATCGCCCCATCGACTCATTGAGGACTCAGCATGCGATTTGCCATCTATGGAAGCGGCGGCGTGGGCGGCTATTTTGGCGCCCGTCTTGCCGACGCCGGTGAAGACGTCACCTTCATCGCCCGTGGGGATCACCTAGCGACGATCCAGCGCGACGGCCTGACGGTCAGGAGCATCAACGGCGACCTCCATCTCGACAAGGCACTGGCCAGCGACGATCCGGCGACCATTGGCGTGGTAGATGTGGTGATCGTGGCGGTAAAAGCCTGGCAGGTCGAAGAGATCGCCAGGGCGATGGCACCGCTGATCGGCCCCGAGACCCTGGTGCTTCCGCTTGAGAACGGCGTGGAGGCCACCGACGTGCTAGGTGAAGCCGTGGGGCACGATAAGGTGCTGCGCGGGCTTTGCGGCATCCTCGCCTACCGCGAGGCGCCGGGGGTGATTCGCCATGCAGGCGTCGAGCCGTTCGTGCGCTTCGGTGAGGCCGACAATCGCCAGAGCGAGCGCACCCAGCGCGTGAAGGCGGCCTTCGACAAGGCCTCTGGAGTCACCGCCGAAATACCGGACGACATTCAGGTCGCGGTGTGGAGCAAGTTCCTGTTCATCTGCGCCATGAGTGGTGTCGGCGCCGTGACCCGGGCGCCGATGGGCGTCAGCCGCCAGTTGCCGGAGAGTCGCCGGCTGCTCGAAGAGGTCATGGAAGAGATCACGGCGGTCGGCCGAGCCCGCGGTGTGGCGCTGCCCGAGGATGCGGTGGCGAAGGCGCTCAAGTTTATCGACACCCTCCCCGAGAACAGCACCGCCTCGATGCAGCGCGACATCATGGACGGCCTGCCCTCGGAGCTCGAGTCGCAGAACGGCGCCGTGGTACGCCTGGGCAAGGCGGCCGGTGTCGAGACGCCGATCAATGCCGCCCTCTATGCCGCCCTGCTTCCTCAGGAAGCTCGGGCCCGCGGTCAGGTCTCGTTCGACGATCGCTAAGCCAATGACTGCCGACGCCACCTCAGGCGTTATAAACGACCTCGCCGAGCCCGGTGAGGTCGTAGCCCTGCATCAGCGCGGCGCGCTCTGCGAACCTCGCCTCATGGGCGAAGGCCAGCAGGTGCTGCACCGGACGCTCGAAATAACTGCGACGGCGCATGGCCAGATCGAAGCATTCCTGCTGCAGCGGCACGAAGTCGAGCCCATGACGATGCGCCGCTGCTTCGACGCCCAGCCCCACGTCGGCCTGCCCCTGATGCACCGCCAGCGCCAGATCGTCTTCGCTGAGCATCGTGTCGGGCGCCAGCCGCAGGTCTTCAAGCGCAAGATCATGGCGTTTCAGCAGAAAGCGCAATAGCCGGTCGGCCCCAGCGCCGGGCTGACGCCTCGCTACCCGCGGCGCACCCTCCCCGTCGCTTTTTGCCAGTGCGGCCAACGAGTGAATCCCCCTCGGGTTGCCCGGCGGCAGCATCAATCCCTGGCGACGTCGTGCCCAGCGGATCATCACCAGATCACGCACACCGCCAAGACCCAGCGACTCGGGATGGTTATAGCCGCCCGCATCGTCGATCACATGCACGCCTGCCAACAGGGCATCGCCATCCAGCAGCCGGCGCACCCCATCGCCGCTGCCCTGGCAGAGCATCGCCAGCTCCGAGCCGCTTTCGCGCAGGCTCCACTCGAGCAGCGGGTCCTGACTGCCGGCCAACACCCGTGGCACCGGCCGCTGCCCGGGCTGACCGCCCTCCAGATGACTCATCAGCCACAGATCAATGCTCTGACGGGGAAAAAGCAGCTTGCCGGTCACCTTGGTGCAGGGAATCTCACCCTGGCGTACCAGATCGTAGACCTTGCGCTCCTTGAGCCGCAGGTAGTCGGCCGCCTCGGCAGTGGTCAGGTAGGCATGGCGATGCATCGGTGGTGAGTCATCTCTGAGCATGGGGGATATCCGCGTCGTTCACTCTTGTCGTTTATAGATCTTTCGCTGCATATTTTTCAGTATAGGATGCACTTAAGATGTTTAAACCACATGCTGCAAGCATTATCAGGAGATTGCCATGTCGACCAGCGGGATGACAGCCAGCGCGCTGCACAGCGACAGTGCCTTGCATACGGCCCTGGCGCTGGTCATCGACATGGACCCGGCGCTGGTAGACATCGTCGTCCTGTCGCTGCGTGTGTCGCTGAGTGCGGTGCTGACCGCCGCATTGATCGGCCTGCCCCTGGGGGCCGCCCTGGCACTCTGGCGCCTGCCTGGCCGCGGGGTGGTGATCGTGGCCCTCAATGCGCTCATGGGCCTGCCCCCGGTAGTGGCCGGGCTCGGCGTTTACCTGCTGCTGTCACGGGCCGGCCCGCTCGGAGAGCTGGGGCTGCTGTTCACCCCAAGCGCCATGATCATCGCCCAGGTGGTGCTAGTGCTGCCGATCATCGCCGCCCTGGCCCGCCAACTGGTCGAGGAGCTTTGGGGCGAGTACCGGGAGCAGCTTTCTTCCTTCGGCCTGAGCCGAGCCCGCGCCATCCCCACCCTGTTGTGGGATGCCCGCTTCGGCCTGATTACCGTGGTGCTGGCCGGTTTCGGCCGAGCCAGCGCCGAGGT
This sequence comes from Onishia taeanensis, assembly GCF_003268885.1. Lineage (GTDB taxonomy): Bacteria > Pseudomonadota > Gammaproteobacteria > Pseudomonadales > Halomonadaceae > Onishia > Onishia taeanensis_A. The sequence goes on from NZ_QLSX01000005.1 coordinate 165,219, forward strand.
CGGCGCAGTGTTGATCGTCGGCGGCAACATCGATGGGGTGACCCGAGTGATGACCACCGCCATCGCCCTCGAGACCAGCAAGGGCAACCTGCCGCTGGCACTGGGACTGGGGATCGTGCTGCTGAGTCTGGTGGCGCTGGTCAACGGCGCCGCCTACGTCATCGGTGAAACCTCCAGGAGACGACTGGGATGACCGACATGAGCATGGCAATGGGCATCCAGGAGGCATCCGCCAGCCTGACGCTTGACGCAGTGAGCTTCGAGCATCGCGGCCAAACCCTGCTCGAGGACGTGACCCTCACGCTCTCGACCACCGGCAAGACTCTGATCATGGGCCCCAACGGGGCCGGCAAGAGTCTCTTGATGCGCCTGGCCCACGGCCTGCTGCAACCCAGCCGCGGCCAGGTGCGATGGCCGGGCGGACTGCCACGCCAGGCCATGGTATTCCAGCGCCCGGTGCTGCTGCGTCGCTCGGCGCTGGCCAACCTGACCTACACCCTGAAGATCAACGCCGTGCCGCGGGCCAAGCGTCGCGCCCTCGCCCACGAGGCACTGGAGCACTTCGGTCTTGCCGCCCTCGCCAAACGCCCGGCGAGAGTGCTGTCCGGAGGCGAACAGCAGCGCCTGGCCCTGGCCCGAGCCTGGCTGATCAATCCCGAAGTGCTGTTCCTGGATGAGCCCACCGCGGCGCTGGACCCCGCCGCCATCAAGGCGGTGGAAGATGCCATCGCGGACTTCCACCGTCGCGGCACGCGCATCGTCATGACCAGCCACGACCTTCACCAGGCTCGCCGCCTGGCCGATGAGGTGATCTTTCTGTGTAACGGCCGACTGGTCGAGCACAGCAAGGCCGAGACCTTCTTCTCGGCTCCCCGCAGCGCGGAGGCCCGAGCCTTCGTGAAAGGAGAACTGGTGTGGTGACTCGCGTCGCTCAAGCCACACCTAACGCCATTACTATAAGGAAAGCTCGTATGCGCTATCGGATCCTCAGCCTCGCCGCCCTCGGCCTGATCGGCAGCACCCTCTCTGCTGCCGCACTGGCCCAGGACGACGCCCCCTTCATCACCCTGGCGTCGACCACATCCACCGAGCAGTCGGGGCTGTTCGGCTCGATCCTGCCCAAGTTCAAGGAAGACAGCGGCATCGACGTGCACGTGGTCGCGGTAGGTACCGGCCAGGCCTTCGAGATCGCTCGCCGTGGCGATGCCGACAGCCTGCTGGTGCATGACACCGCCGGCGAAAAACGCTTCGTCGCCGAGGGCTATGGCAGCGAACGCCAGAACGTCATGTACAACGACTTCGTGATCCTGGGCCCGGACAGCGACCCCGCCGGCGTGCGCGGTGCTAAAGACGTCGAGGAAGCCCTGACCCGCATCGCCGACGCCGAGGCGCCCTTCGCCTCACGCGGCGATGACAGCGGCACCAACCGCGCCGAGCTTCGCCTGTGGGACGCCGCCGACATCCAGCCGAGCGGTGAATGGTATCGGGAGCTGGGCAGCGGCATGGGGCCAACCCTCAACACCGCCGCCGGCATGGACGCCTATGTGATGTCCGACCGCGCCACCTGGGTGGCCTTCAAGAACCCGCAGAACCTGGCCATCGTCTTCGAAGGCGACGACGCCCTTTTCAACCAGTACGGCAGCATCCTGATCAGCGAGGAACGCTTCCCGGACCTCAAGCACGACCTGGCCAAGCAGTGGCATGACTGGCTGCTGTCGCAAAACGGCCAGGAAGCAATCGCCGATTACCGCGTCGATGGCCAGCAGCTGTTCTTCCCCAACGCCGACGGCTCCTGATGGCCAACGCCTTTACGTGGCAACCGGGTAAAGGCTGGCTAAAGGTCCGGCTCAAGGCCTGACACGACAATATTTGAAACACCCATTATCGGGCGCCCTGCGAGGCGCCCGATGTCGTTGCAGGGTCTCGGGCTGCAACCTTGGTCTACCCGCCGCAACCTTCACTTTACGTTAACGTCAACCAGTCCTAGGCTAGTCATATCAATCGACACGCGATATCCAACCAAGCGCCGCGCGGTGGCCTTCGATCTTTGTCGCCGCCGCCTGCCAACCACCTGCCCGGGAGCCACGCCATGCATACCCCCTATCAGCCCCTCGACTTCGGCCTCGATGAGACGATGGTCATGCTGCGCGATCAGGTGAACGCCTTCGCCCGCGACGAGATCGCCCCACGCGCCGCCGAGATCGATGAGAAAAACGAATTCCCCAACGACCTGTGGCAGAAGTTCGGCGACATGGGCCTTCTCGGCATCACCGTGTCAGAAGAAGACGGTGGTAGCGGCATGGGCTATCTGGCGCACTGTATCGCCGTGGAAGAAATTTCCCGGGCCAGCGCCTCGGTCGGGCTGTCCTACGGCGCCCACTCCAACCTCTGCGTCAACCAGTTGAAGATCAACGGCAATGCCGAGCAGAAGGCCAAGTATCTGCCCAAGCTGATCAGCGGCGAGCACGTCGGCGCACTGGCCATGTCCGAGCCGGGTGCAGGATCGGATGTGGTGTCGATGAAGCTGCGCGCCCGCCGCGACGGCGACCACTACGTGCTCAACGGCAACAAGATGTGGATCACCAACGGCCCCGACGCCCACGTGCTGGTGGTCTACGCCAAGACCGACCCGGCGGCCGGTTCCAAGGGCATCACCGCCTTCATCATCGAGAAGGACTTCCCCGGTTTCTCGACCGCCCAGAAGCTCGACAAGCTCGGCATGCGCGGCTCCAACACCTGCGAACTGGTGTTCCAGGACTGCCGCGTGCCGGCCGAGAACGTGCTGGGTGAGGAAGGCCGTGGCGTCAAGGTGCTGATGAGCGGGCTGGATTATGAACGCACCGTGCTCGCCGCCGGCCCCATCGGCATCATGCAGGCGGCCCTCGATGTGGTGGTGCCCTACGTGCACGAGCGCAAGCAGTTCGATCAGGCGATCGGCGAGTTCCAGCTCGTGCAGGGCAAGATCGCCGACATGTACACCACCCTCAGTGCCTGCCGGGCCTACCTGTATGCGGTGGCCGCCGGCTGCGACCGCGGCCAGACCTCACGCAAGGACTCCGCCGGGGTGATTCTTTACTGCGCCGAGAAGGCCACCCAGGTGGCGCTGGATGCCATCCAGCTGCTCGGCGGCAACGGCTACATCAACGAATATCCCACCGGGCGCCTGCTACGCGATGCCAAGCTCTATGAGATCGGCGCCGGCACCAGCGAGATCAGGCGCATGTTGATCGGCCGCGAGATCTTCAACGAATCCAAGTAAGGGCGGCGTTCCATGAGTATCCTGCATACCCAGATAAACCCGCGCAGCGAGGTCTTCCAGGCCAACGAGGCGGCGATGCGCGACACGGTCGCCTCCCTCAAGGAACTGACCGCGACCCTCGCCCAGGGCGGCGGCGACAAGGCACGCGCCCGCCACGAATCCCGCGGCAAGCTGTACGTGCGCGACCGCATCGATCATCTGCTCGACGAGGGCTCGCCCTTTCTCGAGCTCTCGGCGCTGGCCGCCTATGACGTCTACGACACCCCGCTGCCCGCCGCGGGCGTGATCACCGGCATCGGCCGGGTCAGTGGCGTCGAGTGCGTGATCGTTGCCAACGACGCCACCGTCAAGGGCGGCACCTACCACCCGCTGACCGTCAAGAAGCACCTGCGCGCCCAGGAAGTGGCCCGCAAGCATCGCCTGCCCTGCCTCTATCTCGTCGACTCCGGCGGCGCCTACCTGCCCGAGCAGGACGAGGTCTTTCCCGACCATGACGACTTCGGGCGCATCTTCTACAACCAGGCCACTCTCTCCGCCGCGGGCATTCCGCAGATAGCGGTAGTCATGGGTTCCTGCACCGCCGGCGGTGCCTATGTGCCGGCGATGGCCGACGAGTCGATCATCGTCAAGGGTCAGGGCACCATCTTCCTCGGCGGCCCGCCGCTGGTGAAGGCGGCCACCGGCGAAACCATCAGCGCCGAGGACCTGGGCGGCGCCGACGTGCACTGCAAGGTCAGCGGCGTGGCCGATCACTATGCCGACAACGACGCCCATGCCCTGCAAATTGCCCGCCGCGCCGTCTCGCGGCTGAACTGGCAGAAGCGCGGCCAGCTCGCACTCAAGGACTCACGCCCGCCGCGGCTCGACCCCGCCGAGCTCTATGGCATCGTCGGCACCGATCTCAAGAAGCCCTATGACGTGCGCGAGGTAATCGGCCGCCTGGTCGACGATTCTGACTTCGACGAGTTCAAACGCTACTACGGCGACACCCTGGTCACCGGCTTCGCCCACCTCCACGGCCACCCGGTGGGCATCGTCGCCAACAACGGCGTGCTGTTCTCGGAAAGCGCCGTCAAGGGCGCCCACTTCATCGAACTGTGCGCCCAGCGCAAGATCCCGCTGGTGTTCCTGCAGAACATCACCGGCTTCATGGTCGGCTCCAAGTACGAGCAGGAAGGCATCGCCAAGCACGGCGCCAAGCTGGTCACCGCGGTGGCCTGTGCTCAGGTCCCCAAGTTCACCGTGTTGATCGGCGGCAGCTTCGGCGCCGGCAACTACGGCATGTGCGGCCGCGCCTATGACCCGAACCTGCTGTTCATGTGGCCCAACGCCCGCATCTCGGTGATGGGCGGCGAGCAGGCCGCCAACGTGCTGGCCCAGGTCAAGCGCGACCAGTACGAGCGCGAGGGCCGCGAGTGGACGAAGGATGAAGAGGAAGCCTTCAAGGCGCCCACCCGCGAGCAGTACGAGCACCAGGGCCACCCCTACTACGCCAGCGCCCGGCTGTGGGACGACGGCGTGATCGACCCGCTGCAGACCCGCGACGTGCTCGGCCTGGCGCTGGCCGCGGCAATGAATGCCGAGATCGACGACACCCGCTTCGGCGTCTTCAGGATGTGAGGGCCTCATGACTAATACCACTTCGCAAGGGACAACTTCGCCAGAGACCAATCCGTCAGGGACAACGTCCTTTTCCCATCTCGCCATCGATGAGCGCGGTGTGGCCTGGCTGACGCTGGATCGCCCCGAGGTACTCAATGCCTTCGACGATCACCTGATCAGCGAGCTCAATGACCATCTCGACAGGGTCGCGATCGCCGCCGAACGCAGCGAGGTCCGCACCCTGGTGCTGCGCTCCGAGGGCAAGCACTTCTCGGCCGGCGCCGATCTTAGCTGGATGAAGCGCATGGTCGACTATTCACTCGAGGACAACCTCAAGGACTCCCGCGAGCTCTCACGCCTGATGCATGGCCTCGACACCCTGCCCTGCCCCACGCTCTGTCGCGTGCAGGGCGCAGCCTTCGGCGGTGCCGTGGGTCTCGCCGCCTGCTGCGATCTGGTGATCGCCTCCGAGAAGGCCAGGTTCTGCCTCTCCGAGGTCAAGATCGGCCTCGCGCCCGCGGTGATAAGCCCCTATGTGCAGCGCGCCATCGGCGCGCGCCAGATGCGCCGCTACGCACTGACCGCCGAAGTCATGCAGGCCGATACGGCACAGCGGCTGGGCCTCGTCCACCGGGTCGCCGAGCCGGATGACCTGGACGATGCCGTGTCGGCGATGCTCGACACCCTGCTCGCCGCCTCGCCCCAGGCTCAGCGTGCCACCAAGGCCCTGCTAGCCACCGTCGGCCGCGACTCCGACAGTGAGGCCACCCGCGAGCGCTGCTGCCGCGTGATCGGCCAGCTGCGGGTCAGCGATGAAGGCCAGGAAGGCCTCGCCGCCTTCTTCGACAAGCGCGCGCCGCGCTGGGACCACCACCCCAAGGATTCGACGTCATGACCTCCTTCACGCCCCCTCAGAGCACGCCCTTTTCCAAGGTCCTGATCGCCAACCGCGGCGAGATCGCCTGCCGGGTGATGCGCAGCGCCCGTGCCATGGGGATCGCCACCGTGGCCGTCTACTCCGACGCCGATGCCAATGCCCGCCACGTCCGCGAGGCCGACGAGGCCGTGCGCATCGGCCCGGCGGCGGCCCGTGACAGCTACCTGAAGGTGGACGCCGTGCTCCAGGCCGCCAAACGCACCGGCGCCGGCGCCATTCACCCGGGCTACGGCTTTCTTTCCGAGAACGCCGACTTCGTCACCGCCTGCGCCGATGCCGGCATTGTCTTCATCGGCCCGCCCGCCGCCGCCATCTCGGCGATGGGCGACAAGTCCGCCGCCAAGGCCCGCATGGCGCAGGCCGGCGTGCCGCTGGTACCCGGCTATCATGGCGACGACCAGGACGATAAGCTGCTGCGCGCCGAGGCCGACCAGATCGGCTACCCCGTGCTGCTCAAGGCCAGCGCCGGCGGCGGCGGCAAGGGCATGCGGGTGGTCGAATCCGGCGACGGCTTCCAGGCCGCCCTGGACGGCTGCCGCCGCGAGTCCCAGGCCGCCTTCGGCGATCAGCGCATGCTGATCGAGAAATACCTGACCCAGCCGCGCCACGTCGAGGTGCAGGTGTTCTGCGACCGCCACGGCAATGGCGTCTATCTCTTCGAGCGCGACTGCAGCGTGCAACGTCGCCACCAGAAGGTGCTGGAAGAGGCCCCCGCCCCGGGCATGAGCGAGGCCCTGCGCCGCGAGATGGGCGAGGCCGCGGTGCGCGCCGCCCAGGAGATCGGCTACGTCGGCGCCGGCACCGTCGAGTTCTTATTGGACTCTTCACAAGAGCAGGACGGCCGCTTCTACTTCATGGAGATGAACACCCGCCTGCAGGTCGAGCACCCGGTCACCGAGATGATCACCGGTCAGGACCTGGTCGCCTGGCAGCTCAAGGTGGCCATGGGCGACGCCCTGCCCTGCACCCAGGACGAACTCGCCATTCATGGCCACAGCTTCGAGGCGCGCCTGTATGCCGAGGACCCGGCGCAGGACTTCCTGCCCGCCACCGGTCACCTCGAGCACTTCGGGCTGGATCTGGTCGGCGCCGGCCTCGACCCTTTGCAAGTGCGGCTGGACAGCGGTGTGGAGAGCGGGGACGAAGTCTCGATGCACTACGACCCGATGCTCGCCAAGCTGATCGTGCATGGCGACGACCGCATCCAGGCGCTGGCCACCCTCAACCGGGCCCTGGCCGCGCTGGACGTGCGCGGCGTGGTCACCAATCGCGCCTTCCTGCAGCGGCTGGCGAGCCACCCGGCCTTCCAGGCCGCTAAGCTCGATACCCGCTTCATCGAGCACCATCACGATGACCTGTTCAAGGTTAGCGAACCAAGCGCCGAGGACTACGCCAGCGCCGCCCTGGTGGCGCTGGACCAGCTCGGCCGCGAGGGCGCGAGCGACTCCCCCTGGGACCGCCATGACGGCTTTCGCCTCAACGCCGATCATCGCATCCGTGTAGCCTTGAGCGACCCCAAAGCGACCGACCCCCAATCGACCGACGCCGAGCCCGTCGTCGTCGACGGCAGCCGCCCCCATGACGCCGCCCCGTGGCGGCTTAGCATCCAGGGCACAACGCTCTCGGCCAACCTGCAGCGACTCGACGGCGATGCCGTGGCGGTGACGCTCGACGGCCACCGCCGTCGTCTGCTGGCAAGGCTCGATGGCAACGCCATCGTGCTCGCCGATGCCCAGGGCGAGACCCGCCTTGACTGGCTGCGCGCGGACGCCGTCGATCACGGCCAGCACGAAGCCGAATCGACCCTTACCGCGCCCATGCACGGCACCGTGGTGGCGCTATTGGTGGAACCCGGCACTCCGGTCGAGAAAGGCATGCCGCTGATGGTGATGGAGGCCATGAAGATGGAGCACACCCTGAGCGCCCCCGCGGATGGCCAGGTCGCGAGCTTCCACTTCGCGGCTGGCGACACCGTTGGCCAGGGCGAGGTGCTGCTCGAATTCACCGTCGATGAGTGAATCGCGCTAGCCCGAGAGACGAGGAGACAGTAGATGGCATTTCCCCAATCCGTGCGCCTGGTTGAGGTCGGCGCCCGCGACGGCCTGCAGAATGAGCCCGAACCGGTCAGCACCCAAACCAAGCTTGAGCTGATCGACCGACTGGGCGCCGCCGGCCTCCGTCACATCGAGGCGGCCAGCTTCGTCTCGCCCAAGTGGGTGCCGCAGATGGCCGACCACCGCGAGGTGATGCAGGGCATCCGCCGCCGCGAGGGCGTCGTCTATTCGGCGCTGACCCCCAACCTCAAGGGGCTGGAGGCCGCGCTCGAATGTGGCGTGGACGAGGTCGCGGTGTTCGGCGCCGCCTCTGAGTCCTTCTCGCAGAAGAACATCAACTGCTCGGTGAGTGAGTCGCTCGAGCGTTTCGCCCCGGTACTCGCTCGCGCGAAAGCGGCGAACGTGCGCGTGCGCGGCTACGTCTCCTGCGTACTGGGCTGCCCCTACGAGGGCGAGATCGCCCCGGCCAAGGTGGCCGAGGTGGCAAAGGCGCTGTATGAGATGGGCTGCTACGAGGTCTCGCTCGGCGACACCATCGGCACCGGCACTCCGCTCAAGGCCAAGCGCATGCTCGAGGCCGTGGCCCGCGACATCCCCATGGCGAAGCTCGGCGCCCACTTCCACGACACTTACGGCCAGGCCCTCGCCAATCTCTATGCCGTACTTGAAGAAGGCATCGCCGTGATCGACAGCTCCGTCGCCGGCCTGGGCGGCTGCCCTTATGCCAAGGGCGCCTCAGGTAACGTGGCAAGCGAAGACGTGATCTACCTGCTCAACGGGCTCGGCATCGAGAGCGGCATCGACCTCGATGCACTTGCCGCTAGCGGTAACTGGATCACCCAGGCCATCGGGCGGCCCAACCGCTCCAAGGTGGGCGTGGCGCTGGCCGCGAAGTAATGCCTACGCGGAAACGCAAAGCTCCCGAGCCAGTGATCTGGCTCGGGAGCTTTGCGTTGTGGCAGCCATGTATCCTTGGTGGGGAATTAACGCCTGCAGCAGGCGCGGTTTTGTTGTTGTGACGAAGGAGCAACGACGAAACTGTCGCTCTGCCTGCAATTGTTAGAGGGTGCCTACACCTCGAAATAAGCAGCAATAGGGTCGATAACAATTTCGTTTTCTTGTTTTCCAGAGATCGAGTTTTCAATATTGGTTAAGTGCTCGACAATATTCATTAGGCCTGCTTTCATGTTCTCATACTCAGACTCATCGTCGATTTTTGGCTCAAAAGCAGAGAAAGCCTGTGAAATCAGGCCAAATACCACGACCTCTTTTTCAGTCTTCCTAGAATATTTTTTTACCAGCAAATCTTCTTTTTCTCTTAAAAATTCTCGCTTAAGGCATGATGTGAAAACTATATCTCCACCAATTTGCTGGATCTCAAACTGATCAGAAAATCCGTATTTTGTAAGCAAAGCAAGATCGCTCATAAATCTAGGATCTTTATGCAGCCCCCTCTCCTTTGCCAACTTTGGTATATTCGTTAATCGTTTGTGTTCCGCTTCCAGTCTTGACTTTTCATTTCTATCATTCGTCTGACCTTTCAGCTCGTCAAGCTGCGCTTTCAGGCTTTGTATCTCTTCATATGTTCCCATGTGAGTAAGAGCTTCGCCGATGGTGTTAAATTCAGTAAACAACTCAGTAATTTTATCTACATCGTTGAATATAGCTCTAGCTTTTACCTTAACAAATGAAACGTCGTTTATAGATTTTTTTACTTCATCTAGATCAATAGATGAACCAGATAAATCTAGTATCCTACCTTCTTGTCTTAAATAGTTCTCAAATACTGTAAATGAATAATCGTGTAAAAACTTTTTTTCGGTAGACTTGCTGCTATTCTTAATAACATCCGCTAAAATCTTTCCACTACCAACAGGCCCTTTCTGACTCTCTTTCTCTTCATTGTCGTTGCCAGATTCATTCAATACATACTCAGTAATCCCTTCAAATATTTGGGAAGAGAGCGAATACATTTTCTGCTCATCAAGATAAATAAAACTCTTAATCATCTTCTCTTCCTTTCGATATATTCGCTGTAATACTTATTTCTAGTATTAATGAATGACCAAACGACAACGCCAATGCCACCCAGCCCAATAGTCACTGTTGCAGCCAACACCAAAGTGTTCATTGGATTGCCTCCGACTTCTGAATATTTGAAATCCTATGAAATACCGAAAAGCTGATTAAAAATGAAACAACCGCTAAAACAACAACGCAAATTTTAATCACTGCGGAATCAACAAAGCCCGGAACCCCTTCGCTCAACATTGTCAAGGCGAAAAGAACACTATACAAAGCAATAAATAGTATCGAGGTCCCATTCTGTATGGTTTTCCATGTTTTTTCACCATCGCCAAGGTGCTCTATTTCATTAATATTTGATATATGAAGAATCAACCCAAATGCAATAAAGTCGGATGCAGCGAGGATGCTAATCGTTCCAGGCTGAGTTACACCCCAAACTAGAACCCTAGATGCTATAGGGATCAAGCCGACCAATACTGTGTAGATTAGCCATTTTACTTTCCTATTTTCCATGAGACTCCATCACTCTCATTAGCCCTCTAACGCCGCCTTAAGCGGTGAGTAATCGTTGGCAAAAATGTGAAGCGAAGCGGAACCTAGCCAACTGTTACGAATCCTACTTTAAGGCCTTGTTAGCAATCGTTCTATGGTTGCAAACTTATTATTGAATGGAGATATTTTTTATCAAATGCTGCCTGAACAATTTTATCATCAACATTAGTAACCATACCAACATCATATCCGTTATTTGGGTCTTCGTATTCGCGACTTTCCACTGCACTTTGGACTACTAAATTAGTCACACTTGCTTGATCCCTATGTGACTCAATTAAGTCATCCTTCTCATTTTTCCCAGCTAACTCTTTCCCTCTGTCTACAATGTGCAAGATCCCATTACTTCGCAGTATTTTGTCAGCTATTTCATAGACTTCATTTTGAACAAATATTCGATAGTGAAAAGGCGTCGGCATTTGACTAATATTTATTGCTTCATTGTGAGCTCTAGCTGCATTGGTCCCCATTAGCCAGCAAATCACAGCATCAAATTTAGTTATTGTTTGGAGCCACTTCACTACCTCTGGATCATTCAGGACATCACTCTCAATTAAATACACATCTATTTGACTTGATAAGTCGTGATTTATTTTTGAGTAACTAATTGAATACTTTTGTTGAGGAGCCAATTCTATGGTCTCTCTTTGTAATCGACAAACAGAAAAACCATTTGATTCTAATCGTTGTTGAGCTGCGTCTAGACAAACTGAATTTTCGTCCAAACTAATTACCTTATGACCGCGTTTTACTAACTCTAGAGTTGCTCGCCCATCCCCCGTCCCGATTTCAAGTATTCTTTCAAATCCATTTAGAAAGTCAGCCATCCATTTGTAGTGCTCATCAGCTTCAAACTTTGATGCATTACCATCTCCCCAATCACCTAAATACTCTGCCCTTTTGCTTTGAATGAACTCTTTTACTTCATCTAACATCCATATACTCCGACTTACTCACATTAAGATTGCTAACGCCCTGTTAAGGTGTGAGCAACGCAATACAAAAGCTTCCGCATAACACCTTAAACACTACACGCAACGCATAGTAAAAATGCCACGCGTTGCGAATCACTCTTAAACAGTTTGTTAGCCCTTTTACTCGGGTAAGCTAAATGACATGGTATCGCAGTCAGGTTCTGACGTAATTGATGGAGCGACCAAACCAAATAAGTCTAGAAATGATGTTGCCTCGACAGACTGTGGTGTTACATGTGTTTCAATGTAACTATGTAGTTTGATACCTGCATTCATCGCCAATGGAACAAAGTTAATAAAAATATCGTTCTCTTCAACCCCTGCCTCCTCTGCAGAAGACTCAATTAAGTCGGCGTTAACATAATTGCGAATGATATCTGAAGCAGACGCACGAAGCCTTGATTCAGCTCTTGGTAGTTCTAAAAGCTCTTTTATATCACCCCATGAGATCGGAATATCAAAAAAGCTCCCCCCCTCCTCTTCTGGGTTAGCAAGAAAGTTAGCATAATAATATGTGTGTTCGGTATTTGGTGTCGCTGCGGTTTGAACGTGATAATTGTATATGCTTCTTATTCTATTCGCTTTGTTGTGATGGCGAGCATTTCTGATTGCTAATATCACACAAAGCTCCGGTGTATCGTACCAATCGACTGGAGCACCAAGTTCTTGTTGCATCAAATCGTACAAATTGTGAAACGCATTTAGCATTGCATTTATTGCTGTTTCCACGTTCCCAACAGCTTCTGGACGGTCAATGGCAACAAGCTTCTTATAACGAAAATCAGCTTCAATTAGTACTCTAAATGTTTGGGCAAGATCTTCAAAAGAATGACTTAACGGCATATTTATTCTCTAATAATTAAATTTCCAAAACAATAACAAACTATTTGCTTATTGGATTTGTACTCCATCAACCTTTGGTGCATTGAGGGCTAACAGTGATTAGACAGCGCGCTCGTTTATTGACTTGAACGCGCTGGCACGTTCAACAATATTACCGAGCGCGGCGTCTTTTACCTAACCCATTGATAGCAAAGATTTCTAAGAATAGCTCGGCTACCTATGCAGAATTCGCGTGCTGGCGCATTTTGCCAGATCCAATAATACTGTATATGCATCCATATTATCAGGCAACAACGGATGGGCGCACAGAGCAGACCACCCAAGCTGATGGAGCGAGTGAAGGCCAACATGCGGAGGGAGAAAAGAGACAGACGCACCACCGGCCCTGGAGATTTCGCAAAGGGAACCGGGCACGCTACCGCCCCTACCCGGCAAGCCGTGATGGCTTCCTGCCATCCCTGCGGTAGTCCCTGCGTTGGAGCGAAGTCGGTATTCCCCGGCTATCTAAGCAACCTTAACCCGCCAGCGTATGCGAACGTGCTGATAGATACCACACGTCGATTGGTCGCAGCCGTCGCTCGCTCGCGCATAAAAAGCCCCCGAGCCGGGGGACCGGCTCGGGGGCTGTGTGATGGGCGCGCTCAGCGGTGACGATCGCCGTGAACGCCAGTGAATGGCGTCACTTCCCGCGGCGTGTTCGGTGCGTATGTCGGTACTTCTGCCAGAGCCGACGTGCCCATCCGGACCTGATCCAGGCAGCTTGGTCCAGGAGGGCGCCGCCGGTCAATCGCCCTCTTCGTCCGCTGCCTGAGGGCCGGCCTTCTCCAGCGACGGCAACACCAGGACCCGGCACGGGGCATTCACCGATACATACTCCACGGTCGCCCGGCGCAGGGGCCAGTAACCGCTGCAACCACGGGATACCAGGATCATCAGGTCGGCACGAAGCTGACCCGCCAGACCCACCAGCTTTTCGCCGGCGCTGCCCGCCACCACATGCAGGTTAGCGTTGCGGTTCAAGGGCAGATATTTGCGCACTAGCAGATCCAGCGTGTCACGCACCTCGGCCTCCTTCTCCCCCGGCGCCTCTCCCGTCACGTGCGGGAAAAACCCGCCACCGCCCGGGCTGTAAGCACTGGCCAGGTGGAGCTCACCGTCATCGGCCAGCAGTTCCATGGCGGCCTCAATCGCGCGCTTGCCCTCGCCGTCGTCTTCCGGATCAATGGCGATCAACAGTTTCCGATACATCCTCGATCTCCTGTGTGGTGTCAGCGGCGGCCTCCACTTCCGGAAACGCTCTTCCCTGGACCAGCTCATCCATACTGTAGCCCCGATAATCGGCCCGGAGCGCCCTGAAAAGCGCCACCGCCATGAAAATCAGCAGAATGCAGAAGGGCAGCCCAAGGGAGGTAATCACGTTCTGCAGGGCGTCCAGCCCACCGGCCAGCAATAGCGTCGATGCGATCACCCCTTGGGCTGCCGCCCAGAAGATGCGCTGGCGCACCAGGGAGCGCTGGTCGTCGCGCCGCGTCAGCATATCGATCACAAGCGAGGCGGAATCGGATGACGTGGTAAAGAAAATCACGATGATGACCACACTCAATGCCGATGCCACGTTGGCCAGCGGCAAGCTTTCCAGGAAGGCGAAAATGGCCACGGAGGGGTCCTGCTGTACCTGCTCGGCCAGGGCGATTTGGCCGTTCATTTCCACCTGGATGGCGGACAGCCCGAAGATGCCGAACCACACCAGAGTGAAAGCCGTGGGCGCAAACAGCACACCGCCCACAAACTCGCGGATGGTCCGCCCCCGGGAGATGCGGGCGATGAAGATCCCGACATAAGGCGCCCAGGAAATAGTCCAGGCCCAGTAGAACAGAGTCCACTGGCGTTGCCAGTCGGTGTCCTTGAAGGTCTCGGTCCAGAACGCCAAGCGGGGCAACGCATCGAGGTAATCCCCCACGCTCTGAACCATTCCTTCGGCAATGAACACGGTGGGGCCTACACCGAGCACGAAGGCGAGCAAGATCATCGCCAGCACAATGTTGAGCTGGGAGAGCCGGCGCACTCCCTTGTCCAGCCCCAGCGCCACCGATGTCGCGGCGATGCTGGTAATGACGGCAATCAGGATGACCTGGACCAGGCCGGAGGACGGCACACCCAACAAATAGTTCAGGCCGCTGTTCAGCTGCAGGGTCCCGAGGCCCAGCGAGGTGGCCACGCCAAACAGGGTGCCCAGCACGGCGATCACATCCACCGCCCCGCCCCAGGGCCCGAAGGCCCGCTCCCCGAGGATGGGATAGAACAGGCTGCTGATGCGCATGGGCAGGTTATGGCGGTAGGCGAAGTAGCCGATCGCCAGCCCCGGCAAGGCAAAGATGGTCCAGGTGTGCAAGCCAAAGTGGTAAAGCGCGATGGTCATGGCATCGCTGGCCGCCCGCTCCGACCCCGGCGCCACGCCGTCAAAAGGCGGGTGGGCAAAGTGGGAAATCGGCTCCGCCACGCCCCAGAACATCAGGATCGTGCCGATGCCGGCGGCAAACAGCATGGTGAACCAGGTCAGATTGGAGTAATCGGGACGACTGTCGTCGGCTCCCAGGCGGATGTTGCCATAGCGGCTGACCGCCAGACCGAGCAGGAAGATCAACAGAGAACTCACGGCGAGGATATAGAACCAGCCCAGGTTACGAGCCACCCAGCCGGTGAGCAGCCCGAAGCTGTCGGCAACGGCTTGGTCGAACGGGACCGCCAGCGCGACAAAAAGTGCGGCTACCCCGGCCGAGGTGAAAAACACCCCCGGTATGATCTGCAGTCCCAACCGACGTTGCAGCCGTTCCAGCACATGCGCCTCCGTTACTTCAGAAAAAAGCGGCGAACTACCTTACGCTACCACAGGCGTCAGCCGGTTGCGGGACACCGATCAACTCCGGTTCCATGGTCGCTGCTCGTCAACAAAACCGCCGGGAAAGCATGGATACACCCGTGGAATGCGCCGGCGGCCAGCTGGCCGCGCTACCCCCGGCGAACGCCGCTCAGTCTTTGCCCCCGTCGGTCAGGTGCGTCCCCTCGCCGCGTGCGCTCATCGCGTCGACATCCAGTTCGGTATCGAGACGCTCGGCCAGTTCGTCACTCAGGCGTCCCGCCTCGCGCAGATGGTTCACGACGTCGCGCTGCGCGTCGAGCGCCTGCAGCAACAGCTGGGTGCGCGGGTGGCAGGTGCCATCTGCGCTCGCCCCGGCGATGCCAAGCTTGCCTGCCTCGAGGTCGCTGATCAGGCCTCGTCTCGCCTCCGGGTCGATACCGGCCGTGCTGGCGTCGCGAACCGCCGCCACCCCTGCCTGGCGCGCCTTCAGGCGGGCGCGGCGCTCATCGCGATGCTCGCGCTCCGGGTCTCCGGCCTTCAGCCAACGCACCAGCGGCATCAGCGTCGCCCCCTGCACGAGCAGCGTGGCAATGATCACGATCAGGGTCAGGAACACGATCGTGTGCCGCGTCTCGTCGCCGCCCAGGCTCAGCGGCAAGGCCAGGGCAAGCGCCAGCGAGACGACGCCGCGCATGCCGGCCCAGCCGAGCACGAACTGTTCGGCGGTTGATGATTTCACCGCCTGGCTGCCCCCCAGCGCCGCGACCAGTCGCGGCACCAGCAACATCCAGGCAATGCGGATCGCCACGATCGCGGCGGACAGGATGACCCCGGCGATGACCACGTCACGCCCCGGCCAGCCGACGGCGATCTCGCCGATCAGTAATCCGAGCAGCAGAAACACCAGCGCCGTGCTGGCGTAACGCACGAAATTCCATACCGTGCGCGCCGCCAGACGCGCCACCGGCGAAGACACGAGGAAACTCGACCAGCGCAACATGAAGCCCAGCGTGACCACGGCAAGCACGCTCGAGCAACCCAATCGTTCGGCGAGGTGGTAGGCCAGGTAGGGCATGACCAGAGAAATACTGACTTCGAGAGGCACACTGTCAGCGTGTCGACGCAAAAGCGCTGCCCCGCCACCGATCAGCAGTCCGATCAGGATGCCAGTCGGCGCCTCGCGCAACAGCGACCAGAACACCCCGCCCCAGGCGAAATGCCCGGAGACCAGCGCCTCGACAGCGATCCCGTAGGCGACGATCGCGACGGCGTCGTTGACCAGTCCTTCGCCTTCGAGGATGACAACCAGCCGCTGCGAAAGTCCTGTCTTGCCAGCGACGGCCGTAGCCGCCACCGGATCCGGTGGTGCGATGATCGCACCGAGGACAAACGCAGCCGCCCAGGATAATCCAACCAGCGCATGTCCGACGACGGCAGCGACCCCCATAGTGACGAGGACCAGGCCGACCGCGAGCAGCACGATCGGCAGGAGTTGTCGGCGGAATGCCTGCAGGGGGAGCGCGTAGGCGGCCGTCATGAGCAGCGGTGGCAGGAAGGCAAACAGCACCAGGTCGGGGGGCATGCGCACCGGCGGCAGGCTCGGAACGAGGTGCCAGGCCGCGCCGCCAGCGAGGCCCACCGCGGCGAAGAGGACCGGCGCAGGAAGGCTGGTGTGCCGCGCGGCGAGCGCCGTGGCAAGGGCCAGGGCCAGCAGCATGAACGCGACATCGATGTTGCTCATCCGAATCCCCTCCCTCGTCCAGCCTGTCACGGGCCCTGGCCGTACGCGCCGATGCAGCGGGTACGGGGAGCAGGGTGACACTGGCAGAGTCGGCCGATAGCCGCCGGACACGCCGGCGCCACGGGTCGTCGTCGCCCTCCTCCCAAGAGCGTGCGCCCCGATACGGTCGCACCCTAGGCGTCACGGGCCAGTCTAGCACTGACTGGTGCGCCTCATTCGCGTGTCGTCAGCGCGAGAATTGAACGGAAGACAGCCAGGTCGGACCGAGGGATGCCAGGCGAAGCCTCCCTCCTGGTTCGGAAATAACACCAGAGTGCGGGCGCCTGAGGCCGGCCACCACCGATGACACAGCCGCCGCGAAGCGCAGGTTTTGGCATCCGGTGCATTGCCTGCTTACGTACTCTCAAGGATGGAACGAACATCCTGAATACCCACGGATCGTGCAAGCGCCGACGTATACCTGACCAAGGCCTCTTTCAGCATCAGGGGCAACGCCATGCCCAGCAACTGAACGGTTTCATCACGGGAGAAATCAATATCGAGCGGGATCCAGGTCTGGTTGCCTGCCTCAAGGATTCGCGGGCCATCTGCGCTACCGACCTCCACCTTGGCGCCCTCATACTTGAACTGGACGTAGGTCAGATCCCAGCCCTCCTCTTGGCGGTGAGCGGCGGCCTTGGAGACGAACGCCTGGCCGGCCTGAACCACTGACGAGAAATGCTCGCCGGGCATGAAAAGGTCGATGCCGTTCAGCTCACGCCCAGAGCCGTACCTTGGCGCCAGCCCTGCTCAGATCAGAAAGGGGATATTCCAATCTTCCCGCAACCGCACGGTTCACTGGAGCGCGACCGATGCACGTCTCCTCCGTTGGCGTATAACGCCAGGCATCCGAGGCGGCGCGTAGCACCGTCCGTTGCATGCTTTTGTTATGCGTTTTCATTTAGGCACGATGGGGTTGTGTCGCAAGAAGAGGGCTTCAACAACCAGGATCGTCAGCATTACGGCACAAGCCACGCCCACCACCAGTAGATCGGTGAATATCTTAATCCAGAGAAAGCCAGACAGAACGATAAGATCAAGAAAGATAGCGCCAATAAGAACGGCGCTACGGGCACCAATTTCTTGTCGGAGATGACGCAACACGCCCCAATGTACGGCTACATCCATTATCAGATAAAAGATAATGCCCAAGGCTGCGATTCGTGTCAGATCAAAGAAAGCCGTCAGCAGCAGACCCAGGACTACGGTGTAGACCAGAGTATGCTTTTGGATGCTGCCCGGCATCCCAAAATGACTGTGAGGGACAAGCTTCATCTCCGTGAGCATTGCCAACATCCGGGAAACTGCAAATATGCTGGCGATAATTCCACCTGCTGTCGCCAGCATAGCCAGCACAACCGTAAACCACACAGCATATTCGCCCAGTGCCGGCCTGGCAGCTGCGGCCAGCGAGTAATTTCTCGTTTCGATAACTTCCTGAAGAGACAAGTTGCTAGCGACAGCAAAACCCACCAGCGCATAAATAACAACACAAAGCGCGATGGAGATCATGATGGCTCTGCCCACATTCCGGTGCGGGTCTTTCAGCTCCGAGCCACTGTTGGTAATGGTAGTAAAGCCTTTAAAGGCCAGAATCCCAAGGGCCGTCGCGCCAAGAAAACCGGCCAATGATGTTTCAGGGCCTTGGGCTGAGAAATTCACCTCCACCGAATCCGCCACCGTGACCCCAACAACGCCAAACAGAACGATACCGCCTATCTTGATAAATCCGAGCACCGACGACACACCCTCGATCATACGGTTAGCGGATAAATTAATCAGAAAGGCCACCACCAACAACCCGACACCCAGTGTTGGCACCAGAAAACTGGTATCGTCGATTTCAAACAACTGCAGGGTATAAGCCCCAAATGTGCGAGCCAGAAAACTCTGGGCAATGACCATGGAAAAATACATCAACAAGGCATGGAAAGCCGTTGTCAGCGTACTGCCATAAGCCTTTTCCAGGTACATGGCTATTCCACCAGCGGACGGATAAGCATTCGACAATTTTACGTATGAGTAAGCACTGAATGAAACAATCAGTGCGGCCGAAAGAAAGGCCAGCGGGAAAAGACTCCCGGTCATCTCAGCCATCTGACCGGTCAGGGCAAATATGCCTGCCCCAATCATAACCCCAGTGCCAAGCGCAACAGCTCCAACCAATGTCAGACTATCTTTACGATACCGCGGTGTCCTATCATCTGTAGTATTCATATCTCCACTGATATCTCCTTTATCCAGGATCGGCGATTTCCATCCCGGTTACACACAACACCCAGCATCAACGGCAAATTGCTAATTCCAGCGCAGCAATTTTTCCGACTGCAAGAAATTGTTATACGCACCCGCATTATTTTGAGTTGTCTATCATTTGAATTGTTTTATCCTCAACATCATTTGCTATCTCTATCAGGGCTGGGTCATTCGATAAGGCAGACAGCATTTGGGCCGGTTTTATCAGCCCGATCTTGGTAGACCCTCTTTCCGTAAACACTGAAATACGACATGGCAAAGCCATATTGAGCCGCATGTCGATTGACAACACTTTGGCGGCTTGCTCTGGGTTACAGACCTCAAACACCCTGCAATCTTCTTCAAAGCTTACGCCTTTACTACGAAGGGTTTTTCCAAGATCATGAATATGAAGTACACCATACCCTAGGTTCTTGACTTCGATTTCAAGATCCGTGGAAGCTTGCTCAAAAGACTTTTCTGTATCCACAACATAGTACATATCATCTCTCCTGATTTTTTTGCGTATAACAGGCATTAGACCACACGCTCGTTTATTGACTTGAACACGTATGCGCGTTCAACAATGTTGTCTTGCGCGCCCTTGCCACACCTAATCCATTGATATGTATAAAAATTTATTCTAGAGCTGCAATCCATGCAGAATTCGTGTGCTTGCGCGTTTTGCTGGAACCAATAGAACTGTATATACATCCATATTGAAATGGAGCGGCTTATGAATACGCACAGCAGACCGCCCAAGTTGATGGTTCGTGTGAAAGCCACCATGCGGTAGTCCCTGCATTCAGCAATGTTGTCATTTACCCTGGTCGTCTCAGCGACCTAGACCATCCAACGTATTCAGTAGTGTAGGTGGATTCAAAGCTACGGTCAGTTCCATCAGTCGCACCATCCAACAGTAAAGCACCCCTGCAAAAAAAGCCCCCGAGCCAGTACTGGCTCGGGGGCTTTTCACATCACACTTATTTCTTTTCCAGCTCTTGGCCAATTCACTCAACCGCGAGGCTGCCGAGAGTTCGTGCCGTCCGTGGCGAGTCTTGTCTCTAGCTGGTGACCCACTGCCCGCCGCGGTAGGCGACAATCTCGCCGTTCTGGTCATTGAGCGCGAAGAGGTTGATCCAGTCGTTATCTGCCAGTGAGCTAAGCATCTCGTGGCGGCTGATAATGTCCTCGATCGCGAGAGTCGGCGCCGCCAGGTAAACGCTCAGGCGCAGGGGTTCGTGGCGCCATTGCTCGCCGTCGTGCAGCGACTGCATCGGCAGGCCGATGCGCAGGTCCCCGCCGTTGCCCTCGAACACGCCGATATGCCCGCCGACCACGTTGTGCAGCACCTTGTTGCCGCTGCCCAGCTTGCGGTTGTCCAGCACGGAGCTGTTGTACTGCATGTTGATCCAGTGGGCGACAACCATGGGCGCGGTCATGATCTGCTCAAGCCGCGAGAAGTCTGGATCGGTGCGCCAATCATAATCATGCAGAAAGCTGCGACCGGCCAGATCGATAGGCGCCGTGATTTGGCGAGGGGCAGCGATGAAGCTGGCGTTGTTGGCAAGCCCCCACTCTGGGCGGGTCTGTGACCAGTCGGCGCCACGGCGATCGAGGGTCTTGGCAAGATCCGATTCCTCCGCCGAGAGGCCGAGCCGCGGGGCACGCTCACGACGGGCCTGAGCACCGGCCTGCTCGAACCATTGCCGCTCGGCCGGGCTCAGCGGGTCATTATTATCCCCCTCGGCCTCCGGCAATTCGATCCGGTCGGTGATGGTGTGGTGCAGCGCGGGCACGAAGCGGGTCTGCTCCGGAATGACGAGGCCGGTATCGGCAAGCTTCTCACGCAGCACCGGGTCATTGAGCAACCGGGCCAGGGCCCGCACCGAGACCTCCCCCGACTGCCCGCCACAGGCGCCGCACTCAAGCCCCGCCGCATGCGGGTTGTTGCTGCTTTGGCTGGTGTGGCCTACCAGCAGCACCCGGGGGGCGCACTGCTCGGTGAGCCCCATGGCGTTGAGGATGGTGTGGGCGAGCCCTGCCTTGTCATCGAGGCTCAGCGCCTCGCCGCTGTCCCGCCAGTGCCAGCTGAGCTGATCCATGGCGATGGGGGCGCGCTTAGCTTTGGGGTCCAACGAACGGCGCAGCAGCTTGCCGGCGTACATGAGGCCTCCGGCCTCCACCGCAGTGAAGGTGGCGCTGGCCGCCTTGCTCCATTCCTGCAGGCGCGCCTGCCAGTTGAGCCGCTGGGCGGAGCGGCGGTCGCCTTCGGCCGAGCCGCTGCACAGGGCCACCTTCGGGGCCAGCAGGCCCGGCAAGTGGGGCTGGGCCAGCGCGGCGCCGGACGGCCGATGTTCCAGCGGCAGACCGAAGAAACCGGCAAACCCCAGGGTCTGGATCGCCGGGCTCTGCTGCTCCAGCGCTCGGCGCAGGGGTTCGGAGCGCACATCGATGCAGAACGCCGCCTGAAGCTCGGGTGGGGTGGCCGGCGATGGAGCACGTATCGACTCGCCCAGCGCCCGATGCAGCGGCTGCTGGTAAGCGAGTTCGCTGGCGATCTGCCACACCCACAGCGGCTGCTGTGCGCGGTGATGGCGCTCGATCTGCTCCGGCAGTTCCACCAGCTCGCGGTGCCACAGGGCCATCAGCCGTTCGGCCTGATCGGGTCGCTCCTGACGGATGTAGCGCCACAGCACGAGCTCCCAGGCCAGGCGAATCGCCAGCAGGCTGCGCATGTCGGACGGCCGCTGTTTGGCCTCGCTTGAGGCAAGCGCACGCTGCCAATCCTGATAGGCGACCCAAGCCGCCCAGCCATTGATGTCCAGCAGCAGCGCCTGGGCATAGCCGTCGAGGCGCTTGGCATCGACATCCAGCTCGGCGATCGCGGCCTGGAACAGGTCGTCCTCGGTGTGCGGCAGGGTCTCGAAATAACGCCGCAGCTTCGGCTCGCCCATCAGGATGGCGATGCCGCGATCCTTGAGGGTCATGTCGCGCCAGTGCTGATACAGGCGCTTGTCGGCAGGCGCGGTCAGGCGTTCGGCGTTGAGCGGCCCGTCCTCTTGGAAGTAGGCGGCGCAGAACTGGCTGATCTGGTGGGTGATCTCGTCACGCCAGGCCATCTTGTGCTGCCGGTCGCGGCGCGCATCCACCAGATCGCTGATGTTGTGCCAGTGCGGTAGCCGGGCCAGGTCCTCGACCACCTGCAGCAGGTTCTTGTAGCTCCCCTGGTAGCCGATCCGCTTGGCCGCCTGGGTCAGATGATCATCGCTGATCTCGCCGCGCTGCCAGGCTCCCAGATAGTGGCTTGGCGGCATCAGGCAGCGAATGTTGGCAAGCGCCGACAGCCGGGCGAAGACGTTGGCCGCGCTGTCCCCGCGCATGGCCCAGTATGGGCTGACCGCAATCTGGCGATCCAGCGGCCAGGTCGGGGCGACGCTTCCGCAGGCCCGATCCAGTGCCTGCTCGTGCGCGGGCGTCAGCGGCGGGTGGTCGTCCACGGTCACGGACGGGTGAGTCAATGCGATCTTGGCGTTTTCTTGAATCGTCATAGCGAACCCTCACGAGAGTCGGAGTGCAGCTGCTTGGCTTGGATGCGACTCGGCAACGCATGCGGCCAGAGTCTCAGGGTGTTTCGGGTGACCCACTCATCCAGATAAAAACCGGCGTAGCAGTAGAGGTTCAGCTTCTGCGCCCAGCCAAGGTGCAGGCCATAGCGCTGCAGGCAGTAGCCCGCAAACAGCACCACAAATAGCAGGCTGACCCAGAGATCCGCCCATAGGGACGTCGTGTGCTCGAAAGCGGGCAGAAGCGCGGCGAACAGCGACTTGAGGGTGAAATAGGCAAGCATCACCAATGCGGCCAGACCGATGAAACGCGCGCCGGAGTCGGGCGCGCCCTGGCGGCGCCGTTCGGCCAGCAAGACCGTCAGGGCCAGGGTCAGCAGCACCCAGGGGCTCAGCACATCGAAGGCGGTGTAGTCGGTAGTCGAGCGAACCAAGACGCCCAGCGCCACCACCATCGCCGCGCTGATGCCGCCGGCCGAGAGCCACTGCGAAAGCGTCGGGTGGCTTCCGGGCGCCTGCCGGCGCTGCAGGTCCTGCTGTACCGCTTCCCCCGAGCTGAGAAAGGCGTAGGCCTTGTAGCAGGAGTGCGCGATCAGGTGCAGCAGCGCCAGCTCTACCAGCCCCAGAGCAATCTCGACCAGCATCAGCCCCATCTGTGCACTGGTCGACCAGGCCAGCCGCACCTTGATACTGATGCGCGTCATCATGACCAGTGCCGCCAGCACGCTACTGACGCCTGCCACTACCAGGATCAATGCCTGAGCGGGAGTCGACGCACTGAGCAGCGGGTAGAACAGCAACAGCAGGTAGCCGCCAAGGTTGATCACACCACCATGAAGCGCCGCCGAAACGGGAGTAGGTGCCTCGACCACCTGGATCAGCCAGCCGTGCAGGGGCAGTTGGGCACACTTGATCAGCGCCGCCAGGGCAAGCAGACAGGCCGCCGCCTGTTCGCCGATGGATAGCGCGACGCCGGGCGCTGCATAGGCGCCGGTAATCACACTGATGCGGGCGCTGTCGTGGTGCAGGTACAGCAAGAGGAAGGCCGCCAGCGCGCAGAGTTCGGCGCCGCGGGCAAAGAGAAACTTCTTGTGGGCCGCCAGGGCCGCCCGGGGGCGATCGGGATAGAACATCAGGAGCTGATGCATGGAAAGGCCGATGGTCAGCCAGGCCACCAGGAACACCACCAGATGGTTGCTCAGCACCGCCACGCTGACGGCCGCAAATACGGTCTGGGCCAGCACGACAAAGCGCCGCTGCCGGGGTTCGCCCTGCAGATAGGTAGCGCTGTAGCGGATCACCACGAAGCCGATAAAGTTGGCCAGCAACAGCATGATCAGGTGCAGCGGCGTGGTCAACCAGGCACCGCTCACCGCCGGCAGCAGCTGGAACACACCCAGCCCCAGCAGGACCACCGCGAGCAGCAGACCGCTCGAAGTCGCAATCTTTGCGGTGCGCCAGGCGCGCTTACGCGGCTGACGGGCGCTCGCCAAGGCCCCCAGCGCCAGCACGGTGGGCACCATGGAGAGCAGGATAGTGGGCAACAGCTCGTTCCAGTGCATGGAAAAACTCCGAAAATCCGTGGAGCGAGCAGTATCCTGTGACTCGTTTTTTAATAAAAATAGATATAAATTGACGCATTGTTCTACAAAAGAGAACGACATGAGCCGCTTGAACTATCACCATCTCTATTACTTTTGGCGCGTGGCCGCCGAGGGCAACCTCACCCGGGTTGCCGAATCGCTGCATCTGTCGCAGAGCGCCCTGTCGGCACAGATACGCAAACTGGAAGACAGGATGGACAAGCCGCTGTTCGAGCGACGCAACCGCCGCCTGGTGCTGACCGAGGCGGGCCGGCAGGTGTTCAACTATGCCGAGGTAATCTTTACCAAGGGCGAGGAGTTGGAGTCGCTGATCAACCGGGGCATCGAGCCTGAGCATCAGCACATCCGCATCGGCACGCTCTCCACCATGTCGCGTAACTTCATCGAGGGCTTCATCGCCCCACTGCTGCACCGGGACGGGCCAAAGGTGCAGTTCAGCCTCTACGCCCGGAGCATGGGCGACCTGCTCGATGGCCTCGCCCGCCACGAGTTCGACCTGGTGCTGACCAACACCCAGTTGCAGCCCTCCGACTCGCCACAGGCGGCCTGGCAAAGCCAGTTGCTGGCCCGCCAGCCGCTGTCCATCATCGGCCCACCCGACTCCAAGCCGCCCCTGCCCTTTCCCCAGGGCTACGATGGCCTGCGCTGGGTGCTGCCGGGCGAACATCATGAGGTACGGCGCGCCTTCGATGGCTATTGCAGCCTGCATCAGTACCGGCCAGACATTCTCGCCGAGGCCGATGACATGGCCATGCTGCGCCTGCTGGCCCGGGACAGCGGCGCCGTGAGCGTGCTGCCCGAGGTGGTGGTCAAGGACGAGCTGGAACTGGGGCGGCTGACACGCTTCAAACGGCTGCCCAACGTGTACGAGAACTTCTACGCCATCACCCTGCCTCGGGAGTTCATGCCGGCCGTGGTCTCGGAGCTGCTGGCCCATCCGCTGCTAGACCTGTCTTAGGCGCCCGGCGAGGGCGGCTGCCCTCGAACGAAAAAGCCCCCGCACTGGAGAACCGGCGCGGGGGCTTGTCAGGGGCTTGTGTCAACGGCAGGCGCTAACACAAAGCGCTAACGGCGCTCGGCTTACGGCCTGGCGGCCTGGGCCGCGCGATGGGCATGCAGCTTCTTGTAGCTCTCGATCAGCCGCTGGTGCTTTTCGAGCCCTTCCAGCTGCATGTTGGTCGGGGTCAGGCCGTGGAAGCGCTCATCGCCGTTAATGGAATCGACTACGGCGCCGATGGTGTTCTCGCCAAACATGCGCGAGAAGTTATGGAGGTAGTCTTCCAGCTCGAGCTCATCATCGAGGGCAATCTCGAGCACCGCATTCAACGCCTGGAAGAAGAGCCCACGCTCGACGGTGTTGTCGTTGAACTGCAGGAACATCTGGACCCGGTCCAGGGCATCTTCGAGCTGCCCAAGCGCCAGGTTGATCAACAGCTTCAGTTCAAGAATGGTGAGCTGGCCCCAGACGGTGTTCTCATCGAACTCGATGCCGATCAGGGTGATGATGTCTTCGTGATCATCGATCTGGGTCTCTTCGAGGCGCTCGAGCAGGCCGGCCAGCTGGTCATCATCCAGCGAGTGAATGTTGAGAATGTCCTCCCGGAACAACAGCGCCTTGTTGGTGTTGTCCCACACCAGATCCTCTACCGGGTAGACCTCGGAATAGCCCGGCACCAGGATGCGGCACACTGGCGCGCCCAGGTCTTCAAACACGGCCACATAGACTTCCTTGCCCAGCTCCTCGAGCATGCCGAACAGCGTCGCCGCCTCTTCCTCCGTACTGCTGGAACCGCTGCCCGAGAAGTCCCACTCGCGGAAGTCCACGTCCGACTTCGCGCTGAAGAAGCGCCAGGAGATGAGACCAGAGGAGTCGATGAAGTGCTCGACGAAGTTGTTGGGCTCGGTGACGGCGAGCGAGTTGAAGGTCGGCGGCATGAAGTCGTTCAGACCTTCGAAGCTGCGGCCCTGCATCAGCTCGGTCAGGCTGCGCTCAAGGGCGACTTCGAAGCTCGGGTGCGCACCGAAGGAGGCGAAAACGCCGCCGGTCTTGGGGTTCATCAGGGTCACGCAGGCCACCGGGAAGCGCCCGCCTAGGGACGCATCCTTGACCAGCACCGGGAAGCCCTGGGCTTCCAGCGCCTCGATGCCTTCGAGGATGTCGGGGTACTTCTTCAGCACCTCCATCGGCACGTCCGGCAGCACGATCTCCTGCTCGATGATCTCGCGCTTCACCGCCCGCTCGAAGATCTCGGACAGGCACTGCACCTTGGCTTCCTCGAGGGTGTTGCCGGCACTCATGCCGTTGCTGAGGAAGAGGTTCTCGATCAGGTTCGAGGGAAAATAGACCGTCTCGCCGTCCGACTGGCGCACGAAGGGCAGCGAGACGATGCCGCGCTCCACCTTGCCAGAGTTGGTATCGATCAGGTTCGAGCCGCAAAGCTCGTCGTCCGGGTTGTAGATCGCAAGGCAGTGCGCGTCCAGGATGCCATCGGGCAGCTCGTCATTCGGGCCCGGCTGGAACCACTTCTCGTTCGGGTAGTGAACGAACTCGCGGTTGGCGATCTCCTCGCCGAAGAACTGATCGTTATAGAAGAAGTTACAGCTCAACCGCTCGATGAACTCGCCCAGCGCCGAGGCCAAGGCGCTCTCTTTGGTCGAACCCTTGCCGTTGGTGAAGCACATCGGGGAGGCAGCATCGCGAATGTGCAGAGACCACACATGGGGCACGATGTTGCGCCAGGAGGCAATCTCGACCTTCATGCCGAGATCCTCGAAGATCGCCGTCATGTTGGCGATGGTCTGCTCCAGCGGCAGATCCTTGCCCTCGATCCAGGTACTCGCGCCCTCTTGCGGCTCGGCCATCAGCAGCGCCTGGGCGTCTTCGTCCAGGTTCTCGACCGTCTCGATCTGGAACTCGGGACCGGTCTGCACCACCTTCTTGACCGTGCAGCGCTCGATGGAGCGAAGGATGCCCTCGCGATCCTTGGCCGACAGATCTTCCGGCAGCTCGACCTGGATCTTGAAGATCTGGTTATAGCGGTCTTCCGGGTCGACGATGTTGTTCTGCGACAGCCGGATGTTCTCGGTGGGAATGTTGCGCGCCTTGCAGTACAACCGCACGAAATAGGCCGCGCAGAGCGCCGAGGATGCCAGGAAATAGTCGAACGGACTCGGCGCCGACCCATCGCCCTTATATCGGATGGGCTGATCGGTGATGACGGTAAAATCGTCAAACTTGGCTTCAAGTCTGAGATTTTCGAGGAAGTTGACCTTGATTTCCATGGAAAAAGCACCGGATATGTGGATGGGGAGGCGGTAAGGCGTAACCCGCCATTATCCAGTTTTTGGCGCCCTTCGTCTTGGGCGCTGACCAAAAATCACCGGCCTGGGTGCGAGCACGTTGAGGGCGGACCAGACAAGCCCAGCCATGGCGCCTTTGGCAGGGAAAGACATTGGGGCTGTGCCCAGTTCTAGTAAACCGTGATCAACTACGTGTCCATGGCCAGCGCATGGAGTACATCCACGACACCTGCGTCCAGCCACTAGCCATTCCCCTCGCCGTACTCGAGGTTGGCGTGGAGGTGTTCGACAGCACCGCGGCAGGCCTCTCGGCATAGAGAGCAGCATCGCCAACGACACGCCGGCCGGGACCGGGATCACCTTCACCATCAGGCGTCCCCATTGCTGCGCTTAGAGCTTGAACTCAAGAACAGAACCGCTCGTTTTTATAAGCTATCCTCAGAGCATCTTCCCGTTTTACAGACATTGCACCCTACTGGCACACCCAACGTCTGAGCTCAGCCGCATACGGAGGCAGTAGGCCTTAGCGCGTCGGGTGGAGCGAAGGGCTAGGCATGCGAGCAATGGCGCTATATTCGCTACCGCACCGACAGCGGGAGATTAGCTGAGTAATCTAGTTCTAATGGCACGAGTATGAGTGGGTGCGCGCCATAAGCGGCTCCCTCAACATTCGTGAGTCTTGAGTGTCGATGGTTCTTCAACTACTTCAAGCGGGTGAACTCATGAATACACTACGCAGCGTTGGCGCTGGCCTGGCGCCGCTACTAGCCACAGGTAGCGCTCTGGCGCAGAACGGAACCATGATGAATGGCGGCATGTGGAGCCCCGGATGGATGGGGAACGGCGGATACTGGTTACCCATTCTGGTATTGGCCGTAGTTGTCGGCTTGGTGGTTTGGGTGATCAAGCAGCAAAAGAAGAAGTAGTAGTAGCGTGAGGAGGAGCCTGTGCGGCGCCAAGGTGAGTCAGAGACCACTCCACTCGTGGGGTAGTTGGCGCGATCAGCTCACCTGCGAACGCACTGCTTCATGCGACGCCCAACGTTCGACGTAAAGGCGGCTTGCCTCAGGACGTCCGCTTAAAGTAGACGTTAGCCTTGACCTCTACGCCGTGCTTGAGAAGGACATCGCCGAGGCCAGCTCCGTGGCCAGCCTCTACTCCACACTCCACCGTATCAGGCTCCACAACTACGGCATCCGCCGCGGTAGTTCGTGGATTTCCGCGCGCAAGGCGATCACCTCCTCCCTGAGGGCCGCCAGTTGTTTGGCCCCTGCCAGCTCGGCTTTTTCATTCTCCGCATCGCGGCCGACGAAGAAGGTTGCAAGCGTCGCCGTTACGTAGCCGAAAACGGCGAAGGCATACAACGCCAAGAAGACGCACAGCAGGCGTCCCTCGACCGTCTCCGGCCAGTACTGCGAGCCCATCGTTGTGAGCACCATTGCGGTCCACCACAGCGCCTCACCGTAGCTCTTCATGCCACCGGGTGTCCCGCTTTCGAAGGCATACATTCCGGCCGCGCCGGCGAACATGACCAGTATCGTGAGGGCAATCACGTAGCCGAAACCCCGCCGACTCAGGCTCGCTCGCAGCGCACGCATGCCGCGGTTCAGCGAGCTGACGACGCGAAACAAACGCAAACCACGCCCCACGCGGGCCAGCTGGAGCAGTCGAAACGCCCGGACGACACGGAATAGGCGCAGCGCAGGCATCAGTAACGAAAGAGCAATCAGCCAATTCTGCTTTAAGTAAGCGACGGCGGTCTCAAGTTCCAAGTGCAACGCTATTGAAGGGTGCCGGGACCGGCGACCGATTTCTTGAGCACCTCGGCGTACACTTCCAGTGGCGTGCGCCAGTCCAGTGTCTTGCGCGGCCGCGTGTTTAGTGAGTCCGCGATCGCGTCGAGCTCTTCTTGGCTGTAGACAGAAAGATCTGTGCCTTTCGGCAGGTACTGCCGTAACAGCCCGTTGGTGTTCTCATTCGAGCCCCGCTGCCATGGGCTATGCGGGTCAGCGAAGTAGATGGCCGTACCGGTCTTTTGGGTGATCTCGGCATGTTTAACCATCTCCCTGCCTTGGTCGTACGTCATGGACAGACGCAGGGATCGAGGCACTTCATTGAGCTTGTCGCTGAAGCCAACCGCCGCCGCCGTAGCCGTGGTGCCATCCACCTTCGCCAGGATCACCAGCCGCGTGGTGCGCTCCACCAATGTACCGACCGCGGAGCGATTGTTGGCGCCAATGATGAGGTCGCCCTCCCAGTGGCCAGGCATCAAGCGGTCTTCGATCTCAGGCGGCCGCATGTGGATACTGACCAGATCGGGAATCTGCTGGCGTCGATCTGAGCCACGGCTGCGTGGCCGACGCTTGCCGTTGCCCTGCCGCAAACAGGCGATGAGCTCTTTTTTGAGGCTGCCACGGGGCATCACATAGAGCGCGTTGTAGATGGCCTCATGAGAAACTTGTCGATGTGAATCGTTGGGAGACATGCGTTTCAGTGTGCGGGCTATTTGCTGCGGTGACCAGTACTTGCGCAGCAGATGGACCACGACCTCGAACAACTCGCCGTCGGGATGCAGCTTGGGGCGCTGACGTGGCCGATGACGCGTTAGGCGGGCCCGGTAGCCGGCGAGACTGGCATCGTAGCCTTTGATGGAGTCAATCGTATGGCGAGCGATTTCACGCGATACGGTACTCGGGGCACGGCCCAGATAACAGGCGATAGCTCGGATCGAGTGAGTCGTTCGCATCATCATGATGGCAGCTCGGTCTTCAGCAGTGAGATGGCGGTAGCAGTAGGTCATGGCAACACCGTACCTGATGGGTTACGTGTTGCACTTGGTCATTGAGACCGCCGACCTTGTGCGGAGCCAAAACGAACTTAACCGCGAAATCGAGAATGAAAATGGCCCAAATGATCGTGCCTACGATCTCGAACAATAGGCTCTCGCCCCAGATCAACTCCACCATTAGCAGCGCCAACCATAGGAAGGCAAGGATGAGCATCGGCGTTTCCAGCAAGTCCTCCAGGCGCTGGAGTAGCTGGTATCGCTCCTTTTTTACTTTTACTGCCTCTTCGGCAGAAGCGGCCTTATCTTGCGTCTCGCTGTTACTCACGTCGTTCATCGGACCTCTTCGCCTCGGAAACACCGGAAGCCCTGCCGCCTAACAGTAATTTGGCGGAATGCTCCGATATTGAGTGAACCCGCTGGCATGTTCATCAATGTTCTCCAACGCACCGCTTCAATCCCCGCATTCAAGCATTAAGTATAGCTCCGCAGTCTATTCGGGATTCGCGCGCCTGCGCGTTTTGCCACCACCACCAGCATCACTGTATCCATATCCATGCAGCAGAAGGGCAGCCGTATGGATACGCACGGGAAGCCACCGACGTTGATGGGCCGAGTGAAGGCCACCTTGTGGGCCAAGCCCTACAGTTTGCAAACCGAGAAGCCCTGCTGCTAGATAATTCGCTTCTTCATCTGATTCCATTGGGTGCGGCACCCCGCCAGCATGGGAGACCCCGAGGGATAAGCCTTCCTCAGGCCGAGGCGCAGGAAGGCATTGGCAGCGATCAGCACCTCCTCCTGCTCGGTCGTCAGCGTCGCCAAGAGATTGTGCCGTGTATGGGATCGATCATGAACATCATCTCTGTATCGCCAACGGCGAATCAGACACCGTACTGGCGGGCCAGCTTGCTATCGCTGATGTTGGCGGGGGCGGCCTGGGATCTCGGCACGGATCTTCGGAGTCGTTGTGGCTTGCTGATGCAGCTTGATGTCCATGTCTCTGCTCCCAGATGCATTGCCGTAGAAGCTCTCTTGCTACCAGCAGAGGATAATTTCTATAGCTCATCTGATCATCAGGGACCCTACATTTAATTATTTGGCGGTTAAGTGCAGGAAGAAGGCCAGCGCTGCCAGCAGCAACGCCGTACTGGCAATTATAGCGACCGGATAATATAAATTACCTGCCAACTCCAGCTGGCTATACTTGATCACCATAATCAACCCCTCAAGCGAAAGCGCAATGCACACCAACCCTATAAATCTAGGTATGGTCCGCCTTAAGCTTGCGACAGCGTTTTCTTCGTGCTCATCGCCTGAGTGCTCTCTATTGATAACTAACGCCAATTCGAAGAGCGCCAAGGCAATAATTGCCGTATTGACGCTGCTCAAAAAAATCTGCATAAACTCCGTGCCTTCTAAAAACCCTTTCGCAACGGACATCAGCAATGAAATAATAATCGCTATAGCCAGCCCTAAAAATATCAAGGCAAATAATTTCGCGAACACCGTCCGAATAAAGGAAACTACTTTATCATTCATCACGACCCCCTTTGAAAAGCACTTCAGATATTTTGATGAAATGCCCAACCCCAGCAATGATAGAGGACATTGTTTTTTCATTAGCAATGAACAGCCTAGACCATGTGCTACCAACAACACCACAGGTCAATAAATGAGCTATGCTGACTTCAGGAAAATTCACAACACTTGGTTAAAATGGCACATACACGCATAAAACCATGAAATATTTATGGCGTATTACTGAAGCAATAAGCCATGCAAAGGAGATGCGTCATGAACAATGATGACAGTCAACCAGATAGCGAAGCACATGACCTCGCCTCGCGATTTCCAACCGCCTATTCCATTCTTTTCGGTCTCATCATTGTTATCGCTGCGCTGACCTGGATTATTCCTGCCGGTCAATATGATCGTGTCATGAATGAAGAAATCGGGCGTGAGGTGGCGGTGCCCGGCACCTACCAGGTAGTCGAGCCACATCCGCAAGGGTTTGTGGACGTGATGTTAGCCCCCACTGCCGGCTTCTATGACCCGGACAGCTACGCCGCCAACGCCATCGATGTGGCACTTTTCGTGTTGTTCCTGGGGGGCTTCCTGGGTGTCATGAATGCGACCGGGGCCATCGATACCGGCATTCGCAGCGCCATGCGACACCTAAAGGGCCATGAAATATGGATGATTCCTATCCTGATGGTGCTTTTTTCCCTGGGCGGCACGACCTATGGCATGGCGGAAGAGACGCTGGCCTTCTACGCCATCCTGATACCGGTAATACTGGCAGCTGGGTACGATGTCGTCACCGGCGTTGCCATTATCTTGATTGGTGCCGGTATCGGTGTTCTCGGCTCCACCATCAACCCGTTTGCCACGGTCATTGCAGCCAACGCGGCCAATATCCCGTTCACCGATGGCATCGTGCTGCGGTTTATTCTGCTGATTGGCGGTCTTTTGATATGTATCGGCTATGTGATGCGCTATGCCTCACGCATCAAGACTGACCCCTCCCGTTCTGTGGTGGCAAAGCAGTGGGATGCACACCGTCAGCTGTTCCTGAAGTCTCAGGATAGCGAGCTGCAAAGCGCGAAGCTCAGTACCAGCCAGATGATTTCGCTTTCGATCTTTGCGCTGACCTTTGCGGTCATGATCTGGGGCGTCGCCTCACAGGGCTGGTGGATGGCGCGCATGGGCGCGTTGTTTTTCGGTTCAGCCATCGTGATCGGCATCATCGCCCGGCTGGGCGAGAAAAAACTGACCAGCAGTTTCGTCGACGGTGCACGAGACCTGCTGGGTGTAGCCCTGGTGGTCGGCCTGGCTCGCGGCATCGTGGTGATCATGGAACAGGGCATGATTGCCGACACCATCCTGCATAGTGCCGAAACCTCACTGGGCGGCCTGCCAGAACTCGCTTTCATCAACCTAATGTTCTGGATCGAAGTGGGCATGAGCTTCTTTGTGCCCTCTTCTTCCGGCCTGGCCGTGCTTTCCATGCCGATTCTTGCGCCGCTGGCGGATTTCGCGGATGTCGGACGGGATCTGGTGGTCACCGCCTATCAGTCCGCCAATGGCCTGGTGAACCTGATCAACCCCACCTTCGCGGTGGTGGTCGGGGGCCTGGCCATCGGTCGGGTGTCCTATGACCGCTGGCTCGCCTTTATTTGGCCGCTTTTGCTGATACTGACCCTGTTCATCAGCGTGGTCATCAGTCTTGGCGCCCTGCTTTCATAAGGAGTTACCCCATGTCTGAGGCCACCCTAGGCGTACATTCCGAAACCGGCATCCTGCGCCAAGTCATCGTCTGCCGACCGGGTCTGGCCCATCGGCGGCTGACGCCCTCCAACTGCGATGCCCTGCTGTTTGACGATGTGTTCTGGGTCAAACAGGCCCAGAAGGACCATGACGTCTTTGCAAGCATCATGAGAACCCGAGGCATCGAGGTACTGGACGTCAACGATCTGCTCGCCGACATCCTCGATATCAAGGCAGGCCGCGCGTGGGTGCTGGATCATCGCATCACCTGGAACCACATCGGCGTGGGCATGGTGTCCGATCTGCGCGCCTGGATGGATGAACTGCCGAGCAAGACGCTGGCCGAGTTTCTGGTCGGCGGGCTGGAAGTGACGGACCTACCCTTCGATCCGTCGGGGCTGTTCGGCAATCATCTCGGACCTTTCGGCTTTGTGTTGCCGCCGCTGCCCAATCTCCTGTTCACCCGGGATAACAGCGCCTGGATCTATGGTGGCGTCACCCTCAATCCAATGTACTGGGCCGCTCGACGGCCCGAAACCCTGCTGATGGCGGCCATTTATACCTTCCACCCAAGGTTTGCCGGCAAGGTGAAAGTACATTGGGGGGACCCCTTGGTCGACCATGGACTTGCCACTCTGGAAGGCGGCGACATCATGCCGGTGGGCAACGGCACGGTGCTGGTGGGCATGGGCGAGCGTTCATCCCCCCAGGCCATCGGCCAGTTGGCCAACGCGCTGTTCGACGGCGATCAGGTACATCGAGTGATTGCCTGCCAGCTGCCCAAGTCCCGCTCGGCCATGCACCTGGATACGGTGTTCACCTGCTGCGGCGGCAATGTGGTGACCACCTTCAAGGAAGTCGCGGATGCTGTGGTCTGTTATGACCTGCGTCCCGGTGAAGGCGGCAAGACGTTGGCGTTCCATCAGGACCCGCGTCATATCTTTGACCTGGTCGCGGAAATCCTCGGCTACCCGACGCTTGAGATAGTGCCCACTGGCGGGGATAGCCCGGAAGAGCGGGAGCGGGAGCAGTGGAACGACGGCAATAACGTACTGGCGTTGAGCCCCGGCGTCGTCGTGGGCTATGACCGCAACGACGACACCAATGCCGCTCTGGAGGCCGCAGGAATCGAAGTATTGGCGATTCCGGGTGCCGAGCTGGGGCGCGGCCGCGGCGGCGGGCACTGCATGAGCTGCCCCACGTCCCGCGACCCTGTCTGATCCTCAAGGAGTACCCTCATGGCATTCAACCTCAAGAACCGACATGTGCTGACGCTGCGCCATTTTACGCCGCAGGAAATCACCTTTCTGCTCAAGCTGTCGGCGGACCTGAAAGCCGCCAAATATGCCGGCACCGAGGTACCGACACTCAAGGGCAAGGACATTGCCCTGATATTTGAGAAGGACTCCACCCGCACTCGGGTTGGCTTCGAGGTAGCGGCCTACGATCAGGGCGCCCGCGTCACCTACCTGGGGCCCACCGGCAACCACCTGGGACACAAGGAGTCGGTGAAAGACACCGCGCGAGTGTTGGGCCGAGTCTATGATGCCATTGAATATCGCGGCTTTGGGCAGGCCATTGTCGAGGAGCTGGCGGCTTATGCGGGCGTGCCCGTCTACAACGGGTTGACCAACGAGTTCCACCCCACCCAGATCCTCGCGGATTTCCTGACCATGCAGGAGCACGTGGACAAACCGCTTCGCGAGGTGGCCTACATGTTCATCGGTGATGCCGCCAACAACATGGGCGACAGCCTGCTGATCGGCGGTGCCAAGATGGGGATGGATGTACGCCTGTGCGCCCCGCAAGCCTGCTGGCCGACTCAAGCCGTACAGGACGAGGCACAGGCGCTCGCAGCACTGACTGGCGCCCGAATCATGATCAGCGACGATATCGATACCGCCGTTGCCGGGGTGGATTTTGTCTACACCGATGTCTGGGTCTCCATGGGTGAGCCCAAGGAGAAATGGGCTGAGCGCATCAAGCTGCTGATGCCCTATCAGGTAAACGCCACTCTGATGGCCAAGGCCGGGAATCCCAGAGTGCGCTTCATGCACTGCCTGCCGGCGTTTCACAACATCGAGACCACCATCGGCCAGGAGATGCAGGAAAGCTTTGGTATCTCCGCCATGGAAGTGACCGAGGAGGTCTTCGAGAGCCCCGCCTCTATTGTCTTCGATCAGGCCGAGAACCGCCTGCACACCATCAAGGCGATTCTCGTCGCCACGCTGGGAGGCTAAAATGCTGGTCGTAGCGGCCTTGGGCGGCAATGCCCTCTTGAAGCGCGGCGAGCCGCTGACGGCAGCAGCTCAGCGTACTAACGTCACCGTTGCCGCCCGGGCACTTGCCGACATCGTGCAAGCCGGTCACCGCTTGGTGATCACCCATGGCAACGGCCCCCAGGTGGGCCTATTGGCGTTGCAGGGGGCCGCCTACAAGCCGGACGAGGCCTATCCGCTGGATGTGCTGGGCGCCGAGACCGAGGGCATGATCGGCTACATGATCGAGCAGGAACTGGAGAACGCGCTCGAGCACGACCGGCCGGTCGCTACCCTGCTGACCCAGGTGGTGGTCGATGCCCATGACCCGGCCTTTGCCCAGCCCACCAAGTTCGTCGGGCCGGTCTATGAGCAGGCCGAAGCAGAGCGCCGGGCGGCGGCGGCCGGCTGGCAGATTGCCAAGGACGGTGACCAATGGCGTCGCGTCGTCGCCTCCCCCAGGCCGCTGGAGATTCCGGATTTACGGGTACTGGAGCTGTTGCTCGCCCAGGATGTGGTGGTGATCTGCACCGGCGGCGGGGGGATACCGGTCGTGCGCCGAGAGGATGGTAGCCTTCTCGGGGTAGAGGCGGTGATCGACAAGGACGCCGCCAGCGCCCTGCTGGCGCGCCAGCTTGGTGCGGACGCCCTGCTGCTGCTGACCGATGTAGCGGCCGTCTACCGGGATTTTGGTACTGACGCTGCCGCCCCGCTGCAGGTACTGACGCTTCGCGAAGCCCAGGCCCTGACCGTACCCGCCGGCTCCATGGGCCCGAAGCTTGCGGCCGCCTGTGACTTCGCCGCCAGCGGAGGCATCAGCGGCATTGGCCGACTTGCCGATGCCGTCGCCATCCTGAAGGGCACGGCGGGCACTCGGGTGTCAGGGTGACCCGATCGACGGCAGTGCCACCTCTTCCTTAGGTGCCAGCTGCGACTGATAGCATTCGAGCAGCGCAGTGGCCTGGGCAACCTCATGCCACCGCCCGGCATAGACCACGGCACGCTGCGCGAGCTCCGAGCTGAGCGCAGGATCTTCCAGCAGTCGATTCACCGTCGCCGCGAACGCCGACTCGTCGTCCTCGGCGACCAGACAGCCCTCACCGTCGCAAAGCACATCTCGGGTGCCCATCACAGCGGTCGAGACCACCGGTGTGGCCAACGCCATCGCCTCCAGCAACACCAGGCCCTGTGTTTCGGTGCGCGAGGCGAACACGAAGACGTCGGCCGCCCGATACAACGCCTGCAGCTCGCCGTCACGCGCGAGATAGCCGACGAAGCGCACCGACGCTTCCACACCCGCGGCTCGAGCCTGGCGCGCCAGCGCCTGGCGAGCCGGCCCTTCTCCCGCGACTACCAGCGTGGCATGAGGATGGCAGGCCAGGACCCGGGGCAGCATCTCGATCAGGAAAGCGATGTTCTTCTCATGGGCCGCCCGGCCGACGAACAGCAAAAGCGGCGCTTCGGCATCAATGTCGAAGCCTCGGCGGGTATCGGCGGCGCTCACTTGACCCTCGCCACCAGCCGCGAACGCCTCCACCGGCAGCCCGGTCGCTACCACCGAAATCGGCCGCGAGACGCCGTAGCGCACAAGCGCCTCGCGCATTGGCGTCGAGGGCGAAATCAGCGCCGCCACGGTCTGGCACTGCCGCACCGCCACTCGCCGCGCCGCGAAGCGCAGAAGGCTCGCGGGCAGCCAGGTGAGGTAGTGATGCAGGTATTCCTCGAACAGGGTATGACAGGTCTCGAAGACCGGCAGCCCGAGCCGAGCACCCAGCGCTCGGCCCGCATAGTGGGCCACGAAAGGCGTGTGTACATGGATCAGATCGAAGCCTTGCGCGGCTAACTCCGGGGCCAGGGCAAGGATGCGCCTGTAGTGCATCATCCGATCTTCGGGATCAGTGAGCACGCCTCGGGAATGGATGCGACGAATGCCCGGATCGTCTTCATGCCCTACTGGGTAGGCCGGGCAGATCAGCGTCACCGAATGGCCGAGGCGGGTCAGCGCCCGCCGAAAGCTCTCGATCGAGGTGGATACACCATTGACCCGCGGGAAGTACACATCCGAGATCATCAGAATTTTCATTCGGCGCCAGGCTCTTGTGGAATGCAATGAGGCAATGCGTCCCAACAGGCTAGCCAAGCGCAGTGACCGGGATGTGACGGCCAGGCGCGAGCAGACTCAAGACGCCGGCCGGCGCTTAAGGCTGGTACGGCGCTCGTGATAGGCGATCGCCAGGCCGCTGGCAATGATGATAAAGGTGCCGATATACACCCACAGATCGGGCATTTCACCCCAGAACCACCAGCCCAGGAGTACCGCCCAGACCATGCCGGTGTAGTCGAAGGGAGCGGCCAATGCCGCTGGCGCATGGCGAAAAGCCAGCGTAATGCAGGCCATGGCGCCGATGCCGAAGACACCGGCCCCCAGAAACCCCAGCCAGTGCAGCGGCCACGGCGCCTGCCATACCCAGGGCAGCATGGCGCCGGTGACCACCAACGGCACCAGCGTCACATAGAAGACCATCGCCCACAGGTATTCGCGTACCCCGTAGCGCCGCGCAGTGATCATCACCAGTGCATAGAAGAGCGCGGCGCCGACCACGACCAGGGCGCCGAGCTGGAACCCCTCTGCGCCTGGGCGCACCACCACCAGCACGCCACAGAAACCGACCACGGCGGCAATCAGCGGCAGTCGCTCGACCCGCTCGCCCAGCAGAGGCACCGAGAGCAGCGTCACGAACATCGGCGCGGCGAAAGCGATCGCCGTGGTTTCCGCCAGCGGCAGCACCGTCAGGCCGAACACGAAGCAAAGCATGGTGCCGGTCGCCAGCAGGCCACGCACCAGATGCACGCCGGGACGCTTGGTCGATAGCTTACGCAGACCGCCGTTAAAGTGCGCGATAAGGGCGATCAGCGGCAGCGACACCAGCGTCCGAAAGAAGATGATCTGGATCGGCGAATGCACGTCACCCAGCCACTTGGAAATCGCATCGCCTACCGAGAGGCAGAACACCCCGGCACACATCCACAGAATGCCTTTCTGCGATGACGACAGCAGCGATGACGACATGCCTCCCCCTTAGACGTGATCTCTCGGTGAGTTGCTCATCCGGCTGCACAGAAACAGTGCAGCACAAAGCCCTAACATACCCGAGCCAAGGGCGAAGAGCGATGCAGGCAGGCACTGGCCCCAGAAACATAACGCCAGGGCGATGTCGGTCGCCCGAACGCCGACTACCGAGGCGATGACCACATGGTCAGCGCCAACATCACCCGCTGCGACGAAACCCTGAGACACATCAAGGCCGTCCCATCAGGCGCCTGCTAGCCTTGAAATAGCCTTCCCCACTGAGCGCCACGTCATGCTAGACGCCTCATCGCCGGTCTCCCGTCTGCGCAACCTGGTACGCGACAATCCCACCCAAGTCCGCTGGCTGGGTGCCGTGGTGGGCATCTTCCTGCTGATCTACTTCCTCCCTGCCGGGTCCGCGAGGTTCGACAACGCGGTGCTGGAGGGCATCCGGCTGACGCACTGGTACGCTCAGGAGCATGTGATTCTCTGCCTGTTGCCGGCCTTTGTGATCGCCGGCGCCATGGCCGCCTACCTGAGCCAAAGCGCGGTGATGCGCTACCTGGGACCCGATGCGCCCATGCCGGTGGCGTTCGGCATGGCATCCGTCTCCGGCACCCTGCTCGCCGTCTGCTCCTGCACCGTGCTGCCGCTGTTCGGCGGCATTTATCGTCGTGGCGCAGGGCTGGGGCCGGCGGTGGCATTTCTCTACTCGGGGCCTGCCATCAACGTTATGGCCATCGTGGTTACCGCCAAGGTATTGGGCCTGGAACTTGGCTTGGCCCGGGCCATCGGTGCCATCGTCTTCGCCGTGGTGATCGGGGTAATCATGCATCTCATCTACCGCCGCGAGGAGCGGTCCCGGAGCAAGGCCAATGCCCGCGGCTTCGGCGATGACGATAGCGGTCGCCCATTGGGCCAGGTGGCGGCCTTTTTTGGGCTGATGGTGGGCATCCTGGTGTTCGCCAACTGGGCGGCCGCCGACAGCCCGGCATGGATGGCTATCTACGCCTGGAAATGGCCGATCACCGCGGCGCTCGCGCTGCTATTCGGTTGGCTGCTGTGGGCACGCTGGAGCTGGCCGGCTCGCTGGTTACTGGCGCTGGGCGGCGCCGTGGCACTGGCGGCGCTGGTCGCACCCGGCGCCCCCGAACTGGCCTTTGCGGTGGGGATCATCGGCCTGATGCTGATCGCCATGCTGCGCGAGGGCGACCGGGAGTGGGCCGGACAAAGCTGGGACTTCACCAAGCAAATCCTGCCACTGCTGCTGGCCGGGGTCTTCGTGGCAGGGCTCCTGCTGGGCCGCCCCGGCGAGGAAGGGCTGATCCCCTCGGAGTGGGTGATGATGGCCGTGGGTGACAATAGCCTGGGCTCCACCTTCCTGGCCTCTCTGCTGGGTGGCTTCATGTACTTCTCGACCCTCACCGAGGTCCCCATCGTTCAAGGCCTGCTGGGCAATGGCATGGGCAAGGGACCCGCGCTGGCGCTGCTGCTGGGCGGTCCCGCCCTGTCACTGCCGAACATGCTGGTGATCCGCACCATCCTTGGCACCCAGAAGACGCTGGTCTACTGCAGCCTAGTGGTGGTGATGGCAACGATCACCGGTTACCTCTACGGTCAGCTATGGCCGTAGCGACTTACTCAAGGGGCATGTCCATGAAACTGAGCATCTACGGCAAGGGCTGCAGGAAGTGCGAACAGCTGACCGATAACGCCAGGGCCGCTGCGGAGGCACTGGGCTTCAGCGTGGAGGTCGAGAAGATCACCGACATGAACGCCATCATCGATAAGGGCGTGATGCGCACCCCGGCCCTAGGCGTGGACGGCGAGGTGGTACTAGAGGGCAAGGTGGCCAGCGCCGAGGAAATACAGCGCCTGCTGAAGGCCTGATCAACCAATGATCAACACTGCAAGGCAGGCTGGCCAGCATCGGCATCCGCCTTGTCCCTACCCAGTGCGAGCCCGGACATGGACAATGGAGCGACTTGTCCTCGTCCGGAAATCACGTCATGCATCTCTGGCAATATGCCGCCATTTTCTTAAGCCTGGCCCTGGCAAGCTATGTCCAGACCCTCACTGGCTTTGCCTTCGGGCTGATCGTGATGGGACTCCTGGCAGCGATGGACGTGCTGCCCATCGAAAGCGCGGCGCTGTTGTGCACCCTGCTGAGCCTGTTCAACAACTCCATGGCCCTTCGAGGCCGCTGGCAACAGGTCGACATGGCTCTGATGCGCCGCCTGCTGCTGTTTAGCCTGGCGATGCTGCCGGTGGGCTACTATCTGTCGATATGGCTGGGGGAGTCCCGTGCGCCTTTTCTCGGCCTGCTGCTGGGGGTGGTGATCCTGATCGCCTGCATCATCCTGATGCGCTCCCCGGCGCCCCGCCAGACACCCTCACCTAACTGGCAGTTTCATGTGGCCGGACTCTTCTCCGGGCTGATGGGCGGCCTTTTTTCCACCAACGGTCCGCCGCTGGTGGTGATGCTCTACCGTCAGCCGATGACGCTGATCGCCATCCGCTGCACCCTGCTGGGCGCCTTCCTGATCATGGGGCTGGCACGCATGGGGCTCTCGCTGCTTTCCCCCGGGCGCGCCGGCGACCATCTCTCCGAGCTGATGATCCTGGGTGCCGTCGGCGCTGTCGTGGTGGCTGGCACGACTGAACTGGCGAGACGGCGGCCACCACCGATTAGTGATCACAACCTGCGCCGCGCCGCCTATGCCATCCTGCTATTGGCCAGCCTCAACCTGATCGGCAAGGGGCTAATGGCCTGAGTGTCGCTCCCGGCCATCACTGACGGGCGAGCCAAGCGCGATCATGCGGTATCATCGGCGCCCCATGCACGAGCCAAGGGTCCTTAATGCCGATTCTTAACAGCATCGTTCACACCATCGACAAGGCCGGCAGCGACGCGCCGGCGACCCTAACACCCGCCGCCGCGGCCATAAACGACTCGGCCACCATGAGCGAGCTGGTGGCCGGCCTCAACAAGGCCTATCACGGCAAGGCCAAGGCGTGGGGGCGCTTCGCCGAAGGCGATGAGGCCGGTGACTTCACCCCACGCCTCTCGGCTTACCTGGCGGATGATCAGGACTTCGTCACGTTCAGCCGCGAGCTCGCTGAAAAAATCACCGCGCTGGTCGACGACCACCTGCCGCTGGGCGGGCATCTGCTCATCGCCCATGAACGCCAAGGCGACACCGACTATCTCTCGCTGGCGCTGCTGCATATGCGCCAGGGCTTCGGTCTGGATGCCGAGCAGAACGTGATAGCGACCAGCCAGCTCAACCTGACCCAGCCCTCGCTTGCCGCACGTATCAACCTGACCCAGTGGCAGGACGATGCCTCGCCGTCACGCCAGTACCTGTCGTTCCTGCGCGATCGTGGCGGCAAGAAGCTCGCCGACGACTTCGCGACGCTGCTGGGCGCCCAGGAGGGCGTAGACGCCTCGAGCGAAACCCGCACCCTGCTCAAGGCCTTCAGTGACTATGTCGAGCAGGAGGATCTGCCAGAGGAGCAGAGCCGCGAGAAGACCGATGCGGTGATCGACTATGCCAGCGACCAGGCCAGCCGCGGCGAGCCCATCACCCTCGACGAGCTCTCCGAGTTGGTCGACGAACAGCAGCCCAAGGCCTTCTATGACTACATTCGTCAGCAGGACTACGGCCTGTCACCGGAGATCCCGCCGGACAAGCGCGCCCTCAATCAGTTCCGCCGCTTCACGGGGCGTGCCGGCGGCGTGTCGATCAGCTTCGACTCGCATCTCCTGGGCTCCAGCGTGGAATATGACGCGGATCAGGACCGACTAATCATCAAAAAGGTGCCAACGGGACTGCGCGACCAGCTCCAGAGGAGCTAGACGCCAGGCAACGTCTCAGCACCCACAACGGGTACATATTGCCCAGCAGCAGCCCTCCCCCGCGCGAGGTTGACTACGCTTCATGCATAGCCTGTGCATTCGCGCAGGCTCGGGTTATAGAAAAACAAACGAGAAAAAACCCGGCACCAGGGTAGTCAGCACAGGGATAGCCAGCCAGGAGGGCAAGCTATGAGCCGTATTTTGATCGTCCAGGGCCACCCAGACACTACCCGGCCGCACCTTTGCCATGCGCTGGCCGACCAGTACCGGGAAGGGGCCGAATCGGCGGGGCACGACGTGCACCAGATCACCGTCACCGAGCTTGATTTCCCACTGCTTAAAAGCCAGCAGGATTGGGAGCATGGCGTCCTGCCCGCCGCGCTTGAGCCCGTCCAGCAGGAGATCAAGTGGGCCCAGCACCTGGTGCTGATCTTCCCGCTGTGGCTTGGCGGCATGCCGGCGCTGGTCAAGGGGTTTCTGGAGCAGGTGGCGCGCCCTGGGTTT
Source organism: Onishia taeanensis (assembly GCF_003268885.1). Lineage (GTDB taxonomy): Bacteria > Pseudomonadota > Gammaproteobacteria > Pseudomonadales > Halomonadaceae > Onishia > Onishia taeanensis_A. The sequence goes on from NZ_QLSX01000005.1 coordinate 208,556, forward strand.
GCCTTCGAGTATCAGGACAACAACCCGCTTGGCAAAAAAGGACTGACGGGCCGCTCGGCGAGAATCCTGGTGACCATGGGCATGCCGGCATTGGTCTATCGTCACTTTTTCCGTGCCCACAGCGTCAAGGCACTGGAGCGCAACATCCTCGGCTTCGTTGGATTCATGCCGATTCGTGAAACCCTGATCGGCAGCGTCGAGACAATGAGCGACAAGACCCGCCTGGCCTGGTTCCGCAAGCTGCGGCGGTTGGGCAAACGCGCCGAGTAGCACGAGCATCATTGATGAGCCGACACCGGCCGGATCCGTGATCACCTGCCAGCAGAGCCGTATAAGACAACCCCGGGCATGCGGTCCCGCTCCCCGAGCTTGGCCATACGCTTGCGTTGCCGGCAGGCAAACCGCAGGGTATTGCCATGTGCACTTGATGAGAGCGGACGATGAGCGACGGCAAGGTGGTATATATCACAGGTGGCGCCCAGGGCATCGGCCGAGGCATGGCGCTTTGGCTGCTGTCGCGAGGTTACCGGGTGGTGATCGCCGATCTCGACCGGGAGGCAGGTGAGGCCTGCCTGGCTGAGCTTGGCGAATGCGTGAAGGGGCAAGCGGCCCCCGGCGATCCCGAGGCCCTGAGCTTCCAGCAGGTCGATGTGACCGATGAAGATCAGGTCAAGACCAGCCTTGCAGAGACCCTGACCCGCCACGGGCGGATCGATGGAGTGATCAACAATGCCGCCCTCGCCGATCCCTTCCTGGGGCCTATCGAATCCTTGACGCTTGAGAGCTGGCACAAGGTACTCGACACCAGCCTGACCAGCACGTTTCTGACCACCAAGCATGCGGCGCAGACCTTGCGTAAAAGCCAGGGGGCGCTATCATCAACATCGCCTCGACCCGGGCCCTGCAATCCGAACCCGACACCGAGGCTTATGCCGCTAGCAAGGGCGGCATCGTGGCGCTGACGCATGCCTTGGCGATGAGCCTTGGCCCAGCGGTGCGCGTCAATGCCATCAGCCCAGGATGGATAGAGGTCGGCGAATGGCAAAAGCCGTCGCGTCGCCAGACAGCCAAACTGAGTGTCGAAGACCACGCACAGCACCCGGCCGGGCGGGTCGGCGAGCCACGCGACATCGCTTCCATGGCGGCCTTTCTGCTCTCCGATGAGGCGGGTTTCATCACCGGCCAGAACTTCGTGGTCGACGGCGGCATGACGCGAAAGATGATCTATGCCGAGTAGGCATGGCCTCGACTGCCGCCCCTGACTCCCGCTCTCGTCAGTTGGCGAATGACTCCGCACTAACGCATCCGACGCCCTGCATCATCCGCTACGGGTTTCATCCATAAAGGGCGCTACATCACAGCGCCCTGCTCTTTTCAATGATAAGCAGTCTGCGATACAAGCACTCAGCGATAAAAGCGTGACAGCGCCTTGAGGACTTCCTGAGACGTCGACGCGTCAGGACGGGCCGCATTGAGCGGCTGCATCTGATAGTCGTACACCTGGAAGCGGCCAGTCGGCTCGACGTCCACCTGGCGATCCGGCAGCAGAATGCCGTAGCCCATGTAGCTGCCAGAGAGCATCCAGTCCTTCGAAGAAGCCCCCTTGATCAGGTTATGTCCCAGCGTATAGCGCTGTGGGGCAGCCTCACAGCCCAGCACCTCTTCGAGCAACGTCGGCGCAATATCGGCATGCTGAGTACGGTAGTCGATCTCGCCCCCCGAATGCCCTGGCAGATGCATGACCAAGGGCACCTCGACCTGCTCACGGGAGTAGTTGCTGCCGTGTCCCCAGTAGTTCTTGCCATGCTCGTTGAAGGACTCGCCGTGATCGGCGGTGATAACCACCGCCGTGTTTTCGAGAAGACCGCGTACCTTCAGATCATCCAGCACTCTGCCGAGCTGCTGGTCCACATAGTGAGCCGCAGTGCGATAGCGATTGAAATAAGGCTCGGCATCGAAATCAGGGCCCAGCGCCAAATGGTTAACGGTCTCCCAGTAAGGCGTGAAACGCGGAAAATCTGGCGGGCTGCTATAGCCGTGGACGGCATCGAAGAACAGGAAGCCGAAGAATGGCCGTTGATCATTACCTGGCTCGTCACGTTGAGCACCGCTCTGGCCATCGACCTTGTCATTGCGTGCGTTCCACGCCAGCCAGTCCTCGGTGATCTGTTGATCGCGCTCCCAGGGTTCGCCCTCAGCGGGCGACAGGGAGACATCATCGAGCCCCGAGAATACGTTGCGATCAAAGGCAGGACTGACCAGGGTGGCCGACGACAGCACCTTGAAGCGGTAATCCTGGGACTCGAGGGTGTCCAGCAGCACCGGCGGCTGTTGGCTCGCCGTGAAGGCATCCCAGTAGTTCACCGGCAGCCCATAGAAGAGGCTGAACACGCCGGCTTTGGTGGAATTGCCACCGCTGAAATGCTCTGAGGCACTGATCCAGCCGGGGCTATGGGCATAGCGGTACAGATTCGGCATCACTGTCGGGTTGAGCATGTCGTGACGCAGGGTGTCGATCACCACCAACATGACGTTCTCCGGTGATTCGCTGGCACGACACGCTAGCGGGGCAAGAGGATAATTGAGGCCATGGCTGGCCTTGGACGACGCGCCCAGCTCAACGTTATCGCGAACTGCCTGCGCATCGACCCAGCCCTGCTCGATAAAGAACCGCTTGGCGGTTGCCGGATAGAACAGCGGAAAATGGCGGGTCATGGCCGTGATTTTCTGGTCATAGAAGGCATCCGCCCAGGCATGCCAGCCATGTACGCCCACCAGTGCCAGGAAGGTCAGCACAAACGCGAATCGGCTGGCGCCACCGGTGCTGCGCTTCTTGAGCACGCGCCCAAGAACGCCCTGCAGCACCAGCATGCCCAGAATCCCCGCCAAGGTGATCGAGATGGCCACCCATGAGAAGCTGAAGACGTCTCCGCCAGCGTTGACCAACAGATCGAGGATGAAGCCGCTCAGGTGGAAACGGTATTGATCGTAGACCAGCGTATCGAGCAGCAGCAGCAACTGCAGCGAACTGGCCCAGAGCGTTCCGAATAGCCACATCACCCGCCCACGCACCAGCGGTGCGAGCACGAAAAGCGGCAGTGCACCCAGCCATACCAGCAGCGAGATATGGCCTACAAAAACAAGCCCCAGGTAGCCCCACTGAGCAAGCCCGCTGGGTTCGATGTAGTCGACATAGCGACTGGCGATCGACCAGGCCAACAGCATATTGGCCAGGGTCCAGGCGCCTATCCAGCGCCAGCGAAGAAAGAGAGTAGAACGCATGATGGGAAACCGGAAATGACAGTCGAGGCACGCCAGACAGTGACAGCACGATTTGCTTGAGAATCACTGCGAGAAAAACGATTAGCATGCTAATATTAACTGGATTGCACTGCCAAGCCAACCCATGACGCCATTACCACCTTCGTATTATATACAGCTTGCCATTTTTAGGAAATCAGGATGGCGTGCTTATCGAGCAATCGCGTTCCCTACGCTGCGTTCCGTTATCAGCGCCAACGTCCAGCGCCGAGATTCGTTGAGGCATGCGTTAAAGCAGGTGCGGGGCCAGCCACTGTTTCAGTTGCGGCCCCTGCATGACACCGGCCTGTCGGGCGACTTCCTGACCGTGACGAAACACCGCCAGGGTGGGGATACTGCGGATGTTGAAGCGCCCGGCCAGTGCCTGCTCGGCATCGGTATCCAGCTTGGCGAAGCGGATACGTGGTTCAAGCTCACCGGCCAGTTGGGCGAAGATCGGTGCCATCGCTTTGCAGGGCCCACACCAGGCCGCCCAAAAATCCACGACCACCGGCAGATCGCTGCGATTGACCAGGGCATTGAAGTTGGCGCCGTTAAGTTCGACGGGGGCGCCGGTGAATAGCGCCTGCTTACACTTGCCACAGCGGCCCTGAGCCAGCCGAGCCTGTGCCACCCGGTTCAAGGCGGCACAATGCGGGCAGGCCAGTGTCAGACTGTCGGCGGTCGCGTCGTTTGATGAGTCAGTCATGATGATGTCTCCAAGAATTGATTCAGTCGTAAATTGTCAGAAAGCGGTCAGTCGCTCGTAATATGGCCAAGCGCCCCGCTGCCTTCAAGGCAGAGCGCCCTATCAAGTTGCCGCCGCTCTTGAGGCTTCTTCTCACTGTTTTTTTCATCGCTCTTTAACCGCTTTTTTGCAGTTCCACCGAGGCCCTGACATATCCCCATGACATCACGACCGCATCCACGCATCCTGCTTCGCCTGCTTTCGTTGCTAAGCCCCTACCGCATCCGCCTGATACTGGCGGCAGTCGCGTTGCTGGTGGCTTCGGGTAGCGTGCTGCTGGTTGGTCAGGGACTCAAGATGGTCATCGACCAAGGCTTCATCGCTGAAGATGCCGCGCGCCTCAATCAGGCCTTGCTTGGCTTACTGGTTATCGTTGCTCTGCTTGCCGGGGCCTCGGCGCTTCGCTACTACCTGGTCACCTGGATCGGCGAGCGGCTGGCCGGCGACCTTCGTCGCCAGGTGTTCGATCATCTGCTGACCCTCGAGCCGGCCTTCTTCGAGCAGGAATCGGCCACCGCCGGCGGAGCCGGTCATGGCGGTGCCGGAGAGATCCAGTCGCGGTTGACCGCCGACACCAGCGTGCTGCAGAGCCTGTTTGGCTCGTCACTGTCCGTGGCGTTGCGCAATCTGCTCATGCTGATCGGCGCGGTGATCATGATGGTGGCCACCCAGCCCTGGCTCTCGGCGGTTGTCCTACTGGGCATTCCTGCGACGCTGTTACCCATCCTGTGGTACGGGCGCCGGGTCCGACGCCTGTCGCGCTCGAGCCAGGACCAGGTCGCCGAGCTTGGCCGCTACGCCGGCGAGGCACTGACCGGCATCCGCACGCTCCAGGCTTTCGGCCATGAGGATATCGACCGACGCGACTACGGAGCCCGGGTCGAGACCGCCTTCACCACGGCCATCAACCGGACCCGTCAGCGAGCCTGGTTGACCGGTATCGCCATGCTGGTGGTCTTCACGGCCGTCGGCCTGATGCTCTGGCAAGGGGGCCATGCGGTGCTGGCTGGCGACATGAGTGCTGGCGAGCTGTCGGCGTTTGTTTTCTATGCGGTGCTGGCCGCCGGTGGTGTAGCGGCGCTGGCCGAGGTGGCCGGTGATGTACAGCGTGCCGCCGGCGCTGCCGAGCGCCTGCTGGAACTGCTCGACGCCCGCCCGACGATCACAGCCCCTGCCGTGCCGCGAACGCTGCCCGACCGGGTCGAGGGAGCGATCGGCATCGAGGCAGTGCGCTTTGCCTATCCTAACCGTCCAGGCACTCCAGCGCTTGATGGCATCAACCTGCATATCCGCCCCGGTGAACGGGTAGCGCTGGTCGGGCCTTCTGGCGCCGGCAAGAGCACACTCCTTCACTTGCTGTTGCGCTTCTATGACCCCCAGGCCGGACGCCTTACCCTGGATGGCATCGATCTTCGCGAGTTCGACCCGCACACCTTGAGGGCCCAGTTGGGGCTGGTTTCCCAGGAGCCAGTGCTATTCTCGGGCTCCGCGGCCGACAACATCCGCTACGGCAAGCCCGAGGCAAGCCTTCAGGACGTCCGTGAGGCAGCCCGAGACGCCAATGCTCTGAGCTTCATCGAGGCCCTGCCGGATGGCTTCGAGACCCCCTTGGGGCCCGGTGGAGTGCAGCTTTCGGGCGGCCAGAGACAGCGGCTGGCCATCGCCCGAGCCCTGCTGCGAGACCCGCGAGTGCTGCTGCTGGACGAGGCCACCAGCGCGCTGGACGCGGAAAGCGAACGCGTCGTCCAGGAGGCACTGGACCGCCTGATGCGAGGACGCACCAGCCTGGTGATCGCCCATCGTTTGGCAACGGTTATCGCCGCCGACCGCCTGCTGGTGTTCGACCAGGGAAGACTGATCGCATCGGGCAGCCACGCCAGCCTTTTGGAGTCCAGCGCACTCTATCGGCAGCTCGCGAGCCTGCAATTTACTGCAAATATGTCAAAGCGTGACAAGAAGTAAGAAGGCGTGATTAAAGGTATGGGCATCTCGGCCGATGGTTTGCATATTAGAAAACACACTAAATTAGCTGACCTCGTCGTCACTCACGGTCATGGACGAGCCGATATTCATGTCTACCTTGCTACTCCTGATCATGCCTGCCTGCGCCATAGTGCTCGCCTGGTGGTCGATCGAGCACCGCTACCGACGTCCCTTGAAGCAGATGATCGCACGCATCGACGCCCTTGGCGGGGCCTCTAACCCAGAACGCTTGCCACCTGGTCAGACCATGCATGGATCGCTGGCTGACCGGTTGGCACAGCGAGTCGACCACCTATGCGCGGCCAACTGCGAGCTGCAGGAACAGGCGATCAAGGACCCGCTCACGGGACTTGGCAACCGCCGGCTGCTGGAACAGCGTCTCGATATCGCCCTGCCTCTTAGCCGTCGCTGGTTACATGCGGTGTCAGCGCTGGTGATCGACGTCGATCATTTCAAGGAATATAACGATCTCTATGGTCATCAGGCAGGCGATGAGTGCCTGGTCGAGATCGCCAACGTGCTGCGCGATACCTTCCGGCGCGAGACCGATATCGTGGTACGTCTGGGCGGCGAGGAGTTCCTGGTGGTGCTGCTCGATGCCGATGAAGAGGAAGCCGTGCGCCTGGCCGAGGCCATGCGTGGCATGCTGCAAGCAGTAGGTATCGAGCACGAAGCCTCCAGTGTCACCGACGTGGTCACCGTCAGCATCGGCGTTGCCGTCACCCGTTCCGGCGAACCGGCCAGCCTCGACGATATCATTGCCACCGCCGATGCCGGCCTCTACGAATGCAAGGAGACCGGCCGCAACCGGGTGATAAGCCGAACGGTCACCCGGACCGATCGGGAGGAAACCAGCGCGATGGCCTGATCACTGCATGCATGACCAGCCACGTCCTGCATGTCGCGCGAAGCGGCTTACGTCGTCAGGCCCGTCAGCGTATCGAGCCTGACCTCAAGGAATCGAAGCAGGTTCCTTGCCGCTATCGACCCATGTCCAGGGTCGTTCCCCAGGCGAGCAAACCGACCTGCCACACTGATCGCCTGGCATGATAAAGGCCCCACCGTCGTGGCCTCTTAGGGCTATCATGGTGACTCAAGATTGACAGGTAAGGGGATCGCATCTGATGCGCCCTGTCTTACTCAAGCCCAACAGGTGACGTTATTCACTCCCCTGACCGTCAATGATCAAGGCCAATAGTTCATGGGCAGACTCTTCGTCATTTTACTGCTGGGACTGGGACTTGGTGCCTGCGCAGCCCCGGCAGTAGAAACTCGCGACGGCTATAGCGTCGATCATCGCCATACCGCAACGTCTCACTCGAGCCGGGTGCGCTACCTGGTGATCCACTACACCGATGCCGATGAGGCCGACTCGCTCAGCGCTCTTACCGGTCCGCGGGTCAGCAGCCATTATCTGATCCCCCCGCCGCGTAGCGGCAAGCCGCCCCCTGTCTACCAGCTGGTCGACGAGTCACGGCGGGCCTGGCATGCCGGTGCCAGCGGCTGGGCGGGGCGTGAGAATCTCAACGATACCTCCATTGGCATCGAGATCGTCAATGCGGGGCCGGATCGGCCCTTTGCAGACCTCAAGGACGGTGCGGACGTGACCTGGGCGCCCTTCCCCGACGCCCAGGTCACCGCGCAGATCGCGCTCGCCCGGGACATCATCGCCCGCCACGACATCGCCCCCACCGCAGTGCTGAGTCATGCCGAGATCGCCCCGACCCGCAAGATCGATCCCGGCCCGGCCTTTCCCTGGAAGCGGCTTCACGCGGCGGGCATTGGCCCCTGGCCGGATCCGGCAAGGGTCGCCCGCTATCATCGATACTTCACCCAAGCCCCACCCTCGCTTGGCGACCTGCAGCTGGGGCTTACAGCTTGGGGTTTCGCGCTGGAACAAAGCGAGGTCCTGGATGAAGCGACCCGAGGTGCGCTGCGCGCCTTCCAGATGCGTTTTCGCCCGGAGGACTACCGCGGGCTCCCCGATGCCGAGACCGCGGCGATCCTCTGGGCGCTGCTGGAAGGCTACCGGCCCGAAGCAATGCCCCACCGCTGAGGCAAGCGGCCGTCAGGCGGTGACCTTCATCTCCTCATCGGCCCGGAAGCTGCGCATATGCCCGTCTCGCTCCACGGCCACGTGCCAGATGAGTGCCTGCTCCAGGCAGTGGGGCGTATGGCCGCCACGCTCCCTGGCCTGCTCGAAGTAGCGCCGCAACGCTGGACGGTAAAGCGGATCGGCACAGTGCTCGATCACCCGCTCTGCCCGCTCCCGGGGAGCCAGGCCGCGCAGGTCGGCCAGACCATGCTCGGTGACCAGGATGTCCACGTCGTGCTCGGTATGATCCACATGGCTGACGAAGGGCACCACGCTCGAGACGTCTCCCCCCTTGGCCAGTGACTTGGTGACGAAGATCGACAGCTGGGCGTTACGGGCGAAGTCACCTGAGCCCCCGATGCCGTTCATCATCCGAGTGCCACAGACATGGGTGGAGTTGACGTTGCCGTAGATGTCGAACTCCAGCGCGGTGTTGATGGCAATGATGCCCAGTCGACGCACGATGCCAGGATGGTTGGAGAGCTCCTGGGGCCTCAGGATCAGGCGGTCACGGTAGTCGTCCAGACGCGGCCATACCCGCTTGCCGCACGCCTCGGAAAGGGTGATCGAACAGCCCGAGGCAAACTCCAGCTTGCCGGCGTCCAGCAGATCGAAGGTGGAGTCCTGCAGCACCTCAGAGTACATGGTCAAGTGCTCGAAGGGGCCCTCGGCCAGCCCGCTCATCACCGCATTGGCCATGCTGCCGATCCCTGCCTGGAGCGGCAGCAGCGAGGCTGCCAGGCGCCCGGCCTCCACCTCGGCGGTGAAAAAGCCGATCAGCTGATCGGCGATACTCCGGGTATCCACATCCGGTGGCAATACCGTGGAGGGGCTGTCGTGGCCATGGGTGACGACGATGGCGGCGATCTTCGCGGGATCGATGGGGATGTAGGGGGTGCCGATGCGCGAGTCCGGCGCCACCACGGGGATCGGCGGGCGAGTAGGGCGCATCTGCGGGATATAGATATCGTGGAGCCCCTCCAGCTCGGCGGGAGAATCGAGGTTGAGCTCGATGATCACCTTGTCGGCCAGGATCGCATAGCTGGCCGAATTGCCCACCGAATTAGTGGGCACGATACCGCCCTCCTCGGTAATGGCACAGGCCTCAACCACCGCCACGTCGAGATCGGCGAGCTGACGGTTGCGCAGCAGCTCAACGGTCTCGGAGAGATGCTGGTCGATGAACATGACCTCGCCGGCATTGATGGCGCGACGCAGGGTGGTATCCACCTGGAAGGGCATGCGTCGCGACAGCACCTTGGCCTCGGTCAGCCGCTGATCCAGGTCGTTGCCCAACGAGGCGCCCGTCATCAGCGTGATGGAGAGAGGCGTGCGGGCCGCACGCTCGGCTAGCGCCAGCGGCACTGCCTTGGCCTCACCGGCGCGGGTAAAGCCGCTCATGCCCACCGTCATGCCGTCGGTGATCAGCGCGGCGGCCTCGTCGGCGCTGCACAGCCGATCACGCCAATGGGGCCAGCGGCAACGTTCCTGAATGGTGGTCTCGTCATGCACGCCCGGGGTCCTCCGTCGCTCAGGGTTGATAATTCAGAAGCTCAATGATTGCACGTAAATCATAACTCCACTATCGATATCCGGATTTTATCGGCAATTGTCTAATACATCGACATTTTTAACACGGACCACGCGGCACCCACCCAACAGGCTTTTGCCGCCACCCGGGCTTCACCGTACAATACGTGTAACTCTGCCCGCCGGCCATCAGGCCGGCCGGTGCCCGTTCAAGATACGAAGGAAACGCCGGACCCATGCGCGCCAGCCAATTGTTGCTCTCCACCCTCAAGGAAACGCCCGCCGACGCCGAAGTGATCAGCCATCAGCTGATGCTGCGCGCGGGCATGATTCGCCGTCTGACCTCGGGGCTCTACACCTGGCTGCCGATGGGCCTGCGCACTCTGCGCAAGGTCGAGCGGGTGGTCCGCGAGGAAATGGATCGCGCTGGAGCCCAGGAAGTGCTGATGCCGGCCGTGCAGCCCGCCGAACTGTGGCAGGAATCCGGCCGCTGGGAGCAGTATGGCCCGGAACTGCTGCGCCTCAAGGATCGCCATGACCGCGACTATTGCGTGGGGCCGACCCACGAGGAAGTGATCACCGACCTGGTGCGCAAGGAGATCTCGAGCTACAAGCAGTTGCCGTCGAATTTCTACCAGATCCAGACCAAATTCCGTGACGAGATCCGCCCGCGCTTCGGGGTGATGCGCTCGCGTGAGTTCATCATGAAGGACGCCTACTCCTTCCATATCGATGAAGACTCCCTGAAAGAAACCTATCAGGCGATGTATGACGCCTACGTGCGCATCTTCACCCGCCTGGGGCTGGATTTCCGGCCGGTGATCGCCGACAACGGCTCCATCGGCGGCACCGGCTCCCACGAGTTCCACGTGCTGGCCGACTCGGGTGAGGACGATATCGTCTTCTCCACCGCCTCCGACTATGCCGCCAACATCGAGAAGGCAGAAGCCCTGCCGGCACCGCTGGGCAGTCAGGTCACTGCTGCTGCCGCGAGCGAAGAACTGCGCCTGGTCGATACCCCCGAGACCAAGACCATCGCCGCGCTGGTCGACAAGCATGGCCTCGCCATCGAGAAGACCATCAAGACGCTGATGGTTCATGCCGACGCCGGTGGCCTGATCGCTCTGCTGGTGCGTGGCGATCATGAGCTCAACGAGATCAAGGCCGAGAACCTGCCCGAGGTCAAGGCGCCGCTGACCATGGCGACAGAGGCCGAAATCCGTGCCGCCGTGGGCGCGGGCCCCGGCTCGCTGGGCCCGGTCAATCTGGACATGCCGGTGATCGTCGACCGCAGCGTGGCACTGATGAGCGACTTTGGCGCCGGCGCCAACATCGATGACAAGCACTACTTCGGCATCAACTGGGAGCGTGACCTGGCATTGCCCAAGGTCGCCGACATCCGCAACGTGGTCGAGGGCGACCCCTCGCCGGACGGTCAGGGCGAACTGGCGATCAAGCGCGGCATCGAGGTCGGCCACGTCTTCCAGCTGGGCACCAAGTACTCCCAGGCCATGAATGCCACCGTGCTTGGCGACGACGGCAAGGCGGTGCACCCGTGGATGGGCTGCTACGGCATCGGCGTGACCCGGGTGGTGGCCTCTGCCATCGAGCAGAACCATGACGACGCCGGCATCATCTGGCCGGATGCGCTGGCGCCCTTCGAAGTAGCCATGGTGCCCATGAACGCCCACAAGTCGGAACGAGTACGCGAGACCGCCGAACGCCTGTACCACGAGCTGAAGGCTCAGGGCATCGATGTGCTGCTCGACGACCGGGATATCCGCCCCGGGGTCAAGTTCGCCGACCAGGAGCTGATCGGCATCCCCCATCGCCTGGTGATCGGCGACCGCAGCCTCGACAAGGGTGAACTCGAGTACAAGGGACGTCGCGATGAAGAGGCCACCATGGTGCCTGCCGACACCATCGTCGACTTCCTGCGCTCTCGCATCGGCTGATGCCTGTCGCCGGGCCCCGCCTGCCACGCACAGCGCTGCTGAGCCTGGCCATCCTGGGCTCGGCTTTGCTGATGGCCGACTCCCTGGCCCGGGCTGATACTGGCCCGGGCTATTCCGCGCCCCTTCACCAGACGCTGGAAAGCGTACTCGACACGCCAAGGCCCGCCATCGACCTCTGGGCGGACCTCCAGTGGCGCTCGACCATGGCGACACGACTTTCCCGTTACATCGAAGACCCCGCACGCCGCTCACGCCTGCTGGACAACATCCAACAGGAAGCGCGGCTGGCGGGGCTGGCCCCCGGCATTGTGATGGCATTGATTCAGGTCGAGAGCGCTTTTCGGTCCAATGCCGTCTCCAGTGCTGGCGCTCAGGGTCTGATGCAAGTGATGCCGTTCTGGGTCGAAGCTCTGGGGCGCCCCGAGGATGACCTCTTCGACCCTCTGCTCAACCTTCGCTATGGCTGTACCATCCTCGCCCACTACCTGGACGTGGAGGACGGTGATCTGACTCGCGCTCTGGCCCGCTACAACGGCAGCCGGGGCGAGACTTGGTACCCTGAGCGGGTGATGAGGGCCTGGCGCCAGCACTGGTGGCAGCCCCCTTGATCTGCCCGGTTATCACCGGTATTGGTGCACTCACGCTTTATCAGAAAAACAGTTTGTGCTGCTTACAGCACCGATGATGCAGGTGACACGATGCTCTGGCTGCCTCGAAATCCCTGTGAAACGCCTGTGAGAAAAGGAACCCATGTGACCAGAGCCCCTCACGTATTGCTGAGCTCCTTGCTGTTGGCCACAGGCCTCTTGAGCAGCCTGGCCGCCCAGGCCGCCCGCATCACCGTCACCGATGCCGCAACCGGCAAACCGCTTCCAGAAGCGGTGGTCGAGGTAGATATTGAGGGCGCTTCCAAGGCGGCCCCTTCATCGGTGGACGTCTATCAACGCAATGCCGCCTTTCATCCCCATGTCAGTGCCGTAAGCGTAGGCAGCCGCGTCAGCTTTCCCAATCGCGACACCACTCGCCACCATGTCTATTCCTTTTCCCCCACCGGTGTCTTCGACCTGAACCTCTACCGACAGGAGACACCGCCTCCCGTACCCTTCGATACTGCCGGGGTGGCGGTACTCGGCTGCAACATCCACGACCATATGCAGGCCTTCATCGTGGTCAGCGATGCCGAGAAATTCGCCATCACCGACGAGAATGGGCAAGTCAATCTGGAGGACCTGCCACCTGGCGAGCACCGACTGCGGGTATGGCACCCTCGCCTTGAAGAAACCCATCAGCAGTGGTGGGAAGCACCAAGACCGGTCAGCGCCAGCGACCTGCGCAGCGTCTCCCTATCGCTTTCGGTCGCAGCGAAACCAGCGGCTGAGCAGTCTTCGCTGCAACAGCGCTTCAATCGGGCCTTGAGCCAGTGAGGCCCGCATGACATTCCGCTCCCGCCTGCTGATTACCATGCTCTCGGTGGTGATACTGGCTCAGGTCGTCACCGCGGCCGCCACCCTGAGCGCCATCCGCGCCGATATCATGGCATCCGGCCAGCGCGACCTGGACGTCGGCCTGAGCGTGCTGCGCGAGGTGCTCGATACGCGCGGCCAGCGGCTGCGTGATACGGTCGACATCCTCACCGACGACTTCGGTTTCAAGAGTGCCGTGGCCACCAAGGACACCTCCACGCTCGAATCGGTGCTGATCAATCATGGCAGCCGCGCCGAGGCAGATATGGTGCTGCTCACCGACCCCAGCGGGCGCTTGCTGGCAAGCAGCCATCACGAGACCGGCAGCCAGCTGCCTTTCAAGGGGCTGTGGCGCGCGGCTCAGGAAGGCCAGGGCAGCGTCGAGGTAGTGCTGCAGGACGGGATTCCCTACCAGTTCGTCCTGCTGCCCGTGCGTGCGCCCAACCTGATCGGCTGGGCAGGTATGGGCTTTCGGCTAGATGCCGAACTCGCCAAAGAAATCGATGCCCTCACCCAGCTGCCGGTCAGCTTCATTGGCCACCACCTCGGTCAGGACCAGGCAAGCTATACGGCGACGTCTCGCGCTGACCTGCCGCCCGAAGAGCTGACTCAACTGCTTAGCGCACTCGATGGCATGGGTTCCGTCGCGGAACTGGATGCAAACGCCGACTATCTGACCCGCGCCCGCTTGCTGCGCCGCGCCGGTGAGGATGAAGCCTTCGCCCTGATCCAGGCCTCACGCACGAGCCTGCTGGCACCCTATCGTAATATTCAGTGGCAGCTGCTGGTGCTGTTCGCCGCCACCCTGACGCTGACCGCCTTGGTCGCGGCGTTCAGCGCCAGAGGCATCAGCCGCCCGCTGCGGCGACTCGCCGATGCCGCCAGGCGTATCGGCCAGGGCGAGCGTATAGCCGACCTCAAGTCTGGTCAGCACGGCGAAATGCGTGTGCTTGCGGACACACTCATGACCATGCAGGAAGACATCGCACAGCGGGAGGCAAGCCTCCTGCACCAGTCTCGGCATGATATTCTGACAGATCTTCCCAACCGCACGTCGGCGCAGCACGACGTTCAGGGCGATATCGAGAAAGGCAGTGGTTTCACCCTTCTGCGTATGGCGATCGGCGACTTCCGCCGCATCAATGACACCTTCGGCTACGCCCTTGGCGACCGCGTACTGATCACGCTGTCACGCCGACTCGATCGGTTGCCGGCACCAACCGTGCAGGCCTACCGCATGGGCGGGGATGAGTTCCTGCTGCGCCTGGATGCCCCGTCCTGCCCACCCGGGTGGTTCGAGACGCTCCAGGATGAGCTCGCCGAGCCAATCGATCTGGAGGGGTCACCCATCCGTCCGCGACTGTCGTTCGGCGAGGTGCGATTCCCCGAGGATGGCGACACTCCGCACCTGCTGATGCGGCGCGCCGACGTGGCCCTGGACATCGCCCGCCATCATCACCATGCCCACCAGCGCTACATTGCCGGCCAGGACGAACGGCACCTGCGTCAGTTGACCCTGATCCGCGACCTGCATGACGCGGTAGAACAGCACCAGCTGACCATGGTCTACCAGCCCAAGATACTGGCGACGAACGGCGATATCGTCCAGTTCGAGGCCCTAATGCGCTGGGAGCACCCGACGCTCGGTTTCATTCCACCCGACGAGTTCATCACCCTTGCCGAGCGCTCCGGCAATATCCGCATGCTCAGTAGCTGGATGATCGAAACCGTCTGCGCCCAACTTCATGAGTGGCAGACACAGGGCCACGGTCTGCGCGTGGCCATCAATCTGTCGGCCGAAGACATCATGGACGAGACCCTGACAGCGCGACTGAAAGAGGTACTTGAGAGGAACGGCCTAGTGCCCGACCAGTTGGGGCTGGAAGTGACCGAGAGCGCCATCATCAAGGACCCTGCACTCGCCACGCGTCATCTGGAGGAGCTGCGCGGCGCCGGCATGACGCTGGCGATCGACGACTTCGGCACCGGTTATTCGTCCCTCGCCCAACTGAAGCGGCTGCCGGTGCAGGAGCTCAAGATCGACAAGTCGTTCATCCTGCGCCTGGATGACTCCCCCGACGATGAAGTAATCGTGCGCTCGACCATCGAGCTCGGCCAGAACCTCGGCCTCAAGGTCGTGGCAGAGGGCGTCGAGACCGAGGCAAGCCGCACCATCTTGAAAGGCTTCGGCTGCCACTACCTGCAGGGCTATCTGATTGCCCGGCCACTACCCGCAGACGAGGTCACTTTATGGGTCGAGCGTTATCAAGCCCAGCAACCCCCGACACAAGGAGCCTGAGGATGAGGCGATCCGGGTTCTCTTTTGCCCCCATCATGCTGGCCATTCTTGCCCTGCTGAGTTCCCCTGCCACCCAGGCGGGCAGCCGCCTGCTGGCCACCGGCGGCGTCACCCAGGTCGAGGGCGCGGCAGGGGGCGGGATATCGCCCTGGGGGGTGCTGGCCGGCACCGCGAGCGAAGGCGAGTTCGCCGCCACGGCCAGCGTCAGCCAGGCGCGAGTCGATGATTACACCCTGGGGGTAGCCGGTATCGCCGGCAACATCCAGGACCGCCTTGAGCTATCGCTGGCCCGACAACGTTTCGATCTGAACACCCTGGGCGGTCGCCTCGAGCAGGACATCCTCGGCGCCAAGCTGCGCCTCTACGGCGACCCTCTGTATGACACCTGGGGCACCTGGAGTCTGGGGGTGCAGCACAAGCGCATTGTCGATGGCGAACTGGCCAAGGCGCTTGGCGCCAAGGATACGGCAGGCACCGACATCTATCTCGCGACGAGCAAGCTCTGGTTCGCGGCGGTTGGCGGGCGGAACCTCTTGACCAACCTGACCCTGCGCTCGACCCGCGCCAACCAGGGCGGGCTGCTGGGATTCGGCGGCGATCAGAAGGCAAGTCGGTCACTGGTCGTGGAGGGCTCGCTGGGGCTGATGCTGGCGCCGGACTGGGTCGTCGGCGTCGAGTATCGCCAGAAACCCGACAACCTGGGGGTCGCCGCCGAAAACGACTGGCGCGACGTCTATGTGGCACATTTCTTCAACAAGCACGTCTCGCTGACCGGAGCCTGGCTCGATCTTGGCGATATCGCCGGCCTGGCCGATCAGCAAGGCGGCTATCTCTCGCTGCAGGTGGCGCTATGATCGGCTGTTTTCACACTCCAACGGGCGGCGCTTCTCGGAGCCGCGCTTATCGAGACGATGCCTCTGGCGGCAGTGCTTTTCGAGTCAGTGCTTTTCGGGTCAGTGCTTTTCGGGTCAGTGCTTTCCAAGCAGCATGGAGGCCGGCCCTGCTGATCGTCGGCCTTGTGATGCTGGGCGGCTGCGCTCATTCCCCTCCCGCCCCCAGTGCAGAGGAGTATCAGGCGAGCACCGACGACGCCGGCTCACGCGCTGTGGCAAACGCCAGTGACGACAGCCTGTATGCCGCTCTTGGCGGAAAGCCTGTGATCGACGCCGTGGTCAATGACTTTCTCTATCGCATTGCCGGGGACGAGCGCATCGTCGACTTTTTCGCCAATACCAACATCGATCACTTCGCCGAGGCCTTCGCCACCCAGCTATGCGATATCAGCGACGGCCCCTGTGACTACGCGGGTCCCTCGATGGCTCGTGCCCACCAGCAGATGGGCATCACCAACGCGCACTTCAATGCCGTAGTCGATCACCTGCGTGCCGCACTAGTCGACCAGGACGTGCCCGCCGGCCCGCGCAACCGCTTACTGGGGCGCCTGGCTCGCCTTCACGATGCGGTGATGCTACGCCAGCCCTAAGCCCCTCACGTCATCCTTCACGTCAGCTCTCTTCAGCCCTCACGTCAACGCTCAGGCCAGGGAAGTGCCCACACTGCGCGAGGGAGAAAAGTGAACCGCCACAAAACGTCTAGCCATAAAAAAGCCGACCCGAAGGCCGGCCACAGGAGGCAAAGCCCCCTTCCCCTGACGACTCATGTCGCGCGACTTGGACTCCCCTGCGGGCGTCTTCGCCGTTCAGTGCCGATGTTTCCCCTTGCGCCGATGATCACGCCTCACGAAGCCTAACAAGCCGATCATGAAGGCGATCACCAAGCCCAGGGTGCCCAGTCCGAAAACCACGCTTTCATCCCAGTACAGGCACTGCTCCTGCCGCGACGTGATGGCGTCACTCTAACGGGCGGCGACAGGAAGGGGGGTGATCTGGATCAATTTTCTCAAGCCTCGGCCACATAGCACTCCAAGGGCTTGATGTGGATCAGTTTTTGCGCGCCGCCGTCACAGCACCTTGCGATCTTCGACCTTGGCATGATCGGTGCCTTCCGGCAGCGGATGGCCCTTGGCCAGCTCCGCCCGAGTCGCTTCACGCACCGACAAAACCTCAAGATCGTAGGTGAGGGTCTCGCCTGCCAACGGATGATTGGTGTCGACGGTGACCTGGGTGGCCCCGACCTCAAGCACCGTTACAACCTGAGGGCCATCCTCACCGGGGGTCTGAAAGCGCATGCCGGGGGTCAACTCGGCGACCGGAAACGAGCCTCGACCCACTTCCTGCACCTTGGCTTCGTCTCGCTGACCATAGGCGTCATCAGGGCCCAGGGTGGCACTCAGGGTAGCGCCGGGAGCCTGGCCCTCTAGGGCGCTCTCCAGGCCAGCCACAATATTGACGTGGCCGTGTAGATACTCGAGGGGAGTCTCACGGGCGCGGGAGTCATCGAGCAGGGTGCCGTCGGCATCCGTCAGGCGATAGTGCAGGTTGACGACCCGATGAGGGGCGATTTGCATGTAGAACACTCCTAATACTGGACGCGCAGCCCTACGTTCACTGGGTGCGGCGTAGCTGGGCGATGGGCATTTCCAAGCGCTGCTGCTTGTGCAGCATGTTGAGCAGCACGATGGCACGCTCCTCGCCTTTCTGGGATTCAAAGACCGCCTTGAGATCCTGGAAGGGACCCTCGATGATCTCGACGCTCTCGCCGGCGCGGAAATAGACGTTGGCCGTCTCGTTCTCCGGCGATGTACTGGCATTGCGCCTCAGGGTCTCGATCAGGCTATCGGCTACCGCCACCGGCTCGTCGCCGAAGGTCAGCAGTTTGAGCACTCCACGAGTCGAGCGGATCGGACGCCAGTTGCTGGCGATGCGATCCAGGCGAATGAACAGATAATAGGGAAACAGCGGCTCTGCAATCCAGGCAAGTTTGCCACGGCGCTTCTTCTGCACCTCAAGTACCGGATGAAAGACATCAAAGCCCTGATTGGCGAGATGCTCGGCGGCACGAAACGACTCACTTCCCTTGCACTGGATCACATACCAGCGCGCAATGGCATCGCTCTCGACGCCATCGGCATCATGCCCCTGGCCATCAATGGCATCACTCATAAGTCTCCCTTCTCCTCGCGCGCATCCTTGGCAGCGACTGCAGCGATTGTCACACTTAGCGTATTCGTCGCTCTTGGCGCACGTACATCGTGGACTTCATAAACGGCCATCTGGCGACTAACGGCCTGTCGCCGCCGTCCATGAACAGCGATAGGTATTTGATTTTCAATAGCGTCATGCGACGCGGTCATACATCATTCTAGCATTGCCCCACCGACCACGTGTAAGCCCCACCCTTTTCCGGAGTGTTTTGATGCCCTCGTTATCCCCACGCCGAAGCTGGCGCGACGCCCTGGCGGTCTACCTGCGCGCACCGGTCATCACCATGCTGTTCCTGGGGTTTTCCGCCGGCCTGCCGTTTCTGCTGGTCTTCTCCACCCTCTCGGCCTGGTTGCGCAGCGACGGCGTCGAGGTGGCGGCCATCGGCTTCTTCTCCTGGATCGGCATCCTCTATTCGATCAAGTTCTTCTGGGCGCCGGTGGTCGACCGTCTGTCGCTGCCCTGGCTGACACCGCTGCTCGGCCAGCGACGCAGCTGGATGCTGCTCGCTCAGGCAATGATCGCCGCGGGGCTGATAGGCCTTTCCAGCCTCGACCCTCAGGGCCACCTGCCCGTGGTAGCGGCATTCGCTCTGCTGGTGGCCTTCGGCTCGGCCACCCAGGACATCGCCATCGATGCCTTTCGCATCGAGTCCGCTGCCGAGGAAGTCCAGGCCGCCATGTCTTCGACCTACATCATCGGCTACCGGGGCGGTCTGATCGCCGCCGGCGCTGGCGCGCTATACATTGCCTCGCTGGTCTCGTGGCAGGCCGCCTACCTCGCCATGGCCGCGCTGGTGAGTGTCGGCATGCTGACGGTATTGCTGCGCCCGGAGCCCAAGCGGTCGCCGCTGTCGGTACAGTTGATCCACGAGCCCCGGGTGCGGGCCTTCCTGCGGGCGACCCGCGGTCGCCACCGGGGGCTGCGCCGTCTCGGTGCCTGGGCCATTGGCGCGGTGGTCTGCCCTTTCACGGATTTCTTCGCCCGTCATGGCGTCAAGGCCCTGTGGCTGCTGGTCTTCGTCGGGGTCTTTCGCATCAGCGATCTGGCGATGGCCTCGATGGCCAACCCGCTATATATCGACCTGGGCTTTTCGCTGGCCACCATTGCCAACGTCACCAACGTCTTCGGCATCGCCATGAGTATCGGGGGCGGGATTCTTGGCGGGCTGCTGGTGGTGCGCTACGGAATCGGACCGATCCTGGTGCTGGGTGCCATGGCGGCGGCGTTGACCAACCTGCTGTTCGCCTCGCTGGCCCTGGCCGGCGACAGCCTGCCGATGCTGGTGGCAACCATCACCGCCGATAACCTGGCCAATGGCTTGGCAAGTGCCGTCTTCATCGCCTTCCTGTCGAGCCTGACCTCGCGAGCCTACACCGCGACCCAATATGCGCTGTTCTCGTCGCTGATGACCTTGCCCGGCAAGTTTCTAAGCGGTTTCAGCGGCATGGTGGTCGCCGCCCAGGGCTACCCCACCTTCTTCGTGGCAGCATCGGCCCTCGGCCTGCCGGCGATCCTGCTGGCCCTGTGGATCCACCGTCGTTCCGCGCTGCTGGCCCAGCCGACACCCAGCAACTGATGCAGATCGGGCCGCGATATGCATCGCGGCCCGATCTGTGATCGCCCGAAACCGGACGATGGGTAACGCTAGCCCAGGCCGACTAGGGCTTAGGCTTATTCGGCGTAGACGTGACCAACGCCATCAGGACTTGAGGCTATGGCGCTGCGCATCCAGCCAGCCCAGAGCGCCCTGGGTATTGGACCACTGATCACGCATCAGGGTGCGATACTGCCAGGCTTCGGCGCGGCTGCCGGGCTCGGGGGCATCTGCCTGGCGGCCGCGCACCTCGCGACCGCGTGGGTCGCAGAGCATCGCCATCACGTGAGGGTTGATCCGGCGAACCTCCTCGAGCGCCTCGCGGGCCTCATCGAGGCGCTCGAGACGATACAGCGCAAGCACCCGGCCCATCAGCACACCCAGCAGAGGCGGTGTCTCGCTGGCCTGCAGGCTGACCTCGAGGGCCCGGCGGTTGCGGCTCTCGCGCAGCAGTTGGTCGAGCACCAGCTCACGCAGCCCCAGCGAGTCCTGGGCGTCCAGCGTCAGCAGCCGCTCGGCGAGCTCCCGTGAGCGCTCACGGGCGCCACGTTCCATGCCCACCACCAGCGCCAGGCCGGTGCGCAGCAGAACGGCATTATCGGCGGCGTCCCACTCGAAGTCGCCTCCCCCTTCGCTCTCGAGCTGGGTCAACCAGCGCTCCAGACGGACTGCCAGTGGCTCGAAGAGACTCGGCGCCATCCACGGCAGACTGCCAAAGCGGCTGGTCAGGGCCAGCGTCAGCGACTGCACGACCTGGGGCGAATCGAGCCACTCGGGATGCGCGCACAGCTCGCCAAGCCAGTCGCTGGCATGGGGCCAGGGGTCATCGACGAAGCCCAGTGCCGCCTCTTCATCGACCAGCACCTGGAAGTGCTTTTGCCAGGCGGCAAACAGCGTGTCCTGACGGGCGGTCGTATGGAATTCGAGGCTGCCCTCGGCGGTGCGCGTGAACTCGAGAAGTGGCGCGGTCGGCAGCGACTCGAGCAGCGCCTGCAGTGCCGCCAGGGGGTCGGCCAGATCTTCTTCGGAACTGACCATCTGCTCGGCTAGGGTGGCGCCTGGGTTCTCGGCCAGGTCGGCCAGGAACTCGAGCTGCTCTGGATCAAGATCGCCGCGGCGCGACAGCCGACGGAACCAGAACCGCGCCCGCTCGGCGGCCTCTTCGACGTTGCCTTCGTGAAGCAACAGCATGGCCTCGATATAGGCCAGGGTCGGCGAGTCAGGCAGCGCCTGCTGCGCGCGCACGAAGGCCTCACGGGCGCTTGCCAGGTCATCGTCGTCGAGATACATCAGGCACAGTCGCTCGAGCGCCACGCCGCGCAGGAAGAGCGGGCCTCGATCGAGCACATCATCAAGCAGTGCGGTGCGCTTTTTATGAAAGCCGCGCTCTTGATAGAGATCGATCAAGAGCTCGAAGGCCGGTTCGGCCTGCTCCGGAAGACGTTCCCAATCGGAGGTATTGAACAGCGCCTCGAGAATCTGCTGGGCCCGGCCTCGCTGGCCGCCCTCGGCGGCAATCAGCCCTGCCTCGAGCAGCGCCTGGGCCGGCGCCCGACCGCTATCCAGCGCCGCCTTGAGGGTGTCGCCCTTCCATTCGCGCAGCGACAGCATCCACATAAGGTGACCGGGTATAGGCCCCGGGAAGCGCTCGGCCCCGCAACATTGCTTGGTCTTGAGCCCGGAATCACACCAGCAGGGCTCGTTGCGCCCCGGACGCGCCAACGGCTCGCAGGCAAAATCCAGTCGCTCGAGCGGCGTCTGCGACCACAGCTCCGGGCCCAGCGCCTGTGCCAGCGAGAGCTTGCCACCGACCAGCGCCGGGCCGTCCTCGCGCACCCAGGCCATAAAGGACGGGTAATGCTCGTTGTTTCGAATCGCCGTCAGTGCGCCGGAGGCGAAGCCCAGCAACTGTTCTACCCATACCGCCAGCATGTCTTCTCCCTTCACCGAGGCTTTGCGCAGGCCGAACCTGCACCGAAGGGCAGCATGCTACCATGCCGCCCTTGGCCCCTCACTATTGTCGACCCGACTCGCTTGCCCTGTATCAGACTCGCCTTCGTTTCATTGGCCATTATCACCCGGTTCGGGTATCGCGGCCTGAAGAAGCTGGCCTCAGGGCCGCACCAGCGCATGCCCGCGCTCGCCAAGCGCCTTGGCCAGTCGCGCGATATGCGAAGGCCCCACCTCACAGCAGCCACCGATGATCTCGATGCCGTGATCGATCCAGCGCGTTGCCGTGCGCGTAAAGGCCTCGGGGTCAAGGTCATGGCGTGCCTCAAGCGCGCTGACGGTGCCGCCGGGGGCCAACGCCTCGACGGAGGTGAACCCATTGGGATAAGCGCCGGTCGCCCCGGAGAAACCGGTCAGCACGTCGAGACTGGCCTCGATGGTTTCAGGTTGACTGCAGTTGAGCAGCAGCGCCTGCACGCCGAGCGATTCCGCGAGCGCCACCGCGTCGGCCAGCGGCTCATGGCTGCGCAGCCGGTCGGGATGCGCATCATCGAGCGTTACGGCGACCCAGACCGGCAGGCCCGTCTCCGATGCCGCCGTTACCGCCGAGCGCATCTCGTCAAGCGAAGCCATCGCCTCGCACAGCCACAGATCAACGCCCTCGCCGGCAGCCACCATACGCCGATAGCTGGCCACGGCTACTTCGCCAGCGGGTGACTGATCGGGCCGGTAGCTGGCGACCAGCGGGGGCAGGCAGCCGGCAATCGCCACGTCCTCGCCGCAGGCGGCGACCGCTTTTTGCGCCCGCTCCAGCGCCCGTTGATGCAGCATCTCGAGAGTCTCGGCCTGTCCGGCAAGGGAGAGGCGCTCCGGCGTGGCGGTATAGGTCGCCAGGGTAATCACTCGAGCGCCGGCCCGAATGAAGTCTTCATGAAGGCCCTGCACCAGATCAGGGTGCTGCTTGAGGATATGGGTGGACCAGAGCGGGGTGGGCGGCTCGCCAGCACGACGGACGAGCTCCTGGCCCATGCCGCCGTCCAGCAGCACGATCGATGACATACACTGACTCCTGACTCGCATAACGATTCGAATAGCGTCTCGCATCACGACTTCACATTCGACAGACGGGCCGTACACTCGTGAGCAGCGACCTCCAGACTCAGGCGCATGAGCCCATCGACGCATGATTCGGATACCCGACAGGTGGGGAATTTTAGCATGCTCATGATAGGGCTGTTGCCCTCGAATGAGGGGTGCTAATGTGTCGCCCGCCGACGGCTGTCGGCTTCCCCGTTTGATGCTGATGAAGGCTACCGTGCTCGTACCCATTCCCTTTCGCCGCCGTGGCAAGGACACTTCACACGAGACATCTCAGGTCCGCCTCGAACGCGAAGGCCGCGACGAGATTGATCGCATCACCCGCGCCGTGGAGAAGGTCCCCTGGTCGGTCAGCCTGCTGCAGATCCTGTGGACCGCCGGTCCCGTCACCCTGCTGGGCGCCTGGGGCGGCTACCTGCTGGGCTACGGGCGCGCGCCCACCGCCGATAACTACATCTTCTTTATCAGCTACACAGTGATTACCGGCGCGACCGGCATCATCGCCAACCTGGTGCATCAGTTCACTGGGGCGCGACACGCTGAGAAGACCACCGCCAAGATAGAGCGCGTCATCAAGGCACTGCCGGATCTGCTGCTGACCACGCGCGACCTGATCGTCGAAAGCCTCGAGGGCGACGCCCGGCGTCGCGAGGCCGCCGCCATGCTGCTGCGCAAGCAGGACCTGTCACCCGAGGGTGTTGAGCTTGCCGCCCTTGAGCTGCTCGATGATCGCGACAGCGCCCGGATCATCAGCCAGATCGACATCTACCGCCGAGTCGGCCTGCATGCCCGTATCCGCGACATGATCGCGCTCTACGGCGAGACGCTGGAACCGCAGTTCCAGGAACTCGCCGCGCTGGCCCCGGAGGCCACCGACCTGTTGCGCGCGCGCTTCACTGGCCAGGCGCCGGCGCTGCAGCACGGGGTCTCGCGAGATGACAACTTCATCGAGCGCGTGCTGGCGGCCATCGAGCAGGACGACGAGCTCCTGATGACGCTGCAGGACGTGGAAGAGATGCTGATCCTGGCCTTCGAGCTGATCAGCGGCCGACAGATCCCCATGCTGACCTTCGAGTACAAGGGCCGCTGGAAGCTGGCGCAGGCCTTCGATGCCCTGGAACAGGCCCGCGCCCGGCACCGTATCGCTCAGGCCACCGGCCTTTCGCGCCTCAAGGCCCTGATGGCCTATCTCGCCGAGCAGTCGGGCACCCTGGTCGAGGATTCCGCCTCGGGGCTGCGCGCCGAGGTACTGGTCGAGCGCTCGCGCAACGCTATGGATGCACTCGCCGAGCAGATCCAGCATCTGGCCAAGGCGGTGCGCAGCGGCCAGAGCCAGCATCGCCGTGCCCTGGATCACAAGGCCGAGCTCTTGGCCAACGCCGTGCGTCTGCACAAGCAGGTATCGGAAGCCTACGAGCAAGTGGGTCGCCATCATGCCCAGCTGCTCAAGATGGTCGAGCGCTGGGAGCGCATCAGCCATGCCCAGGACAGCGACGGGGCCCGCCTGCAGCTGAGTCCAGGCCGGCGCGGCCTGCGCATCCGCGAGCACGTCATCGAGCTCGATGACGAAGCCAAGGCCAAGGTCTGCAAGCGGCTCGTCAAGCACCTGGGCAGCAGCGAATTCGATCAGCATCGCCGAACCACGCTGGGCATCGAACGCGAGCGGCGGCTGTCAATCGGCGGCGGGGTGTCCAAGCGCCTGGCGGTCGAGATCGCCCTGGCGCTTGAGCCGCATACCCATCTTTCTCGACCGGCGGTGCAGCGCGCCATCAACAGCACCAACGCCGCCGATTTCGGCCAGCTCGAGCCTAATCTGTCGGCGGCTGCCAAGGCGGCAATGGGGGCCGCCATGGTCAAGGAGATCGAGGTCGACCTGTCGCGCCCCGCCGAGCAGCTCGCCCTGGCGCTGGTGCGCCACTATCACGTGGAGCTCGAACCCGAGGCCATCGACTTCCTGGTCCAGCACTATGGGGCTCGGGAAGCCACCCTGACCATGCTCTCCAACTACCATGCCAGTCATGCCGGCACTGACACGCCCAACATAAGCTATCTGAGCCAGCGTCCGCCGATGGTCGGCAAGCCCCACCGGGACTGGTACCGCGCTCTGGTCAAGGCGCGCCGGGCACTGGGCCTGAAAGGCGGCGAACGCCGCTGAGGCGGGCCCTGGGGTGTCCAAGGCGCCTCAATCCTGCCGTGCCCACTCAAGCAGCGGCCGAGCCCGCCCGGCCATGTCCAGCCGGGCCTGCAGGCGTACCAGGTTCCAATAGTGGCCGTTGAGCGTACGTGACAGCAGCAACATATCCGCCGGCGGCTGCAGGCGATCCATCGCCGCCCACACTCGCGGGCTCAGCTCGCGGAGGCGCCGGTGCACCCGCACATCGCCAAGATCCTGCTCACCGGGCGCGAACAGCGGCGCGACGGCCGCGGCGCTGTCACGGTACAGACTCAGCGGCGCCCCTTCGCCCTGACGCCCGCCCATCGCCAGCAGAGCCGCATCCATGGCCATCGGGTCTTCCTCCAGGGTGGCCTCGAGCAGCCTGAGCATCTGCCGAAGCCGCGCCTCGGGCACCGCAATCACTGCGCCAAGATCATAGATGATCAAGCGCCCCTCGGCGTCGGCGGCAAAGTTGCCGGCATGCGGGTCGGCATGCAGCTCACCGAAGGTAAAGAGCTCATCGGTCATCCAGTCGGCGAGGCGAACCGCCACGGCCTGGCGCAGGGCATCATCCGCCTGATCCATCTCACGCAGCGGCGTGCCCGGCACGTATGACATGGCCAGCACCCGAGAGGTGCACAGCGCCTCGATCGGCGCCGGGATGACGACATCATTGTTTTGCGCGTAGCGCTGCCGATAGCGCGACAGGGCTGCAGCCTCGGCCCGGTAGTCGAGCTCACCGCGCAGGCTCTCGGCGAGTTCCTCGAAGAGCGCATCCAGGCGCGCCTGGGGCACCTTGAACCAACGTCCCAGCCGCATCATCCGGCGCACCTGGGAAAGATCGCTCTCCAGGACATCGACAAGTCCCGGATACTGCACCTTGAGCACCAGGGTCTCGCCATCGAGAGTCGTGGCGAGATGTACCTGACCCATGGAGGCGCTGGCAAAGGGGCGCTCCTCGATCTGTGCGAAACGCGCGTCGAGATCGCCGTATTCGGCCTCGAGGGTGGTGCGGATCTTCGCCCAGGGCATCGGCTGTGCCTGGCGCTGCAGCCGGGCGAGCTCGTCGGCAAGCTCCTGCGGCAGCAGGTCATCCCACTGCGACATGACCTGGGCGAGCTTCATGGCCGGCCCCTTGAGTTCAGAGAGCCCTTCGAACAGCGCCTCGCCCAACGAGCGCCAGTCGGCTTCGCCCCCCAGGCGGATCTTGAGCATTGCGCCGCCGGTTCTTGCCCCCAGTCCCAGCAGCCGTCGCGTTCTGCCGCGCTCACGCATAGTGATACAAACCTTGTACGATTTTGGCTTCAGGTTACACCTGGCGAGCCGGGCAAGATACTGGAAGAATGTCCATTACTTTGACAAGGTGGCGAGCTCGCCCTGCATCCCGTTATTCACTCTCATGAGGCTCCCATGCGCCTGATTATCGCCGAGAAACCGAGCCTTGCCCGCGCCATCGCCGATGCCCTGCCCGGTCAGGCCAAGCGCAGTGACGGCGCCCTGACGGTCGGCGATACCACCGTGACCTGGTGCCTGGGTCACCTGCTCGAGCAGGCGCCGCCGGATGCCTATGACCCGGCCCTCAAGCAATGGCGCCTCGATCATCTGCCGATCCTTCCCGACCCCTGGCGCCTGATGCCAAGGCCCAAGGCGCGCGGCCAGCTGGCGGTGATTCGTCGGCTGCTCAAGGAGGCCAGCAGCGTGGTGCACGCCGGCGACCCGGACCGTGAAGGCCAACTATTGGTGCAGGAAGTACTCGACTACCTGAAGTGGCGCGGGCCGGTCTCGCGGCTGCTAGTCAACGACCTCAACCGCCCGGCGGTGGTCAAGGCACTCGGGCAGCTTGCCGACAACGCCGAGTTTCAGGCGCTGTATCGGGCCGCCGAGACCCGCTCCCGGGCCGACTGGCTGTATGGCATCAACCTGACCCGCGCCTGGACCCTGACCGGTCGCCAGGCGGGGCACGACGGCGTGCTCTCGGTGGGCCGGGTCCAGACGCCGGTGCTTGGGCTGGTGGTGCGCCGCGACGCCGAGATTGCCGCCTTTACGCCACGCCCCTTTCATGTGCTGTGGGTCGATCTGGCCGTCGAACATGGCAGCCTGCGGGCCTGGTGGCAGCCCGGCGAGCATCACCCGCTGGATGACCAGGGTCGCCTGCTCGAGCGCGCCCCCGCCGAGGCGCTGGCCGCACGCTTGCCGGGCAGCCAGGGCAGGCTCACCTCGCTCACTGCCAAGAAGAGCCGCCAGGCCGCCCCGCTGCCCTACTCCCTGTCGGCGCTGCAGGTCGACGCGGCCCGTCGCTACAAGCTGTCGGCCAAGGCGGTGCTGGATACCTGCCAGAGCCTCTACGAGCGCCACAAGCTGATCACCTATCCGCGCTCGGACTGCCGCTACCTGCCCGCCGCTCACCATGGCCCAGCAAGGCAGGCGCTGACCAACGCCTGCCAGGGCGATGCCACCCTGGGCCCCTGGCTTGCAGGCGCCGATTTCTCGTTGCGCTCCAAGGCCTTCAACGATGCCAAGGTCAGCGCCCACCACGCCCTGTCGCCCACCGGCACCCGACCCGATTTCTCGCGGCTTTCGGCCACCGAGGCCAATGTCTTCCGGCTGATCGCCCGCAACGTGTTGGCGCAGTTCTATCCGCCGCTTGCGACCCGCGAGGTCAAGGCCGAGTTCACCCTTCTCGAGGAGCGCTTTCGCGCCCAGGGCCGGGAGATTCTCGCCCCGGGCTGGAAACCGCTGTTCACCACCCGCGACGAGGCACCGCCGCTGCCGCCCTTGCGAGAGGGCGAGCCGGCAAGCGTCCAGGAGGTCGGCGTCGAGGATCGCGAGACCCGGCCGCCGGAACCCTTCAACGATGCCAGCCTGATCAAGGCGATGATGAACATCGCCCGCTATGTTCAGGATCCGGCGGTCAAGCGCACCCTGAAGGACTCCGATGGCCTGGGCACCGAGGCGACCCGCGCCGGCATCATCGAGACGCTGCTCGATCGCGGCTATCTGGTGCGCCAGCAGCAGGCCCTGCGCGCCACCCAGATCGGCCATGCGCTGATCAACGCCCTGCCCGAGGCGGTCGGCCGCGCCGAGCGCACCGCGCTCTGGGAGCAGCGCCTGACCGACATCGCCGAGACCGGCAGCGACCCGTCGCCCTTCCTCTCGGGCCTGGTCGAGGACCTGCGAAGCCTGCTGGGCGCTGCCGATGCCGGGCGCATGCGCAGCGCCCTGAGTGACGCACGCGGTGTCGCCCCGGCCGCGCCGAGTGCCGCCACGTCGAGGCGCAAGACGCGCCGGCAGGGCACGGGAAAAGGGGCCCGCGCCTCTTCCAAGCGCACCTCTGCCAAGGGCGCAGCGACCAATAGCTCATCGACCAAGAGCACTGCCGGCAAGACGACCGGCAGCGCAGGCACGCGACGCAAGGCCGGCGGTTCGGGCCGGCGCGGCAAGAAGACGGACGACGCATGAACACGACGACGGACAGCACCACGCACGCGCGCCCCGCTCACCAGGCGCAACCCGAGCGGCCCAGCCACTGGATCCTCGGCCCCGGGGCCGTGGGACGACTGCTTGCCATGCAGCTGGCGGCCCAGGTGCCGGTGACACTGATTGGGCGTCGCGAGCCGCCAGGCCGGCTGACCCTGACCACGCCCGAGGGCGAGCACCTCGCGCGCGCACTGCCCGGCGCCACGCTTGAGACCCTGCCGGCGACGCCCCCGGCGATGATCCACCTGACCACCAAGGCACATGGTGCCGAGGCGGCCATCGAAGCCCTGACCGGTCGAGTGCCTGCCAGCACACCGCTGGTGCTGTGGCAGAACGGCTTTAGCGTTCAGGAGGCCATGACCCGGTCCTGGCCCGGCCCGGTGCTCTGCGCCAGCACCACCGAGGGCGCCTTCGTGGACGACACGCCACAGCGTCAGGCCGTGGTGCACGCCGGCCATGGTCGCACCGTGATCGGCCACCTCGACGGCGCCTACCCTGAGCTTGCCGAGTCGCTGGCCAGCACCCTGAGTGCAGCGGGCCTGCCCTGCCAGGCAGTCGATAACATCCGCGTCAGGCTGTGGCACAAGCTCGCGGTAAATGCCGCCATCAACCCGCTGGTGGCGCGCTTTCGGATCCGCAACGGCCAGCTCAGGGACCGTCCCTTCCGGCCGATGGTCGAGGCGCTGGTAACAGAACTCGCCTGGATCATGGCAGCAGAGGGAATCCCCGCCCCGCCCGACGGCTGGTCGGCGCTGGTGTGGAGTGTGGTCGCGGGCACCGCCAACAATCGCGCCTCGATGCTCCAGGACGTGCTGGCGGGCCGGCCCACCGAGGTCGATGCCATCCTCGGCCCGCTGCGGGCGGCCGCCCGGCGTCACGCCATCGCCACCCCCAGGCTTGACGCCCTCTGGGCCATTACGCCTTAGTTTTATGAGAAAAAATTGAATCGAAAAAAGTTGTTCCCAAAAGGCGGGTACGCATAGCGCGCGGCCCTCGCCGCCAGGCACTGCACGGCGGCGCTGATTCTTCCTCGTCTACTCCCCTCCTGTCCCCCTTCCGTCCCCCTGTCTCTTTAATCGTCGCGTTAGGCCGCCATGCCTGGCCAAGCAGCGCCCCGCCATGCACCGGCGGGCATGTTCATGACATTTTGCTTGACCCTTGGGTAACACAAGGGTTCTAGGCTTGCTGTAGATAAAGGCTAAATACCCGCAGGGGAGTTCTTTCTCCTTCTACTTGTTTCACTCCGGCTAGAGGTGGGAAACGAACTTGAAGCACGACAGGGACGCGACGGAGACAAGCCCATGACGCAGCACGATCACGAACATGGTCAACGAGATGCTTCGGCATTGCCGGAAGACAGTGGTGAATCGGACCACCACCAAGACCACCACGCCAACCAGCACAACGGCCACCTCGCAAGCCAACAGAGTGGTCGCGAGCCGGACGGACGTTACACCTGCCCGATGCATCCAGAGGTCATCAAAGACAAGCCGGGGGAGTGCCCCAAGTGCGGCATGGCACTCGAGCCGATGGCGCCGACGGCTGCGTCGCAGAAAACCGAGTGGATCTGCCCCATGCACCCGGAGATCGTCCGTGACGAATCCGGCGAGTGTCCCAAGTGCGGCATGGCACTCGAGCCGCGGCAAGTGAGCGCCGATGCCGAGGAGAACCCCGAGCTCATCGACATGACCCGCCGCTTCTGGGTTGGCGTCGCGCTCACCGTGCCGCTGTTCCTGCTGGCCATGGGCGGGATGGTGCCCGGCGTCGACATGGGGGCTCTGGTGCCTCACGGCATCCGGGTGTGGCTGGAGCTGGCGCTGGCCACGCCGGTGGTGATGTGGAGCGGCTGGCCCTTCTTCGTGCGCGGCTATCGCTCGGTGATCAACACAAGCCCAAACATGTTCACCCTGATCGCGCTGGGCACGGGCGTCGCCTACCTATATAGCGTGATTGCCGCGGTGTTTCCGCAGATATTCCCCCTCTCCTTCCGCGACGAGACCGGCCAGGTCAGCGTCTACTTCGAAGCCGCCGCGATGATCGTCACCCTGGTGTTGCTCGGCCAGGTCATGGAGCTGCGGGCCCGCGGCCAGACCAACGCCGCGATCAAGGCGCTGCTGGGGATGGCGCCCAAGACCGCCCGCCGGATCAGCGACGACGGCAGCGAGGAGGACGTGGCGTTGGAGCAGGTCCAGATCGGCGACCGCCTGCGGGTTCATCCCGGTGAGAAGGTACCGGTGGACGGCGTCGTCGTCGAGGGCAACTCTTCGCTGGACGAGTCAATGATCACCGGGGAACCGATTCCCGTCGAGAAGAAGACTGACGACAAGGTCATCGGCGCCACTATCAACGGCACCGGCGCGCTGGTCATCGAGGCGCAGCGGGTGGGCAGCGACACCCTTCTCGCTCAGATCGTGCAGATGGTCGCCGAAGCCAGCCGAAGCCGCGCCCCGATCCAGAACCTGGTGGACGTGGTGGCCGCCTACTTCGTGCCGGCAGTGGTGCTCTCGGCCGTCGCTACCTTCATCATCTGGAGTCTGTTCGGGCCCGAACCGGCGATGGCCTATGCGCTGATCAATGCCGTGGCGGTGCTGATCATCGCCTGCCCCTGTGCGCTGGGCCTGGCCACCCCGATGTCGATCATGGTCGCCAGTGGCAAGGGCGCGTCGATGGGCGTGCTGTTCAAGAACGCTGAGGCGATCCAAACGCTTCGCGATGTCGACACCCTGGTTGTCGACAAAACCGGCACCCTCACCGAGGGGCACCCCAGGTTGCAGGACGTGGTGGCCGCCGAAGGCTTCTCGGAATCGCAGGTGCTGGGCCTGGCGGCGACACTGGAGCGTGGCAGCGAGCATCCGCTCGCCGCTGCCATCGTCCAGGGCGCCGAGACGCGCGAGGTCACCCTTGAGCGCTATACCGACTTCGCGTCCGTCACCGGTAAAGGCGTCACCGGTCGGGTCGGCGAACAGCAGGTAGCACTGGGCAACCGCGCCCTGATGGAAAGCCTGGATATCGAAGCCTCGTCGCTCACGGAGCGTGCCGAATCCCTACGGGCCGAGGGCAAGACGGCGATGTTCGTGGCGGTAGATGGTAAAGCTGCGGGGCTCGTCACTGTCGCCGATCCGATCAAGGACACTACGGCTGAAGCTATTCGCGCCCTGCATGAGGAAGGCATCCGCATCGTCATGCTCACCGGTGACAGCCAGACCACGGCGGAGGCCGTAGCGAAGGAATTAGGGATCGACGAGATCATCGCAGGGGTATTGCCTGAGCAGAAGGCCGAGAAGGTCAAGGCACTACAGGCCGAGGGGCGCTTCGTCGCCATGGCCGGCGACGGCATCAACGACGCCCCGGCGCTCGCCCAGGCCCAGGTGGGCATCGCCATGGGGACCGGCACCGATGTCGCCATGGAAAGTGCCGGCGTCACCCTGATCAAGGGCGATCTGATGGGCATCGTGCGCGCACGCAAGCTGAGTCGCGCCACCATGCGCAATATCAAGCAGAACCTGTTCTTTGCCTTCGCCTACAATAGCCTCGGTGTGCCTATTGCCGCCGGGGTGCTGTACCCCGCCTTTGGCCTGTTGCTGTCGCCGATCTTCGCCGCCGCGGCCATGTCATTGAGCTCGGTGTCGGTGGTGGGCAATGCCCTGCGACTGCGCCGAACAAACATCTGATCCTACATCTTGTGATCGAAGCGCACGCTGGCGCTCAAGCCAGCGTTGCCCAACAGCACTCTCGAGAGGTCATCTCACCATGCAAAATCAAGTCACGGCACTGTGTCTGGCCGGCGGCCTGTTGCTCGGCGCCAGCACAGTCCACGCCGCGCTGCCGGACAGTGCCCGCCTCTACAAGAACCCGTCCTGCGGTTGCTGCGAGACCTATGCCCGTCATCTCGAGTCCAGCGGCATCGACGTCGAAGTGATCGACAGCCAGCCCATGGGACAGATCAAGGAGGCGGCCGGCATCCCCTACGGCCAGGGGTCCTGCCATACCGTCATGATGGATGGCTATGTCATCGAGGGGCATGTGCCCGTCGCCGCCCTGGAGATGCTCTTTGAGCAGCGCCCTGAGATCGACGGCATCGGACTGGCCGGCATGCCCCAGGGCACTCCGGGTATGCCCGGACAGCAGCTCGCACCCTATGAGGTCTATCAATTCACTGACGGGCAGGCTACGCCGTTCATGACCCTTTGACTGGCTTGACTTAAGCAACGCTTAAGCCAACGGCACCACACTGGTGAGACATTCTTCCAGACCCGTCTCGCCATGCCGCCTTCACGACTCTCCTCTCGCCGGCAAGCCTCGTCTTCCGGCGCCACTACCGGCACCCGCTCTTCGGTTGCCGACGCTTGCCCACAAGCGGCCCTGCGGCGGGAGAGCGGACGCCCGGCCTCAGGCTGGCTCAGCTGGCTGCTGGTCGGCTGGGTCCTGTTTCTGACCATGATGCTCGTCGGGCGGGCCGCCGGCCTGGACTTCAAGCTCGCCGATACGCTTTATCATCTTCAGGGCGACGCTTGGTCACTGCACCATGCCTTTCTTACCGAGCAGGTACTGCATGGCGGTGGACGCATGCTCAGCCAGAGCATGGGCGTAGCAGCCATCCTTGCGCTGATCGCCAGCTGGCTGCGCCCCGCCTGGCGGGACTGGCGCCGCCCATTGGGCTATCTGGTGCTGGCCGTGGCAGCGTCGACCCTCGGCGTCTCGATACTCAAGCAGCTGATCAGCATGGACTGCCCCTGGGACCTTAGCCGCTATGGGGGCGCTCGTGCCTATATCGGCCTGCTGGCGACACGGCCCGCCGACTACCCGGACACGGCCTGCTTCCCCGCCGGGCATGCCAGTGCCGGCTATGCCTGGATCGCGCTTTACTTCTTCTGCAACGCCATCCGCCCCCGTTGGCGCTGGGCCGGCCTCTGCCTGGCGCTGGCCCTGGGCCTTGCATTCGGCATCGCCCAACAGCTTCGCGGTGCGCATTTCCTCTCACACGATCTGTGGACGCTAATGCTTTGCGCGACGCTGAGCCTGTTACTGGCCCGTTGGCTACTCCCCTCGTCCGTCAGCCTGGCCGCTTCCCCATCATCCTCAATCTCTCTCGAGGAAGACTCGCATGCATGAACGCTTTCGCATGGCCACCACCTGGCTGGCCAGCCTGGCGCGCCCGTCGCTGACCCTGTCACCAGAGCGCCTGACGCTGTTGGTCTGCCTGGTTTTCACGCTCTTCTACCAGCAGGCCTTCTGGCAGCAGGTCATGGCCGCTGAACCGGCCCTCACCGCCTGGCAGTTGCTCGCTTACGGGCTAGTGCTGACGGGGCTGCAGTTCATCGTCTTCGTGCTGTTCGTCACCCGCCATACGGCCAAACCCCTACTTTCGGCCTTGATCCTGCTGGCGGCCACGGTGAGCTACTACACCGGTCATTACGGCACCTACTTCGATACCCATATGATCGATAACGTGTTGCAGACCGACACCAAGGAAGCGGGTGAACTGCTTACCCCGGGCTTCGCGGGCTACCTGCTGCTGTACGCGGGGCTGCCGATGGCGCTGCTGTGGCGAGTCAGGCTCTCGGCAAGCACCTGGCCACGGGCGCTGGGGCGCCGCTTCGCCTACCTGGCCGGGGGGGTGGCGATGCTGGCAGTGGCGCTGATGGTGTCCTATCAGAGCCTGTCATCACTGATGCGCAACCATACCGAGCTGCGTTACCTGGTCACTCCGGGCAATGCCCTGATTTCCTCCGGCCGGGTGCTGGCGGCAAGTGACCCGCTGCCCGAGCAACGCCTGCCGATCGGCGAAGACGCCACTCGCCTGCCGCGTGCCGGCGACAAGCCGCTGCTGATGGTGTTGGTGGTGGGGGAAACCGTCCGTGCCGCCAACTGGGGGCTGAATGGCTATGCGCGCCAGACCACGCCTCAGTTGACGAAGCGTGGTGTGATCAACTTCACCGATGTGAGTACCTGCGGCACCAGCACCGCCGTTTCGCTGCCCTGCATGTTCGCGCCTATCGGCAAGGACGACTACGACGAGCGCTATATCAAGAGTCATGAGTCGCTGCTGGATGTGCTCGATCATGCGGGCTTTAACGTGCTATGGCTGGATAATCAGGCCGGGTGCAAGGGCGTCTGTGATGGCGTGAGTCAGCAGTCGATCCAACCCGATGATCACCCCAAGCAGTGCCAGGATGGCCGCTGCCTGGACGAGGCGCTGGATGAGGAACTGCGCGCCCGTCTCGACAACCTCGAAGGCGATACCGTCATCGTTCTCCATCAGCTCGGCAACCACGGCCCCAGCTACTATCAGCGCTATCCGGAAACGTTTCGTCGCTTCACGCCGACCTGCGACAGCGCCGACCTGAACAGCTGCTCGCAGCAGGCCATCACCAACAGCTACGACAACGCCATCCTCTATACTGATAGCGTGCTGGATCATGTGATTGGCGCCCTGGCGGAACAGTCGCATCATGCCGCTTCGCTGCTGTATCTCTCGGATCATGGCGAATCGCTGGGTGAACACGGCCTATACCTGCATGGACTACCCTACGCAATCGCCCCGAAGGAGCAGACCCAGGTACCTATGGTGTGGTGGTCATCGGCGGCCTTTGACGCGGCAGTAGGGCTCGACAAGGATTGCCTGGCAACAACCCGCGACGCCCCTCTTGGCCATGCCAACCTCTTTCACAGTGTGTTGGGAGCACTCAGGGTCGAGAGTCGCATTCTGAACCCGCAGCAAGACATGACGCGGGTCTGTAGAAGTGACGCCTAGTCATTCAACTTTGATACTTTAGTCGACATTTTCAGTTGACAGCAGGACTTAATGAAGCAGTAAGATAGATATTCTGAGCTTGCTAACTTTCAAGCCCCCGATGCTCGGTCACTCGCGCACCGGAATCGACACGAGGAGTACCATCATGCCAGATATGTCGCATCCCACCCTGTCGCTCGAGTCGCTGGC
Organism: Onishia taeanensis; assembly: GCF_003268885.1. Lineage (GTDB taxonomy): Bacteria > Pseudomonadota > Gammaproteobacteria > Pseudomonadales > Halomonadaceae > Onishia > Onishia taeanensis_A. The sequence continues at coordinate 244,250 of NZ_QLSX01000005.1, forward strand.
CGGTGACCTGCCGATCGCCGACCCCGCCGCGTCGCTTTCGCATCTGACGGTGGATAGCCCGGCGAGCTCACTGCTCACCGATTTCACCAAGGTGAGAGCACGCACTATCGGCACGGAGACACCCGCCGAAGAAGCCCGTCTGATCATGCAGGCCAGCGGCGTGCGTCTTCTGCTGGTGGCCGATGCCGATGGACACTGCCAGGGCATCGTCACAGCCAAGGAACTGCTCGGTGGACGCCGGACGACCCAAGCCATGCAGACTCATCAGATTGCCCGCGCCGACGTAACCGTGGGCATGGTGCAGTCTTCATGCTCAACGCTGCATGCGCTGCCGCTATCGCGCCTGTCGCACCTGACTATCGGCACGCTAGTCAAGGCACTGCAGGCCCATGGCGACCAGCATTTGCTGATCGTCGACCATGACGAACAGCAGCAGCCCCGGCTGCGCGGCCTAGTCTCGGCCTCCGATGCCGGGCGCGCGCTGGGCGTCGAGCTGGGTCAACTGCTCCGGGAACCACATAGCTTCGCCGATATCTGTCGCGTCATGCTCGGCCACGAGCTATGAAACCCCGCCACTGACGGGGTTCGTGATAGCCTGATAGACATTGACCCGTGCCGGCCTCGTGCCGGCATACCAACATCACACAAGGCGCTTCATGGCACACGATCACGCGCATCACAGTGACAGCGAAGCCAGGCTCCTGTGGGCCTTGGTACTCACCGGCGCCTTCATGATCGCCGAGGTGGTCGGTGGGCTACTTTCCGGCTCGCTGGCGCTGCTGGCCGATGCCGCTCACATGCTCACCGACAGCGCCGCCCTGGCGCTGGCCTGGTTCGCCGCCCGCTTGAGCAGACGCCCCTCCGACCGACGTCGCACCTTTGGCTATCACCGCGTGCAGATACTGGCCGCCTTCGTCAACGGCCTGACGCTGATCGGCCTGGTCGTGTGGATTTGCGTCGAGGCCATCGGACGACTGCTGAACCCGGTCGATATCCAGGCCAATACCATGATGGTGATCGCGACCCTGGGGCTGGCGGTAAATATCGTAGTATTCGCCATCCTGCACCTGGGTGATCGCGATAACCTCAATATCCGCGGCGCGGCTCTGCATGTGCTGGGAGACCTGCTTGGCTCGGTGGCGGCCATCGTCGCCGGCGCGGTCATCTTCGCCACTGGCTGGATGCCGATCGACCCTCTGCTATCGCTGCTGATTGCCGCGCTTATTCTGCACAGCGCTTGGAAACTGACCCGCGAATCTGCACACATCCTGCTCGAAGGCGCCCCGGATGGCCTCGACGTGGATCAGATCGAACACAGTATCCCGCAGCAGATTGCCGCCGTCTCGGAGGTGCACCACGTGCATGCCTGGTCGCTGACGCCGGCCCGGCCGATGGTGTCACTGCATGCCACCCTGGTCGACGGCATGGATCGCCACGAGGCGCTGGTGGCTATCAAGGCGTTGCTGGATGAACGTTTTGGTATCAGCCATGCCACCATCCAGCTCGAGGCGCGCGACTACTGCCTGGATTCGCCGGAATCGGATAGCTGCAGGGAGACTGAAGCGTCGGCGCCACACGCGCATGCTCACTCTCACGAACACTCTCATTCGCACGGATAGCGCAAGCTGGCGCTATTCGAACGGCATTATTCAAAGAGCACTACTCAAAGAGTGCTATTCAAACAACGTCATGAAAACAAAGCACTAGGATCACCATGTGGCTTTCAATTCTCGCCGTCAGCGGCGGTGCAGCCATCGGCGCCAACGCCCGCTGGTTGCTGGGACTATGGCTTAATCACTATTACCCGGCCATTCCGCTCGGCACACTGTTCGCCAATACGCTCGGCGGCTATCTGATCGGCCTCTTCGTGGCCCTGTTCAGCGAACACCCCCATATTTCACCGGAATGGCGACTGTTTCTCGTCACCGGCCTGTTCGGTGCTTTGACGACATTTTCTTCCTTCACCGCTGAAATTCTCGCTAACCTTCAGGCCGGTCGCCCGGGTCTGGCGCTGACCGGCATCGGCCTGCATCTTGGCGGCTCGCTGCTGTTCGCCTGGCTGGGTATGCTCAGCGTGAGCCTGGTACGCGACTTGATCGGGACCATGCCCTGATGAGGCGCCGATGAAATACAGCGCGTGAACTATCCCCTAACCCCTTATATCCCCCTTAACGACGGTGCCGGCAGCATCCAGCCGGGCCTGTCGCTTGATCGCGACTCCCTGACACCGGTCACGACTGATAGGATTGCATTCCTTGTCCCGACTGAATCGACCCCCTTATGAGCTCCGACCGGTCTTCAATAGATAGCCCTTCTACTGAGCCCTCATCCGAGCCGCTCTCTTCACAAGAGCCTTCGCAAGCGCCGCCTCCGAACGCTGGCGAAGCTGAAAGATCGCACATCAACAGCTCACGGCTGGTAGGCCTGCAGGCAAGTATCGCGAGCCTCAGCCAACGCTTGAAACCTTATGCCTGGCTATGGCCCCCGGTCGCTTTCAGTGCCGGGGTCGCGAGTTTCTTCCTGGTCGATCGCCAGCAGTGGCTGGGAGGCGCTCTTGCTCTGGCGATGCTGCTGGCATGGCTGCTGCTGCTCTCGGAAAGCCTGATTCAACGATGGCTTTCCAACCGCGGCTATCCCCACCTGTCACGGGGCGTGACCACCTTCATCGCCCAGATGATCCACCAGGAGACCCTGTTCTTCAGCCTGCCCTTTCTGCTTGCGACCACCGTGTGGTCGAGCGGTCAGGCGGTCTTCACGGTGCTCTTCGTGGGGCTTGCTCTGCTGTCGATTCTCGATCCGCTGTATTTCCGCCTGGCCGAACGCCATCGCTGGGTGTATTTCGCTTTCCACGCCCTGTGTGTGTTCGTGGTGGTATTGGTCACGCTGCCAATCATGCTGTACCTGACCACCGGCGAGAGCCTGGCCATCGCGCTGGCCGTGATGGTGGTATTTACGGTGCCCAGTCTGGTCAACCTGCTGCGCCCCAAACGCGCAAGCAGCTGGCTAGCGATGATCGGCCTGGCCTTGCTATTGGCAGGTGCTGGTTGGGCCAGTCGCGGCTGGGTGCCGCCCGCCAATCTTTGGCTCAGCGGTTATGCCCTGTCGCCAGGGTTAGAAGTCTCGAGCCGCAGCCCAAGCGGCCAAATGGCCTTGACCAGCGAGGCGGTCGCCTCCCGCGGCCTCTTCGTCTTCACGGCAATCCGTGCGCCGCGTGGCCTGAGCGAGACGGTTTATCATGAGTGGCGCCACAATGGCATTCTGATCGACCGCATTCCATTGGAGATTCGCGGTGGACGCGCTCAGGGATACAGAGCCTGGACCCACAAGCAGAATTTCCCGGAGAACCCCGACGGCGCCTGGCGGGTGGATGTGATGACGCCGTCAGGCCAGCGGATCGGCGTGGTGCGCTTCACCGTGCAGGAGGATGCTAAGGATGCGCAGGTTGTCAATGGCGACATCCAGACACCGTGGGGCCTGCCCGGGCTCAACTGGCGCCAACTGATTCCCGCCAAGGAAAACGACGCGACATGATCGCTGCTCGACCGGCCAGTGATCATTTCTTCGCCAAATGTGGGGTTGCATTGCCCAGGGCGAGTTCGCACAATGCAACTATTAGCTGGCGAACATAGGGCTACCATGCAAAAGAATATCGGCTTCAAGCTGGCCCGCCTGCCAAGACTCTGGCGAGCCATCATCGATCAGCGCCTAGCACCGCTGGGACTAACACAGACCCGCTGGGTCACCCTCTACCACCTGTGGCGGCTCGGCGATGGTCAGCCGCAGTGCGATCTGGCGAGGGCGATTGGCGTCGAGGCTCCATCGCTGGTGCGCACCTTGGATCAGCTTGCTCAGCAAGGCCTGATCGAACGCTGCCCCTGCGACCATGACCGCCGCGCCAAGCGTATCTTCCTGACGGAAGAAGCCGCGCCTCTGCTCGAGCAGATCGATAGCGTGGTGGAGCATGCCCGGGAAGAAATGCTCGACGGGCTGAGCGATGAGGACATCGAACGACTCGATGTCCTGCTCTCTCGCATCGAGGATAACGGCCTCAAGATCCAGACCCGGGACGACGTCAAGGCCTAGGCTTGAACTGCAAACGTGTCCTGCAGAGCGGCGGCGGGAGTCACCGCCGCGCCTGATCTCGCATTTCTCGAAATCCCAGCTTGCGGGGCGCCGGTTCATCCGGTCGCCCCGCAAGCTGCTGATGAAGGTCCAGGATATTGCTCCGATGCCGTTCAAAAGCATCGACCCCGAGCGACTCCTCCCACCATAGCGTCAGCGCCTCACGGCTTGATTCCACTACCTTCGCATCCATCGGCAGCTCTGCCAGCACTGTCTCGAGCCTTGCTCTGGCCTCGCCGGGCAGTGGGCGCAGCGGTTCGACGCGCCAACGCCAGCCGTCCATGAACGGCTTGAGCGCATCGCTTGCCACCGCCTCGCGAACCAGCACGAAACGTGGCCCCGGATACTCGCCGGGATACGCCCATCGGTAGCTTGCCATCTGCCCGCCCTCATGCAACGGCGAATCGCCCAGTTTGACCCTAATCCCTGACTTTCTCGCCGCCTCACGCAGCTGCCCCATGCGCTGCTGCTGGAGGCTGGGCCGGAGCCACATCATTGGCGAGAGCATCAGCCCCATCACCAGCACAATGATCAACCAAACCATGTTCACCTCTACCTGCAGAAGATCGACCGAGCCCGCACGACGGAGCGCCGGAGAACGGGGCGAAAGATCGCCAACCTGGCACACCTCGGTCGACCAAAAAGGATTACTAAAATATGCTAAAAGATTGATATAAATCGTTGTCGCGAGCTAGTGGCAAGCCTAAAGTTGAGTCAGGCCCATTCACTTTCTACCGGGAGACTCTCATGAGCAACGAGTATGGTCACATCCTGGTCGCCGTCGACCTGACCAAGGATTCCCACAAGGTGCTGGAACGCGCGCTGCCGATTGCTGACCGCAACCACGCCAAGCTATCCATCATGCATACCCTGGAACCGCTGGGCTTCGCCTACGGCGGTGACATTCCGATGGATCTGACCAGCATTCAGGACCAGTTGGACGAGCACGCCAAGCAGCGTCTGGCCGAAATTGCCGATCCACATCAGGTCGCCAAGGAAGATCAGCACGTGGTGGTCGGCATGCCTGACACCGAGATTCATCGCTTCGCCGAGGAGCATGACGTCGACCTGATCGTAGTCGGCTCGCACGGCCGTCATGGCTTTGCGCTGCTGCTGGGTTCCACGTCCACAGGCGTGCTGCACGGAGCCAAGTGCGATGTGCTGGCGGTGCGGGTTGGTGATGAAGACAGCAAGGAATAGAGCAACCTTGAGCACTACCGCCAAGCCAATACCATCGCTTGGTTAATGCCTCACCCGCACGATGGCATCACTGGTGTCATGGCATCATTTGCCTCATGACAGCATGTGCCTCATGACAATAGCGCGTGTCACAGCAACGGCGGCGCCCATCTGGGCGCCGCCGTTGTGTCGTTACGAGCGCGCTCAGGCCTCGCCGGCGGCCATCGCCTCGAGCTCCATCCAGCGCTCCATGGCCTCATCGAGCTCGCCCTGCTTGGCGGAGAGCGCCTCCAGAGTGGCGGTGACGTCCGCTGCTTCCTGCTGATAGAAACTCGGGTCCCCGGTCTTGGCCTCGAAGTCGGCAACCTCACTTTCCAGGCGCTCGATCAGCGCCGGCAGTTGATCCAGCTCCCGCTGCAGCTTGTAGGAAAGCTTGACCCGTTTCTTTTCCGCCGCCGCGTCCATGGCGGCCGGCTCTGGCTCGCCACGAGACGCCTTGGCTTCGCTGGGCGACTCCGTCTTGGCCTGCCCTGCCGCCTGGGCGGCGTTGAAGTCCCAGGGGGCCGGCGGCAGCTTGCCGCCCTGGCGTATCCAGTCGCTGTAGCCGCCGACATACTCGCGCACGATGCCGTCGCCTTCGAAGGCCAGCACCCCGGTCACCACGTTGTCCATGAAGGACCGGTCGTGAGACACCAGCAACAGGGTGCCGTCGAAGTCGAGCAGCAGCTCTTCAAGGAGCTCCAGGGTTTCGACGTCAAGGTCGTTGGTCGGCTCATCGAGTACCAGTACGTTGGCGGGCTGGGTGAACAGCTTGGCCAGCAGTAGGCGGTTCGACTCGCCGCCGGAGAGCGCCTTGACCGGCTGGCGGGCGCGCTCCGGAGTGAACAGGAAGTCCTGCAGATAGCTGATCACGTGGCGGTCCTTGCCCCCCACGGTCACCCGGTCGCTGCCCTGGGCCACGTTGTCGTAGACGGTCTTCTCCGGTTCGAGACCGGCCCTCAACTGGTCGAAGTAAGCCACCTGCATCTTGGTGCCCAGCTTGACCTTGCCTTCCTGGGGCTCGAGCTCGCCGAGCAGGATCTTCAGCAGGGTGGTTTTGCCGGCGCCGTTGCGGCCGATCAGGCCGATTCGGTCACCACGCTGAATATCGAGGCTCAGGTCGCGGATCACATAATCGCTGCCGAAGGACTGGCTGACATGCTTGAGCTCCACCACCTGCTTGCCGCTGCGCTCGCCGGTGTCAACCGACAGGTTGGCATTGCCCTGGCGTTCGCGGCGCTGGCCGCGTTCGCGACGCATCTGCTCCAAGGCACGCACGCGGCCTTCGTTACGGGTCCGGCGGGCCTTGATGCCCTGCCGGATCCAGGACTCCTCCTGGGCGAGCTTCTTGTCGAATTCGGTGTTCTCGCGCGCCTCGATTTCCAGCTCGTGAGTCTTCTGTTCCTGATACTTGGCGTAGTCGCCGGGATAGCGGCCCAGGCGACCGCGATCCAGTTCCAGAATGGCGGTGGCAAGGCGCGACAGAAAGGTACGGTCGTGGGTGATGAACAACACGGCGCCATTGAAGGCGGCGAGCTGGTCTTCGAGCCAGCCGATGGTATCCAGGTCCAGATGGTTGGTGGGCTCGTCGAGCAGCAGCAGGTCAGGCTCGGCGACCAGCGCCCTGGCCAGGGCCACACGCCGCCGCCAACCGCCGGACAGTGCATCCATGGCGTCGTCGGCGGGCAGGCCGAGTCGTGTCAGCACCGTGTCGATACGCTGATGGAAGGACCAGCCGTCGATGGCCTCGAGCTGGGTCTGCAGGCGCTCCATGCGCGCCATGTCAGGGTCCGGGTCCTGAATCAGATGATGATACTCGGCGAGCAGCGAACCGGCTTCGGGCAGCCCCTGGGCGACGACATCGAAGATGGTCTCGCCGGAGGCCTCGGGCAAGTCCTGCTCGAGCACGCCGATCTTGAGCCCGGGGGCTCTCCACAGGCTACCGCCATCGGCCTGGATCTCCCCCGACACCAGCTTGAGCAGGGTCGACTTGCCGGTACCATTGCGGCCCACCAGCGCCAGGCGCTCGCCGCGCTCCAGCACCAGGTCGGCCCCATTGAGCAGCACCTGAGGGCCATAGGCCAGTTGCAGCTGTTCCAGACGTAGCAGGGTCACGCGTTTACCTCTTGGTGTTCAGCATTAGGCGCGCCACGCAGGCACGCGCAAGTGCGCCTAGTGTAACGCGGACGATGCCTCGCCGTCGGCCCTTGTCGAGCCTTAGCGGCCACCGTCGTGGCCACAACGGTCGCGCGTGACCCTGCTGCTGCCGGGCGGGTACAATACTTGGCCATTTTTCGAAAGGAAATGCACCTTGGCCGAACCAACCGCCACCTTCGACGATGTACTGCCCGAGGCGCTGCGCTTTCGCTCCCCGGCCCCGCTGGTGGACATCGGCGCCAACCTCACCCACGAGAGCTTCGGTCGCGACCTCGAGGCGGTGATTCATCGCGCACGTGCCGCCCATGTCGACACCCTGATTCTTACCGGCACCGACCGCGAGCATGCCGAACAGGCAGTAGCGATGGCCCGTCAACATCCGGGGCTTTACGCCACCGCCGGCGTGCACCCCCATGATGCCAGCGGCTGGAACCCGGAGCTTGCTCGCGCCATGGCAGCGCTTCACCGAGAGCCTGAGGTGGTCGCCGTCGGCGAGTGTGGGCTCGACTTCAACCGCAATTTCTCCACGCCCACCGAGCAGGAGCGCGCCTTCGAGGCACAGCTGGGGCTTGCCGCCGAGTCCGGCCTGCCCGTCTTTATCCACGAGCGCGATGCGGGTCGGCGCATGCTGGAGATACTGCACGCCTGGCGCGATGACGTGAGCCAGGCAGTGGTGCACTGCTTCACCGGCGAGCGCGAAACGCTGTATGGCTATCGCGACCTGGACCTGCACATCGGCCTCACCGGCTGGCTTTGCGACGAGCGCCGCGGCCATCATCTGCGCGATCTGGTCAGCGAGATCCCCCTCGACCGGCTAATGGTCGAGACCGACTGCCCCTATCTCTTGCCGCGCAACCTGCCGGCCAAGCTCAAGGGGCGTCGACACGAACCGGCCCTCTTGCCATGGATCGTGCGCGAGATCGCCCACTGGCGCGACCTCGACGAACAGGCACTGGCCGAGGCGACAACCGCCACGGCGCGCGCTTTCTTCCGCTTGCCTGACGGCACGGCCGACTGACGCCAACGACACATACTGACTGCAGACACCACCTTCAGAAGAGGATTCCTGACATGGCCGATGTTCCCGGCTTCATTGCCGTTGAGACCGGTGAAGAAGGCGGCTTGCCGCTGGCGATCGCCTGGTCGCTGAACGATGGGCGCATCAAGCACACCCTGATCCAGCCCGATACTGACTGGCTGGACGATGACATGGTCGCGCTGGGCGACTACAGCCAGGAAGAGCTGGAAAGCCTGGGCATCAGCCCGCTGGACGTGATCCGGGAGCTCGAGACCGATCACTTCAACGCCACCCTGTATACGGCTGGCGTCAGCGATGACGAGGCGGCGCTATCGCGGCTGTTCGAGACGTTCGGCCTCGACCCCTTCGTCGAGATGGCCCCCGCCGAGTCGCTCTATCCGGACCTGGACGCTGGCGAATGGTCACGGGAGCGCGGCATGCTGTTTGCCGAACAGGGCCTGGAGCCCATGCGCCCGGAACAGGAAGTCGAAGTCATGCTGATGCTGCATCGCCGGCTTGTACTCGGTGAGGACACCGAATTCGGCCATGACGGCAGTCACGACATCGACCTAGAAGAAGATTAAGGCAAGCGTAAGTCGGCAAAGCACACGCCGACCGCAATGTTAGGCCAACACTGCTAGGCCGGGACGGGCGCACAGGGCGCCGCGAGCCTACGCCGCCCAAGACTGACCGCCGCCGAGAGCGGCTGCCCTTCCCGGTAGAAAGCCTGCAGGGCGTCACGAAAAGCCTGGGCGCGCTCGGGCAGGCCATCGGCCTCGACCCGAGCCGCACGGGCTTCTACCCGAGCGCGAAACCCTTCCCGATCGACCTCCACCTCGCCCAGATTATCGACGCTGACATTGAAGGGCAGCCCACAGGCTCTGGAGAACAATAGCTCCAAGGACTGGGGGGCGACCTCCACGGCCTCGAAGGATGCCTGCTGTTCAGCATCCCGACCGTCGGGCAGGTACCAGTAACCGTAATCCTCGAGCGTGCGACGTCGCGCCCCGGCGATGCACCAGTGACTGACTTCGTGCAGCACGCTTGCAAAGAACCCGCGCGCGAAGATCACGCGATGATGATCGCAGTCGGCATCCGCAGGCAGGTAGAGCGGCTCGTCACCGCCCCGCACCAGGCGGGTCTGATAGGTGGAGTGAAACAGGCCATCGAACAGGGCGATGACGTCCTCGAGACGATGGGTCACGGCATCTCCGGGTAGCGAAATGACGGGACGGAGTATAAGGGCATCGCAGCCAAGCGAAAACCATCTCCGCTTGCTAGACTACGGCTCCGGTCTGCCCCTGGAAGGGCCAGCCTTGCCGCGTTCGAAAGGAGTCTTCGTTGTCGTCGTCATCCCTCTCCCCGCTGTCCCAGTGGTACAAGCAGACTCGCCTGTTGATGGGCCTGGCCTTGCCGATCTGTGGCGCCCAGCTCGCTCAGGCCGGCATGAGCACCGTCGATGTGATCATGACCGGTCGGCTCAGTGCGACCGACCTGGCCGCCGTGTCGGTGGGCTCGAGTCTGTGGCTGCCGCTGATGCTGTTCATGGCCGGCACGCTGATGGGACTGACGCCGATCGTCGCCCAGCTGCTCGGCGCCGAACGCACGGTGACGATCCGCTCCCGCGTCCATCAGGCGCTGTGGGTCGCCCTGGTAATGGGGGTGATTGTCGCTGTGCTGCTGCATCAGGCGGTGATGCCTATCTTCACTTGGATGAGTGTTCCTCCTGCTGTCGCCGAGCGCTCGTCGGCCTACCTGGCCGCCGTGGCCTTCGGCATGCCCGGCTCGGCGCTTTTCATGGCACTGCGGGCCTTTTCCGATGGCATGAACCATACTCGCCCGGCGCTCTGGATCAGCCTCTTAGGCCTCGCCGTGAACATCCCCTTCAACTATCTGCTGATCCATGGCGGCCCAGGCCTGGTCGGGCTGTTCGGTGAGCAACTGCCAGCGACCATCAAGGCACTGCCGGCGCTGGGTGCCCTCGGGTGCGGCATCGCCACGGCGATCTCGATGTGGGCCATGGCGCTGGCCATGCTGCTTTATACCCGCCAGAGCCGCGCCTATGGCTCGGTCGCCCTGTGGCAGTCGCTCACCAGACCGCACATCGAGCAAATCCGTGAACTGCTGGTCGTCGGCGTACCGATCGGCGTATCGATTTTCGTCGAGGTCACGCTCTTCACCCTGATCGCGCTGTTCATCGCCAGTCTTGGCGAGGTGGTCGTCTCGGCTCACCAGGTAGCCCTCAACGTCACCTCGCTGCTGTTCATGCTGCCGCTGTCGCTGGGCATGGCATTGACGGTGCGGGTCGGTAACACCCTGGGGACCGGCAACCTGGCCACGGCCCGCTTCGTGGCCTGGCACGGCATCGCCCTGAGCCTTGTGATCGCGCTGTTTAACAATCTGATTCTGTGGTTCGCCGCAGAACCCGTGCTGGCCCTGTACACTCATAACACCGAGGTGCAGCAGGTCGCCCTGTCGCTGATCGGCCTGGCGATGCTCTATCAGATTTCCGACTCTCTGCAGGTCAACATGGCCGGCGCGCTGCGCGGCTACAAGGACACCCGGATCATCATGATCATCACGCTGATCGCCTATTGGCTGGTCGGATTGGGCGGGGGCCATATGCTCGGTATTGGTGCCCTGCCCGGCCTTGCGGCCCCGCTCGGCGTTCATGGCTACTGGATTGGCCTGGTGGCCGGCCTGACGGTCGCGGCGGTGCTACTGGGCATCAGACTCCATACCATCAGCAAGGCGGTGAGCAATGGAGAACGCACGATTCAGACCAGCTAGTAGCCGTGAGCCCAACCGAGGATCATGGCTCGCTACCAGGCGCCTGATGCGGCTCGGACTGATCATGGCTGTCACCCTGACGCTCACCGGCTGCGAACGCGGCACTGAGGTCAATGCGCTGTTCACGGACTATCAGCAGCGCCTGGCAGCCGCCCTGGAGGTCGATCCACCGGCCTCGGCCTCGCCCGCCAATATCGCGGCCTTTCCCGAAGACGACGCCCGACTGTTCGATATCCCCGACATCCGCGAGGGTATGCTCGATATCTACGCCCTTCGCGAGTGCCAGATCGCCGCACTGGTCGCCAATCGCAACAACCAGCTCGGCAAGGTGGCGGCACCCAGCCAGCACTGGCTGTATGAGCTCAAGCTTTGGCGGCGACTTGAGGCCTGTCGTCATTCGGCGGTGGCCAAGCGGCTGGACGAAGAGGACAGGCAGCGCCTGGAACGCCTGGCGCGCACCAAGGCCGAACAGATGCCGATGGCCAGTTGGAACGCCCTATTCGGGTCTGAAGAGTGGACCGGTAGCTTCTCTCGGGCCAGTGGTCCACTCCCGCCCGATGCGCTGACGCGTCCTGATGATGCACTGGCGGCCCTGGCCTACCTGCGTACCATGACCGCCCGGCAGTTGGACCCTGACTGGCAACCGGACTCCTCTACCCTCGAGCAGCACCTCAAGGCACTGCGTGAAGAGCCCCTGAGCGCCCAGGTATTGCGTAGCCTCCAGCTGGCCACCCTGCGTCTGGAGGAAGCCAACCGATTATTCGACGCCGCTGACACCGAGTCCTCTTGCCCCCTGGCAGACGCCGGACGCTTGCCTGCGCTGCGCACCCAAGTGGATGACGAACTGCGCCCCTATCTCGAGGGCCTGACGCGGCTGGCCGGCAGTTGGCTCGGCGCCGTGGAGACTCTGCTCAACGTTCAGCAGGTCTCCCGCGAGGCAATCGATGACTACCGCCACAACTGGCTGTCACTGGACAATCCTGAGGCCCCCTGGCAACGCTTTCTCAACGCCCGGGAGGCCCATCGCCAGCACTGGCAACGACTCATGCGGCGCTGCAGCACCGACGAAGAGCCTTAAGGAAGGCTTAACTTTCATACACTGACTGTGCTAATAGTGAATCTAGGCTAGTCAAATGCCGTGATGACGCGCTTAAGGAGGGTTGTGATGGGAATTCCGATGTCCCGCCCCGCTCAGGTCATCGACCTGGACACCATGCGAAAGCGGCAACGCGCCAAGAAACGGCTAGTCCGGTTGTCCCCGGAACTGGATGGGCTGGAAATGCTCTATCATCTGGCCTCTGACCCGGAAACGCTCTATGGCATGCCATTGCTTGCCTGGGGCATGCGTGAGGATGGAGAAGTCGTCGGCCTGGTGCCCTGGATGGAGGCACTGACGCCTTGTCATCAGCTGGATGACCCACAGTTTGGTCACTTCGTCGGCTACCGAGACCCGGAAACCGATGAGGTCTTCCACAGTGCTCCCGACCACAAGGTCTTCGAGCTAGAGCATGCCGCCGCCTACTTCGACTACGAGGAAACCTTCGAGTCGACCTTGATCCAGCAGCTGCCAGACATTCTCGGCACCCATGCCCTGTGCATGGATAGTGAGGATGAGCCCTGGCAGCTCAAACAGGTCTTCGGCTGGCGGCTCTACAACAATGGCGAAATCGAGGCCCTGCTGGTCGACGAAGACCTCATTGAGTCAACGCCGGTGGTGTCCGGTGACGCCTGCCTGTACCCCGGCCACAGCCGACATCAGGTGGTGTACTTCTTTCAGCGAGTGATAGCCAACCGGATCAAGCAGGAGGACCCGGCGACTCTCGAGGCCCTGGCCCTGATGATCAGCAACGAATAAGGCGGCACCTGCTCGAGGACGTCAGCCGAGGCGAATCAGATACAGGTAGGTCTCTTCGCCCTCATGCTGGTAGATCAGCTCGTGGCCCAGAAAGCTGCAGAACTTCGGGATATCGCGGGTCGTCGCTGGATCGGTAGCGACCACCTTGAGAATCTCGCCCTGCGTCATGTCCCGCACCTTGTTGTGCATCAACATGATCGGCTCGGGACAGTAAAGGCCACAGGTATCCAGTTCGGCATCGTGATCTGGCAGGTCATCAGCGTAATCGGCCATCGGCTTCTCGATTGGGTTGCGGGTAAAGGACTATTTGCGGTTCAGGAGTAAGTCACGTGTGACGATTGCGGGCGATGGAGCAGCACCATGATAAAAGTACTCATCAGGCGGCGCATCATGCCCGGGCTCGAGGAAGAGTACGACCAAGCGGCGCGCAGCGCCATGAGAGCCTCAATCAATGCCAGCGGCTTCATTGCCGGTGAGAGCCTGTGCGAGCGCCACCACCCTGACCGACGCCTGCTGATTACCCAGTGGCGAGATCTGGCCGCCTGGAAGACATGGCAACAGGGGCCAGAGCGGGAGCGCGTCATGCAGCACGTCCTGCCGCTGCTGGTCGAGGATGAAGAAATCAATCTTTACGAGCACTGCTGATAACGTCCGGACCACAGTGCCCTTTCGGGCCATGGCCTGAATGAAGCCACCTGCTATCCCGAGTCTTGAGGTTAGCCGCTCACCGTCACCTTGATGCTAAACGTACTGGCCTGATCAGTGCCGAGACTGGCCGTGGTTGAGCTGACTAGTGCTCCAACCGCACATGGACCGTGACTTCTTCACGGTCATGGTACAGGTGGTGACAGCGAATCTCGGCGGCGACGCCCGCTCGCTTGAGCTGATCATCCAAGCGAGCCAGACACCGCGCGACCTCAGCCCACCGCTGCTTCATCGGCAGCTTGAGATTGAAGACTGCCTCGCGACACCAGCGCTTGACCAACCACCGCTCCACCATTTCCACGACGCGAATCGGCTTGTCGACGATGTCGCAGACCAACCAGTCGAGGCGATTGGGCGGCGTCCAGGTAAAGCCGTCTTCGCGCAGGTGATCGACCTGGCCGGTGGCCATCAGCCCCTTGTCCATGGGACCGTTATCGATCGCATAAACATACATGCCCTGATGCACCAGCTGCCAGGTCCAGCCACCGGGCGCCGCGCCCAGATCGGCGGCCTGCATGCCCTCGCCCAGGCGCATCTCCCACTCATCACGCGGGACGAAGACGTGCCAGGCTTCTTCGAGCTTGAGGGTCGAGCGACTCGGTGCATTTCTGGGGAAGCGTAGACGCAGGATCCCGCCCAGCCGCTCACTGCGATTACCCGGAAAGCTCATGCCGAGCTGCACAGAGTCACCGGCCGTCCAGTAGAGATGCAGCCGCCGACCGCCGGCCTTGCGCCGCAGGGCTCCGCGTTTCTTCAGGATGGACTCGAGGGGACGTGTCAGCGCCTTGATCAATCCACTCAAGGCCTTGCCGTCATTGGTGTCAGGCGTTTCCTGCCAAAGGCTCTCGAAGCTCCAGCCACTGGCCACCACCTGCTCAATGATCGGTGTCAGGCGGTCATCCCGAGAAAGACCTTCAAGCGCAGGAAGAGCCACCAGGCTCTGACGGGCAAACACCAGGGACGCCAGCGGCAAGTCACGGTGCAGGGCATTGGCCGGCTCGTCACCGGTAAGCATGAAGCTCACGAAGCCGCTGTTCGGCGTCGCCTGGGGGTAACCTGACCACCCGAGCTGAGCGGCCTTGTCGGTAACTTCGGCGCTGAGATCGTTCTCAAAGCCCGGGCGGCAATAGAGCAGCAACTGCTGGGGAATCATGTGACCTCTCCTGTGAAGGGGCGCTAGTCTAGCCGTCGTCAGACCCGCTCACAAGTCGGGTCCCGCCATGCTACCCCAGCTAATGGCAGGATGACTGGCCGCTTAGCACGCCGCCATGTCTTACCGCCCATGCCCTTTTCAACCTTCCCGCTCCATATCCTGAGCCAAGCCCTGCTAGACAGTACCGATTTACTGCGAACGAGGGCTTCGATGTCCTCCAACGGCAGGCTTGAACCAGAGACACTCTTGGACCGGAGACACGAATAGGCTGACTGCCCTTTCATCTCAGCCCCGGAGTCGGCGATCCGTAACCGGCCGGTGAACCCATCTGCCGAAAGTACCTGAATTCCATCACAGTAGGTGCCCACCTATGAATAAGTGGACACCTACCATGACGGA
>NZ_QLSX01000006.1 GCF_003268885.1 Onishia taeanensis
CCGGCAATACGTGCCAAGCTCGGTCTCTGATAGAGAAGCCGTTTCAATCACCACAGCCAGCTTGGCGTCAGCTGACCAATCATCTCCGGTCTTACGGTTCCCTGGCACAGGCACTCCTTGTCGGCGGCATGTTTTCAGCCAACCATACAGGGTCGCATCCGATATGCCTTCCTCGGCGGCCACCGACGCCACACTGCGGTTGTCAGGCGGTAGCAGCTTCTTTAGCACCGCGGCCTTACGTTCCTCGGAATAACGTGGCATGAACAATCCTATGCCGCCCACTCTGATGTGGATTCAGGCAAAATCGCCAACTGGACAACTAGGCTGACAGAGGGGGCATGTAAGGGTATGACATTTGAGAGGGTGTTGATAATTCCAACAAATCCTATAAAAGAGCTTGTCTGCAAAGGTGTTCCACTAAAGCCCACATCAGCGGCAAGCTTCTATGTTGCTGTTACTAGAGCAAAACAAAGCGTTGCATTAGTGATGAACTACACTGGAAGTGAGGAAATAGAGGCTTGGGAACCCTAACTGTGGGAATGATGGGGTGGTTTCCACATTGTGTCTACGGGAGGATGCTGCACCCTGCGCGATTGAGCGGAGATGGCGTTCTAACGCATTGATTTTGCATGGTGTGAGCTGAAGCAGCTTTTACAGATAGAGTTTTGTAATCAGTAGATTCCGGGTTCGACTCCTGGTGCCGGCACCATTAAGAGCAGCACACAAGTAGTTAGATATGAAGAGGTCGCCCATCGAGGCGGCTTTTTTGTGAGCGTGGTAAAAACTCCCCCTAGAGCCTCATCTATCCACATCCGCCTAGCGTCAAACCTCCTTGTGGACGATTTGCCCCGTAGCGCCTTATGTCGCCCTGTGAGTGCCGTCTATAGCCAGGCTTGGGCGGGTGGTCTCCACCTAACGCCACGCTTTGGTGATGCAACGACCCTTGAAATACTCGCACCCGTTCGCACATCTAAGCTGGCTGCCCCATGGCATCGCCGGGGCGGCGAACAATCACGGATCCACATCACAAGAAGAACCGACCCAAGGCCAAGTGCCGGGCTGGATCTGAACCTATTTCACAGACGCTTTTTTCAGAAGTGATGGAGGTGATTTAGTGTCAGTACAGACCGCAACCCGCCAAGGTACACAAGCCACTAACGCGCCGCGTGATCCCTATCCCACGCGCTTAGCGAAGCCGTTGGACATGCCCTGGCTGAAGCGTCAGGAGCCGGTGGTGAAGGGCCGCGCCGAGGATGGCCCATTGGACCCGGGTCAGCTCGAGCGCTTCGAGCGCGAAGGCTTTCTGTTCGAACCAAACTTTCTTTCTGGGCGCGAACTCGATGAGCTGCGCGACGAGTTGAAGGCGCTGCTGGAAAACGAAGACTACGCCGGGCGTGATTTCAGTATCACTGAGCCGGGCAGCCAGGTGATCCGCTCGCTGTTTGCGGTGCACTTTCTCTCCGAGCGCTTCTCAAGGCTCGCCGAAGACGAGCGACTGATGGGCCGCGCCCGCCAGATTCTCGGCGGCGAGCCCTACGTGCATCAATCACGCATCAACTATAAGCCGGGCTTCCAGGGCAAGGGCTTCAACTGGCACTCGGATTTCGAAACCTGGCACGCCGAGGACGGCATGCCGGCGATGAACGCTGTCAGTGCCTCGATCGTGCTCACCGACAACCACACCTTCAACGGCCCGCTGATGCTGATTCCCGGCTCGCATCGGGTCTTCGTGCCTTGCCTTGGCGAGACGCCGGACGATCACCACAAGCAGTCGCTGAAAACACAGGAATTCGGCGTGCCGAGCCGCGAGGCGCTGACCCGGCTGATCGAGCGCCACGGCATCGAGGCGCCGACCGGTGCTGCGGGCGGGCTGTTGCTGTTTGACTGCAACACCCTGCACGGCTCCAACGCCAACATGTCGCCTGACCCGCGCAGCAACGCTTTCTTCGTCTACAACCGCCGCGACAACGCCTGTGGCGAGCCCTATGCGGCGAAGCGCAAGCGCCCGGGTTTCCTGGCGCATCGCCCGGGAGAAAGCTGGAGCGCTCAGCAGCACTGAGGCTGGGCTCATACCTAGAACGATGGCATAGCGCCTAGTTCTTTGGTGGCGGGCCACCTAACCAGGGCATGGGTGACGTAGACTGACGACACTCAGTCACTGCGAGGGGTGCGCATTGCTGGCATCGCTCGCTGCTTTCTCATCGTCATCGACGCGTCATTACTACGCGCCATGCGCTGGCCCTGGTAAGGAGAATCGTCCCCATGCATTTCGTGCCCCGTTTCAGCGACGGTCAGGACTTTCCCCATGCACTCGGCAAGATCGTCTGCGTGGGGCGCAACTACGCCGAGCATGCCAAGGAACTGGATAACCCGGTGCCGAGTTCGCCGCTGTTGTTTATCAAGCCGGCCACGGCGGCGGTGCCCTTGAAGGAGCCGATCGATATCGCCCTGTCGCGCGGCGAGGTGCATTTCGAGACCGAGCTTGCGCTGCTGATCGGCGAGTCACTCACCGAGGCGAGCCCCCAGCAAGCCGAGCAGGCGGTGGCCGGCATCGGCCTGGCGCTGGACCTGACCCTGCGCGACGTGCAGAGCCGACTCAAGGAAAAGGGCCACCCCTGGGAGATCGCCAAAGCCTTCGACGGGGCCTGCCCGCTGTCGCCTTTCCTGCGCCTTAACGGCCCGCTGGACTGGTCGAGCCTTCATTTCTCGCTGGATATCAACGACGAGCGCCGCCAGACCGGCGACACCGCGGACCTGCTGTTTCCGATCCCCGAGTTGCTGGCCGAGATGAGCCGCCACTTCACACTTTCGCCCGGCGATGTGGTGCTGACCGGCACCCCGGCAGGCGTCGGTCGGCTGCCCCGCGATGCCGATCTGCATTTCGATCTCAACGGCTGGCTCGAGCTCGATACTCGCGTCGCGCCCTGAGGCTCGCCCGTGCCGATGGCGCCGAAGTCGTGCTGACCGTGCCCGGCACAGGATAATGACAGCGCCCCGCCGCAGCCGGCGGGGCGCGTCGCTGAAAGGAGGCCTGGCCGCGTCGGCGCTGCGTGACATGTGCCGCCAAGGGGCTGTGCTAGGTTGTCGAGACCGTCACGCAGGAGGCTAACCGATGCCCCACCAGACCCACCCCTTGCTCTCCAACCGTCCCTTTACTGAGAAGGGCAAGGTCGTCTCCGCCCAGGAGGCGGTGAACCTGATTCGCGATGGCGATGCCGTGGCCACTGGTGGCTTCGTCGGCATCGGCTTTGCCGAGCATCTGGCGGTGGCGCTGGAGGAGCGCTTCGTGACGACCGGCCAGCCGCGGGACCTCACCCTGATGTATGCCGCCGGCCAGGGCGACGGCAAGAACCGCGGGCTCAACCATCTGGGGCACGAGGGACTGGTGGCCAGGGTGATCGGTGGCCACTGGGGGCTGGTGCCCAAGCTGCAGAAGCTGGCCATCGAGGGCCGCATTCAGGCCTGGAATCTGCCTCAGGGGGTCATCTCTCATCTGTTTCGCGACATCGCCGCCGGCAAGCCGGGCACGCTGAGCCGGGTGGGTCTCGGCACCTTCGTCGACCCGCGCCTGGGCGGTGGGCGTATCAACGACGTGACCACCGAGGAGCGGGTGTCGCTGCTGCCCATCGATGGCGAGGAATACCTGTTCTACAAGGCCCTGCCGCTGCAGGTGGCCCTGCTGCGCGGCACCACCGCCGACACCCTTGGCAACATCAGCATGGAGCGCGAGGCGCTGATCATGGAGTCGCTGGCTATCGCCACGGCGGTGCACAACTCCGGTGGCCTGGTGATCGTGCAGGTCGAGCGGCTGGCCAAGCGTGGCTCCCTGCCGGCGCAGAGCGTGCGTATCCCCGGCATCCTGGTTGACTGCGTGGTGGTCTGCGACGACCCGGAGCACCACTGGCAAACGTTCGGCACCCGCTACAACCCGGCCTATTCGGGCGAGATCAAGGCGCCGATGGCCGCCCCCGAGCCGATTCCGCTGTCGGCTCGCAAGATCATCGCCCGCCGCGCGGCCTTCGAGCTCAAGCCTAATAGCGTGGTCAACCTGGGCATCGGTATGCCCGAGGGCGTCGGCCCGGTGGCCAGCGAAGAGCGGGTGCTTGAGCTGATGACCCTGACCGCCGAGCCCGGTGTGATCGGCGGACTGCCCGCCAGCGGGCTCAACTTCGGCGCGGCGCTGAACGTTCAGGCAATCATCGACCAGCCGGCTCAGTTCGACTTCTACGACGGCGGCGGCCTGGATATCGCCTTTCTGGGCATGGCGCAGGTCGATGGCCAGGGCAACGTCAACGTCTCGAAGTTCGGGCCCCGGCTGGCCGGCGCCGGCGGCTTCATCAACATCAGCCAGAACGCCCGCCGGGTGGTGTTCATGGGCACCTTCGTGGCGGCGGTCGAGGAGCTTGCCATCGTCGATGGCGAGGTGAGGGTCGGCGAGGGTGGGGTGAAGAAGTTCGTGGCAAGCGTCGAGCAGCGCACCTTCAGCGGCGCGCTGGCCGCCGCCGAGTCCAAGCCGGTGCTCTACGTGACCGAGCGCTGCGTGTTCCGCCTGACCGCCGAGGGCCTGGTGCTCGATGAAATCGCCCCCGGGGTGGATCTCGAGCGGGACGTGCTGGCGTTGATGGACTTCAAGCCGCTGATGCCGGTGCCGCCGCGGCTGATGGATGCGCGCATCTTTCGTGACGAGGCAATGGGCCTGCGCGAGTACCTTCTGGATCAGCCGCTGGCCCAGCGCTTCACCTTCGATGCGGCAGAAGAGGTGTTCTTCATCAACTTCGAGAACCTGAAGATCAGCGCTCAAGCGGACATCGACGCCATCCGCGAGACCGTCGAAGCCTGGCTGACACCGCTTCAGCGCAAGGTCTATGCCATCGTCAATTACGACCACTTCCGCATCGACGAGGACCTGCTGGGCGCCTACACGGAGATGGTCAGCGACCTGGAGGCGCGCTTCTATTCGAAGGTTACCCGCTACACCACCAGCGTATTCCTGCGCATGAAACTCGGCGATGCCTTCGAGGCGCGCTCGGTCGCCGCGCATATCTACGAAAGCGCCGAGGAGGCCCGGGCGCACCTGAAGCCCTAGCTGAGAGGCGGCCAGAGGGGACCAGAGGAGAGTAGGGCCCGGCCAACACGACACCGCCCCGCCAGTGAGCTGCCACTGGCGGGGCGGTGTCGTTTGCGATGGTCTGATATGGGCAAGTCGCTCAAGCGGGGGCTGAACGGCGATCAGCCCAGATAGGTATAGCTCTTGAGCCCGGCATGCAGGTCGTCGAGGAAGGCGCGGCGCTGCGCTTCAGGTAGGTCGCTGGCCTCGAGCTGGCGGCTCAGATGGCGGCGCAGCACCTCGGCATCGAAGTTGACGTAGCCGAGCACCTTGGCCACGTCGTCACCCTGGATCGGCTCGGAGAGCACCCAGTCTCCGTTGGCGTCCAGTGCGGCATCCACCGAGTCGGTGTCGCCGAACAGGTTGTGCAGGTCGCCGAGGATTTCCTGATAGGCGCCGACCAGGAAGAAGCCGAGCAGTTTCTCGTCGTCGTGCTGCCAGTCCGGCAGCGGCAGGGTGGCCTCGACGCCCTGGCCGTCGACGTAGCTGTCGATGCGCCCGTCGCTGTCGCAGGTGATGTCCTGCACCACGGCGCGGCGGGTTGGTTCCCGGTCGAGCCCCGAGAGTGGCAGCACCGGGAAGATCTGCTGAATGCCCCACACGTCGGGTACCGACTGGAACAGCGAGAAATTGACGAACAGCTTGTCGGCGAGCTTCTCTGCCAGCTCGTCGAGGATCTCCCGGTGGGCGCGGTTGCGGGCATCGAGCTGGCCACGCAGCCGGCCACAGGCGGCGAAGTAGACGGCCTCGCCCTCGGCGCGGGCGGTGATGTCAGCAAGGCCCAGCACGAAGCGGTCCTGCAGCTCGGCCATCGCCTGCACCAGGTCGTGGTAGGCCTCGACCAGACCACGAGGCTCCTGGCTGGCCGCCAGTTGGTCGTGCACTCGCCACAGCTCCTGCACTTCGCCGTCCTGAGACGTGCGCGACGCCGGGGGCGCTTCACCGATGCGCTCTTCGCCGATCACGTTGGTGATCAGCACCGCGTGGTGGGCGGTCAGGGCGCGGCCTGATTCGCTGATCAGGTGCGGGTGGGGCAGGCCCTCGGCATCGCAGGCCTGGCGGAAGGCGGCGACCACGTTGCCGGCGTATTCGCGCATCGAGTAGTTGATCGAGCATTCGCTGCGTGAGCGGGTGCCCTCGTAGTCGATGCCGAGCCCGCCGCCGACATCGACGGTATCCACCGGCGCGCCAAGCTCACGCAGGCTCTGGTAGAAGCGGGCGCACTCGCGCAGGCCGCGCTGGATGTCGCGGATGTTGGCGATCTGCGAGCCCAGGTGGAAGTGCACCAGCTGCAGGCTCTCGAGAGAGTCGGCCTCGCGCAAGCGCTCGACCACCTCGAGGATCTGGCTGGCGGTGAGTCCGAACTTGGACTTCTCGCCGCCGGTGTTCTGCCACTTGCCCTTGCCCACCGAGGCGAGCCGGGCACGCAGGCCGATGCGCGGCGTGATCTCGAGGCGGCGAGCCTCTTCAAGAATCAGCTCCAGCTCTGAGAACTTCTCGACCACCAGGTAGACCTTGTGGCCAAGCTTTTCGCCCATCAGTGCCAGGCGCACGTACTCGCGATCCTTGTAGCCGTTGCAGACGATCAGCGAGGGGCCGTCGCCGGAGAGGGCGAGCACCGCGAGCAGCTCTGGCTTGCTGCCGGCTTCCAGACCGACGCGGCCGCGCCCGCGCTCCTGGGTGGCGAGAATCTCCTCGACCACCCGGCGCTGCTGGTTGACCTTGATCGGGTAGACGGCGGTGTAGCCGCCGCCGTAGGTCTCGTCCTGCATCACGGAGTCGAAGGCCGCGCAGAGCTGTTCGACCCGGTCGTGAAGGATATCGGTGAAGCGCACCAGCACCGGCAGGCGCAGGCCTGCCGCGCGCAGCTCGTCGACCAGGCCGTCCAGCGGCAGGCTGGGGCCTTCCACCTCGCTGCCCAGCGGGCGCACCAGGGCATGGCCCTGGTCATCGACGTCGAAATAGCCGCTGCCCCACTGGTCGATGTTGTAGGTGCGTCGTGCCTTGGCGGCGGGTGAGGTCATGTCGCTCTCCTGAGCTGGCCTGAGCCGGCGCGATGACGGAAACGGAGCCGCATTATGACGCGGGGCAGCGCGACTGTCAGGGGCTTGCGGCCTCATCCGGTGTCGTTGTCGTTGTCGTTGTCGTTGTCGTTGCCTTTGTCCCTGTCCCTGTCCCTGTCGTGGGTGCAACGGGCTCGGCAGCCGCGGCGGCCTCGTCGGGCGGTGTCGCCGGCTCCAGCGCTATGTAGTGGCCGCGGTAGGTGAAGACCGTCGATTGCTCGGGAGCATCCTCCTTGTTGCGGATATGCAGCACCACCAGGCCATCGGGGTGGGCACGCCGCCAGGCGGGAATATCCTTGTCGTCGAGCTGTTCGAGAGGCTCGGTGAAGCGTCCGGCGAACTGGAAGGTCGCCTGATAGCTCATGTTGTCCACGCCCACCGGGCCGCGGTTGGCCTGCCATTCGGCGATCAGGCGTGCGGGCGGGGCCACATCGTAGGCCGACCACAGCGGCGCGAGCATCACATGCACGGTGGCCACGAAGGCCAGGCCGTTGATCAGCACCAGGCCGCGCAGCGCCGCCTGGAGCGACGTCCAGCGCCAGGCCAGCGCGCCGGCGGCAATGGCCATCAGCAGAGCGGCGCCCAGCGGGTCGACATCCCCGTTAAGCGGCGGCTTGCCGAACAGCCACAGCCCGAAGCCGACTGCTGCCAACAGGCCCCAGCCCACGCCAAGCCCCCATAGGCGGGTCGGCGCCTTGCTGGCGCGGCCCAGCGCCTGAGCGGCGATCAGGGCAAGCCCCGGCAGCAGCGGCATCAGGTAATGCACCTGCTTGGCGCTGATCAGGGTGAAGATGGCGAAGCCGCCCAGCGCCCACAGCCAGGGCAGGCGCGCCAGGCGCGGGCTGACCGTGGTGGGTGCCGAATCGGTATCAGGCTCGGCATCGGGTGATTGAGAGCCGGACAAGGTGGATGCGGCCCGACGCCGCGGATACAAGCGCTGCCAGAATACGGCGGGAAACAGCAGCAGCGGCAGGCAGTACAGGTACCAGTACCAGGGGCGGGCGTGGTCGAAGGCGTTCACCATGCGATCGGCGGTCTGGCCCCACAGCAGCATCCGTGCAAAGGCTTCACCGCCCTGCCAGGCGGCGGGCAGCGCCCAGCACAGCAGCATCAGGATGCCTACACCAAGCGCCATTGTGCCGCCGCGCCACCAGCCTCCCGGCGTCTTTTCACGCCACAGCGGAGCGCTGAGGAACACGATGCCCCAGGTGAGCAGCGCCACAGGCCCCTTGGTCAGCAGCGCAAGCCCCAGCCACATCCCGGCGGTGAGCCACTGCTTGCGACCGGGCACGCTGCCATCGGCGCTGATCAACGGCACGATGGCGCCCAGGATGCAGGCGGTGAGCAGCACATCGAACATCACCACGCCGCTGTAGGTCACCCACAACAGCATTGCCCCCAGAATCAGGGTGGCGCGCCAGGCGAACTCGGCGGTACCCATGCGCCGCGCCAGGCGATAGAGGTGAAAGTGAGCGAGCAGGGCCGCCAGCGGCATGATCAGCTTGGGCCAGACGCCGTTGACGTCGCTGACTGTCCAGCCGAGATGCATCAGCCAGAACAGCAGTGGCGGCTTGTGGGAATAGGTCTCGCCGTTCATGTGCGGTACCAGGAACTGGCCCTTGTCCCACATTTCCCAGGCCACGCTTAAATAGCGGGTCTCATCGATCGGGATATAGGGCCGGGCGAGGGCGGCCAGCGTCACCAACAGGTAGAGGCCAAGCAGCGTCAGCGCGTTGCCAAGCTGGGGGGATCGTGTCATTAGGGCTCCTTGGCGCTAGGCCTCTCTGTTCGCGATGCAATGCGATATGTAACGCACTCGACATGGGCCGCATGGGTGACGGCGTGGCGTCCTGGATAAGCGGCGAAACACCTTATCGGCCATGACTTAACGCAACCTTAGCGTTTTCCGGACAGCATGCCGAGCGGTGAGGGGGTGACGCCGCAAACGACGATGCCCGCCAAATCCGTCGGCGGGCGTCATGGGGCTGACTCGAGTTCGTGCGTCGCCGGTGTGCGATCAGGCCGGCAGCGGCAGGGCACCCTCGAGGCGCTGGCCGAGGATGGTGCGGAAGCGCTCGGGGTCGTGGGGCGTGAGGTCGTGAGCCGGCGGGTCCACGTAGACCACCAGCAGCCGCGAGAGCCAATAGCGCAGTGCGGTCATGCGCAGCATCATCGGCCAGGCATCCCGCTCGTTGCTGGTCAGCGTTCGGCGGGCCTGATAAGCCGAGAGGATGGCGTCGTGGCGCTCCTTGTTCAGGCGCCCGTCGTCGTCGGTGGCCCAGTCGTTGATGACGATCGCCAGATCGAAGAGCAGGTCGCCGGTGCAGCCGTTGTAGAAGTCGATGAGGCCACCCAGCCGCTCGCCGTCGAACAGGGTGTTGTCGCGGAACAGGTCGCCGTGGATGGCGCCCTGGGGCAGGTCGGGCGCATCGCCGAAGAAGACCTGGTAGGCGTCGATCTCATCGCTCATCAGCGTCTGGTCTTCAGGAGAGAGGTAGGCCAATACCCGGTGGTGCATGGGGACCAGCCAGTGCAGGTCGCGGGGGTTGGGGCGCTGTCCCTCAAAGTGGCGCGACACGGCGTGCATGTGGCCGAGGGCATCGCCGAGTGCACTGCACTGCGCGGTGCTCGGCGCGCTGGGGTGCTTGCCGGGCAAACGCGGAAACAGCAGCGCGGGCTTGCCGGCGAGGCTCTGCAAGGCGACCCCATCGCGGTCGTGAAGCGGGCCGGGCACCGGCAGGCGGTGCTCGTCCAGGTAGTCGAGCAGGTCGACGAAGAACGGCAGTTCCTCGTGCTCGCCCTGCTCGAACAGCGTCAGTACCAGCTCACGGGAGTCGGTGGTCACGAAATAGGTGGTGTTCTCGGTACCGCTGGCCACGCCCTTCAGCCCCGTCAGGGAGCCTGCCTCGAAGCGTGTCAGGAAGTCCGCGACCTGCGCGTCGTCAAGCGGGGTGAATACGGCCATGTCTCTCTCGCCCGGAATGCCAAACGGAACATTGTACCGGCTTGCCGGCGCGATGCACGGCCCACGTCATCAGTCCTTCGGCTGGGGCAAGTCCTGTGATTGAAACAGGCTCTTAAGCCAACAGGTTCTGTGCCGAGCGCCGACCTACCACTCGACCAGCACCCAGCTGGGGATCGCGACCTGATCGCCGGATTGGCGGGCGAAGTTGCCATCACCGTCTTCATCGATCAGGAAATAGGACGGCCCCACCTTGGGCGTGATTTTGATCGCATAGAGCTGGCCATTGACCCGGTATTCCTCGATGGTGCGATCTTCCTGCTGGCGGATGGTGACGTCCGGTTCGACATCGGTGGACTGGGCGAGTGCCGGGGCCGCAGCGGCTAGGCTTAAACACAAGCACAGGCTCAACATCAGCGGCAGTCCAGCGCCGGAGACGATCTTGTGGCCGTGTTTGAGAGCAAGGTTAAAAAGGTTCGAACGACGTGACATGGCGGGCATGGAGGGCTCCTCGCGTAAGTCAGTACACGTAGCAGTACGCGCACTGGCAGACTATTAGCGAAACAGTGTTCACGTTTCTATCGCTAGTGTAGGTCAGCTCGCTAGCGCCAGGCGAGCCTGACGTGATGCAGGGAGCTGCGTATCATGGGTGGCAGTGATCTTGCTCAAGGAATCGGTATTTATGGCCACCCCGCCCATCGTCCTCGTCGACGGCTCCTCGTACCTGTACCGCGCCTTCCATGCCCTGCCGCCGCTGACCACCTCCAAGGGCCAGCCGACCGGGGCCGTGAAGGGCGTGCTCAACATGCTCAAGAGCCTGATCAAGCAGTACCCGGACAGCCCGATGGCGGTGGTCTTCGATGCCAAGGGCAAGACCTTCCGCGACGAGATGTTCGAGCAGTACAAGGCGCACCGGCCGCCGATGCCGGATGACCTGCGCAGCCAGGTGCAGCCGCTGCACGACTGCGTGAAGGCGCTGGGTCTGCCGCTATTATGCATCGAGGGCGTCGAGGCCGATGACGTGATCGGCACCCTGGCGCGCCATGCCACCGAAGCCGGGCGCGACGCGGTGATCTCCACCGGCGACAAGGACATGGCTCAGCTGGTGAATGCTCACATCACCCTGGTCAACACCATGAAGGGCGAGACCCTCGACGTGGACGGGGTCAACGAGAAGTTCGGCCTGCCGCCGGAGCTGATCATCGACTTCCTGGCGCTGATGGGTGACAAGGTCGACAACATTCCCGGTGTGCCGGGGGTGGGAGAGAAGACGGCGCTTGGTCTTCTGCAGGGCATGCAGGGCGGCCTCGACACCATCTACGGTGATCTGGAGCGCATCAAGACGCTGAGCTTCCGCGGCGCCAAGACGCTCGGTAAAAAGCTCGACGCGCACCGCGACGAGGCCTACCTGTCGCATAAGCTCGCCACCATCAAGACCGACTGCGAGCTGCCGGTGGGGCTTGATGATCTCGACATCGCCCACCCGGATCGCGAGGCGCTGACTGAGCTGTACCGGGAGATGGAATTCAAGGCCTGGCTCTCCGACCTGCTAGAAGGCAAGGACGAGGTTGGCGAAGGCAAATCGGCCACCGCCGGTTCGGGCGCGTCTGACGAAAACCAGGGGGATGACCAAGACGAAGCCGAGTCCGACACTCCCTCGTCGCAGCGCGTGGATCAGGTGATTCTCGAACAGGCCGACTTCGATGCCTGGCTTGAGCGTCTCGAGGCCAGCGAGGCGTTCTGCTTCGATCTCGAGACCACCAGCCTCAACTACATGGAGGCCGAGATCGTCGGCGTCGGCCTGGCGCTGGAAGCCGGCGAGGCCGCCTATATTCCGCTGGCGCACGACTACCTCGATGCTCCCGCCCAGCTCGATCGCAAGGCCGTGCTCAAGGCGCTGACGCCGCTGCTGGAGGATGCCAGCAAGGCCAAGATCGGGCAGAACCTCAAGTACGACATCTCGGTGCTGGCCAGCTACCACATCAAGGTGGCCGGGCCGCTGCACGACACCATGCTCGAATCCTACGTGCTCAACTCCACCGCCACCCGCCATGACATGGACTCCCTGGCGCTGAAATACCTGGGCGAGAAGACGGTGAGCTTCGAAGAGATCGCCGGTAAGGGCGTCAAGCAGCTGACCTTCAACCAGATCGCTCTCGAACAGGCCGCCCCCTACGCCTGCGAGGACGTCGATATTACCCTGCGTCTGCACCACGAGCTGCGCCCGCGCCTCGAGCAGGAAGGGCGCGTCGCCGAGGTGCTGGACGCCCTCGAACGCCCGCTGATTCCTGTGCTCTCGCACATCGAGCGTACCGGCGTGGCGCTGGACGCCGAGCGCCTGCACACCCAGAGTCGCGAGCTCGAGACGCGCATCCGCGAGCTTGAGGCCCGCGCCCACGAGCTCGCCGGCCGCGAGTTCAACCTGGGCTCGCCCAAGCAGCTTGCCGAGATCCTCTTCGAGGAGCAGAAGCTGCCGGTCAAGAAGAAGACCCCCAAGGGCGCGCCTTCCACCGCCGAGGCGGTGCTCGAGGAGCTGGCGCTGGACTTCCCGCTGCCCAAGGTGATCATTGAGCATCGCGGGCTTTCCAAGCTCAAGTCGACCTACACCGACAAGCTGCCGCTGCTGGTCAACAAGGCCACCGGCCGGGTGCACACCAGCTACCACCAGGCAGTCACCGCCACAGGTCGGCTGTCATCGAGCGATCCCAACCTGCAGAACATTCCGATCCGCACCGAGGAAGGGCGCAAGATCCGCCAGGCCTTCATTGCCCGGCCAGGCTACAAGATCGTCGCCGCCGACTATTCCCAGATCGAGCTGCGCATCATGGCGCACCTCTCCGAGGATGCAGGCCTGCTCGAGGCCTTCGCCGAGGATCGTGACATTCACGCCGCTACTGCCGCCGAGGTGTTCGGCGTCGAGCTCGACAAGGTCTCCACCGAGCAGCGGCGCAGCGCCAAGGCGATCAACTTCGGGCTGATCTACGGCATGAGCGCCTGGGGGCTTGGTAAGCAGCTCAACATCGAGCGCAACCAGGCGCAGACTTACATCGACCGCTACTTCGACCGTTATCCCGGCGTTGCCCGCTACATGGAGGGCATTCGCGCCCAGGCTGCAGAAGACGGCTTCGTCGAGACCGTGGCTGGCCGCCGGCTCTACCTGCCCGAGATCAAGGCGCAGAACCAAGGCCGCCGCCAGGCTGCCGAGCGCACCGCCATCAACGCACCCATGCAGGGCACCGCCGCCGATATCATCAAGCGCGCCATGATCGACGTGCACGCCTGGCTGATGGAGGGCGAAATGGATGCCTGGATGGTCATGCAGGTGCACGACGAACTGGTCTTCGAGGTGAAGGACGAGCAGGTCGATGACTTCATCGATGCCGTGAAGGCGCGCATGCGTGACGCCGCCGATTTGAGGGTGCCGCTAATCGTCGAGGCCGAAAGCGGCATCAACTGGGATGAAGCCCACTGAGTCGATAGCAAGTATCAGCCCACAAGCATCAGCCCGGCCAAGGCCGGGCTGATTTGGGCAAGAGGGAAGCTTTGGCTGGATAAGCCGTTCTTGAATTCGCTACATGCTCGCCGCGCGTTCGGTAAGGCACTCATCCGACGCCACTTCAAATTCCCGGCAAATCAGCGGCCGGTTCTCGTAGATTGAGCACATCAAGGTGTCGCGATCGAGTGCCGAGCACCAGCCATCCTCCAGGCGGTGCATGGTCTCTCCGCCCCACTCGTCCACCTCGATGTAGCGTTCCGGCACGCCGGTATCGGTCAAGATGACCACCTCTAGCCGGCAGCAGCAGGCCTGACAGTTCGAGCAGGCGACCTCGGAGACCGGCAGATTTTTCGCTTCGATGGGCGTCATGGAGATCCGATGTGGGGGGGGGATCTTCAGCCATTATACGCTATATTTTCGACTTTTTTATTGCGTGTTCGATGCAGCAAGGGACTAAGGCGTTAACGCCATCTTGCAGGATGCCAGTGCAGTAGCAGCTCTCGGCTAGAAGTGACATTCGGGAGCCGCGAAGCGGTGGAAGGGCAGTATGCCACCAGTGTTTTTTTAGGTATTTGCCAGATGGAAAAAAACAACGATATTTTTTTATTGGTGTTAACGATGACGTGATCAAGTTATTTCCCCGTATAAATTCAGGTTATCATTTTCGCTCCAGTCAGAAACTATAATGCTGGTTTTTATATAGGTGTTCATGAAGATAACATGTGTTTTTTAATGTTAATTTTTCTGAAAAGAACTGGCGCCTAACATTTGGTATAGCCGGAAGATGATTTCCAGGAGTCGGGGAGCTGTGGGCGTGGCTCCGGGACCCTTTAATCGGCAATGTCAGGTTTCGCGACGTCAAATGAAGAGAAGGGGATGTCCATGGCTTCGCTCTTTCCGTCGCCGAATCCGAGATTCTTCGAGTTTTCAGCATCCTCGGAATTTAACTCGTAGATCAGCCTTATAATTTTCGCCTCTTCCTCTGGTGACAAGCTGATTCCCCGGTCCAAGAAATTTCTCCGGGTCTTGGCAATCACAGCTTCCATCCGCTCGACGTCCAGTGAGGGCTTGACGGATACGGACTCTGGTTGTTTTTCAGGCAGCTCTTGGCCAGTAGCCAACCATTCCAGGCTGACGCCCGTCTCGACGGCTAGAATGAGCGCTTTGTCCAGGCCGGGTAGCGAACCGGTGAGGTATTTTCTGATCAGGCTGTCACTCATCCCGCAGGACTTGGCGATGGAATGAATGGAGCGGTTGCCAATCGCTTGCTTGAGGCGCTTCGAAAACCCTCTCTCAAGTTCCAATATCATGCCTGAGTGTGAGCCCTCGGGTGCCGATTTTTCTCTAATGTCTTTTTTCATACTGAACGTTCTGCAATGGGGTAGCCCTTCAAGAGCAGGTTTCTTCAGGATCGCCTAATCATTGGTGGATGACGCCGCGATGTTGAAGGCCTTTCTCTCAGGTGTTATTTTTATCACCACAGAGGTGGTTTTTAACTCTATAGTTTCTAGGCTGGTCGAAAGTATAAATCATACCATGAAATGCTAGGGGGCCGTGCGAAAGACCTGTATCAGGGGGCTTAACTTATGTAGTGCAATTTGATGGTAGCAATTAGAGTGACTTTCAACGCGGGAGAAAGACATGCCCCCCTTAACTGATGGCCGCATTCGCACTGGCGTTCGAGGTTTCGATGAAATTCTCCGGGGAGGGGTGATCCCCCAGCGCACCTACCTGATCCGAGGTGGTCCTGGCTCGGGCAAAACCACTCTCGGCCTCCACTTCCTGATCAATGACTCCCAGTCGGGCAGCCTGTTCGTCAGTCTTGGCGAATCTGAGCAGCAGCTGCGCGAAAACGCGAAGCGCAGTGGTTTGTCGATGGACGGCGTGGATGTGCTGGACCTTTCGCCAGGACAAGAGGAGTCCGGCGACACGTATACCCTGCTGGAGAGCTGGGACGTGGAAGGCAATAGTATCCACGACAGCATTTTAAGCTACGTTCAGGAGCACCAGCCAAAACGCATTCTGATCGACTCTCTAAGTCAGATGCGCTATCTCTCGGCCGATACTTTCCTGTTTCGCAAGCAGGTTATGTCACTGTTGCGAAAGCTTACGGCTGAGGGGGCGACGATAATGTTCACCTCGGAACAAGAGCCAGGCGACAATGATGACACTCTTGCTTTTCTTAGCGACGGTGTCATTACTCTGGAACAAACCGAAAGCGAGCGTCAGTGCCGGGTTACCAAGTTGCGTGGCTCTTCGTTTGCCAATGGCGCGCACTATTTTAGCCTGGGTGACGGGGGCATAACGCTGTATCCGCGCCTGGAGCCCAGCCATCATGGCCGGCAGGTAGAACATACTCCTCTTGGATCTGGGCTGCCGGAATTTGATGCCCTCACCCACGGCGGGATTGAGCGGGGAACAGTAACTCTGTTGTCAGGGCCTACCGGGGTGGGCAAGACCACTCTCGGTGCCCAGTTGATGAGTGAAGCCGCCAAGCGCCACGAGCGCTCGGTGATCTACTCCTTTGACGAAGGCGCTTCGACATTTTTTGCTCGATGCCGGCAAGTTGGTCTGCCTGTGCAAGAAATGATCGCCGCTGGCCACCTGAACTTTGAAACAGTCGAACCACTGCATTACAACCCGGACGAATTTGCCGCCCGTGCACGTGTCGAGATTGAAGAGTTCGGCACGACCATGGTGATGATCGACAGCCTTTCCGGCTATCAACAGTCGGTGCGGGGTGACGAACTGCAGCAGCGTGTCCATGCCCTATGTCGCTACCTCGTCAACATGGGGGTGACCGTACTTCTGATCAACGAGGTCTTTGCGATTACCGGCCAGCAGGCTCGGGTGACGGAGTACGGACTCAGCTATCTCGCAGACAATATCATCATGCTCCGTTACATCGAGCTTGATAGCGAACTACGCAAATCGATTGGTGTATTGAAGAAACGCGCTGGCGGTTTCGAAAGAACTCTGCGCGAATTCGAAATTGCCCCTGAAGGACTGAGAGTCGGCCAGCCGTTTCATGGGCTGCGGGGCATTCTGGGCGGCGTGCCGGAAGTGATGACCAACACCCAGGATGCCACGTGACTGCACCTAATAGCTCTCATCAAGAGTCCCCGCGAATCGCCGTAGCCCTGGCAAATCCGTCAAATGGAGAATTGCTCGAACGGCTGCTGGGCCAGGCATTCCATCTGAAACACGGCTTCTTCGGAGGCCATGAATCTCTTGCTCAAGAGGTAGATCTAGTGGTGATTGATGTCGCATGCTTGCGGCAACATTACAAGCTGATCCGTGACCTTCGCCGTCGTGCCAATCCTATGGTGCTGCCGGTATTGCTGGTGGTCGAGAGCCGGGGAGCCCCCCACCCTCAAGTTGCCGACGAACTGGGCAAGAGTGTCGATGACATTTTGCGTATTCCTACTAGCCAAGTGGAGTTGCAAGCCCGAATCAACAACCTGCTGCGCCTGAGGACTCTGGCGAGAGAACAGGACGACGCTAGACGACAATTAGTCGGTGTGGTCAGCGCCCTGCGGACCCTGAGTGCCTGCGACAGTATCGTGGTGCGCTCAGAATCCGAAAGTGAGCTAATCAGGTCCCTATGCCAAACCATTGTTGATGAGGATGGTTACAACCTGGCGTGGATTGGTTTCAATGGCGAGCAGAGCGATTCTGCATTTGAAATCTGTGCCTGGGCCGGCCCTTCTCGAGCTTTCGTCCCAGACTTAAGGCAGAACCTGAGCAAGCCATCACCATGCGCTGACACTATCTCTTGGTGCATTCGCACCAACACAACTCATGTTGTCAATGATATTGCCGATACGCTCCCCTTTTCCCCCCCTGAGCGAACGCGCAATAACGCACCAGCTTGCTGCAGCCATCATGCTGCCGTTGAAGACTGAATCTGGCCCGTCGGGTTGCCTCACCATCTACTCCAATCGAACGGACCACTTTGACCACAAAGAATGCCAGTTGCTGGAGCGTCTCGCCGCCAATCTCGTGTTCGGATTGGATTCATTGCGCACTCATAGTGTCCGCGAACAGCAGGCTGCCGAAATCCACTATCTTGCCTATACCGATGCGTTAACCGGACTCCCCAACCGTCGCCATCTGATCCATTATCTGGATGACATTTTATCGACTCCTGAAACACGAGCGACCGAATACGCCATTCTGTTCATCGATC
The DNA here is from genome assembly GCF_003268885.1 of Onishia taeanensis. Taxonomy (GTDB): domain Bacteria; phylum Pseudomonadota; class Gammaproteobacteria; order Pseudomonadales; family Halomonadaceae; genus Onishia; species Onishia taeanensis_A. The sequence continues at coordinate 17,818 of NZ_QLSX01000006.1, forward strand.
TTGATGGCTTCAAGCCAATCAATGACGCCTTGGGTCACGAGGTGGGCGACGAGGTCCTGCGACAACTTGCCCAGCGCTTACAAGCTTCGGTGCGCGATTCCGACCTGGTGGTCCGCCAAGGTGGTGACGAGTTCCTTGTGGTAATTAGCGGTGCGGTACGCAATGGCCCCCAACAGGATTTCGTGAAGATTGTCGATATCGCTCATCGTCTAGCCAACAGGATTATCGCCCACTTGGGCGAACCGCTGACGGTGGGTGGCTACACTCATCATCTGAACGCTAGCGTGGGCATCACCCTGATTCCGGAGCATGGCCGTGATCCCACCCTTCTGATCGAGAATGCTGACAAGGCAATGTATGAAGCGAAGCGCCAGGGAGGTGGGCAAAGCTATTTGTTTTCAAAGGATATCGCGGACAGTCATCAGCAACGCTTCTCTTTGGAAACAAGGCTGCGCCAGGCAATGGAGCAGCAGCAATTCGAGCTCTATTACCAGCCGATATTCGAGCTCAGCTCCTGCCGAATTGTTGCGGCCGAAGCACTGATCCGCTGGCCCCAGGACGATGGTGAGGTCCTGTCGCCAGGCACGTTCATGCCACTGGTAGAAAAAATAGGGTTGATCAACCCCATCGGCGACTGGGTACTGGAAACGGCTGCCCGCCAGCTGCGCGCTTGGCATAATCAGGGGTTAGAACTGAGCATGGCGGTCAATCTCAGCATCAATCAGCTCTACCCGAACGGAGATGCCGAACACTTCGCCGGCTTGGTTAAACCTTATGTCGACCCATCCTGGATACACTTGGAGGTCACAGAGAATGCCCTGATGGAAGATCCGGCAAAGACCGAAGCATTGCTAAAAGCGCTGAACGACCAAGGGTTTCAGCTTGCCATTGACGACTTTGGTACCGGCTATTCTTCACTGAGTCGGTTACAGCACCTCTCTCTCCAGTCTCTGAAGATTGATCGCAGTTTCGTCAACGAGCTGGATCGGCCGGATAGCAAGGGCGAAGCCTTGGTCGCCATCATTCACCAGATGGCGAGTAGCCTTAATCTTCACACCATCGCTGAGGGCATCGAAACTGAACACCAGCGTCAGCTGTTGCTCGACATGTCCACGGGAAAGGCTTGGGGGCAGGGGTACTGGTTCAGTCCTCCCATTCCAGCGCACGAATTCGAGCGATTGGCAAAGGCCAGGGCTCGATTGTCGTCCAGGGATGAGATGGTCCCCTTTTGATATTCGGCTGACCGCCTGATCAATGGTTATTCACTGCCTTGGTTATTGTGCAATTTATATCCGCGTTGCCATGCCCAGAAAGTTTTAATACTCCGGTAAGGTTTTCGTTTAATGCAGCGTGTCATCCGTACCCCCAATCTGCTGGTTTTGGGGGCGGATGTATATCTTGGCAGGATGGCACCAATCATTGTGCATGCATAACGTGGATGAAGGAGCATGCAGCATTTTCCAAGACGATATTTCCGGGCCTAAACAAGCTTGTTGTCATATGCTCCAACTCTAATTCTGTATCTGAACTGTGCCTAATCACGTGGGCGGAGAAACAGAGCTTTCCTTTTTCCTCTTTAGACTGGTAGATAGAGCTAGTGACGATACCTAGGCCGACGTCGAGCCCCGGCTGGACGGCTAGGCCACTGTGGGTGATAACGGGGCGAGGGATATCAATCAACGACGAGGATCATGAAAGGGGGCAGTGATGGAAGCAGGACAAGATACTGAGGTGCTGGCCTTCGATGTGTTCGGCACGGTGGTCGACTGGCATGGCTCCATCGCCCGCGAGGTCGATGCGCTGGGGCTGGGTGTCGATGGCGGCGAGTTTGCGCTGGCCTGGCGGGCAGGCTACAAGCCGGCGATGCAGCGGGTGCAGTCTGGCGAGCTTGGTTGGACGCGTCTGGATGACCTGCATCGTGGCATTCTCGATGAGCTGCTTGAGCGCTTCGCCATCACCTCACTTTCCGAAGCTGACAAGCGCCACCTCAACCGGGTATGGCACCGGCTCGATCCCTGGCCCGATGCGGTGGAAGGGCTTACGCGCCTCAAACGTCGCTTTACGCTCTGTACGCTCTCCAACGGCAACCTGGGCCTGCTCACCAACATGGCCAAGCGTGCCGGGCTTCCCTGGGACTGCATCTTATCTGCCGAGGTGTTCCGCCAGTACAAGCCGCATCCCGCTACCTATCTTGGCGTTGGCGAGGTGTTCGATGTGCCGCCTGCGGCGGTGATGATGGTGGCAGCCCATCAAGAGGATCTCGACAGTGCACGTCGCCAGGGGCTGCGGGCGGCCTACGTGGAGCGCCCACATGAGTTCGGGGTGGCAACCTCCAAGGATGCATCTGGTGCGCTCGATAACGACCTGCATACCACGTCGTTGATCGACCTGGCGGAGCGGCTCGGCTGCTGAACCTGCGAGATAGTCGACTAATTTATTAGCAATGGCAGGATTATCGAGAAAAAACTTGTCGTCTTTTCGGCTATAGCTACTATGGGAACAGTGCTATAAATCAGCTGTTTTCTTTACCGCCAGTTCATTTTGGTGGTCTGGCATTGAAAATGAAGGATGCGAGGTCTGTCCTGCGCTCTAAGCAGGCGAGATCGTCGTGATCATGGTGTCGTGTGATTGGGGGTAATCACAGTAGTTATGATGGTTACAGCCTGCCCTAGTGGTCTTTTTAGGGGGTAGGGTATGCTGCAGTAGGGATTTTTAATGCTTTCACTGCCCGCCCCGGAGAATTCACGCGCGTGGTGCTGAATCCATGTAGATAAGGTCAGATAAGACGAGGGACGCATGGAGCGTGTTTTGCTAGGGGCGGGGCCTCATGAAAGTTATATCATCATGTGCTCATGTGGTGCGATCGAGGTAACACGGGAGCCGCGTGAGTGGCGTCGGTTCACGCCTTACCACCATTCGGTGCGCTGTTATTGTGAAGAGTGCGGCGAAATCAATAGCATGGAGATTCTTGAGGAGAATTTCGATGGATCAGGTGCCCAGGCAGTGCTTCAGGCTATGGATGCTGCATCCGGCTCGACAATGCCCCCTGCTGCGCTCGTCACTCGCGACAATGTGATCGTGGCATTCCCTGGTGCTGGTCGCGATGCGGATATGCCCAAGTGAATCATTTAGTCGAGACGAAGCTCGTCGCAGGTTGCGGGAAAGCTCGATTCTGACCTAGGTCACCTGGCGAAAACGAGACAGACACAAGAAGGCCCGTGGCACTGCCACGGGCCTTCTTGTGTCTGTGACCTGTCGATATCGTCACCTTTGCGCCACGCCGAGCAGGCATTCGACTTGGTGTGGTGGGTTATCTTGTTAGCCTGAAAACTATATACTCGCTATTTTTAGCGTTGGGCGTACGTCCCCGCTCGCCCCACACGGGGAATGCGGTTCCACCCGGCCCCTTCGGTGTTTTTCTATCTCTGCGGCCTGCGCGATGCCGGCCGTTTTTCATCTGCTAACACCGCTAAAACCGCGTCATGCGAGGCGCCGGGAAGTGCTTCCAGGGGTGCTAGAGCGCCCAGGTTGGGCCTGCCTAACGATGACAGCAGGCAGCTCGATCGCCATGAAGACGGCGATCACGGCATTCGGCGCGTCATTTATCACGTCATTACTCACGTTATTGATTACTCATGTCATTGATTACCCACAGGGGGAGCGTCGCTTGTTCGAACAAGACACTGACATTCGCGCGCCGTGGCGGTGCCATGGCGGGGCACCATGAGCCAGGTAGACCTGCTGTTCGAGCGCTATGGTCCCCGCTACAAGCTGTGGGTGACCCTCACCGTGATGCTCGGTCTGGTGGCGCTGGGGATGTCGATTACCATCGTCAACGTGGCGATTCCCTACATCAAGGGCGCCTTCGGCATGAGCAACTCCCAGGTGCAGTGGCTCTCCACCGGTTTTCTGGCCTCGACCACGGTGTCGCTGTTGATCGCGCCCTGGTTGGTATCCGCGGTTGGTCAGCGCGCCACCTTCATCGGTCTGCTGGTGGTGTTCATGGTTGCCTCGATACTGGGTGGCTTGGGGCAGGGCATGATGGCGCTGATCGGCGCCCGGGTCGTGCAGGGCGCGATGACAGGACTGATCCGGCCGGTGGCCATGCAGGCGCTGTTCGCCGCCTACCCGCCCCAGGAGCGGGGCATGGCCGTGGCGATGTACGGCATGTGCCTTGGGCTACCGCTGACCCTGGCCACCGTCATCGGCGGCTGGCTGGTCGAGAGCTTCACCTGGCGCTATGTGTTTTTCATTACCCTGCCGATCTGTCTTGCGGCGGCGGTGATGGGGTATTTTTTCCTGCCGGCCCGCGAGCAAAAAGGCCCGCGCCCGCCCTTTGACTGGGCCGGCGTGGTGCTGCTATTCGCTGCGGTGTTCGCGCTGCTGACGGCGTTGTCCAATGGCCAGCGCTGGGGGTGGTACGACCCACGTATTCCCGCACTGGTGCTGCTCTCGCTGACCTGTGCCGGTGTCTTCGTGGTCTGGCAGAAGCGTACCGCTCACCCGCTGCTGGATCTGTCGATATTTGGCTATCGCATCTTCCTGGTCGGCACCCTGGCGATGTTTCTGTTCGGCGGGACCTTCTACGGCATCATGTACTTGCTGCCCCAGTTCGTGCAGTCGGTGCTGCACTACAGCCCGGTGAGCGCCGGTCAGATCTTCCTGCCCTCCACCGCGGTGCTGGGCATCCTGGTGCCGATGGTGGGCTGGCTCAGCGATCGCTACCCGCCGCACTGGATCACCTTGCCGGGGCTGGCCTGCACGGTATTTTCGGCCTGGCAGATGGCGCAGATGGACTGGAACACCTCCTTCGCGTATCTGGCCACGGCGATGGCAGTGCTGTCGGTGGGCATGGCGTCCTTTCCGCCGCCGACCCTGTCGAAGGCGATCTCCGGCCTGCCACGACATCTCACCGGCTATGGCTCAGGGGCGATCAACTTTGCCATGCAGCTGGGCGGCGCCATGGGGACCGCGGGCCTGGTGATTCTGCTCGACCGACGCTCCGCGCTGCATGGCCAGCAACTCAACGCTGGCGTTACCGCGGGCAACGACATGGCCCAGCAGCAGATGAGTCAGCTCGTTGAACTGGTGGGTCGCCTGGGCGTGCCCGCCAACCACCAGCAGGCCATGGCCGGCTATTTGACGGGCCGGGTCGAGGCGATCTGGGCCTCAATCCTCGCCTATCAGGACGGCTTCTGGCTGCTGGTCGCCAGTCTGCTGGTGGTCGCGATTCCCTCGATCCTGCTGAGCCGCTGGCAGCGCGCGCCCTACACTTGAGCCTTTTGACCTGGCCGCTTGAAGGACTGTTGAAGTGCTGACTCAAGGACTCATTCAAGGACTCAGCCAAGTCCTCATCCAATGATTTTTTCAATTACCTTTTCAAGGACTTATGCCCATGACGTCGTCGACTTCCACGCCTCGCCGCCTCACCGGCAGGGCCACGTTCAAGCTGGCCGCGCTGGCAGTCGTGGTCGCGCTCTGCCTGGCCTGGGGTGGCATGGCGATCCTGCATCGCCTCAGCCATGTCAGCGTTCAGGATGCTCGGGTGATGGCCAATCAGGTCACCGTCAGCAGCCGACTGTCGGGCTGGGTGACCGATTTCAGCATTATTGAAGGTGACCGCCTCGAGCGGGGCGATGCGGTGGCCAAGCTCTACAGCGAACCCGATGAACAGAAGCTTGCCACCCTGCAGGCCAGCGTCGACGCCATGCAGGCACGACTGGATCACCAGGAAGCGCGGCTGGCGCTGGCCAACCGGCAGTTTCAGGGCGGCCTGAACATCGCCAACCAGCAGCTCGAGGCCAGCAAGGCGGCCGAGCAAGCCGCTCAGGCGCGACTGGAGCAGGCCCGAAGCGACTACACGCGCTCGGACGAACTGCTCAAGCAGCATTCGGTGTCGCAGCAGCAGCGTGATCGCGACTACTACACCCTTGAGGCTGCCCAGGCGGAAGCCCACCAGGCCAGCCAGGAAGTCGCGGTCAATCAGGCCCAGGCCGACAATGCCCACCTTGGCTTTCTCAATGGCGTGCAGGCGCCGCTGCCCAACCCCGAAGTGCTGCGTTTCCAGCGCCAGGTGGCACGAAAGGAGCTGGCGCAGGCCAAGGCCAAGCTGAACCAGGAAACGCTGCGGATCGCCGATCTGCAGGTGCCCAGCCCGATCGCCGGTGTGGTCAACAAGACGCTCATCGATCAGGGCGAGTATGTCGGCGCCGGCCAGCCGATCCTGATGATGCATGATCCGGATAAGCTGTGGGTGGAAGCCCGAATCAAGGAGACCGACATCAGCGAGCTGCGCATCGACCAGCCGGTCGCGATTGCGGTAGATGCCTTCCCGGACGAGACGTTCTCGGGCCATATCACCAACATCGGGCGCGCGGCCACCAGCCAGTTCGCCCTGCTGCCGGACCCCAACCCCTCGGGCAATTTCACCAAGATCACTCAGCGCTTGCCGGTGCGTATTGCCTTCGACGAGGGGCCCACCGACCTGATCGGGCCAGGCATGATGGTGAACGTAGATATCGACGTGAGCGGCGCCGGCCCGCGTCACGGCTGAGCGGGGCCTTCAGCGGCCCGGGTTTGATGGGTGAGAGTGAGTCATGAGTCTGAGTCATGAGTGTGAGACGCGAGCTTGAGACGAGCGCTTGATACGGGCGCCATGCGAGTGCCGTAGAGAGATGGCTTCATCGAAACGCTTCACCTAGACGCTTTACCACCTGGACGCTTCACCAACACACAAAGGCCCGCAGCCATGCTGCGGGCCTTCTTGCGACTATGGTCTGTCCGCATTGGTATCGATAGCGGTACCTGTCAGCCGAATGATGGCGTCAGGTCAACCGGCCGGGGCTTAGCGCCAGCCGACGCGGTCGAAGATCCGCACCGCCTTGGGGTTGTTCTCGCCCAGCACGCTGACGTTCAGGTCATCCCGCTTGAAGTCGCCCCAGGAGGCCAGTACCTCGTCGATCTCGACGCCGTCGACCACCGGGAACTCGTGGTTACCCTTGGAGAACATCTCCTGGGCTTGGTCGGAGGCCAGGAATTCCAGGAATCGCTGGGCATTTTCCGGGTGCGGAGCGCCCTTGATCATGCCGGCACCGCCGACGTTGATATGCGCGCCGCGGCCTTCCTGATTGGGGAACAGAATGTTGATCGACTCGGCGGCCTCGCGCTCGGCGTCGTTGTCGGACTCGAGCATGCGCACGTAGTAATAGTGGTTGGCCACGGCCACGTCACACTCGCCGCTGGCTACGCCCAGCAGCTGGTCGGTGTCGCCGCCTTCCGGGTCGCGGGCCATGTTGTCGACCACGCCCTGTGCCCATTCCTCGGCGCCGTCCTCACCGTGGTGAGCGATCATCGAGGCCAGCAGCGACTGGTTGTAGATGTTGTTCGAGGAGCGCATGCACACTCGCCCCTCGAGTTTCGGGTCGGCGAGGTCTTCATAGGTCGAGATGTCGCTTGGGTCGATGGCGTCCGGGTTGTAGAAGATGGCGCGCACGCGCTGGCTGAAGCCGAACCACTTGCCTTCGGGGTGGTGCATGGAGGCGGGCAGGCGCTCGTCGAGCACCTCGGAGTCGACCGGGGCGAAGATGTCTTCCTTTTCGGCGCGCCACAGGCGGCCGGCGTCTACGGTCATCATGATGTCGGCGGGGCCGGCCTCGCTCTCCAGCAGGATGCGCTGAATCAGCTGGTCGGAGTTGCCCTCGAGCACGTTGACGTCGATGCCGGTCTTCTCGGTGAAGGCGTCATAGAGCGCCTGATCCGAGTCATAATGACGCGCCGAATAGATGTTCACGGACTCTGCCAGGGCCTGGCTGGCGAAGGCGGAACCGGCCACCAGGGCGGCAAGGGGCAGAACGTGACGGCGTTGCAGGGGCATCGGACACCTCGTGGATAGCGAGAACCTGAAATAGAATGATAATGCGTTGCATTAACCTGCTGCCATTGAAGCGCTTGGGGGAAGCTTCGTCAACTGACATTGCAGCCGTCTTGCGCCGTCCTTGATCGCGATCCGGGAAAACACGACGCGCGACTGACCCAGATCATGGGGCGATGGCGTGCGTAGGGGCCCACAAACCGAGTAAACTGGAATGCACTTAGGACGCATTCCCGCTTTCACGCTGCGGCGCAGGCCGTAGACGTACGAGATGAGACGACGAGCTTCCATGACCTCCCAAGCGATCCCGACTGACGTTGACCGCCAGGTTTCCCACGAGGCCCCCGTCCTCGCCATGCACCACATCCGCCATGCCTACGGCAAGCACCAGGCGGTTGAGGATGTCAGCCTCTACGTCGAGCAGGGCGAAGTCGTCTGCCTGCTGGGCCCCTCGGGCTGTGGTAAGACCACGCTGCTGCGCATTGTCGCCGGCCTCGAGACCGTGCAGGAAGGGGGCGTCGATCTGGGCGGCCGCCCCATTGGCCGGCCCGGCAAGGCCCATGTGCCCCCTGAGAAGCGCAATGTGGGGCTGGCCTTCCAGGACTCGGCGCTGTTCCCGCACCTCTCCGTGCTCGACAACGTCGCCTTTGGCCTCGAGTCGCTGCCCGGCAAGCAGCGCCGGGCGCGGGCCATGGAGCTTCTCGAGCAATTAGGCATGGAAGGCTATGCCAAGAGCTACCCGCACACCCTGTCCGGTGGCCAGCAGCAGCGTGTGGCCCTGGCCCGTGCACTGGCGCCGGCGCCGTCACTGATGCTGCTCGATGAACCCTTCTCGAGTCTGGATGCGCGGCTTCGTGATCGCATCCGCGACGATACCCTGCACGTGCTGAAGCGGGTCGGCGCAGGCGCCCTGCTGGTCACCCACGACCCGGAAGAGGCGATGTTCATGGCCGATCGCATCGCGCTGATGCGCGATGGGCGCATCGTGCAGATGGGCACGCCGCTGGAGCTCTACTGCGCGCCGCGGGACCCCTTCGTGGTGACCTTCTTCGGTGAGGTCAACGAGATGGCCGGTGAGGTGCAAAGTGGCCGGGTGACGACCCCGGTCGGCGAAGTGCCGGTGGACGATATGGCCGACGGCAGTCAGGTGCGGGTGCTGATCCGCCCAGAAGCGCTCAAGATCGTGACCCTCGACGAGCCGCCGGCGACCTCCCACAGCCATGAGGGCCACAGCCATGTAGTGATGGCCAAGCTACTGGGGCGCTCAAGCCTTCTACATATCTGCGCCCACGGCGCGGATGGTTGGGAAGCCCACCTCCACGCCCGGGTGCCGGGCGTGTTCCTGCCCGAAGAGGGTCAGCCGGTGCTCATCCAGCTCGACCCGTCACAGGTCTTTGTCTTTCCCGCCGATGGCACCGCTGCCGGGGCGTGAGCCCCGGATCGCCAGGCTCAACAGAATCACCGGGATGATCCCCACCGCCACGATGGTCAGCGAGGCGGTGGAGGCCTCGGCGAGGCGCTCGTCCGCCGCCAGGTTGTGCGCTCTCACCGCCAGGGTGTCGAAGTTGAAGGGCCTCAGGATGATGGTCGCCGGCAGTTCCTTCATTACATCCACGAACACCAGGATCGCGGCGGCCAACAGGCTGCCGCGGATGATCGGCGTGTGTACCTTGCGCAGGGTGCCGCCGGCGGTCTGACCCAGAGTACGGGCCGCGGCGTCCATGCTCGGCGTCACCTTGCCAAGGCTCGCCTCGATGGCGTTGAAGGATACCGCCAGGAAGCGCACCACATAGGCATAGATCAGGATGAAGGCGGAGCCGCTAAACAAGAGCCCGACCATCATGCCGAACTGCTCGTCCATGAAGCCGTTGATGCGTTGATCGAGCCACGAGAAGGGAATCAGGATGCCGACCGCTACCACCGAGCCGGGCACCGCATAGCCGATGGCGCCGATGCGGGTGGCCAGACGAGTGACCGGGCGCGGATTGAGTCGCGCGCCATAGCTCAGCACCAGCGCCAGGCCCACCGCGACCAGGGCGGCGATGGTCGCCAGCACCAGGCTGTTGCCGGCGAATTCCAGAAACTGGGCCCCGAACAGGTCATCCCCGCCCTGCACCGAGAGATAGGTCAGCAGACCGCTGGGAATCAGGAAGCCCACCATGATCGGCGCCAGGCAGGCGAGGCAGGCCGCCACGCCCCGCCAGCCGCGCAGGTGAAATTCGGGCAGCTGCTGATAGCGGCCCGAGGTGTGAAAGTAGCGCCTCTTGCCTCGCGACCAGCGCTCCAGCAGCACGAAGATGATCACGAAGGCCAGCAGGCAGGCCGCTAGCTGGGCGGCGGCAACCTGCTCGCCCATGCCGAACCAGGTGCGGTAGATGCCGGTGGTGAAGGTATCGACGCCGAAGTACTGCACCGCGCCGAATTCATTGAGGGTCTCCATCAGCGCCAGCGATACGCCGCCGACGATCGCCGGCCGGGCCAGCGGAATCGCCACGCTGGTGAACAGCCGCCAGGGCCCGCGCCCCAGGGTGCGGCCCACGTCCAGCACGCACACCGACTGCTCGAGGAAGGCCGCCCGGGTCAGCATGTAGACGTAGGGGTAGAGCACCAGGGTGATCAGCGTCGCGGCGCCGCCCAGCGAGCGGATATCGGGGAAGAAGTAGTCGCCGCGGCCCCAGTCAAAGACCTCGCGAAGCCAGGTCTGCACCGGGCCTGCGTACTGCAGGAAGTCCGTGTAGGCGTAGGCGATCACATAGGTCGGCACCGCCAGCGGCAGCAGCAGCGCCCATTCGAACAGCCGTCGTCCGGGGAAGCGGCACATCACCACCAGCCAGGCCGTGCCGGTGCCGATCACGAAGGTGCCAAGCCCCACCGTCACGACCAGGAACAGGGTGTTGCCGAGATAGCGACCCAGCACGGTGCTGGCCAGGTGCTGCCAGATGCCGTCAGTGGGCACCAGAATATGCGCGAGCACCACGATCACCGGCAGCGCCACGATCAGCGCGATGCCGATGGTCAGCACGCTCCAGGCGCTGAAGTGCAGCGATAGGCGACGAGCCAGGCTGGCCGGTCGAGAACTGGTGGAACGGAACAAGCGGTGGACTCCTTGCGGTGCTTGGGCCGGCAGTCAGGGCCTGCGGGAAGAAGCCCTGTCACCTGCCCAATGCGATGGGGTCACGAGTGAGACCAGCAACGGGCGAGAATGGTAACGGGCGAGAATACTATCAGTTGGGGTCTGTCACTGCAGCCTGCCGCGAACGCATCGTCACGCTGGGCAGGCCGCAAGCCGGTCGCCTCAGACCTGTGCGGGGCGGCGCTCCTCAAGCCAGCGCAGGGCCACGGTCCTGGCGCGGGCCAGGCTCGCGCAGTGCGTAAGCTCGCCGGCGGCGGTGCGAATCCCAACGCGGCGCAGCTTGACGATCTGACGGGGCGACAGGCCGATCAGAATCAGTGCGACATTCTGGCGGCGCATCTCCTCGACCATGCGGCGCAAGGCGACGAGCGCAGTGCCGTCGATGCTCGGCACGCCGTGCATGTCCACCATCACGATGCGGATGTCGGGGTCGACCATCTGCAGCGACGACAGGGCCTTCTCGGCGACGCCGAAGAACATGGGCCCGTTGATGTCGTAGAGCGCCACTTGAGGCGGCAGGTCCTGCACCTCTGGGTGGCGGTCGAGCGGACGAGCCTTGGTCTGAGTTACCTGCGTCATGCGGCGGATGAACAGGGCAGCGGCCAGGCCCATGCCCACCGATACCGCCAGCACCATGTCGAACAGCACCGTCAGCGCGAAGCAGATCGCGAGGATAGCCACATCGCCCGAGGGAGATGAGCGCAGGGTGTGTACGAACATCCGTGCCTCACTCATGTTCCAGGCGATGATGAACAGCAGCGCGGCCAGCGAGGTCATCGGTACCAGCCCCAGCAGCCCGGCCAGCGCGATCACCGCCAGCAAAACTACCAGTGCATGCACTACGGCTGCGATCGGCGAGCGCGCGCCGCTGCGGATGTTGGTGGCGGTGCGCGCCAGGGCGCCGGTGGCGGTGATGCCGCCGAAGAAGGGTACGGCAATGTTGCCAAGCCCAAGGCCAATCAGTTCGGCATTGGGGTCATGTCGGGTGCGGGTCATGCCGTCGGCGACCACCGCACAGAGTAGCGACTCGATGGCCGCCAGCATGGCAATGGCGAAGGCCGGGCCGAGCAGCGAGCGGATCAGGTCGAAGCTCACCGCCAGCGGTTCGCCTTCGGCGTTGGGCATATGCCAGGGCAGGGCGAAGCTCGGGGCGATTGGCGGAATGCCGACGCCGCTCTCACCCTCGGCGTTCCATTGAAAGCGCGAGGCGATGGTGGCGATGTCGCCCCCCAGCCAGTGATTGGCGACGTAGGCGGCCAGTGCCCCGGCTACCAGTCCGACCAGCGGCGCGGGCACCGGCGAGCGCAACCGCGGCCACAGCAGCAGCACCGCCAGGGTGATCACGCCGATAGCAAGCTCGGCAGGGCGAGTCTCGGGCAGCGCGGCCAGGATATTCGTCAGGCTTTCTGTGAAGTGCTCGCCCCGTGCCACCTCCAGGCCGAGGAAGTCCGGCACCTGCAGGGTGGCGATGACCACCGCGATGCCGGCGGTAAACCCAAGCACCACCGGGTAGGGCACGAACTGGATCAGCGCGCCCAGGCGGGCGAGTCCCAGGCCGACCAGGATCATTCCCGCCATCAGCGTGGCAATCAACAGCCCGCCAAGCCCATAGTGCTGGACGATTGGCAGCAGGATCACCACGAAGGCAGCGGTGGGGCCCGACACGCTGAAGCGCGAACCGCCGGTGAGCGCGATCACGATGCCGGCGACGATGGCGGTATAGAGCCCGTGCTGGGGCGCCACCCCGGTGGCGATCGCCAGCGCCATCGATAGCGGCACTGCCACGATGCCGATGGTCAGGCCGGCCAGGATGTCATGGCGCAGGTCCCCGAACCCATAGCCCGCCTTCCAGGCGGCGAGCAGACCGGTGCCGAGGCGAGGGCGATGCGCAGGCGAAGAGGGGAGCGCCATAATAAATCCTTCAAGCAGATGAGTGAGGGTCGCCAAGTGCGCGCAGGGCAAGCTCCTGGCCAGGCTGGCGTGCCTGGCCACCAGATAGCCGGGCCGCCAGCTAGATTGTGCGCCTGCCGAGCGTGCGATGAGACGATTTCCTTATATATGATCCCGGAAATCGGCGGTGAAGGAAAAGAGGCCTTTTGCCGCATTTCTGTCTCAGTTGTATCAGTTGTCGCAGGAGGCGCCTAAGCCGATCTCCATAAGCTGGCCGTCATAAGCAAGACTCGCACAAGTCGTCGGCTGGCGGCGCGACGGTGCGCGGCTTCTACGCCCAAGGTCCTCTTGTTGCGGTATCCCCCAGCGTTAATGCTGGGGGAATATTCTTCGCAAGGGAACGACGTCCATGGGCTCTGACATCTTCCCCCAGGCACTGGCCGGACCGCTCGTCTCGCCGCTTTTGCTGCGTGGCCTCGATGCCATGGGCGAGTGGCTGGTGGTGGTGGATGCCGAGTCCCGCATCGCCTATCTGAATGCGCCCTATGCCGCCTTCCTGGAGATCGATCCGCTGGCCGCGTACGGCAAGCCCGTGCGTGAGGTGATCGAGAACACTCGCATGCCGGATGTGGTGGCATCAGGCCAGGCGGAGCTTGCGCAGCTGCAGATGGTGCGCGGCCATCATATGATCGCCCACCGCTACCCGGTGCGGGTCGACGGCAAGGTGGTAGGAGCGATCGGTACGGTGCTCTATCACGACACCTGGGAATGGCGGCAGATGAACGCTCAGGTCGAGTCGCTGGAAGCCGAGGTCGATTATTACCGTTCGGCCGCCCTGGGCGCGACGCCGGGCACGCGCTGGCAGCTGGCTGATGTGATCGGCGACAGCGAGGGTGTCCAGGCGCTCAATGCGCGAGTCCGCAAGGTGGCCCCGGGCGATGCCTCGGTGCTGATTCGCGGCGAGTCAGGCACCGGCAAGGAGCTTTACGCCCACGCCCTGCACCGCCTCTCCGAGCGGGCCAAGGGCCCCTTCATCAAGCTCAACTGCGCGGCGATTCCCGAGGCGCTGCTCGAGGCCGAGCTGTTCGGCTACGAGGAAGGCGCCTTCACCGGTGCCCGCAAGGGCGGCAAGCCCGGCAAGTTCCAGCTCGCCGATGGCGGCACGCTGTTTCTCGATGAGATCGGTGACATGCCGCCGGCCATGCAGGTGAAGCTGCTGCGGGTACTCCAGGATCGTGAGGTCGAAGCGGTAGGGGCGACCAGCCTGGTGCCGGTGGATGTGCGAGTCATCGCCGCCACGCATCGGCCGCTGGAGAGTTTGATCGAGCGCGGCGAATTCCGTGAGGATCTTTTCTATCGCATCAATGTCGTGCCGTTGATGATCCCGCCGCTGCGCGAGCGGCGCGACGATATTCCGCTGCTGGCGCGCCACCTTTTGGCAAGGCTCGCCGAGCGCCGAAAGCGGCGCTGTCCAAGTCTCAGTCAGGCGGCGCTGGATTGCCTCACCTGCCACAGCTGGCCCGGTAACGTGCGCGAGCTGGAGAATGTTCTGGAGGCGGCCTTCTATTTAGGTGGCAATCATCTCGATGTGGCCGACCTGCCCGAGGCTTTACGCCAGCGCCACGGTGAGCCACCCAGGCTCGGTGCCTCGCTCAAGGCCACCCTGGCTCAGGCCGAACGCGAGGCCTTGCTGGCGGCACTTGTCGAATGCGACGGCAACCGCACCCGCGCCGCCAAGCGCCTGGGCATCGCCAAGTCTTCCTTTTATGAAAAGCTGACCCGCCACGGTCTGATGGTCGACTGAGGCGTCCGGTTTTTCGGACGTCGTCCGGTTTTGCGGACACCCATTAGCTGCCCTTTACGTGAGGTGAAACCTGAGAGCGTCCGAAATGCCGGACGCTCTCAGGCCGTGATGTGACGTCTTTCGGCCGCTCCTGGTCAAGAAAAGCGTTCGGTGTTGTATTTAAATTTATGAAAATAAAAGGTTTTGTCTTCCATGGCGCCAATCTTGCGCCTGGTTCCGACGCCAAGGGTTCCATGCGACACCGCTGGAATAACCGCCTGTAATAAGAACAACGCAAGGAGTCATTCATGCCAAGCCCGAACTTCCCACGTACGCTGCTCGCTGCCGGCATCGCCGCAGCCATGACCGCTGGGGTCGCCCTGCCGGCCATGGCTGACGGGCCCGAGCGCCTCGATGTCGCCAGTACGTTCTCGACGAAGAACTTCCTGGGGGCCGGTGCCGAGCACCTGTCCGAGGAGCTGCAAACCGCTACCGGTGGCGCCGTCAGCCTACGCGTTCACGAGCCGGGCGACCTGGTGCCGGCCTTCGAAGTCTTCAACTCCGTGTCTTCGGGCGCCATCCAGGCCGGCTGGGACTGGATGGGCTACTGGGCCGGCACCGTGCCGATCACCAACCTCTACGGTGCGCTGCCGTTTGGTCCGTCTCCGGAAGCCTTCATGTCCTGGATGTGGTCCGGCGAAGGCACCGAACTGCTGCAGACCG
This sequence comes from Onishia taeanensis, assembly GCF_003268885.1. GTDB lineage: Bacteria > Pseudomonadota > Gammaproteobacteria > Pseudomonadales > Halomonadaceae > Onishia > Onishia taeanensis_A. The sequence goes on from NZ_QLSX01000006.1 coordinate 33,217, forward strand.
AGTACGACAAGTACGGCGTCAAGGTCCTGCCCTGCTTCATCTCGCCCCAGGAAACCGGCGGCTGGTACAACAAGGAGATCAACAGCCCCTCTGATTTCGATGGCCTGTCGATGCGCATCTCCGGCCTCGGCGCCAAGGTGCTCAACCGGCTCGGCGCATCCACCCAGCTAGTGCCGGGCGGCGAGATCTATCTGGCGCTGGAACGTGGCCGTGTCGATGCCACCGAGTTCTCGGTGCCGCAGGTCGATGCCGCCATGGGCTTCGACGAAGTCGCCAAGTACTACTACTTCCCGGGTTGGCACCAGAGCGCCAGCTGGTTCTCACTGCTAATCAACCAGGCGGTCTGGGATGAGTACAGCGATGAGCGCAAGGCACAGTTCGAAACCGCCTGTCGCTCCACCCTGCAGTGGGCCATGGCCGAAGCGCCGCCTGAGCAGGTGCGTACCATCCATGCGCTGGAAGAGAAGGGCGTGGAAGTGCGTCGCTTCCCGGACGAGGTGCTCGATGCCCTGCAGCAGTCGTGGGTCGAGGTGCGCAAGGAAGAGATGGAAAACAACCCGGCCTTCGCCAAGGCGTATCGCTCGCTGATGAAGCACGCCGGCCTGATCGACGAATGGTATGAGCTGCAGGCCATGCCGGCGATCATCCCGCTCGACGAAGGGGATAGCTGATGACACGCGCCACTCTCGCGCCCTGGCGTGAGCGTGGCGCGGCCGTGTGCGCCGCCCTGGGCCGACCGCTGGTCGGCCTGGGGCTGGTGGTGGGCCGACTCTCCAGCTGGCTGGTCATGCTGGTGATGTTGGCCGTGCTCACGACCGTGCTGCTCAACGCCCTGGGCGTCAATGAAATCGGCCACTGGGACACCAAGATCCTGCTGTTCGGCGATGCCCTGACCATCAACAGCATCACCGAGCTGCAATGGCACCTCTTCGGCATCCTGACGCTGTTCGGTGGCACCTACGCCCTGCACCACGATACCCATGTGCGGGTCGACCTGGTCTATCAACGACTGTCTCTTCAGGGCCGCGCGATCATCGATGTGATCGGGCATCTGCTGATGCTGATTCCCTTCTGTCTGCTGATTGCCTGGCTCTCCAAGCATTTTGTGACCATGTCCTATATCTCTAACGAACAATCCAACTATGGCGGTCTCACCGACCGTTATCTGATCAAGGCCATGCTGCCGATCGGGCTCGTCTTTCTGGCGGTGGGCGCACTGGGTCAGGTCTTCGCCAAGCTTGCTGTGATCCTCGACCCGCGCAGCGCCGCCTCGGATTCCATCGCCGACGAAGGGGCGACCCATGGCTGAATTCCTGAGTGAATACGCCCTCGCCCTGCTGATGGTCGTGACCCTGCTGGCGGGGATCTTTAGCGGCTATCCGGTTGCCTTCCTGCTCGGCGGCCTGGGCATCGTCTTCGCCTTCATCGGTGACATACCCGTGCCGTTTCTGGGCACCGTCGGCTCGCGGATCTTCGGCGGGGTGATCGAAAACTGGCTGATGATCGCCATTCCGCTGTTCGTGTTCATGGGCCTGATGCTCGAGCGATCCGGGGTGGCCAAGCGCCTGCTGCTGACCCTGCAGCGACTCTTCGGGCGCACCCACGGCGGGCTTGCCGTGTCGGTGGCGATCCTTGGCGTGATCATGGCGGCCAGTACCGGCATCATCGGCGCCTCGGTGGTGATGCTGGGTCTGCTCGCGCTGCCGGTGATGATGAAGCAGGGCTACCGGGCCGAGATGGCCTGTGGGGTCATCGCCGCCTCGGGCACCCTGGGCATTCTGATTCCACCCTCGATCATGCTGGTGCTGATGGGCTCGATCCTGCAGATCTCGGTGGGCGCGCTGTTCAAGGCCGCCCTGCTGCCGGGGCTGCTGCTCGGCGGGCTGTACATCGCCTATCTGCTGATCACCGCACGTATCCGCCCCGACTGGGCGCCGCTTGCCGACATGAACGACGTCGACCCGACGCCGCTGCCGATCGCGCTGCTGCGCGACCTGCTGGGCCCCTTCGTGCTGATCTTTGTGGTGCTGGGCTCGATCATGGCCGGCATCGCCACGCCCACCGAGGCCGCAGCCATCGGGGCGCTGGGCAGCCTTCTGCTGGCGCTGGCCATGCGCAGCCTGGACTTCGCCACCCTGCGCGAGGCGGTGCGCGATACCTCGCGTACCTCGGCGATGATCCTGTTTGTGGTCATTGGTGCCACCTGCTTTTCGGTGGTCTTCAAGCGCCTGGGCGGTGACTACATGATCGAAGAACTGATCACCGGCACTGGCCTTGGCCCCTATGGGTTGATGCTGCTGATCATGGGCCTGATCTTCGTGCTCGGCTTCTTCCTCGAGTGGATCGAGATCAGCTTCGTGGTGCTGCCGCTGGTGGCCCCGGTGGTCGAGGTGCTGGACTTCGGTTACGGGCTCTCCGGTCAGGGGCTGCTGGTGTGGTTCGCGATCCTGGTCGCCATCAATTTGCAGACCAGTTTCCTGACGCCCCCCTTCGGCTATGCGCTCTTCTATCTCAAGGGCATCACCGAGGGCCAGGTGAGCATCCTGACCATCTATCGCTCGATCATTCCCTTCGTGCTGTTGCAGGTGACCGGACTGGTGCTGTGCATGGTCTTCCCGGCGCTGGTGCTGTGGCTGCCGGGGCTGATGCCCTGAGCCTGAGCCCACAGGTGAGCGTGGGGCGGGTGTGAGGGCGACGTGAGGGCGGTTTTGAGGAACACTGCATGCGCAAGCGGGTACTGATCGCCGGCGCCGACGAGATGCTCGAGGCCCTGGCGAGGGTCTTCCTCGAGGAAGGCGCCACTGTGGCACTGCTGACGCCGGATGCGGCGAGCCTCGAGTCGGTGCTGGACGGCCTGGGTGGCGAGCAGGCCGACCGCTTCGGCCTGGTGGCCGGGGAGGGCGCCCTCGATGAGCTGCTGGGGCGGCTGGGGCGACTCGATGTGCTGGTCTGTGCCCCGCGCACACTGCCTCCCGGCGAGCCGCTGGCCCGCAAGCTCGACGAGCAGGTGGTCGGCCCCTCGGGACTTTTGCAGGTCGCCAGGGCCTGGATGCAGAGCCGTGGGGGCGGTCGGCTGGTCGCCGTAGCACCGGATGGCGACAGCCAGGCGGCCAGCATGGTGCGTGAGGCCCTGGGGGCGCTGGTGCGCCGCCTCGCCGATGGCGGAGGGCCGGCGATTCGCGTCAACCTGCTATGCCCGAGGGGCGCCTCGAGCGCCTCCGTTGCCGACTGCACCCGCTTTCTGGCGGGTGGCGCCGGGCGAGCCATTACTGGCCAGGTGCTGCGCCTGTCGGATACCTGAGTGCCGCCCCGGCCACTGTTCAACCTCTTCCCAATTGCTTTCCACAACCTCCCCTATGAACAGACGGCCGGACCTGGCATGCCAGGTCCGGCCGTTGCTTTCTCGAACTGCTTTCTTGAACTGATGTCTCGAGTTGCCGTTGCTTGAGTGCTGGCTGTTGGTAGTGCCGGCGTTCGGCGGCGGTGACCGAACAGCGGCCGCTATCGTCTAGCCTTAATCACCGCTCAGCGATGACGCACTACCAGCCCCAGAACAGCAGCCACCAGGCCCAGCCGATCACACCGATGGCCAGCGCCACGCCGGTGGTGGCCAGTGCCCGGCGCAACAGCGGTGCGCCGCTCGCCGAGGCGCTGTTCGCGTTGATCATGACGGCCAGGGCCAGACAGTGGCATGGCGCACATCCAGGGCTGGCCCCGCGATGGCGCTTGTCGCATGCTGTGCGCCATGACCATCCCGCTCGACACCACTGAACCCATGACGCTTATCGACCCGCCAAGCCGTGAGACGCTCTTGACCCTGCTTGGCCACCTCGCGGCTCGGCGCCACCGTGGCCTCCTGTGGATAGCCGCGCCTCAGGCCCTTGCCGTCTCCCGCGCCATCTCGCTTTGGCAGTCCCTCGGCTGGGCCGAGCCCTTGTGGCTGGGAGCGCCCCAGGCGAGCCTCGAGGCGGCAGGCATCGACCCACTGCCTGCCGCCAAGGCGCGCACTCGGCTGGGCGGCGAGCACGACCTGGCGGTGATCGATGCCGTCTCTGCCCAGGCCGGCTTCGACCCCGAGGCCTTCGGCGCGGTCTCCGGCACCCTGCGTGCAGGCGGCTTATTGGTGCTGCTGACACCGCCTGACTGGGGCGCCCGGCCGGATGGCGACTATGCCCGCCTCGCCGAGCATCCCTATCAGGCCGAGGAGCTGAGTTCGCGCTACCTGGCGCGCCTTGCCCGGCTACTGTCGGCCTCGCAGGAGATTGCGATCTGGCCGCCTGATGGCCGCCTGCAGCTTGCTGAGCCGCTGGCTCAGGCGATGGAAACGGCGATAGCAACGGAGAAAGGGACGGATGCGTCGACCGGTGATGCCAGCGAGGCGGCGCCAGAGGATGCCGACTGCGCCACCGCGGATCAGGCGAGAGCGGTTGAGCGTCTCATGCGGCTGAAGCGCCGGCGCCCACTGGTGCTCACCGCCGACCGGGGCCGGGGCAAGAGTGCGGCGCTGGGCATCGCCTGTGCCCGGCTGCTCGCCGGTGGTGAAACACAGGTTCTGATCACCGCGCCGCGCCCGGCGGCGGTGGAGGCGCTCTTCGAGCGCCTGGCGGTGCTCTGCCCCAGTGGGCGGCGGCAGGCCAACGTCTTTGCACTTGAGGCGGCACACGAGGCAGCGGACTCGCCCTGCGTGCGCTTTATCGCCCCGGACGCCCTGGTGGAATTGGCCCTGGCCGGCGAGCAGGGCGGGGCCGGCGCGCTGCTGCTGGTCGACGAGGCGGCGGCGATTCCCGCGCCGCTGCTTTCGCGGATGCTGGCCGCCTTCCCGCGCATCGCCTTCGCCACCACCGTCCACGGCTACGAGGGCTCGGGCCGCGGTTTCGCGCTGCGTTTTCGTGAGCATCTGGATCGCCAGACCCCTGGCTGGCAGGGCCTGCATCTGGCGACACCGATCCGTTGGGCCGCGGATGATCCCCTGGAGCGGCTCACCGACAGGCTGCTGATGCTCAACGCCGAGCCTGACGAGGCAGATGACAAGGCCGAGCCTGACGCCAGCTCGAGAGCAACAGGTGAATCGTCGATCATCGAGTGCTCCCGGGACGCTCTGGCGGCTGACGAGTCGCGACTCAGAGCGCTATTCGGCCTGCTGGTCCAGGCCCATTACCGCACCCAGCCAAGTGACCTGCGCCGGCTGCTCGACGGCCCCGGCGGCCGGGTGGTGTGCCTGGGTGAGCCGCACACTAGGGCCGTGGCCCTGACCGTGGACGAAGGCGGCTTTGCGCCTGATCTGGCCGAGCAGGTGGCCCGCGGCGAACGGCGTCCTCGCGGTCACCTGCTGGCGCAATCCCTGGCGGCTCACGCCGGCAGCCGAGGCGCGCTGACCTCACGGGTTCGGCGCGTGATGCGCATCGCCGTGGACCCCCGCGCTCGGCGTCTCGGCCATGGCCGGGCGCTGCTGGCTGCTGAGCTTGCCAAGGCAAGCGAGGAGGATATCGATCTGTTCGGTGCCAGCTTCGGCGCCGAGGCGGGGCTGATGGCCTTCTGGCAGCAAAGCGGCTTTCGTGCGGTGCGCCTGGGCCTGACTCGCGAGGCGTCCAGCGGCGAGCACGCGCTGATGGTCGCTCGGGCCACCAGCGCCCGTGGCGATGAGCTGCTCTCTGGTCTCGCCGCGAGTTTCCAGGCGCTGCTGCCGAGCCTGTTGGCCTTCGAGCTCAAGGATTTCGACCCGGCCCTGGCGGCAGACTTGCTGGCCGAAGGGCCGGTGGCCGAGCTGGATGTTGCCATGCTCAGGGACATCGACGACGTGGCGCTGGGGCACCGGGCGCCGGCGCTGGCACGCCCGGCCCTTCAGGCCCTGGTGCGTCGCGGGCTCGCGCTGCGACGTCAGGACGGCGATGCGGTCGCGCGCCCCTCAGCGGATCTGCTCGATGAGAAAGGCGTTGCGGAAGCTGCTGACGAGGATGCCTGGATGCTGGTCGCCGTACTCTTTCAGGGCCGAGACTCAGCTTGGCTGGCTCGACGCCTCGGCTTGCCCGGTCGGCGCCAGGTCGAATCCCGCCTGCGCCAGACGCTGGGTCGCTGGCGCCTGCTGTTTGCGCCGCCCAAGGGATAATAGGGTCTGTGCGACACGCCGGGGAACGATGATCAGGCGGCGGCACGTGTGGCGCCTTGTTTTGAGACCGAAACCGAGAGCGACACCGAGACAGGGCCGGCCATGGCCAGCCCTGTCTGGTAGACGTCGCGCAGAGCGACGAGATGGATGTGCTGGTCGAGAGTGGGTGTGCCAGCAGCGTGGAGGGGTCGCCTGGGGCTCAGTGACCGCCCAGAGTGACCAGCGGGTAGCCGTCGACCGTGACCAGTGGTACACCGCCCGAGTGGTGACGCTCCTCGCGAACGATCACCCGTCGCTCGATCACGCGGGTACGGTCGTGATGCCGGCGCGCCTGATAGTGTTTGTCATGGTGATGCCGTTGCCGTTGCCGATGGTGATGCCTATCGCCATGTCCGCCGTGGCCACGGTGGTCATGGCCCTGGTGGTGATGACCGCGGTGCTCGCGATCGGCCATGGCTGGAGTGACAAGGCTCAAGCCAAGCATAAGGGTCAGTGTCAGTAAGAGAGGATGGCGCATGGTGTCGACTCCTGGGTGGGGGAACTGCGCTCCCCTTAAGTTATCTGCAGGGTTCCCTGAGTCGCAGTATATCGGCGCCCGCCGACGAGTCGAACAGCGTTTCCTAATCTATGGCCGGCTTCCTTGCTCTCTTCACAATTCCTACCTTCTACGAGCCAGTGGGGCCACCTTCCCCGCCGACCATGCTTTGTACCTACAATTTTCACCTACACAAAGCTGTGCACATACAAAAACGCCGCCCGATAGGGGCGGCGTGTGTTTAGCCTTGCGATGTGACTCTCTGGCGGCAGGGATCAGCCAAGGTAGGCGTTGAGCATCCAGACGGTCTTTTCCTGCTCGCGGATGTAGTCACCCACTTGGGCGGCGGTGCCTTCATCATCGGCATCGGAGGCCAACGAGAGAATCTCTCGCTGCAGGCCGATCAGCGACTGATAGCCCTGCAGAATGCCGCGCACGCAGGACGTGCCATCGTGGATGTCCTTGTCTTCGGCGATGTCCGACATCTTCACGTAGTCGCTGTAGGCGTGCACCGGCGTGTGGCCCAGGGTCAGTATGCGCTCGGCGACTTCATCAACTTTGAGCAGCAGGTCGGTGTAGTACTCCTCGAACTTGGTGTGCAGTTCGAAGAACTGGTTACCCTTTACGTTCCAGTGATAGCCACGAACGTTCATGTAGAAGATCTGATAGTTGGCCAGCAGGGCGTTGAGGCGCTCGGCAAGCTGGCTGGCGCTGCTCTCGTGTAGCCCGATGGCATTGGTATCGGTCATGGATACCTCCTTGATCTCAAATGAGTTTGTCTGGCTTCATCGTATGATGTCGCGCTGTATCGCGATAACGAAATCTCGCCATCATCACCATAGTGCTGCCCTATGAGATGCCGGCGACGGCGGCCTTTTTCAAGGTCTTGCTGATGTACTCGCCGGTGAGTCCTCTCATGCACTCTCAAAGCACGGTCTAAAGAGCGCCCTTATTTATTGCCGGCCCGAGGCGTTGGCCAGGCCGCCAACAGGCACGCCAGGCTGCCGGCGCGGTCGGCGAGCAGCGTCGGCGTGCGTGCCAGGGCTTCATCGAGGGTCATCGGGCCGTCGGCCAGGGCGAAGGCGGCGCTGATGCCCTCTTCATGAGCGGCTTGCCAGCCGTCGCCAAGCCGTCCTACCAACGCGACCACCGGCACGCCCTTGGCGCGGGCGGCACGTGCGATGCCGACCGGGGTCTTGCCGGCCAGGCTCTGGCCGTCGAGCTGGCCTTCACCGGTGATCACCAGGTCGGCGTTGTCGAGCAGGGCGTTGAAGCCCACCTGTTCCATCACCAGGGTGATGCCGGGGCGCAGTTCGGCGCCGAGGAAGGCGCGGGCAGCGAAGCCCATGCCGCCGGCGGCGCCGGCGCCTGACAGCTCACGATGATCGTCACCGAGCTGGCGGGCGGTGAGGTCGGCGAAGTGGCCAAGCGCCGCATCCAGTGTTTGTACGTCGACGTCGCTGGCGCCTTTTTGGGGGCCGAACACGGCGCTGGCGCCGCGCGGACCGAGCAGCGGGTTGTCGACGTCCACCGCGGTCTCGACCGCAAGCCCGGCCAGTCGAGGGTCCAGGCCGTCCAGATCCAGGGTGGCGAGTTCAGCGAGTGCTGCCCCGCCAGGGGGAAGGGGCTGGTCCTGCGCGTCCAGCAGGCGCGCGCCGAGGGCGGCCAGCATGCCCGCGCCGGCGTCGTTGGTGGCGCTGCCGCCGATGGTCAGAAGCAGCCGCTCGGCGCCAGCATCGAGTGCCGCGAGGATCAGCTCGCCAACGCCAAAGGTGGTGCTGTGCAGGGCGCTGCGCTCCTGGCGTTCCAGGTGCTGTAGGCCACTGGCTTCGGCCAGCTCGATGAAGGCGGTGCAGTGCTCGGCCTGATAGCCCCAGGCCGCTTCACGCGGCCGCCCAAGGGCATCCTGTACCCGGGTCAGGTGGCGCTCGGCGCCGGTGGCGGCGAGCAGGGCATCCAGAGTGCCTTCGCCGCCGTCGCCCATCGGGCAACAGTGGGTCTCGGCATCGGGCAGGGCCTTGAGAATGCCCCGGGCCATGGCCTCGGCGGCGTCGCGGGCGGGCAGGGCATCCTTGTAGCTGTCGGGCGCGATCAGGATCTTCATCGAGGCTCTCGCAGTGGCGGAACGATCCTCTGATCATCCTCGACGCTTGCGTAAAAGGCCACCCTCCAGCCGTTGACGGGCAGTCGCCGGCGCTGTCTACGCAATCCATCTGGCGACATACACTGTAAGGAGCAAGACGGCGAAGCGGACAAGGCGAAGCAGGTGCGGAGCATGGAGCGACAAGGTGTGGGGAAACGTTGGCTAGGTGTATTGAAAAGCATAGGAACGGTCGGGATGGCAGCAATGCTGCTTGCCGGCTGTGCGAGCGGCCCGCCCCGGCTGCCCGATCACGCGAACTTGCCCGCCGCGGCCTGCCAGTGGACGGCCCCCGAGGCGGGGTCGTTCGACTACCTGCGACGGGTGATTGCCGCCCTCGAGGCGGATGATTTCGTGATCGTCGAATCCGAGGCCCGGCTTGGGCTGGTCACCGCCCAGCGCAGTCGAATACTGGCCGGTTATGGAATGCCCGGGTACCAGCCGCTGCCGTTCGGGCTATCGGGCTTCTTCGGGCTGGGAGGAGGGCATCATAGCGCCGGCATGGCGATCAATCTGAATCGCAGCTTCGGTGACGACCCCACCCAGGTCGAGCGCGTCTCCGTGCTCGCCCGCGACGCCCAGGTCAAGACCACACGGGATATTCAGGTCGTCGAGGCCGACGGGCGTTTGCGCAGTGGCCGGGTGGTCGCCAGCGACGAGTTCTGCCGCGCGCTGCATGAGGCCATCGACCGCCTGTCAGATCTTCAGCCTTCAGGTTTCCAGCCGCCAGACTTCAGACCAGAGGAGCGCACGCCATGAGCCTTGACCAAGGGGTGAAAGGCCATGGATCAAGGCGTTATGTGGCGCCCTGGTGGCGGCTGATCGCCATTCTGGTGATGGCGGCGTTTGCCGGCTGTGCCAGCTATCCCGAGCCACCCGAGGCCCGCGACGTGGTGGTGGCCGCTTCGCCCCGGCAGGTGCTAGCCGAGGGGCTGGCAGTGCTGATCGAGCGCGGTTTCGTGATTCGCCATGCCGATCTGGACCTTGGCCGCCTGGATGCGATGCTGGCGACCTGGCCGGGCTATCGGCTGCGTCTGGATGCCTTGGCTAATGGTGAGGGCGCGACCCGGCTGTCGGTCAGTGGCTACCGCGGCCGCCAGCCGCTGGCGCCCGAGAGTCTCGATGCCTTGCTGGCCGAGCTGTTGGCTAAGTTGCAGGCGCGGCGGCCTGCGGATATTCAGTTCCTGTTACCGTTGGCCATGCCGCTGACCAGCGGCCTTGACCCCAGCGGCACGGACACGAGAGGCGTACCATTGCTTGACGGCCCGAGGCCTGAAACCGCTTCGTCCTTCGGCGGCTGAACCCGATGTCGCGGCTCAGCTCAGTCCGCTTTCCTTCAGACAATTCTCGAGGCACGCTCGCATCGCCGCTTCCTGCGTGGGGTCATAGGCAAGGGCGCTGCCTTGTCCCCACACCGGCCCCGGCCAGGCATCATCGCCTTGGTGGCGCACGATCAAGTGCAGATGCAGCTGAGGCACCATGTTGCCGAGTGTGGCCAGGTTCAGTTTGTCCCCTTTCCGGGCGGCCATCAGCGCCTTGCCCAGCGCGGTCGCTTCCTTCCATAGCTGGGCCTGATCATCCGCCGACAGCTCGTAGACCTCGCGGATATCGCCGCGGCGTGGCACCAGCACCAGCCAGGCGTAGCGGGCGTCATTCATCAGTCGCACCTGGCACAGCGGCAGGTCGGTGATGGGCAGAGTGTCGGCGGCAAGCCGCGGGTGCAGGGTGAAGTCGCTCATCGCTCTCTCGATTCAGTGGAGGTGGCGGAATTCGTCATCCGCGATCAACGGCGGGGAATGCCGCCTTGGACGGGCTCACGCGCAAGCGGCCGGAGATTGTCATGTATCTCGATGTCGATCAAGTGATCCAGGTGCTGCCCTGGCGGCCCTGAATGGCGACGTCACCCGATGCCTGCATGCGCCTTTATATCACCGCCTGACGCTGGCCGAGCGCCAGGGGCTCTCAAGCAGCCCGCGGCCTGTCATGGCGCCGGTGAAACCCTGGTCATGGAGCTGGCTATCTACCGGATGAGCGGCTTACCGCGGCGATGAGTGGAATAGACTTGACTGGCGTTCTCCCGGGATAAGGCCGTAACCTGATAAGAGCAGGTCACAACTCTGTGGCGTAAACGGCGTGCGCAACCTGAGTCGGGACGCCTAAGCTAGTTAACGGTCTTTTGAAAAACGAAAACAACCGAGCTGTCGTGTCGACGTTGCGCAGCGGCTGATATGGGAGAACGACGATGAATGAAGTGACAACGCCCCAGGACGGTAACGTGAGCGAGTTGCGCTCGCGCATCCGTGCCCACTATGCGGCCGACGAGGCTGCCGTGCTGGGCGGGCTGGTCGAACGTATCAAGTTGTCGGAGGATGATCGCCGCAAGGTGGCTGCCGTCGGTGCCACCTATGTGGAACGGGTGCGCAAGGAAACGTCGCCCTCGATGATGGAGGCGTTCCTCGCCGAATACGGCCTTTCGACAGAAGAAGGCGTCGGCCTGATGTGCCTGGCCGAGGCGCTGCTGCGTGTGCCCGACGCGGAGACGATCGACGATCTGATCCACGACAAGATCGAGCCGTCCGACTGGGGCGCTCACCTGGGCAAGTCCTCTTCATCGATGGTCAATGCCTCCACCTGGGCGCTGATGCTGACCGGCAAGGTGCTGGAAAATGATCCCAAGGGGCCGGTGCGGGCCCTGCGCGGTCTGGTCCGCCGGATGGGCGAGCCGGTGGTGCGCACGGCGGTCGGTCAGTCGATGAAGATTCTTGGCCGTCAGTTCGTGCTGGGCCAGACCATCGAGGAGGGCATGAAGAATGCCCGCGAGCTCGAGAAGCAGGGCTATACCTACTCCTACGACATGCTGGGCGAGGCGGCGCGTACCGACGAGGATGCGGTGCGCTACCACAAGGCCTACGCCAACGCGATCGCCGCCATTGCCAAGCGGGCCAAGGGCGATGTGCGCGGAAGCCCGGGCATCTCGGTGAAGCTCTCGGCGTTGCATCCGCGCTATGAATACACCCACCGTGAAACGGTGATGGCCGAGCTCCTGCCCCGCGCCCAGGAACTGGTGAGGCAAGCGGCCAAGGCCAATATCGGCTTCAACATCGACGCCGAGGAACAGGACCGCCTGGACCTGTCGCTGGATGTGATCGAGGAGCTGTTGGCCGACCCGAGCCTCAAGGATTGGAACGGCTTCGGGGTCGTGGTGCAGGCCTACGGGCGTCGTGCCGCGCCGGTGATCGAAGCACTCTACGAGATGGCTGAGCGCTACGACCGCAAGATCATGGTGCGACTGGTGAAGGGCGCCTACTGGGATACCGAGATCAAGCTGGCGCAGGAGATGGGCGTCGACACCTTCCCGGTCTTCACCCGCAAGGTCAACACCGATGTCAGCTACATGGCCTGTGCTCAGTTGCTGCTCGATCGTCGTGACCGCATCTATCCGCAGTTTGCCACCCACAACGCGCATACCTGTGCCGCCATCGTCGCCATGGCGGGTGACGACAAGGATAGCTACGAATTCCAGCGCCTGCATGGCATGGGCGAGTCGCTGCACCACATCGTCAAGCAGTCGGAAGGCACGCATTGCCGCCTCTATGCGCCGGTCGGCGCCCACCGTGATCTCCTGGCCTACCTGGTGCGCCGCCTGCTTGAGAACGGGGCCAACTCCTCGTTCGTCAACCAGGTGGTGGATGACTCGATTCCCGCCAGCGAGGTGTCAAATGACCCCGTTGCCGAAATGCAGGGCCTGGGCGAGACCATCGCCAGCCCGTCGATTCGCCAACCCGGTGAACTCTTTGCGCCCGAGCGCAAGAATTCACGCGGCTTCCGCATCAACGAGCCTGCCTCGATTCAGTCGCTGATTGCGGGCCGTGAGGCGTTCGCCGATACCACCTGGACCGCCGCGCCGATGCTTGCCGGCAGTCCAGCGCCGCAGGGGCCTGGCCGCGATGCGCTGTCCCCCGCCGACGCGTCGCGTGTGGTCGGCCAGGTGCATGAAGCGACCCCGGACGAGGTGGCGTCTGCTCTCGACGCCGCTGAGGACGGCTTCCGCGACTGGTCAGAGCGGCCGGCCTCCGAGCGCGCCGCCGTGCTGCGCCGTACCGCCGATCTCTACGAGGAACACTTCGCCGAGCTGACCGTCATCACGACCCGCGAAGCCGGCAAGATGATCTTCGATGGCATCGCCGAGGTACGCGAGGCGGTGGATTTCCTGCGCTACTATGCCAATGACTGCGAACGGCTGGAGGCGGAAGAGCCCGGCAAGGCACGTGGCATTTTCGTCTGCATCAGCCCGTGGAACTTTCCGCTGGCCATCTTCACCGGCCAGATCGCCGCAGCGCTGGCGGCTGGCAACGCGGTGCTGGCCAAGCCCGCCGAGCAGACGCCCCTGATTGCCGCCCGTGCCGTCGAACTGATGCGCGAGGCCGGCCTGCCGGAGGCGGCGCTACAGCTGCTGCCGGGCGATGGGCCGACGGTCGGCGGGCCGCTGACCAGTGACTCGCGGATCGCTGGCGTTTGCTTCACCGGTTCGACCGAAGTGGCACAGATTATCCACAAGGCGCTGGTGCAGAACGCGGGCCCGGATGCGGTGCTGATCGCCGAGACCGGCGGCCTGAATGCGATGATCGTCGACTCGACGGCGCTGACCGAGCAGGCGGTGCGCGACATCCTGATTTCATCCTTCCAGTCGGCCGGCCAGCGGTGTTCGGCGCTCAGGATGCTCTATGTTCAGGAAGAGGCGCGAGAGCGGCTCTTGTCGATGCTCGATGGTGCCATGGATGCGCTGGTTATCGGCGACCCGTGGAACACCGACACCGACGTCTCGCCGGTGATCGACGCCGACGCCAAGGCCGAGATCGGCGGTTATCTGGACGCGCAGGAAAAGGCCGGCAAGGTACTCAAGAAGCTGCCGGTGCCGAACGATGGCACCTTCGTCAGCCCGGCGGTCGTCGAAGTCGGTGGCATCGAGGATCTCGAACGCGAAATCTTCGGCCCGATCCTGCACGTGGCCACGTTCAAGGCGCGGGATATCGACAAGGTGGTCGACGCGATCAACGACCGGGGATACGGGCTGACCTTTGGTCTGCATACCCGCATCGACGACCGCGTGCAGCAGATCGTCGGGCGCATCCGGGTCGGTAACGTCTACGTCAACCGCAACCAGATCGGCGCCATCGTCGGCTCCCAGCCCTTCGGGGGCGAAGGCCTCTCGGGTACTGGGCCCAAGGCCGGCGGCCCGCTCTATGTCAACCGCTTCCGCCGCACGGCCGCCGCCGAGCGCCTTGAGGCACCCAAGGGCGAGGCCGTATCTCTCGGGGCGCTGCAGTCGGCCCTCGACGGCCTGGATGCGCGTAACTGGGCGGCGCGACCCGACCGGGTCGAAGTGCTGCGCAAGGTGCTCTCCGGCAAGGGGGGCGTGATCCGCAAGGCGCTCTCCGAGACCGCTTCCCTGGACATGACCCCGCAGACGCTGCCGGGGCCGACAGGCGAGAGCAACCGGCTGGCGATGTATGCGAAGGGCCCGGTGCTGTGTCTCGGGCCGACCCTCGATATCGCCATCGCTCAGGCGGTTCAGGCGCTCGGCGTGGGCTGTCCGGCGGTGATCGTGGTACCCGGCGCGACGCAGGCCGTGCAGGCGCTTAAAGAGGCCGGCGTGCCCGTCGCTGCGCTCGACGGCAGCATCGCGGCCGAGACGCTGAGCAAGGTCAAGGGCATCGCGGCCGTGGCCGCCACCGGTGCCAGCGACTGGAACCGCGAGCTGCGCCTTGCGCTTGCCCAGCGTGAAGGCCCCATCGTAACGCTCGAGACGCAGACCATCGCGCCGGAACGCTACGTGGTGGAGCGCCACCTGTGCATCGACACCACCGCTGCGGGCGGTAACGCCAGCCTGCTGGCGACGGCCGAATAGCCACCTAGCAGGGGCGGCCCGCTGGGGTCGCCCCATTTCCCCCAACGCATTTCTCCCTTCCAAAAGCTCCCGTATGACGCCAAGGCGCATACGGGAGCTTTTGCGCGCCTTGCTGGCTCCGGCACTCTTGCCACGCACGCGTTTCAGCACGCCGGTCAGACCACCGCTGCCGGTTTGTCTGGTGGTGCCGGCATCGTCTGAGTGCGATACGCTCCTTTGTCGATTCGTGTCATCATTTGCCCAGATTTCGGGACGATAATTCCTAACGGCCTTTCCTCAAGACATGTCATCAGGACAGCCCCTAACGACACTGCGATCGTCACAGCGGAGGTGACATGACGGCATTCCCAAGCCTTTACGATGCCCTGGCCCTGATTGCCCTTGGCGGTTTGGCCGGTTTCATCAACGTGCTCTCGGCGGGCGGCTCGATGCTGACGCTGCCGCTGCTGATGTTCCTGGGGCTGCCGCCGCAGGTCGCCAATGGCACCAATCGGGTGTCGATCGTCTTCCAGAGTCTTTCGGCGGTGGGCAACTTTCGCCGCGCCGGGGCCAGTCAGGTAGGGCTCAGCCTGCGCCTGGCGGTACCTGCGGTGGTAGGCTCGCTGCTCGGCGTCTGGCTGGCGCTGCAGGTCAGCGATGCGCTCTTCGAGGCGGTGCTGATCACGGTGATGGCGGCCAGTGCCCTGATGATGCTGCTGCCCCAGCCGCAGCTCGAGACCCGGCCACTGACCCGCGAACGTCTGACGCCGCTGGTCTACCTGGCGATGTTCGCGATCGGCGTATACGGCGGCTTCATCCAGGTCGGGGTGGGGGTGCTGTTCATCGTCGTGCTCTACCGGCTGCTGAAGATCGACCTGACCCAGGTCAACGTCTTCAAAGTCTTCATTATCTTGATTTACACCCTGCCGGCGCTGGCGCTGTTCCTGTATCACGACCAGGTGCGCTGGAGCTATGGCCTGCTGTTGGCGGTGGGTAGCATGAGTGGTGCCTGGCTTGCGGTGCGGGTCAACATGGGCCCTCGCGGGGCGCTATGGGTCCGCTGGCTGACGCTTGCGATGATCGGGGCCATCATTGTGCGCCTGGTGATTGGTTAGCGCTGTTGGGGCTAGCACGGTCGTATGGGGCGTGCGCTGCAAAGAGTGCTAATGTAGTAGCGATAGCTTGCGAATTTACCCATGCCACTCGATGAGGACATCACGATGACACGATTGATTGCCCTGACGTTCCTGACCCTGTTTTCCGTGTCGCTGCTGGCCGGCTGTAACACCATGCGCGGTGCCGGCGAGGACATCCAGCAGGGTGGCCAGGCGATCGAGGACGCGGCCGAAAGCTAGGCCACGCATCGATAGCGATAGCCATGACGCTGACGGCGAGCGAGATCGTCATGGTGAGCGACAACCAAGCGGGGCAGGCCATGGACCTGCCCCGCTTGGTTGTGTGGATCGGAAACCTGGTTACGTAGCGGACGTACGAGAAGCATTCAGGGCCGCCTGACGCTCGGCGTAATAGCTTTCCTGGGTTTGGCGTGCCTCTTCCTCGGCCTGCTTGCGCAGCTTCTTGCGCAGTGCGGCCTTCTCGAAGCGCAGCTGCTGGATCGGGGTTTCCAGCGGTAGCGGCGGTACCTCGGCCGGCTTGCCGTCGCCATCGACGGCCACCATGGTCAGGTAGCAGCTATTGGTATGGCGGATCAGGCGTTCCTGAATCGATTCTGCGACCACCTTGATGCCGACTTCCATCGAGGAGCGGCCGACGTGGTTGACCGACGCCAGGAAGGTGACCAGCTCGCCGACGTGGATCGGCTGGGAAAACTTCACCTGATCCACCGACAGGGTCACCACATAGTGGCCGGAATAGCGGCTGGCACAGGCGTAGGCGACCTCGTCGAGCTTCTTGAGGATGGCGCCGCCATGCACCTTGCCGCTGAAGTTGGCCATGTCGGGGGTCATCAGCACGGTCATCGAGAGTTCGTGCTGGCGGGGTAGGTCGTTGTGACTCACTGTGGGCTCCAGGGGATGGGAGGCAGAATGCTTATTCTGCCTCCCATCATAGCGTGTTGCCCCCGTGCACAGGTAGGTCACCCTTGGCACGCCTAGCGACCGAGCCTGGCCCTTGGCCTTGGCAAGGGTGGGCGGGCCCTAGCGAGTGGCGATCCTATGTGGCTCCTACAGGTAGGTGAGGCCCAGCGCGATGATGGCGCCGCTGATGAACAGCTGGATCAGGCAGTAGCCCATGATGTCCTTGGCCTTGAGGCCGGCGATGGCCAGCACCGGCAGCGCCCAGAAGGGCTGCAGCAGGTTGGTCCAGGCGTCGCCCCAGGCCACTGCCATGGCGATGCGCGGCACATCAGCACCAAGCGCCGCCGCTGCCGGCAGCATTACCGGTGCCTGAACCGCCCACTGGCCGCCGCCGGAAGGCACGAACAGGTTGACCACGCCGGCGCTGATGAACGACCAGAAGGGCAGCGTCTCGGCACTGGCGAAGGAGACGAAGGCTTCCGACAGGGTCTGGGCCAGGCCTGACTGCACCATGATCGCCATGATGCCCGCATAGAAGGGGAACTGGATGACGATGCCAGCGCCGCCCTTGATGGCTTCCTGAAGGCTGGCGAGCAGCCGGCGCGGCGTGCGATGCAGCACGATGGCCAGGAACAGGAACAGGAAGTTGACCACGTTGAGGTTGAGGCCGCCGCCGCGCAGCACGAAGTGGTCAAGCAGGAACAGCAGCCCGGGAATGCCGACCAGCCAGGCCAGGGCGCGGCTGTTCTCGAGGCGCTCGGCCGGGCGAGTGATGCGCACGCGGGTTTCCTGCTCTTCCTCCAGCAGCGCCGGGTCGACGTAAACGCTCTCGTCTTCGCTTGGCAGCATCAGGCGGTTGACCAGCGGCACGCTGACCAGCAGCACGGCGACGATCGCCAGATTGAACCAGGAGAAGATAGTCTCGGAGGTGGGGATGACGCCGATCTGCTCGACGCTGAAGTGGCCTTCGGTGGCGATGGTCAGCGGGATCGAGCCGGCAAGCCCTGCGTGCCAGATCAGAAAGCCCGAATAGGCACTGGCCACCAGCAGGCGGTAGTCGACGCGGACCTGGCGAGCCAGCTCCTTGGCGAACAGCGCCCCCACCACCAGGCCGAAGCCCCAGTTGATCCAGCTGGCCAGCAGCGAGACCACGGTCACCAGCACGATGGCGCTGCCGGCGTTCTTGGCCTTGCCGGCGAGCCCTGACAGTACGCGCTTGACCGGCGGCGTGTTGGCGAGCATGAAGCCGGTGATCAGTACCAGCAGCATCTGCATCGAGAAGGTCAGCAGGTTCCAGAAGCCGTCGCCCCAGAAGCGCAGCACGTCCAAAGGTGTCTGACGTTCGACCGCGATGGCCGCTACGGCGGCAACCAGCGTCAGCAGCAGCACGAAGATATACGGATCCGGCAGGTAGCGCTCGACCAGCTTGACGGCCGGCCGCGAGAGAAACTTGAGCATGATCGTGGTCTTCTTGTTAGTGGGTGTAGTCAGTTAGTGGGTGAAGTCAGTTAGTGGGTGTAGTCAGTGAGTTAGCGAATTAGGTGCACCACGGTAGCGGATTAGGCGGCGAAGGGACTATCGACTATGGTCGCCCCCGGCGATCCAGACATAGCGACGGTAATGCAGGTAATAGGCGCCCAGAGTGGCCGAGCGCACCAGCATGAAGGTACTGAAGGCAAGCCATAGCCCGTGATTGCCCATCGGCTGGGTGAGCCACCATAGCGGCAGGTAGACGGCGAGGCCGACGAAGATGCTGTTGCGCATCTCTCGGGTGGCGGTGGCGCCGATGAAAACGCCATCCAGCAGATAGCTCCATACTGCGAGCAGCGGCATCAGCACCATCCAGGGAAGGTAAGTGGCCGCCGTGGCCCGCACCTCGGGCAGGTCGGTGAGGAGCGCGATTAGTGCCTCGCCGCCCAGCGCGAACGCCAGCATGGCAGCGGCGGCGATGGCCAGCGAAAAGCGCCCGGCGCTGCGTACCGCGGCGGCGAACTCGTCCCAGCGCGCCCTTCCTACGGCACGCCCGGTAAGCGCCTCGGCGGCATGGGCGAAGCCATCCAGGCCGTAGGAGGTGAGCATGATGAACTGCAAAAGGACCGCATTGGCCGCCAGCACCGTATCCCCTTGGCTGGCGCCCTGGGCGGTAAAGAAGGCCATCGCGAACAAAAGGCCCAGCGTGCGCAGAAACAGCTGGGCATTGACCGCGAACAGCGCTTGATAGGCGCTGAGGGCGACCAGCCGCGCACGATCGAGCTGCCCGCCCAGGGCGCCGAGCTGGCCCCTCACCAGCCACAGGCCCGCGATCAGCGCCGTGTAGTCGGCGATCACCGTGGCCCAGGCCACGCCGTCGCTGGTCATGCCTAGCCCCACCACGAACCACAGGTCGAGCGCGATATTTACACTGTTGGTCAGCACCATCAGGATCAGGGTGACCCGCGAATTCTGCTGGCCGAGAAACCAGCCAAGGATCGCGTAGTTGGCCAGCACCGCAGGCGCGGAGAGGATGCGAATGCCCGCGTACTCGTGGGCGAGTGCGGTGGCCTGGGCGCTGCCGTCGAGCAGCATCAGGCCCAGCTTGATCAGTGGTGTCGAGAACAGGATCAGCCCCGCGCCGATCACCGCGGCCATCACCAGTGACTGGCCGAGCAGGGTGCGCACCTCGGTATCGTCTTCCCGGCCAACCGCCTGGGAGGTCATGCCGGTGGTGCCCATGCGCAGGAAGCCAAAGCCCCAGTAAAGGAAGCTGAACAGGGCGGCGCCCAGCGTCACCGCCGCCAGATAGCGGGAGTCCGGCAGGTGACCGACCACTGCGGTATCGACCAGCCCCAGCAGCGGGACGGTGATGTTGGAGAGGATGATCGGCCAGGCCAGGGGCCAGATGCGCGGCGCAGCGGTGCGTTGAGTGGACAAACCGTTTCCTCGATCGAACCAGTGGGTCGGCAGCATACCCCAGGTGCTGGCATGCCTCAGTCCTGACAGCATACCTTGGTGGTTAGCAGGCCATCTCGACCGCTAGTCAGGCGGGCAACCGTACTACACTGCGGGTGGTTCTATCATTCGCAACGCTGGCTGATACGAGGAGCGACTCAGCATGCACAAGATCAGGACGATACCCGGTGTGATGCCCGCAGTGATGGCCCTGGCACTCCTGCTGGGCCCTATCCTTGGGAGCGAGGCGGCGCAGGCGGTAGAGCCTCGCCTGGAGCAACAGCCAAGTGGCGGGGCGATGGTCGCGGATGCGCTGGTGGCCCGGCCGCTGCTGGCGGTGGCCACCGTGGGCGGAGCCGCGGTGTTTCTGGTGTCGCTGCCGTTTTCGGCGCTGGGCGGCAACGTGGATGAAGCGGCCAAGACGCTGATACTGACGCCCGCCGAGGCGACCTTCCGGCGCTGTCTGGGGTGTCGTATCAGCAAGCGGCGCGACGAATTCTAGCCAGTGACGAAGCCTGGCATCGCCCCTGGCATCGCCCCGGGCATTGCCCTTGGCACATTGCCACAACGCAAACGCCCCGCAGGGCGGGGCCTGCAGGGCGTTTGGGAAAGTCAGATAAATTCGGGCAAGCTCAGGCGGCGGTGATGGTGTGGTACTTGTCCATCAACTGCTCTTGGGTTTCCTTGCGCGCCGGGTCCAGCGGGATGCAGTCGACCGGACAGACCTGCTGGCATTGAGGCTCATCGAAGTGGCCGACGCATTCGGTGCACAGGCTGGGGTCGATGACGTAGATCTCTTCCCCCGGCGAGATAGCGCCGTTGGGACATTCGGGTTCGCAGACGTCGCAGTTGATGCACTCGTCGGTGATCATCAGGGACATAAAGGTTACTCCAGGAAAGGGGCTGCTCGGTCAGGAGCGTGGGCCGGCTAATATCCGAGTAAAACGCTCAGTTATTATAACGAGCATTCAGGGCTTCGACGACCCTGGGGTGAACGAGTTTCGAGACATCGCCGCCGAGCTTGGCGATCTCGCGCACCATTGTCGAGGAGATGTAGGAGTTCTCGAGTGCCGGCGTGAGGAAGACGCTTTCCACATCCGGCGCCATGGCGCGGTTCATGTTGGCCAACTGCAGTTCGTACTCGAAATCCGAGACAGCGCGCAGCCCGCGCAGGATGATTCGCGCCTGGTGCTGGGCCAGGAACTCGGTGAGCAGGCCTGAGAATCCGGTGACCTCGACGTTGGGCAGCTTGGACACCACCTCCCGGGTCAATGCCACCCGGGTGTCCAGATCCAGCGCCGGCTGTTTGCCGGGGCTGGCTGCGATGGCGATGATCACCTTGTCGAACATCCTGGCGCCACGCTCGATCAGGTCAAAGTGACCGTTGGTGATGGGGTCGAAGGTGCCGGGATAGACCACGATGTTCATAGCGCGCCTACCTATTTGTTGATGTCCGAATGGTCATTGTCGCGGTGGGCGTCGTCGAGAGAGCCGAAGGGGTTGTCGACGGCCAGTGACACCGGCTGAGTATAGCCGGGGATGCCGATCTGGCCGGCTTCAACTGAGAGCTCGGGACCTTCCAGCACGCCCTGGCCAAAGCGATACAGGGCCTGGAAGTGGCCCTGGTCGGCGCCCGCCTCGTAGCGTTGGGAGGCCTCGAGGATGGCCGCGCGGCGATCCTTCCAGGCATCGACCGCGGCCTGGCCGTGGCGCTTGACCATCAGCCGCTCGGTGACCGCGGGCGACAGCACCAGGCCTGTCGCATTGTTGCCGCCGAAGCCCTTGGCATTGATGAAGGCGGCATCGGCCTCGAAGGCCTGCGGTTCGGCGAAGAAGCGCAGGCGCTCGGCGTGAACGTCGTCGGCCACGGCATCAAGTGTCGGAATGCCCGGCAGCCAGCCGTGGGCGAAGCTGCCGAGGGCGCTGGCCATCTGATCGCCGGCGGCGCTGCCTTGAGAATGACCGACGAAGGCCTTGACGGCGACTACCGGCCAGGAGGTGATGCCGTTGGCAGTAGCCACCTGATGGAAGACATGGGACTCGGTGGTGCGGTTTTTCGGCGTGCTGGTGCCGTGGGCATGCAGGAAGGTGCGCGTGCGCAGCGATTTCTCGCCGAGCATGTCGCGCGCCAGGCTGACGGCCTTGCCAAGGGTGATGTAGTTGCCGATGCCGGGTGCGGAAATCGAGCGCTTCCAGCCGTCGGCATTGGTGAAGACTCCCGGCACGCTGCCAAGCACCTGGGCGCCGGTTTCCAGCGCCAGGCCGTCGTCCATCAGCAGCACGAACTGGCTGGCCTCGGCGATGGTGAAGCCGCAGTTACGGGCGAAGGGGCGACAAGCGCGCTGGTAGTCGGCATCGGTGAGCAGGCTCAGGGCGTCCAGCGCCTTGAGACTGTCATCGTCGGCAAGCGCGCCCATGGTGCGAAAGCCTTCGATGATCTCGGGCGTAATCGGCGCATCGGCGGTGCCGACCATCACCACGCGACGGCGACCGCTTTTGATTTCCTCGATGCCCAGACGCAAGTTGTACAGGAAGGTCGCGCAGGCGCCCTGGACGGCGCCAGTCGCGCCGACGCTGCCCAGCACATAGGCGTTGAGGAAGTCGGCCGGCATCTGGCCGTAGCCCAGCGGCATCTGCTTGGAGGTGGCGCGATTGCCCGAGGCATAGCTTTTCAGCAGGCCGCCCCAGCCGGCATCGTCGAGCTGGCCGATGGAGTTGCCGGCGTAGACGGCGATCTGATCCGGGTCGAGGCGGTCGCGCAGTGTCTCCCAGTCGAGGCCACTCTGGCCGAGGCAGTCCGATGCGCCGAAAATCGCCATCGATAAGCCGCGGGGATGGTGGACGCTGCGATACAGGCTGCTGGGCTCGAAGCCGCTGGGCAGCTGGCCGGCGGCACGCACCTGAGCGCTGCGGCGCTCGGGCAGCATGACGTTGAACTGGCCCGGCGGCACCGTGACCTCGACGTGACGACGATCCAGCTCGCGCACCTGCCAGGTCTCGGGCAACTGCTCGGGAAGCTGGCGGCGACGCACGTGGAATACCAGCGGTGCCTCGATGGACAGCTGGGCCTGGCGATTGGCTGGGATCCCATCGGCACCGAACACCGGGTCCTCGATGCGACGGATCAGGGTATGGTCGA
The DNA here is from genome assembly GCF_003268885.1 of Onishia taeanensis. Classification (GTDB taxonomy): domain Bacteria; phylum Pseudomonadota; class Gammaproteobacteria; order Pseudomonadales; family Halomonadaceae; genus Onishia; species Onishia taeanensis_A. The sequence goes on from NZ_QLSX01000006.1 coordinate 55,988, forward strand.
GGACCTGCTGCTGGTAGCGGGCGACGATCTGATCGGCGTCCAGTGACTGCCCGCTGGTATCCTGCCAGGGCGTAATGCCGTCGGTATTCACCAGACGCATCATCGCCGCCAAGCCGGTCAGGGTGCTGGCCTGGGTGTCCGCGTCGAGGGCCGAAAGGACCGTGCGCCGAAACGCCTGATGGCCCGAGGTTCTGCCGGCAGCATTCACTCCCCCCATGCCGACGATCACCGGTAACTGTGACAAGCCGCTTACCTCATTGTGCTGATGGCGCCTGGGCGCTCATGTTTCCTTCATTTACGGTTGATAATATCACCGCGGCCGCTACCCCGTCATGCGGGCCTTGGCTACGCAGGCGGTGGTTTTCATCTTCTTGTCATGAACGGATGTTTGAATCTGCGCCTGGTCGACCGGCCCTGCTAGAATACCGGGTTCCTTCGTTCACCCGGCTACCGGACGCCCATGCACGCCAATTCCCGAGCCATCGTTACCAATCAGCCTGGCCCCCATCAGGAACTCGCCCGCCGCGTTTCCCGTGCTCTTGCCCATCCGCTCAAGAAGCCGATTGCCGAGCACACGCGCAGCGCCTTCGCCGAGGCCGACGCATGGCTGTCAGCACGGCCTCGGCCGCTGATTCTCGATGCGGGCTGTGGCGTGGGACTCTCGACTCGTCAACTGGCCGAACAGTTCCCCGATCATGTGGTGATCGGTGTCGATCGCAGTTCCGATCGCCTGTCGCGGGATCATGGCGAGCTAGCGGACAACGCTCTGCTGGTACGGGCCGATCTGGTGGACTTCTGGCGGTTGGCGCTGGCGTCGGGCTGGCAGCCAGCGCGCCACTACTTGCTCTACCCGAACCCCTACCCCAAAGCCGCCCATCTCAAGATGCGCTGGCACGGCCACCCGGTGTTTCCGGCCATTCTGGCACTTGGCGGACGACTCGAGCTGCGCTCCAACTGGCGCCTGTATGTCGAGGAGTTCGCGCTGGCCATCGAGCAGGCCACCGGCGAGGTCGTGCAGGCTGAGGTTCATCAGCCGGACGGTGACTTCCTGACGCCTTTCGAGCGCAAGTATCACGCCAGTGGCCAGTCGCTCTGGCGGCTTCAGGTCGAGCTTCCGCTGGCTCTCGAGCTGCTGCCCACACCCTGAAACCGCCGCTGACTCAGCGGTCCTCGCGCCCGCGAAACCCCTGCCCCAGCGATTGACGAAGCCAGCGCGCGACTGGGCCCTGGGCGCTGTCGCGGCGGGCGATCATCTCCACCTCGATGCGCGGCGCTACCCCAAGCGCCTCACCGGTCAATGTGGTCAGGTGATCGCGAAAAGGCGGGTAGCTGGCGATATGCTGCGGTACCAGTGCCCAACCGAGCCCGCGGGTGGCGAGCTCCGCCATCGAGTAAAAGCTGTTCAGACGCCAGAACCTCGCGCTGGTGGCTTGCCCCCCTGCGCTACCGGTGCGCGAGGCAATCACCAGCTGGCGATGGCTTGCCAGGTCAGTGAGGTCGGGCGCCGGCAGCCTGGCCAGCGGATGATCCCGGGCCACCACCAGTAACTGCTTCAGGTGAGCGATGCGCTGTCCTTCCAATAGCGGGCCTCGGGCCTGCTGGCTGAGCAGAATACCGATGTCGGCGGTGCGATCCTCGACCCAACCGGCGATGTCGCCCTGGGCGCCGTAGAGTAGCGTCAGCTGCAGTGCCGGATAGCGATGGGCCAGCGCCTCGAGGGTGGTATCCACCGGCGGCATTTCGACCAGCGCTTCGTCGATGGCCATGACCAGGCTTGCCTCCTCGCCCTCGGCGATGGCCCGGGCCCTGGCATCCAGTCGCTGGCATTGATTCAGCACCGCTCGGGCCTCGTGCAGCATTGCCTCGCCGGCCGCCGTCAGTTGCGGCAGTCGTCCCTGGCGGTCGAAGAGCATGAAGCCCAGATCGTCCTCCAGGTGGCTGATGGCGGTGCTGATCGCCGATTGGGCACGCTTCAGCCGGCGCGCCGCGGCAGAAAACGAGCCCTGCTCGGCGGCGGCAATCAGGCATTCCAACTGATCCAGGGTCCAACGCATTCAGGCCTCCTGTGAAACGGGGGGATGGCGGCGGATTGATTGGCCGAGCTATCAGAATATCAGATGGAATCTAACTGGATGCTATCTCTGCTGCGGTTAGAATGGCCGCCGTTGTCGGGGCATTCGTTACGCCCATGCAGCATTTCCATCGGTATGTACATGAACGGGTAGAAACATTTGGGGAGGAGGGCATGCGCTCGGTAAAGGAAAGGCTCTTGCACAGCGCCCTGTTCGAGGCCGGTGGCCTGGTCCTGGTCACGCCGCTCGCCAACCTGGTTAGCGGCCATGGCCTGGGCAAGCTGGGGACGCTGGGGGTGGCCCTGGCTACCGTGGCCATGGGCTGGAACCTGATCTGGAACCGACTCTTCGATCACTGGGTGCCGAGTCGGCGGCGCAGCGTCTTTGAGCGACTCGCCCAGGCGCTGGGCTTCGAGGCGGGCCTGGTGGTGCTGACCCTGCCCGGCGTGGCCTGGTGGCTTGAGATCGGGCTCGCCGAGGCGCTGTGGCTCGATATCGGTTTCGTGGTGTTTTTCCTGGCCTATGGCCTGATCTTCAATACCCTTTTTGATCGAGCGATGCGCCGTCACCTGGCGCGGGGAGGTAGCTCATGACCTATGTATTCCTGGCGTTGGCCATCATTGCCGAAGTCGTTGGCACCACCGCTCTCAAAGCGTCCGAGGAGTTCTCGCGGTTTTGGCCGAGCGTGCTGGTGGTCGTCTGTTATGGGCTCGCTTTCTATTTGCTGTCGCTGGCGCTGCGCACCCTGCCGGTGGGGATCGCCTATGCCTTCTGGGCAGGTCTTGGCATCGTGCTGGTGACCCTGATCGGCATCGTGGTTTATGGCGAGCGCCCCGACCTGCCGGCGGTACTGGGGCTCGGAATGATCATTGGCGGCGTGGTGGTGATTCAGGTATTTTCCAGCGTGTCGTCTCACTGAGGCCAGGTGCCGCCTCGTTATCGAGGCCCGAAGCCGGCTCTTTATCGAGGCCCGAAGCCGCCTCTTAATCGAGGCCCGAAGCCGCCTCGCACGAAGAGGCCCAACGCTATCTCGTCACATAAGGCGAGCCATGAAACCAGAGGCCTGCATGGCCTCGTCTGCTGTCGGATTGCTCAATGCCCTCTTTGTCGCTGCGTTTATTGCTGGTTGTGCTGCTGTGCTGTGTTCTGGGGGCGCCGATGGCATCGGCGGCGGGTTTCGAACGCCTTTCCGCCCTGGAGGATCAGGGCTTTCTGATCGGTGCCGAGGCGCGTCTGCTGGACAGCGGCGAGGTGCTCGGCGAGATCACGCCCGACCTTGAGCTGTCGCCGGCGTCGGTCTCCAAGCTCTACATGGCCGCCGCGGCCCTTGACCGCTGGGGACCCCAGCACCGCTTCACCACTCGACTGGTGACACCAGGCACGCTGTCTGGCGATGGCGTGGTGACAGGCGACCTGGTCTTCGAGGGCGGTGGCGATCCGGCATTGGTCTCAGAAGATCTCTGGCGGCTGGTGCAGCAGCTTCGTCAGCAGGGCGTGACCCGAGTAGACGGGGCGCTCGAGATCAATCAGTGGCGCTATGGCCCGGTGCAGTGCATTACCACCGACCGCTGCGAGGCCCGTCGCCGTGGCACCAACGCCTATAGCGCGCTCTTGTCGGCGGCGGGGGTGGATTATGGCAGCTGGTGTCTAGTGGTCCGCCCCGGGCCTGCTCTTGGTGAGCCTGCGCGGGTTGCCAGCTGCTCAAGCGGCGCGCTGCTGACGCGTCTCGATAACCAGATTCAAACCGCCCGCGCCGATGGCCGGACCCGCCTGGATGCCGAACGCCTGACCGACGGCCAAGGCGATCGCATGCTGCTCACGGGCACCATCGCCATGGGTGACGGGCCGCGCTACGTTTACCGCGCCAGCTCCGACCCCGCCGAGCAGACCGCTAGCACCCTGGCATCGCTGCTTGATCAGGCCGGCATCGCCGTGACCGGTGGCGCTCGGGTGGTCAGCTCGGCGCCGCCGTCGGCGGTCACCGAGCTCGCTTCCGTGCAGGGCAAGCCGCTGCAGGAACTCTTGCAGCGCACCCTCAACTACTCGAACAACTTCATGGCCGATGTGCTGGCCCTCGATTTGGTCGGTTCGCCACGAGCGACTCTCCCTCAGGCCGGCGATGCGGTGGAGGCTTTTGCCCTGACGATTCCCGGCCATGGCCCGCTGACCCTGGAGAGTGGCAGCGGCCTGACCACCGGCAATCGCACCACGGCGCGCGGCGTTACGGCGTTGCTCGAACACATGTACCAGCGCCCGGCGCTGTTCCCGAGCTTCATCGCCGGCCTGCAGTCGCCCACCAACGGCGCCATGCGCTTCCTGCGCCGCGGCAGCGACACCTTTCAGGAAAACGTGATGCTCAAGACGGGTACCCTCAATCAGCCATTCTCGGTGCGCTCCACCGGCGGCTACTTCCGCACCCAGAGCGGTCGCTGGGGCGTGTTCTCGGTGCTGGTCAATGGCACGGCCAGCACGCCCTACCTGGCCTGGCGGCAGGTGCTTGAACCGCTCGCCGATGATCTTGAGTCGATGATCCTGAGTCACTGAGACAGTCACTGAGACAGTCACTGGCAGGGCATCGGGCTGATTGATTGGACTGGTTTATAGGCTGGTTTATGGAGCGCCAGTCAGTGGCGATGAATTCACACCGGGGTAAGTGAGACCTCCAGGCACGGCGAGGGGGCGCGCTCAGCGGCGCAAGAAGTCCTTCTCATGCATGAATGTCATGTGCAGCCAGGGTTGAAAATGGCGCCTGAATCATCACAGATTCAGGTAGTAGATAGCATCCTTAGCATCGCCATGGAGACAGCCCAAGATGTCATTAGATCAGCTGCAGACATTTATCGATTCCTGGGTCGGGCTTGGCGTGTGGCTCGCCCTGGTGGCCGCCAGCGTAGCCTGGGTGGCCTATGACTTGCGCACCAAGAACAGCCACATGGCCTCGATCATGCAATGGGTCTGGATCTTGACGGTGTTGTATTCCGGTCCCATTGGCGTATTGATTTACCGTTACTCCGGACGTCGCCAGATTCCAGCGGATAACCTAAAGCGCAAAGGGTTCCGGTCAGTGGCCCACTGCTATTCTGGCTGCGGCATCGGTGAGATCCTCGGCGTCATAATCGCGGTGGGTATTTTTGCCGTTGGCAACGCCTGGACAGCGGCCATCACGTTTATCTTGGCCTATGTTTTCGGGTTCGCGCTTAACCTCGGGCCGATGATGCAGTCGGGAGTGCCCTTCATGCAGGCACTCAAGGGTGCGTTTCTGGCAGAAACCATCAGCATTGCGGTGATGGAGTTCGTGGCGATCACCGTGGATATTAATCTGGGGGGGCAGTCCACTATGAGCGATGCGCTTTTCTGGGCGTCTCTTTACATTTCCCTGAGCCTTGGCCTTTTTGCGGCCTGGCCGGCCAACCTGTTGTTGATCAAATTTGGCCTCAAGGGAGGCATGGCCGATCCCCGGGATACGGAAGCGGCGGCCAGCGGCCATTGTCACTAATGGTGTCAGCGGCCGGGCGTTTTCGCGAGGAGCCTGGCCCATCCCGAGTTCCAAAATATGCCCGGTGTGGGTGACATGCCACGACTCGCTTTCATATTCGGCTGCTAGAATCGGCGACCGTCACCCATCCTCCGACATGCAGGAACGACTCGATGAAGCCTGGGCACACCGGCTGGCGCCACCTGATCCATTCCACCCGCTATTCCATCAAGGGGCTGAATGCCGCCTTTCGCAACGAAGCCGCCTTTCGTCAGGAGCTGGGCCTGTGCCTGGTGCTGGTACCGCTGGCGATCTGGCTCGGGCACTCACCCGTCGAATGGATTCTTCTGATCGGCAGCTGCCTGCTGGTGCTGATCGTCGAACTGCTGAATACCGCCGTGGAGGCGGTGGTCGACCGCATTGGTCCCGAACGCCATGAGCTTTCCGGGCGGGCCAAGGACATTGGCTCGGCGGCCGTGATGCTGGCGCTGATGATCGCCGGGATGACCTGGGGCCTGTTGGCCTGGCAGCGCTTCTTTGGCTAGGCCTTCCCGTGTGACTGGGCTGAGTTATCCGCAGGGCGCAGACAGTAGGGCGGCGGCTTCGCTATGCTTGGGGAAATGACAAGGAGACGCCCATGGCGCTGCCCGACGGCTTCCTGCCGCTGATCGAGATTCCCCATTGCCTGCACGCCTCGCTTGGCGAGACCGCACGGCGTCTGGATGAGGCGCTGGAGCGCGCCGATGCCCGTGCGCGCCAACAGCAAAGCGACCCGCTGAGCGAGACCTGGCGAGCGCTCGGCGAATCGCGTCGCGAGCAGCTGGCGAAGGTGCTTGCGGTCTCGGCGTTCGCCGCCGATACGCTGGTCCACTATCCGGACTGGCTGACAAGCCTGGACGCCAACGGCGAGCTTGAGAGTGCGCCTTCACCTCGCTTGCTCGATCAGTGGCTGAGTGAGGTCCTTGGCGAGGCCACCGATGAGGCGACCATGCAGTCGGCGATTCGGCGTTTTCGCCGCGAGCGCATGCTGGGCATTGTTTGGCGGGACCTGACCCGCCCCACCGGCACATCCATGTGGGAAACCGCCGGCGCCGTCTCACGTCTCGCCGAGGCCTGCCTGGAAGGTGCGCTTGGCTGGCTCGAGGCGCATTTCGAGGCCCGCTGGGGCCGGCCGGCGCCGCGCGCCGACGGCAGTCCCCAGCGCCTGGTGGTGCTGGGCATGGGCAAGCTGGGGGCTGGCGAGCTCAACCTCTCGTCGGATATCGACCTGATCTTCGCCTTTCCCGAGAAGGGCGTGACCCAGGGCGGCAAGCGTGAATTCGAGCATCAGGAATACTTCACCAAGCTTGGCCAGAAGCTGATAGGGGCACTGGACGCGATCACCGCCGACGGTTTCGCGTTTCGCGTCGACATGCGTCTGCGCCCACTGGGCGACGGCGGTCCGCTGGTTGGCAACTTCGCCATGTTGGCAAGCTATTACCAGGATCAGGGCCGCGAGTGGGAGCGCTACGCAATGCTCAAGGCCCGGCCTGTCGCCGGCGATATCGATGCCGGCTGTGAGCTGCTGGCGGGTCTCAGCCCCTTCGTCTATCGCAAGTATCTCGATTTCGGCGCCATCGAATCGCTGCGCGAGATGAAGTCGATGATCAACCGCGAGGTCAAGCGCCGCGGCATGGACGACAACATCAAGCTCGGCCGCGGGGGAATCCGTGAGGTCGAGTTTGTCGTTCAGGCCTTCCAGTTGATTCGCGGTGGCCGCGATACCGAGCTGCAGGTCACCTCGCTAAAGACGGCCCTCGAACGCCTGCCCGAGCTTGGTCTGCTGCCTCAGCAGGTGGTCGATGAGCTGACGCCGGATTACGTCTTTCTGCGCGACCTGGAGCATGCCATTCAGGCCCTCGAGGATCGCCAGACCCAGGCGCTGCCCCATGATGATGCTCAGCGCGAACGCATCGCCCTGGCGATGGACATGGAAGACTGGCCGGCCCTCATGGCGCGCCTCTCTGAGCTGCGCGGCCGGGTGCGCGGGCATTTCGATGCGGTGATCGCCGATCCCGAAGAAGAGGCCGATGGCGTCGATGATGATGACAGCTCTGCCTACGCCGAGCTGCGTGCTCTGTGGCGCGGCGAGCTGTCCGAACAGGAAGCCAAGGCGCTGCTTGAAAATGCCGGCTTCGCGGATCCCGCCCGGGGTGACCGGCGGCTCAAGGCCCTGCGTCAGTCCCGGGCGGTGCAGGGCATGCAGCGCATCGGCTTCGAACGTCTCGACGCGCTGATGCCGTTGCTGCTCGAAGCGGTGATCGACAGCGAGTCGCCGGACACGGTTCTCGAGCGGGTGCTGCCCTTGATCGAGTCGGTATTGCGGCGCACCGCCTATCTGGCGCTGCTGCGCGAGAATCGTGATGCGCTCGGCCACCTGATGCGACTGTGCGGGGCGAGTCCCTGGATCGCCGACCAGATCGCCCGCCACCCCATCCTGCTCGACGAACTGCTGACCCCCTCGACGCTGTATACCCCCGCCGACAAGTCGCGGTTGGCCGATGAACTGCGCCAGGCCCTGGGGCGGATTCCCGAGGACGACGAAGAAGCCCAGCTCGAGGCGCTGCGGGTGTTCAAGCATGCCCAGGTGCTGCACGTGGCGGCGTCCGATATCGTCGGCACCCGGGCGCTGATGAAGGTCAGCGACTACCTGACCTTCATCGCTGAGGTGGTGCTGGAACAAGTGCTGGCGATGGCCTGGAAACATCTGACCCGCAAGCATGGCTATCCCAAGCGCCGGGACGGCAGTCACGGCGAGACCGACTTCATCATCGTCGGCTATGGCAAGCTTGGTGGCATCGAGCTTGGCTACAGCTCCGACCTGGACCTGGTGTTCATCCACGATGCCGCCTCTCAGGGCAGCACCGACGGCGAGCGTCCGATCGACAATCCGGTGTTCTTCACCCGCCTCGGCCAGCGCATCATCCACCTGCTGACCGCGGTTACCCCTGCCGGCGCCCTGTATGAGGTCGACATGCGCCTGCGGCCTTCGGGTAACGCTGGCCTGTTGGTGACCACCCTCGAGGCCTTCGCCGACTACCAGCGCCGCGAGGCCTGGACCTGGGAGCATCAAGCGCTGGTGCGGGCGCGGGCCGTGGCTGGCGATACTGGCCTGGAGCAGCGATTCGATACAGTGCGCCGCGAGGTGCTCGGCCAGGTGCGCGACCTCCCGGCGCTGCGCGAGGAGGTGATCAGGATGCGCCACAAGATGCGCGATCACCTGGGGAGCTCGGCGGTGGCCAAAGAGGCCGGTGCCTTCGACCTCAAGCAGGATGCCGGTGGCATGGTCGATATAGAGTTTCTGTGCCAGTACGCGGTGCTGGCCATGGGACATGACTGCCCGGCGCTGCTGGTCTACAGCGACAACATGCGCATCCTCGAGACACTGGAAGAGCACGAGCTGCTGCCCGCCGAGGATGCCAGCGCGCTGCGCGAGGCCTATCTGGCCTACCGCAACGCCTTTCATCGTTCGGCGCTGACCAAACAGGTCGTCGAGGCCGATTTCAGCGCTCAGCGCGAGCTGGTCAGTCGCCTGTGGCAGCGCTTGCTGGAAGACGACGACGCCTCCACGCCCCCCGACATTTCACATCAGGAGACGCCTCAGTGAGCCAAGGCAAGGTACTCGTACTGCATGGTCCCAATCTCAACCTGCTCGGCACCCGCCAGCCGGAGATCTACGGGCGAGAGACCCTCGACGACATCAACAACGGCCTCTATGAGCGGGCGGCGCTGAATGACTGGGATATCGCCTGTCACCAGAGCAACCACGAGGGCGCACTGATCGACGCTATTCACCGCGCGCGACTCGATGGCACCACCGCGATCATCATCAATCCCGCGGCCTATACCCACACCTCGGTGGCCATTCTCGACGCCCTGAATGCCTTCGAGGGCAAGGTAATCGAAGTGCACCTGTCGAACGTGCACAAGCGCGAATCCTTCCGCCACCATTCCTATGTCTCGCTGCGTGCCGACGGCGTGATTGCCGGACTTGGCAGCCATGGCTATCGGGCGGCGCTGGACGCGCTGATCAACGCCTGACGACATCTCGTGCCCGCCGGGGCGGCAGTGCCTCGGTGGACATCCAGATGTGGTGATTAGACTAAAGTCTAAATACTGGGTATCATGGGGTCACTATCCTTAAGTCATATAGGTCCGTTATCCCATGAATACTTCGACCTCAGCTGCTTCTACTGCTACCCAACAGCTTCCGCTGATCAAGCGCATCGGCCAGCTGGCCTACCGCGCACTCGAGAGCATGACCGAGAGCTCCTATCAGGGCTTCATCGCTCGCCAGGGCTATCGTTACGCCTACATCTGATCGGTTGGTTGCAGGGCATGGTGCGCTCACCCGCCCCGGCCCTGCCAACTCCCTTCGCTCTATCCCTTCCGCTTTTCCAAGCCGCGCTGCGTCGCCGGCCATGAGCATGCCTGTGTTCCCTGGTCTCCTTCGGCGTAAATCGTACGCACTTGCCTGACGTCTCTCCCCTGTCTCTATAAGTTGCACCGAGTGGAAATGATGGAGCCCGCTTCGCTGGCTCATTCGCATCACCCGTTCGCGTGTCGTAGCATGCGCCGTTATTCAACGCGGCATCGCCTGATGCGGCGTCGTTCGAAGCCGCGACATGTATAGGCACGACATGTATAGGCACGACATTCAATGCACGTGCATTGCCATGCTGACTGACAGGGAGCTCTCGCCGTTGCGGGAGAATCGTGATGCGACTGATTCACATGCTGCGCCGGCGCTCGACGTGTCGGCAGCTAACGCAGCAGCTCAACATCGACATGCGTGCGCGACTAAAGCGGGCCTTCCTGTGGCTGTTGGTGCTCACCGTCTTGCACACCCTGGCGATGGTCGCTTTCGAGTCAATGGGCGGGGGCGATGCACTGTGGCTGACGCTGACCACCATGACCACGGTGGGCTATGGCGACCTCTCGGCGGCGACACCGCTGGGGCGTGCCGCTACGGTGCTGCTGCTGTACGTCGCCGGCATCACCCTGCTCGCGCAGCTGGCAAGCGACTACATCGACTACCGCCTCAAGCGGAAAGAATCCATGATCAAGGGCCGCTGGAGGTGGCAGATGAACGACCACGTGCTGATCATCAACAGTCCCGCTAATAACGCCGCGGTCTACTTCGACCGACTGGTGCAACAGCTGCGCGCGACCCGGGAGCTTCACGACACACCGGTGCAGATTCTTACCGAGGCCTTTCCGGACGGGCTGCCCGACCATCTTCGCGAGCAGGGCGTGGTGCATCACCACGGCGAGCCTTCCGACCCTCAGGCGCTGGCCGCCGTGACGCCGGAAAGCGCCCGAGTGATCATTGTGCTGGCAAGCGACGAATACAGCCGCGTCTCCGACAGCATCACGCTGGACGTGCTGACCCAGCTCCGGGATCTGTGTGGGACGTCGCTGCCCTATACCGTCGCCGAGTGCGTGCACGAGGACAGCCGACGACGCCTGGAGCTGGCCGGTGCCAGCACTAGCCTGCGGCCGATCCGCGCCTATCCGGAGATGCTGGTGCGCTCGCTGGTGGCGCCGGGGGCCGAGAAAATCCTCGAAAACCTCTTCACTCATCATGACGACCACGCCATGCGCTATTCGGTGTCGCTCGAGGACGCCGTCTGGTCCGACGTGACCTGTCGCCTGATGGCCTCCGGCATGGGCACCCTGATGGCCTATGTGGGCAAGGACGGCCAGATCGTTTGCCACCCGGCTCACGACCACCGCTTCAACGCCACCGCCCTGATTCTGATGGTACGGGAGGAGTTCGTGCCGAGCACGGCAGACATCGAGGCATGCCTGGGCGAAGGGTAGGGGAGGGGCCACCGTCGTCGATGGCACCCGCTCGGCGCTATTTCTTCTCCCGGTACTCGCCTTCCAGTACCTCGTGCTCCTCAAGACGGCCGCTGCTGGAGCGAGACTCGCGGTCCTGGGTGTCACGGTGGTAATAGCCGCCACCGATATCCTCGGCCTGCTGGGCACGCATCTGCTCCATGCGCTTTTTCATGCGATGGCGCAGGAAGGGCAGCATGGCCCAGCCGATCAGCAGGAAGAAGAGACCAAGGATGGTGCCGACGATCATCAGCACGCCGAACATCAGCCAGGTCAGCACCAGGCGTGGTCCGCTCATGCCCTGGCGTGGCCGCGCCTGGCGAGCCCGTTCCTTCCATTGATGGGCCGCCTGCCAGGCGGCATTGCGTTGACGATCTTGATCATTCATGAACTGCTCCCGAGGGGAGGTGGGTGGTGATTGCGTTGACGATAATCTCTTCGATGGTAAATCGAAGGTCAGGTTCCGTGATCTCGGCGGTCATGTTGAGGCGCGGGGTTACAGGCAAGCGTGGCACGCCGCGGCACTGGTGTCATGCAAGCGAGCACGCCGGTCATGAAGGGTGGCCGTTGTGCATTGCCGGCAGGCTTGCGATGATCCTTGGCACAGATGACCAACGGGAATGATGCGATTACGTGGACAAGTTTGAGCAACGATTGGACCAGGCAGCGCGCGCAGCCTGGCTTTCCTATGTAGGGGGGCGCACTCAGGATGAGATCGCCAGCCAGCTCGGTGTCTCGCGCCCCGGGGTGCAGCGCCTGCTGGCCCTGGCGCGGCAGGAAGGGCTGGTCAAGGTGCACATCGATCATCCCATTGCCACCTGCATGATGTTGTCCCAGCAGATTTGCGAGCGTTTCGATCTGGACTTTTGCGACGTGGTGCCCGTCGATACCGGTGCCGCCGACAGTAGTTACCAGTACCTGGCCGTTGCCGGGGCCGAGCGACTGGAACGCTATATCGAGCGCATCGCGCCGCTGACCCTCTCGCTGGGGTCGGGTCGGACGGTGAGAGCCATGGTCGAGGCCCTGAGCCGTCTCGATCGTCCCCAGCATCGCTTCGTCTCGCTGGTCGGCAATGTCGCCCGTGACGGTTCCTCGAATCGCTACGACGGGATCATGGTGCTGGCCGACAAGACCGGCGGCGAGCGCTTCCTGCTACCCGCGCCTGTGGTGGCCGGTTCGGTGGAAGAGAAGGACGCCATGCTCGGCCAGCGGCTGTTCCATGCGGTGACGGATGTGGCCCTTAAAGCCGAGGCGGCCTTCATTGGGGTAGGGCGCATCGACCGCCAGGCGCCGCTGTTCCAGGATCACTTCATCAACGAGAGCGAACTTGATGAACTGCTCGCCATGCAGGCGGTGGGAGAGTTGCTCGGTTGGCCGATGAATCAGGACGGCGAGGTCATCGACTGTTCGATTACCCATCGCGTCACCAGCCTGCCGCTCGAGCTGCTTCGTGATCAACAGCTGGTCGCGCTTGCCGGTGGCCGTGAGAAGGCGCCGGCGATTCTTGCGGCGCTGCGCGGTGGGTGGCTGAAGGGCCTGGTTACCGACGAAACCGCGGCGCGCTTCATTCTCGATGCCCGGGAGTGACCCGAACTCGGCTGTTATGGCGTTCCTTTCCCGCGTATCTCTTTCCTTCCCCACGCCGATATCGTCTGGTGTCCTGCAGTACCGAGGGGGGCGTTGGTGCTGAGTCGGCTTGGCAGACCAGCAGTATCACGGATCGATCATTGATCTAAAAAGGCCATGGCGCACGTTGCGCCATGGCCTTTTTTCGTGCCCCTCATTCCCCCTCGCTTGCCCCGCCAACCGTTGCCCGCTACCCCTAAAGTATAGGCCCTGTGGCTTTGCTTTTTTCAGGGTGCTGTCCGATCATTTGATCGTCAAGTGAGTGATTGATCAAAACACAACAACAGATAACTCCCTTACGAAGGAGCAAGCCATGAAGCTGTCTCGTGTGCTTCCGATCGCCGGCCTGGCTGCCGTCGGTGCGACGGTTGCGAATGCAGAAACCATCACCGTGGCCACCGTCAACAACAATGACATGGTGGTCATGCAGAGCCTGACCGACGCTTTCGAGCAGTCCCATCCGGGCATCAAGCTGGATTGGGTGGTGCTCGAAGAGAACGTGCTACGCCAGCGGCTGACCACCGATATCGCCACCGGGGGTGGGCAGTTCGACGTGATGACCATCGGCACCTACGAGGTACCGATCTGGGCCGAACGCAACTGGCTGATGCCCCTCGACAATCTCCCCGAGGACTATCAGGTCGACGACCTGCTGCAGTCGGTCCGCGACGGCCTGAGCTATGACGGCACCCTGCAAGCGCTGCCGTTCTATGCCGAAAGCTCGATGATGTACTACCGCAAGGACCTGTTTGACGAGGCCGGCATCACGATGCCCGACCAGCCGACCTGGCAACAGGTACGCGAGTGGGCCGGCAAGCTGCACGATGCCGAGCAGGAGCAATATGGCATCTGCCTGCGCGGCAAGCCGGGTTGGGGCGAGAACATGGCGCTGGTCTCCACCATGGTCAACAGCTTCGGTGGGCGCTGGTTTGACATGGACTGGCAGCCGCAGATCGATTCGCCGGCCTGGCAGGAGGCCGTCAGTTTCTACGTCGACCTGCTGAACGACTTCGGCCCGCCCGGAGCCAGCTCCAACGGCTTCAACGAGAACCTGGCGCTGTTCTCCCGTGGCAACTGTGCCATGTGGGTCGATGCCACCTCGGCGGCGGGCAAGCTCTTCGATGCCGACCAGTCCAAGGTCGCCGATAAACTGGGCTTCGCCCCGGCGCCGGTCGCCAAGACCCCCAAGGGCTCGCACTGGCTGTGGTCCTGGGCCCTGGCGATCCCGGCCTCGTCTGATTCCAAGGACGCGGCTCGCCAGTTCATTACCTGGGCGACATCCAAGGACTACATCGCCCTGGTCGGCGATCGTGAAGGCTGGACCAGCGTGCCCCCGGGCACTCGTACGTCCACCTACGAGAACCCGAACTACCAGCAGTCCGCACCCTTCGCCGGTTTCGTGCTGGACGCCATCCAGGGCGCCGATCCCACCGATTCGACCCTGGAACCGAGCCCCTACACTGGCGTGCAGTTCGTGGGTATTCCTGAGTTCCAGTCGATCGGTACCCAGGTTGGCCAGATGGTGGCCGCAGCCCTGACCGGGGAGACCACCGTCGAGCAGGCGCTGCAGGCGTCGCAGCGCGCCACCGAGCGCACCATGGAGCGCGCCGGTTATCTGGACTGATCCGTGTCCGCCGGCCGGGTGACCCCGGTCGGCTCCTTCCTTGCGACCTTCATGGTTACCGACATGAACAAGACCAGAACTTCCGGGCGCACCATCGGAGGGTTGCGTACCCTCTCGCTGCAGGCGCCCGCCGTCTCCCTGCTTTTCCTGTGGATGATCGTGCCGCTGGCGATGACCGTCTGGTTCTCCCTGCAGCGCTACAACCTGCTGATGCCCGGCATGACCGGCTTCGCCGGTCTCGAGAATTACGAATACCTGTTCACTGACCCGGCCCTGTGGTCGGCCATGGGCACGACCCTGCTGATGGTCGGCTGGGTGCTGGTGATCACCGTGGTCGGCGGCACGCTGCTGGCGGTGCTCTTCCAGCAAGACTTCATGGGCCGGGGCATCGCCCGGGTGCTGGCGATTTCACCGTTCTTCGTCATGCCCACCGTCAGCGCCCTGGTGTGGAAGAACATGATGATGCACCCGGCCAACGGGGTGCTGTCCTGGGTGGCGGAGTCCCTCGGCCTGCCGGCGGTGGACTGGTTCTCGTCGCTGCCGCTGACCTCGATCATCATCATCGTGGCCTGGCAGTGGCTGCCGTTCGCGCTGCTGATTCTGCTCACCGCCATGCAATCGCTGGACGAAGACCAGGTCGAAGCCGCCCGCATGGACGGCGCTGGCCCGATCGCGATCTTCTTCTTCATCACCCTGCCGCACCTCAAGCGGGCGATCAGCGTGGTGATCATGATCGAGATGATCTTCCTGCTGACCATCTTCGCCGAGATCTTCGTCACCACTTCCGGTGGCCCGGGCCTTGCCACCACCAACCTGGCCTACCTGATCTACATCCGCGCCCTGCTCGACTTCGACGTCGGCATGGCCTCCGCCGGCGGGGTGGTCGCGATCATCCTTGCCAACATCGTTGCCATCTTCCTGGTCCGTATGGTGGCCAAGAACCTGGAAAACTGACGCGGGAGCGCGACACATGACGACTGCAAGAACCCACTCCGTGTCCGGGGCCTCTGCCTCGCCGGTCAAGCGGTCACCGCTGGCCAGTACTCTGCTCAATCGACGCCTATGGCTCGGCGTGCTGGGCTGGACGTTGGCCCTGATGATCTTCTTCCCGATCTTCTGGATGGTGCTGACCGGCTTCAAGACCGAGGCCGACGCCATCGCCGACCCGAGTCTGATCTTCTCGCCGACGCTTGAGAACTACGCTGAGGTCCAGAGCCGCGCGGGCTATGCCAAGTTCGCCTTCAATAGTGTGGTGGTGGCCTTCGGCTCGACGCTGCTGGCGCTGCTGATCGCCATTCCGGCGGCCTATTCGATGGCCTTTCTGCCCACCAAGCGCACCAAGGGCACCCTGCTGTGGATGCTGTCCACCAAGATGCTGCCGCCGGTCGGCGTGCTGGTGCCGATCTATCTGCTGTTCCGTGACGTCGGGCTTTTGGATACCCGTACCGGGCTGGTCATCGTCTACACCCTGATGAACCTGCCGATCGTGGTCTGGATGCTCTACACCTTCTTCAAGGACATGCCCAAGGACATCCTCGAGGCGGGCCGTATGGATGGCGCCGGCACCCTGCAGGAGGTGATCTACCTACTGCTGCCGCTGACTCTGCCGGGCATTGCCTCCACCGGCCTGCTGGCGGTGATCCTGAGCTGGAACGAGGCCTTCTGGAGTCTCAACCTCACCTCATCCCAGGCGGCCCCGCTGACGGCCTATATCGCCTCTTTCTCGAGCCCCGAAGGGCTGTTCTGGGCCAAGCTTTCCGCGGCCTCGACCATGGCCATTGCGCCCATCATCGTTTTCGGATGGTTGACCCAGAAACAGATGGTACGCGGCCTGACCTTTGGCGCCGTCAAGTAAAGGAATCTCATCATGGCAACGCTACAACTCAAACAGCTCAACAAGAGCTTCGATGACACCCATGTCATCAAGGGCGTCGACCTTGAGGTCAACGACCGCGAATTCGTGGTTTTCGTTGGCCCTTCCGGCTGCGGCAAGTCGACCCTGATGCGCATGATTGCGGGGCTCGAGAATGCCACCAGCGGCGATATTCTCATCGACGGGGCGCGCATGAACGACGTGGGTCCCGCTGATCGTGGCCTGGCCATGGTCTTCCAGAGTTATGCGCTCTATCCGCACATGACCGTCGAAGACAACATGGGCTTCAGCATGCGCCTGGCGGGTGTCTCGAAGGACAAACGCCGCGAGAAGGTGCTCGAAGCGGCCAAAATCCTGCAGCTCGAGCCGCTGCTGGATCGCAAGCCCAAGGCGCTGTCTGGCGGCCAGCGCCAGCGCGTGGCGATCGGCCGCGCCATCGTGCGCAACCCCAGCATCTTCCTGTTCGACGAGCCGCTTTCCAACCTCGACGCGGCCCTGCGCGTGCAGATGCGTATCGAACTGGCGAGGCTCCATGAGGAGCTCGACGCCACCATGATCTACGTCACCCATGACCAGATCGAGGCCATGACCATGGCCGACAAGATCGTGGTATTGCAGGGCGGTGAGATCGAGCAGGTGGGCTCGCCCATGGAGCTCTATCACCATCCCCGCAATCGCTTCGTGGCCGGTTTCATCGGCTCGCCGAAGATGAACTTCCTGCCCGTCGAGGTGGTCGAGGCCGACGCCAAGGGCGTCAGCGTCAAGCTACCGGGCGGCGGCATTATCAACGTGCCTGCCAAGGGCAACGGCCTGCAGCCGGGCACCGCCCTGGAGCTGGGTGTCCGCCCAGAACATCTGGTGCTCGACGACACCCAGGGACCGCTTAGCGGCGAGATCCAGGTCCTCGAACGTCTGGGGGGCCAGACCTCGCTGTACGTCCAGATGGGGGAGACCCTGATGACCCTGATGGCAGACGGCGATGTCGCGCACCGAGTGCGTGATGAGGTGCGCTTCGGCTTCGAACCGGAGCGGGCACATCTGTTCGATGGGGAAGGGCTGGCCCTGCCGAGCCTGCATCAGCATCCCCTGGCAGGCCTGCGCCGTCAGGACAATCGCGCGTCCTCCGATGCCGTCGATCACTGAGGAGAAGGTCATGGATAGCGTGATCTTCGATTGCGACGGCGTGCTGGTGGACAGCGAGGCCATCGCCGAGGCCACCCTGACTGACCTGCTGGCGGCCTGGCTGCCGGACCTGGCCACCGAGCAGGAGCTGACGGCGGCGCTGGGCATGACCACCGCGAATATTCTCGGCCACCTCGAAGCGCGCAGTGCCCATCGCCTGCCGGCCGATGCCACAGCCCGGGTCGACGAGACCATCGAGGCGCGCCTGGCCGATGAGCTTGACGCCATCGACGGCGTCGCCGAGGCCATCAAGGCCATTGAGTCGCTCGCGCTGCCACTGGCGGTGGTCTCCAACAGCCGCCGCCAGCGGGTACTGGCATCGCTTGCTACCACCGGTCTCGATGCTCTCTTGGGCGAGGTGCCGATCTTCACCGCCGACCAGGTGACGCAACCCAAACCGGACCCGGCGCTCTATCGCCTGGCTGCCGGGCAGCTGGGCTGTGAGCCCGGCGACTGCCTGGTGGTGGAGGACAGCGTCGCCGGTGTGACCGCGGCCTATAGCGCCGGCATGACGGTGATCGGTTTCACTGGTGCCAGCCATGTGCCGGCGGGACAGGAAGCGCGGCTGCGTGACGCCGGGGCCTGGCAAATCCTGCCTCATATGCGGGGGCTGGAGGCGCTGGTGCAGCAGTGGCTCGACACTCGCCGGCTGTAAGTCGATGCCTAAGTCGGCATGTCATTCAACTTCAAGCCATTCCACTTCAAGCCATTCAACGTCGACTCACTCAGCGCCATCCCATTCAAAGGAGGAATACATGAAACTCAATGACAAAGTCGCGGTGGTGACCGGCGGTGCTCGGGGCATTGGCCTTGCCATCGTCGAGCGCTATCTGGCCGAGGGAGCCAAGGTGGTGGTGGCCGATATCGATCGCGATGCCGTCGACGCGGCCGTGGCCCATTTGCAGCAGTCGAGCGGTGATGCCGACCGTGTTCTGGGCGTTCGTCTGGACGTCTGTGACCCGGCCTCGGTCGCGGCGCTGATCGAGGAGACCAGGCGTCATCTCGGCGGTATCGACATCCTCGTCAACAATGCGGCGGTGTTCGATATGGCGCCGGTGCTCGAGGTAACCGAGGCGAGCTATGACAAGCAGTTTGGCGTCAACGTCAAAGGCGCCTTCTTCACCCTGCAGGCCGTGGCACGGGCCATGGTCGAGCGTGGGCAGGGCGGCAAGATCATCAACATGGCGTCCCAGGCTGGTCGCCGGGGCGAGCCGCTGGTCAGCATGTACTGCGCCAGCAAGGCGGCGGTGATCAGCCTGACCCAGTCCTGCGGCCTGGCGCTGATCGAGCACGGCATCAACGTCAACGGCATCGCCCCGGGCGTGGTCGATACGCCGATGTGGGAGGAAGTCGATGCGCTCTTCGCCCGTTACGAAGGGCGGCCCCTGGGTGAGAAGAAGCGCCTGGTCGGTGAAGCGGTGCCCTACGGACGCATGGGCCGGCCGGAAGATCACACCGGCGCTGCCGTCTTCCTGGCCAGTGATGACAGCGACTACGTGGTGGCCCAGACCCTGAACGTCGATGGCGGCAACTGGATGAGCTGAGGCGATAGCGGATCGCCAGGAAGGATAACCATGATCGCGCATATTCATGACATGGCCGCGCAGCTGCTCGAGGCCTCGATGCATCGCCAGCGTTTCATCGTGGCCCTCGCCGGCCCGCCTGCGGCCGGCAAGTCGTTCCTCTCGGAATGGCTGTGTCGCGAACTCAACCTGCGACACCCCGGCATCGCCGCCGTGGTGCCCATGGATGGCTACCACTTCGATAACGCCGTGCTCGAGCCCGAAGGGCTGGTGCCGGTGAAAGGCGCCCCGGAGACCTTTGATATCGATGGTCTTCGGCAGGACCTGACCCGCATTCGGCGCGCCGATCGCAGCGTGGCGGTGCCGGTCTTCGACAGGCCGCTGGATCTGGCCCGGGCGGGTGGGCGGCTGATCACCCTCGAGCACCGGCTGATCATCGTCGAGGGCAACTATCTGCTGCTCGATCAGGGCGACTGGCCGGCGCTGCGGCCGCTATATGGCCTGACGCTGTTTCTCGATGTTCCGGATGAGGTCCTCGAGGCCCGCCTGATCCAGCGCTGGCTCGGCATGGGACAGGACCAGGACGGCGCCCTCGAGCGGACCCGCGACAAGGACTTGCTCAACGCCCGGCTGATCAAAACCGCATCGGTAGCCGCCGATGTCAATTGGGCCGCGACTGTCTGAGCCCGAGCACAGCACACATGACGTCTGACCGAGGCCGAGGGCTGGCCGCGGTCCGTTCTTCTACTTTTTGCGCGATCTGTCGCCAGATCGACGCTTCTCCAGGAGCCATACCATGATCCATCTCGATAACGCCCACCTGGATGACCTGGGAGCCGATATCGCCACCCCAGACTACGACCGCAAGGCGGTCACCGAGGGCATCGTCCATATCGGCGTCGGGGGGTTTCACCGCGCCCACCAGGCCATGTACCTCGATGAGCTGATGAACCAAGGCGAGGCGCTCGACTGGGGCATCGTCGGGGTCGGCGTGATGCCCGGTGATCGCCGGATGAAAGAGGCGCTGGCCGCCCAGGATCATCTCTATACCCTGGTGCTGAAACATCCTGACGGGCGACGCGAGGCGCGGGTGATCGGCGCCATGCTCGACTATCTGTTTGCCCCGGAGGACCCGGAGGCGGTGGTCGAACGGATGGCCGCTCCGGGCATCCGCATCGTCTCGCTGACCGTCACCGAAGGCGGCTACAACTTCCACCCGGTGAGCGGCGAATTCGACCTCGATAACCCTGACGTCCAGCATGATCTGGCGCCCTCGGCCACCCCGAAGACCTCCTTCGGCCTGGTCATCGAGGCCCTGCGTCTTCGCCGTGAGCGTGGCCTCGCCCCCTTCACGGTGATGTCCTGCGACAACATCCAGGGCAATGGCGACGTCGCCCGCAAGATGTTCACGGCCTTCGCCCATGCAAGGGACGGCGAGCTGGGCGCCTGGGTCGAGGCCGAGGTGCCCTTTCCCAACTCGATGGTCGACCGCATCACGCCCGTCACCACCGCCGAGGATATCGCCGAGCTCGGCAGTCAGTTCGGCGTTGAGGACGCCTGGCCGGTGGTCTGTGAACCCTTCACTCAGTGGGTTCTCGAGGACCGCTTCGTGGCCGGACGTCCCGCCCTCGAGCACGTCGGCGTGCAGGTGGTCGAGGACGTCGAGCCCTATGAACTGATGAAGCTGCGGCTGCTCAATGCCAGCCACCAGGCGCTGGCCTACTTCGGTTACCTGGCCGGCTACCGCTATGCCCACGAGGCCAGCGCCGACCCGCTGTTCGAGACGTTCCTGCTCGATTACATGACCCACGAGGCGACCCCGACCCTGGCGCCGCTGCCGGGCGTCGACCTGGATGACTATCGCCGCACCCTGATCGCTCGCTTCGCCAACCCCGAGGTCAAGGACACCCTGGCGAGGCTCTGCGCCGAGAGCTCGGATCGCATTCCCAAGTGGATGCTGCCGGTGGTCCGCGCGCAGATCGACAAGGGGGGCGATATCCATCGCTGCGCCGCGGTGGTGGCGAGCTGGGCACGCTATGCCGAAGGCCTCGACGAGCAGGGCGAGGCGATCACCGTGGTCGACCGCCTCAAGGACGAACTGATGGCGATCGCGGCAAAAAATCACGACCATCCCACCGCCTTTATCGAGAACCGCGAGCTGTTCGGTGATCTTGCCGAGAACGCGCGCTTCCGCGAGGCCTACTTTACCGCGCTCGACCGTCTGCATCGCCTGGGCGCCCGGGCTACGCTGGAAGCGCTGGTCAAGAATCAAGGCTGATCACGTCGGTCTTATCGTGTAAGACTGTTCATGAGAAATGTTCGTGAAGGACTGCTCGTATCAGCGCTATCACCTGAGCAAGAACACCTAAGCCACTGCACGTAGGAAATAGCACGTAGGAAAGAGCATGTAAGAAAGAGCACTTAAGAAATAGCACGCAGCAAAGAGCACGCAGCAAAGAGCACGCAGCAAAGAGCACCAAGGCTCATCACATATGGCTGAGGACGAGGAGACCGCCATGTATATTGGCGTGGATTGCGGCACCCAGAGTACCAAGGTGGTGGTGGTCGATATCGACGCCGCCACCATCCTCGGTGAGGCGAGCCGCTCGCACCGGCTGATCGAGGGGGCCAATGGCCGTCGCGAACAGCATCCCGGTGACTGGCTCGCGGCGTTTCGCGGCGCCTTCCAGGACGCCGTGGCCAAGGCGAACATCGACCCTGGCGCGATTCGCGCCATCGGTGTCTCGGGGCAGCAGCACGGTCTGGTGGCGTTGGATCGTGACGGTGAACCGGTCTATCCGGCCAAGCTGTGGTGCGACACCGAAACCGCCAATCACAATGCCACGCTGATTGATCGTCTGGGCGGTGAGGCCGGCTGTCTCGAGCGACTGGGCCTGGTTCTGCAGACCGGGTATACCGCTTCGAAGCTCGCCTGGCTGCGCGATACTCACCCCGAGGCCTATCAGCGCATCGACAGCGTGCTGCTGCCTCACGACTACCTCAACTTCTGGCTGACCGGCGAGCGGGTCAGCGAGGCCGGAGACGCCTCCGGCACTGGCTACTTCGATACCCGGCGACGCGAATGGCGGCACGATGTCTTCGCCGAGATCGCCCCCGAGCTCGATGCACAGGCGGTGCTGCCAAGGCTGATCGACGCTCAGCAGCCAGCCGGGGTAGTGCGCCCGGCGCTGGCCCGGGAGCTGGGGCTTGCCGAAGGCGTAGTGGTCTCGAGCGGCGGGGGCGACAACATGCTTGGCGCCATCGGCACCGGCAACATCCGGCCGGGCGAAATCACCATGAGCCTTGGCACCTCCGGTACGCTCTGTGCGCATTCCAGCGAACCGGTGCAGGCCGAAAGCGCCATGGTCGCCAACTTCTGTTCAAGCGACGGCGGCTGGCTGCCGCTGATCTGCACCATGAACGTCACCTCGGCGACGACGCGGATTCGCGAACTGTTCGGGCTTGAACTCGACGACTTCGGCGAACACGTCGCGTCTGCCCCTATCGGCGCCGAGGGCGTGCTGATGCTGCCGTTCTTCGATGGCGAGCGGGTGCCCGCGCTGCCACAGGCCTCGGCCAGCCTGCTGGGACTGACCGGCACCAACCTTAAGCGGGCCAACCTGTGTCGGGCGGTGATGGAGGGGGCGACCTTCGGGATGCGCTATGGTCTCGAGCAGCTCGGCTCACTCGCTGCCGGCGCCCGGCAGATTCGCCTGATCGGCGGCGGGGCGAAGAGCCCGGTATGGCGCCAGATGGTGGCCGATATCACCGGTATTCCGGTGATCAGCCCACGGATCACCGATGCCGCGGCGCTGGGTGCGGCGCTGCAGGCCGCCTGGTGCGAACGCCAGAGCGGTACCTCGCTGGAGACGCTTTGCGAACGGCTGGTGGTGCTCGATGAGGCGACGCGCGCCGAGCCCGTGTCGGCACGCGTCGCGGCCTATGAGGCGGTTTACACCCGCTATCGTCAGGCGTTGGCCGAGCGGCATGGCATCCCGGACTGAGCCTGTATAAACAAGCGCTAGCCGACGCTTAGATCAGCCGCCACAGGGCGGCGGTGACGATGCCGGCGCCGATCGATGGCAGCGGCTTGCGGGTCGCCAGCATCACCCCCAGGGTGGCGGCAAGCGCCAGACGCGCGGCGATGTCGCCGTTGACCGCCATGGGTGTGATCACCGCCACCAGCACCGAGCCGCCCATGGCGTTGATGAAGCGCTCGACGCGCGGCCCGATCGGCACCCATGACATCACCAGCACGCCGCCGGCGCGAGTCAGATAGGTCACCAGCGCCATGATGACGATGGCGGCCAGGGCTCCTGCGGGGCTTACGGGTAGGTTCATGGGCAGGCTCATGACGCGGCCTCCTGCTTCGCCGACCGAGGTGGCATCAGCAATCCGGTGACGCCGCCCGCCAGGGCGCCGACGATCACATGGGCATTGGCCGGCATCCAGGCCAATGCCGCCATGCTCGCCAGAGCCGCCACGCCCCAGGGCAGAAGCACCCAGGGGTCCCGCGTGCCGCCTACCAGCATGGCCAGCAGGAAGCAGCCCATGATCACGTCCAGGCCGAAGCGCTCGGGGTCGCTGATGCCGCTGCCGAACACCACGCCGATCAGCGTGCCGACCATCCAGGCCATCCACAGCGCTAGGCCGCCACCGACCAGCATGCCGACATTCGTCTCGCCGCGCCGGTAGTCCGACGCCGCCATGGCCCAGTTGGAGTCGCTCAAGATGAGCAGGCTTGAGTAGCGCTGCCGGGGCGGCAGGTGGCGCAGCCAGGGATAGAGCGAGGCGCCCATCAGGAGGTGACGGGCGTTGATGGCGAAGGTGGTGGCGATCAGCGCGATCACCGGGATCTCGGGGCCCCACAGGTCCAGCACCGCGAACTGGGCGGCACCGGCGAACACCAGGCCGCTCATCAGCAGCGTCTCGAGCCCAGACAGGCCCTGTTGCAGCGCTGCCACCCCGAACGCCAGGCCGAAGGCGATCACGAACAGCGACATCGGCGCCATGCGCTTGAGGCCGGATAACGTGCCGGCCCGGTCGAGCCGGGCGCCCGGGGTGGGAGGAGAAGACGGGTTTGAAGACATGGCGCCTCGCGATCGGGTCAGGACGAGAACGTGAGCTTGCTAAAGCAGCAGGCCAAAGGCCGTATGCTGCGCCCTATCCCCATGACGGGCAACCCGGACGATGGCGAGCCGTGGCTCAGCTCCGCCATACCCCGGCGACGATCTCATAGCTTTGCAGCCGGTCCTGCTGGGCGAAGACATCCGTATGCAGCATCAGCTCATCGGCGCCGGTGACCTCGATGACCCTTTCGAGCTGCTGCTTGACCGTCTCGGGCCCGCCGATTACCGCTGCCCCAAGGAACTGCTCGACCTGCGCCCGCTCACGGGCATTCCAGTCCAGTGCCTCGACCGGAGGCAGCGAGCGGGTCGGCCGACCCCGGATCAGGTTGAGAAACTTCTGTTGGGCGGTAGTCGCCAGGTACTGGGCGTGGAGATCGCTCTCGGCGGCGATCACCGGCAGGCCGACCATCGCGTAGGGGGCGTCCAGAACCGCCGAGGGCTGGAAGTTGTCGCGATAGAGCCTGAGCGCCTCGAGCAGCTGGGCAGGCGCGAACTGGGCGGCGAAGGCGAAGGGCAGACCGAGCCTGGCGGCTAGCCTGGCGCTGTAGTCGCTGGAGCCGAGCAGCCAGGTGGGGACATGGGTGCCTTGACCGGGAATCGCCTTGACCCGCTGGCCAGGGCTCGCCTCGTCGAGATAGCCCCGTAGCTCCTCGAGCCGTTCAGGGAAGTCGTTGACGCCGGCCTGGGGATTGCGGCGCATGGCGGCCATGGTGGCGCCGTCAGAGCCTGGTGCGCGCCCCAGGCCCAGGTCGATGCGATCCGGGTAGAGGGTGGCCAGGGTGCCGAACTGCTCGGCGATCACCAGCGGCGGATGGTTGGGCAGCATGATGCCCCCGCTGCCCACGCGGATGCGCTCGGTCTGGCCGGCCACATGGCCGATCAGTACCGAGGTGGCCGCGCTGGCGATGCCCTCGATATTGTGGTGCTCGGCGAGCCAGTAGCGGCTGAACCCCAGCCGCTCGGCCTGCTGAGCGAGGGCGACGGTTTCCTTGAACGTATCGGCGGCGCTGCCGCCTTGGCGAATTGGTGCCAGGTCGAGCACCGACAGGGCCGTGTTCGAGAGACGTGAGTGGGCGAGACGTGACATGGGGACTCCTGGCTGGAATCAGAGTAAGGGAGGATTGTTAGCATCCTCATGATTGCAGCATGGAGGTCTTGTTCGATAATAACAAGGGTCGACGGCTCCCCTGCGTGACGTGCCTGCTAACGGCTATCCTGCCGTGACGGCTTCCCTAGCGTTTGACAGGCTAGCTAACCAGCTCCCAGGCCAGCCAAAAACCGGCCATCACGGTCAGGCCGGCTCCCAGCGGGCGAGCATGGCGCTTCCACAGACCCAATGCGGCCTCGCCGGCCAGCGCCACCAGCAGCGCCAGGCCGAAGTAACGCAGCCCGCGGCCGATCAGCGCCGCCAGCAGGAATAGCGGTAGCGGGTAGTCGCTGGCGCCTGCCACCAGCATGGCGGTCTGGAAGGGTATGGGGATGACACCGACGGCCAGGATGGCCACGAAGCCGTTGTCCAGGAAGCGCGCCTGAAAGGCCTGGTAAGCCGATTCGCCGCCAAAGAGCGGCAGCAAGGCATCGCCCCACTGGGCCATGGCGAGGCTCCCGAGGCCATAACCGATGAGGGCGGCGAACAGGTTGCCGGCCAGCGCCACCCCGGCGAGACGCCAGCGGCGCTGAGGCTCGGCGAGCATCCAGGGAATCAGGATCACTTCAATGGGGATCGGCACCAGCAGCGTTTCCAGCACCGAGGCAAGGCCCAGCAGCCACAGGGCGTGGCGCGAGGCGCTCAGGCGCGAAAGCCAGCGACGGGCAGAGGTCAGGGAGCGGAGCATGGCATCTCGGCAACTGGATGTTGGGAGGCCAGTATACCAGCGGCGGCGAGCGGACTATGATGAAAGGCCGATAGCCCAGCTTGGGCGGGAGGCGCCGATGACTATCCAAAAGCATCGTCACCAAAAGCCCCGACACGGCGCCACTCGCCGTTCGACATCTCCTGTTTCGTCTCGTCGCTGGCGAACCCGCCTTAGCGGCTGGCTGAACGAACCCCGCCTCAACGCTCTGGTGGACATCGCCATGATGACCGCTTTGATCATGGCCGGCCTTGCCCTGGCAGCGAAGCTTTTGGTGCCTTGAGCGAGTGTCATCCTGCTCGTCTTTCAGCTTTCTTTTTTTCTGCCACGTTTTCCATCCCTCCAGCCCTCCAGCCACGCAGCCCTCAGCTCTGCCAGAAAGGCTTGCGGCCTTCCTGTTCGGCCTGGCGGCGGGATTTGCCGATGTCCATGAGCTGATGATCGTCCAGCATCAGCAGCGCGCGACGCGAGGCCTGGCGTTGGCTGAGGTAGCGAAGCCGCTGGCGTAACCTGTCATACCGCCCGGCGAGCCGAGTCAGCGATAAAAGCGGGAGTCTTTCAAGAAGCCTTGGGCGGTGAGCGAGTCGCATGGCAAATCTCCGAAGTCGCTTGTCGATGTAACCACCATCAGCTTATGACCGGCGCGACTTGCCATACAGATATAGAGAGTTTAAAAGTTATCCATACAGATGGTGGGGTAAGCCCACTGTATGGCCCGTGATGAGCCTATCTGTATCGATGTCCCGGTGACGTGGAGATAACTGTCATGACGCGCTATGCGCAACTGGCCGACGAGCTGCGTCGGCGTATCGACGGCGGCATCTATCGCGGGGGGGATCGGCTGCCGTCGATCCGGGCCCTGTGTCGCGAATTCGCGGTCAGCATCTCCACGGCGCAGACCGCCTATGCTCGGCTAGAGGATGCCGGGCTGGTAGAGGCGCGGCCCAAATCGGGGTTTTTCGTGCGCTCGCAGCCAACCCCTACGAGTCTGCCGGCGGTGACGCGCCCGGCGCAGCGGCCGTTGGATGTCTCGCGCTGGGACCAGGTTCTGGAACTGGTGGAGCGCCACCCGCCCGACGACGACGTGCTGCTGTTGGGGCGTGGTATCCCCGATCTCGCCTGTCCGACCTTGAAGCCGCTGCATCGCCTGTTGGCCGAGCGCTATCGGCATGCTAGTGGCCAGGACCTGAACTACGATGCCCTGGCCGGCAGTCTCGCCCTGCGACAGCAGATCGTGCGGCTGATGGCGGGCGCGGGCAGCCTGCTGCACCCCGATGACGTGCTGGTCACCACCGGCTGCCAGGAGGCGCTGTCGATCGCCATTCGGACACTGACCGCACCAGGAGACGTGGTGGCGGTGGATTCGCCGAGTTTCTACGGCACCATGCAGATACTACAGGCCAATGGCCTCAAGGCGCTGGAGATTCCCACCGACCCTCGCACCGGCATCAGCCTGGAGGCCCTGGAGCTGGCGCTGGAACAATGGCCGATTCGTGCAATCCAGCTCACCCCGACCTGCAACAACCCGCTTGGCTATACCATGCCGGAGGAGCGCAAGCGTGCCTTGCTGGCGCTGGCGCAACGCTTCGATGTGGCGATCATCGAAGACGACATCTATGGTGACCTGGCCTTCGAAACGCCGCGGCCAAGAACGCTCAAGGCCTTCGACGACGATGGCCGGGTACTGCTGTGCAGCGGTTTTTCGAAGACCCTGATGCCGGGGCTTCGGGTGGGCTGGATCGCTCCGGGGCGCTATCGCGACCGCGTCCAGCACATGAAGTATGTCTCTACCGGTGCCTCGGCGACCCTGCCGCAACTGGCCATTGCCGACTTCGTCGCCAAGGGATATTACGAGCGCCACCTGCGTGCAGTGGTGGCTCAATATCGCCGCCAACGGGACCTGATGATTGGCTGGGTGAGACGCTACTTTCCCGCCGATACCGGCATCAGCTACCCCCAGGGCGGTTTCCTTCTGTGGCTGGAACTGCCCGGTGGCATCGACTCTATGCGCCTAAACGAGCGTCTAGTGCCGGCCCGGCTGCGCATCGCCCCCGGGGCGCTGTTTTCGGCGTCGGGCAAGTACCGCGAGTGCCTGCGCCTCAATTATGCCGCGGCCCTGACGCCGACCATCGAGGCAGCCCTGCGCCGCGTCGGTGAAGAGGTGGCAAAGCTCTACGCCTGCGCCCATGGCAGAGAGCTAGCCTGACACATCGCGCCGGCAGGTATCAGCCGGCCCGGTGGGGCTTATGCTGGCCGGAACCTTCCTCTACACTCATCTCTCATATACGTATGCCGTTTTTCTGGAACGCGGGGTAGTGTGGCCAATGCTGGGTTTCCTGCAGGGATTTTCCTACGGGCTCTTTCTCACCAGCCTGGTGTGGCTGATGCTGGGGGTGATCCGTCCCGAACTTGGTGATCCCGCCACACCGCCGCGGCGCTGGCCGGTGGTGGTGCGCTATGCTTTTGTAGCGCCGAGCCTTGCGGTGCTGCTGTGGCTGACGTCGCTATGGGGCGGCTTTTCTCCAAGCCTGGGCGGCTGGCTTGCCGGTCTCGTGGCGATTGCCGCCGAGGTGCCCATGGAGCGGCGCTGGCGCGGATGGCTTGCCCGTCGTCGACAGCAGCGCGCGGCGCTACAGCGAAGCGCCGAGACCGCCCGCCGCCAGGCCAGCGAGCGCCAGGAAACCGGCGTTCAGACTCTCGATCCCGAACACCCTCCGGCGGATGCCGACGACCTGGTGCTGTCATTGTGTCGTGCCAAGCAGGCGCTGCTCGAGGTGGATCGCAGCGATCATGCACCCCAGGCCGATCGCCTCTACAGCCGCTATCGCCATGTGCTCGGCGTGCTGGGGAGCCGCTTCGAGGTCGGCGAGCTTGCTTACGAGCGCGCCCGCGGCCTGGTCACGCAGGTCTGCCTGGGCGCCATCGACAACTTGACGGCCATGGCCCACCAGGCCAGCGGCGTCGCCGGGGTGGATGCCGCCTACGTCAAGCGCCGGCTGGCCCGCGACGCCGCCAACCTGACCGTCGAGGAGCGTATCGCTCTCAAGCGTCGCCTGGCGCTGGTCGAAGACACCGAGCGACAGCTGCGCCAGCTGGCGGCGCGCAATGAGGCGGCCCTGACGGCGCTGGATGACGCCGCCGTGGCGGTGGCCCGGCTGCGTACCGACAAGCCTCAGGCGAGCCTGGCCGCCGAGCAGGCGTGCGCCGAGCTCAAGCGCTTCGTCGAGGGCGCCGAGCGCTATGACCGCAGCCGCTGAATAAGATACCTCAGGCTCAGCATGGCCGCGGCTTTCCCAGTGGGCCGCCGTCATGAACTGGGCTAGGGTGAAGAGCATCACAACCCGAGGAGCGCAACGATGAGCGACGAAAACGCGGGCGGCTTCTCGCGTCTGTCCCTGCCGCCGGTCGAGGTGATCGAGGCCGAGCTTCGCCACCCCCGCACCGGCCAGCGCCACGGTGAAACGGATAAAGAGGCTGAGCGGGCATCTGAAAGAATGTCCGTCGACGAATTCAGGGAAGCCGCTGGCGATGAGCCCAGCGATGCGGCCGATGCTGACATCGACTCGGAGCTCGTCTCGCTGGCTGCTGATTTCGTGGAAGAGATTCTCGCCGATGAGGGCGCGGCTAGCCGTCAGCGCCGGGCCGTCGACGAGATGGGCCTTTCGCTGCAGCGTCAGGCCGCCCATTACAGCAGTATGCTCGATGCCCCGCTGCGCCAGCTCGCCGAGCACGGCGAGGACGGCGGCCCGGTGGCGCGGGCGCTGACCGACCTTCGCGATCGCATGGGGCGTCTCGATCCGCACCAGCACCGGCTGAGCCCCGGCCGCTTCGATCGCCTGCTCGGGGCCCTTCCCGGGGTCGGCAATCGCCTGCAGCGCTACTTTCACAAGTTCGAGACCGCCCAGCAGGCTATCGATGCCATCATCGGCGAGCTTGAGGCGGGCCGCGATCGCTTGCAGCGCGACAACCTGACCCTTGGCGATGATCAGGCCAGCCTGCGCCAGATCCATCATCAGCTGGCTCGCCAGGTGACGCTCGGGCGGCTGATTGATCAGCGCCTTCAGGATGCCTTGCCCAATGCCAGCGACGATCAACAGCGCCGCTTTATCGAGGAAGAGCTGCTGTTTCCGCTGCGTCAGCGCATTCTCGACCTGCAGCAGCAGTTGGCGGTCAGCCAGCAGGGCGTGCTGGCTCTCGAGGTGATCATCCGCAACAACCGCGAGCTGATGCGCGGCGTCGACCGGGCCATCAATGTCACCGTCTCGGCGCTCAGCGTGGCTGCCACCGTGGCGCTGGCACTGGCCAATCAGCGGCTGGTGCTGGATCGCATCGAGTCCCTCAATACCACCACCTCCGAGACCATCGCCGGCACCGCTCGGGCACTGCGCCAGCAGGGTGTCGACGTGCAGAAGCGGGCCGCTTCGGCGACGCTGGACATGGGATCTCTCGAGCAGGCCTTCGGCGATGTGATGGCGGCGCTCGACGACCTCTCCCGCTACCGGCAGGAAGCTTTACCCGAACTTTCAGCGCAAATCGAACGTCTGGATGGCCTGGCCCGCGACGGCGAGGCGGCCATCGAGCGCCTGGAGCGCGGCGAACCGGATCTGTTCGCCGCCCATTCAGATGACGACGAGACGAATGACGCGGGCAGCGAAGGGGAGGGCCGCAAGCGGCGATGATGGCTGCGGGCGTCACGCGTGAGTCAGCGTCGGTTCAGGCGCTTGGTGGGGCCGAACCTGAGGTGCTGGGTGAGTCGTTCAGGTGGGCCGTTCAGGTGAGAGCCGTGCAGAATAGGGCTGGGTGAAATAAAGCAGGGTCGTCATGGACAAGCCCACCGCCCGTCGCGGGGTGAGCTATGCTGCACTGTGACGGACAGAATGGGTCATGGTCGGCGCCATTGCGGCGCGGCGCCCAGGTCGTCCCGGGCCTAGTGGCCAAGAGAGGCGCACGCCATGCTCACCCCCAAGCAGATCTTCGTGATAGGCCTCAACGACTTCAATCGTGCCCGGCTCGAGCAGTTGCCGGGAGCCAAGGGCTGCGAATTCCACGGGATCATCCCGCCCACGGATGTTTACGACACCGAAGTCTTTGATATCGCTGGCATGCTGTCGCGGGCCGGCGACGAGCTGGACGCCTTCGATGGGCCTATCGACGCCATCATTGGCTACATGGATTTTCCGGTCTCGACCATGCTGCCGATCCTGTGTCGGCGCTTCGGCACCCGCACCACCAGCCTCGAAAGCCTGCTCAAGTGCGAGCACAAGTTCTGGAGCCGGCTGGTGCAGCGCCAAGTGATTCCCGATGTGATTCCCGCCTTCACCGCCATTGATCCATTCGATGATCAGGCGCTGGATACCATTCGTGCGGCGGGTCTCTACTTTCCCTTTTTCCTCAAGCCCATCAAGTCCTCCGGGTCACGGCTCGGCTTTCGCATCGATAGCCCCGAAGACTTCGCTCACGCCATCGTGCGGCTGCGCGAGGATATCGGCCTGATCGCCACCCCCTTCAATACTGTGCTCGACCACGCCTTGCTGCCCCCGGAGATCGCTGCGGTAGAAGGTCACTTCTGCATGGCCGAGGAGATCATCGGCGGCTGGCAGTGCACCGTAGAGGGTTATGTCTTCGAGGGCGAGGTGGTCAGTTACGGCATCGTCGATTCGCTGCGCTATCCCCAGGTGCTGAGCTTCTTCCATTACCGCTACCCGTCGCAGTTGCCCGCGGATGTGCAGGCGCAGATGAAGGACCTGACCGAGCGGGTGATGACCCATATCGGCTACGACAATGCCGCCTTCAACATCGAGTATTTCTGGGATGAGGTGCAGAACCGGGTGTGGCTCCTGGAGATCAACACGCGTATCTCCCAGTCCCATTGCGATCTGTTCGAGAAGGTCGATGGCATCAGCAACCAGCAGGTGAGCCTGGATCTGGGCCTGGGTCGGCGTCCGGCGATGCCGTATCGTCAGGGTGAATTCCCGATCGCGGCGATGTTCTTCTACCGAGTGTTCTTCGTCGATGCACGGGTGACTCAGGTGCCCAGCGAGGCGGAGCTTGCTGCGCTCAAGGCCGAGTTCCCCGGCACCCAGATTACCCTGCAGGTCGCGCCTGGCCAGCAGCTGTCGAGCATGCCCGAGCAGGACGCCTATAGCTTCGCGCTGGCCTGCATATGGATGGGCGGCCAGGACGCCGAAGAGCTGCTGGCGAACTACGAAAGCCTGTCATCGCGGCTTAACTTCGCGTTCGAGGACATCGTCGGTTGAGCCGTTGCGACCCACCGGGCCTTGGTCAGTATCCATTTCTCGGCGACGCCTCTCGGGAGTCACGCTTGGCCAGAGCGCAGCGCGCGCATCAATAGCGAGAACTTAGATAGCAAAGGCTTAGATAGCAGAGGCTTAGATAGCAGAGACTTAGATAGCAAGAACATAGATGGCAAAAAATAGAGAGGGGCGTTCATGCACATCGTTACCCAGTATCCGCGAGAGGTCTTCGAGGAGGAGACCTGGATTCGTCTCGCCGATGGCACCCGGCTGGCCGCCCGGATCTGGCGGCCGGTGGATGCTGACAGCGACCCGGTGCCGGCGATTCTCGAGTACTTGCCGTACCGCAAGCGCGATCTCACTGCGGCCCGCGATGTTCAGACGCATCCCTACTGGGCGGGGCATGGCTATGCCGGTGTGCGAGTCGACATCCGCGGCAGTGGCGAGTCCGATGGCGTGCTGACAGATGAATATCTCCAGCAGGAACTGGACGACGGCCTCGAGATTCTTGACTGGCTCGAGCGCCAGCCCTGGTGCACGGGAGATGTCGGCATGGTGGGTATCTCCTGGGGGGGGTTCAACGGTCTGCAGATCGCCGCCCTGCGCCCGCCCCAGCTCAAGGCGGTGATTACGCTGTGCTCAACCGATGACCGCTTCGCCGACGACGTTCACCACATGGGTGGCTGTTTGCTCGGTGACAACCTGTCCTGGGCCTCGACCATGTTCGACGGCAATGCCAGCCCGCCGGACCCGGCCCTGGTCGGCGATCGCTGGCGCGAGATGTGGCATCAGCGCCTCGATGGTAGCGGGCTGTGGCTTGCTACCTGGCTCGAGCATCAGCGCCGCGATGACTACTGGCGCCACGGCTCGGTGTGCGAGGACTTCTCCGCCATCCAGTGCCCGGTCTACGCCATCAGCGGCTGGGCCGACGGCTACTGCAATGCGGTGTTTCGTCTCTTGGCCGGGCTTAAGGTGCCGCGCAAGGGGCTGGTCGGTCCCTGGGCGCACAAGTATCCCCATCTGGGCATTCCCGGGCCGGCGATCGGATTTCTGCAGGACGGCCTGCGCTGGTGG
The DNA here is from genome assembly GCF_003268885.1 of Onishia taeanensis. GTDB lineage: Bacteria > Pseudomonadota > Gammaproteobacteria > Pseudomonadales > Halomonadaceae > Onishia > Onishia taeanensis_A. Next base: position 89,553 of record NZ_QLSX01000006.1, read on the forward strand.
GATCACTGGCTCAAGGGCAAGGACACCGGGATCATGGACGAGCCGATGCTGCGGGTCTGGATGCAGGAATCGACGCCGCCCTCGGCCCGCTACCAGCAGCGCCCCGGTCGCTGGATCGCGGAGCCCGTTTGGCCGTCGCCGAATATCGTCGAGACGCCCTTCCGACTAACGTCGGGCCATGATCTCTTGCCCGAAGAGGTGCTGGCCGAACAGGACCCGGTCAAACAAGAGCTTTCCGAACAGGGCCAGGGCGCCGAAGATGCGCCGCTGACGATTCGCTCGCCGCTCTCGGTGGGCCTCTATGCGGGCAAGTGGTGCTCGTATAATGCGCCTCCCGACCTGCCCCATGACCAGCGTGATGAGGACGGCGGGGCCTTGATCTTTCAGACCGCGCGGCTCAAGGCGCCGCTTGAGATCTGTGGCCAACCGGTGGTCGAACTGGATATCTCGGCCGACCAGCCGGTGGCCATGCTGGCGCTGCGCCTGATCGATGTGGCTGACGATGACAAGGCCACGCGGGTCTCCTACGGGCTGCTCAACCTGACCCATCGGGACAGCAACGAGTCTCCCGAGCCGCTTACGCCAGGGCGGCGCTATCGGGTGCGTGTGCTGCTCAAGCACATCGCCCAGCAGTTTCCGGTCGGCCATGCCATCCGCCTGTCACTATCGACCAGCTATTGGCCGCTGGCCTGGCCGTCACCGCGGCCTGTGCGGGTGACCGTCTATCCCTCGGCGAGCCGCCTTCTCCTGCCCATGCGGGTGCCACGCCCTGCCGAAGAAGCTGGTCTGCCGTCGTTTGCCGAACCTGAAGGGGCGCCGCCCATTGCCAAGACGCTTATCCAGCCGACTCAGGAGCACTGGCGGGTGATCCGCGACCTGGCCAATGACACTACGACGCTCGAGGTGATCAACGACGAGGGGACCTATCGTCTCGATGACATCGACATGGAGATTTCGGTGCGGGTCACCGAGCGCTACCGTTACGCCTATGGCAGTTATGACAGCGTCAGCGGCTGGACGGAATGGGAGCGCAGCTTTCGTCGCGGCGATTGGCAGGTGCGCACCCTGACGCGCACCCTGATGACCAGTGATCCCGACAACTTTCGCCTGCGGGCAACCCTCGATGCCTATGAGGGCGATACCCGGGTCTTTGCCAAGAGTTGGGACGAGACGATACCTAGGGATTTGGTCTAGCCTTTGTGTCGGCCTTGCGTCTGACGCCGGCATGGGGAGCCGTCATGGGGCACGTATCGTAAGGTGGTGAAGGCAGTCCCGGGCAGCCGGTCGTTGAGGAGCTCCCCAGCATGGTGGGAGCGACTCAATGGCGTGAGCGTCGTAGTGGCTTGAGGACCTTAGTGGCTTGAGGATCTTAGTGGCTTGAGTATCGCTGTGGTTTGAGCATCGTAGTGGCGTGAACGTCGTAGTGGTGCCATCTTGATCTGACACCCTGCAGGCTAGTGATATAACACGCTGCAACATTCAGGGCTTAGCGCTCAGGGATGAGAAGATAATAATCAAGGCAGGATGGACATGAGCGAGATCGATTACGCCGCACTGCTGGCGCAGTCGACTGACCTGATATGTGCGCTGGGCGCCGAGGGACAAGTGCTAGAGGCGAATCCTGCGTTCATGGCGGCACTCGACAGTGATGATGACACCCTGGTGGGCGCGTCGTTTGTAGGCCAGCTTCACCCAGATGATGCAGTGCAGTGCCGTGAGGCTCTGGCGACCCTTGGGGCTTGCTCGTTTCTGGCCAGGTTGCGGACCGGCGCAACGGTACGCCTGGCTTGGCGCCTCACCCCCTGGGTGGATGGTCGCCGGCTGTGTGTCTCACCGCCGGTGGTCGAGTCGTCACAGGCGTCCAGCATGTTGCTCGCGCAACTGGCGCGCCATGTGCCTGGGGTCATCTATCAATACCGTATCCGTGCTGATGGCAGCTCTCATTTCCCCTATGCCAGCGAGCGTTTCGAGGAACTCTTCGGCTTGCCTTATTCCGTCGTCAAGGATGATGCCTCGCCGGTCTTCGCTCGCGCTCATCCCGATGACCTGCCGCATATTCTGGACAGCATCGAACGGGCCTCTCACGGTCAGCACCCCTGGCACTGCCAGTACCGCTACTACCTTCCTGATGGCCGGCTGCGCTGGCATGAAGGCAACGCCACCCTTAGCCATCAAGTCGATGGCAGTAGGCTGTGTTACGGCTACATTAGTGACATCACAGAACGGCATGTGCTGGAACGGGCCCTCGAAGAAGAACGCCTGCGGCTTTCCAATATTCTTGAGGGCACCCACGCTGGGTCCTGGGAATGGAACGTTCAGACCGGTGAGCTGCTCATTAACGCGCGGTGGGCGGAGATCGTCGGCTATTCGCTTGCCGAACTCGAGCCGATCAGCTCTGCTACCTGGGAACGGCTGGTCCATCCCGATGACCTGGCCAGAGCGTTCGAGCGCTTGAATGCCCATTTTCACGGCAAGCATGAGTTCTATTCTCTTGAGTTCCGCATGCGCCATCGAGACGGACAGTGGGTTTGGGTGCTTGCGCATGGCAAGGTATTCCGCTGGACCCCGGATCATCGACCGCAAATGATGGCCGGCATCCACCAGGAGATCGGTGATCGCAAGGATGCCGAAGCCGCCCTGCGGCGACTGGCGACTACAGATTCCCTGACCGGGCTGTGGAATCGACGCTATTTCATGCAGCAACTGGAGCAGGCCTTCGAACGTTATCAACGCTACGGTCAGTCCGCCGCGGTGATCCTGCTCGATATCGATCACTTCAAAAACGTCAACGATATCCACGGCCATGCGGCCGGCGACTGTGTCATCCAATATACTGCCGAGGTGTTGACCGCCTGGTGTCGCAACCTGGATATTCCGGCACGCATTGGCGGCGAGGAATTTGCCTTGTTGCTCACCGATACCGGCGAAAAAGGTGGGCATTCCCTCGCCGAGCGCATTCGTTACGCCCTGGAGGTGCTTGAGGTGCCCTTTGAAGATATCTCGCTGCGCATGACGGCCAGCTTCGGCATTTCTGCGATGGCCAAGGGAGACCCGTCCCACGAGCAGTGCATGCGCCGCGCCGACCGGGCGCTATATGCGGCCAAGCACGGTGGCCGCAACCGGGTTAAGGTCGCCAAGGAACGGGCGCCTGGCACGGAGGACGCATGACCTTGGCCTCGGTGGCCACGCGCCCGTTGTCGACGACGGCATATGCGTCCCGCAAGGAGATCTTCGGCTGGGCGATGTTCGACTTCGCCAACCAGGCCTATACCCTCTTGATCATCACGGTGGTGTTCGGCGAGCTGTTCACCACCGTTATCGTCGGCGATCGTGGCGATAATTATCGCTTTGCCAATCTGCTGTGGAGCGCTGCTCTGGCGCTGAGTTATCTGATGGTAGTGGCCAGCGGGCCTGTCTGCGGTGCCGCCATGGACGTCTCGGCGGCCAAGAAGCGCTTCCTGTTCGTCAGCTATCTGGCCACCGTTGCCACCACGGCACTGCTTTACTTTGTGGCGCCGGGATTCGTATGGCTCGGGGTCGTGCTGATCGTGCTCTCCAATTACGCCTACTCTATGGGCGAATCCTTTATCGCGGCCTTTCTGCCGGACCTCGGTCCGCCGGAAGCGCTGGGCCGGATTTCCGGCTTTGGCTGGGCGCTGGGGTATGTCGGCGGTCTGTTCGCCGCGGGCTTTACGCTGGTAGTGCTGGGCGAAGCCACTGCCGAGAACTTCGACCGCATCCGCTGGGTTGGGCCCTTCGCTGCTGGCTTCTTCCTGATCACCGCCATTCCGACCTTCCTCTGGCTTAGGGAGCGTGGCACGCCCCAGCGTCTGCCGCCGGGGCGCGGCTATGCCGGCATCGCCTGGGCGAGGGTCGGTACTACGTTTCATGAACTCAGGCGCTTTCGCGACCTGGGTACCTTTCTGGTCTCGCTGGTGTTCTCGATGGCGGGCGTCTACATCATCATTGCCTTCGCCTTCATCTACGGGGCTCAGGTGATCGGTTGGGACACCACCACGCGCAACCTGATGTTCATCATCGTGCAGATCACTGCCGCCGCCGGGGCGCTGGGGTTCGGCGTGATTCAGGACCGGCTCGGCGCCAAGCGCACCTATCTGCTGACGCTTGGCCTCTGGGTGCTGGCGATCCTCGCCATCTGGGCCACGCCGGAGTTGACCGCCTGGCTAAACGCCTATCTGGGCCTTGGCTTGCAGCCTCAACAGCTGTTCCTGGTGGTGGGCTGTCTAGCTGGGCTCAGCTTGGGCTCGAGTCAGTCGGCAAGCCGCGCCCTGGTAGGGCTTTTGTCACCGTCGCACAAGGCCGCCGAGTTCTTCGGGTTCTGGGGCCTGGCCAACAAGCTCGCTGGCGTGATCGGCATCATTGGCCTGGGCCTGCTGCAGTCGGTGGTGGGGCTGAAGGCCTCGATTCTGCTCTGCGCTGCGCTATTCGTGATGGCCATTCTGATCTGTCTGGCCGTCGATCAGGCTCGCGGGTGTCGCGCCGCTCAGCAGTGGGAGGCCTGCGAGCTTGCGGTTCTTGCTCCGATTAAAGAATCCTGACTGGTCGAGCATGAGATCACCATCACCGAACGGCTTCACGGGGCCAGCGACGATCTTCCTGATCAGGCGTTCTACGACCCTGATTCTTCGCTGCCCAATAAACTGCTGGGTCAGGAACAACTCCAGCGACTGGTCGACGCGGCGCAGGCTGAAGGCCGCAAGGGGGCGCTGGCGGCCGTTCATTTCCTGCACTTCAATGAATTTCTCACTACCTACGGCCGCGAGGCCTTGAATGAGGCGATACGGCTCTTCGTTGAGCGCCTGCGCTGCCTGGCGGGGCCGGGTGGCCTAGTGTCTCTGCCAGAGAGGGATCGCATTATGGTGGCTCGCGCCGACTTCCTTACGAAGGAGGAAACCTGGCGGTGGGCGCAACGGGTGCATGAAGACGTCACCGTTCCGTATTCCGTCGGCGAAGGTCAGCGCTCGGCGTTGGTGGCCATCGGCGTCTGTGAGTTCGCAGGCGATGTCGCCAGTGCCCACGAGTTGATACGGCGTGCCAACCTCGCCAAGGAGGGATCACTTGGTCCGGGTCTGCGCCGTTACGATGCGAGCCTGGAGCAGCAGTCGGTGCCGTGTGGTCTTGGCATCGAGCATATGCAGGGTTTCCTTTGGCACCGCCCCATGCCGCTGGACGTCCTGCGAGGTGCCCTAAGCGCCGTCTCCGCCCGGTAACGCATGGCAAGTGAATGACGTCCTGATGGGGCGTGATCGATGAAAGGTACTAAAACTGCCTGGTCGCGGCCAAGCTTCCCTTGCTAGCATGGATGAATGAACAGTGCCCCGCCGGCGGCGCCGGTCACCGCCTCTCTGGATGACCCGCGCTATTACCTGACCAATTTCCGCTTCGTGCTCGACTGGGTCGTCGCGCGCTACGGTGACCTGTTGAGCGGCGAGGAGCACGCGACGCTGACGCGCCTTGGTCGCTTGCCGGCGGCCTCGCTGGCGTTGCTCACGCGCATGGTCATGCGCAAGGGCAGCCGCTTTCGCCTTGATAAGCTGCACTATACCGAGATCGGCGATCCCCGCCTGGCCCTGGAATCCCTGGTCGAGGCGGGGCTCGTCGACGACGCCCCAAGGCTCGATCTTGTCGGGCTGTTCGGTCTGGCAACGCTTGGCGAGCTGCGCCAGTGGCTTTGCGATGACATCCGCGCGGCGGGGCTGCCCGCGGGCGTCAGCAAGGCGCGGCTCCTGAAGGCACTGAGCCCGGGGTTGCCCGCTCCCCGCTCGCTCGACGGCTGGGGAGCACCTGACGAGGTCTCCGTGGTCGAACTCACCTGCATGGCGCTCTGCGAGCGGCTGCGGCTGATGTTCTTTGGCAATCTGCGTCAGGACTTCTCGGAATTCGTGCTTGCCGAGCTTGGCCATCAGCGCTTCGAGCAGGTCTCCTTTAGCGATGACTCCCGTGCCTTTCAGGCGCGCCACGAGGTCGATACCTACCTGGCCTTGGAAGCGTTACGTGAGCGGCTGGACGACGGCGAGCCTCCGGGCGCGCTGTGGCCGCTGTTGCCCGACAGCTCGTCCGTCGTTTCCCCTGACTGTGCGCCCAATGCCTGGCTTGAGACGCGGCGTGGCCGGCTGGTGTTCCGGCTCGCCCGTGAGGCCGAGCGGCAGGGCGATATAACCCTGGCCGCCGAGCTTTACCCCCACTCTAGTCACCCCGAGGCACGCGTGCGGGCGCTGCGCCTGGCCGAACGTCGTGCGGCAAACGACCCCGACAGCGAGGAGACCCACGCCGCCATCCTCGCCAAGGTCAGGCGCGCTCTGGCGGCCCCTCGTGATGCCGCCGAGGCGCAGGCGCTGGTTCGGCTGGAAACCCGGCTGGGTCGCCGCCTGGGACGGCCCGTTGCGCCGGCCCGGGCCCCCGCGCCTAAGCGCTTTACCCTGACGCTGCCTGCCTCAGCTGGCCGGGTGGAGTTCGCCGTGCGTGACCATCTCGCCGAGCCGTCGGCTCCGGTGCATTACGTGGAAAACACCCTGATCACCGGGCTCTTTGGCCTGCTGTGCTGGCCCGCTATTTTCGCACCGCTTCCCGGCGCCTTCTTCCATCCCTTCCACAGTGGGCCCGCCGATCTCTTCCGCGAGGACTTCGTCACCCGACGCCGGGCGCACTTCGATGCCTGCCTCGCCGAGCTCGACGATGGCCGCTATCCCGCCACTCTGCGCGCGCGCCTTCAGGACAAGCAGGGCCTGGCCTCGCCCTTCGTGCACTGGGGGGTACTCGATGCGGCCATGCTCGAGCAGGCCCTGGCCTGCATCCCGGCGATGCATCTGCGCGTGCTGTTCGAGCGCCTGCTTGAGGACCCGCGAGCCAACCGTGCCGGGCTGCCGGATCTGATCCAATTCTCGCCGGAGGCGGAGACGGGGCCGCGCTATCGGCTGATCGAGGTCAAGGGACCGGGCGACCGGCTGCAGGATAACCAGCGCCGCTGGCTCGCCTTCTTCGCCGAGCAGGGCATCCCTGCGGCGGTCTGCGAGGTGCGTTGGGAAGAGGGTATTGAAGAGGGTATTGAAGAGAGTACTGCAGAGAGTACTGGAAATAGTACTGAAGAGAGCGGGGGCGAGTTCTTGGATGAGCCCTTGAAAGAGTCTTTGAAAGAGCCCCGGGACGAGCCCCTGGGAGCACGCGCACCGTGAGCCTCAGGGTCGCGGTGCGTGCCCTATGCGACTTCACCGCCCGTCGCGGGGACCTCGATCATCGCTTCACCCCGTCGCCTACCGCCAGCGAGGGCATCGCCGGTCATGAACTGATCGCCGAGCGGCGCCGGGCGGCGGACCCAGCCTTTGAAACCGAGGTGGCCCTCGCAGGCGATTACGTCGACGAGACGGGCCAGGCTCTCGTGGTTAGCGGTCGAGCCGACGGCTTTGACCCGACAAGGAGCTGTCTCGAGGAGGTCAAGACCCATCGTGGCGATCTGGCGCGCATGGCCGACAACCAGCGGGCCCTGCACTGGGCCCAGCTCTACGTCTATGGTGCCCTGCTGTGTCGGACCCGTGGTCTCGAGCGTCTGACCCTGTCGCTTGTTTACCTGGAACTCGGCAGCGGCCGGGAGACCCGGCTCAGCGAGACCTGCACGGCGCCGGCGCTGGAAGCGGTGTTCAGGGATCACTGCGTACGCTACATGGCCTGGGCCAAGCAGGAAGGGGCGCACCGTGAGGGCCGCGACACAGCACTCAGGCAGCTCGGCTTTCCTTTCGCCGCCTTTCGCACCGGCCAGCGGCCGCTGGCCGAGGCGGTCTACAAGGCGGCGAGCACCTCCCGCGCACTGCTACTCCAGGCGCCCACCGGCATCGGCAAGACCCTGGGCACGCTGTTTCCGATGCTCACCGCTATGCCTCGCCAGGGGCTGGATCGACTGTTCTTCCTGACCATGAAGACCCCCGGGCGGCGCCTGGCCCTGGAAGCCCTGGAGCGGCTGGAGGCATCCCTCGAGCCGCAGAAGGCAGCTCCCGCGCTTCGCGTGCTGGAGCTGATCGCCCGCGAGAAAGCCTGTGAGTACCCAGGCACCGCTTGCCACGGTGAGGCCTGCCCGCTGGCCAGGGGTTTCTATGATCGCCTTTCCGCGGCGCGGCAGGCTGCTACCGAACGAGGGTGGCTCGACCGGGCGGCGCTGCGCGAGGTGGCGCTGGAACATCAGGTCTGCCCCTATTATCTGGGGCAGGAGCTGGCTCGCTGGTGCGATGTGGTGGTCGGCGACGTCAATCACTACTTTGACGTACACGCCCTGCTCCATGCGCTGACCCAGGCCCATGACTGGCGGGTCGGGGTGCTGGTCGACGAGGCCCACAACCTGATCGATAGGGCGCGCGGCATGTACAGCGCCGAGCTGGATCAGCGCCGGCTCGCGGGGCTGCGCCGCCAGGCGCCACCGGCGCTGGTGAAGCCTCTGGAGCGACTCGGTCGTCAGTGGGCGGCCCTGGGCGAAGAGAAGGGCGGGGAGAAAGAGACGGGAGGCTATCTGGGGAAAGAGCAGGGAGCCGGCCAGCCCGGCCAGCAGAATGCTCAGGCGTGGCGATCAGGCGATACCCGCGGCGATCGTAAGCGCAAGGGCGGCCAATCAAGCCGAGCGGCGGACTATCAGGTGCTTTCCGCGCCGCCCAGAGGGATGCTCAGGGCCCTTGGCCAGGCGGCGACGTCGATCACCGACTATCTGGCCGAGCACCCCGGCGAGGTCGACCCGGCCCTGCAGGAGTTTCTTTTCGAGGCGCTGGCCTTCACCCGGCTCGCCGAGGTCTTCGATGACCACTCGCTCTTCGAGCTCACCCGAAGCGGCCGCGGGCGGGCCCGACTGGCGCTGCGCAACCTGATCCCGGCGCCCTTTTTGGCACCGCGCTTCGCGGCGAGCCATAGCGCGGTACTGTTCTCGGCCACCCTCTCGCCGGGCGGCTATTTTCGCGATCTGCTGGGCCTGCCGGCGGCAACGCCCTGTCTCGAGGTGGCCTCGCCCTTCGCCTGTGAGCAGCTCGACGTGCATATCCGCCGGGATATCTCGACCCGCTTTGCCCATCGCCAGGCCTCCATCGAGCCGATCGTTGCGACCCTTCACGAGCAGTTCCAGCGTGCGCCGGGCAACTATCTGGCCTTCTTCAGCAGCTTCGCCTATCTGGAAGCGGTCGCCGCACGTTTTGGCGACGCCCACGGCGAGATTCCTATCTGGCGGCAGGCGAGGGGGATGGATGAAGGGGCCCGGGACGCCTTTCTCGCCCGCTTCGTCTCGGGCGGGCAGGGCATCGGCTTCGCGGTACTGGGCGGGGCCTTCGCCGAGGGCATCGACCTGCCCGGCGATCGGCTGATCGGCGCCTTCATTGCCACCCTGGGCCTGCCGCCGGTGGACGCGCGGCAGGAGACCCTGCGCGAACAGCTCGAGGCGCGCTTCGGTCGCGGTTTCGACTACGCCTATCAGTATCCGGGCCTCAACAAGGTGGTGCAGGCCGCCGGCCGGGTGATTCGCACCCCCGAGGATCGCGGCGTGGTGGTGCTGATGGACGACCGCTTTGCCCGTCCCGAAGTCAGGGCCCTGCTGCCGGGCTGGTGGCGTCTGCCTTGATAGTCACGAACGCTGATAGTAACGAACCGCGCAGGGTGCATGGAAAAGAGCATCCTGCGATATGCGTTGGGGAAGGTGCCAGGCGCCGGCGATCAGGCGCGGCGGCCGCGCAGGGCGGCGACCGCCTTGCCGATAGCGACCAGCACGGCGCCAGCGGCCAGGCCGATACCGGCATTGAGAGCGATACTGCTGAGCGGGCCCAGCACCGCGCCGGTGGTGGGCAGTTCGCCAGCGCGCTCTGCCAGCGCCTCGACGCCGTGATGCAGCATCGGCAGGCCGTGAACGAGGATGCCGCCGCCGACGATGAACATGGCGGCGGTGCCGACCACCGACAGCGTCTTCATCAGTATCGGCGCGGCGGCGAGCAGGCCGCGACCGGCGGCCTTTATCAGGCGCCCACCGCGCTGGCTCAGGTAGAGACCCAAGTCGTCGATTTTGACGATGGCGGCCACCAGCCCGTAGACGCCGGCGGTGATGACCACGGCAATGCCGGACACCACGATCACCTGCTGGACGAAGGGGGCGCCGGCCACGCTGCCCAGGGTGATGGCGATGATCTCTGCGGAGAGGATGAAGTCGGTGCGCACGGCGCCCTTGATCTTGTTGCGCTCGAAAGCCACCACGTCGGTCGCGGGATCAGCAAGCGCCTTGACGTGCTCGGCATGGGCCGCCGCGTCTTCGTCCTTATCGTGGCTTAGCACGTGGAGCAGTTTCTCGGCGCCCTCGAAGCACAAGAAGGCACCGCCGAGCATCAGCAGCGGCGTCACCAGCCAGGGGATCACGGCGCTGATCGCCAGTGCCGCCGGCACCAGAATCAGCTTGTTGCGCAGCGAGCCCTTGGCCACCGCCCACACCACCGGCAGCTCCCGGTCGGCTTTGACGCCGGTGACCTGCTGGGCGTTCAGCGCCAGGTCGTCGCCGAGTACGCCGGCGGTCTTCTTGGCCGCCACCTTGGTCATCAGCGACACGTCGTCGAGCAGGGTGGCGATGTCATCGATCAGCGTCAGTAAACTTGCACCAGCCATGGCGTCATCCTTGTGGGGGGCGTGAGAGGGGCGTCAGCGAGGTATCGATCTCCTCGTCGGCCTCGTAGAGTGCCTCGAGCTCGCGGGCGGCTTCCTGCACGGTCTGAATCTGTTTCTTCTCGTTGCCGAAGACCTCGAGCTGGCGGCGCAGCGCCTGCTCATCGTGGGGGCGGAAGGTGTCGATGGTGTGCTGGGCCTGATCGCGGGTGACGCCCAGTTCGATCAGCACCTCGCGGGTCAGCTCCAGGCTTGCCGGCAGCAGTTCGCGCACCAGGTGTTCGACGCCTGCCCGCATCAGCAGATGCGCATGATAGCGGTTGCGGGCCCGAGCATAGAGGCGCAGATGCGGGAACTGGCGCTGCACCTGGGCGACGATGCGCATCGAGGCCTCTGTGTCACCTACCGCCACCACCATCACCCGCGCCTTGTCAGCGCCGGCGGCCTCGAGCAGGTCGATGCGCGAGGCATCGCCATAGTAGACCTTGTTGCCGTAGCGGCGCACGAACTCGACCTGCTCGGCGTTGACGTCGAGTACCGTATAGGGAATCTTCAGGCCCTGTAGAGCGCGGCCCATGATCTGTCCGAAGCGGCCGAAGCCGGCGATGATGATCTGCGGCGAATCGTCCACCGGCTGATCGAAACTGGGCTTCTTGCGCTTGCCCTTGAACAGCGGACGAATGCCGCGCACATGGATCAGATACAGAAGCGGTGTGGTTGCCATCGACAGCGAGACCACCAGCACCAGCAGGTTGACCAGCTCGCGATCCAGCAGCGCGGCGCTGCCGGCCGCCGTGAGCAGCACGAAGCCGAATTCACCGCCCTGTGAGAGCAGCATGGCGAGCGTCGTGGCCTCCTTCCAGCCGGTGCCATAGAGCCTCGAGGCTGCCAGTACGGAGAGCCCTTTGGTCAGCAGCAGAGCCGCGGTCAGGCCAATGATGATCAGCGGCATGTCGGCGAGCAGGCCGATCTGAGCGGTCATGCCCACTGCCATGAAAAATAGCCCCAGCAGCAGGCCGCGGAACGGCTCGATATCGGCCTCGATATTGTGGCGGAATTCCGAGTCGGCCAGCAGCACCCCGGCGATGAAAGCACCCAGCGCCATCGACAGGCCGGCCAGTTCCATCAGCAATGCCGCACCGATCACCACCAGCAGTACGGTCCCCGAGAATACCTCGCGGCTTTCGGTGCCGGCGGCGAAGCGGAATAACGGGCGGAGCAGCAGCCGGCCGCCGATGATCAGCCCGGCGAAGGCGCCGAAGGCGACGGCCACCTCGGCGAGCAGCGGTGTGACGCCTTCGGCCAACAGCGAGCCGGCGCCTAGAATGGGAATCGCCGCCAGCACCGGGATCGCCGCCAGGTCCTGAAACAGCAGCAGCGAGAAGGCATTGCGGCCGTGGCGAGTCTGCAACTCGTGACGTTCTCCCAGCAGCTGCAGCACCAGCGGCGTTGAGCACAGCCCCAGGCTGAAGCCCACCACCAGAGCCGCCACCGGGGATAGGCCCAGCCCCCAGGCCGCCGCCGATAACCCCAGCGTAGTCATGGTCACCTGCAGGCCACCGAAGCGAAAAATCACCCGATGCATCAGCTTGAGTCGGGAGGGCTTGAGTTCCAGCCCGATCACGAACAGCAGGAAAACGATGCCCACCTGAGAAAACTGCAACACTGCGTCGGCGTCGGGCACCAGGGCCAACGCCGAAGGGCCGATCACGACCCCGGCGGCCAGATAGCCGAGCACTTCGCCGAGCCCAAGGCGCTTGAACAGCGGCACGATGAGCACCGCCGCGGCGAGAAAGATCAGCACGTTGATCAATAGCGCAATGGCCACCTTCGTCTCCCTGTTATATGTGTGGAGGCACTTTCTAGACTCCCTTAGAGGATGATTCTACACGACCCGACAACATGGGCCGGGCGCGTCTTGCGCCAGACCGGGCGAAGGCGCACGCTTCATGCCCGCATTCCCCTTGTGGCACATGCTTGTGGCACGTCTCCTTTGCACATTTCGTTTCTTTTGCACGCCTTCGTTGCTTACGTTTCGCCGACCGGATGTCTTGTCATGCAGCTCAACGCCGATTTCTCGAAGAAAGTCGTGATCACCCCCGAGGACTATCGGTGGGTTCCCTCGCCGACCCCAGGCGTCGAGCGGATGATGCTCGATCGCATTGGCGATGAGGTCGCCAGGGCTACCTCGCTAGTGCGCTATGCCCCCAACAGCCACTTTCCGACCCACGAGCATGGCGGCGGCGAAGAAATTTTGGTGCTGGAAGGTGAGTTCGGCGATGAACATGGCCGCTATCCTGCCGGCTATTACCTGCGCAATCCCATCGGTACTCACCATGCGCCGCGAGTGGGGGCTGACGGAGCTACCATCCTGGTCAAGCTGCATCAGTTCGCCGCCGATGACAGGGCCCATTTCGCCTTCGATACCCGGGCGGCCAGCTGGTATCCCGGCCAGGTCGAGGGCCTTGAGGTGCTCCCGCTGCACGACATCGGCGGCGAGCATGTGGCACTGGTGAAGTGGGCACCCCATACCCGTTTTGCCGGCCATTCCCACTGGGGCGGCGAGGAGATTTTCGTGATCGAGGGCTGCTTCCATGACGAACACGGTGCCTATCCGGCAGGCAGCTGGCTGCGAAGTCCTCACCTGAGTCGCCATGCGCCCTTCACCGAGGAAGAGGGGGCGCTGATCTACGTCAAGGTCGGGCATCTGCCGAGCGAGCAGCGCTGAGCCCAGCGATGGGTTTTTACGTCAGGTCTTTTTCGTGTTGCTGATTCGCCGCCCCTTCTTCCTGCGAAACGTCTCGTCGCCGCTAAGGTTGCCTTAAGTCACAGGGAGGAGAGTGGGTGATGCCACCTGAGTGGCACTCATTCTGAGATCGTACGAGGAGGAAAGACGATGACTCACCTCAAACCCGTGACGCTGCTGCTGTCGATGATCGCCATGGCCGGTGCTGCTACCGCCCAGGCCAGCGACCGCTGCGATGTGCCCGAAGATCAGTGGCAGCCCCAGCAGGCGCTCGAGCAGCAACTCACTGACCAGGGCTGGACGATCAAGAACATCAAGGTCGATAGCGGCTGCTACGAGGCCTATGCCATCGACGCAGACGGCAAGCGTCGGGAAGTGTATTTCGATCCCCAGTCTCTCGAGCCCGTCTCCGAGGATGAGGACTGAGTCATGGCCAAGCCGTCATCAGTAAAGGTCTGGGACCTCTGGTTGCGGCTGTTCCACTGGGGGCTGGTGGCTGCCTTTGCCACTGCCTGGTTCAGCGCCGACGAGTGGGGCAGTCTGCACCATTGGGCGGGCTATACCGTGGCGGGCCTGCTGGCCTGGCGCTGCCTGTGGGGTATCGTCGGCCCACAGCGGGCGCGCTTTACCAGTTTCGTACGCTCCCCGTTTGCGGTCTTTGCCCACCTGCGCGAGATGCTGTCGGGCAAGGAAACGCGCTATCTGGGACACAATCCGGCCGGCGCGGCGATGATCATCGCCTTGCTGATAGGGCTCGCGGTGCTGACCTGCTCCGGCTGGCTGTCGACGACCGACCGTTTCTGGGGCGTGGATTGGGTGCAGCAGCTTCACGTGCTGGCAGGCAATCTGGTGCTTACGCTGGTGGGATTGCACCTGCTGGGGGTAATCGCTTCCAGTTGGCTATCGAGGGAAAACCTCATGCGTGCCATGGTCACCGGCAGGAAGCGTCCGCCGACGGGCAACGATCAACTCTGAGGTAGCGAGAGGCGTACTACTCAGAAAGGCAGGCCAACGGCCTGCCTTTTTCATGTCTGTTTTGTCTGCCTGGTGGTCGTGCTTGGCCAAAAACAGCGCCTAGCCTATTAACGGGGCAGTGTCGCTTGGCACTGTTGTATGGAAGCTGACTAATTTTATGGGAAGCGGCTAATATTTCGATACACCGGGAGGTACTATATCATTACGTTCCATTAACAATAATTAACCACCTTCCTCGGCTTTCGGTTATGCCGACACGCCTCTCACTCAAGGTGCGCTCCAGATTCGGTTGCTGGATTCGCTAAGAAAGACTCGACAGCAACAGCAGTCCGCTGGATTACCTAGGTCACATTCAAATGGATTTGAATAATCGAGCGTTGATGCGCCAGGCGGGCCTGTTGGTCCTGCTGATCACCAGTCTTATTCTTGCTCTGATCAACATCCTGGTGGTGCTTCTTCCTCAAACGGCTCTACCTCATACGATCACGATCCTGCCTCATATACCAATGCCGCCTTGGCGGATGGCTTCACCATTAGTCAGCGTCCTGTTGCTATTGCTGACACTTGGCCTGATGGGGATCGTTTATCATCATGGGCGCTGGCGTGCGGCGCTACACTCGCGCCTATCGCGAAGGGGTGGATGGCTTGCGGTCATGTTGGGCGGCCTGTCGTTGACGCTATGGCTGTGGCCCGCCGATAGCGACGCCTCGTCGGTCCTCTTCACGCCCCTTACCCTGGTCTCAAGTCTTGAAGTGATGCTACTGGGGGCGGCGCTGCTGCTGAGTGCTCCGGTTCAAGGAGAGCTGTTGCCTCCGCTTTCGCGCACGATCCTCATCATCGCCGCTCTGGGTATCACTCTGAGCATAATGGTCTGGTGGCTGGTCAGTGGGGTGCTGCCTCGGGAGCTGCCAGAGCGGGCTGAGACGCTGGTCGGCAGCCTGGGGCTGGGCGCCGGGCTGATGGGCATCGGTCTTACGCATCAGCTGATCGTCAGCTTGTCGCTGATGTCCATTCGCTCGTCGCAGACGCGAGAGCTCTATATCAGCGAGCAGCGCTTTCGTTCGCTGTTCACTCAAAACCCCGATGCGGTGATGTCGATAGACCTTGATGGCGTTCATCGCAGCATCAATCCGGCGGCAGAGGCCGTCATTGGCATCGATGCCACGGCGCTTCTGGGGCGTTCTCTCGAGCAGGTGCTGACGCCTGAGGCCGTGGGCCGTCAGGCACTCAAGCGTGTGGTAGCGGCCTTCGAAGCTGTGAAGGGCGGCCAGATTCAGCAGTATGAGCTGCAATTTACGCCGCCGGGCCAGGCGCCCAAGGGTCTCGATGTGAGACTGCTGCCGATCATGGTGGATGATCGGGTTCAGGGCGTGTATGGCATCGTCGAAGACATTACACAGCGCCAGCGTGACATGGAGCGCCTGAATGTGCTCGAGCGCAGTATCGAGGCCAGCAGCAATGCCGTGATCATCACCGATGCTACCCAGCCAGAGCACCCGGTCATCTACGTTAATCCTGCCTTTACTCGCATCACTGGCTATCGCGACGATCAGGTATTAGGGCGTAGCGGCCGCTTCCTCGAGGGCCCGGAGACCGATCCCATGCAGGCTGCACGGATACAGGCCTCTCTCGATCAGGGGCAGGAGTTGGCACTCACCGTGCTGAACTACCGCTCCGATGGCACGCCGTTCTGGAATCAGCTGTTCATTTCTCCGGTACGTGATGCCCAAGGTCGAGCTACGCACTTCGTCGGCATCATGAATGACATCACCGAACGCAAGGATCAGGAAGCGAGGTTGGCCTACCATGCTAGCCACGATGCCCTGACCGGGCTCCCCAATCGAGCATTGCTCAACGACCGGCTTCAACAAGGTCTAGCACTGGCTCGCCGACACGGCTATGTGCTGGCAGTACTGTTCATCGATCTTGATGAGTTCAAGCCGATCAACGATACCCTCGGGCATGAGGTCGGCGATCAGCTCCTGATCAGCGTGACGCGCTGTCTGGGCCGGGGGCTAAGGCCCAGCGACACGCTGGCTCGGTTGGGGGGAGACGAATTCGTGCTGGTGTTGCCGGATCTGCAAGAGAGCCGCGAGGCCAGCGAGGTGGCCAGTCGGTTATTGCATGAGCTCGTGGCCCCACATCGAGTGGGCGGTCACGAGCTGTACCTCTCAGCGAGCATCGGTATCGCCATCAGTCATGCGAACAGTGACGCCACAAGTGATGAACAGGACGGCAAGCTTATTCAGCAGGCCGACATGGCCATGTATGAGGCCAAACAGAAGGGGCGTAATACCTACCATCAGTTCAGTGCCGATCTCGACAGCCGTCTGTCTCAGCGGCTAACTCTGCGCAATGAGCTTCAGGAAGCGATCACTCAGGAGCGTCTGACCCTGCATTATCAGCCGCTGCTGGACGCTGATGGCCGACTGGACGGGCTCGAAGCGCTGGTGCGTTGGCAGCACCCCACCAAGGGGGCCATTCCGCCCTGTGATTTCATCCCCCTTGCCGAAGAGACCGGACAGATCATTGTCCTGAACCAGTGGGTGATGGCACGCGCCTGCCGTGATGTTAAGGAGCTGCTGGCGCGTGGGCTATTCAATGGACGGGTGTCCATCAATCTGTCGCCGCTGGAGTTTCACCGCGCCAATTTTCTGGCTGGCCTCAAGCAGACGCTAGAGGCGGCCGGACTCTCCCCCGAGCATCTGGAGCTTGAACTCACCGAGGGCATCCTTATGCGAAGCACCGACAGTGCCATCGAGCGAATGAATGAGCTGCAAGACCTCGGTGTGACCACCGCCATCGATGACTTCGGAACCGGTTTCTCGAGCCTGAGCTATCTTCGCTACCTGCCCATCAAGAAGATCAAGGTCGATCGAAGCTTCGTCAGTAATGTGAGCCACAACACCAAGGATGCTGCCATCTGCAAAGGGATCATCACTCTGGCCAAGGAGCTGGAACTCAAGGTGGTCGCCGAAGGGGTGGAGACCCAGGCCCAGCTCGATTATCTGAAAGAGCAGCGCTGCGATCTCTACCAGGGCTATCTCCTGGCCAGACCCATGCCGCTTGAGCGCCTGATGCCCTGGCTGAGCGAGCGCACGGGCTCGGCCTGAGTCGCCGCGTGGCATATCACGTCCGCGCAAGAGCCTGGTATCCAGGCAAAAAAACACCCGCCGAGTGGCGGGTGTTTGTGGAAGCAGGCGTTACGCCATCCTTGTGGTGAGCTCAGTCCCAGCTCAGCGCGCCGCCGACCTGATACTCGGTCACGCGGGTCTCGAAGAAGTTCTTCTCCTTGCGCAGATCGATGATCTCACTCATCCACGGGAAGGGGTTCTTGGCGCCCGGGAACTGCTCCTTGAGGCCGATCTGCGCCAGACGACGGTTGCAGATGAAGTGCAGGTATTCCTCCATGATCGCCGCGTTCATGCCCAACACGCCGCGGGGCATGGTGTCACGGGCATAGGCGATCTCGAGCTCGGTGCCCTGCAGGATCATCTGGGTGACCTCGTCCTGGAACTCCGGCGTCCACAGGTGCGGGTTCTCGATCTTGATCTGGTTGATCATGTCGACGCCGAAGTTCAGGTGCATGGACTCGTCGCGCAGGATGTACTGGAACTGCTCGGCGACGCCGGTCATCTTGTTGCGCCGGCCCATGGACAGGATCTGGCTGAAGCCGCAGTAGAAGAAGATGCCTTCGGTCACGCAGTAGAAGGCGATCAGGTTGCGCAGCAGCTCCTGGTCAGTCTCCGGAGTACCGGTCTGGAAGTCTGGACGCGACAGCGACTGGGTGTGCTTGAGGCTCCAGGCTGACTTGGCGGCAACCGAAGGCACCTCGCGGTACATGTTGAAGACTTCGCCTTCGTCCATGCCCAGCGACTCCACGCAATACTGGTAGGCGTGGGTGTGGATCGCTTCTTCGAAGGCCTGGCGCAGCAGGTACTGGCGGCATTCGGGGTTGGTGATCAGGCGATATACGGCCAGCACCAGGTTATTGGCAACCAGGGAATCGGCGGTGGAGAAGTAGCCGAGTGAACGCTCGACGATGCGACGCTCGTCGGCGGTGAGGCCGTCCGCGCTCTTCCACAGCGCGATGTCGGCGTTCATGTTCACTTCCTGGGGCATCCAGTGGTTGGCGCTGCCATCCAGGTACTTCTGCCAGGCCCACTCGTACTTGAAGGGCACCAGCTGGTTGAGGTCGGCGCGGGCGTTGATCATGCGCTTCTGGTCGACCTCGATACGCTTGGCGCCCATCTCGAGTTCCTCGAGGCCGGCGGCCACGTCGAGTTCTTCGAGGGACTGCTTGGCGCGGGCCTGGCGGTCCTGATCGGCGGTCTGGTATTGACCGGCGCTTTCCGCGACTGCCTCAGGAGTGGGCTCGGGCGCTGCGGCCGGGGCGGGTTTGGCCTCGGCAGGCTTGTCGGCGACCGCGGTATCGTCGTCAATCGTGTCTTCGTGAAACTCGTCCCAGTTCAGCATGTCGTCTTCCTCGATGTGTCGTGGGGCCGGAAGGCGCCTTCGGGGCCTTCCGGTCTTGAAAGTGAATCAGCGCTTGGCGTCGCGCCGTTACTGGCAGGCCTCGCAGCCCAGCTCATCGATATCGCCGGCCGAGGGCGCGCGCGAACCGCTGCCGCTCTTGCCGCTCAGGAAGTCCTCGATGCCGCGGGCTTCCGGCTTGGCTTCCGGCGCCGGGGCTGCCTCAGGCTTGGGCGACGGCTCGCTGCCGTTGCCGACGGCGTTGAGGTTGCCGCGATCAACGGTGGACTTCTCGACCGAGGTGGCGCCCAGCGCACGCAGGTAGTAGGTGGTCTTGAGACCGCGGAACCAGGCCATGCGATAGGTCACGTCGAGCTTCTTGCCGGACACGCCCTGAATGTAGAGGTTCAGCGACTGTGCCTGGTCGATCCACTTCTGGCGACGCGAGGCGGCTTCCACCAGCCACTTGGGTTCGACCTCGAAGGCGGTGGCGTACTTGGCCTTGAGATCGTCCGGTACGCGGTCGATCGGCTGCACGCTGCCGTCGTAGTACTTGAGGTCGTTGATCATCACCTCGTCCCACAGGTCACGCTCCTTGAGGTCGTTGACCATGTAGGAGTTGACCACTGTGAACTCGCCGGACAGGTTCGATTTCACGAACAGGTTCTGATACGTCGGCTCGATCGACTGCGACACGCCGCAGATGTTGGAGATGGTCGCGGTCGGGGCGATGGCCATGACATTGGAGTTGCGCATGCCCTGATCGGCCAGCTTCTCGCGCAGCTGATCCCAGTTCTGGGTCTGTGAGGTGTCGACCTCGATGTACTTCTCGCCGCGCTCGGCCTTGAGCTTCTCGATGGAATCGATCGGCAGGATGCCCTGGCTCCACAGCGAGCCCTCGTAGCTCTGGTACTGCCCGCGCTCGGCGGCCAGATCCGAGGAAGCCTCGATGGCGTGATAGCTGACCAGCTCCATGGAACGGTCGGCGAAGTCGACGGCTTGCTCGGAGGCGTAGGCGATGCCGTGGGCATACAGGGCGTCCTGGAAG
Organism: Onishia taeanensis; assembly: GCF_003268885.1. Lineage (GTDB taxonomy): Bacteria > Pseudomonadota > Gammaproteobacteria > Pseudomonadales > Halomonadaceae > Onishia > Onishia taeanensis_A. Next base: position 109,421 of record NZ_QLSX01000006.1, read on the forward strand.
CCCATGATGCCGAGCCCCACCGGGCGGTGCTTGAAGTTCGAGTTCTTGGCCTGCGGCACGGCGTAGTAGTTGATGTCGATGACGTTATCGAGCATCCGAACGGCGGTGCGCACGGTCTTCTTCAGCTTCTCGTCGTCGAGCTCGCCGTCGGTCATGTGCTGCGCGAGGTTGACCGAGCCCAGGTTGCACACCGCGATCTCATCGACGCTGGTGTTCAGGGTGATCTCGGTGCACAGGTTGGAGCTGTGAACCACGCCGGCATGCTGCTGCGGGCTGCGCAGGTTGCAGGGATCCTTGAAGGTGATCCACGGGTGGCCTGTCTCGAACAGCATCGACAGCATCTTGCGCCACAGGTCCTTGGCCTTGACCCGCTTGAAGAGCTTGAGCTGACCGTTACGGGTCATCTCTTCGTATTCCTGGTAGCGCTTCTCGAAGGCCGCGCCGTAGAGGTCGTGCAGGTCCGGGCAGGTGGCCGGCGAGAACAGCGTCCACTCCTGGTCGTCGAAGACCCGCTTCATGAACAGGTCCGGCACCCAGTTGGCGGTGTTCATGTCATGGGTGCGGCGACGGTCGTCACCGGTGTTCTTGCGCAGCTCGAGGAATTCCTCGACGTCCAGGTGCCAGGACTCGAGGTAGGCACAGACCGCGCCCTTGCGCTTGCCGCCCTGGTTGACAGCCACGGCGGTGTCGTTGACCACCTTGAGGAAGGGCACGACGCCCTGAGACTTGCCGTTGGTGCCCTTGATGTAGGAGCCCAGCGCGCGCACCGGCGTCCAGTCGTTGCCAAGGCCGCCGGCCCACTTGGAGAGCATGGCGTTGTCGCGGATCGCGCTGTAGATGCCGTCGAGGTTGTCGGGCACGGTGGTCAGGTAGCAGCTGGAGAGCTGGCTGCGCTGAGTGCCTGAGTTGAACAGAGTCGGCGTGGAGGCCATGTAGTCGAAGCTCGACAGCAGCTCGTAGAACTCGATGGCGCGCGCTTCGCGGTCGTCTTCGTTGAGCGAAAGGCCCATGGCGACGCGCATGAACATCACCTGGGGCAGCTCGTAGCGCACCTCATCGCGGTGAATGAAGTAGCGATCGTAGAGGGTCTGCAGGCCCAGGTAGGTGAAGGCGTTGTCGCGGGTATGGTCGAGCGCCGCGGCCAGGCGCTCCAGGTCGAACTCGGCCAGCGCTTCGTCGAGCTGTTCGAATTCGATGCCTTTCTCGATGTAGGCCTTGAAGGCCGGCGCATAGAGCTCGGCCATGTCGCTGTAGGTGGCTTCCTCGGCCACGCCCAGGAAGGACAGCGCCTCGCGGCGGATGTTGTCCTGCAGCAGGCGAGCGGTGACGTAGGTGTAGCTCGGGTCCTTCTCGACCAGGGTGCGCGCGGTCATGGTCAGCGCCTGGGAGACACCGTCGCTGCTCACCCCGTCATAGAGGTTACGCACCGAGTCGTCGACGATCTTCTGCGGCTCGGTATTGGGTAGATCCGAGCAGGCCTCATAGACCAGGGTCTCGATGCGGCCCAGGTCCAGCGGACGCAAGGTGCCATCGGGCAGGGTCACATTGAGGCTGGGGTGGGGCTTCTGGATATCATCGCCGGCAGCGGCGCGCGCCCGGGCATGCTCCTCGCGATAGAGCACGTAGGCGCGGGCGACCTTTTGCTCGCCGGCGCGCATCAGCGCCAGTTCGACCTGGTCCTGGATATCTTCGATGTGCAGGGTGCCGCCATCCGGCATGCGACGCAGGAAGGCCTCGCAGATGGCGTCTGAGGCCTGGGTGACGAAATCGCGGATGCGCGAGGAGGCCTCGGCGTTGTCGCCTTCCACGGCGATGAACGCCTTGGACATGGCGACGGCGATCTTGCTGGCATCGAAGGGTGCAACATCGCCGTTGCGCTTGATCACCCGCAGTTGCTGTGGGGCGGTCACGTTGACGGACGAGTTGCCGGGGGAAAGCGTAGTATCCATGGCGCCGTGTCTTCCTAGCGGTGATTGATGGATGAGCGGAGCCCAGGACGTTGAACGGATGGTCTGGTCAACGATTATATCTGGGCGAAACCGGGGGCCGCGCTGCTTGGACAGCGTGGTTTGACAGTCGTGCTCTGAATTGCTAGGAGCACACTATCTTGTGTCGTTTCTGATATGCAGCACAAGATAGTGTGCTCGAGAGCTTTCATCAAGTGGATAACCTGTGGGTATCTTGTGCCTGACTTGGGGGTGAGAAAGCGACCGCGTGGAGTCCGCATCCTAGAGCGGTTGATGACTTTTATATCAGGCGCACCTCATAGTCTAATGAGTCTCAATGACAGCCAAAACAGCATCTGCTGGGGTATCATGCAGACTGGTATATGCTATCCAATGACAATTGCAGTAACTGGACGTCAACGAGGAGCGAGCGAGAGCGTGCTAAGCAATGACCACGATCATGTCCTGATCATCGAGGACGACGAGCGACTCGCGGAGCTCACGCGAGACTATCTCGAGGCCAATGGCTTCACTGTGACGGTAGAGGCTGATGGAGCCAAGGGGGTCGAAAAGATCGTCGAATTGCAGCCGGATCTGGTGATCCTCGATCTGATGCTGCCAGGTGAAGACGGCCTGTCGATCTGTCGCCGGGCGCGGCCAGACTACGATGGTCCGATTTTGATGCTGACCGCCCGCACCGATGACATGGATCAGGTGCTGGGGCTGGAGATGGGCGCCGATGACTACGTGCCCAAGCCCGTGCAGCCAAGGGTACTGCTGGCGCGTATGCGGGCACTGATGCGCCGCGCCGATGTCAGCATACCGACCGGCGAAGGGCGGCTGACCTTTAGTAACCTGGAAATCGATAGTGCCACGCGCGAGGCCTGGCTCGAGGGCGAGCGCATCGATCTGACCAGCGCCGAGTTCGATTTGCTGTGGCTGTTGGCCAGCAATGCCGGCCGGGTGCTGACCCGGGAGGAGATCTTCTCGCAGCTGCGCGGCATTAAGTATGACGGCCAGGATCGTTCCATTGACGTTAGAGTGTCGCGCATTCGGCCCAAGGTCGGGGACGACCCCAACCAACCACACCGCATCAAGACCGTCCGCAGCAAGGGTTACCTGTTCGTCAAGGATAGTTGATGGTGCTTTCTCGCCTGTTGCCACGGCCACTGGCCGACAGCGCCTTCCTTCGGGTCTATGTATGGTTGGCGCTGGCACTGGTGCTGACCTTTGTTCTTGCCCTGTCGACCTTTGCCCTGGTCGACAAGGTCCGCCATGATCACTACCGCGAGCAGCTGGCAGAAGCCCCGATGACGTTGCTTTCGCTCCAGCTGGCTGCTCTGCCGCTGTCTCGCCGTGATGCCTGGCTGGCCCGCAAGAGCGAGCAGCTGTCGATGACGTTGAGCCTGCATGATCGTCGCAATTACCCGCTCAACTTCTTTCAGCGCACCAGCCTCGAAAGTGGCCGTACCCTGGTGGATGAGGTCGATGAGGCCGAGGGCCAAGGCTGGAAACTGTTTCGCCAACTGCCTGGTGAGACCTGGATGCTGCGTGCCGAGCTCAAGAGTCTCTCTGAACAGCAGTTGCTGGGCCTTGCTCGCCAGCTCGGGGAGTGGCTGGCCGAGGTCGACGGCGAGGCGCGTCTCGAGCGTCTCGAGCGCCTCAAGAGCCCGGTGATCCAGGCGCAACTTACCGATACTCCACCCGAAGACCTACCCCCAACCCAGATTGCCCGCCTGCGCGATACCGAGGTGGTCATTCAACTGCTGCCCCAGCGCTGGGCGATGACGCTGTATCTGCGCCTGCCCGCGGCTGGCGGCGGTATCCAGTGGGTCGAGGTAGGGCCGCTGGCGGCTTTCGAGCCCATGTCGCTGTCGCTGTCACTATCGTTGCTGGTCGCCATGCTGGGCGTGCTGGCAGGGATCATCTACATGATCGTGCGGGGCGTGGAATCGCGAATGGCGCGCCTCGAACAAGCCGCCACGCGGATCGCCTGTGGCCACCTAAACACCCGGGTCAAGGTCGAGAGCGGCGACTTCCTGGGGCGGGTCGGCATGGCCTTCAACGGCATGGCCTCCCAGGTGCAGGCGCTTTTGAGGGCGCAGCAGGAAATGATTCGCGCGGTGTCACATGAATTGCGCACTCCGGTGGCGCGGATCCGTTTCGCTGTACAAATGGTCGAGGACATGACCGACAGCGGGCCAGTTCGGCGTCAACTCTCTGGCATCGACGGCGACATCGAGGAACTCGACGGCCTGATCGATGAGATCCTCACCTACGCCAAGCTTGGCAATGATCATGCCCAGGGTGTGCTGCAGGAAGCGGAGCTGGTCGATTGCCGGGATCTTGCCGACAACGTGGTCGAAGCACTGGCGCCGCTGCATGCCAAGCTCTCGCTACAGGTGACGCCCGGGCCCTCTGTCGAGGTGGTGGCAGACCCCCGCTATCTGCAACGGGCGCTGCAGAATCTGGTGGCCAACGCCTGTCGGCATGCCGCCGGCCAGGTCAGGTTGACCCTCAGTGACGATGGTCAGGTGGCGCGGTTGGACGTCGAGGATGACGGACCGGGCGTGCCGGTCGCCGAGCGCGAGGAGATCTTCAAGCCCTTCGCCCGGCTCGACGACAGCCGTACCCGGCGCTCCGGTGGCTATGGCCTGGGTCTGTCGATCGTCCACAAGGTGATGCTCTGGCACGGTGGCAGCGTGATGGTCGACGATAGTTCTCGTCTCGGCGGCGCGCGCTTCAGCCTGTTGCTGCCCCTCAAGCAGGCCGGCGTCACGCCGGCTTGATGCCCTCCAGCACCGCGAACGAGGTCTCGCGCGCGGTGCGCAGAAAGTCCTCCATCCAGGGGGCATCGCGGCTGTCCTCGCGGATGGCCGCGAACAGCGTGCTCCACATGCCCTGTTCGCCCAGCGCCACGCCGCGCACATAGTCCCGCTCCAGGTATTCCGTCAGCGCCCAACTGGGTAGCGCACAGACGCCGCGTCCACTGGCCACCAGCTGCATCATCATGATGGTCAGCTCGGCGGTGCGTATTTCCTGGGGGCGGACCCCGGCCGGATCGAGAAACTGAGTGAAGACATCCAGCCGCGCGTGCTCCACCGGATAGGTGATCAGGGTCTCGTCGGCCAGCTCATCGGGTCCGATCCAGGCCTTGCCGGCCAGGCGGTGCTGTTTGGCCACTGCCAGTAACCCCTCGTAGCGAAACAGCGGCTCGTAGTGCACTCCGGGCAGCGGCTGAGGGTCGGCGGTGATCACCAGGTCGAGCTGTTCCCGGGCCAGCGCCGGCAGCGGGTCGAAGTTGTGGCCGCTGGGGATATCGACCTCGACCTCGGGCCAGTGATCGCGGAAATAGTCGATGGTGGGCATCAGCCACTGGAAGCAGCTGTGGCATTCGATGGCCATGTGCAGCCGGCCTCGTTCGTCGCCAGCGAGCCTCGCCAGGTCCCGTTCGGCCATGCGCACCTCGGGCAGGATCTGTTCGGCCAGCGCCAGCAGGCGCTGGCCGGCGCGGGTGAACTCCACCGGCCGGGTCTTGCGCAGGAACAGCGAGTTGCCCAGGCGCTCCTCGAGATCCTTGAGCTGATGGGACAGGGCGGACTGGGTCAGGTGGACGCGCTCGGCGGCTTCCACCAGCGAGCCGGCATCACGCAGGGCAATCAGGGTACGGAGGTGACGGAGTTCCAGCATGTGGGTGAGCGCTTTTCATGTTGTAGATTAGATAATTTAGTTTGATTCACTCTCGGCGGCCAGCGAAACTGCCTCCATCGCTTATGGCGAATTCATTGCCAAGTGTATCTCTTAATTACGCAAAGGAATAACCATGACGCTGGCTCACATTCTCGGCTATCCGCGCATCGGTGCCGATCGCGAACTGAAGAAAGCCACCGAAGCCTACTGGAAGGGCGACATCGATCAGGCGGCGCTGGAAGCCGAGGGCCGCGCGCTGCGCGCTCGCCACTGGCAAGATCAACAGGCCGCCGGTCTCGACCTCATCACCGTTGGCGACTTCGCCTTCTACGATCAAGTGCTCAACGTCTCGGCGTTGCTCGGTGCGGTGCCCAAGCGCTTCAGCGAGCAAGACGACTCGGCTTCGGCCGACCTGGACACCTATTTTCGCATGGCCCGCGGCCGCGCCCCCAGCGGCACGCCGGCCGCCGCCTGCGAGATGACCAAATACTTCGATACCAACTATCACTATCTGGTCCCGGAGCTGCACGAGGGCCAGACCTTCCGGCTCTCAAGCGAACGCCTATTCGACGAGGTCGAGGAGGCCAAGGCCGCCGGGCATCGGGTCAAGGTTACCTTGACCGGCCCGCTGACCTGGCTGTGGCTCGGCAAGGAGAAGGGCGGTCGCGAAGACTTCTCGCGCCTCGAGCTGCTGGAGGCCGTTCTGCCCGTCTATGGTCAGGTGCTGTCGCGTCTCGCCGACCTGGGGGTGGAATGGGTGCAGCTGGATGAGCCCGCGCTGGTCCAGGATCTGCCCCAGGAGTGGAAAGAGGCCTATGAGGCCGCCTATAACCAGCTCGCCAGTGCCCCGGTCAAACTGCTGCTGGCGACCTACTTCGGCGCCCTGGGCGACAATCTGCGCCTGGCGGCGGGGCTGCCGGTGGATGGCCTGCATATCGATACCGTGCGCGCGCCCGAGCAGCTCACCACGGTGCTCGACAATCTGCCGAGCTACAAGGTGCTGTCGGTCGGCGCCATCGACGGTCGTAACATCTGGCGTGCTGATCTCGCCCTGCTGCGTGAGCGGCTCGGCGAAGCACGGCTTCGCCTCGGCGAACGGCTGTGGCTGGCGCCGAGTTGTTCATTGCTGCACGTGCCGGTGGATCTTGCCCGGGAGGCCGGCGAGGGCGCGACCCTGGACCCGGAGCTGCGCGGTTGGCTGGCCTTTGCCCGCCAGAAGCTCGACGAGGTGGTGAGTCTTTCGCGCCTGGTGGACCAGCGTGCGACCGAGCAGGACCGGGTGCGGCTGGCAGAGGCCAGCGAGGCCCTGGAGGCCCGGCGCGCCTCGACGCGCATCCACCGCCCGGACGTTTCCGCGCGCCTCGCCGCCACCACGGCCTCCGATGCCGAGCGGGCCAGCGCCTACCCGGAACGGGCGCCTCAGCAGGCACGGCGCCTGCAACTGCCGCTATTTCCTACCACCACCATCGGGTCCTTCCCGCAGACTGGCGACATTCGCGCTACGCGGCGTGCCTTCAAGGCCGGTGAGATCACTCGCGAGGCCTATGAAGCCCGCATGCGCGAGGAAATCGCTCACGTCGTCGACCGCCAGGCGTCGCTGGGCCTGGATGTGCCGGTGCACGGTGAGGCCGAGCGCAACGATATGGTCGAGTACTTCGGTGAGCAGCTCGACGGCGTGGCCTTCTCGCGCTTCGGCTGGGTGCAGAGCTATGGGTCGCGCTGCGTCAAGCCGCCAGTGATCTTCGGCGACATCACTCGTCCGACGGCGATGACGGTGCGCTGGAGCGAATATGCCCAGTCGCTCACCGACAAGCCGATGAAGGGCATGCTGACCGGGCCGGTAACCATCCTGCAGTGGTCCTTCGTGCGCGACGACCAGCCGCGGGCCACCACCTGCCGGCAGATCGCGCTGGCGCTGCGTGACGAGGTCACGGATCTGGAAGCCGCCGGCATTGCCGTGATCCAGATCGACGAGCCGGCGCTGCGCGAGGGGCTGCCGCTGCGCCAGGGCGACTGGCAGGGCTATCTCGACTGGGCGGTGAATGCCTTCAAGCTTTCGGCGGCCGGGGTGCGTGACGAGACCCAGATCCACACCCACATGTGTTACTCGGAGTTCAACGACATCATCGGCGCAATCGCTGCGCTGGATGCCGACGTCATCACCATCGAAACCTCGCGTTCGGACATGGAGCTGCTGGATGCCTTCCAGGAGTTCGCTTATCCCAACGAGATCGGGCCGGGGGTCTATGATATCCACACCCCGAACATTCCCGAGGTCAACTGGATGGTCGCGCTGATGGAGAAAGCGCTCGACAGGATTCCTGCCGAGCGGCTTTGGGTGAACCCGGACTGCGGCCTCAAGACCCGCGGCTGGGCCGAGGTCGAACCGGCACTCACCCACATGGTCGAGGCGGCCCGGGTGCTGCGCCGCCGCCACGGCTAAGACGCGATGGCAGGCAAAACCCCTTCAGGGGCCGGCGCCAAGGGCGCTGGCCCCTGTTATGCTTGGGCACATCAGGCACTCTCGCCGACCAGGATTCTTCAATCGGCCAGGATTCTTCCACCGACAAGGAGGTTGCATGCCCCTGTTGTCTCGTACGGCGTCTTGCGGCGCCGCCGTCTCTGCCCACCCTTCAACCGACAGCGTATCGTCACCCCTGCGGGTGGCCGCGCTCGGCCTGAGCGTGCTGCTGGCGGGCTGTGCCGGTGCTCCCCAGCCCGATAGTTCGGCCCCTATCGTCAGTGATGTCAGCACCCCCGCCGACGTCGATAAGCAGGATTCAACCAAAGCACCGCTCATGCCGTCGGCCTTCTTCGCCGGCGAGGCCGAGCGCTTCGAGGCCTGGCGCTGCACGCCCGCTCAGGATCTGGTCACGGCGTTTCCGCAAGGCGAGCTGCGGCTGTGGTCGGCCTACGATGCCTATCGGCTGACGCCAGCGGTGGTTGCGTCCGGTAGTCGCTACGTGAAGAACGACCTGAGCTTTTGGGAGAAGGGCGGCGAGGCGATGGTCGAGAGTGATCGTGGGCGGCTCGAATGCCAGCGGGATCAGACCCGGGCGGCATTGACTCGCGCCCAGCGTCCCGGGGTGATGTTCCATGGCCGTGGCAATGAGCCTGGCTGGACGGTGCGTCTGGATCACGATGCGCCGCACCTGTCGCTGATGCTCGACAACGGCGAGCGCGAGATCGAGTCGCCATACCGGGTTACCTCGCTGGACAACGAGCGGGGCCGGGTGACGCTGGCCAGCGGTCGCGCCGACACGCCCTTTAACCTGGAGCTCGAGGCGCGGGCCTGCTTCGACAGCATGAGCGGCGAGCCCTTCCCGGTGCGGGTGACGCTCGATGTCGATGGCAAGACCTATCGCGGCTGCGGTCAGGGTATCGCGCCCTGATACGCCTTCAGCCTCGGTTTATCGGGGCTTCTTTCTATTTTATCGCATGGAAGGCGCGTATTTTTGCGCTTTTCATGTCATGGCATGCACCTAAAATAGGATTCATTAATCAACACCTATTTTTCCAAGGAGATGTCCATGACCGCGCCGTCCACCAAGGTACTTGTCGTAACGTCTTCCATTCTCGGCGAGAACAGCCAGTCTCGCGCGCTGACCGGCCATCTCATAAAAGGCCTCGAGGGGCGCGATGACGTCACGGTCACCGAACGTGACCTGATCAAGGACGAGCTTCCGCACCTGGACATCAATGAGCTGTCCAGCTGGGGTGTGGATCCCGCCGAGCGCAGCGACCAGCAGGCGGGGCTCGCTGAGCGCTCCGACTCGCTGATCCAGGAGATGCTCGATCACGACGTGCTGGTACTGGCGGCACCGCTCTATAACCTGGGCATACCGTCACAGCTCAAGGCATGGTTCGACCGCATTCTGCGTGCCGGCCAGACCTTCCGCTACACCGAAAGCGGCCCACAGGGTCTGGTCGAGGGCAAGCGTGCCCTGGTGCTGACCACTCGTGGCGGTCAGTATGCCGGCACCGAGATGGATTCCCAGACCCCGCATATCAAGTCGATGCTTGGTCTGATGGGCATCTCTGACGTCGATATGGTGTTCGCCGAGGGTCTGGCGATGGGCGACAAGCACGCCGCCGAGACCATGAAAGAGGCGCGTCAGGCTATCGACGGCTACCTCGAGCGCCTGTAAAGGCTCGTCCAGAGGCGCATTGAGTCGCCTCGAAGGGCCAGCGATATATTGGCGATACAACAGCACGGCCCCGGATACCGGGGCCGTGCTGTTTGTGTGAGAGGCCATCGCGGTGAGCCTGGGGCGTCGCCAGCGATGCCAGCAGCGGTTTCAGCCACCCCTCAACAGCTTCGCGCCTCGACTGTCAGACGCTGGGACACGTAGTCACCCAAGCATAGGGTCCCCTGGTTGAGGGCGCGGCGGGCCAGCTGACCGAGCGCCTCCCGGGTGCCGCGAATGGAGTCCATTCCAGACACCTCGCAGCGAGTCTGTGGATAGCCTGTGAGGGGGCTGTGAATAGCATGTTGAGGAAAGAGGGCGCTCAGCGCGCCCAGGGCGGGGCTGCCGCCAGCACGCGGGCCTGTACCGGGCAGTCGTCCCGGTGGGCGCCGGGCAGGTAGCCGGTGCTCATCAGAAACTCATTGACGATCTCCGGGCCGGTGAAGCGGAAAGTGCGCTTGAAGAGCTTCACCCAGTCGCCGTGAGGCCGTGGGTGGTGAGCTTCGAGCCAGCCATGGAAGCTGCCGTGTTCCTGCCTGAGTTGCTGGACCACCCGGGCATTGTGGATGGCGGCATCGACCTTCAGGCGATTGCGAATGATGCGGGCATCGCTCAAGAGCCGCGCTTTGTCATCGTCATCGAAGGCCGCGACCCGATCGACGTCGAAGCCCCGGAAGGCCTCGAAGAAGGCCTCGCGCTTCTTGAGCACGGTCAGCCATGAAAGCCCGGCCTGGTTGATCTCAAGCACCAGCCGCTCGAACAGAGTGGCGTCGTCTTCGACCGGAAAGCCGTAATCGTGGTCATGGTAGGGGCCGTGGAACGGATGCCCGGGCGCCAGGTCGCAATAGTCAGCCAAGGGTGCTCCTCTTCGTACGTAAACTCGTGGTCCTGCGGCTCGACTCCATGAGCCTGTCGTCGCGTCAGGGGCGCCATCGTCTTATGATACGCACCTTAATGATCCTCGCGATCAGTGTTCGTTCCACGCATCATGGCATTGCGTGTTTCCTTCTTTAACGCACTCGTTCATTCACTCATCCATCCATTCGTTCATGCATTATCAGGAGAGGTACCGATGCAATATCTTCACACCATGGTCCGGGTCAGCGACCTTGATGCTTCCCTGCATTTCTACTGCGACCTGCTCGGCCTCACCGAGATCAGCCGCAAGGACAGCGAGAAGGGCCGCTTCACGCTGGTGTTCCTGGCCGCCCCGGGCGATGAGACCCGCGCTCATGAGGATCGTGCGCCGATGATCGAGCTGACCCACAACTGGGACCCGGAGGAATATACCGGCGGGCGAAACTTCGGCCATCTGGCCTATCGTGTCGATGACATCTATGCCCTGTGCGAGCACCTGCAGGCGGGCGGCGTCACCATCAATCGTCCGCCCCGCGACGGCCACATGGCGTTCGTGAAGAGCCCCGATGGCATCTCCGTCGAGCTCCTGCAGGCCGGCGATGCGCTGGCGCCGAAGGAGCCCTGGGCATCGATGGAAAACACCGGCAGCTGGTAAGGTCGCGACCGGCCTGGTTGTCCTCAGTCAGGGCGCATGGCCATGCGCCCACTGCCAAGGAAGATCAGCGCCAGGCTGCCGGCAAGGAAGAGCCCCTGCAGCTCCAGCGCCCAGCCACCGCTGCCGCTCAGTTCAAACAGCTCACCGGTGTGCACCAGTACGAAAGCCACCAGCATGTTGCCGGTCATCAGCAGACCGGCCAAGCGGGTCTGCCAGCCGACGATGGCCATCACCGGGGCGACGATCTCACCGATCAGTACGCCATAGGCCAGGAAGCGCGGCAGCCCGTAGCCATCGAGCAGGCCGCTGATCCAGCTCATGGTTTCAGGGTGGGTCAGCTTGGCGAAGCCGTGCAGCAGGATCAGGCCGCCGACGGCGATGCGCAGGATCAGCTTGCCGAGGGCGTCGTTATGCAGGGCTTGCAGCATGATGTCTCTCCTTGTGGTGTGTCGGTCGTTCCTTGCGAGTCGTGCTTTTGCATCGCGCGCTCGGATTCGTTCAGATGGCGCCTTGCGAGGCAGTCGCGACCAGTATACAAGAGTCCCTGTGACGCGACCGCGACGGTCGCACAATGTAATACGACTCGTTAATCAACGACTCGGCGAACGACTAAAAAGGAGCCAGGATGCGCAAGGGATGGTTGATGGCAGTCGTGCTGGCAGGACTGCTGGCGGGCTGCAGCAGTGCCCCCGCACCGACTTACGATCAGGGCAGTGCGGAGACGACCGCTGCTTCACCGGTGGTAGGGCCGCGCTGGAATCTGCTGCTGCTGGGAACCAGTGAGCGCTGGACGCACCCCGACACCCCCTATTTCGAAGTGGTGCGCCAGGGCGGCCAGCTGCGCCTGGTGGGCAGCAATGGCTGCAACCGCATCAGCGGTGCGCTGAGCCTTGAGAGCGGCAATCGCTTCAGCGTCGAAAATCTCGCCTCGACGCGAATGGCGTGCGCCAACGGTAACGATGCGCAGCGAGTCGACGCTATGCTTAACGGCGCCTACCGTTACCTGATCGACCATGACCGATTGGTGCTGTTTGGCCGCGATAGCCGAGTGCTGGGCGGCTTCAAGCGCGCCAACTGACAGTGACGACCTGACAGCACGGCGCCATGCGATCTCCTGTCAGGTGATCGGACACGACAACGCCGCCCTAGGGGCGGCGTTGTCGTTGGTGAGGGTGTCACCGTAAGGCCTAAGTCCCGACCGGCACCGGGGCCGATTGTTCAGCCACGGCCCCGGGTGGCATCAAGCACTCAAAGCGCGGCGATCTTGTCGCGCTGCTCGGCGAGCAGGGCGCGGGCGGCCTTGAAGTCGGCCAGCTTGTCGCGCTCCTTCTGCACCACGGCTTCAGGGGCCTTGGCGGTGAAGCTCTCGTTGCCGAGCTTCTTCTCGGTGCCGAGGATCAGCTTGTCCTGCTTCTCGATCTCCTTACTGAGCCGCGCGAGCTCCACGTCCTTGTCGATCAGGTCGGCCATCGGTACCAGCACTTCCATCTCGCCGACCAGCTGAGTGGCGCATAGCGGGGCGGTGGCCGGGTCGTCGAGCCAGGTCACGCTTTCGAGCTTGGCGAGCTTGGCAAGGAAGGGCCGGTTGGCCTCCAGACGCTCCCGGTCGAAGGCGGAGCCCTTGGTCAGCAGCACCTCGAGGGCCTTGCCCGGCGCGATATTCATCTCGGCGCGGATGTTGCGCACGGCGACGATCACACCCTTCAGCCACTCGATATCGCGAGTCGCCTGCTCGTCGATCTTCGCCTGCTCGGCCTGTGGCCAGGGCTGGGTCATGATCGAGGGCGAGGCAGCGGTGTCGATGCCGGCCAGCGGGGCGACCCTTTGCCAGATCTCCTCGGAGATGTAGGGCATCATCGGGTGCGCCAGGCGCAGGATGGCTTCCAGGACCCGCACCAGGGTGCGGCGGGTGCCGCGCTTGGCGGCATCACTGGCGGCTTCGTCCCACATTACCGGCTTGGAGAGTTCCAGGTACCAGTCGCAGTACTCGTTCCAGACGAAGTCGTAGAGCGCCTGGGAGGCGTGGTCGAAGCGGAACTCCTCCAGCGCCTTGGTGACCTGGGCTTCGGTCTGCTGCAGACGCGAGATGATGAAGCGGTCGGCCAGCGACAGCTCGATCTCGGCGTGAGGGTCGAGCCCCGTGTCCTGGTCCTCGGCGTTCATCAGCACGTAGCGCGAGGCGTTCCACAGCTTGTTGCAGAAGTTGCGATAGCCATCCAGGCGGCCCATGTCGAACTTGATGTCGCGACCGGTGGTGGCCTGTGACAGGAAGGTGAAGCGCAGCGCGTCGGTGCCGTGGGGCTCGATGCCTTCACTGAACTCGTCGCGGGTGGCCTTGGCGATCGCCTTGGCCTTCTGCGGCTGCATCATGTTGCCGGTGCGCTTCTCGACCAGATCGTCGAGGCTGATGCCGTCGATCAGGTCGATGGGGTCGAGCACGTTGCCCTTGGACTTGGACATCTTCTGGCCCTGGGCATCTCGCACCAGGCCGTGGACGTAGACCTTTTGGAAGGGCACCTCGCCGGTGAACTTGAGCGTCATCATGATCATCCGGGCGACCCAGAAGAAGATGATGTCAAAGCCGGTGACCAATACGCTCGACGGGTGGAAGGTCGCCAGTTCCGGCGTTTGCTCGGGCCAGCCGAGGGTGCCGAAGGTCCACAGCCCGGAGCTGAACCAGGTGTCCAGCACGTCCTCGTCCTGGGTAAGGCTCAGGTCGGCGGAAAGGCCATGCTTTTCGCGCACCTCGGCTTCGGTGCGACCGACGTAGACGCGGCCGTCTGCGTCGTACCAGGCCGGAATGCGGTGGCCCCACCACAGCTGGCGAGAGATGCACCAGTCCTGCAGGTCGCGCATCCAGGCGAAGTACATGTTCTCGTAGTTCTTGGGCACGAACTCGATGTCGCCATTCTCGACGGCGGCGATGGCTGGCTTGGCCAACTCCTCGACGGCGACGAACCACTGATCGGTGAGCAGCGGCTCGATGACATCGCCCGAGCGGTCGCCGTAGGGCAGGGTGTTGGTAACGGCCTCGACCTTCTCGAGCAGACCTGCGGCGTCCATGTCGGCGACCAGCGCCTCGCGGGCCTTGAAGCGGTCGAGTCCGGCGTAGGCGGCCGGCAGGCTGGCGTCTTCGTCAGGCTGCGGGCGGCCCTGCAGGTCGAAGATCTCGGCGCGATCGCGGATCTTGGCGTCCTGGGTCATCACGTTGATCAGCAGATGTCCCTGGCGCTTGCCGACCTCGTAGTCGTTGAAGTCATGGGCCGGGGTGATCTTCACGCAGCCCGAGCCCTTGTCTATGTCGGCGTGCTCGTCGGCGACGATGGGGATACGCCGGCCCACCAGCGGAAGCGTAATGAACTTGCCGACCAGCGAGGCGAAACGCGGGTCCTTGGGGTTGACCGCCACGCCGGTGTCGCCGAGCAGGGTCTCGGGGCGGGTGGTGGCAACGATCAGGTGGTCGCGGCCGTCATCGGTGGTCACGCCGTCGGCGAGCGGGTAGCGGAAGTGCCAGAACTGGCCCTGCTGCTCGCGGTTCTCGACCTCGAGATCCGAGATCGCGGTGTGCAGGGTCGGATCCCAGTTGACCAGCCGCTTGCCGCGGTACACCAGGTCCTCTTCATAGAGGCGCACGAAGACTTCCTGGACCGCCTTGTAGAAGCCGTCGTCCATGGTGAAGCGCTCGCGGCTCCAGTCGACGCTGGCGCCCATGCGGCGCAGCTGGCGGGTGATGTGGCCGCCGGACTCCTGCTTCCACTCCCAGATCTTGTTGGTGAAGTCTTCGCGGCCCAGGTCGTGACGGGTCTGACCGGTCTCGGCGGCAAGCTTGCGCTCGACCAGCATCTGCGTGGCGATGCCGGCGTGATCGGTGCCTACCTGCCACAGGGTGTTGTTGCCCTGCATGCGCCGCCAGCGGACCAGGGTGTCCATGATTGTGTCCTGGAAGGCGTGCCCCATGTGCAGGCTGCCGGTCACGTTGGGCGGCGGAATCATGATCGAGAAGGGCTGACCCTCACCGGAGGGCGCGAAGCGGTTGTCGGCTTCCCAGCGCTGATACCAGCGGGTTTCGATCTGTTCGGGTTGGTAGGTCTTGTCCATTGCAAACTCTGCCTGAAGAA
This sequence comes from Onishia taeanensis, assembly GCF_003268885.1. Taxonomy (GTDB): domain Bacteria; phylum Pseudomonadota; class Gammaproteobacteria; order Pseudomonadales; family Halomonadaceae; genus Onishia; species Onishia taeanensis_A. Next base: position 124,875 of record NZ_QLSX01000006.1, read on the forward strand.
GTGCTGCCTGAAATGAGGAGCGACGCCGGACCGATTTCGATCGGCGTGGAAAGCGCGAAAAATGGGCACGATTATAGCCTGCCGGGCCTCTCGCGTCATGACCGTCGGCGGGTCAAGCTGCGTGCCGCTGCGACTTCAGTGCAGTGCGACCTCAGTGCCAAATACGTGCGGTCACGCCTCGGCGGCCGGCTTGGTGTGTACGGGCGCTGTCAGCTGCCCTGGGCAGGCAGGTGGTGGGGGGTAACCGGATAGCCGCGCTGCTTGTAGGTGCGCCAGCACTCGCGCTTGGCGGTGAGCACATCCTGGTGCTGGTTGATGATCTCGGCGACCCGGGAAAAACGCGAGAACCACTCGGGAATCTCCGGGTGCAGGTTGAGCATCGCCATGTCCGGGTCCATTTCCCGGGACGGGTCCGGCGGGCCCTGCCAGCCGATGGTCACCGGCACTGTGGCCGCCATCTCGCTGCCAATCAGCGCATGGGGCAGGTAGCTCTCGGGCTTGAAGGTCCACAGCCGCTCGTCGATGAGCTTGGCCATGGCTTCGTCCTCGGCGTGCAGGTGCAGTCGGAAGCCCTTGCGATGAATGGTCTCGGCGAGCCGGCAGGCGAAGCCGAGCCGGGCATCGAGGGTGGTGTCGGGGAGGATGTAGAAATCGATCTGGGTCATGAGACTCCGTCTAAAACGGACTGCGCTTGGCCATACGGCGTTAAAAATCGGCTCGCACGCGAGCTCGGTCAAGATACTCATTTAACAACCTGTAAACTCCGCCTTTGACTCGCGACATCCCTGTCGCTCGCTCGGTGAGCAGCCGAGCTGTCCAAATCGGCTGTCCTGCCGATTTGTCGCCGATTTTTGCCTTGTCAGGCCTTCGCTCGTCGGCATTTTATCTCGGAGTCTTGGGAGGTAAAGGAGCTGCCTGGGCGGCGAGGCGGGCGCGGGGTCAGGGCAGAGTGAGGGTCTTTTGCCATGGATGGCAAAAGTAGCGCCCAGGGACGGGTTTACCGCGCCCTCACGGAGCTCTCACCGGGTCCTGCCGCCGGACAGACCTCCACCCTCAATCGGCACCTGGGCCTCGAGAGGGTGGTGGCTGAGGCTCAAGCCAGGCGGGTCATCCAGCCGCGCGTATCTTCGCGACGACCGTATTGCAGGTCGAGCAGCTGGCTGCGCAGGCGCTTGGCGATCGGGTTGCCGTTGTCGCCGGCCAGACGGATGGTGTCGTCCTCGGTAACCAGCTCGCCCACCGGGGTGATTACCGCGGCGGTGCCGCAGGCGAAGACCTCGGTGATCTCGCCGGAGGCCGCGCCCTCGCGCCACTCGTCGATACTGATGGCACGCTCTTGCGGGGTCAGGCCCTCGTCGGCGGCCATCTCGAGGATGGAGTCGCGGGTCACGCCCTCGAGGATGGTGTCGGTGAGGCGCGGCGTGACGATGCGACCGTCCTTGTAGACGAAGAACAGGTTCATGCCGCCGAGCTCTTCGATCCACTTGTTCTCGATGGCGTCGAGGAAGGCTACCTGGCTGCACTCATGGCTGGCGGCTTCCTTCTGGGCGGCCAGCGAGGCGGCATAGTTGCCGCCGCACTTGGCAAAGCCGGTACCGCCGGGGGCGGCGCGCTTGTAGTGCGAGGACAGCCAGATCGACACCGGCGCCACGCCGCCCTTGAAGTAGGCGGCCGCCGGCGAGGCGATCACGTAGTAGTCGACCTCCTTGGAGGGGCGAACGCCGAGGAAGCTTTCGCTGGCGATCATGAAGGGCCGCAGGTAGAGGCTTGATTCCTCGCCCTCATGGGCCGGCGTTGGCACCCAGTCGCTGTCCAGCGCTAGCAGGGCCTTCAGCGAGCCGATGAAGGTCTCGTCGTCGAGCTCCGGCAGCGCCAGGCGGCGCGCACTGCGACGGAAGCGCTCGGCGTTCTTCTCCGGGCGGAAGGTCCACACCGAGCCGTCGGCATGGCGGTAGGCCTTGATGCCTTCGAAAATTTCCTGGGCGTAGTGCAGCACGGCGGCGGCCGGGTCCAGGGTCAGCGGGCCGTAGGGGCGCACTTCATTGCCGTGCCAGCCTGCGCTTTCTGTCCAGCGCACGTGGGCCATGTGGTCGGAGAAGTACTGACCGAACCCGGGGCTCTCGAGGATGGTGTCGCGGATCTGAGGGGCCGTGGGGTGGGCAGTCGGCCGAACGTCGAAGCCTGAAGGGGTCACAGGAGGGTCTCCATAGCAGCAGTAGGCACGCGGGGCCTGATCGTGTTCGAGGAACGGGGTTCCATGACATAAGGCAGCGGGCCGGGAGATCCCGGCCCGCGATGCCTAAACGCTAGCACGCCGCTTGGGCGATGCGAAGCCTCAGTCGTTGCTGGCGATGGCCTCGACCAGTTCGGTCTCGCGGTCGAGCAGGTACTGAGTCAGCAGGCCCACCGGGCGGCCGCTGGCCCCTTTCTGCTTGCCGGAATCCCAGGCGGTGCCGGCGATGTCCAGATGCGCCCAGGGGTACTTGTCCGCGAAGCGCGACAGGAAGCAGCCGGCGGTGATGGTGCCCGCCGGACGACCGCCGATGTTGGCCAGGTCGGCGAAGTTGGAATCGAGCTGCTCCTGATACTCGTCCCACAGCGGCAGGTGCCAGGCCCGGTCCCAGGCGGTCTCACCGGCGTCCAGCACGTCGAGCGCCAGATCGTCGTCGTTGGACAAGAGGCCAGTGGCGTGGTGGCCAAGCCCGATGATCACGGCACCGGTCAGGGTGGCGATGTCGAGCACGCTGGCCGGTTCGAAGCGCTCGGCATAGGTGAGTGCGTCGCACAGCACCAGGCGGCCCTCGGCATCGGTGTTGAGCACCTCGACCGTCAGCCCCTTCAAGGTCTTGACGATATCGCCGGGCTTGGTGGCACGGCCGTCGGGCATGTTCTCGGCGGAGGCAACGATCGCCACCAGGTTGATCTTGGGCTTGATGGCAAGCGTCGACTTGACGGTGCCGAACACGCTGGCCGCACCGCACATGTCGAACTTCATCTCGTCCATGCCGGCACCGGGCTTCAGCGAGATGCCGCCGGCATCGAAGGTGATGCCCTTGCCGACCAGCACGTGAGGGGCCTCGTCCGGGTCGTCGGCGCCCTGGTACTTCATGACGATCAGCCTTGAGGGCTCTTCGCTGCCGCGACCGACTGAGAGCAGCGAATGGGCGCCCAGCGCTTCCAGGGCCTCTTCGTCGAGAATCTCGGCGGTCAGCGCGCCCTTGGACTCCGCGGCCAGTTGCTCGGCCTGGCCGGCGAGATAGCGCGGCGTGCAGATATTGCCCGGCAGGTTGCCCAGGGTGCGGGTATAGTTCATGCCTTCGCCGATGGCGGCGCCGATACGAGCGCCTTCCTTGGCCTTGTCTGCGTCGTCGCTCTCGCTGACCAGCAGGGTCACCTGCTCAAGGCGCGGAGCCGGGGCGGGGGAAGACTTGAACTCGGTGAAGCGGTAGACGCTGCGGCTGGCGGCCTCGCTGATCATGCGTGCCTTCCACTGGGTATCGCGATGCGGCACCGGCACGTCGGTCAGGGCGACACTGGCTTCACTGGCCGGCAGCTCCGACAGGGCCGCAAAGGTGGCGTCCAGCGCCTTGCGGAAGCTGCCTTCGTTGCACTTGTCGCGCTCGCCGAGGCCTACCAGCAGCAGCCGGTCGGCATTGAGGCCGGGAGCGAAGGGAATCATCTGCACCTTGCCAAGATCGGCGCTGAAGTCGCCGCGCTCGATCAGCTGGCCGATCAGGCGCTCGCTGGCATCGTTTAGCTTGGCGGCCGCCGGCAGCAGGTCGCCGTCCTTGAACACCGGAAGGGCGAGGCAGGCCGTTTCGACCTTGGCGGGGTTGGCCGTCTGAACAGGGAATTCCATGGCGTCTCCACAAGACAAGCGAAGGGGGATTCTGGATAATGCCGGCACGGCGGGGTGCGCCGTGACCGATATCCCAGTGTACGCAATGCAGTGGCGCATTGCATGGGGCGCGACACCAGGACACCCCGCCACGCTGAACGGGAAGCCGGCACCAGCACAGGGCAAGTGTCGCCAGTCGATGCGGCCTGCCGGGAGACACGGGAGACCGTCTTGATCATTTTTCGTTACCTGACCCGCGAGATCCTGCAGACCATGGCCGCAGTGGCCGGGGTGTTGCTGCTGGTGATCATGGGCAGTCGCTTCATTCGCTACTTCACCAATGCCGCCGATGGCGAGATTCCGGCCAGCATCCTCGGCACCCTGATGATGTATCACCTGCCGGGTTTCCTGGAGCTGATTCTGCCGCTGGCCTTCTTCCTCGGCATTCTGTTGGCCTATGGGCAGCTCTATCTCAATAGTGAAATCACCGTGCTGGTGGCCTGCGGCATGAGCCCCAACCGGCTGCTGACGATCAGCCTGCTGCCGGCGGCCCTGGTGGCGGTGATGGTGGGCGTGTGCAGCCTGTGGCTGACGCCGAGCGGCGCCGATCACAACGAGACGCTGATCGAAGAGCAGAAGAGCCGGCTCGACTTCGGCGCCCTGGCACCGGGACGTTTTCAGGACTTCGGCAATGGCCGTACCGCCTACACCGAGTCCTTCAATCAGGACCAGACCCGTATGCAGGAGGTGTTCATCAGCGAGCGTCAGCGGCGCAGTGACGGCACGCCCAGCAACGTGGTGACGCGAGCGGCCGAGGGCTATCAGACCCGCGACGAGGAAACCGACAGTCGCTTCCTGGTGCTCAGTGACGGTCTGCGCTATAGCGTTGATCCCGGTAATCCGGTGGCCGAACGGCTGGCCTTCGAGACCTATGCGGTGCGCCTGTCGCCGGATCGGGCGCCGCGCGCCGCTGATGACCCCGAGCTCGCCAGCACGCCTGAGCTACTGGAGCGCGGCACGCCGCCGGCCATGGCGCAGCTGCAGTGGCGGCTGTCGATGCCGCTGATGGTGCTGGTGCTGACCCTGATCGCCCAGCCGCTGTCGAAGGTCAATCCGCGTCAGGGCCGCTTCGGCAAGCTGCTGCCGGCAATCTTCCTGCATATCGCCTACCTGAGCCTGTTGCTCACCGCCAAGGATGCCATCGCCCAGGGCAGCCTGCCGATGACCGTGGGCATGTGGCCGATTCACCTGACATTCCTGATCGTTGGTCTGTGGCTGTTGCGCCGCTCGCGGCTGGCGGGGGTGAACTGATGCTGCTCGATCGTCTCGACCGTTACATCGCCCGCAACGTGCTGGCGGCGATTCTCGTGGTGCAGGTGGTGCTGCTGGGCCTCGACCTGGTCATCACCTACATCAATGATCTGGGCGACGTCGAAGGCGGTTACGGCGCCTTCGACGTGCTGATCTACCTGATCATCCGGTTGCCCTATCGCTTCTATCAGTATGCCCCGGTAGGCGTGCTGATTGGCTCGCTGATCGGGCTTGGCAGCATGGCCACCAGCAATGAGCTGACCGTGATGCGGGCCGCCGGGCGCTCGCTGACCCGCATTCTGTGGGGGGTGATGAAGCCGGTGATCCTGATCGTGCTGGTCCTGTTGGTGATCGCCGAGTTCGTCAGTCCGCGCACCGAGCAGTTCGCCGCTGCCTGGCGCCTTGAACAGGCGCAGGGCGAGGGTGCCCTGGTGACCGAACGGGGCGGCTGGCAGCGTGAGGGCGACAGCGTCTATCGCTTTGGTGCCATCCGCTCCGATGACACCGTGCTCGACCTGACGCGCTATCGCTTCGACAACCGCGAGCTGATGGCGGCGACGCATGCCTCCCAGGCCGTCTGGGAAGAGGATCACTGGGTACTCAAGAATGTCGATATCACCCGCTTCTTCGAGGATCGTACCGAGGTCGAGCGCCATGCGCGTCTGCAGTGGCAGACCGACCTGACCCCCGCGCAGCTCAACCGTCTGCTGCGCGATGTCGATAGTCAGGCGCCCAGCGAGCTGTGGGCCTACGCCCGCTATCTCGAGAGTCAGGGCCAGCAGGCCACCCAGCCGCTGCTGTATTTTTGGCAGAAACTGCTGCTGCCGCTGACGCTAGGTTCACTGGTGCTGATCGCCGCCTCGTTCGTGTTCGGCCCGTTGCGTAGCGTGGCTGCGGGAACGCGAGTCTTCTACGGGGTCATCACCGGGCTTTCCTTCAAGTACCTACAGGACCTGCTGGCGCCGGCCTCCACGGTGTTCGGCTTCTCGCCGGTCTGGGCGGTGCTGGGGCCGACGCTGATATGCGCAGTGCTGGGGCTGTATATGCTGCGACGCAGCGGCTAGACCTGCTACGGCCGAGCGGCTTGCCCGCGCATCCTGGCAAGCCGCCCCTGCTTGCCAGGTATCCCGTGTTCCTAGAGCCTCTATTTGTCAGGCGCCTTGTCAGGAGTGCCCATGCGCAAACGCTTTGCCGACCTCGATCAGACCTGGCCTGCGGGCCTGGGCCGCCGCCTCGGTGCGATGATCTATGATGCCCTGATCCTGATGGCGATCTGGATGCTGCTGGGCTTCGTGGCCGTGGCCATCAACGGCGGCGAGGCCAACACCTCGCCGCTGTTCCACAGCCTGCTGTTTGTGGCCACCTTCGCCTTCTTCGCCTTCTTCTGGATGCGCGGTGGCATGACGCTTGGCATGCAGGCCTGGCGGCTGCGCGTCGAGACGCCGGAAGGCCTCTCGCTGACGCTGCCTCAGTGCCTGATGCGCTTTCTCGTCGCGGGCATATCCTTTGCAGTACTGGGCCTGGGGTATTGGTGGGTGCTCATCGACGGCGAACGACGCGGCTGGTCGGATATCGTCTCGGGCTCGCGGGTGGTGGTGGTGCCGAAGTCTGGAAAGAATAAGCCCGGCAAAAACGAGCCCGGCAAGCAGGCCTAGCGGCCCCGCCAGCAGGCGCTCAGACCACGTTCTGGAAGGTCTCGGAGCAGGCCATCGATTTTGTGGCTGGCAACGTCTTGCAATTCCCTATGCGAATCATTTACATTCATTTTAGTGCCGATAGCGAGGTGATGTGATGTACGTGTGTCTTTGCAAGGGCGTATCCGACCGGACGATCCGCAATGCCGTCAGCGATGGCGCCCGCAGCTGGCGCGAGGTGCGCGAGCGCACCGAGTGTGCGACCCAGTGCGGCAAGTGCGCCTGCATGGCCAAGACCATCACGCGTGAGGCCATCACCGAGGAAATGCTGTCGGCCGATCTGGCCTATGCTGTCTGAGGCGATTTGACGTCGCTTCGGCACCCTATCATCGCTGCAAGACGTTTCCGCCTGCGTTCGCATCGCCTTCTCAGCTGTCAGTCATTCCTTTTTAACATCTTGTCCTGATTCGACTTTCTGTCTTTGCTAGGGGATACTTTGCGCTTTGCGGGGCCGCCGAGGCTGGCCCAATGATTCAGCGTTCGCCGGCCCTTGGCGAACCCGACTTCGGGAGAGTGGCAATGAAAGGTGATGCCAAGGTCATCCAGTACCTCAATACCGTGCTCGGCAACGAGCTGGTGGCCATCAACCAGTACTACCTGCATGCCAAGATGTATCAGGACTGGGGCCTGGCGGCGCTGGGCAAGTGGGAGTACGAGGAATCCATCGAGGAGATGAAGCACGCCGATACCCTGATCGAGCGCATCCTCTTCCTCGAGGGCCTGCCCAACCTGCAGGACTACGGCAAGCTGATGATCGGCGAGAACACCCGCGAAATGCTCGAGTGCGATCTCAAGCTCGAGCACAAGGCCCACGCCGATCTCAAGGACGCCATCGCCCATTGCGAGCAGGTGCGTGATTACACCAGCCGCGATCTGTTCCAGAAGATCCTCGACGACGAGGAGGAGCACATCGATCACCTCGAGACCGAGCTTGGTCTGATCGACGCGGTAGGCATCCAGAATTACCTGCAGAAGCAGATGCAGACAGCCTGAAGCCATCGGCTAGATGGCTGGCTGAATCAAAGAAGGCGCCCCAAGGGCGCCTTCTTTGCGTTTGGTTCTTTGCGTTTGGTTCTTTGCGTTTGGTGCTTTGCTTTGGTTCTTTGAGCGGGAAGACGGCTGGCGGTTCGGGCCGTTTTCAGTCGAAGGCCTTCTCCAGCGCGAAGCGCGGCACCGGCTCGCCCTGCACCTCGACGCTCTCGCAGAACATCGCAAGCGGCCGAACCCACAGGCCGTAGTCGCCGTAGAGCGCCCGGTAGATCACCAGCGCTTCCTCGGTCTCGCTGTGCTGGGCCACGCCCATTACCTCGTAGCGGGCGCCCTTGTAGTGGACGTAGATGCCCGGTACCGGGCGCGGGGATTCATTCGCGATCATCGGAAGATTCCTCGATGGATGTGGCCGTGGCGTGGGCAGTGGCTTGGGCAGTGTCTTGATCTGGGCTTGTGGTGCCTGCCGAGGGGCTTGCCGCGTCACGAGTGGCCTGGCGCGCCAGCCGCGCCATTACCCGGGCGGCGGCGGCGAAGCCGAAGGCGCCGGTAACGAAGGTGGCGGCGCCGAAACCACTGGCGCAATCCAGGCGGGTGCTCTCGCCGTCGGATGGCTTGGTGTGGCAGACCTCGCCGTCGGCGCCGGGATAGGCCAGCTGTTCGTCGGAATACACACACTCGACGCTGAAGCGACGCTTGGGATTGCGCGAGAAGCCGTAGTCGCGGCGCAGCCGGGCGCGCACCTTGGCAAGCAGCGGGTCATGCTCGGTGCGAGTCAAATCGGCGATGCGGATGCGGGTCGGGTCGAGCTGGCCGCCGGCGGCGCCGGTCACGGTCAGGCCCAGCTTGCGTCGCTTGCACCAGGCGATCAGCGCTGCCTTGGCGATCACGCTGTCGATGGCATCGACCACATGATCGGCGTCGGCGGGAATGCGCTCGGCCAGGTTGGTCGGGGTGACGAAGGCCGTGTCGGCGACCACCTCGATACCCGGCGAGATCGCCCGGCAGCGCTCGGCCAGCACCTCGACCTTGGGCCGGCCGATAGTGCCGTCCAGCGCATGTAGCTGGCGGTTGACGTTGGACACGCAGACATCGTCGAGATCGATCAGCGTCAGCTTGCCGATGCCGGAGCGGGCCAGGGCTTCCACCGTCCAGCTACCCACGCCACCGACGCCGACCACCACCACATGGGCGTGGCGGAAGTGGGCGGCGGCGCGCTGGCCATAGAGGCGCCGAATGCCGCCGAAGCGGAAGTCGTAGTCGGCATCAGCAAGAGTCGGGTCGGTGTCGGTCATGGCGTCGGCATCGCTGCTTGAGTCGTTGACGTTGCGGTATCGGCCTTGTCGAAGCGGTGGCCATGGCGGGGCAGGTGGGCGCTCCAGCCGAAGCGTTCGAATAGCTGAGTCATGTCGTCCTCCAGGCCGGCGCTGACGGTCAGGCGTTCGCCGAGCACGGGATGCTCGAAGCTCAGCTCCACCGCCGCCAACAAGAGCCGGTGGGTGTCCAGGTTCTCGCTGAAGAAGCGGTTATGGTTGCCCTTGCCGTGCCTGGCATCGCCGATGATCGGATAGCCGCGCCGCGAAAGGTGACGGCGGATCTGGTGGCGGCGCCCGGTCAGTGGCCGCGCCTCCATCAGCGAATAACGCGCGCTGGGGTAACGGTCGACCCGCACCGGCAGTTCGACGCTGTCCAGGCGCCGCACCTCGGTGGCCGCCTCCATCGCCGGCATCTCCGCCTTGGGTCGGCGGCCATCTTCCTCGCGCAGCGCATAGTCGATGCACTCGGCCTCGGGGCCGTGGCCGCGTACCACCGCCAGATAACGCTTGCTGACCCGCTGCTCGGCGAAGGCCTCGCCGAGGGTACGCGCGACCTCGGAAGACAACGCGAACACCAGCACCCCGGAGGTCGGCCGGTCCAGGCGGTGCACCGGATAGACATGGCGACCCAGCTGGTCGCGCAGCAGCTGCAGCGCGAAGCGCGTCTCGCCGCGAGCGAGCGCGGTGCGATGCACCAGCAGCCCCGAAGGCTTGGCGATAACGACCAGGGCATCGTCCTGATAGAGGATAGGAAGCGGTGTGGACATGAAACGACTGCGACCGAAAAAGGGCGCCCATTGTCGCCGCTTGGCGCGGGGATGTCATCCGCCGGGCGGATCCTGCACGGTTGTCAGGCCAGATGTTCGACGGCTTGCCTACTGCAACAGCCAGCGCTTTCGTTGTCGACGCCAAGGCATACCTGATTCGCGATCACGGCATCATGCCCAAGCGTTGACCCAGCGCAGGAGAAAATCATGCCTCGGTGTTAGGCTGAGTACTTAATAACCAAGACTGCATAATGACATCGCCCATACGCAGGGAACTCCATATGGCAACGGCTTGCTCCGCATCCCGCATCGACCTGCGCCCGAACAAGCATCGGCTGCGGGGGGCGACCGCCTGCTCGTCGGCATTAGTCTCGCCAGTGGTCGCGTCTACCCGCCGCGCAGTACCTTCCCCGCGGCGTGTGCGGATGAACCTGCTGACTCGCGTCGTGACCGCGACCCACTGTCCCTTAAAGGGCGGTGCCCCGTACGTCTCGTTTGGTGATAGGGCCGATGTGGAGCGGGGCATGAAAGGCCGAACGTGGGCGGCGTGACGGCTGCTATCGAGCCAAAGCGGCCCTCCCGACAAAGACAGCATGCGCGTTTATTGGTGTTATATAGCCACGTCAACGAAAATGCACATAAAAATCAATGGGTTGGTGTGGCGGTATAAGAAAATTGAATGCGCACGCTCGTTCAAGTGGGAAAACTCGCGTGCTACCTAATACCTGTTATGCCTCAAGAAGGAGACCATATGAATGAAGCAATCACACTAAGACCGGCCACCATGAAAGATGCAGATATGCTCTTGGAATGGCGCAATGACCCAGAAACAAGAAAAGCCAGCCACAACACAGCTGAAGTCCTGAGAGATGATCACATTTCATGGTTAACACGGACACTTAGCAACCCAGATCGAAGGCTGTATGTAGCTGAAGAAGATGGTGACCCTGTTGGTACAGTTCGAGCTGATTTTTCAGATAGTGTATGGGAGCTGTCGTGGACGGTATCTCCAAGAGCAAGAGGCCGAGGACTGGCAAAACGGATGGTTGCTGTGTTGGCCAACCAAATCTCAGAACCAATCCGAGCAGAAGTAAAAACTGGAAATATTGCCTCAGCCCGAATTGCTGAGCATGCCGGCATGGAATGCGAGCAAGAAACCGATGGGGTTCTTCATTACAAGAGAGCAGCATTAGATGAACAAAAGGCATAACAAGGCGCTGCACCGGACGGCAATTCCGCTGCGCTCCATTGCCGCCGGTGAGCTTGGTCGTTATCCGGAAAAATGATCAAATGAACATGGAAGAATGGAACGACATAGTTAAGGGTGTTGCACGCTCAATGGCGAACGAGGTATCCCGCTACCTCACTCCTATATCCGCTGAAGAGGAGGAAAACTGGGGGGTGTTGGTTGGAAGTGGCGCATACGTCGAATACAAAGATAATGTTTTTGCTGTTACGAATGCCCACGTTTTATCTGAGCTAAAGGGGAGACGAGGAGGGCTTCATCTCAAAAATTCAACTATTGATGATGAGCCGGCGTCAGTAGTAGGCATCAATAAGCCCTTTGGAATATTAACGTCACCATCAGACAGCGCAGCGGTGAGAGTTTCTCCTTCTGCTTGGAAGAATGAGGGAAAGGCATCATCTGCGATACCGTATGAACGCTTTGCGAATAGAGATGAGCCTGTCGATCGTGAATTGCTCTTTTTTATCGGCTTCTCCGACGAAAGATCTAAGTCTCTTTATGGAATGTTGATGACAAAAGGCACTCCATACACGTCTCAGGAGCCCGAGGGGGTTGCAGCACCGGATTACCCCGATCATGAATTTCATATCTTATACCCCACTGGACTGATTGAGGATCTGGGAGATGAGCAGAAAGGCGCGCCTCTTCCCCCTGGATTCAGTGGATCTTTAGTTTGGAATACAAGGTATGTAGAGATTATGCAGCAAGGTGGCACATGGTCTCCTGATGATGCTGTTGTGACGGGAATACTAAAGAGATGGATTGAGAAGGAAGAGCTGCTAACAGCGACCAAGATAGAAAAAGCAGGGTTTCGAGGGCTATTCGAAGCCGTATTGGGGGATAACAATGTCATCCACGCGACAAGCGCGTGATGGCGGCGTTATATTTCAAGCGCATAGGGAGCCAGTTTGAAAGATAAACCGTCAGATTTAGAGAGACTTATTCATGAATCACTAGAGCAGCTAGGCTGGTCGGCTGACGCTAACAGTATCGCTGATAGAGTACATAGACTTAATATAGGTCTTCCATTAGAAGACGAGTTTTCGATTATCTGCGGCTGGCTCGGCCAATGTGATTTAGTCCATAAATTAGATCAGCAGCAGTATCCAACCACTTCTAAAGATGCTTTTCAGGTTCCAGATTTACTGGCAAACTTTAACGTGCGTGGCGCAGGAAATACTTCCGTTTTAATTGAAGTTAAGTCTTGTGAGAAAAATGTATTGTCTCTCAGGCCTGATTATGTATCTAAGTTAAGGGCTTGTGGTCAATTGTTAAGGCTGCCCGTTTTAATTGCTTGGCGAAAGTATGGGGTTTGGAGTCTGGTAGATTTAGACGTTTTTTCAAAAGCTAATAAAAATTTCAATCTCAATTTCAATGACGCTATGCGAAATAGTTTAATGAGTAAATTTCTTGGCGACTTCTCATACACTCCGCAAGTTAATTCGGGTGTCCATATTAGCTTCAAGAAAGAAAAGCTTATTGGATCTATCGAAACAGATGAAGGGCTACAAGAAAATTGGCACATGGTCATAGATGACGTGTATTTCACTAACGGGGAAAGTGAGAAATTAAGAGACCTGTCGCCGATTGCTCAGCAACTATTCCATTCCTGGGACCTTACTACAACAGAATCGCACTCTGATTCTCACGTGGTGATGCATAATACAATTGATCAAGAATCGGGAATGTTTGCGCATATGGCTTTAACTAGGTTGCTTTCTTTTCACGGTCGAGAAGACGAGGTTCATTGGAGGCACCATCATGCAACATGATGCTGCAATCTCAAGTGTCTTAGATTTCAGAAGCGGGATTGAGGAGAACCTAAAAGCAGGCATTATTAAATACATCTTTGACATCGAGCCAGCGAATGTCCCGGATTTTCTCAATGAAATATAACAAACGCAAGTTGTCGGACTGGTTTTCCGCTGCGCTCCAAACCAGCCGCAAATGCGGGCGTTATATCTGCGTTAGCAAAACATTCGTTCTAGGCTAATAGCGGTCTTCCCAGCGGTCCCAGCTTCACTTGGAGGCCGAGGTCTGACCGTGTTCACTTGCTCGATCTACTCCCGTCAGGGCTCAATCAGTCGCCGGCAAAATCGGTGACCGTTCAGTTTGCCAGGCGCTTCATCACTGGGCGGGGCGCTGTCTGGCCGCGCTGGGGAGGGAGTGATAGCGTCAGCCACAGGTAAGCATATGCACAGTCGGTCGCGGGTTCCTGAGAAGTGAGGGCTGGCGGCCAAGTGGCGAGAGGTAGTGAATGGAAGAACAGCGTGCGCCCCATCTGGTGGTGCTGACGGGTGCGGGTATCAGCGCGGAGAGCGGCATCCGTACCTTCCGGGCAAGCGATGGTCTTTGGGAGGAGCATTCCATCGAGGCGGTGGCCACGCCTGAGGGTTTCGCTCGCGACCCGGAACGGGTGCTGCGCTTCTATAATGAGCGCCGCGAGCAGGTGCGTCGCGCCGAGCCCAACGCCGCCCATCGGGCGTTGGCTGAGCTGGAGCAGGCCGGCATCCGGGTGAGCATCGTCACCCAGAATATCGATGACCTGCATGAGCGGGCCGGTTCCAGGGACGTATTGCACCTGCACGGCGAGATCCTGATGGCGCGCTCCACGGTGGATGAGCGGCTGCGTTATCCGCTGCGCCGGGGCGGCATTCGCCTGGGTGATGTCTGCGACAAGGGCAGCCAGCTACGCCCGGACGTGGTCTGGTTCGGCGAGGCGGTGCCGCGCTACGCGGATGCCTGCGACATCGTCGCCGAGGCGGACCTGTTGCTGGTGGTGGGCACCTCGCTGGCGGTGATGCCGGCGGCGCTGCTGCTCGAGCAGGTTCCCCTGGACGCCTATGCGGTGCTGGTCGACCCGGACGCACACGGCCTGGCGCCGCCCGGTGTCGGCCGTCTCGCCTTGCCGGCGGGGCAGGGCGTGCCGCGGCTGGTGGAATATTGGAAGGCCACCGGCCAGCTCGAGGTCCCCAACGACCTGCTCGCCACCGAGCCCGCGACGGGCAGCGATGAAGGCTGAGAGGGCAGGGGCCTTTTGACGGCAGGGTGGGAGCAGAGAGCGCCGGCTTTACCTTGTACAAGATTTATTTGTCCGCTAGCTTAATGTCCAAGTTGTTTGTCACCGCCCGACACTCGAACAGGAGATTGCCATGACCGCTTTTGTGATGCGCACCACCTTGCCGCTGGCCACCGCGACCGTACTGGGGCTTGCCGCCAGTGCGCCGGCCGTCGCCGCTGGCGATATGGCCGATGGGGCCAACCCCGGTTACTACCGCATGATGCTAGGCGACGTCGAGGTAACGGCGCTTAGCGACGGCACCGTCAACCTGCCGATGCACGAATTGCTGCACATGCCCGCCGATGAGGCCAAAGCGATATTCGAGGATGCCTACCTGAATGTGCCGGTAGAAACCTCGGTCAACGCCTTCCTGATCAACACCGGCGACAATCTGGTGCTGGTGGACACCGGGGCCGGCACGCTCTTTGGGCCGAGTCTTGGCAAGTTGGGGGCGAGCCTTGAAGCGGCCGGCTACCAGCCCGAGCAGGTCGATGAGATTTACCTGACCCATATGCACCCGGACCATGTGGGCGGGCTAATGGACGGCGAGTCGCGGGCCTTCCCCAACGCGACCCTGCATGCCGATCAGGACGATGTCGACTTCTGGCTCGACCCGGCCCAGCTCGAGGCCGCGCCGGAAGGCCAGAAGGGGTTCTTCCAGGGCGCGATGGCCTCCATTAACCCCTACATCGAGGCCGGCGCCTTCGAGGCCTTCGAGGGCAACAGCGAGCTCGCGCCGGGCATCTATGCCGAGGAACATCCGGGCCATACGCCGGGGCACAGCACCTATCGTGTCGAGAGCAACGGCGAGACCCTGGTGCTGTGGGGCGACACCATGCATGCCGCTGCGGTGCAGTTCCCGCATCCGGACGTCACCATCGATTTCGACAGTACCCCTGATCAGGCCCGCGAGGCGCGCAAGGCGGTATTCGCCACCGTCGCCGAAGAAGGTGACTGGGTCGCCGGCGCGCACCTGTCCTTTCCCGGCATCGGCCATCTGCGTGCCGATGGCGAGGGCTATGAGTGGCTGCCGGTGAATTACAGCCATGACCCGGCGGCTGCCTCTGGCGAGTAAGCAGCGCCCAGCACGAGGCCATTTTCCAAGGCCTACGAAGAAGGCGTGCCCCGGATACCGGGGCACGCCTTCATTCGTTAGCGCGCATACGGCATGATGGGCGTCCCGCTTCGCTGTCGACGTGGAAGAATGCGTCTCAGCCGGGATATCAAGAGCCGTCTCAACGGCCTGACGGCCAGGGATCGACCTGGCCTTTTCTCATCACGCAACGTCTAGGACACCTCATGCACGCCTTCGAACGCCTCAATCGCCTCTTTCCCGTGTGGGCGATCCTCTTTGCCTAGTGCGCCGCCTGGCAGCCGGACTGGTTTACCGGACTTGCCGGCCAGATCAAGCTGCTGCTGGCGCTGATCATGTTTGCCATGGGCCTGACCCTGTCGCGCCAGGATTTTCTCGGCGTGGTGCGCGCCCCGAAGCCGGTAGCGGTGGGCATCGTGCTGCAGTTCACGCTGATGCCGCTGGCAGCGCTCCTGGTCTCGAAACTGCTGGGGCTCGACCCGGCCCTGACCACCGGTATGGTGCTGGTCGGCGCTACCGCCGGCGGTACTGCCTCCAATGTGATGGCCTGGTTGGCCGGTGGCCATGTGGCGCTGTCGGTGTCGATGACGCTGGCTTCCACTCTGGTCTCGGTGGCCGCCACGCCGCTGCTGACCTGGTTGCTGGTCGGTGAGAGCATCGCCGTGCCGGTGGCGGGAATGTTCATGAGCATCGCCCAGCTGGTCATCGCGCCGATCGCCCTGGGCGTGGTGGTTCACCACCTGATGGGCGACCGAGTTCGCCGGGTCGAGCCGATGTTGGCCACGCTTGCCATGGCCGCCATCGTGCTGATCATCGCCATCGTGGTGGGCCTTAACGCCGACCGCCTGCTGACGCTTGGGCCGCTGGTGGCGCTGGCGGTGGTGCTGCACAACGGCATCGGCCTGGCCGGCGGCTATGGTCTGGCGCGTCTGGCGGGCTTCGAGGAGCGCATCGCGCGCACCGTGGCCATCGAGGTAGGCATGCAGAATTCCGGCCTCGCGGTGGCGCTGGCCAGCCAGTTCTTCTCGGCAAGTGCGGCGCTTCCTGGCGCGCTGTTCTCGGTGTGGCACAACGTGTCTGGCTCATTGCTGGCCGGCTACTGGAAGCGGCGTCCGGTGGGTCAGCATACGCCGGCCACTGCGTCGCGCTAGGCCAGGCGGCGTCAGCGTCAGGGGCAGACCGCGCATGCTAGAATGCGCGGTCTATCCAGCGACCACGCTCGAGCCCGATTACGCCATGAATGACATTACCGAGCCGGCGGGCGAGACCGCCGGCCCGTCCACCGACGATACGCCAGAGGCCGACACGGCCGACGGATTCTCTGATCCTCCCGCTACCGAGCCTCTCGCTACTGAGCCTTACCAAGATCCCGCTACTGGGGCTTCGGATGGCTCTTTTACCGGGGCTGCTGAGGGCTCTACTGCCGGGGCTGCTGAGGGCTCTACTGACGAGCCTGACGCCGATCCGGCTCGCCCAGCGCGGCGTGAGTTCAAGGCTCGGGGCAGCACCGTGACACGCTGTGATATCTGCCGTTTGCCGGCGCTGAACTGTCTCTGCCCCTATCGGGTGCAAGCCGAGAGCCTGACGCGCTTCTGGTTGATTACCCATTCGCTTGAGCACCTGAAACCGACCAACACCGGGCGGTTGATCGCCGACGTGCTGCCGAGCACCGAGGTCTTTACCTGGTATCGCACGGCACCGGACGAGCAGCTGCTCGAACTGCTCGCCGATGAGCGTTTCGCCCCTTTCGTGATCTTCCCCGACGATCAGCCCGACTACGCCGATCGGGTGGTGGGCATGCAGGCGGTGCATGATGCCAAGGATCCCGCGACCGGCGCTGGGGCGAGGATGCCGGTGTTCATCATCCTCGACGGCACCTGGCGCCAGGCACGACGCATCTTCCGACGCAGTGGCTATCTCGATCGCCTGCCGGTGCTGCCGCTGGCGACCGAGCGCGAGACCCGCTATCGGCTGCGCAAGCCTGCCTCCAAGGCGCACCTGTGCACCGCCGAAGTGGCCGCGGAACTTCTTCGACAGGCCGGCGACGGCGAGGCGGGCCAGGTGCTGGATGATTACTTCGATGCCTTCAACGACAGCTACGGCGCCAGCCGACGGCATAGCCGCCTGTCGGCGCCGACGCCGGCCATGGAGCGGTTGCTGGCGCGGCGCGGCTAGCGCCATGCTCGTCCGGGCTGGCGTCTATGCCGGCTCGCCGAGTTCCTCGAAGCGGCCCTTGCCGTGATGCTTGGCTTGGTAGAGGGCGCGGTCGGCCTGGGAGAGCAGGCTCTCGAGCCGTGCCCGGTCGGTGCCGCGCCAGTCCGCGCAATGCACCACGCCGACACTGAGCCCTAGCCCCGGATAGCGCTGGCTGATGCCGGCGACCGCATCGATCAGTCGCTGTGCGCTCACGCGGCTCGACTCGGGATCGATGCCCGGTAGCAGGATCACGAACTCATCGCCGCCCCAGCGGGCCAGGATGTCGTGACGGCGATAGGTTTCACGCATCAGGTCGGCGACCTGGCAAAGGACGTCATCGCCTACCGTATGGCCGTAGGTATCGTTGATGCCCTTGAAGCCGTCGAGGTCCGTATAGAGCAGGCTGACGGGAAAGGGCCCCCGGCCTGCGCCCCTGATCGCCAAGGCCTCGCGAAACCAGCCGTCACGATTGAGCAATTCGGTCAGCGGATCCAGGCTCGCCAGGCGGCGGCTGTGATACTCCCCGAGCAGCGCCTGCGTCGAGGTGGCATGCAGGGCGTGAATCATCATGTGCATGGCCATCCAGAAGAAGGGCGCCTGCAGCAGGAACACCCAGAACCACGGCTCCGGCTGGAAGGGGACGGCGAGCTTCAGTGGCAGGTCCAGCAGCAGGATCTGCAGCATGGCAAAGCGCGGGGTGCCATGAGCGAAACTGGCCGTGGCGGTTGCCATGACGACCATCGAGGGGATCGACAGTACCTGCAAGACGGCATCACCGCTGAGCAGGCAGAGCGCGGTGCCAAGACCGGTGGTGGCGCTCCATAGCAGGTTGGTCAGGTGGATCTGATCGCTGAGCGTGGCGACACGCTGCGTACGCCATTGCCGCTGGGCACAGTAATGCAGCCAGACGCGGTAACTCGAGAAAACGAGCGTGAGCAGAAACCAGAGCAGGAAGAGCGGTTCCTGATGGCGATAGAGGCCGACCAGCGTCATCAGCAGGGAAGAGAGCGTTCCCGACCACATGACCGATGACTGAATGCTGGGCCCCGACAGCAGGCGCTGCTGTATGACCTCTGGCAGGCGGCTGTCGCAGAGCAGCCATTGCATGAAGCGCCAGCGAGGAAGCCAGAACAGGTGCTGGTGTTCATGCATCCGGTGTGGCATCGCGTCTGGCCTTCTGGGTCTGGTGTGGCGAAACGCGCTCGTCACGGGGCGGGGGCGCTGCCGGTTCCCCGCGACACGCCGCTGTCATCGTTAGCACGACCCGACGTCGCCGCGGTCGTCCATGTTGCTGTTTGTTACTCTATCGGCCGATCAGGCTGGTCACTTGAGCGCTATACGGTGCGCAAGCTGCGATATCGTGCATCTCTGGGACAGGGAAGCCCCGGGGTCAATATACACGATGTAACAGGGGCGGGTCGTCGCATGCGCGCGGTGTCAGCACCTCCGTGGCGTCACGGCTGCCGGCCCGAAGGCTGGCCGCTTCGGCACAAGATCATGCCGCGCGCTGAATCAGCCCATCAGTTGCCCGGCGATGCGCAGTCCGGCGATCCAGGTGCCGGCGGCAGAGCCCAGCGTGGAGAGCAGGAACACCAGCAGAGTGCGGGAAACGCGGTTCTTCCACCAGCCTTTGGGGCTGGCGACATCATGGCGTAGGGTCGAGAAGTCGCGCACCTTGGGCTTGCGCATGGCGAGCTCGACTCCGGCAGCCACGAAGCCGGCGCCGATGGTGGGGTTGAGAGAGGTCAGCGGAGCGGCGAAGAAGGTGGCGATCACCGTGACGGGGTGGCCAAGGGCGATGGCGGCCCCCAGTCCGGAGAGAATGCCGTTGATCAGGAACCACTCGCCGACCAGCTGCCAGCCGAGACCGGTGTCCTTGGAGAAGCCTAGCGCGAAGCCCGACAGCACCAGCAGCGTGATGGCCCAGGGCAGCAGCTTCCAGACCTTCGAGCGTGACGGGGTCTGTTCCAGGGTCTCGCGTTCGGCCCGCGGGGCGGCCGGCAGGTCTCCCTCAAGATGCTCGGCCATCCCCTTGAGGTGGCCGGCGCCGATGATCACCAGCACGTTGCGGTAATGCGCAGGCGCCTGCTCCTCGAGACGCAGCGCCATGTAGCGGTCGCGCTCACGGATCAGCGGCGCATAGAGGCTCTCGGACTGTTCGGCGAACTCGTTGAAGGTCGACTCCAGCACGTCGCCTTCCTTGAGGCGTTCGATGTCGGCGGCGGAGACTTCCTGACGCGATACCACGCTGCCGAGCAGCCCCGAAAACAGCCCGAAGCGCTGCCACCAGGGCACATTGGCGTAGATGCGCTTGAGCGTCACCCCCACCTCGCGATCGATCAGCAGCAGCGGCAGGCCGGCGCCGTCGGTTTCCTCCAGGGCCGCGCGCATCTCGGCGCCGGGCTCAATGCCCGACTGCTCGGCGACGCGCTGCTGGAAGGCACCCAGTGCCAGGCTGGCGGCGACCATGCCGGCCTTGCCCTGGCGAAAGATCTGAAACAGATCCTGATTGGCCAGGGCGTCGGGTTCGACCAGGCTCTGGTGGCGCGACGCGCACAGCTCGATGGCGACGGCGTCGAACTCGCCGGAGCGGATCAGCTCGCGGACTTCGTTGGCGCTTTCGGCGGAGACATGGGCGGTGCCAAGCAGGGTGTAGCGGGTATCGCCGCGTACGATCACCCGGCGTGGGCCCTGGCCTGTTGCCTGAGGCTCGGCAGTGGTGATGTCCTGAGATTCGGTCATGGACGCTCGCTAGACGGTTAGGAGAGAAGATTATCCACGATGCTGGCGGCCAGGCCAAACCAGCCCCGCAGGGCGGTCGGCCCAGCTAGCGGCGCCAGAAGGCCGGTGTGAAGAGCACCAGCACGGTGAAGATTTCCAGGCGGCCGAGCAGCATCGCTACCACCAGAATCCATTTGGCGGCGTCCGGCATGTCGCCGTAGTGGCTTGCCACCTCACCCAGCCCAGGGCCCAGGTTGTTGATGGTGGCCGCCACCGCGGACCAGGCCGTGACCTGATCGAGGCCGGTGGCCATCACGCCGATCAGCATCAAGAAGAACAGCAGCACATAGACCGAGAACGGCCTGGGCGATGCTGTCCGGGACGCTGACCTTGCCGATCTTCACCGCGATCACCGCATTGGGGTGGATCAGGCGCAGCACCTCACGCATGCCCTGCTTCAGGATCAGGATGATGCGGATGACCTTGATGCCGCCCCCGGTGGAACCGGAACAGCCGCCGACGAAGGCGGCGACGAACAGCAGGAAGGGCAGGGCGCCGGGCCAGACGGAGAAGTCAGCGACGCCGAAGCCAGCGGTGGTGGCGACCGAGACGACCTCGAAGAGGCCGTGGCGCAGGCCGAGGATATCGGTGTAGGTACCGGTCAGCCACAGCGAGAACACCGTGACCACGGTCAGGCCCAGCAGGAACAGCAGCAGAAAGCGGGCTTCTGGATCGGCCAGGTACTGAGACAGGCGCTTCTCGCGCCAGGCGGCGAAGTGCAGGCTGTAGCTCATCGCCGAGACGATCATGAACAGGATGCAGATCATCTCGATCATGGCGCTGTCGAAATGGCCGATGCTGGTGTCGTAGGTCGAGAAACCGCCGATCGCTACGGTGGAAAAGCTGTGGCCCAGGGCGTCGAACCAGTTCATGCCAGCGAGCCAATAGGCGGCGAAGCAGGTCAGGGTCAGGGTGGCGTATATGTACCACAGTGCCTTGGCGGTCTCTGTGATTCTGGGGGTCAGCTTGGAGTCCTTCAGCGGCCCCGGAATCTCGGTACGGTAAAGCTGCATGCCGCCGATGCCCAGCGTCGGCAGGATGGCAACGGCCAGGACCACGATCCCCATGCCGCCGAGCCACTGCAGCTGCTGACGGTAGTAGCGGATTCCCTCGGGCAGGAAGTCGATGCCGGTGATCACGGTGGCGCCGGTGGTCGTCAGCCCCGAGAACGACTCGAAGACCGCATCGGTCGGCGAGAGCGCCTGGGCGCCGTCCAGCATCAGCGGAAGCGCACCGAAGAGGCCGAGCACGGTCCAGAACAGTGCGGCGATCAAGAAGCCGTCGCGGGTGCGCAGCTCCTTGCGGGCGTTGCGATTGGGCCAGTACAGCAGCGCACCGGTGGCCACGGTGATGACCATGGCGATGATAAAGCTGCTCCAGACGCCATTGGCATAGAGCAGCGAGATCAGGATCGGGGGCAGCAGGGTCAGGCTGAACAGCATCAGCAACAGCCCCAGAATGCGCAGGATCATGCGCAGGCTCATGGCGCGACCGTCCTTGTCATTGGAAACGAGGGGCGATGGCATGCACGGGGCCATCCCCCATCAGAAGAAGGTCAGACCGACCTGGAACAAGCGCTCCACGTCACGGATGCGGCGCTTGTCGATCACGAACAGGATCACATGGTCGCCGGATTCTACTACCACGTCGTCGTGGGCGATCAGTACTTCCTTGCCGCGCACGATGGCGCCAATGGTGGTGCCGCTGGGCAGGTCGATATGGTCGATGGTCCGACCCACCACCTTTGAGGAGTGGACGTCGCCGTGGGCGATCGCCTCGATGGCCTCGGCGGCACCGCGGCGCAGCGAGTGGACGTTGACGATATCACCGCGGCGCACGTGGGTCAGCAGACCGCCAATGGTGGCCTGCTGGGGCGAGATGGCGATATCGATCTCGCCGCCCTGCACCAGATCGACGTAGGCCGCGTTGTTGATCAGGGTCAGTACCTTCTTGGCGCCCAGCCGCTTGGCCAGCATCGACGACATGATGTTGACCTCGTCATCGTTGGTCAGCGCGCAGAAGATATCGCAGTCCTCGATGTTCTCCTCGAGCAGCAGCCGCTTGCTGGTGGCGCTGCCGTGCAGCACCACCGTGCGATCGAGACGCTCGGACAGCGTCGTGCAGCGCTCAAGGCTATGCTCGATGATCTTGACCTGGTGACTGTGCTCGAGGGTTTCGGCCAGACGCTCACCGATATGGCCGCCGCCAGCGATCACCACCCGGCGGAAGTCACGATCGAGGCGGCGCAGCTCGCTCATCACCGAACGGATGTCGCGGCGGGCGGCGATGAAGAACACCTCGTCATC
Organism: Onishia taeanensis; assembly: GCF_003268885.1. GTDB lineage: Bacteria > Pseudomonadota > Gammaproteobacteria > Pseudomonadales > Halomonadaceae > Onishia > Onishia taeanensis_A. Next base: position 147,471 of record NZ_QLSX01000006.1, read on the forward strand.
GGCCTCGATGACGGTGTCGCCGCGCGGAATGATCGGCCGGTTGCGGCGATAGATGGCCGCTACCCGAGTATCCACCTTGGGCATGTGGCGACGCAGGAAGCCGAGTTCCTGACCGACCAGCGGACCGCCGTAGAATGCCTTGACCGCGACCAGTTGCACCATGCCGTTCGCGAACTCCAGCACCTGCAGGGCGCCGGGATAATCGATCAGCCGGCGGATGTGGTCGGTCACCACCTGCTCGGGACTGATTAGCACGTCGATGGGCACGGCATCGTGGGCGAACAGGCCCTTGCGCGTCAGGTAGGCCGTCGCCCGCACCCGGGCGATCTTGGTCGGGGTACGAAACAGGGTGTGCGCCACCTGACAGGCGATCATGTTGACTTCGTCCGAGTTGGTCACGGCGATCAGCATGTCGGCGTCTTCGCAGCCCGCCTGGCGCAGCACCATCGGATAAGAGGCGGCACCTGATACCGTGCGAATATCCAGACGGCTATGCAGCTCACGCAGGCGCTCGCCGTCGGTATCTACCACGGTAATGTCGTTTTCTTCATGGGCCAGGTGTTCGGCCAGGGTACCGCCGACCTGGCCAGCACCTAGAATGATGATCTTCATGAAAGTGTCCGCAGGCTGATGGACCGACGGCCTGAGAGGGGCGTCGGCAGGCGGTGGCTAGCATAAACCACTCGCCGGGCGGGCGACAGGGTGAGGCTGGGTGGCCTCGCAAAGCGGCCTGTCGCCGTGCCGGGGCAGAAGCGCTCTGGCGTTGACACAGTGGCTTACTCGCCGGTGTTCTAGCGGGTGTGTGCGTAGGCTTATTCGAGCGTGAAGCCGACCTTGACGGTGACCTGCCAGTGGGCGACGCGGCCGTCTTCGATGTGGCCGCGGGTCTCGATCACCTCGAACCAGCGCATGCCGTGCAGGCTCTGGCTGGCGCGCTCGATGGCCTGGTTCACTGCATCCTCGATGCTCTCGCTGGATGAACCGGTCAGTTCGATATGCTTGTAGACGTGGGACATGGGTCACTCCTTTGCCGTGGAAGAGGCCCCGGCCGGCGCCGGGGCTCTGTCGCCAGTATAGGCATCAAGCGAGGCTCGTCCGCAAGCCGCAGGGCTGGCCGTCACCCTGGCAGGCTTGGTCGCAGTCCTCGTCCCCTGCTTTGCCGGGTCCTGTTTCTGGCGGAGTCTATTCCTGACGTGCCTATTCCTGACGTGCCTATTCCTGACGTGCCTATTCCTGACGTGTCTATTCCTGACGTGCCTAGGCCTGACGGGTCAGCCGGGCATAGAAGAAGCCGTCGTGGCCGTGCTCGCGCGGCAACAGCTGGCGCCCGGCGCCCGCCGCACGTCCCCAGGGCAGGTCCGCTGGCGTGTCGACCACGGCATCCGGCGTGCGCTCAAGGAAGGCGGCGATCTGCTCGGCATTCTCCTCGGGCAGCACCGAACAAGTGGCGTACACCAGGGTGCCGCCGGGGGCCAGGGTCTGCCACAGATTGTCGAGCAGCCTCGCCTGCAGGGCCGCCAGCTGGCCGATATCCTCGGGCCGGCGCAGCCGCTTGATGTCGGGGTGACGGCGGATCACGCCGCTGCCGGAGCAGGGCGCATCGAGCAGAATGGCATCATAGGGGATGCCGTCCCACCAGTCCTGCTCGCTGGCATCGGCGGCGCTGACCTGTGCCGTGAGGCCTAGGCGCTCCAGGGTGGCATCGACCCGGTGCAGGCGCTCGGCGCTGCTGTCCAGGGCGCGAAGCGAGATATCGAAGGCTTCGAGCAGGTGAGCGGTCTTGCCGCCGGGCGCACAGCAGGCGTCCAGTACGCGGGCACCGGGACGCGGCGCCAGGGCCGGGCCGAGCAGCTCCACGGCGAGCTGGGCGGCCTCGTCCTGGACGCTCACCTCGCCCTCTGTGAAGCCTGGCAGGGCGCTGACGTCGCAGGGAGCGTCGAGGGTCAGGCCATCCGGGGCGTGCTGGCAGGGCCGCGCTTCGATATCGGTCTCGCGCAAGCGCTCCAGGTAGGTTTCCTGACTGGAACGGCGCCGGTTGACCCGCAGCGTCATCGGCCCCGGCTGGTTGTTGGCGATGGCGATCTCGCGCCAGTCGTCTGGCCATGCCTGACGCAACGCCTTGAGCCACCACACCGGATGCAGCAGGGCGACCGCCGGGTCACGATCAACCTTGGCCTGCATCTCGCTTGCCTCGCGCTGTAGCCGGCGCAGGCAGCCGTTGAGCACGCGGGTCGCCCAGGCCTTGTTGAGCAGGCGGGCGGCGCCGGCGGTCTCGCCTACTGCGGCGTGGGCCGGAATGCGCAGGTAGAGAAGCTGATAGATGCCCACCAGCAGCAGCGCCTGGATATCGGTGTCGCGAGCCTTGAAGGGACTCCTCAGCAACACGCCGGCCAGCGCTTCGAGGCGCGGCAGGGTCCGGCAGACGCCGTAGCAGATCTCGCGCAACAGCGCCCGGTCGCGGGGCGCCACGCGGCTGTCGTCGAGGCCGGAAAGTGACCCCTTGGCATTGAGGATCGGCACCAGCGCGCGGGCCGCTTCGGCACGCAGCCCCTGGCCGCCCTGGCCGTCGGTGGACGCCTGATGCTGGCTCTTGCCCTTGCCGGGTCGGCGCTTGGCATTGTTGGGCTTGCCACCGCTGGGCTTTGAATGGTCGGACTTGGAATGGTCGGACTTGGCGTCCTGACGGCGGTTATCCTTGGCCTGACTCATGAAGAGGTCTCCTGGTTGGTGTCGCCAAGGTGAATGCCCGGCGCGAAGCGCTCGCCGCGAGCATTGAGCAGATCACGGGCCGCCAGCGGCTTGCCGCCGGGTAACTGGGCGCGGGTGATCCGCAGCACCTCGTCGCCGCCCGCACCGCAGGCCACGCGCAGGGCATCGCCAGCGGCGGGTAGCAGCGTGCCGGGGGCGACGGTAGGGTCATTGGCTTCCGCGCGACCGGGTTCGGCCAGCCACAGCCGCAGCGGCTCGCCGGCGAGCCGTGTCCAGGCCACCGGCCAGGGGTTGAAGGCGCGCACCTTGGCGGCCAGGGCCTCGCTCGGGGCGGTGAAATCGAGCTCACCTTCGGCCTTGGAGAGCTTGGCGGCGTAGGTCACGCCGTCCTCGGGCTGCGGGGTGGCGGTCAGGCCGGGGCCGGCGAGGGCGTTTAGTGCCGCCACGATCGCCTCGCCGCCGAGTGCTGCCAGGCGGTCATGCAGATCGCCGCCGGTGGTGGTGACATCCAGCGGCGTGCGCCGTTCGAGCAGCATGGCGCCGGTATCCAGCCCGGCATCCATCTGCATGATGGTTACGCCGCTTTCCGTATCGCCGGCCTCGAGAGCGCGCTGGATCGGTGCGGCACCGCGCCAACGCGGCAGCAGCGAGGCATGCACGTTCAGGCAGCCCATCGGCGGTATGTCGAGCACCGCCTGGGGCAGCAGCAGCCCGTAGGCCACCACCACCATGATGTCGGCGTCGATGGCGGCGAGCTCGGCCTGGGCGTCGGCGTCCTTGAGCGAGACGGGCTGATGGACCGGCAGGCCGTGCTCCAGTGCCCGCGCCTTGACGGGGCTCGGGGTCAGCTTGCGGCCGCGCCCGGCGGGGCGGTCGGGCTGGGTATAGACGGCCACCACTTGATGGTCGCTGTCGAGCAGAGCATCGAGGCTGGCCGCGGCGAAGTCGGGGGTGCCGGCGAAGATCACGCGCAGGGGTCGGGTCATGAAAGGCCTTGCTGGGTCAAAACGATCAGGGTGGGCGACAGCATAGCGTAACGCCGCCGACAACGACGAAGGCCGGCCGCGTCAGCGTGACGGGGCCGGCCTTCGGCAGGCCAGAATCTGACCTGACTCTGGAAGGGCTGGCGCTCAGGCGGGCTGCATCTGACGATGGCGCTTCTGCATTTTCTTCATCACCCGGTCACGCTTGAGCGGTGACAGGTAATCGACGAACAGCCGTCCTTCCAGGTGGTCGTACTCGTGCTGAATGCAGTGGGCCAGCAGGCCGTCGGCTTCGAGCTCGTAGGCGCTGCCGTCACGATCCAGTGCCTTGAGGTGAACGCGCAGGGCACGCGGCACTTCGGCGTAGTACTCGGGGATCGACAGGCAACCTTCCTGCATCGGCTCGCGCTCATCGCCGATCGGCGTGTACTCGGGGTTGATCAGCACCAGGGGCTCGTTACGGTTCTCGCTGACGTCCATCACGATGACGCGACGATGCACATCGACCTGGCTTGCCGCCAGACCAATGCCTTGGGCGTCATACATGGTCTCCAGCATGTCGTCGACCAGCTGACGAACGTCGTCGTCGACGGTGTCGACCGCCACCGCATGAGTGCGCAGGCGCTCGTCCGGGAACTCGAGGATGGGTAACTTGGCCATGACGTTGAAATCACCGTAGGTAAAATTCTGAGATATTACTCGTATTGTAGTGGCCGGGCTCGGCGAACGGAACCGCTATCCATATTATGGTCACGATAGGACGCGACTATTCCATGCAGGATTCCAGGTGCGTATTCCATGTACGTATCCAAGGTACGATGACGAGCCTAAGTGGGGCGTCGAGTCTCGGTAAGATGACGAGGCCAGGTAAGGTGTCAGTCTAGGTAAGGTGTCAGTCTAAGGACGATGGCGAGACGGCGAAGCCGTTGTCCCTGCCCGGCGAGCGTGGCCGAGGCGCAGCGCCAAGGATACACTGATGGCGCCAACGACTTCTAACGTGATGCCCGGCCGCGCGCCGAGGATGAGGGAGCACGAAATGACGCAAACACGGCGGCGGTCCAGACGTATCCTGACGGAACTGGGCAATGCCATTGGTATGGGGCGAGGCCATGACCAACACCAGAAGCCGCATGCCGCCGTCAGGTGGTCAGGGGCCGTGGCGGTGCTGGTTATTGGCCTGCTCGCCGCGGGCCTGGTGCATGCTCAGGAAAGGATGCTGCGCGATGACGCGCCCCAGCGCTACACCGTGGTTCGCGGCGATACCCTCTGGGACATTTCCGGGCGCTTTCTGAATCATCCCTGGCAGTGGCCGCAGGTCTGGCAGGTCAATCCGCAGATCGACAACCCGCACCTGATCTATCCGGGTGACGTGATCGTCATTCGAGACTGTGATGGTCGACCCTGCCTGGGGCTCGAACGCGGCCAGAACGTGGTCAAGCTGTCGCCCGAAGTGAAGCGCATCCCTCGCCGTCAGGCCATCCCGCCGCTTCCTCTTGAGGTGGTCGAGAACTTCCTGACGAGGCATCGTATCGTCGATGCCTCGTTCAACCTGGCCGAGCAACCTTATGTGGTAGCCAGCGGCGACAAGCGGCTGATCAGCGGTGCCGGCGATAGCGTTTTTGTGCGCGGGGAGCTTAAGCGCGATGGCCGCTACGGCATCTACCGGCCCGGTGAGGTCTACCGCGACGGCCAGGGCGCGTTCCTCGGTCAGGAGCTGATCAGCATCGGCGAGGGCCGCCTGTCCAGTCGCGAGGGTGAACTCAGCAAGCTTGCGCTGCTCACTTCCCGCCAGGAGGTGCGCGACGGTGATCTGGTGATGCCGCTGGAGCAGCTCGAACTGACCGGCGAGTTTCAGCCTCGCCCGCCTGAACAAGCGGTCGAGGGTCGCATCCTCGCCGTGCCGGGCGGCGTTCGTTTCATCGGCCGGCTGCACGTCGTGGCGCTGGATGCCGGCACCCGCGACGGCGTCAAGCCAGGCCATGTGCTGGCCATCGAACAGCAGGGCGAGCTGGTCAGCGACCCCCGAACCGAAGAGCCGGTGCGCCTGCCGGGCGTCGATGCCGGTCTGGTGATGGTCTTTCGCAGCTACGACCGGGTCAGCTACGGCCTGGTCATGCAAGCCAACCGCACCCTTGAGGTCGGTGATCGCGTGCACACCCCCGATTCGATGGACCTGTATTCATTGAGGTGAGACAGACACTTTTAGAGTTAGCTGACATCATCTCAATCATTAGCGGACGCTATCTAAATAAAGAGGACGGCGTGATGACGGCCAAGGACTGGCTGGTACTATCGCTGCTGCCGGGGCTCGGGCCGCGGCGCATTCAGACCCTGCGCGAACGCGCGCCGGAATGTCTCGAGAGCTGGCCCGAGGGCTGGCTGGCGCTGCTGCCGCGACCCGCCGCCACGGCGCTCAGGCTGTGGCTCGACCATCCCGATCGCAGCCCCCTGGCGCCAGCCGTGGACGCCCTCGATGGCTGGCTTGCCGCCTCTGTTCATCACGCCCTTCTGCATCCTGGCCACTCGTGTTGGCCTGCACTGCTCGATGAACTGCCCGATCCACCCGCCGTGCTGTGGGCCTGCGGCGACCTCGCCGCCCTGACGCCACCAGCACTGGCCATTGTCGGTTCCCGACGGCCCACTCGCGATGGGCTTGAGAGCGCCGCCGCCTTTGGTCGCGACCTGGCGGGCCAGGGCTATGCCACCGTCAGCGGCATGGCACTGGGTATCGACGGTGCCGCCCAGCGTGCGGCCCTGGATGCCGGCGGCGCGAGCGTGGCGGTGTTGGGCTGCGGGGTCGATGTGGTCTATCCGCCGCGCCATGAGGCGCTGCATCGCCGCCTGCAGGGCGAGGGCGGGCTGCTGCTCTCGGAGCACCCGCCAGGCACTCGGGCTCGTCCGGCCTTCTTTCCCCGCCGCAACCGCATCGTCACCGGGCTGTCGCTCGGGGTGCTGGTGGTCGAGGCCGCCGAGAAGAGTGGCTCGCTGGTCAGCGCCCGGCTTGCCATGGAGCAGAACCGCGAGGTATTTGCCCTGCCGGGCTCGATCCACAATCCCCAGGCCAGGGGCTGTCTGGGGCTGATTCGCCAGGGGGCGACCCTGGTAACCGGCATCGAGGATATCCTCGAGGAGTTGCCGCCCTGGGCCGGGGCAGCGGCTATCGGTTCGATTGATGCGCCTGCCCGCACACGCCAGGTGACGCATGTCCCTGCGGCGAGCGATGCCGGCCCCCAAGATCCGCTGCTCGAGTTGCTGAGCGAGCGCCCCACGCCGCTGGATGTTCTGGTCGAGCTCACCGGTCAGGATGTCGGACACTGTCAGCGGCGGCTGCTCGAGCTTGAAATCGAGGGGCTGGCCACCCAGGCGGTAGGCGGCTGGGTCCGCCTGTCCGGGCGTCTTCTGTAACAGCTCAGCGGCCCCTCGGGCGGGGCGCACATGATAGACTTTGCGTCAGTTGCTCCCGATGCCCAGATGTTTTCGACGCCCAGTTCTTTCGATACATAGGATCGCCGATGACCGACACTCCCGCCCTCGACGCCGCGCTTAAGGCCGCAGTGGATGCCCTAGACGCCGGTGGCGTGATTGCCTACCCGACCGAAGCGGTCTGGGGCCTTGGCTGTGACCCCGACAATGAGCGGGCGTTGACGGCGCTGCTGCGCCTCAAGGAGCGCGATCCTGCCAAGGGGCTGATCCTGATCGCGGGCCACATCGCGCAGCTTGCACCCTGGCTCGACGGGCTGCCCGCCGAGCAGCATGCGCCGCTGGTGGCGAGCTGGCCCGGCCCCAACACCTGGCTGGTGCCGGACAATGGCCGCTCGCATCCCCTGCTGCGCGGCGCCCACCAGAGCGTGGCGCTGAGGGTCAGCGATCATCCGCTGGTGGCCAGGCTCTGCGAGGCCTATGGCGGCCCGATCGTGTCGACCTCTGCCAACCGGACCGGCGAGCCGCCGGCGCTGACGGCCTCGGCCGTGCGCGATTCCCTCGGTAACGGCGTTGCGGCGGTGCTCGATGGGCCGCTAGGCGATCATCCCAAGCCGAGCACCATCCGTGACCTGGTCAGCGGCCGCGTGCTGCGAGACTGAAAACCGGGCGGCGACGCTTGAGGTTTGATCGCCGCCTCGGTGACCCCTATTCCCACTTTGAAGCTGTGACTGGAGGCCATGTGGCACACGCCCATCTCGATGCCGTCAAGACCTACCTGCTCGACCTGCAGGACCGCCTGTGCGCGGCACTGGCCGCCGAGGACGGCGGCGCCGATTTTCGTGAAGACGCCTGGGACCGCCCCTCCGGTGGCGGTGGACGTTCGCGGGTAATCGAGAACGGCGCCGTCTTCGAGAAGGGCGGCGTCAACTTCTCCCATGTATATGGCGCCGAACTGCCTGCCTCGGCCAGCGCGGCGCGCCCCGAGCTCGCCGGTCGCAGCTTCCACGCGGTCGGCGTGTCGTGGGTGCTGCACCCGACCAACCCTCATGTGCCGACTAGTCACGGTAACGTGCGCTTCTTCATCGCCGAGAAAGAAGGCGAGGCCCCGGTCTGGTGGTTCGGCGGCGGCTACGACCTGACGCCCTTCTATCCGGTGTTCGAGGATGTGGTGCACTGGCATCGGGTGGCCAGGGACGCCTGCGCGCCCTTCGGTGAGGGCGTATATACCCGCTACAAGACCTGGTGCGATGAGTATTTCTACTTGAAGCACCGCGATGAGACCCGCGGAGTGGGCGGGCTCTTCTTCGATGATCTCAACGAGGGGGGCTTCGATGATTGCTTCGCCTTCCAGCGAGCGGTGGGCGACAGCTTTCTCGACGCCTACCTGCCGATCGTCAAGCGCCGTCGCGACGACGACTATGGCGAGCGGGAGCGCAACTTCCAGCTCTACCGGCGCGGGCGCTACGTGGAGTTCAATCTGGTCTGGGACCGCGGCACCCTGTTCGGTCTGCAAAGCGGCGGTCGCACCGAATCGATCCTGATGTCGATGCCGCCGGCGGCCCACTGGCACTATGGCTGGACGCCTGAATCGGGCAGCCCTGAAGAAGTGCTCTACCAGGATTACCTGCGGCCCCGGGACTGGCTTGCCGAAGCTGAGGAAGCCGCGAGCGCCGAGGAGGGCGAGGCATGAGCGATCGCTACTGCGTGTTCGGCCACCCAATCGGCCATTCCAAGTCGCCGCAGATCCACTCGGCTTTCGCCGCCCAGAGCAGCGATACCATGACGTACACCGCCATCGAAGCGCCCCGGGACGACTTCGCCGGCGCCTGGCGCGACTTCGTGGCGGCGGGCGGTCGTGGTGCCAACGTCACCGTACCCTTCAAGGAAGAGGCCTTTCGCCTCTGCGAGGTACTGAGCCCCCGTGCCCGACGAGCCGGGGCAGTGAACACCCTGGTACTCGGCAAGGATGGGCGCACCTTTGGCGACACTACCGACGGGATTGGCCTGGTGCGGGACCTTCAGCACCACGGCGTCACGCTTGCCGGCGCCCGGGTGCTGGTGCTGGGCGCCGGCGGCGCGGTGCGAGGGGTGATCGAGCCGCTGCTGGCTGAAGGGCCCGCCGAGGTGATGATCGCCAACCGCACCGCCGAGAAGGCGAGTGGCCTGGCCACGGACTTTGCCGCGCTGAATGACGGCCAGACCCGCCTGCATGGCGGTGGCTTCGACGCCGTGACGGGGCCCTTCGATGTGGTGATCAATGGCACCAGCGCGAGCCTTGGCGGCGACCTGCCGCCGCTACCTGACGATCTGTTCGCCCCCGGCGCCACCGCCTACGACATGATGTACGGCGCCAAGCCCACGGTCTTCCTGGCCTGGGCATCCGAGCGCGGCGCCCGCGGCGTGGATGGCCTGGGAATGCTCGTCGAGCAGGCCGCCGAGTCTTTCTATCAGTGGCGTAACCGCCGTCCCGATACGGCGCCGGTGCGCGAGATGCTGCGCCAGGCACTTACCGCCAACGGCTAGGGCTTTTCTTCAACCCCTCTCTTCAGCTCCTCTTTTCAAACCCAAGCCTCGGGGCTAAGCATCAGACCCTAGCGTTGGCCCCAGCACATCAAGCAAAAGTCCACCAAGCAAAAGCCCGCCGGTCATCAGACCGGCGGGCTTTTGCTTGGGCAGGCGAAAGGCCGCTTAGGCAGGGCGAATTAAATAGGGCCACTCAGAGAGCGCAACGCTCGCCTCAGCGGTGCTTGAAGTAGCGCCTTCAGCGTTTCTTGATATACAGCCCCGCCATGGTCATGCCCAGTCCCAGCACCGACAGCGCGAGGCCGCCATTCACCAGCCAGGGCGCACGGACGAGCCAGGGTACGAAGGGCTGAGGCGTGTCGCGACAGACCCCGTCAAGATAGTCCCAATGGCCGCCGTCGAGCATACAGCCGCGCACGTCGCCGAGTTCCAGAAAGTAGATCCCAAGCAGCACTACGATCGGCAGAATCAGCAGGGCCATGCCTGCGCGAATCAGGTGCCGGCGGGTCATCTAGGAACGGCTACAGTTGGGCGTCTTGCCTGACTGGCGCGCCTGCTGGTAGCGAGGCAGGGCCTCGTTCATGCTGGCCTCGAGGCCGCTGATACGCTGATTGTTGCTGGGGTGCGTGGACATCCACACCGGTGGCTGGCCGCCGCCCGCCTGGCTCATCTTCTCCCACAGGGTCACGCTGGCGCGGGGGTCGAAGCCGGCATCGGCCATCAGCTGAATGCCCAGCGTATCCGCCTCGCTTTCGTGGCTGCGAGAGAAGGGCAGCATGATGCCGTATTGAGCCCCAGCGCCGAGAGCGCCCATTATGGCGTCGCCCTGGGGCCCTTGGATGCCGGCGGCGCTCTGGATCACCGACAGGCCGAGCTGGGTGGCCTGCTGGGTCGACACGCGTTCGTTGGCATGGCGTGCCAGGACGTGGGAGACCTCGTGGCCGATCACCGCGGCCAGCTGGTCCTGGTTGCTGGCGATCTCGAGCAGGCCGGTGTTGACGCCGATATAGCCGCCGGGCAAGGCGAAGGCGTTGGCCGAGGGATCATCGAAGACCTTGACCTGCCAGCTGGGCGCCAGGTTCGAAGACGGCAGTTCGGCGACGATGGCATTCGACACGCACTGCACATAGTTCAGGGTGGCGCCGCCCACCGTCGGCAGCTCCTGCTGGTACTGCTCGAAGGTTTGCGCGCCCATCTGGTTGAGCTGCTGGTCGGACACCAGCGTCAGCTGTTGCCGCCCGGTGGGTGAACTCGAGCAGGCCGCCAGGGCCAGACTCAGGGCGCCCACGGCCATTCCTTGTATCCAACGCATTGTCACATCCTCCTTGGGCCGGCAGCGAAAGGTTCGCTGGACGGCATATCACAGTTTGCCACAAGATACTCTGATCGCCAGTGCGGTAAAACCGCGACGTCTGCAACCAAGGAGATACTGCATGGATGACGCCCTGGCCCGGCGCCTGCTGGAAATGATGGAACGGGTGGAGCCATGGCTGCCGCCTGTCTCGGTCGAGATCGACTGGCAACATGACATCGCCGCCCTATGGCAGCGTCATGCCCTGGGTGGGCAGTTGATGCCGGTTCCGCCCCGAGACGCGCTTGGCCTGGATGACCTGCTGGGCATCGAGCGACAGAAGCGCGCGCTGATCGACAATACCCGCGCCTTCCTGCGCGGCTACCCCGCCAACCATGCCCTGCTGTGGGGCGCCCGAGGCAGTGGCAAGTCATCGCTGGTTCGGGCCCTGCTCAATGGCCTGGCCCCTGAAGGGCTACGCCTGGTGCAGGTGGACCGGCACGATCTGGCGGGTCTGCCGAGCCTGGTGGCTCTGCTGCGCAACGAGCCGCATCGTTTCGTGGTGTATTGCGACGATCTGTCTTTCGAGGGCCACGACGATGCCTACAAGGCCCTGAAGAGCGTGCTCGACGGCGCTATCACCGGCCCACCCGAGAATGTGCTGCTCTACGCCACCTCTAACCGTCGCCATCTGCTGCCGGAATCCATGAGCGACAATCAGGCAACCCGCGTGGTGGACGATGAGCTGCATCATGGCGATGCCGTCGAGGAGAAAATCTCGCTGTCGGACCGTTTCGGCCTCTGGCTGGCCTTCCATCCCTTCAGCCAGGACGCCTACCTGGAGACCTGCCAGCACTGGGTCGCCCATCTCGGCGCCGCCGAGGACTGGTCGCCCGATGCCCGCGCCGAGGCCGTGCGCTTCGCCACCCTGCGCGGCGGACGCAGCGGGCGCATCGCCTGGCAGTTCGCCTGCCAGTGGATCGGTAGCCGGCGTCTGCAGGCAGAAGCCTGAACCTGGCTGAAAGCCCTGGGTCGAGTGCTGCTGCACAACCGGTCTTTACAAGCCCTATTCACAAGCGCTATTCACACGTCGTCTTTAAAAACACAGCCCCCGCCGGAGCGAGTCCGACGGGGGCTTGTGATGCGCCAGGTGCTTCTGAAGGCTCTCGTGAGCCAGCCTAGCGGCGGTTCTTGCGGGCTTCCTTGGTCCGGCCCAGCTCGCGCTTCTTGGCCTTCTCGCGGTCGCCGGCGCCGGCCATGCTGTCATACGGGTTCTTGCCGGAGCGGAACTCGAAGCGGATCGGCGTGCCGCGCACCTTGAGTACCTTGCGGAAGGTGTTGGTCAGGAAGCGTTTGTAGGCTTCCGGCAGCGCTTCGGTCTGGTTGCCGTGCACGACGATGATCGGCGGGTTGCTGCCGCCCTGGTGCGCCATGCGCAGCTTGATGCGGCGGCCATGGACCAGCGGCGGCTGATGCTCGGTGACCGCATCCTGCAGGATGTTGGTCAGGCGGTTGGTCGACCAGTGGCTGTTGGCAGAGGCAAAGGCGCGGTCGATGGACGGATAGAGATCGCCCACCGCGGTGCCGTGCAGCGCCGAAATGAAGTGCATCTCGGCGTAGTCGGCGAAGCCCAGGCGGCGCTTGATGGCGGCGCGCATCTTGTCCTTGGCTTCGGCCTCCAGGCCGTCCCACTTGTTGACTGCCAGCACCAGGGCACGCCCAGAACTCAGCACATAGTCGAGCAGGTGCAGGTCCTGCTCGACCAGGCCTGAGCGCGCGTCCAGCACCATGATCGCGACATGGCACTCCTTGATGGCGTCCAGCGTCTTGATGATCGAGAACTTCTCGGCGATTTCCGTGACGTTCTTGCGCCGACGAACCCCGGCAGTGTCGACCAGCACATAGGGCTTGCCGCGGCGCTCGAAGGGGATCTCAATGGCGTCGCGGGTGGTGCCCGCCTCGTCGAAGACCACCACCCGGTCTTCGCCGAGCAGGCGATTGACCAGGGTCGACTTGCCGACGTTGGGCCGGCCGATCACGCCGATGCGAATCCCGTTGCTCAGGTCCGGCGGCGCGGCGTTGGCTTCACGCTCGGGGAAGGGCTCGAGCACTTCCTCGATCAGCGAGGTGACGTTGCGGCCGTGGGCCGCGGCGATCGGGCGCGGGTCGCCGATGCCCAGTCCCCAGAAGTCACCGGACGCGGTGTCTTCGTCCAGGCCGTCGGTCTTGTTGACGACTAGCCAGGTCTTCTTCTGGTTGACGCGCAGGTGGTTGGCGATGGCCTCGTCGGCGACGTTCAGGCCGGCGCGACCGTCGACCATGAACAGCACGATGTCGGCCTCGTCGATGGCCAGTAGCGACTGTTCGGCCATGGCGGCGTCGATGCCTTGCTCGTCGCCACTGATGCCGCCGGTATCGATCACCGTGTAGGTCTTGTCGCCGAGTGCCCCGTTGCCGTACTTGCGGTCACGGGTGAGGCCCGGGAAGTCGGCCACCAGGGCGTCCCGCGAACGGGTCAGGCGGTTGAAGAGCGTGGACTTGCCGACATTGGGTCGGCCGACCAGGGCGATGACAGGATTCATGGTAGTTCGCGGATCTCCAGCGCCTCTAGGCGCCCGTCGTTGGCCAGCGCATGAATGCGCCGACCGTCAGTGAGGGGGCGCAGGCTGATGCCCGAGCTATCGATGTGCTCGCGACCGGCCAGGCGGCCGTCGGTGGCATCGAGCAGGTGCAAATAGCCTTCGAAATCGCCGAGCACCAGCTTGCCGTCGGCAAAGGCCGGGGCAGTCAGCTGGCGACCTTCGAGGGCGTTGCTGCGCCATTTGATTTGGCCGGACAGGGCGTCCAGCGCCAGCACATGGCTGGCGTCGTCGATGACGTAGAGGGTCTCGCCGACCAGCAGCGGTGACAGGTAGCTCGAGATGTCGCGCTCCCACAGGGTCTCGCCGCTCTGGGCTTCCATGGCCACCAGGCGGCCGTGGTAGCTGGTCAGGTAGAGGCGGCCATCGCGGGTCAGCAGCGGCTCGCCGTCGAGGTCGATCAGGCGATCCACTTCGCTGCGGCCCTTGGGCACGGCGATGCGCTGCTCCCAGAGGGCCTGGCCGCTGCGGTTGTCGATGGTGGCGATGCGGCCGTTGGCGAAGCCGGCGAAGGTCACCGGCTCGATGACCCTCGGCGTGCCGGTGCCGCGCAGGGTCAAGGCGGGGTCACTGGTGGTATAGACCCACTGCTCGGCGCCGCTGTCGCGCTCAAGCGCAGTGACGCTGCCATCGACGCTCTGTACAACGAGCAGCCGCTGGTTGGGCTGGGGGGCGGCCAGCACTTCGCTGGGCACGCGAGAGCGCCACAGCACCTTGCCGTCGGCCTGGTCGATGGCCAGCACTTCGCCGTTGCGGGTGCCCAGATAGAGCCGCTCGGCCACGGCGGTCAGGCCGCTGGAGACGGGATTGTCGAGCTCGACCGTCCAGCGCCGTTCGCCGTTCTCGGCGTCGATCGCCATCAGTTCGCCTTCGGCATCGGCGGCGAACAGGGTGTCGCCGTCCAGGGACGGGCTGATTGGATAGCGCGCCTCGCCAAGGCCGTCGCCGACCTGCACGGACCAGAGGCCGTCCAGCGTCACACTCTCGGTGAAGCTGGTGAGTTCCTTGGGCGGCGTCTCGGGTTCGACCTGACCGGCACAGCCGGCGAGTAGGCTAAGTGATGCCAACGCGATCACCAGAGTCGATTTCATAGCGTGGCTTCCTCTGCACCGAGGTTGTCGAGCTTGAGCTGTGTGCCGAACAGCGGCTGACCGCTGGCTTCGGCGGTGGCCAGGGCTTCGCGATAGGCCTCGCGGGCATTTTCCCGGTTGCCGAGCGACAGCTGGGCGTCGCCACGCAGTTCCATGCGCTGGGCGCCGAGGGCTTCACTAGTGATGGCGTCCAGGGTGGCAAGCGCGGTGTCGGCCTCGTCGTCGGCCAGTTGCAGACGGGCCAGGCGCAGCCGCGCCAGGTCCTTGAGATAGCCGCGATCGGTCGACTCGATCAGCCTGGACAGGGCATCACGGGCGCCGGTCAGATCACCGTCGGCCACCGCCAGACGTGCCTCGATCAGTGTGGCCAGGTCGGCGTAGAGGCTGCCGCCGTGTTCGTCGTTGAGCGCGGTCACCTGCTCGCGGGCCTGGGTCAGGGCAGCGTCTTCAAGCGTTGGCTGGCTGGCCAGAGTCAGCAGCTGCTGGTAGCGCATGGAGGCGGCCTCGGCCTGATTGGCCTGATAGCCCTCCCAGGCCTTCCAGCCGAAGATCCCGGCGGCGGCGATCACCACGCCGGCGATCAGCGAGGTGCCGTTTTCTTTCCACCAGCGCTTGATGGCCTCTAGCTGTTCTTCTTCGGTGTTCAGCTCCGCCACGGGCGGTCTCCTTGCGTCAGTGACCCCCGCAACGGCAGCCGGTGCGGGGGTGGGCATCATGGATGTTAGGCGTGGCCCAGCGGCCGGTCGACCAGTGCCGGCAGGACCTCGGCGAGGGTCTCGCGGGACAGGCGCTGCTGCTCCCGGTCCTCGCGCATGAATTTGACGGTCACGGCATTTTCGGCGAGTTCATCCTCGCCGATCAACAGCGCGAGTCGGGCGCCGCTCTTGTCGGCCTTCTTGATCTGGCTCTTGAAGCTGCCGCCGCCGCAGTGCACCTGGGCACGCAGTTCGGGCAGTGCGCCGCGCAGCGTCTCGCCCAGCAGCAGGGCGCTGCGGGTGGCCGCTGCGTCCATGCCGAGCAGGTAGACATCCAGCGGCGGGCGGGCCTCATCGGGCACCAGTTCGAGGGTCTCGAGCAGCAGGATCAGCCGCTCGACGCCCATGGCAAAGCCGACCGCCGGGGTCGGCTTGCCGCCCAGCTGTTCGACCAGGCCATCGTAGCGGCCGCCGGCACAGACGGTGCCCTGGCTGCCAAGCGCGGTGGTGGTCCACTCGAAGACGGTACGCGAATAGTAGTCGAGGCCGCGCACCAGGCGCGGGTTGATCACATAATCGATGCCGGCGGCATCGAGGATCGCGGTCAGCTCTTCGAAGTGCGTGCGGGATTCCTCGTCGAGGTGATCCATCAGCTTGGGCGCGCCTTCGATGACATCAACCATCGCCGGGTTCTTGGAATCCAGGATGCGCATCGGGTTGCTTGAGAGGCGACGTTGGGAGTCCTCGTCGAGGACCTCCAGGTGCTTCTCGAAGTAGGCCACCAGCAGGTCGCGGTAGGCGGCGCGGGCATCAATGGAGCCCAGCGAGTTCAGTTCCAGGGTGACGTGCTTGTCGAGGCCGAGCTGCTTCCACAACCGCGCCGACAGCAGGATGACCTCGGCGTCGATGTCCGGGCCTTCTAGGCCATAGGTCTCGATGCCGACCTGGTGGAACTGCCGATAGCGGCCCTTCTGGGGACGCTCGTGGCGGAACATCGGGCCCTGGTACCACAGTCGCTGCGTCTGGTTGTGCAAAAGGCCCTGTTCCATGGCCGCGCGCACGCAGCTCGCCGTGCCCTCGGGACGCAGGGTCAGGCTGTCGCCGTTACGGTCCTCGAAGGTGTACATCTCCTTCTCGACGATGTCGGTGACTTCACCGATCGAGCGCTTAAACAGCGCGGTCTGCTCGACCACCGGAGTGCGGATCTCGTCATAGCCGTAGCGGCCCATCAGGGCGCGGACCTGGCCCTCGAAGTACTGCCACAGGGGCGACTGGTCCGGCAGCAGGTCGTTCATGCCGCGGATGGCCTGGATTTTTTTCTTGCTTACTTCGGGCTTGCTCACTGCTTGCTCCTTGAGGGGGGCGTCGGGCTCAGGCGTCCCGGGCGATGACGTCCTGCTCGGCCTGTTCCTTGAGGCGGACCCGTTCGCGGATCAGCGCTTCAAGGTCGTCGACCAGATGGTCGTTGCGCAGCTTGCTGGCCGGCTTGCCGTCGAGGTAGACGAGGTTGGCCGGGGAGCCGCCGGTCAGGCCGACATCGGTTTCCTTGGCTTCCCCGGGACCGTTGACCACGCAGCCGATCACCGAGACATCCAGCGGCGTCATGACGTCCTCGAGGCGCTCCTCGAGGGCATTCATGGTGCCGATGACGTCGAAGTTCTGACGTGAGCAGCTGGGGCAGGCGATGAAGTTGATGCCCTTGGCGCGGAGCTTGAGGCTCTTGAGCATGTCGAAGCCGACCTTGATCTCCTCGACCGGATCGGCGGCCAGCGACACCCGGATGGTGTCGCCGATGCCGTCCATCAACAGCATGCCGAGACCGATCGACGACTTCACCGTACCCGAGCGCAGACCGCCGGCCTCGGTGATACCCAGGTGCAGCGGCTGCTCGATGCGCGTGGCGAGGTCGCGGTAGGCGGCCACCGCCATGAACACATCCGAGGCCTTGACGCTGACCTTGTATTCCTGGAAATCGAGGCGGTCGAGGTGATCGATGTGGCGCATCGCCGATTCGACCAGGGCCGCCGGCGTGGGTTCGCCGTATTTCTTCTGCAGGTCCTTCTCCAGCGAGCCTGCGTTGACGCCGATGCGGATCGGGATGCCGTTGTCGCGGGCGGCGCTGACCACCGCCTGGACGCGGTCCTCTCGGCCGATGTTGCCGGGGTTGATGCGCAGGCAGTCGACGCCGAGCTCGGCGACGCGCAGGGCGATCCGGTAGTCGAAGTGGATATCCGCGACCAGCGGGACGTTTACCTCGCGCTTGATGCGGCCGAAGGCCTCGGCGGCATCCATGTCCGGCACGCTGACGCGCACGATGTCGGCGCCGGCGGCCTCGAGCTGTCGGATCTGACCGACGGTGGCGGCCACGTCCAGGGTGTCGGTGTTGGTCATGCTCTGCACCGAGATCGGCGCATCGCCGCCCACGGGCACGTTGCCGACATGAATCTGGCGTGAGCGGCGTCTAACGATGGGAGACTGCGCGTGCATGCGGAATCATTCTCCTAGGCTGAAGCGGGCGACGTTGTTGTTGCCGGCGTACTCGCCAAGGTCGACGGCCTCGCCCTGGTAACGCAGCTCTACACCGCTGGCGTTGCCGATGGTCAGGCGGAAGGGCGGCACGCCTTCGGCACGGGCGCTGCTGCCGGCCGACTGCAGGCCAACGAAGATGCGGTCGTCGTTGGCATCGAAGATCTCGGTCCAGGATTGCTCGTTGAAGCTCAGCTCCAGCACGTCGGGGCCCGCGGCATCAGAGGTGTTACTCGCTTCTGTCGAGTCAGACCCGGTGGCGACGTTTTCGGACGTGCTCGAGGCGGACTCGGCTTGCTGGGCGTTGGCAGCAGTCGCCTGGGCGCCAGTATCGGTGCCCGACGATTGGCCGGCACCTGTGGCGCTCGCACCATCGGTCAGGCCCATGTCGCTGTCCTCGGCGGGCAGCGGTGGCATTTCCTCGTCGATGGCAGTTTCGACGGCGGTGTCGCCATTGGCCGAGTTCGCGGCGGTCGCATCCGCGCTGTTTGCGTCGACGCCAGCTGGTTCCTCGGTCACGGGAGTGCCGTCCAAGGTATCCACGGCCACCGGCTCGTTGTCGCCAAGCCCCGGCAGACCGCTGCTTTCGCGGCTCTGCCACCACAGTAGTGTCAGGCCGGCGAGGCCGAGAATCACGACCAGGGTGACCAGCTTGACCAGCCAGGCGCCAATCCGCGAGGGCGGCTTGGCGACCTTGACTGGCGTCACACGGCGCTCGGTTTCAGTAGGGCCGTTGACGTCACGATAGGCATCCAGCACACCCTTCTCATCGATGCCCAGCAGGCGGGCATAGGCGCGCAGATAGCCGCGGCGATAGGCAGCCACTGGCACCTGCGCGTAGTCGTCTTTTTCCAGGCCGTAGACCACGGCGGGACGCAAGTTCAGGGATGTGGCGACCTCTTCCACGGAAAGCCCCTGGTTTTCGCGTTCGCTGCGTAGCATGTCACCGGGGGATGCCTGGCGGGCCATATCGACGGTGTCGTTGTCGTGCATGTCGCTCATGACTGAGCATCCTTGATCAAAAATCGGTTGTCAGGGCGTGCCACGGGACCCATCCGGTGAACCTGAGGACGCGAGCTGGCGGGCATAAAAGTCGGCCTGCTCGGTGTCGCCCCTGGCGAGAGCGATGTCGCGCGCCAGCGCCAGGTTCTCCGGGGTGATGCCTGCCAGGCGCATGTGCGCCTGGATATTGTCCCAGGCACGGGCTTGATGCCCCTGCGCGTAGTCAAGCTGTGCCAGCAGTAGATAACTTCGGGTCATGCGCGGGTCGATGACCTTGGCACGCTCCAAGGCCTCCCGTGCCTGTACCGGATTCCCAAGTTCGCGCTGGCACTGGCCCAGATTGGCAAAAAGCTGGGCGCGATTGGCGTATTGTGTGTCTTCGCTGGCAAGGGCCAGCTGATCGCAGGCTTCGCGGGTTCGTCCCTGAGCATACAGGAAGGCGGCGAAGTTGTTGCGTGCCCGGGTCAAATCGGGAGCGGCGTCCAGCGCGCGCCGAAAGTATTCACTAGCCAGGGTAGCCTCGCCCTGGCGCTGGAAAATCATCGCCATGGCCTGCAGCGCTTCAGGGTCGTTGGGATCGGCCTTGAGTGCATTGTTGAGAGCACGGGTGGCGCGCGGCAGGTTGTTGCGCTCGAGATAAGCCGTGCCGAGGCGGGTGTAGGCCTCGGCAGAGTCTTCCTGATCACGCTGCTGCGACGCAGGAGCGGCGCAGCCGCCGAGCCACACCATGCAGAGCAGGGTGGTGATCAGGGCGCCTCGTCCGGCAAAAGCCGGTCGACGATGACGACGGGTCATGGACATCTCTTGCGGCATGATGGAAGCGTTCCGGGTAACAGTCGGTCACGGCATATGAGGTGTTGCCGTGACCGATAAGGCTTGCCCATCAAAGCGTTCTGCCTGGTTGAAGTCAAGCGCACCCCGGGCCGTCAGTCGGCGTCGAGCTGGATCGACTGGATATAGCGTTCGTGGCGCTTGGTGCGGTCCTTGACCCGACCGACCAGCTGGCCGCAGGCCGCATCGATGTCATCGCCACGGGTGCTGCGCACCGGGGCGGTGTACCCCAGCTCGTAGAGCCACTGCTGGAAGCGCATCGTCTGGTTACGCGACGGCTTCTCGTAGCCCGAGTGCGGGAAGGGGTTGAACGGAATCAGGTTGATCTTGCACGGCAACTCCTCGAGAAGGGCGGCGAGCTGCTCGGCATGCTCCTGCTGGTCGTTGACGTCCTTGATCAGCGTATATTCGATGGTAATGATGCGGGTGTCGTCGCACTTGGCCAGGTAACGCTTGCAGGCATCGATCAGAGAGCGAATGTTGTACTTGCGGTTGAGCGGTACCAGTTCGCTGCGCAACTCGTCGGTGGCGGCGTGCAGCGAGATGGCCAGGCTCACGTCGATATCGTCGCCAAGCTGGTCGATTTTCGGCACCACGCCGGAGGTCGACAGGGTGACGCGACGCTTGGAGAGGCCGTAGCCGTTGTCGTCGAGCATCAGCTTCATGGCCGGCACGACGGCATCATAGTTCATCAGCGGCTCGCCCATGCCCATCATCACCACGTTGGTGACCGGGCGGTTGGCGGTGTCGCGGCGCGGCCCTACGCTGCGCTGGGCGACCCACACCTGGCCGATGATCTCGGCGGCGGTGAGGTTGCGCTGGAAGCCCTGCTTGCCGGTGGAGCAGAAGCTGCAATCCAGCGAGCAGCCGACTTGCGAGGACACGCACAGGGTCCGGCGCTTGCCGTTCTCGGCCGGGATCAGCACGGTTTCCACGTAGCTGCCATCCTCGACCTCGAGTACCCACTTGCGGGTCCCGTCGCTGGAGGTGCCTTCATAGACCACGCCGGGGCCGCGGATCTCGGCCACCTCGGCCAGGCGTTCGCGCAGGGCCTTGGAGAGATTGGTCATGGCGGCAAAGTCGTCACAGCCTTCCTGATGAATCCACTTCATCAGCTGGGCAGCGCGGAACTTCTTCTCGCCGATGGACAGGAAGAAGGATTCCATCTGCTCTCGGGACATGCCGAGCAGATTGGTGCGGGACGGGGTGTCGGTCGTGGCAGTCATGGTCGGCATCGCGGGGTCGGTGGGCGGTACGCGGGAGGCCGGGCCTCCCGCGTGGAGACGCTATCAGCCGCGCGGGCAGATCTCGTCGGCGCCGAAGAAGTAGGCCACTTCACGCTCGGCAGACTCAACGGAGTCGGAGCCGTGGGCGGCGTTGGCATCGATAGATTCAGCGAAGTCAGCGCGGATGGTACCGGCTTCGGCTTCTTTCGGGTTGGTGGCACCCATCAGGTCACGGTTGACGGCGATAGCGTTCTCGCCTTCCAGCACCTGAACCATCACCGGACCGGAGGTCATGAAGCCGGTCAGTGCGCCGAAGAAGGGGCGTTCCTTGTGCTCGGCGTAGAAGCCTTCGGCCTTTTCCTGGGAGAGGTGGATCATCTTGGCCGCGACGATCTTGAGGCCGGCCTTTTCGAAGCGAGTGTAGATCTCGCCGATCACGTTCTTGGAAACGGCATCGGGCTTGATGATGGACAGCGTGCGTTCGGTAGCCATGGGACAGGTCTCCGTAGGGGGTTGGAAGCGTCAGGAACTTCATAGGACGGCGCGCCGCCCGAAGCGAGACACAAGAGGTGCATGCCACGGGCGGCGCGTCGAAAATCGTGGATCCGCCGCGCTCGGCGGCTGATGAGGCGCGGATTATAACGCCGGAAGTCCGCGGGGGACAATCTTTGACCAACACACCAGGCCGACCACCGCGCTTGTGGTCGCGATGGTCGCGATGGTCGCGAGACCCGAAGGGAGTCGCTGTCGTCGTTCAGGCAGACTCGATGGTGACTCGTGGTTCAGACGGTGAAGCTTTCGCCGCAGCCGCACTGATCCTTGACGTTGGGGTTGTTGAAGCGGAAAAAGCGGTTGAGGCCTTCCGAGACATAGTCGACTTCGCTGCCATCGAGCATGTCCAGCGCTTCGGGCGCGACATACACGGCCACGCCGTGCTCCTCGAAGGTGACGTCGTCGCCGCCGGTCTCATCGGCGAAGTCCAGCACGTAGCTGTAGCCGGAGCAGCCGCTCGGCTTGACCGAAACGCGCAGGCCGAGGCCGTGGCCGCGCTCGTCGAGCACCTGACGGATTTGGCTGGCGGCGGCGGGAGTGATCGATAGATGGGCCATGGTGCGAGCCTCCTAGAAGGTGTCGGGTACGTGGGAGCGCATGAGCATGCAAAGGGTGCGCAAAGAGGGAGCGCGATAAAAGTGTCAGCGAGCTGCCCCAGAGTATAAGTGATGCGAGAGTGTAAGTGATGCGGTCAGCGACGCAGCGCCGGCACGGCATGCCGGAGTTCGGCGATGGCGGTGTCGATGTCGGCCTCGGTGGTGAAGCGGCCGACGCTGAAGCGCAGCGAGGCCAGGGCCTGCGCCCGGGGCACGCCGATGCCCTTCAGTACATAGGACGGCTCGACGCTTGCCGAGTTGCAGGCCGACCCGGTGGAAATCGCCAGGCCGCGCAGCGCCATCAGCAGCGACTCGCCGTCCAGGCCGCTGAAGGCCAGGTTGATGATGTGCGGCACCGACACCCGGGTGTCGGTGTTGCGGTGCAGGCCCTCGAGCCCCTCGAGGCCATCCAGGAAGCGCTGCTGAAGGGCACTGGCGTGGGCGCGATCAGCGTCGCCTTCGCTGGCCGCCTGGGCAAAGGCCTCGCCCATGCCGACGATCTGATGAGTCGGCAGGGTGCCCGAACGCATGCCGCGCTCGTGGCCGCCGCCGTGGATCAGCGCCTCGATTCGCAGGTCCGGGTCGCGCTTCACATAGAGTGCGCCGATGCCCTTGGGGCCATAGGCCTTGTGGGCCGACAGCGACAGCAGATCGATGCCCATGGCGGTGACGTCGAGCGGCAGCTTGCCCGGCGCCTGGGCAGCATCGACGTGGAAGGTCGCGCCGCGAGCATGCACGACCTCTGACAGGGCCGTGAGGTCATTGATGGTGCCGAGCTCATTGTTGACCGCCATCAGCGAGACCAGCGCGGTGTCGTCGCGCATGGCGTCGGCGAGCTGGTCAGGCGTGATGCGGCCGTCGGCGCCGGGCTTAAGCCAGGTCACCTCGAACCCTTCCGCCTCGAGGGCCTTGGCGGTGTCGACGACCGCCTTGTGTTCGATGATCGAGGTCACCAGATGGCGGCCCCGGGCGCGATTGGCGCGCATGAAGCCGGTCAGGGCCAGGTTATCGGCCTCGGTGGCGCCGCTGGTCCAGACGATCTCTCGGGGATCGGCGCCGATCAGGTCGGCGACCTGGCGGCGTGCGCCCTCGACCGCCTGTTCGGCCAGCCAGCCGGCGATATGGCTGCGCGACGCCGGGTTGGCGTAGGTGCCATCCATGGTCAGGTGACGCGCCATCACCTCGGCGACTCGCGGGTCGACGGGCGTGGTGGCAGCATAATCGAGATAGACGGGAGCGCTCATGGTGATCCGGTTGACAGTGAGGTAACGGAGTCAGGGCGCCGTCGGCGACGACACGGCGATGGTGTCCTCGTCGGCGCGCAGCCGCTGGCGCTTGGCGATATTCTTGACCTCGTGGCGGTTGACTAGCTCGCCGAGGCTGATGCCGTCGAGAAAGCCGTGGATCTCCTTCGAGAGATCGCACCACAGGTGGTGGGTCAGGCAGGTGTCGCCCTGCTGGCAGTCGGACAACCCCTGGCAGCGGGTGGCGTCCACCGACTCGTTGACCGCATCGATGACCCGTGCGACCGAAATATCCACCGGGTCACCAGCCAACAGATAGCCGCCCCCGGGACCGCGCACGCTCTTGACCAGGCCGGCGCGACGCAGACGCGAGAACAGCTGCTCAAGATAGGACAGCGAGATCTCCTGGCGCTTGGAAATGTCGGCCAGGCTGGTGGGCGTGGCGGCGCCATTCATCGCCAGATCGAGCATCGCGGTGACGGCGTAACGTCCTTTGGTGGTCAAGCGCATAGCAGAGTCGCACGCAGAGGGTCGAGGACCGACCCGCACGCGGCGGGCCGAAGGATGATCGCTAGACGACCATTATGAGAATCCCGAGTATCGCGGTCAACAATTAGGCCCGGGGCGCTCAAGAGGCTTAATTCGGCGCTAAAGGCTTAATTCGGAGCTAAAGGCTCAGGCGCTTCCGCCGCTTTGCTTGCGGGGCGCTTCCTGGGCGGCAGTGGCGGGGCCCTTGCCCTGGTCGTCGTCAAGCGGCGGGCAGCAGCTGTCGACATCGGCGAGCACGCCCTCGAAATCCTCGTCGCGCAGCTCCGGCAGTTGGCCTGCTCGATAGCTGTGGTCGAGCCGGCGCAGGGTCTCGCACATCAGCTCGATGCGGCCATCGACAGCATGCATGTGGTCAAGCATCGCCTGCATCGAGCGCGCTACCGGGTCGGGCATGTCCTGGCTGACGCCGTAGGCATCGAAACCGAACTTCTGGCGCATCGCCTCGCGGCGGGCCGGGTCGATGTCGAGGACTTCCTCGCTGTCAGGCTCTTCGCGCTTGACGATCTTGCCGGGAATGCCGACCACGGTAGCGCCGCTCGGCACTGCCTTGGTGATCACCGCATTGGAGCCGATCTTGGCCCCCGCCCCCACCGTGAAGGGACCGAGAATCTTGGCGCCGGCGCCGACGATCACGCCGTTCTCCAGGGTCGGGTGACGCTTGCCCTTATGCCAGCTGGTGCCGCCCAGGGTTACGCCCTGGTAGAGGGTCACGTCGTCGCCGACCTCGGTGGTCTCACCGATCACCACGCCCATGCCATGGTCGATGAAGAAGCGCCGGCCGATGGTAGCCCCGGGGTGGATTTCGATGCCGGTCAGCACGCGGAACAGCTGCGACAGGGTGCGTGCCAGCCACTTGCAGTTCTTCTGCCACAGCCAGTGGCTCAGACGATGCGCCAGCAGGGCATGCAGGCCCGGGTAGTTGGTCAGCACTTCCAGGAAGTTGCGCGCCGCCGGGTCTCGGGCGAACACGCTGTTAATATCTTCTCGCAGACGACGAAACATGCGGCAAATCCTTATGGAAGAAAGTCGGCACGCAGCAGAACCGAGCGGACTCTGATTATTGGGGCGCCGGTTGTCCGCTGCAAGGCGCCCTCTCACGTCAGCTTATGCAGACGCCCTCATTATCACCCTTGATCGTTACGCGCGGCCTGCTTCTCGGTGGCGCTGAGAATGCCGCGCAGAATGTTGATCTCCATCTGATCCGGCCGGGCGCGCATATATAGGCGGCGTAGCCGGGCCATCAGCTGGCGGGGCTTGTCAGGGTCATGGAACTTGAGGGTGATCAGCGTGCGCTCCAGGTGTTCGAAGTAACGCTCCAGATCGGCGTGGCTGGCCGGTGGGTGATCCCAGGCGATGCCGAAGACGGCCTCATGCTCGGCGCTCGCCGCCGCCTGGTCGGCCTCGGCGTCGCGCTGCGTGGCCGACTCGGTGTCGGCTTCCGGTGCCGGGCCGCCCGGTTGGTGATCAAGCCAGGCCAGGCGGCATTCATAGGTCAGCACCTGTACGGCGGCGGCCAGGTTCAGCGAGCTGTAGTCCGGGTTGGTGGGGATATGCACATGGGCATGACAGCGCTGCAATTCGGCGTTGGTCAGGCCGGTATCCTCGCGGCCGAACACCAGCGCTACCCGGGCATCGGCATCGGCAAGCTCCGCCGGCAGGCGCTCGCCGAGGGCACGCGGGGTGATCATCGGCCAGGGCAGGGTGCGCGAGCGGGCGCTGGCGCCGACTACCAGCCGGCAGTCGGCCACGGCGCTTTCCAGGTTGTCGTACACCGGGGCGTGATGGAGGATCTTGTCGGCCCCCGAGGCCCGCGAGATAGCCTCTGCCGAGCGCGACTCGCTGCGCGGCGCGACCAGGGCCAGATCGGCGAGGCCCATGTTGTGCATGGCGCGGGCGGTGGCGCCGATATTACCGGGATGGCTGGTGCCGATGAGGACGATGCGAATGCGCTCGAGCATGGGGCCAGGGCCTGTCTTGAGTGTCGATGGGCGGCACAGTCTAGCATGCACCACCGGTCGCTTGCGGCCCTTGGCCTGTGCTGTCGATGGCGAAGGGATGGCGAATCTGCTAGTATACGCCCCGATTTGCGTCACCGTTCTTTAACAGTACCCGACTCCTCGAAGGCCCGATCATGCATCCGATGGTCCAATTCGGTCTGCGCGCCATGCGTAGTGCCGCCGAACAGTTCGTGCGCATTCGTGAGCGCATCGAAAACTCTCATGATGAACACAATCTCGACCGCCTGCTCGAAGACGCCGGCCGCAACGTCGAGACGCTGGTGGCCAACCAGCTGTCCCGCGGTTATCCCGAGCACGGCGTTTCCGGTCGCTACATTCCCTACCGTGAGGGTCAGGGCGAAGGCGGCGATCATCACTGGAAGATCGAACCCTTCCACGGCTATTCCAACTTGAGCGTTGCCGGCAGCGGCTTTGCCCTGTCGCTGGTGTGCCTGGTCAAGGGTCGTCCCGAACACGCCATTGTGATCTGCCCGTTCGCCGATACCGAATTCCTGGCCAGCCGCGGTCGTGGCGCCCAGCGTAACGGCAAGCGCATTCGCGTGCCGAAGACCACGGCCATTGCCGGCTCGCGTCTGGCGATGGGGCTGCCTGAGATGTGGCTGCGCCCGCGTCACCTGCCGACCTACCTGACACTGGTGCAGCAGCTCGGCCCGCAGGTCGAAACGCAGATCGCCACCGGCAGCGGCCTGCTCGACCTGGCCGAACTGGCCAGCGGTCGCTGCGATGCGGCCTTCGTGCTCGGCCTCGAGGAGCAGGACAAACTGGTCGGCACGCTGCTTCTCAAGGAAACCGGCGCTCTGATGGGCACCCCGGACGGCGGCCCCAGCGTCGAGATCGAAGGCCAGCTGATGGCCGCCGGTCCGCGCCTCTACAAGGCGATGATGCAGCAGCTCAAGCCGCATATGGTCTGAGTGCCCCGCCTCTTGATTGACGGCTCGTCATTGGCGCGCTGTCATTGGTGCAATGCATGCATCGATTGGCGCAAGGCCTGCATCGATAGCGATAGAAAGAGTTAGAAAGACACAGATGAAACCCCACATGCTCAGGCGTGTGGGGTTTTTTTATGCCTGCCATCACGCCTTCACAAGGCAGTCAGCCTGACTATCAAAAGACTGCTAATGGCCTCGATCGAATGGCCTCGATCGAATGGCCTCGATTGAATGGCCTTGATTGAGTGTCCTCGGCTGAAAGGCGATGACTGAAAGGCCACGACTGAATGGCAGTCGATCAAGAAGGGCGTGGCTGCTTGTCGGCGCGGATAGCGGGTTGTTGCTAGGATGAGCGGGGTCATCTTATTGCATTAAGCTTTTCGTTCCACCGACTAAGGAATCCATATGCGTCTTCTGTTCACTGGCGGCAGCGGAAAGGCGGGTCGCCATGCCACGGCCTATCTTCGCGATCAGGGGCACAGAGTCACCAACCTGGATTGGATGGCGTCCGATGTGCCCGGCATTACCACCCTCAAGGTGGACCTGACCGACGCCGGTCAGGTGTTCAATGCCTGCCAGGCCTACGCCGGGATCGACGAGCTGGAACCGGGCACCGGCGTGCCGCGTTACGATGCCATTGTTCACTTCGGGGCCATACCCGCCATACTGCACCGGCCGGACAACGAGACCTACCGCATCAACACCTTGAGCACCTACAACGTGCTGGATGCCGCCACTAAGCTAGGCATTCCCAAGGTTATCTTCGCCTCCAGCGAGACCACTTACGGCGTCTGCTTCGCCGATGGCGAGAAGAAACCGGACTATCTGCCTGTGGATGAAGACCATCCCACAGTGCCCCAGGATAGCTACGCCATGAGCAAGGTGGTCAACGAGGTGACGGCGCGCTCCTTCCATGAACGCTCAGGCATCGATATCTACGGTCTGCGCATCAACAACGTCATCGAGCCCCACGAGTACCGCCAGCATTTCCCGGCCTATATGGACAACCCGGCGCTGCGTCGTCGCAACATCTTTGCCTATATCGACGCCCGGGACCTGGGGCAGATGGTCGATTGCTGCCTGAAAACGGATGGCCTGGGGTACCAGGTGTTCAACGTCGCCAATAACGATATGTCGGTGGGGTTGACCACGGCTCAGGTGATCGAGCGCTTCTATTCTGACGTGCCGGTCAGGCGTGAAATGGGCGAATTCGAGACCTTTTACTGCATCGAAAAAGCCCGTCGTCTGGTCGGCTTCGCGCCGCGCTACTCCTGGCGAGACGAACTGGGTCAGTAACTGGATCAGTAACTGGATCAGCAATCGTTCCAGGCGTTTTACGAAACGTCGTTGACGTTGCGCATCGCCTCACACCAAAAAAACGCCCCCGCTCGATGAGCGGGGGCGTGAGAGTCCGTCAGTGAAACGACGGGGGCGCGTCAGAGTAGGGTGCCTATTAAGGCAGCTCCTCTGCGTCCTCGTTTTCCTTCGGCGCTGGAATCAGGTCGGTGCGCTGCAGCTTGAGCGGCAGCAGCAGCGCCGAGGCGACGTAGATTGACGAGAAGGTACCCACACCGACGCCGATCAGCAGCGCCACGGCGAAGTTGTGGATCATGTCGCCGCCCAGTACCAGCAGGGCCAGCAGCACCAGCACCGTGGTACCCGATGTCGCAAGGGTACGGCTCAGGGTCTGGTTGATGGCGTCGTTGAAGATGGCCGACATGTCATCGATACGCGAAAGACGGATGTTCTCGCGGATCCGGTCGTAGACGATGATGGTGTCGTTCAGCGAGTAGCCGATCACCGCCAGCACCGCAGCCAGCACCGTCAGGTCGAACTCGATCCGGAACAGCGAGAAGGCGCCAAGCACCAGGATCACGTCGTGAATCAGCGCTACAATCGCGCCGACGGCGAACTTGTACTGGAAACGGAAGGCCACGTAGAGCATCACCATGCCCAGCGCTACCAGCATGCCGAGGCCGCTCTGGTCGCGCAGCTGCTCGCCGACCTGGGCGCCGACGAATTCGGCCCGCACCAGCGAGACCTGATCGCCGCTGGCGCGCAGCAGGTCAGTGACCTGCTGGCCGACATCGGGGTCGAAGGCCTGCTGCAGGCGGATCAGGATCTCGTCGGCGGTGCCGAAGGTCTGCACCGAGATATCCTGGAAGCCGGCGGCCTCCAGTGCCTGTCGCACGGTGTCAAGCGACGGCGCCGTGTGATAGCTGACCTCGACGAGGGTGCCGCCAGTGAAGTCGAGCCCCAGGCTCAGTTGCTGCACCGCCAGAGACACCAGGGCGATCAGCAGCATCACCGCCGAGGTAGTGAAGGCCAGGCGGCGCTTGCCCATGAAATCGAACTGTCGCATCGCTAGGCTCCTCATATCCAGAGTTTCTTGAGTGGCTTGCCGCCGACGGTCAGATTGACCATGGCGCGGGTCACCATCAGGGCGGTGAACATCGAGGTCAGGATGCCCAGCGACAGGGTTACGGCGAAGCCTTTGACCGGGCCGGTGCCGATCGAGAACAGGATCAGCGCTACCAGCAGGGTGGTCAGGTTGGCGTCGACGATCGAGGTGAAGGCACGCTCATAGCCGGCGTGGATCGCCTGCTGCACCGAGAGCCCGGTTCGCAACTCCTCGCGTATGCGCTCGAATATCAGCACGTTGGCGTCCACGGCCATGCCGAGGGTCAGCACGATACCAGCGATGCCGGGTAGCGTCAGGGTAGCGCCGAGCATCGACATGGCGGCGATCACCAGCACCAGGTTGATGCCCAGCGCCACGTTGGCGATCACACCGAAGGCCTTGTAGCGCACCAGCATGAAGGCCACCACCAGCAGCAGACCAATCTGCACCGAGAGAATGCCGCGATCGATGTTGTCCTGCCCGAGGCTTGGGCCGATGGTGCGTTCCTGCACGAAGTAGATCGGTGCGGCCAGCGAGCCTGAGCGCAGCAGCAGCGACAGCTCGGCCGCTTCGGTGGGCGATTCAAGCCCGGTGATGCGGAAACTGTTGCCCAGGGCGCTCTGGATGGTGGCAAGACTGATGATGCCGCGCTCGGTATAAGGGTCGCGCACTACCACCGGCTCGCCGTCCTGCATCACGGTGCGGTCGTTGGTCTTGTGCTCGATGAATACCACGGCCATGTTGCGGCCGATGTTGGAGCGGGTCGCCCGGTTCATCAGGGTGCCGCCGGTGCCGTCCAGATCGATGTTGACCTGCGGGCGGCCGTTCTCATCGAAGCTGCGCGTGGCGCTCGAGACGCTGTCGCCGGTGATGATCACGTCGCGCATCAGCTCGGCGGTGCGCGGGCTAGAGCGGAACTCGACGGTCTCGGTTTCCTGATCCGGGGTGTCCGGGCGGGCCTCGAGGCGGAACTCCAGGTTGGCGGTGGCACCTACCACGCGCTTGGCGGCGGCGGTGTCCTGCACGCCCGGCAGCTCGACCACGATGCGATTGGGGCCTTGGCGCTGCACCAGCGGCTCGGCCACGCCCAGCTCGTTGACGCGGTTGCGCAGGGTGGTCAGGTTCTGATTGATCGCGTAGTCCTGGATTTCGTCGACCGCCTGATCGCTGAGCGTCATGGTCAGGGTCGCGCCACGGTCCGCCTCGGTGTCCGCGTACTGGAAGTCCGGGAAGTCGCGACTGATCAGGTTTCTGGCCTGATCACGATCCTCGGCGTTCATGAAGTCCATGCTCACCGTGCGGCCGCTGATGTCGGTGTTGCGGTAGCGGATGCGTTCGCTGCGCAGTGTCTCGCGCATGGCGCTGGCGTTGACCTCGAGGCGCTGGGTCACCGCGGCGTCCATGTCGACCTCGAGCAGGAAGTGCACGCCACCGCGCAGATCCAGGCCCAGGGTCATCGGCGAGGCGGCCAGGTCCTTGAGCCAGGACGGCGTCGACTCGGCAAGGTTCACGGCGACGACATGGTTGTCGTCGAGCAGGCCATCGACCACGCCACGGGCGCGCATCTGATCAGATGCACTATCGAGGCGCAGCAGGACGCTATTGGTATCGCGTTCGGTGGACTTGAGAGGAATGTCGGCATCGGCCAGGGCGGACTGAACCCGCTCCAGCTGAGACTCGCTGAGGTTTTCGCCGCCACTGGCTGGGCTGATCTGCACCGCGGGGTCCGCGGGGAAGAGGTTGGGCAGCGAATAGACCAGGCCGACGGCGAGGACAAGAAGTATCAGCAGATACTTCCATAGGGGGTAACGGTTAAGCATGCAGGCCCTGCCTTGTAGCTAACATGGCGACATCGCGAGAGCGAAAGAGGGGGTCGCCACCAGCGCACCGCCAACGGGCGGGCGCGGGCCTGCCCGCCGGCGGTGCCGGGGTGCGAGATCAGATTGACTTGATGGTGCCCTTGGGCAGGACAGAGGCAACGGCGTTCTTCTGCACGTTGATCTCGGTGCCTTCGGCGATTTCCATAGAGATGAACTCGTCGGTCACCTTGGTGATCCGGCCCAGCATGCCGCCGCCGATGACCACTTCGTCGCCCTTGGACAGGCCGCCGATAAGCTGCTTGTGCTGCTTGGCCCGCTTGGCCTGAGGACGCCACAGCAGGAAGTAGAAGATCAGCACGAAGCCGCCCAGCATAACGATTTGGGCGATACCGCCGCCCGCGGCCGCGCCGCCTTCAGCGTGTGCCGGGGAAATGAAGAAGTCCAGCATGGGTTTGGTTCTCCTGAGAGGGTTTCTAGGGTCAATAATGACCGGGTGATGAGGCCATCACCCGGTCGTCAGATTCGGTGTAGACGGGCTTGCGACCCCGTTATTCGGGGTTTGGTTCCAGCAGTGGAACCGGCATTCCGCGACGACCATAGTATGCTTCTACAAAGTTCGCCAATGTACCCGCTTCGATGGCACCGCGCAAACCGGCCATCAGGCGCTGGTAGTGGCGAAGATTGTGGATGGTGTTGAGCATCGAGCCGAGCATCTCGCTGCAGCGATCCAGATGATGCAGATAGGCCCGCGAGAAGTGCTGGCAAGTGTAGCAGTCGCAGTCGGCTTCCAGCGGCGCCGTGTCGTAACGGTGCCGGGCGTTGCGGATCTTGATCGTGCCTTCGAAGGTGAACAGGTGGCCGTTGCGACCATTGCGGGTCGGCATCACGCAGTCGAACATGTCGACGCCGCGACGCACGCCTTCGACCAGGTCTTCCGGCTTGCCCACACCCATCAGATAGCGCGGCTTGTCGGCCGGCATCCACTCGGGCAGGTAGTCGAGCACCTTGATCATCTCTTCCTTGGGCTCGCCCACGGAAAGCCCACCGATCGCGTAGCCATCGCAGCCGATCTCATCCAGACCCTTGAGCGACGCCTCACGCAGGTCCGCGTACATGCCGCCCTGAATGATGCCGAACAGCGCCGACGGCGAGTCGCCATGCGCATCGCGGGAGCGCTTGGCCCAGCGCAGCGACATTTCCATCGAGCGCTTGGCTTCATCATGAGTAGCCGGGTAGGGCGTGCACTCATCGAAGATCATCACCACGTCCGAGCCCAGCGAGCGCTGCACCGCCATCGATTCTTCCGGCCCCATGAAGACCTTGGAACCGTCGACCGGCGAGCGGAAGTGCACCCCTTCCTCGGTGATCTTGCGCGTCTTGCCGAGCGAGAAGACCTGGAAGCCGCCGGAGTCGGTGAGGATCGGCTTGTTCCAGTGGGCGAAGTCATGCAGGTCGCCGTGTGCTTCGATGACCTCGGTGCCCGGGCGCAGCCACAGGTGGAAGGTATTGCCGAGAATGATCTCGGCGCCGATCTCCTCGACCGACTGGGGCGTCATGCCCTTGACGGTGCCGTAGGTGCCGACCGGCATAAAGGCCGGGGTTTCCACGGTGCCGCGGGGGAAACTTAGGCGGCCGCGGCGGGCCCGGCCATCGGTGGCCAGGCGCTCGAAGGTCATGAAGCATTCGTTACGCATGAAGGCTGTCTCGTATCAAGGCTCTCGACAAGGGGCGGGTGACAAGCATGGCCCGTCCGTCATGAGAGCGCCAAAAGAAGGGTGGCCCGACGCGCCGGGCCCTGGCTAATGGGGGTATTTGGATATTGCCTGCCGGATATCGACTGTCGAACGTCGCTAGGTGGCGTCGGCGCGGGTCAGGAACATGGCGTCGCCATAGCTGAAGAAGGCGTAGCGCTCCTCGACCGCGGCCCGGTAGGCGTTCATCACCGGCTCGAAGCCCGCGAAGGAGGCCACCAGCATCATCAGCGTCGACTCCGGCAGGTGGAAGTTGGTGACCAGCGCATCGACGCAGCGCCATTCATAGCCTGGGTAGATGAAGATGTCGGTCTCGCCGCTGTAGGGCGCGATCTCGCCTGCCTCTTTGTTATCTCCCGGGCTCTTCATGCAGGCCGATTCCAGGCAGCGCACGCCGGTGGTGCCCACCGCCACCACCCGGTTGCCCCGCGCCTTGGCCTCGCGAACCTTGGCGCAGGCGGCCTCGTCGACCTCGATCCACTCGCTGTGCATGTGGTGGTCGCGGATGTCGTCGGCGCGCACCGGCTGGAAGGTGCCGGCGCCCACATGCAGGGTGACGAAGGCGCTCTCGATGCCTTTCTCCGCAAGCGCCGCCATCATCGGCTCATCGAAGTGCAGGCCGGCGGTGGGGGCGGCTACCGCACCGTCGCGGCGCGCGTAGACGGTCTGGTAGCGCTCGCGGTCGGCCAGTTCATCCTCGCGGGTGATGTAGGGCGGCAACGGCATGTGGCCGTGGGCCTCGAGCAGCGCGATCAGCGGCGTTTCGCCGAGAAAGCGCAGCTCGAACAGCGCATCCTGACGGCCTTCCACCACCGCCCGCACGTCGCCCTCGAAGATCAGTTCGGTGCCCGGCTTCGGCGACTTGCTGGCGCGAATGTGCGCCAGGCCACGGTGGGCATCCAGCGGCCGCTCGAGCAGCATCTCGACGCGCCCACCGCTGGCTTTCTGGCCGTGCAGGCGGGCCGGGATCACCCGGGTGTCGTTGAATACCAGCAGATCGCCCGGCTCGAGGATCTCGAGCAGGTCCGGGAAGCGGCGGTGGTCAAGCGCCTCCGAGGCGCCATCGACGCACAACAGACGGCAGTCACTGCGACGCTCGGAGGGATAACGGGCAATCAGCTCGTCGGGGAGCTCGTAATGGAAATCGGCGCGCTGCATGGGAGATATCGACTCGGGCTAGCAAAAGCGGTGCAGTAATGGCACTGGGCCATTCGGACAAGGCGCCTAGGATACCCGTTCCCGCCAGTGAAGTCAGTCGCTTGCGATGCGTTTATGATTGACCTGTGGGGCGTCTGCCGTATAATGCGTCCCCGCTGCCGGCGTGGCGGAATTGGTAGACGCAGCGGATTCAAAATCCGCCGCTGGAGACAGTGTGTCGGTTCGAGTCCGACCGCCGGCACCATAACATCAAGCACTCACTTCTCTCCCCTCGAGTCTTGATGCCCTCAGCACCCTCGTAAGTATCTACAGCCTGCCACCGAATCTCGGTGCCTGTGTATTTCCCATGCGCATTTTTTCTTGCCGCCATGATTGGCAGCGAGACGCTCTACACGTGCTATCCGTGCCCGCCTGACGGGCGCTCGGTGCAGTTTCATGTTCCCCGACCTTCGCGGCACCCGCTCTCATTTTGCTGTGATAGGCTTGAATCAGTACAAGTCCATATACAGTCGCCCTGCATCCGGTCGGCAAGCCAAAGCAGGTTCGCCGCAAGGTTGAGCGCAGGGAGAAGCCGTCGCACAAGCGACGGTGGCAGGCAGCCATGACGTATGGAAGAGGGGCTAGTGATCGAAGAAGCGGGGCAGGTAAGCCCAGAGATAGAGAAGGCGCGTAAAGCGTTTAAGCCAACGGGAACGGCTACCGACTAGCCAAGAGGGTTGTGGATAGGTGGGGTTAGGGTGAGGTAGGTGATATATAAATTTATTATGAGTTTGTAAATGGGGGCAGGGATGGCAGTTAAAGAAAGTAAAAGTAAAGAAAGTGAAATATTAAAAAAAGCATTTTTTGTTACTCCCATCGGTCCACATGGATCAAAAATAAGAAGAGCAACTGATGGACTGATTGATTCAGTTGTAAAGCCTGTTGTTGAGAGTTATGGGTATAAGTGCGTTGCCTCTCACCAAGAGTCCGAGCAAGGATCAATATCGCAAAGAGTTATTGAACACTTAATAGATGATGATTTAGTTATTGTTAATCTAACTGGTCTTAATTCGAATGTTATGTACGAGCTGGGCATTCGGCACTCGACAGGAAAGCCTGTAATACTGATCTGTGAGAATGGTACGGACCTTCCATTTGATATGTACGATCAGAGGACAATTTTTTATTCTGATGATATGCAAGGTGGCCTTGATTTAAGTCAGAAGCTTAAAGGGCTTTTGGGCAGTAAAGATGGGGTTGAGTCAAATGCTTATAATCCTGTTATATCTAAGGCAAAAGAGAATATTATTGAAAATGCGTTGAAGGATATAGATCTTTCTGGGCTTGATGGCGCTTCTCTAGTTGCAGATGTATACGAATCTATGAAAGAGGTGTCATCAGGTTTGAGATCTCTAGGAGCAAGAGTTAATGATATAGAAAGAGGTTATGGAAAGAGTGGACACGGATTTGGTGGTCATCTGGTAATGAAAAAAATGGGTAAAGGTGGGGATCTTTTGTTGACGACCACAGATTTAAGTGAGGCGCTTGTTTTAGAACAGGAGTTGGTGAGCAAAGGGATTAGTACTGATTTGATTGAAAAAAATGGGAGTGTTGATATTAGTGTTGCGCCATGGGATGTGGATAAAGCTATAAATGTAGTTAGTAGGTACACAGAGAATAATGGATATTAACCTCCTTGGTAATTATTTTTGGCGGCTTGTTTCTGCCGCCTTTCTTTAGTTGTGTGTTATGACTTTTCCATTGCAAATAGTAGCTTGATAAATATCTTCACGTACGAATCTGGGTTCGGACCAGGTCCAGTATTGACACCTCATTCCATCAGAACGTGTGTACTTTCTTTCATGGTCAGGCTCACCTAACATCATATAGAGTTGGCCTTTGGTCATACCCTCTACGATCTCTCCTCGAATACCTGCTTTCACTCGAGCATTCCTATCTTCGAGCTCAGATCGATATGAGCTAGTGCTTGGAGACTGGCTAGAGGGTTGTTGGCTAGGCTGGCTTGAGGGGCGACGGATAGGCTGGCGAGCAGGAGAGGGATCGGAGCGGACGTGAGCCTGAGCTTCTAAAGAGGTTAGCGTGTCACGAGTAATGAAGACCTCACCATCAGTGCATGGGGTATCCTGGTAAGCTGTTGAGCCGTCCACCTCGCACTTGTAGACCTGGGCGTGAGCGGAAAGGGGCAGAAGTGCCATAGCTAGTAGCAGGGTACGTTTGATCATCCGTGATCATCCAGAAGCTTTATAGACGTAAGCTAATGTAGCACAAGGGCGCACAGTAGGGGCTGTTGCCTGATTTTTGTCTAGGGCAATGTGCCAAAGTGGCTTTAAGTAAGCATGTGGTGATCTGTAATCGATTGAACTTGCGGCTAATATGCTGCTTTGAGCAGGTTCTGGCAAAATTCAAAATCCGCCGCTGGATACAGTGTGTCGGTTCGAGTCCGACCGCCGGCACCACAACATCAAGCACTCACTTCCTCCCTCCGAGTCTTGATGGCCTCAGTCCCCCCCGAATTGATCAATCCAGTGCCTCCCTCGCTCCGGTGATGGCTTTTTGCTACCCGTTCGGCCAGCCATATGCGATGCCTGGCAGTGCCGAGCGTCGTGTGCGGTCCTGTCTCAGGTAGCGTCTTTCGCCTACACCTTTAGTCTATGTCATATCAAGTTGCTTAGTGTGCTAGCCGATATAGGTCCCATCACGCGCTTCGCAAACCACTACGGAAAAGTCATTCATGACAACACAAAAAGCTAGGGTAAGCTGGTGGAATCTACAGACCAAAACCATGACGCTGGTGCTGGTTCCGATATTGCTGGTCACTCTCATCCTGGTGGGGATGAAGTCCTACCAGAGCATTCAGTCTTCCCACGAAAACCTGGCGCATCAGCGCGAGGAGCTGTTGGCAAGCCGCGAGCAGGCAGTGAAAGATGTGGTGCTGGCTGCCAAGAGCGCCATCGCTCCCATCTATGACAAGGCGGGTCCCAACGACGCAGAAGCCAAGGCCCGCGCGGCTGAGGTGCTGCGGTCGATTCGCTTCGATGGCAAGAACTATATCTTTGTCTATCAGTACGATGGCACCAACGTGGTGCTGCCGCATGCGCGCGACAAGGAAGGCACCAACATGATTGGGCTCCAGGATGCCAATGGCAAATACCTGGTGCGAGGCCTGATCGAAACGGCGCAAGAAGGCGGTGGCTTCTATCAGTACTCCTGGCCGCACCCTGAAACGCGAAAGGACGAGGCCAAGTACTCCTACGCCGCGCCACTGGAAAAGTGGGGCTGGATGCTGGGCGCCGGCGTCTATGCGGTGGATGTGGAAGAAGTCATGGCCGAAGCCCAGGCGACCGCCAACGAAAACCTGCGGGATTCAATCATCAGCTCGCTGCTGACGGCGTTGGCGCTGTTTATCGTCGTTGCGGTGGTGGCGGGTTGGTTAGTCAAGCGCACTCTGCAGCCGATTCGTTCCGCCGCCGAGGCGATGAGTAGCATTGCCAGCGGTCAGGGGGACCTGACTCAGCGAATGAACGTCTCGACCCGCGACGAGGTTGGCCAGTTGGCCGACGGCTTCAATGTGTTCGTCTCGCGCATGCAGGACACCCTGCGTGAAGTGCGCATCAGCACCAGCCACGTGCGTGACGCCGCAACCGAAATGGAGCAGGGCAGCCAGGAGCTGGCCACCCGCACCGAGCAGGCGGCCGCCAACCTGCAGCAGACGTCGGCCTCGATGGAAGAGATCACTTCCACCGTGGACCACAGTTCCCAGTCTGCCCAGCAGGCCAATCAGCTGGTGCTCAGCACCGGTGAGGTGGCACGCCGCGGCGAGTCGGCCATGCAGCAAGTCGAGCGCACCATGTCGGACATCCACGACTCGTCCAGCAAGGTCAGCGACATCGTCACCATGATCGACTCGATTGCCTTCCAGACCAATATTTTGGCGCTCAACGCCTCGGTAGAGGCCGCACGCGCCGGTGAACACGGTCGTGGCTTCGCGGTGGTGGCCGAGGAAGTGCGCACCTTGGCGAGTCGCTCCAGTGACGCGTCGAAGGAGATTCGTGCGCTGATCGATACCTCTGCTGAGCACACCAAATCGGGCGCTGAGCTGGTGCGCAATGCGGGTGCCACCATGCAGGAGATCGCCGAAAGCGTGGCCAAGGTGACGGATGTGATCGGTGAGATCTCGGCCGGCGCCAAGGAACAGAGCACCGGTATCGGTCAGGTCAATACGGCCGTCACCGAGATGGACACCATGACCCAGCAGAATGCGGCCATGGTTCAGCAGTCGACCACCACCGCCAGCCAGATGCGCGACCAGGCCGAACAGCTGCAGCGCCTGCTCGGCTCCTTCGTGCTGGGTGACGGCGACGTTGATTCCTCTTACCGCTCTGAGACGCCCTCGCTGCCCTCGGCCTCTGGTGCGTCTTCGCGTGCACCGGCGACGACGCGTGGCAAGTCGTCGGCTCGCAACGAGGAAGAGTGGGAA
This sequence comes from Onishia taeanensis, assembly GCF_003268885.1. Taxonomy (GTDB): domain Bacteria; phylum Pseudomonadota; class Gammaproteobacteria; order Pseudomonadales; family Halomonadaceae; genus Onishia; species Onishia taeanensis_A. Next base: position 185,905 of record NZ_QLSX01000006.1, read on the forward strand.
GCGTTCTGATCGCCAGGCCCGTCATCGTCTAGGTGGCGGGCCAGCCTGAACAGCAAGCGAGCAACTCGCTAAAGCGCAATACATGAAGCCGGCTGATCGAATGATCAGCCGGCTTTTTCTTGTCTGGCTTTTTCTTGTCTGGCTATGTCTTGTTCTGAAGAGCTCTCCAGAACCGCTTTCCCCTTCCTCCTTTAGTCTTGGCTATCTCAAGTCGCTTTCCGAGCAGGCCGATATGGATAGTAATGCCGATATCGATAGTGATTACGCGCTTCGCAAACCACTTCAGGGAAGTATCCATGACGACACAACACTCTCGTCCAAGCCGGTGGAACCTGCAGACCAAGGTGATGACGCTGGTGCTGGTACCGCTGTTGCTGATCACGCTCACCTTGGTGGGCATGAGTACCTATCAACGAATTCAGTCTTCCCATGACAACCTGGCGCAGCAGCGTGAAGAGCTGCTGAAAGGGCGCCAGGAGGCGGTAAAGGATGTGGTGCTGGCGGCCAAGAGCGCCATCGCCCCTATCTATGACAAGGCGGGGCCCAATGACGAGGACGCCAAGGCGCGTGCGGCAGAGATCCTGCGGTCGATTCGCTTCGACGGCGATAACTACATCTTTGTGTTTCGTTACGACGGCACCACCGTTGCCCATATCAATCGCGATCTCGAGGGCAAGAACCTGATTGACCTGCAGGGCCCTGACGGTGGCTACATGATTCGCACACTGATCGAGAACGCCAAGGCCGGCGGTGGCTTTCATGAATATCCATGGCCGCACCCCACGACCAAACAGGAAGAGGACAAATACTCCTATTCGGTAGGGCTGGATAAATGGGGGTGGATGCTGGGCGCCGGTGTCTATGCGGTGGACGTGGAAGAGGCCATGGCCGATGCCCAGGCGACGGCCAACGACAATCTGCGGAATTCGATCATCAGTTCTCTGCTGATGGCGCTGGCGCTGTTTATCGGCGTCGCGCTGGTGGCAGGTTGGGTGGTCAAACGCACGCTGCAGCCGATCCGCTCCGCGGCCCAGACGATGAGCAACATCGCCAGCGGCAAGGGCGATCTGACCCAGCGCCTGAACGTCTCGACTCACGACGAGGTCGGCCAACTGGCCGAGGGCTTTAATCTCTTCGTGTCCCGCATGCAGGACACCCTGCGTGAGGTGCGCAGCACCACCAGCCACGTGCGTGACGCTGCGAGCGACATGGAACAGAGCAGCCAGGAGCTGGCCACCCGCACCGAGCAGGCGGCCGCCAACCTGCAGCAGACCTCGTCGTCGATGGAAGAAATTACCTCCACCGTGGATCACAGCGCTCAGTCTGCCCAGCAGGCCAACCAGCTGGTGCTGGGCACCGGTGAGGTAGCGCGCCGCGGCGAGTCGGCCATGCAGGATGTCGAACGCACTATGGCGGATATCAATGATTCGTCCAGCAAGGTCAGCGACATCGTCACCATGATCGATTCGATCGCCTTCCAGACCAATATCCTGGCACTCAATGCCTCGGTAGAGGCCGCCCGCGCCGGTGAGCACGGTCGTGGCTTCGCTGTGGTAGCCGAAGAAGTGCGGACTCTGGCGCAGCGTTCAAGCGATGCCTCAAAAGAGATTCGCGCGCTGATCGATACCTCTGCCGCGCATACCGAATCGGGTGCCAAGCTGGTGCGCGATGCGGGTACGACCATGCAGGAGATCGCCGCGAGCGTGGCCAAGGTGACGGACGTGATCGGAGAGATCACGGCCGGCGCCAAGGAGCAGAGTTCCGGCATCGGTCAGGTCAACACGGCCGTCACCGAGATGGACACCATGACCCAGCAGAATGCCGCCATGGTCCAGCAGTCGACCACCACGGCGAGCAAGATGCGCGATCAGGCCGAACAGCTGCAGCGCCTGCTCGGCTCCTTCGAGCTGGGCGATGATAACGCCCAGCCGCTCCCCCGCGGGGAGGAAAAGGCCCCTTCGCTGCCCTCGGCGTCCGGCGCATCCTCGCATGCATCGGCTACGACTCGTCCCAAGTCGGCGGTTCGCAACGAGGAGGAGTGGGAGGCCTTCTAAGGACGGAAAGCTTCTGATCGCCAGGCCCGCCATCGTCTCGGTGGCGGGCCAGCTTTGCGCTGCAAGCGAGAAGAAAGACAGACCGGGGGAAAGGAGGGGGTGATGGATATTCCCGTCCCGCTACTGCCTCATGTGCGGCTTTTCTGGGACAGCGTTGGTATCGAGTGACGTTTTAGCCTGATGGGCCTGGCGTCTTTGTATACCCTTGTAGACCTTCTGGGGGTACATGAGGACAGCAGGTCATGAGGTCATTCGATGTTCTGACAACAACGGAGTGGAGGGATCGTGGGGATATGCTACCTGCTATCCACCATCTCAAGCGCTGCGTCAGCCTGGCACTGTTGTTGCTCATGGGCACCTGGATTGTCTATGCCACGGGAGGCACGGCCTACGCTTATCCTTATCTGATGCTGGCGCCCGTGCTGATCGGCGCCTTCTGGTATGCGCTGGTCGGCGGGCTTTGCGTGGCGTTCGCCGCCGGCATCCTGATGGCGTTCATGCCTCAGGATGCCGCGCTCAGTATCGAGCAGAGCACATCCAATTATCTGGTTCGAATAGCCCAGTACCTGTTGTTGGGTGGGGTGTCGGGGTGGCTGTTCCTGCTGCGTCGTCGGTCGGCCAGCCGTCATAGAACCATGGCGCGCACCGACCCTTTGTCGGGCCTCGCTAATCAGGTCGCGCTCAATGAAGATCTGGGCCGGCATCTTGACTTGCCCGCCACGCGAGGGGCGACGACCGGGCTGATGCTGGTGCGGATCACCGACATCACGGACGTCATCGATGCCATGGGCCTGGACGCCGCCGATGAACTGGTGCTCTCGCTGAGCGAGCGTTTGAAAGGTGCCGTATGTGGAAAGCCGTTCGCCTATCGGATCAATCACGATGAGTTGGCACTGATCCTTCACGATATCGATCTGCATGATATCGAACGGATCGCTACACGACTGCTGGATGTCGGTGAAGAAAGCTATCTGATTCAGCAGGTACCTGTGCGCATGCAGCTGGCGATCGGCAGCAGCCTTCGACAAGGCGACACCGTCAAACAGGAAGACCTTGTCCGTGAGGCCCGTATTGCTCTGTTCACGGCCATCCAGGAAGGCAGCGATCACAAGCATTTTTCCCCCGGATTCGAGCGGCATTCCCTCGATAGCCTGCAACTGATCGCCCGTGTGCGCTGCGCGCTCCAAGAGAAAGAGTTCTCGCTGCACTACCAGCCCAAAATCTGCCTGGTAAACGGTCATGTGTGTGGCAGCGAGGGACTGATCCGCTGGCCACAGGCCGATGGCAGCCTGGTTCCGCCCGGCCAGTTCATGCCCAAGGTGGAAAACACCTCACTGATCAATCCCGTTACCCACTTCGTGGCTCGCGAGGCCGCCAGCTTTGCCTGTCGGCATGCGGGCTGGGGTGCCATCAGCATCAATCTGTCCGTGCACAACCTCTATGATGACGAACTGATCGATCTGCTCATCGAACTGGTCGAGCAAGTCGACCTGACCGCCGAGTGGCTGGAGGTGGAAATTACCGAGACTGCACTGATTGGTGACCTGGCGGCGGCACGCCGTGCCATTCAGCGCATTCGTGATGCGGGGATCGGGGTGAGCATTGATGACTTCGGAACGGGGTTTGCCTCTTTTGAGTACCTTCAGCACCTGCCGATCACGGGGCTAAAGATCGACCGTACCTTTGTCGCCCAGCTGGAAGTTAACGCTCGTGCCCGTAAGCTGATGGCCTGCATGATCGAGATGGGGCATGCGCTGGACCTGACGGTCACCGCCGAGGGCGTGGAGACGCAAGGGCAGGCGGATATCCTGCGCGAGCTTGGCTGTGATCAGGCGCAGGGGTTTTTCTATACGGGGGCGCTGCCGGCGAGTGACTACCTTGCCTGGTGCCAGGCTCATGCCAACACCTTGCCCTGAAGCGACTGGCTTGGCTTCCTGTTTGGCCTGTGTCGGGCATGCCTCAGCCGCTGAGCGCCTCGCGCAGAAACTCGCGAAACACGCGGACCCGCGCCGGGGCTTCGAGCCCTGATAGCGTGATGGCATAGAGCCTCGCCGTCGCGACGCTATGGTCGGGCAGTACGGGCACCAGCTTGTGCTCATCCACCAGGGGCTGAACGATCAGGTCGGGCAGCACGCCAATGCCGCCACCAGCGGCCAGCAGACGGGCGAGGCTGGCGTAGTCGGTTGTACGCAGGCGAGGCTGGGCGTTGATCTCGCTGCGCTTGCCGCGTCGGTCGGTGAGCACCAGCGGCGTGGGGCCTTCCAGTCCGCGACGGATCGCCAGTGCGTGATGCTGCAGGTCGCTCGGGTCTGCCGGTGTGCCGTGCCTTTCCAGATAGCCCGGTGCCGCATAGAGCCGCATGCAGAAGTCGGCGATACCCGAGGCACGATAGTTCATGTCGGGCAGGTCGTCGGCGCTGGCCCGCAGCGCCAGGTCGATGCGGTTGGCGGCCAGGTCCAGCGGCGTATCGGTGATCAACAGTTCGATGCGAATCTGCGGGTGGCGCTCCTGGAAGGCCACTACCAAGGCAGGCAACAGGTCGATGCCCATGTCGATCGGGGCAGTGACGCGCAGATTTCCTTCGGGCACCGAGCGTGAGGCGCGGGCGCTTTCGGTGGCATCTCCCAACAGCCGCAGCGCCTCCCGGGCCTTGGCATGGAACAAGAGACCCTCTTCGGTGGCGGTGACCGCCCGCGGGGTGCGGGCCAGTAGCGCCGCACCGAGTCGGCCTTCCAGCCGCGAAATGCGCCGGCTGACGCCTCCTTTGGTTTCATCAAGCTCCCGCGCTGCCGCGGAGATGGAGCCGAATTCCACCACCGCACAGAACGCGCGGATGTCTTCCAGGGCGCCGCCCAGCGCTGCACTGCCTGAGGTTTCCATTTCATCAACCATGAGTTGTCATTCCGCTATCTCCTGCAAAACTGGAAACCCCAATATGCTGTCTTCCATCGACAGGGCGCAAGCGCCTGTTGCGATCAACTAGCTGTCGCATCGCTACCCCAGATGTTGCAAACCACAGACGTTGCAAACCACAGACGTTGCGAACCACAGACGATACGAGGACACGCTCATGAACCAGAACATCAACGCCGCCGCTTCCAATGCCACGCCCGGTCCGGCGATCTTCCAGCGCCTGTCGGTGCTGTCCTATCCGCTGATTCGCGTGACCGCGGGCTTGCTGCTGATGCCTCACGGCGCCCAGAAGCTGTTTGGCTGGTTCGGCGGCTATGGTCTGGAAGCCACCGGCCAGTTCTTCGCCGACAGCCTCGGCATGACGCCAGGGGTGCTGTTTGCCCTGATGGCGGGCCTGGTCGAGTTCTTCGGTGGCCTGGCATTGGTGCTTGGCCTGCTCACACGCCCTGCGGCGCTGGGGGTGATGGTGCTGATGGGCGTGGCGCTGAGCGTGCACATCCCCAATGGTTTCTTCTGGACCAACGGTGGCCTCGAGTATCCGCTGATGTGGGGGCTGGTGGCGCTGGGCATCTTTCTGCGCGGCGGTGATCGCTTCTCGCTGGATGCCAGGTTTGGCCTCAAGATCTAACAAGGCATCCTTGAGCGTCACTTCCTATCTTGAGCGTCACTTCCTATCTTGGGCTCACCCCTATCTTGAGCTCACCTCTTATCGCCGCAGAGCCAGCTTCGATGAGCTGGCCCTGCGGCGATGTTTCCTCCCTCGAGTCACGGAGGTTTGACCATGACCCTTTCTGCTTCTTCCACTTCCTTGCCAGCAGTGTTTCTGCCCCATGGCGCCGGGCCCTGCTTTTTCATGGACTGGCAGCCGGCCGGGCTCTGGGATCGCATGGCCGCCTGGTTGAGCGGTTTAACCGAGGCGCTGCAGGTGAAGCCACGAGCGATCTTGGTCATCTCCGCGCACTGGCAGGCTGAAACCTTCACCGTCAATGCCCAGGCGTCACCATCGCTTTACTACGACTACTACGGCTTTCCCGATCACACCTATCGGCTGAGCTGGCCGGCGGCTGGGGATCCTGAACTTGCTGCGGCGGTGCGCGAGCGGCTGACCGAGGCAGGCCTTTCCTCTGGCCAAGAGCATCAGCGCGGGCTCGATCATGGCGTCTTCATTCCGCTCAAGCTGGTCTTCCCCGAGGCCGAGGTGCCGGTGGTGCAGCTGTCGCTGAAAGAGGGGCTCGACCCCGCCGAGCATCTGGCCCTGGGGCGCGCCCTGGCCCCGCTTCGCGAGCAGGGTGTGCTGATCATCGGCAGCGGTATGAGTTATCACAATATGGCGCGCTTGAGGCGTGGCGGTGCGGCTGTCGATCCGGACTCCCGCGCCTTTGATACCTGGCTCGGCGAGACCGTAGCGCTCCCCGGCGCGGCCCGCTCGTCACGTTTGCAGGACTGGACGTCAGCACCCGGCGCCCGGGCATCCCACCCGGAAGAGGAGCACCTGCTGCCGCTGTTTGTGGTGGCTGGTGCCGGCGGTGACGCCCCCGGTAAGAAGGTCTTCGAGGACGAGGTGATGGGCAGCGTACAGTCGGCCTTCGTGTTCGGTGCACCCTGACCGGTGCACGTGTAGGCAGAGATCGAGGGCCGGTAGAGAGATGGTAGAGGTCTGATAGAGGATAAAGCCGGACGTGCAGCCGGAAGTGCTCCGGGAAATACCCGAGGGTGAAAGAATGAGGCGAAAGAACGCAGTGGAAGAACGAGGCAAAAGGAGCCGCGAATGCTGCATCGAAGGTCGGCTTGGCCGGGGCACGGCCGGCGCCTAATATAGTGCCCTTCTATCGCGTCCTCGGTTATCCATCCAGCTATGGCCGGGGGCAAGTTTGCCTGGATAAGGCGTTGCCAAGGAGGGCGGCCGGCAAGGATTTGCTGCCAGCCATGAAATAAGGAGATGTTCATGCCGTTGACCCTGTGGCTGTCGCTTGCGGCAGTCTGCGCGATGGGGGCCATGTCGCCCGGGCCGAGCCTCGCGCTGGTGTTGCGCCATACCCTGGGCGGGGGTCGTCTGCCCGGCGTGGCCGCGGCGCTTGCGCATGCGCTGGGCGTGGGGCTCTATGCGCTGTTGACCGTCTGGGGGCTGGGTGCAGTGATCGCCCGCCATACGCAGCTGTTCCAGGTCATCACCTGGGCCGGCGCAGCCTATCTCGCCTGGCTTGGGGTGAAGGCGCTGCGGGCCGGCCAGGCATCAGCACTGCAGGCCAGTGGTGTGGCCACGACCCGGGCGCAGGCCGCCCGAGACGGAGTGCTGGTGGCGCTTGGCAACCCCAAGCTGATTCTGTTCTTCGTCGCGCTGCTCAGTCAGTTCGTCAGCCCTGATATGAGCGCGTCGGCCAAGGCCTTGATCGTCGCTACAGCGATGATCATCGACGGTGGCTGGTACGTGCTGGTGGCCGTTGCGCTATCGCATTCTGCAGTGCTGCCATGGCTTCAGGCCCGGGCTCACTGGCTCAATCGTCTTACCGGGGTGATCCTGCTGGGGTTGGCCGTACGGGTACTCATCGGATAGCGCAGTCATTTATACGCTAATCGCTTAGTTGGTCGTATCAGTTGGGTGTATAAGTGAGGGGCCAGGCTCCCTCTGGCCTAGCGACAACTTAATTGTGTGAGAGCTCTCATGCTTCTGGATACTGCGCCACTGGCCGTCGTCGTCGACAAGGATCCAGGTGTTTTGGCCGACCTGACTCAACTATTTCGCACTCTGGGGCTCGACACTCACCACCAGCCTACTGACCTACAAGCTTGCCTTACTCACCTTAGACCTCGGCTAGTGATCCTCGATCTGGAAATCGACGGGGTCGAGGGAATCGACACCCTGCGCTATCTGGCGGACGTCGGCTATCGAGGCTCGGTGATGCTGCTCAGCGCCGTGGACCCCAAGGTAATGCGGATCGCCGAACGGATGGGTCATACCCTTGGCCTGAACATGCTGGATTCGCTGAGCAAGCCGTATGAACTGAATGCCCTGCACGACAGCCTCGATGGACTGCGGATGCCGTCCCAGAGCGAAGCCGCCGGCAAGCACGGTAAAGAATGGGGCCGCGAGGAGATCGTTCGCGCCCTGAAAGAGCAGGAGCTGGTGGTTCATTACCAGCCCCAGTTTGATTTGACTTCCCAGACCCTCAGCGGTGTCGAGGCGCTGGTGCGCTGGCAGCATCCCGAGTGTGGGCTGATCTGGCCGAGCCACTTCCTGAAGCTGATGACCCAGGAGCAGACGCGGCTGATGACGCGCCAGATCGTGGCGCAGGTGGCTCGTGACTCTCAGCTCTGGCGGGTGTCAGACCAGCAGCTGTCGGTGTCGATCAACATTTCTCCCAATGAACTGCTTCACGATGAGCTGGTCCCGCTGATGGACGAACTGCAGCAGTCGCTGGGGTGTCGGCTGTCGCTGGTGCTGGAAATCACCGAAAACGATGCCATGCATGATGAGCTGTTAAGCAGCGAGGTGGCGGCACGGCTGCATCTGCTTGGCATGGAGCTGTCGGTTGACGACTTCGGGATTGGCTTTTCGTCTCTGGCACGTCTGCAGCTGTTGCCGATCAGTGAAGTGAAGATCGACCGAAATTTCGTTCGCCACCTCCACGACAACTCCGAGGATGCGGCTATCGTCGAAGCCGTGGCATTGCTCGGTCAGCGCCTCGGCATCCGGGTGGTGGCCGAGGGCGTTGAGACGCTGGAGAGCCTGGCGCAGTTGGCACGTTTTGGCTGCACCCATGCTCAGGGCTATGCGCTGGCGAGACCCATGCCGGTCGAGGGTCTGCTGGCGCTGATCGCGAGTCTGGGCAGCTGTCAGCCCGCGGCGTCCGATCCCGCCACGCCCCAGACCTATCAGTTCTGGATGCCACGCAACGCCAAGCCCGCCAGTAGCGCGCCCTGATCGAGGCACTGCTGCTTTTCTGGCCACGCGTGGTGTACTTGTCTTGGCGGCAGCGGACGCTTCCTCCGTGGCGCTCAGGGCGTGATTCGCTCGAGGATCGCGGCCAAGGGGGCATCCACGGGAAGTACACCATAAGCCGGGCTCGGCGCCTCGCCGAGCCGCGTTCGGCAGAAGGTATCGGCCACTGCCGCCGGGGCGAAGCGCAGCAGCAGAGCGGCCTGCAGGGCCTGGGCCATGCGCTGGGCCAGCCAGCGTGCGCGCAGGGTCAGGGTCTCGCTGGGCTGCGTCAGCGCCTCGTCGAGCTCGACCAGGGCACGGTCGAAGTCGGCCTGCTGACCGCGCGCCGCCCTGAGCTCGTTCACCAGCGCCTGGATGCTCTCCGGATGGCGCGCCATCACACGCAGCACATCCAGGCAAATGACGTTGCCCGACCCCTCCCAGATCGAGTTCACCGGCGCCTCTCGGTATAGCCGGGCCAGCGGCGTTTCCTCCACGTAGCCGATGCCGCCCAGGCATTCCATGGCCTCGGCCATGAAGCCGGGCCCGCGTTTGTTGTGCCAGTACTTGGCAAGCGTCGGCAGCAAGCGTGCCAGGGCTCGCTCGTGGTCGCTGCCGCTGGCTTCACCATCGAAGGCGCGGGCGGCGCGCAGACTCAGCGTCACGCCGGCCTCGACTTCTAGCGCCAGGTCGGCGATCACCATCCGCATCAGCGGCTGCTCGGCGAGCGGCCGGCCAAAGGCGTGGCGATGGCGTGCGAAGCGCCATGCTTCGCGCAGGGCCTGTCGCATCATGCCCACCGGGGCCACGGCAGCGTCGAGTCGGGTCTGCTGGACCATCTCGAGGATGGTGGCGATGCCGCGGCCCGGCGAGCCGATGGGCTGCGCCCAGGCGTGACGGTACTCGATCTCGGCGGAGGCGTTGGCGCGATTGCCGCACTTGTCCTTGAGACGCTGAATCTCGATGGGATTGCGGCTGCCGTCGGGCTGGAAGCGCGGCACCAGGAAGCAACTGAGACCGTCTGGCGTCTGAGCCAGGGTCAGGAAGGCATCCGACATCGGCGCGCTGCAGAACCACTTGTGGCCGGTCAGCCAGTTGCCGTCGTTGTCGGCCTTGGCGCGGGTGGTGTTGGCCCGCACGTCGCTGCCGCCCTGTTTTTCGGTCATCGCCATGCCCAGCGTCACCGCTGCCTTGTCATTGAGTGGCAGCGCTCGCGGGTCATAGTCCCAGGTCAGCAGCCGCGAGCCCCAGTTGTCCAGCATCCAATCGTCCTGAGCCAGCACCGGCATGGCGGCATGGGTCATGGTCAGCGGGCAGCAGACGCCGGGTTCCGCCTGGGTCATCAAATAGAGCGCGGCAACATGCGCCTGATGGCCGCCGCGGCCTTCTTCCTGCCAGGCCACTGCATGCCAGCCGTGGTCGAAGGCTTCGTGCATCAGCTCATGGTAGGCGGGGTGGTACTCGACCTCGTCCAGACGACGTCCATGCCGATCGAAGAGCCGCAGGCGCGGCGGGTGCTGGTTGGCGGCCTCGCCCAGCGCCTGCAGCCGCCGGCTGCCTACCGCCCGGCCGAGCGCGGCGAGGCGACCGGCGACCCAGGTGGGGGCTTCACGCGCCAGCGCCTCGCGCAGCGGGGTGTCGTCGGCCAGCCAGTCCTCGTCTTCGGGCGGCGGCGGCTGGTTGATGACCTCATGGGTGGCGAGGTGTTCGCGGGGGGCGCTATCGGCCATGGCGGGGCTCCAGGCGGTGTCTCGAGGCAGGCGCTTATGACCGGTCTCAAGGCATGAGTCCTTTGAGCATGGTCAGCGCCCGGTAATCGGTCAAACGCCTTGAGGCTGGCCCCGACCCGGTGGACTGGTTAGGCTAAAAGGCTGATCCGATAGGGAGAGTCCGATGACCGCCGATGATTCCACGCTGCCGACGCCGGTGATCGCCGAAGAACACATTCAGTTGGTCGATGCCCGCAATCGCCCCTGCGGCAGTGCACCCCGGGCGCTGATGCGCCGCTTCCACTTCTGGCACCGGGCCACCTACATCGTGGTGCGCAACTCAAGGGGAGAGATCTGCGTGCAGCGTCGCACCCTGATCAAGGAAGTTTTCCCCGGCGGTGATGATCTGGCCGCAGGCGGGGTAGTCGGCGCCGGCGAAGCGGTACACCTGGCCGCCCGCCGCGAACTTGCCGAAGAGCTCGGCATTCGCGGCCAGCCGCTACGCGCCTGTGGCGGGTTTCGCTATTCAGAAGGCGGCAATCATATCTACGGCAGCGTCTATCTGGTTGATTACGATGGGCCGCTTTGCCTGCAGCCCGAAGAGGTCGATTCGGTGCGCTGGATGCCGCTCAGGAAGGCACTGGCCCTCGACACCGCCACGCCGGATACCCGCTGCGCGCTGGGCATGCTATATGCGGGTGGCTGGCTCAAGGAGGTGGCATGAACCAGCTCTCGCAGCGCCAAGCAAGCTTCAATGAGGTCATTGCGGCGCTGTCGACGGTGGTGCGCGGCAAGCCGCGCGAGGTGCGGCTTGCGCTGTGCTGCCTGCTGTGTCGCGGCCATCTGCTGATCGAGGATCTGCCGGGGCTGGGTAAGACCACGCTGGCCCAGGCGCTGGCCAGGGTCACCGGGCTCGACATGCAGCGGCTGCAGTTCACCAGCGACCTGCTGCCCGCCGACGTGCTCGGCGTCTCGGTGTTTGACCCGGGGCAGGGGCGCTTTCATTTTCATCCTGGCCCGGTCTTTCATGGCCTGGTGCTAGCCGACGAGGTGAACCGCGCCACGCCCAAGACCCAGAGCGCGCTGCTCGAGGCGATGGAGGAAGGACAGGTGACCGTCGAGGGCGAGACCCGGGCGCTGCCGGATCCGTTCTTCGTGATTGCCACCCAGAATCCACAGGATCAGGCCGGTACCTTTCCGCTACCCGAGTCCCAGCTCGACCGCTTCCTGATGCGCCTGTCGCTTGGCTACCCCGAGCGCCAGGCCGAACGCGAGATTCTGCGCGGCGAAGCCGGGCGCTCGCGCCTCGATGAGCTGCCGGTGCTGCTCGATGCGGCTACCCTGCAAGACATGCAGGCACGCCTGGCAGGCCTGCATGTCGCCGAGCCATTGCTCGACTACGTGCAGGCGCTGGCGGCGGCCAGCCGCAGTCATCGCGACCTGCCCTGGGGGCTCTCCACCCGCGGCGTGCTGGCGCTGCTACAGGCCAGCCGGGGCTGGGCGCTGCTCGAGGGTCGGGATCATGTCTTGCCCGAGGATATTCAGGCGGTGTGGGTGCCCGTTGTCGCCCACCGGCTTAGCAACGGCAGTCGCGATGCCGACGAGAGGGTGGCACGCGACCTGCTTGCCGCCGTGCCGGTGCTGGGCTAGCCGATGAAAAAGCGGGGCGCCCCCTTGGCTGGGCCGCTGACTCGTGGCTGGGCGCGGCTGCGTCACTGGAGCTGGACCCGGCGTTCAACCCCAGCCGATGCGCCGCTTTCCCAACATCGGCTGTTCGTGGTGCCGACTGGCTTCGGCCTGGCCTGGGCGGGCCTGATACTGATCCTTTTCCTGTTCGGCACCAACTATCAGAACAATCTGGCCTATGGCCTGTCCTTTTGGCTGCTCGCCATTGCCCTGGTGGCGCTGTTTCGCGGCTGGCGCAACCTGCTGGGCGTGCGTCTGACGATCACCCCCGAGGGCGAGGCCTTCGCCGGCGGCGAGGCGCGGCTTCGGGTGCGGCTCGCTGCCTCCCGGGATCGCCAGGCGCTGGCGGTGTGCCTCGGGCGGCGGCTCGGTCGCAGGGCAGGTCGACGGGCAGGCCGCAGTGCAGGTCGCCGCGTCGGGCGACACCCTGAAGGTCACCGCGAGGTGGTCGATCTCGTCGGTGGCGAGGCCAGCCTGACGCTTGGCTGGCCGGTCACTGTGCGGGGCGATCAGCCACTGCCGCGACTGCGTCTGGAAAGCGACTGGCCGCTGGGGTTGGTGAGGGCGCTGGCCTGGGTCGATAGTGCCGAGACGCTGCTGGTCTATCCGACGCCCTGGTCGAGTACCGATGCCGCCATTCCCGAGCCCCGTTCGCTGGATGAGCCGGCGCCCCAATCGGCAGCGCCGAAAACGCCGCGTGAGGCGCAGGACTTCGCCGGGCTTCGGCGCTACGTGCCAGGGGATGCCCCTTCGCGGCTTGCCTGGAAGCAGTGGAGCCGCACCGGGGTGCTCGCCACCAAGCACTTCAGCGAGCCCCCCGCGGCGCCTACCTGGCTCGACTACGCTGCGGTGATGGGCGATGTGGAAACGCGTTTGTCGTGGCTCTGCTATCAGGTGAGCGCCTATCACCGCCGCGGCGAGTCCTTCGGCCTGCGCCTGCCCGGCCTCACGCTGCCGCCCGCCAGCGGTTCCGTTCAGCGGCGCCGCGCGCTTACCGCCCTGGCGCGCTTTTCTCTGGAAAACGCCGCGTTAGAAGGCCCTGTCCATGGCGCTTTAGAAGACGCTTTCCGCGACAATGACTCGCCCGCTGCGCCTGACGCGGGTGCACCGGGTGGCGAGGCACGCGAGGTGGGCGCATGAGCGAGTTTTCCGCGCCTGTCCTGCTGGCCGACGGTGAGAGCCTCTCTGCGGCCATGCTGCGTCGGCTGTTCATCGGTCAGTGTCTGGTGCTTGGCATGCATCTGGCGTTCATGCCGCTGTGGCTGCTGGCGGTGGCCGCGCTGGTGGCTTGGCGTCGTCATCGCCAGCTCATTAAACGTGCGCCCCGGGCCGGCGTGGCCCTGCGCCTGGTCTCGATTGCGGCGCTGCTGGGTGCGCTGTGGGTCCAATACGGTGGCTTTGGCGATCTCGAGGCGCTGCTCGGGATGCTGATCGGCATCTACCTGCTGAAGCTTCTGGAGGCTCGCACCCGGCGCGACGCGCGGGTGGTGGTCGGTATCGGCTTCGTGGCCCTGGCGGCGAGCTTCCTGCATGACCAGAGCATCGTGATGGCGCTGGGCGCGGTGGTGGCGGCGACCTGGCTGGTGCAATCGCTGGTCGCGCTGTCGGGAGGTTCGCAGGCCCACGCCAATCGCGTCGCCTGGCGTGAGACCGCCTGGCTGGTGGGCCTGTCGGCGCCGCTGATGGTGGCGCTGTTTATTGTCATGCCGCGGTTCGGGCCGCTATGGAGTCTGCCGACACTTGAGCGTGCCTCGACGGGGCTCACCGACAGCATGGCGCCCGGCGAGATTGCGAGGCTGTCACGAAGCGATGCGAGGGCCTTTCGTGTCAGCTTCGAGGGCCCGGTGCCGCCGCCAGCCAAGCGCTACTGGCGGGTCTATACCCTGACGCACTTCGACGGTGAGCGCTGGTCGCGGGAGACGCCGGAGGCACTGGCGACGACCCTCGAGCGACCGCTCAGCGACTTCGCCAGGACCTCGCGGCGCAATCCCTTTGCGGCAGATACGGCCACGAGGGCGGCCTCTGGCCTATCCGGCGACGTATCCAGTTCCCGCTCGAACACCAGTTCGAACTCAGGCTCGAACTCAGGAGCGAGCTCAGGCGACATTCCGCGCTCGCCACACTATCGCACGGAATTCCTGCTGGAGCCGGACAGCCGCCCCTGGCGTCCAGCGCTGGGAACGCCGCTTGCAAGCCCGGAACGACAGCGCTTTCTCGGCGATGGCACCCTCGAGGGGCTGACGGCGCTTTCCTCACGCGGCCTGGTCACCCTCGAAAGCAGCGGCCAGGCGCCGGCCTTCTCAGACCCGGCGGGACGTGCCTGGCATACGCTGCTGCCCCGAGGGCGCAACCCTCGCACCCTGGCGCTGGCCAAGCGGCTGTGGCGGGGCGCCGAGGGCGATCCGCAGGCCTATCTGGCCGCCGTGATGGCGCGCTTCGGCGAGGCGCCATATCGCTATACCCTGGAGCCGCCGCGGCTCACGGGTGAGCACCGCGTCGATGCCTTCCTGTTCGATAGCCAGGCCGGCTACTGCTCTCATTACGCCTCGGCTACCGCCGTGCTGGCGCGGGCGGTGGGCATCCCGGCGCGAGTGGTGGCCGGCTTTCAGGGCGGCGAGCGCCACCCGGATGGCCACCTGACGGTGCGTGATTACGACGCCCACGCCTGGGTCGAGGTCTGGCGCGACGGGGCCTGGCATCGGCTGGATCCCACATCGGTGATCGCGCCCGAGCGCATCGAGCAAGGCACCGCCGCCCTGACGGCCGGGAGCGAGGCCTTCCTGGCCGATGCCGGCCTGTCGCCGCTGCGCTTTCGCGATGTCGCCTGGCTGAACCGTGCAAGGCTTGCCTGGGAGCGGCTCGAGTATCGCTGGCAGCGACAGGTCGTGGGCTATGAGAGTCGTGATCGTGAGGCACTGCTGACGCGCTTGCTGCAGGTGCTGGAGACACCTTGGCAGGCGCTCAATACGCTCAAGGAGCGTGCGTTGTCACTGATGTCGAACGGCGGCTTCGGTGCCCTGCGCATGGGCGCTGAGATACTGGGCGTGCTGATGCTCGCGGCGCTGTTCGGCTTCGGCCTGAAGGAGGGAGTCCGACGCTGGCGCCGACCGTCGACGCTACGCGAACTGCTGCTTGCCGACGCGGCCTGGCTTGCGCGTCATGGCTATCCGGCACGGCCCGGGGAATCGCCATCGGCGCACTTGCGTCGCCTGGCGGCAGCGTGGCCATGCGGAGGGTCGTCATGTGATG
Source organism: Onishia taeanensis (assembly GCF_003268885.1). Classification (GTDB taxonomy): domain Bacteria; phylum Pseudomonadota; class Gammaproteobacteria; order Pseudomonadales; family Halomonadaceae; genus Onishia; species Onishia taeanensis_A. The sequence goes on from NZ_QLSX01000006.1 coordinate 201,435, forward strand.
AGCCGGGCTTGGCCGGCGGGCGGGTGCCTGATGTGCTGAAGCATCAGCGAGACCTCGCGGCGGCCAGCCAAGCCCTGGCCGAGGCCATCGAGCGGCTCTATTACGCGCCTCTCGACGAAAGCGAGCGACGCCGCTGGCGGCAGTACTTCCATGCGCGGCGCCGACACTGGCGAGGCGTTTTTCGCCGTGTGAGCCGATGTCGCTCGGGAGATGCCGGCAGGCTGGCGCGTTGGCGACAGACATGGCATCTTGGACGCTAAAGCCGGACCGGTGCTCGCCATGCATATCCACGACATAGACTGTCAGACTGCCGCGGGCGACCCCTTCAACCTGCTGGCCCTGCGCGGGCAGGTACTGCTGGTAGTCAACGTCGCCAGCCGCTGCGGTTTTACTCCCCAGCTCAAGGAGCTCGAAAGTCTCTATCGGCGCTATCGCGACCGGGGCTTTACGGTGCTCGGCTTTCCCTGCAACCAGTTTGCCCATCAGTCGCCGGAATCGGCAGGCGCCTTCTGCACTTTCGGCGAGCAGGAATTCGGGGTGACCTTCCCGCTGCTCGAGAAGGTCAAGGTCAACGGCGCTGGCGCCCATCCGCTGTTCATTGAGCTGCGCCGCCAGGCGCCGGGGCTGCTGGGCACCAAGATGATCAAGTGGAACTTCACCAAGTTCCTGGTGGGTCGAGAGGGCCAGGTGCTTTGCCGCTTCGGCCCCCGGGACGGCGCGCGGGAGATCCGCGTGGCGCTGGAAGCGGCGCTGGATGCGCCTTTTTCTGCCTGAGGCACCTTTTTAGCCCGAGGCGTCTTTTTAGCCCGAAGCTGCGCCGCTGGGGCGGGTCAGCGCGAGTCGGGTGTTTCCCCGCGCGCCACCATCACCCGCATCATCAGCTCGTTCCAGCGATGGCGGGTCATCATGGTGGTCAGTCCCGAGAACAGCATCCACATCTTCTTGCGCCAGCCGGAGAGCCGCTTGTAGTGCGCGACCAGCTGGCCTACCAGCTTACGGTCATCGAAGCGTCGCCACTCTCCGGCTACCGATAGCTGGTGGCGCGCCAGGACCGGCGCCAGTTCCAGGCGAAAGATCCACTCCAGCTCCTTGAGCGTCAGATCGTGGCGCTCGATCTCCTCGACCATGCGCGCGTAGTCGCTCTCGCGGGGCTCGCGTTCGAGCCACAGCGGGGCCAGGGCGAGCCAGAGTTCGGCACGCAGGTCGACCAGGGTTTGGGTGTCCATGGTTATCCTCTCGGTTGAGGAGAGCATCTTCGGTGATGGGCGCAGCCGACTCAAGGGGCGGACACTCGCGCGCCAAGTCGCTAGAATATGCACCACTGTCATTTTGCTTGCACTTTATCACCGACTGTCGAGGTTGCCTGTGATCATCAAACCCAAGGTTCGCGGTTTCATCTGCACCACCACTCACCCCGTCGGCTGCGAGAAGAACGTCCTCGAGCAGATCGAAGCCACCAAGGCGCGTGGTCTTGACAAGGCGAGCGGACCCAAGAAGGTGTTGGTGATCGGGGCCTCCAGTGGCTATGGCCTGGCGGCACGTATCACCTCGGCCTTTGGCTACGGCGCCGACACCCTGGGCGTGTTCTTCGAGAAGCCCGGTACCGAGAAGAAGACCGGCACCGCCGGCTGGTACAACTCGGCGGCCTTCGACAAGTTTGCCAAGGCCGAGGGCCTGTACAGCAAGTCGATCAACGGCGATGCCTTCTCTCATGAAGCCCGCGAGAAGGCCATCGAGCTGATCAAGGAGGATATGGGGCAGGTCGATCTGGTGGTCTACTCGCTGGCATCCCCGGTGCGTAAATTGCCGGACAGCGGTGAGATGAAGCGCTCGGTGCTCAAACCGATCGGCGATACTTATCGTGCCACCGCGATCGACACCAACAAGGACGCCATCATCGAGGCCGAGGTCGAGCCGGCCACCGAGCAGGAAATCCAGGACACCATCACCGTGATGGGCGGTGAGGACTGGGAGCTGTGGATGAACGCCCTCGACGAGGCGGGTGTGCTGGCCCCGGGCGCCAAGAGCGTGGCCTTCAGCTATATCGGCACCGAGATCACCTGGCCGATCTACTGGCACGGCGCGCTGGGCAAGGCCAAGGAAGACCTGGACCGCGCCGCTCACGCCATCGACGCCAAGCTCAAGGCGACCGACGGCGGCGCCAACGTGGCGGTGCTCAAGTCGGTGGTCACTCAGGCCAGCGCCGCCATTCCGGTCATGCCGCTCTACATCGCCATGGTCTACAAGGTGATGAAGGAGCAGGGCCTGCACGAGGGCACCATTGAGCAGCTCAACCGTCTCTACGGCGAGGCGCTCTACTCGGGTGCGCCAGCGGCCACCGACGAAGCCGGACGCCTGCGCCTGGACGACTGGGAGCTGCGTGATGATGTCCAGAAGGCTTGCCAGGAGCTGTGGCCGCAGGTCACCACCGAGAACCTGTTCGACATCACCGACTACGCCGGCTACAAGCACGAGTTCCTCAAGCTGTTTGGCTTCGAGCGTGACGATGTCGATTACGAGGCCGATGTGGATACTGTCGCCGATTTTGATGTCGTAACACTGTAAGAGGCCTTTGGCGCACAGCCTGACGGTCTCTGATGCCAACGAATCAGCGATCGCGGAGGTGCGTGATGGACACACGAACCAGTCAGAGTTCCGAGGAAGAGCTTGAGCATCTCAAGGAGGTCAGCCAGCCCGAGGACTTCAAGCATCCGGAGCCCGACGCAAGTCAGCCCGAGGCGCTGGAGCCGGCTCATGGCCTGCACTGGGTGCTGCCGATCGTGGTGGTCCTGGTGTTGGTCGCGGGCGTGGCCTTCGTACTGCTGAAAGCCTGAGTGGCGCCCACGCCACCCGTCGGTGACATGTCTGTTCGCACGGCCGCCTCGCGGCGGCCGTCGTTCTCGTAACGCCCGTCCTCGCTCGGGCGTTTTTTCATGCTGGCACCGCTAGTTTCATCCTCGCTCCGCCGAGCTGTCGGCGGGACGGCGATGCCCTATGATGTGCTTCCCGCGCTGGATAGATGATGGCGATCCGCAATGCATGACCTTTCTGTTGATCCTTCGGCTCAGCCGCCGCGTCAGGTGGGGGTGCTGCTGCTGACCGGTTTCTCGCTGCTGGCCCAGGCCTGTGCCCTGGAACCCCTGGCGGTGGCCAGCCAACTGGCCGGCCGGCGGCTCTATGCGCCGGTGGCCTTCGGCCTCGATGCCCGGGCGGTGACCAGCGCCGCCGAGCTGTCGCTTTCGCCGCCGCTGGTGCCTGGCGACGACGACCGGGAGCTCGACGTGCTGCTGGTCTGCGCGCCGAGCCCGCTGGCCGCCGCGCTGCCGGCGAGCCTCGCCGACTGGCTCAAGCGCCTGGCGGGGCGAGGCGTGGTACTGGGCGGCATCGCCGGCGGCGCCGAGGTACTGGCCTGGGCGGGGGTGCTGGATGGCTACCGGGCGACGCTGCCCTGGCAGCGGGTCGATGCCGTGGGGCAGGAACATCCGGGCATCAATCTGTCGCCGCAGCTCTTCGAGATCGATCGAGACCGGCTGACCTGCGGCGGCGGCACCTCGGCCATGGACATGGTGATGACCCTGATCGGCATGCACCACGGCCAGCGACTGGCCGAGAAGGTGTCCGAACACTTCGTCTGTGAGCGTATCCGCATGGCCGACGAGCCTCAGCACGTGCCGCTGCGCTCCCGGCTTGGTCATGCCCCGCAGAGCCTGATCGACGCCGTGTCGCTGATGGAGGCCAACATCGAGGAGCCGCTGACCACCCACGAACTGGCCGAGCACCTGGGTATCTCCCGGCGCCAGCTCGAGCGGCTCTTCAAGAAGTACCTGCAGGCGGTACCGAGCCGCTACTACCTGGACCTGCGCCTGCAGGAGGCGCGCAAGCTGCTGCGCGAGAGTGATCGCGCGGTGGGCGACATCGCCCTGCAGACCGGCTTCTCTTCCGGCGCCCACTTCTCCACCGCCTATCGTAACCACTTCGGCATGACGCCCCGGGAAGAGCGCTTGGCGTAACGGCCGCGGCGGCGTGTCCGAGCAGGATGACAGGGCAGAGCGCCTGAACGGTATAGCCGAAAGCCGGCCATCTGCCGCCGCCGCTGGGCGCGGGCGGCCCGGGACGCTACCATTGGCCGACATTCATGCACGCAGGATGCGGCGACCATCGAGCCCTGTCTCGACGCCCGTGTCATGCCCTCGACTCTCCACGGTTTCCCCCATGGCACTCGACGCAAGCGATACCCGCCTCAACAAGTTCATCAGCGAAACCGGCATCGTGTCGCGTCGCGAGGCCGACCGGCTGATCGAAGAAGGGGCGGTCAAGGTCAACGGTCGCCGCGCCGAGATGGGCATGCGGGTGACCGACGCCGACCGGGTCACGGTGCGCGGCAAGCCGCTGCGGGCCAAGCCCCGGCCGGTCTACCTGCTTTACAACAAGCCGGTCGGCGTGACCTGTACCACCGATCCCGCCGACCCCACCAACATCGTCGATGCGATCAACTACCCCGAGCGGATCTTTCCCATCGGGCGGCTCGACAAGCCCTCCCAGGGGCTGATTCTGCTGACCAACGATGGCGATATCGTCAACAAGATCCTGAGGGCCGGTAACGCCCACGAGAAGGAATACCTAGTGCGGGTCGATCGCCCGATCGATCAGAGCTTCATCGAGCGCATGGGCGCGGGCATTCCGATTCTCGGCACCGTGACCCAGCCCTGTCCGGTCCGACAGACCGGACCCAACAGCTTCACCATCGTGTTGACGCAGGGCCTCAACCGCCAGATCCGTCGCATGACCGAGTACCTGGGCTATGAGGTCACCTACCTCAAGCGTGTGCGGCTGATGAATATTCATCTGGACAGGCTGTCGTCCGGCCAGTGGCGCGAGCTGAGCGATGATGAGATGGCCACCCTTGAAGGTATGCTCGGCGATTCGCGCAAGACCGAAGATGCCTCGCTGCCCAAGCGCAAGGCCAAGCCCGCTAAGCAAGGGGCTGGGAAGACAGGCGCTGGTAAACCAGGCTCCGGCAAATCGGCCGCGGCCAAGCCCGGCGCCAAGCGCACCGCCGAGCCCGGGAAGCGTAAGCCCGGCCAGAGTAAGCCGGGTCAGAATAAGTCAGCGCAGGGTAAGCCCGCCGCCAAGCCCAAGCGGGCGATCAAGCAGGCGGCCAAACCGGGGGACGGCAAGCCCGCAGGCAAGGGCGGTCAAGGCAAGGCGGGATTCAATAGCAAATCGCCGACCAAGTCAGGCAGCAAGCCAGGGGCTAGCAAGGCAGACAACAGGACAGGCAGCAAGAAAGGATTCAGTAAGCCAGGATCCAGCAAGCAAGGCCCGAGCAAGGCCGGCGGCCGACCCGCGAGGCGCTCACCGCGCGGGCGTTCCTGACTTTCGCGCCAGCAGGGCGCGAAACAGCTCGCCCATCATCACCGGCTCGTCGTTCTCGATCACGAATCCAGCGCCGTCCAGCAGTGGCTGGGCCTGGCGGGTAATATCGGTGGCGATGGCGCTGGTCACCAGGTTCAAGGCCCGCCTTACTGCGCCTGCCGGGCGGTGATCGGGCTGGAACTTGTCCAGCACGCACAGCTGACCGTCATCGGCCAGCACCCTGTAGGCCTCACGCAGGCCCTGCTGTGGCTGCGGCATGACCGCGAGTATCAGGTGCATCACCACCACATCGAAGTGAGCATCCGGGTAGTCGAGGTGCTCGGCGTCCATGACCCGGGCGCTGGCATCGATGCCCAGGCGGTCTGAGCGTGCCTGAAAGCGGCGCACCATGGCCGGGGAGAGATCGGTGCCATGCAGCTCGATGCAGCGGGGCAGCCAAGGCAGGTCGAGCCCGGTGCCGGCGCCGACGATAAGCACTCGCTGGCCGGTTTGCCAGTCCACGGCGGACAGCGCCTGGCGGCGGGCGCGGCGAAAGGCGCCTTCGGCGACCAGGTCATAGACCGGGGCGTAGAGGGTATAGCGCAGTCGGTTCCAGCCGGTGGTATTGAACATCGCGATGTCTCCCTTGGGCTCACCTGGCCGCTTTTGGCTCCATGCATGTCTGCATCATGCGCCAGTCTCGCAAAGCTGAGAAGAGCCCCGGGCCTTGCCATCAACCAATGGCAAGGCGGATCTTTCCGACTGCTGTAGCTGCTGCGCCCCGGGATCGCTTAGGCCATGGTGTCCACGATGCCACCTTCCACCCTGAGCGCCGCGCCGGTGGTGGCGCTAGCTTGGGGCGAGGCCGCGTAGACGCTCATGTTGGCGACTTCCTCTGGCGTTGCCAGGCGCTGAATGATCGAAGAGGGACGGTTCTCCTGCACGAAGCGGGCTTCCATCTCTTCTTGGGAGATGCCCGCCTCATCGGCGGCCTGCTTGAGCATCTTGATCACGCCTTCGGAACGGGTCGGCCCCGGCAGGATGGCGTTGACGGTGACGTTGGTACCGGCGAGCACCTTGGCAAGCCCGCGGGAGATCGACTGCACCGCGCTCTTGGTCATGCCGTAGTGGACCATTTCGCTGGGAATGTTCAGCGCCGATTCGCTGGACAGGAACTGGATCCGCCCCCAGTCGCGCTCGCGCATGCCCTTGGCGTAGTGGCGCGACAGACGCACCGCGCTCATGACGTTGACGTCGAAGAACTGCTGCCAGGTCTCGTCGTCGGTCTCGAAGAAGTCTTGGGGGGCGAAGATGCCCACGTTGTTGATCAGAATATCGGTTTCAGGCTTTGCAGCGATCAGCGCCTGACAGCCTTCAGCAGTGCCCAGGTCGGCGGCGACCCCCGTAATGCTCGCCTGAGGAAGCGCCTTCTTCAGGCTTGAGATGGCGTCATCGACGCGGGACTGGGTGCGCCCGGTGATCACCACCTCGGCGCCGGCTTCGGCGAGCCCACTGGCAATGGAATAGCCGATGCCGGCGGTGGAACCGGTGACGATGGCATGCTTGCCGGATAGATCGATATGCATGTGGCAGACTCCTTGTGGAATAGGCCCTGGTGGGCTCGTCAAAAAGCCCTGGCGGGGCAGGAGATGTCTTTAGCCTGCTAAAAAGATGGGGCGCTCGCCGGATTCTTCAAGGGCCGTCTTCAAGGATGGTTATCGACGCCGATGGCCTGATGGCCGCCCGCCGCTTTTCATAATTCGCCGTCCCATCGCTGAAAGCCGAGCGTGACGGCGCCCCCGTATACTCTTTCAATACCCAGATCCCAAAAGGATGGAACAGACCATGAGCTATACCCCGACCCGCAGCGACTTCGACCGCTATATGGCGCCCAACTACGCGCCCCAGCAAGTGATCCCGGTGCGCGGCGAGGGGAGTCGCCTTTGGGATCAGGACGGCCGCGAGTATATCGATTTCGCCGGCGGCATCGCCGTCAACGCCCTCGGCCACTGCCATCCGGTGCTGGTCGATGCCCTCAAGGATCAGGCCGATAAAGTCTGGCACCTGGCCAACGTCTACACCAACGAGCCGGCGCTGAAGCTCGCCAAGACGCTTGTCGAGCGTACCTTCGCCGACAAGGTGTTCCTGTGTTCCTCCGGCGGCGAGGCCAATGAAGCGGCGCTTAAGCTGGCTCGTCGCTGGGCCTATAACGAGCACGGCGAGCACAAGGACAAGATCATTTCCTTCCGCCAGTCGTTCCACGGCCGCACCTTCTTCACCGTCAGCGTCGGCGGCCAGCCCAAGTATTCCCAGGGCTTCGGGCCGGTGCCGGGCGGCATCCTGCACGCCGAGTTCAACGACCTCGAGGCGGTGCGCGAGCTGATGGGCGACGACACCTGCGCGGTGATGGTCGAGCCGATGCAGGGCGAGGGCGGCATCGTGCCGGCCACCCAGGAATTCCTCGAGGGCGTGCGGGCGCTGTGTGACGAGCACCAGGCGCTGCTGATCTTCGACGAGGTGCAGACTGGCGTCGGCCGCAGCGGCTCGCTTTACGCCTACATGGAGTACGGCGTGACCCCGGACATTCTGACCAGCGCCAAGTCGCTGGGCGGCGGCTTCCCGGTCGGCGCCATGCTGACCACCGACGCCATCGCCCCGGCGCTGGGCATCGGTACCCACGGCTCCACCTACGGTGGCAACGCCCTGGCCTCTGCCGTGGCGCTGGCCGCGGTCGAGTTCATCGACACCCCCGAGGTGCTCGAGGGCGTCAAGCGTCGCCACGCGCTGTTCCGCGAGCTGCTCGAGGAGATCAACCAGAAGCATGGTGTCTTCCAGGAGGTGCGCGGCATGGGCATGCTGATGGGTGCCCAGATGTCGCCGGCCTATGAGGGCCGCGCCAAGGACATCCTGCCGCTGGCCATCGAAGAGGGCCTGATGGCGCTGATCGCCGGGCCCAACGTGCTGCGCATGGCGCCGTCGCTGGTGATCCCCGAGGAAGACATCCGCGAGGGCATGGCGCGCCTCGAGCGGGCCATCGCCAAGCTCGTCGCCCAGGCATGAGCGCGACCATGACGGCCTCAGCCCAAGGTTCAGCCCCCACTCATGGCCACGATGGAGGACAGCCCATGCTGGTCGTTCGTCCTGCTCGCTCGGCGGATCTGCCGGCCCTTGAGCGCCTGGCCGGCACCGCCACGCCGCGCCTGACCAACCTGCCGGCTCACCGCGATCGTCTGGAAGAGCGGATCACCCGCTCCCAGCGCTCCTTTGGTCGCGCGGTCGACTTTCCCGGCGATGAGCACTACACCTTCGTGCTCGAGGACCGGGAGCGCGGCGAGGTGGTGGGTACCGCCACCATTCGCGCTCAGGCAGGGGCGGTGGACGCGTACTACACCTATCGCCAGGAAACCCTGATCCACGCCTCGCAGCAGCTCAACGTGCGCCGCGAGGTGCAGACCCTGTCGCTGTCCCACGAGGTCTCCGAGGCGTCGCTGCTCTGCGCGCTGTCGCTGGACCCGCGCTACAAGGGCACCAGCGCCGAGAGCCTTCTGCGTCGGGCGCGGCTGATGTTCATCGCCCAGTATCCGGAGCGCTTCGCCGACCTCTTGGCGGTGGCCTTCCCGGGTTTTCTCGATGAGGCCGGTGAGTCACCGTTCTGGGCGAGCGTCGGCGAGCACTTCTTCCAGCGCGGCTATCAGGAGATCAACCACATCGCCGGAGTGCGCTCGAAAAGCTTCATCGCCGAGGTGATGCCGCAGTTCCCGCTCTATCTGCCACTGCTCACGCCGCCGGCGCGGGCCGCTATCGGTCGCGAGCACCCGGATCACGAGGTGGCGCTCGAGGAGATGCTGGCCGAGGGCTTTGTGCGTAGCCGACATGTCGACATCTTCGATGCCGGCCCGGTGATCAAGGGCGAACGTGACCGCCTGGAGACCTTCCGTCGCGCCAGCTGGCATCCGGTGCGGATTCGCCCGGCGTCGTCGCTGCCCGATGCGGAGCCGGCGATGATCGCCAACCAGAAGCTCGGCGAGTTCCGCTGCGTGGTGGCCCGCTATGCCCTGTCGCCCACTGGCCAACTGATGCTGTCCCCCGAGCACGCCGAGATCCTCGGCGTCGAAGAGGGCCGCGCCGTGCTGGCCGCGCCGCTTGCGCTGCCCGACGCCATCGATGCCCTCGACGAAGGAGAACTGTGATGCGCATTCGTCCGATTGCCCGCGGCGACCTGGACGGCCTGCAGGCCCTCTCCCGACAGACCGGCGTCGGTTTCACTTCGCTGCCCGATAATCGCGAGTTTCTTGCCAGCAAGATCGAGTCGGCGGCGCGCGCCTTCGAGGAACGCACTCCGGTCGATGACCGCCTGTACTTCTTCGTGCTGGAAGACGAGGACAGCGGCGAGCTGGCCGGCTGCTGCGCCATCGAGGCCCAGGTGGGGCGCGAGGTGCCGTTTTATCACTACCGGCTCGGCACCCTGGCGCACTCCTCGGTGCAGCTCGACTTGCACCGCACCATCGACACCCTGTTCCTGAGTTCAGATCACACCGGCGATGCCGAAGTGGCCTCGCTGTTCCTGCGCCCGGAGTATCGCGGCGCGGATCGTCGCCATGAACGCAACGGGGCCCTGTTGTCCAAGGCGCGCTGGCTGTTTATGGCGCAGTTCCGCGATCGTTTCCCGGACAAGGTGCTGGCCGAGATGCGCGGCGTCTTCAACGAGGAGGGCGTGAGCCCCTTCTGGGAGAACCTGGGCAGCCACTTCTTCCCGCTCAATTTCAATCAGGCCGACCGCCTGACCGGCCTTGGCCAGAAGAGCTTCATCGGCGAGCTGATGCCCAAGTTCCCGATCTATACCACCTTCCTCTCGAAGGAAGCGCAGGCCTGCATCGGCGAGGTCCACGAGCACACCCGCCCGGCGCTCGAGATGCTCAAGAAGGAAGGGCTGCGCTGGGAAGGCTATATCGACATCTTCGATGCCGGCCCCACCGTTGAGGCCTATATCGACGACGTGCGCGCGGTTCGCAACTCGACGCTCTGCCAGGTTGAGGTGAGCGCCGAGCTCGCCACTGAGGCCGGGGGCAAGAATGAAGGTGAGAGCGGTGAGCGCCCGGAATGGCTGGTGTCGACCACTGCGATGGTCGGCTTCTGCGCCTGCTGGGTGGGCCGTGGCCCCGAGGGCGAGGTCATCACCCTGAGCGAGACCGAGGCCCGTCGCCTTGGCGTCGGCGCCGGCGACACCGTGCGGGTGCTCAGCACCTGAGCCGCTGACGATCCACCATAACAATTCGCGACCGGGCGTCACGGCAGCACCGCCCCCCGGTCCGCCACCCATTTCGCGAGCGCGGCGGCCCCGCCGCGCCGAGGGAGAGACTTCATGCACGCCAAGCAGCAACTCCTGATCGGCGGTACCTGGCTCGACGGCGAGGCCGAGGGCTTCGTCAAAATCGACCCAGTGTCACACGACACTCTCTGGCAGGCCGGCAGTGCCAGCGCCGACCAGGTCGGCGCCGCCATCGAGGCCGCCCGCGCCGCCTTCCCGGCCTGGGCCCGCACGCCCTTCGCCGAGCGCCAGGCGCTGATCGAGCGCTTCCGCGACGTACTCGACAGCCGCCGCGAAGAACTTGCCACCGCCATCGCCCAGGAAACCGGCAAGCCGCTCTGGGAGGCCAGAACTGAAGTCGGCGCCATGATCGGCAAGGTGGCGCTGTCGGTGGCCGCCTATCACGAGCGCACCGGCGAGCGCAGCAAGGATGTTAACGGCACCACCGCGGTGCTGCGCCATCGCCCCCACGGCGTGCTGGCGGTGTTTGGCCCCTACAACTTCCCCGGCCACCTGCCCAACGGGCATATGGTGCCGGCGCTGCTGGCCGGCAACAGCGTGGTCTTCAAGCCCAGCGAGCAGACTCCGCTGACCGCCGACCTGACCCTGCAGTGCTGGCGCGAGGCCGGCCTGCCCGACGGCGTGATCAATCTCGTGCAGGGCGCCGCCCCGGTCGGCCAGGCGCTCTCCGCCCACCCCGGCATCGACGGCCTGCTGTTCACCGGCAGCGCCAAGGTCGGCGGCATCCTGCAGCGCCAGTTCGCGGGCCAGCTCGACAAGATCCTGGCGCTGGAGCTTGGTGGCAACAATCCGCTGGTGGTCAAGGACGTGCCGGATGAAAACGCTGCGGTGCTGGCCATCCTGCAGTCGGCGTTCCTCTCCGGCGGCCAGCGCTGCACCTGCGCGCGCCGCCTGATCGTGCCGGAGGGTCCGGTCGGCGATCGTCTGATCGAGTCGCTGGTCACGGCCATCTCCAAGCTGCGGGTGGCCGGTCAGTTCAGCGAGGACGCGCCCTTCTACGGTGGCCTGGTCAGTGTCGAGGCCGCCGACGGCTTGCTCAAGGCCCAGGACGACCTGGAAGCCATGGGCGGCAGCGTGCTCGCGCGCATGCGCCGCCTGGAAGACGACACCAGCCTGCTGTCGCCGGCGCTGATCGACGTCACCGGCATCGCGGTGCCCGACGAGGAGCATTTCGGCCCGCTGCTCAAGGTGCATCGCTACGCTGACTGGGACGAGGCGATCGCGCTTGCCAACGACACCCGCTACGGCCTCTCAGCAGGCCTGATCGGCGGTGAGCGGGCCGACTGGGACGACTTCCTGCTGCGCATCCGCGCCGGCATCGTCAATTGGAACCGCCAGACCACCGGCGCCTCCGGCGATGCACCCTTCGGCGGGGTGGGCGACAGCGGCAACCATCGCCCCAGTGCCTATTACGCGGCCGACTACTGTGCCTACCCGGTCGCCTCCATGGAGGCCGAGAGCCTGGTGTTGCCCGAGACGCTGCCGGCGGGGGTGGTGCTATGAGTGACGTGCGGGAAGTGAACTTCGATGGTTTGGTGGGCCCGACCCACAACTATTCGGGGCTGGCCCACGGTAACGTGGCGTCGATGAGCCACGGTGGCCTGGTTTCCAACCCCCGGGAAGGCGCCCTGCAGGGCCTTGCCAAGATGAAGTCGCTGATGGACGCGGGCTATGCCCAGGGCGTGCTGCCGCCCCAGCAGCGCCCGGATCTTGGCGCCCTGCGGGCGCTGGGCTTCAGCGGCAGCGACGGCGAAGTGCTCGCCCGCGCCGCCAAGGAAGCCCCGCAGATCCTGCGGGCGGTGTGTTCGGCCTCCAGCATGTGGACCGCCAATGCCGGCACCGTGACGCCGAGCGTCGATGCCCCGGATGGCCGGGTGCACTTCACCCCGGCCAACCTGCAGTCGAGCTTCCACCGCTATCTGGAACCGCAGACCACTGGGCGGGTGCTTTCGGCGATGTTCCGGGACGAAGGCCACTTCGCCCATCATCCGGTGCTGCCGGCCACGCCCGCCTTCTCTGATGAGGGCGCTGCTAACCACACCCGCCTGTGTGGCGCCTACGGAGAGCCCGGCGTGCACCTGTTCGTCTACGGCCGCCAAGCCTTCGGCGGCGATGGCATCGAGCCCAAGCGCTATCCGGCCCGCCAGACGCTGGAGGCCAGCCAGGCCGTCGCTCGCCAGCACGGCCTGACGGATGCCCAGACGGTGTTCGCCCAGCAGCACCCGGGCGCTATCGACGCAGGCGTCTTCCACAACGACGTGATCGCGGTGGGCAATGGCCCGGTGTTGCTCTACCACGCTAAGGCCTTCCGCGACGAAGAAGGCACGCTGGACGAGCTGCGCACCAAGATGGCTACGCCCTTGATCCCGGTGCGGGTGCCGGAAGAGGCGGTCAGCCTCGAGGACGCCGTGGGGTCGTACCTGTTCAACTCGCAGCTGCTCGCCAACCCGGATGGCTCGATGACCCTGGTGGTGCCAGGTGAGTGCCAGGAGAACGAGGCGGTCTGGCGCACCATCCAGGATCTCTTGATCGCAGGCCCAAACCCGATCAACGAGGTGCTGGTCAAGGACGTCAAGCAGAGCATGCGCAACGGCGGTGGTCCCGCCTGCCTGCGCCTGCGCGTGGCGCTGTCCGACGCCGAGCGGGCCGCCGTGACCGGCCGGGTGCTGCTCAACGACGGCCTCTACGGCGACCTCACCGCCTGGGTCGAGCGCCACTACCGCGACCGTCTGGCGGTAGAGGATCTGGCCGACCCGAAGCTTGCCGTCGAGACCCTCAGCGCCCTGGATGAGCTGACACAGCTTCTGGAGATCGGCTCGGTGTATCCGTTCCAGTTGGGATAGGCCGCTGCCTCGAGGGCTTGTCCTTTGAGGCATGGCAATGCGTCGCCCCCGTCGGCCTCCCTGGCTGGCGGGGGCATTTTTTATTCTGGTAGCCTTGATTGCTGCTCCGACGCTGGCGCTTTTTATAGTGCCCCCACGCCGGCACCTTCTGCCGTGCCGCTTTTTACCTTGCCGCGAGGCTGGCACTTTCTACCGAGCCCCGACGCTGGCACAGTAACGCCTCTTCAGATTTCCTTTCACGATGCAGGCCCTGCCGATGACCTTCTCGCCGCTTGAAGCCTATGAGCACGCCCTTGAGAACGGCTTTGTCGAGGACGCTGCCCAGCGCCAGGCTGCCGAGGCGCTGGACGCCTGCGTCGCGGCGCTGCACAGAGCGAACTCCCAGGGATCAGGAGCAGGGACAACGTCCCCACGGGCAGAACGCGCCAGGGGCCTCTACCTCTGGGGGCCGGTGGGGCGAGGCAAGACCTGGCTGATGGATCGTTTTGTGGCCTCGCTTGAGGTGCCGGCGCGCCGCCAGCATTTTCATCACTTCATGCGCTGGGTGCACCGGCGCCAGTTCCAGCTGATGGGTACCGCCGACCCGCTGGGCCAGCTGGCGGCTGAGCTTGCGGGTGAGGTGCGGGTGCTGTGCCTGGATGAGCTCTACGTCAACGACATCGCCGATGCCATGCTGCTGGGCGGTGTGCTGATAGCGCTGTTCGAGCAGGGCGTGGTGCTGGTTACCACCTCCAATCAGGCGCCGGATCAGCTCTACGCAGACGGCTTCAACCGCGAGCGCTTCCTGCCGGCCATCGCCGCCCTTGAGCGGCATCTTGAGGTGATTCACCTCGACGGCGGCCAGGACCATCGCCAGCATCCGGGCGAGGCGCATGAGCGCTATTGGGTGGTCGAGCCCGGCACGCCGAGCCCGCTGCCGGCAGTCTTCGAGGAATTGGCAGCAGGGCAAACGACCACGCGCGAGCCCATCACCCTTGGCCACCGTGAGATCGACGTGAATCAGCGAGGCGAGGACGTGCTCTGGTGTCGCTACGCCATGCTCTGCGAGCAGCCGTTGTCGGCGCTGGATTTCATCGGCCTGTGCGACCGGTTTCGGTCCATCCTGCTGGATGAGGTGCCGAGCCTGGGCGGCGAGCCCGAGGCCGCGCGCATCGCCCGCGGCACCGAGGACGGCGTGGAGCGGGTGGTGGCAGGCGACCGGACGCTGCCCGCGCTCTCGCCCCAGGACGACGGCGTGCGCCGCTTCATTGCCCTGGTCGATGAGTGCTACGACCGGGGCATTCCTCTCTACCTCGCCGCCCGCGTGCCCCTCGAGGCGCTTTACTCCAAGGGGCACCTGGCCTTTCCGTTCCGGCGCAGTCTGAGTCGTCTGCAGGAGATGCAGCTTCGCCGCTTCGGTGCCTAGGCAGCGGCCGATCGGTGCTGAATGACCGGCCGTATAAGGACGAGGAGGGATTCGCCTAGCGAGAACCGCTCGCTGCTTCGCTGGCCGCCGCGCGCTTGTCACCGCGCAGCCCGTCGATGGCCAGCAGAACCAGCAGGCTCACTCCCAGCACCGGCATGCCAACCCCCAGTCCCAGGGCGATAACACCAAGCGCGAGCAGCGTGGCCGGCGGCAGGCGGCGCAGCAGTGGCCACAGGGCCTGCCCGGTATTTGGCTGACGGCGCCGCCACCACATCATGTATCCCCAGCTCACCATGACGATGATGCCGATCCCGAGCCCGGCTAACATTAGTTGGTTGGGCAGGCCGAACAGCACGCCCATGTGGGCATCGATGCCCCAGCGGGTCAGCTTGGCCGGCAGCGAGTAGTCGCCAAAGCGTACCTGATCGAGCACCTCAAAACTGTGTGGGTGGATGGCCACCTCGTCGACCTGTGAGGGCCAGCCGCGGTCGATCTCGCGCACCTTCCACGCTTGATCAGGGCCGGGCACCCTTAGCTCGATCTTGCCGGCATCCAGGCCCGCGTGGCGGGCCACGGCCAACACTCGGTCGATATCGCCCGTATTCAGAAGGGCCGTCCGGGCGTGCGAGGGCTGATGCTCCGCGTGGGCATTTGCGGCGGTGGGCGTACTGAGATCGAGCGACACCCTGGGGGTGCCCCAGCCACCGGCCTTGAGCAGGGTGAAGAAGTTGCCGCCTGCCCATTGCGACCAGGTCATGCCGGTGGCGGAGAGGGCAAGCATCCCTACCAGCAGCACCAGGCCCAGCAGGCTGTGGCGGCGTCGAGTGCGCAGGCGCTTGGCCGTCCGGGTCTGCTTGCGCGAATCGACCTGGGGCGTTGGTGAGAAGGCCCAGATGGCCAGGCCGCCGAGGGCCGCGAGCCACAGCCAGGACGCTGCCAGCTCACTGTAGAGCCGGCCGATATCGCCCTGCATCAGGTTGCGATGCAGTTGGTCGATGAAGCGCCGCAGCGGCAGCACGCCGCTGGTGCCGTAAACCGTCAGGTCACCGCGTACCGCAAGGCTCATCGGATCGATGAAGATGGCGCGATGCTCGCCGCCCTCGAGGCTTGGGTCCGTGAACATCACGCGGGTGGTGGTGCCGGGCTCGGGAGCCGGGCGGATGGCGCTGGGCGTGCGGTCATCCCCCAGATAGGCCTGGGCCGCGGCGATCTGCTGGGCAAGCGGTGCTGGTAAGGCGCCCCCCGCGCTTTCTGCGGGATCAGTGGTCAAGGCCACATGATAGATCGCCTGCTCAAGCGCCGCGTCAGGGCATAGAGGGTGCCGGTCAGCGCCGCGAACAGGATGAAGGGGCCTACCATTAGGCCGATATAACCATGTAGGCGGATGATCAGCGCCTTGAGGGTGCTGGCGGTGCGCGGGGAAGCCGTCTCGGATTCGGTCATCGGGCGTCTCTGATGTATGGAGCGATGTCCTGCGGATCAGTGCAGGGCACAGGCCTGTTCGGCAGGCGCGGCCATGGCCGCCTGCCGTCAGGGGAGTGGGGTCACGACATCAGGGAGCGCGGCGGGGCGCGGGGCGCGAACGCCGGATAAGAGGCTTCGGAGTGCGCCAGCGGGAGACTGGCCACCGGACGTGCGCGGGCGGGTGGTGGCGTCGTTGCCAGCGGTGCCAGCGTCGGCACCAGCCCCGGGGTATGAGCGAACAGCAGGCAATAGCCGCAGGCGGCCAGGGCATCGGCGTGGTGCCTCATCCCGCCGTGGTCGGCGGGCTCATGGGTCTCAGTCACGCTCGTAGCCTGAGCCTGAGCCTGAGCCTGAGCCATGGGCATGTCGGGCTGCTCATGCACCAGCAGGCGCTGCGATTGGCTGATCAGCGGGCCGACGAATACCAGCAGCATGGCGACCAGCGCCAGCCAGGCCAGGCGGCGGTCGGGTCGTATCCGCGGGCCGGTGTCGCCATGCGGGCGGTGGGCTCGGGAGTGACGTACAGGCCTTGGCAAGAGAGCGGATATCCGAAGTGAAAGGAAGAAAGGAAAGAAGCGGGCCCAGGAGCGACGCTCGCCTGAGGATGATATAGCGCACTATAAAACAGCGGCCCTATGTCGCCTACCGGCGACATAGGGCCTATTGTAGCAGGGCTCGGTGCGGCGCTTGCGACAGGGGGGTGATAGTGAGGGTTGGCCTTGAAGGCAAGTCCTGGCGCGAGCTTGCCGACGCGCTCTGACAGCCGGTGGCTAATGTTCAGAGCTCAGGAAGTAGAACCCAGGGCCTGGGCTTTCAGCATTCCACTTAGGCATCGATGGCCTTGCCAACGATCATGGCTCAAGAGCCGCTGCTGGCCCCGCCCAGCATGCCGCTGCGCAGCCCGGACTGGCTGGCATTTGAGTTGAGATGCTGGCGCACGCTGTCTTCCGGGGAGCCGGCCATCTCGCGGAACATGCCCATCGAACCGAGCAGCGCCGAGGACTCGTAGGGCACGAAGACCCGCTCGCCGTCCTTGGCCATGGTCGGCAGGGCCTTGATGTAGCTCTGACCGAGCAGGTAGCCGACTACGGTGCGCTTGTTCTCCTCGCTCTCGCCGATGGCGTTGAGCACCAGCTTGATCGATTCCTGCTCGCCCTGGGCGCGCAGAATGGCGGACTCCTTGTCGCCTTCGGCGTTGAGGATCGACGACTCGCGCTGACCCTGGGCCATGGCGATGGCGGCGGACTTCTCGCCCTCGGCTTCGGTGACGGTGGCACGACGCTTGCGCTCGGCGGCCATCTGCAGGCGCATCGCGGACTCGACCTCTTCGGGCATGGCGATGTCCTGCACCTCGACCCTTGAAATCTTCACGCCCCACTTTGAAGCCGGTTCTTCCATCGAGGCCTGGATCTCGTTGTTGACCTCGGCACGGGACTCGAACAGCTTGTCGAGTTCCATCTTGCCGACCACCGAGCGCAGGGTGGTCTTGGCCAGCACCTCGACTGCCTGGCTCATGTTCTCGACTTCGTAGACCGCCCGCTTGGGATCGATGATCTGATAGTAGAGTGCGCCGTTGATAGTCACGGTGACGTTGTCGGTGGTCACCACCGGCTGGCCGGGAAAGTCCATGACCGTTTCACGGCGGTCGATGCGAACCTCGTCGCTGGTCAGCGGCAGGTATTCCTCCCCCATCTTCTTGTAGCGGATCATGGTGATGGCGCGGGGCTGCTCGATGAAGGGGATGATGATATTGATGCCGCTCTCCAGCACCCGGTTGAACGAGCCCAGCCGCTCGATGACCATGACCTCGGACTGACGCACGATCACCAGCCCCTTGGCGATGATCACGATACCTATGACGACCACGATCAGACTGAGGATCAGTCCCGGGCTCAACGGAAATTCCATTTTCACTGCTCCTGTGATGATGCGCTGGCGGATGCCAGCGTGACGATGGCGGTGGTGCCATCGAATTCCTTGAAGATGACTTCGGTGCCCGGAGGCAGTCGAGTGGTGGTGCCGTCGGCAACGCGCAGGCGGTAGAAGTCGCCGTTGATCTTGAGGCCGCTGGCGCCATCGAAGTCGCGGTCCAGCGTCAGGTAATGTCGACCCTGCTCGGCGCCGCTGCCGGTGGTGCCATAGGCCACACCCTTGGGCGAGAAGCGAGGCCGGATCACCTTGATGGTCAGCGGAACCAGCACACCGGCCAGCACGCCCATGGCGAGCAGTTGCCCGCTAACGGGTAGCCCGAGCACGGCGGTGGTAGCCGCGGTCAGAGCGGCGGCGATGGCGAGTGCCAGCAGCAGCAGAGTGCCGGATGTCAGCTCGGCCAGGCCGAGCACCAGGGCGGCGGCGAGCCAGAGCATCGCGGGGGTCCATTGCATGACGGTTCCTTGTGGGCAGGCAGCTAGTCGCCTGTGTTATGCCGAGTACAGTGTTTCAGGCGAGGGTATCCGCGCCATTATCCGTGCGCTGCGTCGCTGAGGGGGTCAGCGCGGCGCGTCGGAAATCGCGCGGGGTTCACCGGTTTCATCGAGGATCACGCCCGGCGAGTAGGGCGTGGGCGTCTCGTCGCCAGGCGCACCGAGCACGGTCTCGCGGTGTCCATCCGGGTAGGTGTTGATGGTGCAGCCGGTGAGCAGCATCGCGAGCAGGAGGCCGGCAATAAGTGGCAGGGCGCGCAGACGAGGGTGTGGCATGGCGATGAGCCTTCTACGGATAGCACAAGATCGAAGCGTAATGCCGTGATCATACCCCGCCATTATGCCTGGTGACATCTTCGTGACCGCTCTCTTGGTGTCATATCATCGAACGTCATCCGCCTCTACCATGAAGGGACTGGCCGCTATCATGGCTATTGCCCCTTATCGAGGAGACACGCCGCATGTCGCAGCCCCTGACACGCCATAACCGACCCCAGCAGGTGCTCGATGCCATCGATGCCGCCAACGCCAGCCTTTCCGATGCCGACCGGGAGGCCAAGTTCGCCAAGCTGGCACAGTCGCCGTACCGCTTCTTTCGTGGCACCAATCATCTCTACTGGGACGATGTCTGGCACGATTGGCGCTTCGCGCTGTTCGGTGGCCTGCCCGAGACCCAGACCTGGCTGCAGGGCGATGCCCATGCCTACAATTTCGGCGCCTATGGCCACCACGACGATGCGGTGCGCTACGGCATGGATGATTTCGACGATGCCCTGATCGGCGACTATCAGTACGATCTTTGGCGGCTGGCCATCAGCCTAGTGCTCGACGCCCGCGAGAACGTCGGCCTGTCGCGCAAGGGTATCCGCAAGGCATTGAAGAAGCTGCTCGAGAGCTATCACGACGAGCTGGCTGGCCACGTGCGCGGCGAGGCGCCGATGGCCGTGACCCTCGAGACCGCCAAGGGACCGCTGGCGCCTTTCCTCGAGAAGGTGACCCGCAAGGAAAGCCGGGCCAAGATGCTCGACAAGTGGACCACCCTCGACGAGACGGGGCGGCGCTTCGCCGTCGAGGACCGCCCAGAGAAGCTGGCCCGGTTGCCTGCACACCTGGGCAGCCAGCTGCGTAAGGCCATCGAGGAGGAATACCGCAATACCCTGGGCGGGGCGCGCGCCGAGGCCGAGGAGGATCACTTCCGGATCAAGGACATGGCGCGGCGTCTCGACGCCGGCACCGGCTCGCTGGGGCTTGAACGCTATTACGTGCTGATCGAAGGCGGGCGCGGGCTCGAACACAAGCATGAGCACGACGACGTGATTCTCGATGTGAAGGAACAGACGCCCCCTGAGGGCTGGCGCAAGATGAATGCCGCCGAGAAGCGTGCCTGGAAGGCCACCTTCCCCCATGAAGGCACCCGCCATGCCGCCGCCTTCAGCGCCATCGCCGAGTATCCCGATCTCTACCTGGGCTGGCTGCACCTGGGCGAAAGGGTGTTTTCGGTGCGGGAGCGCTCGCCGTTCAAGGAAGACTTTCCCACCCACAAACTCGACGGCGCCAAACCCTACCGTCAGCTGGTCAAACAGTGGGGGCGGATTCTCGCTCGCGAGCACCTGCGCGGCGCCCGTGCGCTCAACCAGGAAGACCCGGCGCGCTTTGCACGCAATGTTTGCGAGCGACTCGATGGCCGGCTGGAGCCGTTCGTCGAGGTCGTCAGCACCCTGGCGGTGACCTATGCCGACTGCGTGGCACAGGATTACCGGGTCTTCGTCGAGGCCCGTATGCCCGGCTATTCGGACAAACCCTAGCCGGTGCTATGATCGGCAGATATTCAATTTCACACATATATCCCCAGGGAAGGACTCATGGCCAATATCCACAACGACAACTCGCTGTCTATCGGTAATACCCCGCTGGTGCGTCTGAACCGGGTAAACTCAGGCGCGACCATCTGGGCCAAGATCGAGGGCCGCAACCCGGCCTATTCGGTGAAGTGTCGGGTCGGTGCGGCGATGATCTGGGACGCCGAGGAACGCGGTCTGCTGACGCCGGACATGACCATCATCGAGCCAACCAGCGGCAATACCGGCATCGCGCTTGCCTTCGCCGCTGCCGCTCGCGGCTACAAGGTGATGCTGACCATGCCAGCGTCGATGAGCCTGGAGCGGCGCCAGGTGCTCAAGGCACTGGGCGCCGAACTGGTGCTGACCGAGCCCGCCAAGGGCATGCCGGGGGCCATCGCCAGGGCCGAGGAAATCGCCGCGTCCGCGCCTGAACGCTACTTCATGCCCCAGCAGTTCAATAACCCGGCCAATCCGCGCATCCACGAGACCACCACCGGCCCCGAGATATGGAACGACACCGACGGCGCGGTGGATGTGTTCGTTGCCGGGGTGGGCACCGGCGGTACCCTGACCGGTGTTTCGCGCTACATCAAGCAGACCCAGGGCAAGGCGATTACCAGCGTGGCCGTCGAACCCACTGACTCGCCTATCATCACCCAGACCCTGGCCGGCGAGCCGTTGGCCCCCGCGCCGCACAAAATTCAGGGGATCGGCGCCGGTTTCGTGCCCAAAAACCTCGATCTTGAGATGATCGACCAGGTCGAGCAGGTCAGCAACGAAGACGCCATGGCCATGGCGCACCGGCTAATGCTCGAGGAAGGCATCCTCTGTGGCACCTCCTGCGGGGCCGCCGTGGCCGCTGCCGTGCGTGTCGGCCAGCAGCCTGAACATCGCGGCAAGAATATCGTCGTGGTGCTACCCGATAACGCCGAGCGTTATCTGAGTTCCGCGCTCTTTGCCGACTGCTTTAGCGAACAGGAAACGGTGCAGTAAGGCCGATTGATGCAAGGCTCACGTCATCGGCAACGACGAATCATAAGGGCAGAAGCATGACGCTTGATCCAAGAATGATGGCTACGCTGGCGGCCATGGTAGCCTTCGTGCTGGGGGCGCTGGTGACTTCTGTGTTGGCCCGTCGACGGCGCCGTGAGGCGCTCAAGCAAGCCCAGGCCGAGGCACTGTCGCAGGCTGAGTCGCTGCGCGAGGCGTTGGCCCATCAGGCTGAGACGCTGGAAGCGCGTGACGCGATGCTTGCTGAGCGGGAGACGGCGCTGGTCGAGAAAGGCGAAGCGCTCTCTCAGGCCGAGCTTGCAAGGGCGCGTCTGGAGACCGAGCTTTCAAACCTGCGAGAGAGGCTCACCGCCCGCGAGCAAGACGTCGAGCGGCTTACTGATGCGCTTACCGAGTCTCGAGAGCGGGCTCAGGCGCTAGGCGAAGAGAAAGCGACGCTGACCGAGTCGCTGGCTCGGTTACGCGAGCACCAGACGGCACTCTCGGACGGTTTCCATGAGCGGTTGGTGGAGCGTGAGGAACGGCTCGAGCGGGCCGAGTCACAGCGCGTCAGGCTCGAGCAGGCGCTCGAGGAGAGCCAGGAGAAGGTCGCCGACCTGCGCGAGAATCTCCGCTCGGCAAGCACCCAGCGCGACGAGAAGCAGGCAGCGCTGGTCAACTACCAGGCCTGGTGGGAACGCGAGAAGGCAGCCCGCGAGACGCTGGCCGAAGAGCTTGCGAACCTGAAGACCACTCATGGCGAGCTGACCAGCACGCTCTCCCAGAAGCAGCAGCACTTCGACGAACAGCTGACGCTGATCAAGGAGAGTCGCGATCAGTTGAAGCAGGAGTTCGAGAACCTTGCCAATGAGATCCTCGAGCGCAAGGGCAAGGCCTTCTCGGACATGTCTCAGCAGCGCCTGACCGGCCTGCTGCAGCCGATACAGAGTGAGATGAAGGGCTTTCGCGAGAAGGTTGAGTCCATCCATCAGCAGGAGAGCGAGCAGCGCGTGCAGCTGCGCACCGAGCTCAAGCACCTGCAGAGCCTGAACCAGGCGATCACCGATCAGGCCGACAAGCTGACCAACGCCCTGCAGGGCCAGAAGAAGATCCAGGGCAACTGGGGCGAGCTGATGCTCGAGAACGTGCTGGATGGTGCCGGCCTGCGCCGGGGCAAGGACTATGACCGCGAAGTCAGCTTCACCACCGAAGACGGTCGTCGCCGTCCAGATGCCATCGTCTACCTACCCCAACAAAAGCATTTGGTGATCGACGCCAAGACGTCGCTTGCCGCCTATACGCGCTATGTGAACGGCGACAGCGACGGCGAGCGGTATCAGGCACTTGCCGAGCACTGCAAGGCGGTGGGCGATCGCATCAACGAGCTCTCCGATCGCCACTACTATGATCTGCCGGGGCTCAACTCGCCGGAAGTGGTGGTGATGTTCATTCCCGTTGAGTCCGCCTACGTCGAGGCCCTCAAGCACGACGAGAGCCTCTATCAGCGTGCTATCGAAAACAACGTCCTGGTGGCCACCCCGACCACGCTGCTGACCAGCCTCAATATCGTGCGTCAGCTTTGGCGCTTCGAGGATCAGAGCCGACACTCGGCGGAGCTTGCCAGCCGTGCCGAAAAGTTCTACGACAAGCTGCGTGTGTTCCTTAACAGCATGGAAGACGTCGGCAAGAAGCTCGACGGCGCTCGCCTGAGCTTTGATAAGGCCATGAATCAGTTAAGCGCCGGCAAGGGCAACCTGATCAAGCAGACCAACGAGTTCCGCGAACTCGGCGTGGCGGTGAAGAAGGAACTGCCGCGGGAGATTACCGAGCGAGCGCGGCTGGAACTGGAGCCTGGCGGCATGGATAGCGGCGAGGTGGATAAAGGCAAGATCAATGACGATACGGTCGATGGCGGCGAAGAGGCTGAAGCGCCGGCCAAAATAGAGCAGGGCGAAGACTCGCATGGCGCGGCGCCGAACACCTCTGATCAAGCTGCCCCCGGCCAAGAAAACTCTGGCCAGGAAAGCTTGGCTCAAGAGAGCACTCATCATGAAGATTCAGGCGATGCGTCGTCACGGCCGACACTTGCCTGGGACTCCGCGGAGCGCCCATGAAAAAGGCTATGTACCCGTTACGTGTTGTATGTGACGCCCGACCGCTTCCTGAAGACAGTGAACGGGCTGTATCGCCTTGGCATAGCGCTCCAGCATGCGTCGCCAGCCGAGATAGTTGACCAAATACTTGGTGGCGACCCCATGGAAACGGCCCATCCAGCGCTTCAACCGGCTGTGGTAGGCAAAGCGCCCGCCCGGACTCGCTGCCCGGGCTTGGCATGCACCACCTGGTGGGTGATGCCGCAGTCTCTGGCAAAGGCCGCGTATACACTGGCACTGTCCGAGCACAACACGGACTCGCGATCAACCAAGGGCTGGAGCGCCTCCCGCACATGACGGGCATCGAGCTTCTTCAACTGGAAATCGGCCGTGTGGCCGGCTCGGTCGCGAACGACCATAGCCGGAATCTGGTCCGGTCCTGTGCCTCGTGTCGCCCCGACACCCCCTCGCTTGCGCGATGGTCGTGGCAGGCGACGTTGGCCTTTGAAGGATTCCAGGAAGAAGGTTTCGTCCGCTTCGATGATGCCGGTTTCGCGTGTGTCGCTATGCTCGGCGACCCGCGCCAGAAAACGATGTCGCCATCGGAAGGCCGTATTCTTGCTGATCCCACAGCGTCGCGCTGCCTCTCTTACCGTGAGCCCCTCGATCAGTGCCTGGGCATAGCCCAGCCAGCACTCGACCTGACGGAGACGCGCCAGTGGTGTGGCCGTCAAGGCATTGCAGGTACGACGGCACTCCCGTCACCGGTAGCGGCGCAACCCGCGGCTCCAACCCCATGGGGCTAACTGCGCGGCACCGGCCGCACAGTGCGGGCAGGCCTGGAGCGTCGGCAAGGTATCGTGGAGTGCGTCCTGCTGGGGTCGCTTTTGAAGCTGACACCGAAGAAGGTTCTTTTGTCTGGTGTTGAGTTGGGTCAGTTGACCAAGCCAATGCTGGAAGGCGTGGGCATCCATGAGCAGGTACCTCTCAAGGCATCTATCAACAGGATAGCTGTCCAACACGTAACGGGTACATAGCCATGAAAAAAGGGCAGGCAGGCTAGCAGCCTTAAACGTCATGCCTTTGGCTGTTGGAGAGCGACTGTCAGGATGCTCCGCCACGCCCTTCGATGGTTGTCATCACCCGCCAGGGGGCGGGCAGCATCGGCTGACGGGCGTGCCGATTGAGCTCCACGTTATCGCAGTCGACGTCTGAAATATCCTGACTCAAAATGCCCCGCGCTCATGCGCGGGGCATTTCGTTTCTGGGTCGCTTGGCCCTTATGAGCTATAGCCTTTTGGCTTACGCCCTATTGCTACGCCGGGGGGGATGCGACGGAGGATGAGCCGTTCAGGGTGAAGATTGACGAGGCTATCCATATCCACCATCAGCTGATCAATTAACGTCATAACAATGAAGAGGTCCGTTCGCATGTCACTACGCCAAGCGTTCACCGCTATGCTCATGCTGCCGCTCGCAGCCAGCGTGGCCCTGCCGGCCATGGCTTTCGAGGATGATGGCCTGACTATCTGGATGGGCGACAACAAGGGGCCCGAGGGCATCCGCGAGGTGGCCGACAGGTTCGCCCAAGATACTGGCATCGCCATTAACATCGTCAATCCTGACAATCTCACCGATCGCTTTCAGCAGGCGGCGGGCAGCGGCCAGGGCCCCGATATCGTGATCTGGGCTCACGACCGCATGGGAGAGTGGGCCAAGAGCGGGCTGCTGAAGCCGTTGGCGCCTAGTGAGGACTTCCGTGATCGCTACTTCGACTTCACTTGGGATGCGATGATCTGGAACGGAGAAACCTATGGCTATCCTATCTCGGTGGAGTCCTTGGGCCTGATCTACAACAAGGCGCTGGTCGGCGAGGTACCACAGAGCTTCGACGAACTCGCTGATCTTGATGCCAAACTCTCCCCTGAGGGCAAGAAGGCTATCCTCTTTGACTATGGTGAACCGTACTATGGCTGGTCTCTGCTGGCCGCAAACGGTGGCTACCCCTTCAAGCGCACAGCCGATGGCTTCGACGTCAATGACATCGGCGTCAATAATGCCGGCGCCGTAGAGGGGGCAAAGCGGTTGCGGGCATTGATCGAAAGCGGTGTGCTTCCTGAGGGTACCGATTACAGCGTCATGGACACACGCTTCAACCAGGGGGAAGTGGCCACCATGATAAGTGGGCCCTGGGCCTGGAATAACCTGCGCCAGAGCGGTATCGACTTCGGTGTGGCCCTGCTGCCCAAAGTCGGTGACGCCCGTGCCAAGCCATTGTTCGGTGTGATGACAGCGATGATCAATTCGGCCTCACCCAATGACTTCTTGGCCACCGAGTTCCTCGAGAACTATCTGCTCAGTGAGCCGGGTCTCCGCACTTTCAACAGTGATGGCTCGTTGGGAGCGGTAGCCCACAAGGTGTACCAGCAAGACTTGGAGAGCGATCCCAAGATTGCAGCCACCCTAGCCAACGCCGAAGTCGGTGAGCCGATGCCTAATATCCCTGAAATGGGCGCCTTCTGGTCGGCCATGGAACCAGCCCTGCAGAACATCGGTAGCGGTCGGCAATCACCCGAGGATGCTCTAGACGCCGCCGCGCGGCGCATGCGTCAGTAACGCCACCTCACCCATCGGAGCCCCGGGCTCCTTGGTCGGCCCCAGAATCATGCCGGGGCCGGCCTGTCGAGCAGGATCAATTGCATGTATACGACCAATGCTACGCGGGGTCTGCCGCGACATCGTTCCCGCGACCTGCGAGAGCGTTACTCCCGCTGGACAATGCGTGCGCTGCTTGTAGTGCTGATACTCGCCACACTTTGGCTTGTGGCGGCCTTCCATCTGCAGGGACAGTGGATGTTCGCGCTACTTTTCCTGGTACTGGGCACGTCGTTTGCCATCGTCTTCTTCAAGCGCTCGCTGATGAGCCATCGCTATATCTTTCCGGCTCTGGCCGGGATGGGCGTGTTCGTTATCTTTCCGTTGCTCTATACCATCGGGATCAGCTTCAGCAATTACAGCTCCAGTAACCTGCTAAGTGAGGAGCGGGTCCGCGATCAACTTCTGGATATGCGTTATCAGGCCGAAGGTGGCGCCTTCGATTTCTCGCTCTATGAAGAAGACGGTATGGCCAGGCTCTATCTTGAAGGGGACCCCAGCCTGGTCAGCCCACCGCTCAACCTGGCCAATTCGGAACCGCGCAGGGTGGGGCTCGACCGTGCGTCTGAGCCGCCCGCAGGCAAGCCGCTGGCGATGCGCGAGGTGATCCGTCAGCGCACCCTGCTGCAGGGCCTTACGCTGCAGACCCCTGATGGTGTAGAGCTACGCATGGCCGGACTCCGCCAGTTTGCACCGTTGTTGCCGCGTTACTCACAACTGGCTGAAGGGCGACTTCTAGACGAGCGAGATGGGGGAGTACTGACGCCGGATGAAGAGATCGGCTTCTTTGTCGATGAGAGCGGCCAGAGGATCAACCCGGGCTGGCCGGTAGCGGTTGGATTGGATAACTATAAGAAGATCTTCACCGACCCGGCCATCCGCGGTCCCTTCATGCAGATATTCGTATGGACCTTCGTTTTTGCCGGATTGACGGTGGTCTTCACTCTGGCGGTGGGGTTCATCCTAGCCACCCTACTGCAGTGGGAGCAGCTCAAGGGCAAGGCTGTCTATCGTACCCTTTTGATTCTGCCCTATGCGGTGCCGGCCTTTATCTCGATCCTGATCTTCAAGGGCATGTTTAACCAGAACTACGGTGAGATAAATCTGATCCTTGAGAACCTTTTTGGCATCAGTCCTGATTGGTTTACGGATCCGGCTCTGGCCCGAGCCATGCTGCTGATCGTCAACACTTGGCTGGGCTACCCCTACATGCTGTTGCTGTGCATGGGGCTGATCCAATCTATTCCTCGTGATCTATACGAAGCCTCGGCGGTGGATGGAGGTGGGCCGCTCACCAACATGATGCAGATCACCTTGCCATTGATCCTCAAACCGCTGACGCCACTGTTGATCGCCGCTTTCGCTTTCAATTTCAATAACTTCGTTTTGATTGCACTGCTTACGGGTGGAAGCCCCGACATACTGGGTGCGAGCACGCCAGCGGGTACCACCGATTTGCTGGTGAGTTACACCTATCGCATTGCCTTTCAGGATGCCGGCCAGAACTTTGGCTTGGCAGCGGCCATCGCCACCCTGATTTTTCTGCTGGTGGTTGGCTTATCGCTGCTCAATCTGCGCTTGTCGAAGGTCAAGGTCTAGAAGGATTTGTCTTATGGCTATGGTTCAACCCCGTTCGATCCGCGCCCGCAAACTAGGCGCACACCTCGCCTTGCTAAGCTTTGTCGCGCTGGTGGTGTTTCCGCTGCTGTTGGTGATCTCAATTTCCTTTCGCGAGGGCAATTTTGCGACCGGTAGCCTGATCCCCGAGCGTTTCGCCCTTGAGCATTGGGCATTGGCGCTGGGCATTCCTTGGGAGCGTGCCGATGGCAGCGTGGTGCAGCCGCCATTTCCTGTTCTGCTATGGCTATGGAACTCGATCAAGGTGGCGGTGGTGTCCTCGTTGATGATCCTGCTGCTCTCCACCACCAGCGCTTATGCTTTCGCCCGAATGCGCTTCAAAGGCAAGGCGCCGATTCTCAAGGGCATGCTGATCTTTCAGATGTTCCCAGCGGTACTCTCGCTGGTGGCTCTTTACGCCCTGTTCGACCGTCTGGGGCAACTGGTTCCCTGGCTCGGCATCAATACCCATGGTGCGCTCATCGTCGCCTCATTGGGGGCGGTGGCGCTACATATCTGGACCATCAAAGGCTACTTCGAGTCTATCGACGGTTCGCTTGAGGAAGCCGCCATGGTTGACGGAGCCAGCACCTGGCAGGCCTTTTGCCATATTCTGCTGCCGTTATCGGTTCCGATCC
This sequence comes from Onishia taeanensis, assembly GCF_003268885.1. Taxonomy (GTDB): domain Bacteria; phylum Pseudomonadota; class Gammaproteobacteria; order Pseudomonadales; family Halomonadaceae; genus Onishia; species Onishia taeanensis_A. The sequence continues at coordinate 230,088 of NZ_QLSX01000006.1, forward strand.
TGATGGTGGTGTTCATCCTCGCCTTCATCATGTCGATCATGGAGTATCCGATGGCCTCGGTGCTTCTGCTCGACGAAGACAAGCTGACCCTGGCAGTTGGTGCCCAGCAATACCTGGCAGATCACAACCAGCGCTGGGGGGACTTCGCTGCAGCGGCGGTGCTTTCTGGCCTGCCTATTACGGTCATTTTCCTGCTTTGCCAGCGCTGGATCGTCGGCGGTCTGACCTCCGGCGGGGTCAAAGGCTGAACTCGCTTCGGCCCTTTGATGTGATTTCAAGCTTTGCTGCATTCCCCGCCTTTCGGCGGGGTTTTTTTCTTACACGCTCGACCTTTTATGAGTTTCTACGCCTTATCTGGGTAATCCTACGCCCTGTTACCACGCCTCAATAGGAAGTCGGGGGGAGGACAAAATCGGCCAGAGAGTGAGGGAAAGTAATACGTCAAGGCTCATCTGCATCACGGGCCTGACACACGCCTTTTCTGCTCACAACTCGCAAAATAACAATGAGGCCACGATGAAAATCCAGCACCGCTATACCTTTCCACTCGTCACTTTGACTGCTGCTATTGTCACGGCCGCGTCAGGTAATGTTCAGGCAGCCGATGTCGATTTTCACGGCTATGCCCGCTCGGGGATCGGCACCACTTCCGGTGGTGGCGACCAGGCTTGTTTCCAGGCCGCGGGCGCCTCGGCCAAGTATCGCCTAGGTAATGAATGTGAGACCTATGCCGAGCTCGGATTAGGCTCCACGCTATTCGAGGAGGAAGGCAAGAGCTTTTATTTCGACAGCCTGGTGGCCTACGTCAATGAACAAGCCAACGATTTCGAATCTCTGGATGGTGACACTTCAGATGGCAATACCATTGCCCTGCGTCAGGTGAATGTGCAGGCCACCGGCTTGGTCGATGCCGCACCCGAGGCAACTATCTGGGCAGGTAAGCGCTTCTATCAGCGTCATGATATCCATATGAACGACTTTTACTACTGGGACCTTTCCGGGCCAGGTGGTGGTATTGAGAACATTGATCTGGGCATCGGAAAGTTGAGCCTCGCCTGGCTTCGAAATACCAGCCAGGATAACGAGTTTCCGGACAGTCAGCAGAATTTGGCCAATAATACCTTCGATGTGCGCCTGGCCGGCCTCTCGACGAACCCTGATGGCCAGTTGGAACTTGGCTATGACTATGGCTCCGCGACCTTGACCAAGGCTCAGGACAATGCCGGTGTCGATCCGCAAAGCGGCCACATGCTGACCCTTGAGCATACTCAGGGCAACTGGCTGGGTGGTTTTAACAAGGCAGTGGTTCAGGTCGCCAATGACGGCATGATCGGCAGTACGGGCAAGTCGAATACATCTTCAACTGGGCCTCAGGGTGAGATGCTGCGCCTGATTGATCACGGCTTAGTCAACCTAAGCCCGGACATCGACATGCTTTATGCCCTGATCTACGAGGATCGGGATCTGGATACCGGTGATGGCCAGACCTGGATGTCGGCGGGAATTCGCCCCACCTACTACTGGTCCGAGACCCAGAGTACCGCTCTCGAACTGGGCTATGATCGGGTCAAGCCCCAGGGTAGCGGCAAAGATACGGCCAACCTGGCCAAGCTGACCATCGCTCAGCAGTGGTCGGCGGGCCGCAGTGCCTTCGCTCGCCCGGTGTTGCGTGCTTTTGCCACCTATGCCCATTGGAATGGCAACGGCTACAACGCCGCCAGCGAATCCATTGAAGACGGCGAAAGCAATGGTGTGACCCTCGGCCTGCAGGCCGAGGCCTGGTGGTAACTCTCAGCGCTCGCGATCGATAGGTCCTTTATGCTTGCCGGCTCCTCTGGGGCCGGCTTTTTGGCTTCACAGGTGGGGCGAAGCCCCTAGGAGATGCAGATGTACGCCGATAAATGGTTGGCCATGGGTCTACTCGCCACGCTGCTTTCCGGCTGCGCTTTGGCACCCGAGCCAGTCGAGGAGGGGCACGTGGTGTCGACGGACTGGCTGGCTCAGTCACCCGACTGTTGCCAAGGTCTCGCGGATCTGCCGCCAACCGCTATGCAGTTGGAGACCCGTCAGGTGCTGGTTTTTGATGCCGATACGCCGGTACATGCCTTTGCCAGCGGCAAAAGCCCCTTTCATGCTCTGGACCTGCCGACCGATGTCGGTCCCGTGCAAGTCGAGGTGACGAGCGAGGTCATGCGGGACAGGCGCGGGTCCCTGGAGGTTATCGCGCCTACCCTGCTGTTGCTGGATCGCGAGGGCCGCGTGCAGCGGCGACTAGACTGGCAGGCCTTCGATTATCGACCTTCACGCGGCTTGGCTCCCGACCGCTTGACGGCATCACTCGGCATTAATCCTTCAGTCGAGGCGGCACGACTAGTGGTTCTGACCACGTCCGAGGCACTGGCGGCCACCACCGAGGTTCTGCATCCGTCCAGGGCCCGTGCTCAAGCCCGCCACCTGGCCGACCCTGCGTTGACCAATCCCCGGGCGCGCCATGTGGCTAGGGGTGAGGTGGTTCTTCGGGTGAGTGTCTTGGGAGAGCAAGGGCGCTGGAGTAAAACGCGACCCGCCGGGGCTTCACTTCCGCCAGCAGTCACCGAGGGCTCGGCTCTGGATGGGCTCGCCATCCGGCGCCTGATCCGGGCGGCACTCAAGGCCGATGACATCGACCTTGCCATGGCACTGGCTGAGCGCGCCGAAGGTGCTGGTGAGACCGGAACCCGAGCATGGCTCGCCGAGCAGTTGCGGGTACGCTAAACACGCCTAGCAGTATGGCTCAATGAGAAGGCCCCGACGCCTGCGTCGGGGCCTTTGTCATGGGGCTAAGCGAGAAGTTGCTGGGTAAGGCGGGATCAGCGTGTAACGCCGGGAACCTCGACCTGGCGGGGGCAAGCATCGCCGTTGGCAGCGAACAGGTGGCAATGCGCCCCTGATAGTCCGAGATTAACCCACTGGCCTTCTTTTAGCTCCGCGAGGCCATCCAGACGCTGGGTCATGGGTGCCTCGACCCCCTCCACGGAGAGGTGCGCCAGACTTTCATAGCCTAGCTTTTCGGCAACCACCAGCCGTGCTTCGAGGGTGGCATCGGCCCCCTCGGCTGCGACGAAGTCTTCGGCACGTACTCCTAACGTGGCTGTGTCGCCAACCTGTAAGCCTCGGCCGTCAACTGCTACGGCCAGGGTTTCTCCGGAGGGCAGGCGCACGCTTGTGTGCTTTGCTCCGGGGTCGATCACGGTCACTGGCAGGGTATTGATACGCGGCGAACCGATGAACTCAGCGACCTCAAGTGTATGCGGGAAGTGATAGAGCGACAGTGGGGCGCCCACCTGGGCGATACGACCGCTCGAGAGCAGCACGATGCGGTCGGCCAGGGTCATGGCCTCGACCTGGTCATGGGTCACGTAAACCATGGTCGCGCCGAGCCGTTTATGCAGCGCGGCGATCTGCACCCGCATCTCCACTCGCAGTGAAGCATCGAGGTTGGATAATGGTTCATCGAACAGGAACACCGCCGGCTCTTTGACCAGGGTCCGGCCGATCGCCACCCGCTGCCGCTGACCGCCGGATAGGTCCTTGGGCTTGCGCTCGAGCAGTGGCGTCAGCCGTAGAATCTCGGCCGCATGCTGGACGCGGCGCTGGATTTCGGACTTGTCGGTGCGGGCGAGCTTGAGGCCGAAGGCCATGTTTTCCGCCACCGTCATATGCGGATAAAGAGCATAGGATTGGAAGACCATGCCGATATCCCGCTCCTGAGGCGGTATCTCGTTGATACGCTCGACGTCTAGGCACATCTCTCCTTGGCTGATGTCCTCGAGCCCGGCGATCATGCGCAGCAGGGTTGATTTACCGCAGCCCGAGGGGCCGACGAAGACCACGAATTCACCGTCCTCAATGGTCAGGTCGATATGTCGCGAGATCTCGACGCCGTCGTAGTCCTTACCGATGTCATCGAGTGTCAGACGTCCCATTGTGCATCCTCCTCGTCGTTTTGCGGGCAGCGGGCGATGGCGATGCCGAAGGCTGGCAGGGTGAGGGAGGCGTCCTGCCAGCGGCCATTGACCATCGATGGCGCATCATCGATGGCCTTGGCTGCACGGGGAGCCGGAAGCTCGCGTGCCTGGTCGGAGAAGTTTAGTGCTACTAACAGACGTTGATCGGGATCGCTGGCCGCATGGCTGCGCTCGAAGCAGAGCACGTCGTCATGCACCGGATGGTAGCGGATGTCGCCCTTGATCAGCGCCGGTTGAGTGCGCCGGAAAGCTAGGAAGGAGCGATAGTGGTTGAGCAGCGAGTCAGGCTCATTGTCCTGCTGGTCGACGGCAAGCCCCAAGTGACTTTCTGGCATCGGCAGCCAGGGCATGGCGCGGGAGAAGCCGCCGTGAAGGGTATCAGCCTCCCACGGCATAGGTGTTCGGCAACCATCACGCCCCTTGTAAGCTGGCCAGAACGCGATGCCGGCGGGGTCGACCAACTGCTCGAAGGTGAGCTCGGCCTCGGGCTGGCCCAGTTCTTCGCCCTGATAGAGGCAGATGCTGCCGCGCTGGGTGAGCAGGAAGGCCAAGTAAAGGCGCAGTGCAGCGTTATTGCCCTCGGCCTGCCAGCGGGTGGCGAGGCGAGTCACGTCGTGGTTGCCCAGCGCCCAGCACGGCCAGCCATCGCCGATACGCGCTTCCATCTCGGTCAGGGTCTTGTGCAGGAATGCCGGATCGTGGCGTTCGCCGAGCAGGTCGAAGGAGTAGGCCATGTGCAGGCGGTTACCGCCCCGCGTGTAATCGGCCATCACGCTCAGCGAGTCATCGTCGCCCACCTCGCCGACGCTGGTGGAGCCGGGGTATTCGTCGAGTAGTGCGCGCAGCTTTTCGAGGAACACCAGATTCTCTGGCTGAGTTTTATCGTGGAGGTGAAGCTGGAAGCCGTAGGGGTTGTCGGGCCTAACGCCGATGAAGCCTTCGGCCAACTCCTCTCGGGGCGGGTTGTCTTTCAGCGCTCCGTGGGTGCAGAAATTGATCGCGTCGAGACGAAAGCCGTCGACGCCTCGCTCCAGCCAGAATCGCACCTCGCCGAGGATCGCCTCGACAACTTCGGGGTTACGGAAATTGAGGTCCGGCTGCTCGACGAGGAAGTTGTGCAGGTAGTACTGGCAGCGACGGGTATCCCATTGCCAAGCGCTGCCGCCGAAGATTGCCTGCCAGTTGGTGGGTGGGGCGCCGTCAGCCTTGGGATCGGCCCATACATACCAGTCTGCCTTCGGGTTGTCGCGACTCGCTCGGCTCTCCTGAAACCAAGCGTGCTGGTCGGAGGTGTGTGAGAGCACCTGGTCGATAGTGACCTTCAGGCCGCGGGCATGAGCGGCTTCCACTAAGCGGTCGAAGTCCTCAAGGGTTCCAAACATCGGGTCGACGCTGCGGTAGTCGCTGATGTCGTAACCGAAATCTAGCATCGGTGAGGTGAAGAAAGGCGACAGCCATATGGCGTCGATGTTCAGTGACGCGATGTAGTCGAGCCGGTCGATGACGCCCTGCAGATCACCGATGCCGTCGTCGTTGGTGTCCATGAAACTGCGCGGATAGATCTGGTAGATCACCGCGCCGCGCCACCAGTCCGCACCTTGGTTACTGAGCCGAGAAATGTCGTTGGTCATGTGCTTTGTCCTTGCCGTGTGGCTAGAGGCCAGGTGTGACCGCGCATCGGTTCGCGGGGCGCCAGCCTTACGAGAAACGTACGGGATATGTTGGCGGCAGTGCCGAAGAGGAACATCCTCCTGGCGTCGATGTGGCAGGCGTAGGCGGGGGGAGGAGGGGAGCGATTACTCCCCCTGAATGCGAGCCAGCAGGTCGCCGGCCAGGGCGATGGCCTCTGCACGATGGCGAATGTTCTGCTTCTGGTAAAGGCTGCGGATGTGGGTCTTGATGGTGGTGGGGGCTACTGTCAGCTGCTCTGCGATCTGCTCGTTGGATAATCCGGCGTGGATCAGTCCCAGTATCTGCCATTCGCGACGTGTCAGCGGCGATGTGCGAATCAGTTCGGGCACGTCGGGACGGGCGATAATATCGGCGATCTCGGTGTCGTCGAGCATCAGGCGCACCGCGCGACCGAAGTCGCGCTGACGGCCGGCCAGGGCTATCAGGCGTTTGGCCCGCTCTCGCGCCAGGCCATCGAGCTCATCGGTCTCGAGCAGAGCCGTGAGCATTTCTCTAAGCGGCGTGCCCAGACGCAGGAAACTGCCGGTGACGGCCGTGCGCGTGGCCAGTACGAGTGCTTTGGACATATGCGAGAGTGCTGGCCTGCGGTTGCCGCATTGCCATTCCAGAGCCGCCAGGCACAGCTGGTTTCGATTGGTGTCTGTGATCAGCCCGAAGCAACGGGTCTGCTGCTCCAGGGTCATTAATAATGTCCGGGCCTGCTCGGTGTGGCCGAGCAGCATCAGGGCGCGGGCATGATTGCGCACGTTGGCCTGGGCGAAGTGATTGCTGGCGGTGTCGGGTTCAGCGGTGGGCGCTTCTTGCAGCCAGCGGGCAACGGCATCGAGATCGTCGTTGGAGTGCCACCAGGCGAGCAGGGTGGCATGGGCGTTGGCTCGCCAGTCGATATGGTAGTCGCCATCGGCGAGGATTTTGCGAAGACGGCGGATGTGGTCGGCACACTGAACCTGGTCGCCGCGGGCCAGAGCGACCTTGGCGAGGCTTACGTGACATTGCAAGGTCCAGGACTCTCCCTGATTGTCGAGCACGGCGATGCCGTTGAGCGCCGCTTGTTCGGCCTCATCCAGCCGGTGCCATTCCCACAGCAGCTGGCTGCGTATGCGATACAGGAATTCGGCCACAGGCAGGCGGTCGAGTCCGCAGTGTTCGATATGAGCGAAGGCTCGCTCCTGGATATCGAATGCCGCCTGCAGGCGGCCTTGGGCCACCAGGGTCTCTGAATGGTGGCATAGCGCCCAAAGCATCAACTGATCGTCGCCGAGACGCATGGCTTCCTGTTCCACCACATGGATCCGGGTCAGCGATTCTTCCAACTGGCCTTGGACGAATCGCGCTTCACAGAAGATGGCGGCGGCGGACGCTGGCGTGGAGTCCAGATAGCGTGCGGGCAGCGTTAGTGCCTGCTCAGCCAGCGGGGAGGCCCGTTCGGCGTTGCCTCGGTTGATCGCTAATTGAGCACGGAGGGTAGCGAACTCGGCGGCGAGCGCTTGCCAGGGCGGTTCTTCGAGCTGTGCCTCGATCCAGCCGATGGCCCTCTCGGTTCGGTCGTACTGGTACTGGGCATGGGTGACCCAGCCATAAATCAGGGTCAGGCGCGGCGAAGCACTCAGCTTTGGTTCGCCGAGGGTGTCCATGGCTCGTGCCAGCAGGGCGAAGTGGCCCTTGGCCAGTAGGTGAGGGCCATGATCCTCGATCAGATCAGCCAGCGCTTCAGGGTGGTCGGCATTAATGGCCTGGGCAAGCGCCAGGGCTGGTTTGCCCAGAGCCAACCATGCAGTGCCGGCACGGCGGTGCAGCTGGTGCTGGGAGTCAAGGCTCATTTCGTGTCGCCGATGGCACAGGTACTGGGAGAACAGGGTATGAAAGCGACACCACTGATCGTCAGGGGTCAGGCGAAGCAGGAACAGGCCGGCCTGATCCAGGGCCTCTAGACGTTGTGTGACTCGGTCACCTTCCAGCAGTCGTGCCACCAATTGCGGGGAAAAGCGTTCGAGAACACCTAGCTGCAACAAAAGCTGGCGATCGTGATCATCGAGATGTTCCCTCAGCAGGTCATCAAACCAGGCCACAAAGTCTGGATGCGCGCCGCTCAAACGCTCGAGTAGGGCGTCGAAGCCGGCACGAGTGGTGGTGCGCTCGACCAGCCAGTTGAGGGCCATGACCCAACCTTCGGTCAGGCGCAGGGCTCGCTCCAGGCTGACCCGGCTCGGCGGGAAGCTGAGTTGCTCGGCGCAAAGGGTCTGGGCCTCTTCATGGTCGAAGGCCAGTTCCTCGGCGCCGATCTCCTCCAGTTCGCCACGCATGCGCAGCGCCGGCAGGCCAAGGGCTGGCCAGGTGCGCGAGATCAGTGTCAGCGTCAGCCAGGGGGGCTGGTGGCGCAGCCAGTGAGCGAGTCCTGCCAGGATCTCGGGGGCAGAGATGTGCTCGAATTCGTCGATCACCAGCCGGCAGGGAGTAGCCTCGCTAGGCAGTTGTGACAGCCAGGTCTCGATGGCTTCGTCGAAGGCTATATCAGGTGCTTCGGCGAGGTCGCCCAGGGACGGGGGCGATAGCGCGAGATGCTCATGAAAAAGGGTGCTGAGAGCGGCCTCAAAATAGCGCAGGAAGCGAGTGGGGGTATCGTCCTTGGGGTCGAGGCGCAGCCAGGATGCCGGTTGCTCCAAGGCTGGCAAGCGCTCGGCGAGCAGAGTGGTCTTTCCGTACCCTGGTGGAGCATGAATGACCTGCACGCGGATGCGTTCATCGAGCATGAAGTGATCATTGAGACGCTCACGAGCGACCGGTGTGGGCGGTAACGGTGGCGGAGTGAGCTTGTCTGGAATCAGTCGCATATCACACCAGATATAGGCTTAATCGTTATAGATGCCTAGTAGTATGCCTAAACTGATGGACCCGCGAGATACCCTGCGACCAAGGTGGTAGGGTTGGGTCTTTTATTTCGACGCCCCTTCGTTCCACGCTATTAGCGCCGCGAGTCCGTTATGACCGATGCCGTTTCCGCTTCGCCGGAATTTCGTCCGCTTTTGCACTTCACGCCGCCCAAGGGCTGGATGAACGACCCCAACGGGCTTGTGCATCACGCGGGGCAGTACCATCTCTTCTATCAGTATTACCCGCATGACACCGTCTGGGGGCCGATGCACTGGGGACATGCCAGCAGCGGCGATCTGGTGCACTGGACCCATCGGCCGGTAGCGCTCACGCCCGATGAGCATGGTATGTGTTTTTCGGGCAGTGCGGTGGTCGACTGGCAGCATGCCTTCGTGCCGGAATGCGAGATCACCACGGCGCCGCGCAAGGCCGAGTGCGGCACCCTGCGTGCCGACATGATCACGCCCCTGGTGGCCTTCTTCACTCGCCATGTGCCGGGCGGTTCCCCCGAGCGAGACCATCAGTCCCAAGCGATGGCGGCCAGCCGCGATGGTGGTCGCAGCTGGCAGATGCGTGACGCGGCGATCCTCGACAACCCAGGGCTTCAGGACTTTCGCGATCCCAAGGTGTTCTGGCATGCCGAAAGCGAGCACTGGGTGATGATTCTCACCGAGGGGCAGGAGCTTGGCATCTATCGCACCCAGGGCGGCGCTGACTGGGAGAAGGTATCGGTGTTCGGTGCCGAGTACGGCGCCCACGACGAACTGGCCTGGGAATGTCCCGACCTCTTCCCGTTGCCGGTAGACGGCCGAGGCGGCGCCGATCATCAGAGCGGTGCGGAGAGCCTCGAGGAGCGCTGGGTGCTGATGGTCGGCGTGCAGCGCGGTGGCCCTGCCAGGGGCTCCGGCACTCAGGTGTTCATCGGTGACTTCGACGGCATTCGCTTCACGCCCCATCAGGCCCCTGAGACGGTGACCTGGTTCGATCAGGGCGCCGATTGCTACGCGGCCCAGAGCTGGTCGGATCATCCCGGCGAGCGCCTGGTGATCGGCTGGATGAGCAATTGGTTATACGCGCACGAGACACCGACCGGTGACTGGCGCGGGGCGATGACGATTCCCCGGGCGCTGAGCCTTGCTCGTGATGAAGGAGGCAAGGGCTATGAGCTGCGCCAGACGATTCCGGATCGGGTTCGCGATAGCGCCATGGCCCTCGATGCGCTCGTGGTGCCGCGAAAGCCGGCACCCGGCAGCGTACTGGAGCTTGGTGAGGCCGAAGCCGCGTTGGCCGAATTCCGGCTCGACCTCGCACCGGGCGCCGCGGTGGTGCTGCGTCCCTTCGGCGATGACAGCCTGATCTACCGGTTGGAAGGCTTGGACTCGAGCCTTGCGGTGACCGTTGAGCGCACTGCGCCGCGCGATCTTGGCGGTGATCCTTACGGCGACCCATGCGTCAACGACTCGGCCGCGCTGAGCGAGCACTTTCCTCACCGCACCCAGTACCATTTGCCCGCGGGGCCGCGCATCGCCTGTCAGCTGCTGCGTGATCGCTGCTCGGCGGAGCTGTTTATCGATGACGGAAGGTTGGTGATCACTGAGCTTGCCTTCCCAAACGAGGCTCTGCCGATGACGCTGAGCGTTGAGCAGGGCGAGGTCGGCCTCGGCGCCGTCAGCGGTCGGCACTGGTAGGGCGGGGACCGTCAGGACCAGGATAATTGCAGCGTCGCAGGTCCTGGCCTGCGTCACTGAGCATTGTTCATAGGCTCATGTGCTTTCACCGACCAGCAGCTCGAAGCCGACGTCATGCTGGTCGGGGGTTCGAGCGGCGCCCTCGAGCCTTGCAATCACCCGGCGGGCGGCCTCGCGACCGATAGCCTCACGCGGTGAGCGGATGGTGGTCAGGCGCGGGGTGATGCGCTGGCCGATCGGCAGGCCGTTGAAGCCGGCGATGGCGATCTCTTCGGGCACCCGAATGCCCTGTCGCTGGGCGTGCAGGATGGCGCCGGTGGCCAGATCATCGTTGGCGAAGTGGATCGCCGTGGCCTCCGGGTGATGGGCGAGCACCTCTTCCAGCGCCTGGGCGCCGGTCTCGAACTGACCCAGGTGCGCCAGATCCAGCAGCGGTGCCGACAGGCCCTTTTCTTCCAGCACCTCACGGTGCCCCGCAAAACGCAGGCCGGCGCGATAGTCGCGTTCGAGCTGGGCGGCCACATAGACGATCCGGCGATGGCCGCGCGCCAGCAGGTGGCTCGCCATGCAGCGCCCGGCTTCGGCATGATCGAGGCCAATGTTCAGGTCGCGAGCTTCGCCGAGCTCCATGATCTCGGCGATCGGGCGCTCCCAGTTCTCGAGCACGCGCTGGCAGGCCTCGCTGTGACGCAGGCCGGTCAATACCAGCGCCGAGGAAGACCAGCCGAGAAAGGTGCGCACCAGCTCGCATTCCCGGTCCAGGTCGTAGTCGGTGTTGCCGAGCAGGATCTGGTAGCCGTGGCGCTCGAACTCCGTTTGCAGGCCGGCGATCACCTCGACGAAGACGATATTGGCAAGCGACGGCACGATCACCGCGATGAAGCGAGAGTTGGCCGAGGCCAGGCTGCCAGCCAGCATGTTGCGCACATAGCCGACCTTGTCGATGGCCGCCTCGACGGTGGCGCGCGTCGCGGGACGTACCGCCTGCGGCGAGTTGAGCACCCTGGAAACGGTGATCGATGAGACGCCGGCCTCCCGCGCCACGTCAGCAAGCGTCGGCTGCATGACACTCTTGCGGTGGCGTCGTTGTTTGTCGCCCGCCATGGGCTTTCCCTCCTGTGATCAGTCCCTGACTGCTGATGGTTCGATGGCTCGTTCCCTTACTGCTCGCCTCATTCCGTCTCTGTCAGCCGCTTTCTCAGCTGCTTTTTTCAGCTGCTCTCTCAGCTTCTTTTATCCGTCTTTCTCCTTTTCTCTCGGCACCGGGTTTGGCCTTCGATGTGGCCCCCTGCATGGGGCGGTGATCCGGGGCGAGGCGGGTGATTAGACATTGGTCTCGCTTTGTGCGCTGCGTCTTGCTCTGTCCAGAATCCTACTCTAAGAATGAATGGTAGCGCTAACATCAGCACATCGCCAGAGACAGTCAGCGGCCATTTTTGCCCCACTGTTGGCCCCTCTCGGCGAGCGGCCTATTCGCTCATGATCAACTCAGGTAGGAGTCTTCCGTGTCCCCACAAAACGCCTCATCCATCGGTGTCGTCGGCCTTGGTGCCATGGGTCTCGGCTCGGCTACGGCCATGCTCGAGGCCGGTCTGCCGGTCATTGGCTGTGATATTTCGGCCAAGGCCCGCGAGACCTTCGAGGCCCGCGGTGGACGCAGCGTGTCCACCCCCGCCGAGCTTGCCGCCGAGTGCCGCGTGGTGGTGCTGGTGGTGGTCAATGCCGAGCAGGTCGAGAGCGTGCTGTTCGATGCGCCGGCCCCGGGAGAGGCGGCCCTGGCCGAGCGTCTGGCGCCGGGCAGCCTGGTGATGCAGTGCGCCACGGTGGCACCGAGCTATGCCACGGCGCTCGGTGAGCGGTTGGCGGCGCTGAACCTCGAGATGCTCGATGCGCCAATCAGCGGCGGCGCCGCCAAGGCGCGCAGCGGCGATCTATCGGTGATGGCCTCCGGCGCCGAGTCGGCCTACGCCAAAGGCCAAGCGGCGCTCGACGCCATGGCGGCCAAGGTCTATCGCCTCGGCGATGCGCCGGGGCCCGGCTCCAGCGTCAAGCTGGTCAACCAGCATCTGGCCGGCGTGCATATCGCCGCGGCCGCCGAGGCGCTGGCGCTGGGCATCCGCATGGGTATCGACCCCGAGGTGCTGTATGACGTGATCACCCACTCGGCGGGCAATTCCTGGATGTTCGAGAACCGGGTGCCGCATATCCTCAAGGGCGACTACACCCCGCTCTCGGCGGTCGACATCTTCGTCAAGGATCTCAACATCGTGCATCAGACCGGCCGCGAGCTGCGTTTCTCGATGCCGGTGGCGGGCAGTGCCCTGCAGCAGTTCACCGCCGCCAGCGGCGCGGGCTTTGGCCGCGAGGATGACTCTGCGGTGATCAAGGTTTACCAGCGCCTTTCCGGCATCGACCTGCCGGCGGCCAACGACGGCGATGCGGGGGAGGGCCACTCATGAGGCGTGAGCCTGCTCCCAACATCGTCCTCGGCGCGATCGCTGATGATTTCACCGGCGCCACGGATCTTGCCAACAACCTGGTGCGCTCGGGCATGCGCACCCTGCAGGTGATCGGCGTGCCGAGCGCTGCTCTGTCGCTGGAAAATGTCGATGCGGTGGTGGTGGCACTCAAGTCACGTTCCTGCCCCGCGGCGGATGCCATCCGCGATTCCCTGGCAGCCCTCGACTGGCTTCAGGCCCAGGGCGCCCGCCAGGTATTTTTCAAGTATTGCTCGACCTTCGATTCCACCGATGACGGCAATATCGGCCCGGTGGCCGATGCTCTCCTAGATCAGCTGGGCAGCAAGCAGACGGTGATGGTGCCGGCCTTCCCGATCAACGGCCGCACCGTCTATCAGGGCCACCTGTTCGTCGGTGATCGGCTGCTCAATGACAGCGGTATGCAGCATCATCCCTTGAACCCGATGCGTGACGCCGACCTGGTGCGGGTGCTCGCAGGTCAGACGTCTCACCAAGTGGGCCTGCTGAATCGGGCGACCCTTGCCAAGGGGGCGCCGGCGGCCAGTGCGCATCTCTCCGACCTGCAGCAGGCAGGGGGCCGCCATGTGATCTGCGACACCCTGGATGAAAGCGATCTCGAGGTCATCGCCGCGGCTGTGGTCGAGATGCCGCTGGTCACCGGCGGCTCTGGCCTCGGTCAGGCGCTGCCGGCGGAGTATCGCAAGAAGGGCTGGCTTTCACCGGTCGAGAACGCCGGGCGATTGGCGCCGGCCAGCGGCGCGGCCCTGGTGCTTTCCGGCAGTTGCTCACGGGCGACGCTTGGCCAGGTCGAGCACTTTCTCGGCCGCCACGAAGGCCTCGCGCTTGACCCGCTGGCGCTGGCCGAAAGCGACGCGCCGATCGAAGAAGCCCTTAACTTTGCGCGGGCGCGGCTATCCGGTGCGGCCGACGGCCCGGTACTGATCTATGCCTCGGCGGCGCCGCAGGCAGTGGAAGCCGCCCAGGCGAGCCTGGGCGCGGCGCGGGCCGGCGAGCTGGTCGAACGGGCGCTGGCCACTATCGCCCAGACGCTGGTCGCCGAGGGCGTGGGGCGGTTGCTGGTGGCCGGCGGCGAGACCTCCGGCGCGGTGGTCTCGGCGCTGGGCGTTGGCGAGCTGCGCATCGGCGAGCAGATCGACCCCGGCGTGCCATGGACCCAGACACAGGTGGCAGGCCGTGAGGCGCCTCTGTCGCTGGCGCTCAAGTCCGGCAACTTCGGCGGCGTCGATTTCTTCATCCGAGCCTTCGAGGTCCTTAACGAGCAGTCGGCCGCTCGAGAGGAGGGCGCATGAGCACGCGTGATGACAACCGCTTGCGCGAGCAGATCGCGGTCTACGGTAAGTCGCTGTTCGATCGCGGCCTGACCATGGGCTCCAGCGGCAATATCAGCGTGCGCCTCGATGATGGCGGCTGGCTGATGACGCCCACCAATGCCTGCCTTGGGCGGCTCGACCCGGTGCGTATCTCGCGGCTCGACCGCGATGGCCGCCATCTGGATGGCGCCAAGCCGACCAAGGAAAGCGTGCTGCACATGGCGATGTACGGCGAGCGGCCTCAGTCCGAGGCCATCGTGCACCTGCATTCGACTCACTCGGTGGCGGTGTCCTGTCTGCCCGAGGTCGATCCCTGCGACTGCATCCCGCCGCTGACCGCCTACTACGTGATGCGGGTCGGCCGGCTGCCGCTGGTGCCCTATCACATGCCGGGCGACCCGGCGCTGGGTGATGCGGTCAAGGGGCTCGCCGGCAAGCACAGTGCCGTGCTGCTGGCCAATCACGGCCCGGTGGTGGCCGGGAAGTCATTGGAAGCTGCGGTCTATGCCACCGAGGAGCTCGAGGAGACCGCCAAGCTCTATCTGCTGCTGCGTGGCCAGAACCCCCGCGGCCTGACGGATGAGCAGGTGGCCGAGCTCGAGGCGCGTTTTCCTCGCGATTGACGTAGCCCGCCACTGAACACAATGCGGCGCCGCTTGCGCCGGGCGAAATGATCGAAAAGATCGACATAACAGAGAGTAAACAGGAATCGATATGATCCGAGTGGCCGCCAATCTCAGCATGCTGTTCCCGGAACAGGCCTTCATGGAGCGCTTCTCGGCCGCCGCCGCGGCCGGTTTCCAAGGCGTCGAATACCTCTTTCCCTATGTCTTCGGTGCCCGGGAACTGCGCTCGGCGCTGGATGACAACGGCTTGCAGCAGGTGCTGTTCAACCTGCCGCCCGGGGACTGGGACGCCGGCGAGCGGGGGCTGGCGAGCCTGCCCGGCCGTGAGGCTGAATTCCGCGATAGCGTCGTTGAGGGTATTCGCTATGCGCAGGCGCTGGACTGTCCGCGGCTACACGCCATGGCGGGCCTGCTGCCTGAGGGCGCCGATGCGGCGACCCGAGACGCGCACCTGGCCACCTATATCGAGAATCTACGCTTCGCGGCCGGAGAGCTTGAGAAGGTTGGTAAGACGTTGCTGATTGAGCCGATCAACGGCCGCGACATGCCGGGCTTCTTCCTGCAGCGCCAGGGTCAGGCCCGTGAGGTAGTCGAGCGGGTCGGTGCCGACAATCTCAAGGTGCAGTTTGATCTCTATCACTGCCAGATCGTCGAGGGAGACCTGATCCGCAACATGGAGGCGCAGTTCCCGCACATCGGTCACGTGCAGCTCGCCGGGGTGCCGGAGCGTCATGAGCCGGACCTGGGTGAGGTGAATTACCCGGCGGTGCTCGCCCACCTTGATGCGTTGGGCTATCAGGGCTGGGTGGGCTGCGAATACCGGCCGGCCAGCGATACCCGGGCGGGACTCGCCTGGGGTCGCGATTATGGCCTGCACGGCTGAATCCTCGGCGATGCTTTTTCACGACACGTTTTTAACAACCACCAGGTAGCTGACATGCACGTTCTGATCACCGGTGCCGCCGGTTTCCTCGGCCAACGCCTCGTCCACGCCCTCGCCACCTGTCGCGAACTGGACGGTGAGCCGCTCACACGCCTGACCCTGGTCGACCAGGTGGAGGCACCCGCGCCCGAAATTGCAGGCGTCGAGTGCGTCGCTCGGGCCATCGACATCGCCGCTCCCGGTGCACTGGACTCAAGCCTCGACGAGCACCCGGAGGTCATCTTTCACCTCGCCGCGGTGGTCAGTTCGGCCGCCGAGGCCGACCTGGATCTGGGTATCACCGTCAACTTCGAGGCCACTCGGGCGCTGCTCGAGGGCTGCCGGGCCCGCAAGCTATCGACCACTCGCCTGATCATGGCCAGTTCGGTGGCGGTCTATGGCGGCGACCTGCCGGATGTCGTCGAGGACATGACCGCGCTGACGCCGCAGAGCTCCTATGGCACCCAGAAGGCGATGTGTGAGTTGCTGATTACCGACTACAGCCGCCGCGGCCTGATCGATGGGCGGGTGCTGCGTCTGCCGACCATCGTCATCCGCCCGGGTCGGCCCAATGCCGCGGCCTCGAGCTTTGCCTCGAGCATCCTGCGCGAGCCGCTCAACGGCGAGGATGCCGTCTGCCCGGTGCCCACCGATCTCGAGCTGTTCGTGATGTCGCCGCGCCGGGTCACCGAGGCGCTGATCCACGGCGCCGAGGTGGCCGGCGAGGCCTTCGGCCCCTCCCGAGCACTGATGCTGCCGGGCATCACGGTGAGCGTCGCCGAGATGCTCGAGGCGCTGCGCGAGATCGGGGGCGACGAGGCCCTGGCTCGAGTCCGCCACGAGGCTGACCCGCGCATCGAGGCCATCGTCGCCAGCTGGCCGTCTCGCTTCATCAACGCACGCGCCCGGGAGCTCGGCTTCCAGGGCGATGCCAACCTTCGCGACATCGTCGAGAGCTATCTCGGCGAGCGTGACTGAGTCCTCGATCCCGTCGAGGAACACCCCAGCGTGTCTCTGCAACCCAAGAGGTCATAACAATGAAAGCCAAGTTTGCACGCCACAGCCTGTCCGTTGCCATCGGCAGCCTCACCACCGCTGCCCTGGCGCTCGGCGCCATGAATGCCCAGGCGGCCCAGACCATCAACCTGGGGCATACCCTCTCCGACAGTTCCCACTACTCGGTGGGCGCGGATGCCTTCAAGGAGACCCTCGAGCGACTGAGTGACGGTGAGTTCGAGGTGGTCGAGCATCCGTCCGGCGCCCTGGGTGGTGAGCGGGCGATGATCGAGGGGCTGCAGATTGGCACCGTCGATGTGGTCATCACCTCCACCGGCCCGCTGGGCAACTTCGTGCCGCAGACTTATGTGCTGGATCTGCCGTTCCTGTTCAAGGACTACGATCAGGCCCGCTGCGTGCTGGACGGCGAGATCGGCCAGGATCTGCTCGACAAGATGGGCGAGCATAATCTGGTGGGGCTTGCCTGGTCGGAGAACGGCTTCCGCCACATGACCAACAGCAAGCGTCCGGTGACATCGCCGGAGGACGCCGCGGGACTGAAGATCCGCACCATGGAGAACAAGGTGCACATGGCGGCCTTCGAGCAGATGGGTGTGCATCCGACGCCGATGGCCTTCCCGGAGGTCTTCACGGCGCTGCAGCAGGGCACCGTGGACGGCCAGGAGAACCCCATCACGGTGATCGTGGCGAGCAAGTTCTGGGAAGTGCAGGATAACCTGTCACTGACCGGCCACGTCTACTCGCCGGCCATCGTGCTCGGCTCGCCGGTGCTGATGGATGGCCTCAGCGAGGAAGAGCAGGGCTGGTTTGAACAGGCCGCTCAGGCCTCTGCCCAGGCCACTCGCGAGGAAGTGTCGCGCCTCGAGCGTGATGGCGTGGAGATGCTTCGCGAGAAGGGCATGACCGTCGAGACCGACATCGACAAGGCGCCGTTCCAGGAAGCCGTCAAGCCCGCCTACCAGATCTACACCGACCAGTACGGCAGCGAGATGCTCGACCGTATCCGTGCCAGCGACTGCTAACGCTGGCGACACCCTGATCCGGCGCCGGGCGGCGCCGGATTTTCCCTAAAGTATGGTGGATGTGATGGTGGAGCTCTTCCTGCGCTTCGAGCGCCTGACCACCCGGATCGCCCTGCTGGCGGCGATCGCGATGCTGATCATCTCGGTCACCCTGGGCTTCTATCAGGTAGTGACCCGCTTCGTGCTGGACGCGCCTTCGACCTGGTCGGAGGTGATCTCCCGCTCGGCGATGATCTGGTGCGTGTTCCTCGGCGCGGCGGCCGGCTTTCGCGGCGGCTTCATGATGTCTGTCGAGGTCATCTACAAGCTGCTGCCTACGCGTCGACTGATCTGGCTCGAGGCCTTCGTGGCCCTGTGCTGCCTGATCGTGTTTCTGGTGCTGGTCCAGTACGGCACGTCCATGACCCTGCGCGTGCGGACGCAAATGCTCTCTGGGCTAGAGGTGTCGATCGCCTGGGCCTATGCGGCCATGCCGGTCGGGGCGGGTTTCGCGCTGATCGCCGTGCTGGCGCGCCTGCTCGCTCAGGTCACCGGTCGCGAGACCATCGGCCCTGAGGAAAGTGAGACCCCCAAGGTCGCGGCGCCCACGCCGGACACCCATTCGCGCTCGGTGCATCAAGCCAGCGCTCCTGAATCAAATGCTCCTGAATCAAGTGCTACTCAATCAAGTGCTTCGCGCGATGGCGCGACGGCGCAGACGACCCATCCGCAAGACGAGGTGCGCCCATGAATGCGGCCATTGGTCTGTCGTTGATCATCCTGTTCAGCCTCGGGGTGCCGATCGCCATCTCGATTCTGCTGGCCTCGATCATAGGCATCGAATTCTTCTCGCGTCTGCCGCTGCTGCTGGTGCCGCAGCAGATGTTCGTCGGCATCGACAATTTTCCGTTGATGGCGATTCCCTTCTTCATCCTCGCCGGCAACCTGATGGCCGCCGGCGGGATCTCCCGGCGCCTGGTCGATCTGGCCAAGGCGATGGTCGGCGGCGTGCAGGGCGGCCTGGCCATGACCTGCGTGCTGACCTGCATGATGTTCGCGGCGGTGTCCGGCTCAAGCGTGGCGACTACCTTCGCCATCGGCTCGATCCTGATTCCGGCGATGGTTAAGCACGACTACCCGCGGCCGCTGGCGGCCTCCATCCAGGCCTCGTCGGCCGAGCTCGGGGTGCTGATTCCGCCCTCGATCCCGCTGATCCTGTATGGCGTCAGCACCGATACCTCGATCGGCAAGCTGTTTATCGCCGGCATCGGCCCTGGGCTTCTGATCGGCGGCGCGCTGCTGCTGTTTTTGTACCTGTTCTGCAAGATCCGCGGCTATGGCCTGCGGGACCGTGAGGATCGCCACGATCTGCCCACGGCCTTCAAGCGCGCCTGGGCAGCGATGCTGATGCCGGTAGTGGTGATCGGCGGTATCTACGGCGGCGTCTTCACGCCCACCGAGGCGTCCGCGGTGGCAGTGTTCTATGCGGTGATCGTCGGTGGATTGGTGTATCGCGAGCTGAACATGGACGAGCTGGTGCCGATCCTCAAGCAGAGTGTGATTTCCACTGCTGCGGTGATGCTGATCATTGCTGCCGCGGCCCTATTCAGCTTCCTGATCAGCCGCTCGGGTCTACCGGCTCAGGTAGCGGGATGGGTGACGCAGGTCTTCGATAGCCCGATCTCCTTCCTGCTGGCGGTGAACGTGATGCTGCTGATCGTCGGGATGTTCATCGAGACCTCGGCGGCGATCCTGGTGCTGGCCCCGATCTTCACGCCGATTGCCGTCCAATACGGCATCGACCCGGTGCACTTCGGCCTGATCGTGGTGGTCAACCTGGCACTCGGCATGTTCACGCCACCGCTTGGCGTCAACCTGTTCGCCGCCTGTGCGGTGGCCAAGCTGTCGATCGACCAGCTGTTGCCCTGGCTGATGCGCTTCGTGCTGGTGGTGCTGGCCTGCCTGATCGCGATTACCTATATGCCTTGGATCTCGCTCGGCCTGGTCGACCTGCTGTACTGACCGCCACCGATCAATCAACGACGAACGACGTAGACATGAGCGCGCAACACTCAGATATAACAACAAGCAAAGGAGAGTTAATCGATGCGTGAGCTGCCTATCACGCCTCCCGCGGGCGCCCTGATCGACGGCCGCTGGATGGACACTGCCGAGACGCTGGTGGTCGAGGCCCCGGCCAGTGCGGAGCCGCTGGCGCGGATTGCCCGCGGTGGCGAGGCCGAGATCGACGCCGCCGTGGTGGCGGCGCGCCGTGCCTTTGATGGTGAGACCGGCGACTGGCCTGCCTGGCCAGCGCGCCGCCGCGGGCAGTGGCTCTCGGCTTTCGCAGACGCCATCGAGGCTGATGCCGAGACGCTGGCGGCCCTCGAATGTGCCGATACCGGCAAGCCGATCAGCCAGGCCCGGGCGGATATCGCCGCCTGCGCTCGCTATTTCCGCTTCTATGCCGGCGGGGCCGACAAGCTTCACGGCGAGACGATTCCCTTCGAAACCGACTATGCGGTGATGACGCTGCGCGAGCCCTTCGGCGTCTGTGCGCAGATCATCCCCTGGAACTATCCCGCCCAGATATTCGGTCGCTGCGTGGCCGCGGCGCTGGCCGCCGGCAACACCGTGGTGTTGAAACCCGCCGAGGATGCCTGCCTGAGCGTATTGCACCTGGCGACGCTTGCCAGCCGCACGGAGCTGCCGCCTGGGGTGCTCAACGTGGTGCCGGGGCTCGGGCGCGAAGCGGGTGCGGCGCTGGCGGCGCACCCGGGTATCGATCATTTATCGTTCACCGGTTCGCCGGCCACCGGGACCCGGGTCAACCAGGCGGCCGCCGAGCACCATGTGCCGGTGACCCTGGAGCTTGGCGGCAAGTCGCCGCAGCTGGTATTCGCGGATGCCGATCTGGACGCAGCGCTGCCGGCGGTGCTGCGCGGCATTATCCAGAACGCGGGTCAGACATGCTCGGCCGGCAGCCGCCTGCTGGTCGAGGCGGCCTGCTTCGATGAGGTGGTGTCGCGACTGGCCGATCACTTCGCGGCCCTGCGCTGCGATGCCGGCGAGCGTGATGCTGACTGTGGGCCGCTGATCAACGGCCGCCAGCGCGAGCAGCTGGAAACGCGGCTTGCGGCGGCGAAGGCTGACGGCATTCGCGTTGCGGCGGCGGGGCAGCTTGCCCCGGACGCCCCCGAAAGCGGCCACTTCGTGGTGCCGCAGCTGCTGGTGGATGTGCCCGACGGGCATGCGGTGACCCGCGAGGAGCTGTTCGGGCCAGTGTTGGTGGTGCAGTCCTTCGAAAGCGAGGCTGAGGCCCTGAAACTCGCCAATGCCACCGACTTCGGTCTCTGTGCCGGCGTCTGGACCCGCGATGGAGGGCGTCAGTTGCGCCTGGCCAAGGGTATCCGCAGTGGTCAGGTGTTCGTCAATAACTATGGCGCCGCAGGCGGCGTCGAGCTGCCCTTCGGTGGGGTGGGGCGCTCCGGCCATGGTCGCGAAAAAGGCTTCGAGGGCCTGAAGAGCTATACCCGCCTCAAGACCGTTGCCATCCGCCACGGTTAGGCGCACTGACCCCCTTTTCCAATTTATCCCCCTTTTTATCACGGCCTATTCATCAAGGCTGACAAGGAGCAAGAGCATGACGGATTCCCGACGGGTAGGGCTGATCGGTGTTGGCCTGATGGGGCACGGAATCGCCCGCAATCTGCTGCGCCATGGCCACGCACTGAGTTTTCTCGATCACCCGGGCAACCAGCCGGTGGATGACCTGATAGCCGAAGGCGCAACGCGCCTGTCGAGCGCCGCCGAGGTGGCCGCGGCCGCCGATGTGGTGATCCTGTGCGTGACCGGCTCGCCTCAGGTCGAGGCGGTGCTCTGCGAGGCCAGCGGGGTGCTAGATGGCCTGGCGTCCGGCTCCATCGTCATCGACTGCTCCACGGCGATTCCCAGCTCGACGGTGGCGATCGCCGAGCGGGTCGTCGCCCGGGGCGGGCGTTTCTGCGACGCCGCCATGACCCGGACGCCCAAGGAAGCCGAAGAAGGGCGATTGAATCTGATCGTCGGCGCTCCGGATGAGCTCTTCGCCGAGATTCGCCCCTTGCTCGAGAGTTTCGCCGAGGCGATTACCCACGTCGGACCGGTAGGCAGCGGGCATCGGGTCAAGCTCTTGCACAACTTCGTCTCGTTGGGTTTCTCGGCGGTGCTTGCCGAGGCATCAGCCGCCGCACGTCGGGCCGATGTCTCGCCGCAGGCGCTGATCGAAGTGCTCGGCAATGGCGGTGGTGCAGGCGTGGTCTTCGAGCGCCTGAAACCCTTCATTCTTGCCGATGATGCATCGGGCTTTCGCTTCTCGCTCTCCAACGCCGACAAGGATATCGGCTACTACCAGCAGATGGTCGAGGAATTGGGGGCCAGCCACCAAGCGGCTGATGGCATCGCTGGGCTGTATCGACAGGCCATCGAGCAGGGGCACGGTCAGGCGGCGGTACCGGAGCTTGTCGCCCTGCTGGCCGAGGCATCGCGTTAGGTCTGGTGATGCCCGAAGGTGAATAGACACGGCGCCGTCACAAATCGCGTATCCTTACCTGGAACATGAGCAAGGAGCGATGATGTGACGGCGTTGGTCTATTGGATGGACATGGCGGGGGTGATCGTCTTCGCGCTGTCGGGGGTGATTCTTGCCTGCCGCACGCGCATGGATCCCTTCGGCATGCTGGTGCTGGCGGCGGTGGCCAGCATCGGCGGTGGCACCATTCGAGACCTGGTGCTGGGCGTGCGCCCGGTGTTCTGGGTCACTGATCCCACCTATCTGTGGGTGGTTCTGGCAACCGTGGGTCTCTCGATTCTCGGGTTTCACTATATTCATCGCCTGACGCGCACTTTTCTGCCGGTGACCGATGCCTGCGGGCTTGCGCTGTTCACCGTGATCGGCACTCATAAGGCGCTGATGCTGGGCAGTGCCGGCGTGGTGGCGGTGTTGATGGGCATGATGACCGGGGTAGCCGGCGGCATGCTGCGCGACGTTCTGGCTCGGCGGGTACCGATGGTGTTGCGCCAGGAGATCTATGCCACGGCGTCGATCATTGGTGGCACGGCCTATGTGCTGCTCCTCGAACTCCAGATGAATACTGTCCTTTCGATTGGCCTGGCACTGGGTTTGACCCTCTCACTGCGCCTTGCGGCCATCTACTGGCAACTGAGCCTGCCGACCTTTGCCTGGGTGGTGACGCCACCACCAGAGCCCTCTGATACTAAACCCCGGGACGCCGCGGTCGGTGGTGCCCCAGCCAACGTGCGGCGACGTCCCAAGGTGAGGGTCAAACTGATCAGCCCCAGAACGACACGCCGCCGCCGCTGAGACAACTTCTACAGTGAGCCTATACTTTTCCTGCAGCCATGTTCCGGTAGGAGGTCGTCATGCGGTCAAGTGTATCTGGGTATGAGGCCTATCATCCGCTGCAGAGCCGGCTGCGCTGGGCTCTGCTATGGCTGCTGTGCTGTCTGGTTGTGGGATGTGCTACTACCTATCCGCTTTCACAGCAGGATATTGCGGCCGAGATTCGCGCACGCTATGACACTGCCTTCGACACACTTCCCGTCGCCAACCAGCGCCATTATGCCCAGCGGCTTTATCGCATAACCGGCGACGACCGGTACTTGCCTCCACTGCAGGACTACGGCAGGCGACTCGTGGCATCTTTGCAAAAAGACATAGCCGGCTTGGCCCAGCCGGGTTATGCCGCTCATCGAGCCGCCGGGATGATCGAGCGCTATCCGGAACGCACGCAAAAGCAGCGCAGACGCAAGCAGATGCTGGGGGAGTGGGGCGAAATGATCTTCGCCAAATATCTCGCCTTTCGGCTGAATCAGGCGCGCTTTCATGGTTTATTGAATGACAAGCAGCTGCCGGAAATCGATAAGGTGATGGCGTATCTCGAAGACCAGCCGTATCGCGACTTCCTGACGTCTCCTGACGTACTCGAGGTCTATGCCGCCCAGGTCGCAAACCTGACCTATGACCTCTATGGGTTGGGGCTGGCTGATCTACGTCAAGAGGCCAAGGCAGCCTTTCGTGCTCACTACCCACCGGCGCGCGATGCCGCGCTGTCGCAAGCTTCCTTTCGCAACAAGATCTATGGCATGACGCACTTCGTGATTGCCGCCAGTGACTATTATCAGCATCGCGTGTCGGCCGCAGACAACGCCTGGATCCTCGAGGCTTTCGATGCCCAGATCGAGCGTATTTTGGCCGAGACCAAGGAAGACATCTACACCGAAGTCGGTATCAGCTTCCAACTGGCAGGACTGACGGATCACCCGGTCGTCTCGCATACTCAGCAGGCACTGGTAAGGGCCTATGACCCAGAGGCAAGAATGGTCCCCGGGGAGTTTGGCAGCACAGATCTGGCACGAGGCGAACACCGCAACGTGCTGGCCATCATGCTGATGGATTGGCCCGAGAGGCTCTATCCGGGGCCTATGCTTTTGATAGAAAAATAAGCTTCTTAGGATGACTCATTTTAAAGTTTCTGACTGACCGAGATGTGTTCGGCAGGAAGTTTTTCCTTAATCTGGTTTCTAATGTGTAGGTAGAGAGGGTTAAGCTCTTTCTTGAATTCATTTTTTGCACTTTCGTAGTTTATGTAGAAAGCACCTCTAGTTCCAAAGTGTTCGAATATATCTGTTACCCTTGTAAAATAAAACCCTGAAAATGATAGGGCTCTAGGTAAGTTAGGTTGCATTAATGCAAAGACATGTGGTCTTCCTGTTAGTCCGACTAAGGCGAAGGTTGCAAGGAAGAGGCTGATCATGATTATTGGAAACAATTCAGACTCTTCGTCTTGGAATTTAAAGTTTTTTGAGCTTTCAGTTTCTTGGTTTTTGTTCTTCCGGAAAATCTTAGGGATTGCGAACCTTGATACTTCGCACACCTCATTATTAGGAAAGTTTCTTGGGTGAGAGTTGGGGTGATTAAAAAGTGGTGTGCAAACATCCTCTAGAGGTAGTGATAAATTATCCGAATCACCCTTCACGGGTTTAACTAGCCTCATGCACCCTGCTATCATTCCAGTTCTTTTATGCGTAATAAAGCAGTGTATAGATGAGTTGTCAAAGCGATCGTATTCAAATTGTTTATCTTTGTCAGCATTAAACTTGTATTCAAGTTCTTCGATGAATATTTCATGCCTTAGCCTTCGGAGATTTTCCTCCTCCTTTTGTGTGCTGGCGATGTTGACTTGGAAATACTTGTCGAATAAATAGGCGTTTCTTCTAGCCGTATCTTTTTTTTTGCTTGTCTCTAATTTTTCTTTAGTTTCCATGGGCTTTATTTTCGTTCAGGTTGTTTGTTTTCTAAATAGTATTTTTTTGGCAAGCTCTGGTTTTCCGATATGGAATCCTTGGCCATATTTTATCCCATAACTCTGTAAAGCAATGATGGTTTCTTCGTCTTCGATGAATTCTGCAATGGCTTGTTTCCCAAGCCCAGTGGATATATCTGATATGGCTTTTACGATAACTTTGCTATTATTGTTTGAGCATATTTCTCGGATAAATGACCCGTCTATTTTTATATAGTCAATCGGAAGTTTCTCTAAGTAGTGAAAGCTGCTAAAGCCAACTCCGAAGTCATCAAGTGCAGTTTTGCAGCCTATGTTGCGTAAGGATTGAAGCATATCTCTGGCGGTGATGAAGTCTGTCACTGCAGCTGTTTCGGTAACTTCCAAGATCAATTTTTCTGGGTTGGCGCCACTATCAATAACTTCCTGCTCAAGAAATTGTTTTAGCTCTTTGTCGTGAAGTGTGTGCCCGGAGAGGTTGACAGATATGGTGATTTCGGTGTTGTTGAGAAGGCTCAGGAGCTGGAGGCTTTTCCTAATCACCCAGCGGTCTATTTGAATAATCTGCCCGCTACGTTCGGCGATTGGTATAAAATGGCAAGGCGATATTAATTCTCCATTCTCACCACGAAGCCTCAGGAGTATTTCGTAATGTTTTACTTCGCGGTCGGCTAATCGAGCAATAGGTTGAGCCATTAGCTCAAACTCATCGTTTTTTAGTGCGTAACGAATTCGCTCTATCCAATAGACACGTTCTTGCAGCTCGGTTTTTGCTTCATCAAGAGTAGAAAGTATATGCCAACGATTGAGGCTGCTCTCCTTCGCTTTGTACATGGCAACATCGGCGTTGGCCATCAGATCCGCTGGCGTATGGCCATGTAGAGGATAGCAGGCGATGCCGATACTTACACTTGTGCGGTGACGACGTCCGTCTGGTAGCAACAAGCTAGTATTATCGAGGATTTTTTCGATAGCTTTCGCAATCTGAATAGCCTCGCCATCGCCTGAGTTCTCCAATAATACTGAAAACTCATCGCCACCCAGCCGAGCGACAATGCCTCGGCTTCCCAGATTATCCTCAATATTGCGGGCTACGAGTTCAAGTAGTCTGTCACCGGCGGGGTGGCCGCTGAGTTCGTTGACATCCTTGAATTGGTCAAGATCCATGAACAGGATTGCCCCTGGAATGCCGCTATTTAATGCTTTTTCTACCCTATCTTGGAAAGCACGCCGATTATATAGACCAGTCAGAGGGTCACGGCTTGCTAGCCAGGCGAGTCTAGACTCTGCAGCTTTTCGGTCGGTTATGTCGATGCCGACAGAAATGGTATGCATAGAAGGGTCGCTGCTGTCAGATAGGCGAGCGTGATACCAGACAATAGTGCGTTGTTCTTCATTTTTACCGCGAAGTAGGCGTTCCTCTGCCTGGTGAGTCCTAATCTCATAATCAGCGTCGCTTGGATTATGGAATAGCGCTTCGAATCGTTGTCCAAGCATAATATCGTATGGCTGGCCAAAAATATCTTGGCAGTACTGGTTGACCAAGCTGATTCTGCCTTGATCGTCTTGTGTCAGAATCAAAACATGTGCAGTATCTAGAAGACTTTCGATGAAATCTCGCTCTCTGGCTAGTTCTGCCAGGCGGGCGTTCAAAAGCTCGCCGCGAGACTGGACTTCACCTTCAAGGGTCTCCAACTGACCTGCAAGATCCAATGCAGCGGCATCGAGTAGGTCGATTTCATCCAAAAGACGCCGTTTCGGCAGCGGTATCATCTGTTTAGCCTTGGCAAAACCGCCTTCTGCGAGTGCTGGCAATACGCTTGATAGCCGGCGAACCCGCGCCATGGGCTTCCAGAGGATGGCTAGAAGCATTGCTTCTGCAGCTAGCCATCCAATTAAACCGGTCGCGAGGATTGTGCCAGTATCTCGGTCGATGGCATCCATTTGCGATGAAATATCGGACATAAGTAAGAAGTGGCCATTCGCACTTCGTGTACTACCGCTGTTGAGGAGAATCGCGCTGATTTCTATATGATTATTATCATGTTTCAGCCTAATGGACCGATCTTGCAACTCTTCTAATGAACTGAGATATGCCGCTTGGTGTATAAGTGGCAAAGTTTCTTTTTGGTTGGTGAGTGTGGCCAACTTGCCATGCCAGGAACTGACACTGCGTGTTACGTCCAATTGCTCTCGAGCATATTGCCCTGTAATCAGCAGGGCGACATCGCTTCCCGATACTTCTCGGGCCTGCCGAGTTACATCAGCTAGTGAGCGAGAGACCAAGATAGCACCATGGCTTTGGCCATCTACCAGAATAGGAGCCAATGCATACTGCCGGCAGTTAGCGAAGCAGCGTAATGTCGTGAAGGGCATGTCGGAAGCAATAACTTTCTTGCCCCATTCCGTGATGGGTAAGTCATGGCCGGCCTGACTGGCACCCCATTGAGCAAGCGGCTGGCCAGTGCCATCTAGTACCATGAGTTCGTCGATACCCGCTTCCAGTTGTAGTGTTGGCCATTTATTACTGAAAGAGTCGGCGATGATTGTTTGATCAGCTTGCTTCAGAGCATTTCCAAGACCTGGGGTGAGAGAGGCGTTCAGTGCTGCGATCTGCCGCAGGCTATCCATAGACTGGCTGAGGGCTTGACGAATTACTCTGGTTTGCCGTTTCAGCTGAACGTTGCGGGAATCATCGAATTGTCGCAGAAGGTTGTCTCGGCCGACCATCGTGAAGACTGTAGTCATTCCAAGTAGCAGAAGGCTACTCAACGCAATTACGCGCCAAGTCAATCCAAGCTTAGGTTTTGTCTGCTGCGACCTGTCCATGGGTGAATAATTTTATCCTATTAGCATATGCCTGATCATAATGAAGAGGAAGTTAAAAGCGCAGCGAAAACTGAGTCAGGAACATATTCCAGTATTGACTAGTATTGGCCGCGTCAGGGTTGTCCTGAATAGGGGTCCAGCCCGTACCATTGATATAATGGTATTCTGCCGAGATGAGAATCTTGGGGTATGGTTGCCACTGCAGGCCCATGGTCCAATCCTTTGCAAACTGTGAGTGGGCTGGTCCCGCTCCACTGGATTCAAAGTACTTGCCTGAAGGGTCATCACGGTTGCTGATCAAGCTGTCATAACGAACAAGCCACTGCCAGTCCCTTCTCAGGCGATAGATGTACTGTAAATACCAGCTGTTTCCTGTGGATGAAAAATTCCTTGGCTCATTAAACCCATAAAGCTCAGTCTTTCTGACCGCATATTCTCCAGTCAGGCTCCAGTTCTCGGAATTATACTGAACAGAGAATACCCATGGTTGGAAATTAAGTTTACCGTTGTTGAGGTTGTTGTCATTTGATTCGTAATCTGCCTTGGCATGTCCAACACTAATGGCAGAGATGACCCGTCCAGCATCGTGCTCGTATCGAACTTGACCTATGAGGGAAGACTGGGACTTAAAGGACCCTGACTTATTGTAAAATCCAAGTGTTCTATCGACATCTTCACCTACTTGGGCCTCCCCGATGCCAACTTGTGCCCTAATGCTACCTGTGCTTAGTCGCTCCTCTGCGTAGATGCTAGCGGTAGTTTTCAACCCAGTTGTCCAAATCGCTTCCATTAAGCAGCTTTCTGATTCCGTTCTTTTTCCTGCGGCTTGCCAGGATTGAGCGATACTTGTCCGATGGCCTCCCAGCGTCGAACGTCGCCAGACCAGCGCTTGGGATTCAGGCGCTTTGCGCGTTCATAAACCCCTTTTCGCTCGGCCAAGCGCTTAGTATCCGTGCCACGATGCCGGTCGGCAGGCGTGACGAAGTTAATGCCACTGTGAAGGTGTTGTTCATTGTAGGCGTGCTCGAACGACAACATCCATTCCCGCACAACGGCCAGTGAGGAAAAGCCCTTCGCTGGCCACGCTG
>NZ_QLSX01000007.1 GCF_003268885.1 Onishia taeanensis
TCCGACAGGAAGGTGACGAAGCACCAGAATCGCCGATGATTCGTTACTACATCAGTTCGGCCGAGCTGAGCGCCATGAAGCTCGCAGAAGCGGCCCGCCAGCATTGGTTTGTCGAGAATAAGCTCCACTGGTCCTTGGATGTGGCGCTCCGCGAGGATGCCTGCAAAATCCATCGCGGGCAGGCAGCAGAAAACCTCGCCAGGGTCCGCCATATCGCCCTGAATTACTTGAAAGGGGAGAAGCGTTTCAAGGGCGGAATTCGGCGAAAGCAGAAGAAAGCCGCGCTGGATGAGACATACCTTGCTGACATTCTCGCGGTCTGATTTTTTTCATGCGTTTTCCCTGGGTATCGGCAGCGATCCGCGCATCGGCTATCACTTCATCTACCCGGGCTGCGGTTACGGCGGTTCCTGTTTTCCCAAGGACGTGCAGGCGCTGGCGCGCACCGCCAGCGAGGTTGATTACCCAGCAGATCTGCTGAATGCCGTCGAGAGCGTCAATCGTCGTCAGAAAAGCACCCTGTTTGCCAAGCTCAACCAGGCCTTCGACGGCGATCTGGCCGGCAAGACGATTGCCCTGTGGGGCCTTGCTTTCAAGCCCAACACCGATGACATGCGCGATGCCCCGAGCCGCGACGTCATGGAAGCGCTGTGGGCGGCCAGCGCCAGGGTGCAGGCCTATGACCCGGAGGCTATGAAGGAATGCCGGCGCATCTACGGAGAGCGCGATGACCTGGTGCTGGTGGCCGATCGCATTCAGGCCGTGAAGGGCGCGGATGCGCTGGTCATCTGCACCGAGTGGAAGGAGTTCCGCATTCTCGATTTCGACTGGCTCAAGGCGCAGCTCGCCATGCCGGTGGTGGTCGACGGGCGTAACCTTTTCCCGCCGAAGGCCGTCAAGGATGCGGGCCTGATGTACTACGCAGTGGGCCGTGGTGACTCTTTGGCTTCAGCTTAGATTGAATCGCCCTATATGTTAGGCATACGGGGCGATTCAGACCTCTTATTAAAAAAGATTTAGCTGATTAATATACGCTCGCGAAGGTGTTTGATGACTACATCCGCCGCTTCTTCGCTGCCCATGTCGCCTGTTCTAAGGTGAACATCAGGAGCCTCGGGCGCTTCGTAGGCGGAATCGATGCCTGTGAAATTCTTCAGCTCGCCGCGCCTAGCCTTCTTGTACAGCCCCTTGGGGTCACGGTCTTCGGCCACATCTAGCGGGGTATCGACGAAGATCTCGATAAACTCGCCATCTTCCACTAGGTCCTTGGCTAACTGCCGCTCGCTGCGGAAGGGCGAGATAAAGGCCGTCAATACGATCAGACCTGCATCCACCATCAGTTTGGCTGTTTCGCCGACGCGGCGAATGTTCTCGACCCGGTCAGCATCGGTGAAGCCCAGGTCACGGTTGAGGCCGTGGCGGACGTTGTCACCATCCAGCAGGTAGGTGTGTTGGCCGGCGGCATGTAGCTTTTTCTCGACCAGGTTGGCAATGGTCGATTTTCCGGCCCCTGAAAGCCCGGTAAACCACAGCACGGCAGGGCGCTGATTTTTGGCAGTGGCTCGTGCCTGCTTGTCGACATCCACGTGCTGCATGTGAATGTTTTGGCTGCGGCGCAGTGCAAAGTGCAGCATACCGGCGCCGACGGTGTTGTTGGTCATTCGGTCGATGAGGATGAAACCGCCAGTGTCCTGGTTGTCTTTGTATGGGTCGAAGGCCACAGGGCGGTTCAGGCTCAAGGTGCAAACGCCAGTGGCATTGAGGTCCATCTGCTTGCCAGCGGTGTGCTCCAGCGTATTGACGTTAATCTGGTACTTGATGTTTGTGACGGTTGACGACACTGCCTGCGTACCGAGCTTCATCAGGTAGGGACGACCGGGCAACAGGGCTTGTTCATGCATCCAAACGATGGTGGCCTCAAACTGGTCGGCTGTTTGAGCCGGCTGATCCACGCCCGAAATCACATCGCCGCGTGAAATATCGATTTCGTCGTCCAGCAGCAAGGTGACGGATTGACCGGCGACGGCTTCTTCCAAGTCGCAATCGAAGGTATAGATGCGCTTGACGGTGCTGTTCTTGCCGGATGGCTGTACGCGAATCGCATCGCCCGGTTTTACGCAGCCACTTGAAATCATCCCGCTGAAGCCACGGAAGTCCAGGTTAGGGCGGTTGACCCACTGCACCGGCATGCGAAAAGGCGTGCGTTGCAGGTGTGCTTCATCTATCTCGACGGTTTCCAGGTAGGCCATCAGCGTCGGGCCGTGATACCAGGGCATATGATGACCATGCTCGATGACGTTGTCGCCTTTTAGCGCCGACATCGGGATGAAGGTGATCTTTTCCAGGCCGAGCTGTCGTGCCAAGTCGCGGTATTCCTCGACGATTTCGTCGAATCGCGCCTGCGAGTAGTTCACTAGGTCCATCTTGTTGATCGCCACCACCACATGGCGCATGCCAATCAATGACATCAGAAAGCTATGTCGGCGTGTCTGCGTCAGGATGCCGTGGCGGGCGTCGACCATCAGGATGGCGGCATCGGCCGTCGAGGCGCCGGTCACCATGTTGCGGGTGTACTGCTCGTGCCCAGGGGTATCGGCGACGATGAACTTGCGCTTATCGGTGGAAAAGTAACGGTAGGCCACATCAATGGTGATGCCTTGTTCGCGCTCGGCGGCCAGGCCGTCCACCAGCAGCGCGAAGTCCATGTCGCCGCCCTGGGTGCCGTACTTGCGCGAGTCGGCTTCGATGGCCGCTAGCTGATCCTCGAATAGCAGCTTGGATTCGAACAGTAGGCGCCCGATCAGTGTGCTCTTGCCGTCATCCACGCTGCCACAGGTAATGAAGCGCAGCAGGCCCTTGTTTTCGTGTGACTTGAGGTAGCCCTCAATGTCACCGGCGATCATGTCGGAAGCGTGTGCCATGAATAACCCTTTAGCTATAAGCTGTAAGCCATAAGCTGTAAGTACAACCAGTCCTAGCTTGCAGCAGAATCGTCATTGTCCAGCGAGGTGATCAGGCCGGATCTTGTGACCTGATCCTTGAAGCCGAAATCACGTAGATCCCGCATCGCCTTGTAAATCTCGGCGGATAACCTCGCCGAGCGCTGCCATACCTGCAGCCTTTCGAAATTCATCGCCGCCACCTCTGCAAGCTGTTGGGATTACTTACAGCTTACAGCTTACAGCTTAGGGCTCTTCCAGGCGCTCCGCGCCTAGAAGTACCCCTCTTGCTTTTTCTTTTCCATGGATGCGGCACTGTCGTGGTCGATGACGCGGCCTTGCCGTTCGGATGTTCTGGTGAGCAGCATTTCCTGAATGATCGCCGGCAGAGTGTCGGCCTCGGATTCCACGGCACCGGTCAGTGGATAGCAGCCCAGGGTGCGGAAGCGCACCTTGCGCATCATGGGTACTTCGCCTGGCTCCAGCGGCATCCGTTCATCGTCGACCATGATCAGGGCGCCATCACGTTCCACGACAGGCCGTTCTGCGGCGTAGTAGAGAGGAACGATGGGGATGTTCTGCAAGTAGATATATTGCCAGATATCCAGCTCGGTCCAGTTGGAGAGCGGGAACACGCGTATTGATTCACCCTTGTGCTTGAAGGTGTTGAAAACCCTCCAGAGTTCGGGGCGTTGGTTCTTTGGGTCCCAGCGGTGTTGATCGGTGCGAAACGAGAAAACACGCTCCTTGGCGCGGGACTTTTCTTCGTCGCGACGCGCGCCGCCGAAGGCGGCATCGAACCCGTACTTGTCCATTGCCTGTTTGAGACCTTCGGTCTTCATTACATCGGTATGAATCGCCGAGCCGTGGGTGAAGGGGTTGATATCCTTCTCGATGCCTTCCGGGTTGATATGCACCAGCAGGTCCATTCCCGCTTCCTCGGCCATACGGTCCCGAAACTCGTACATGGCACGAAATTTCCAGCGGGTGTCCACGTGGAGTAGGGGGAAGGGAGGAGGCGAGGGCGAAAATGCCTTTCGCGCCAGGTGCAGCATCACAGCGCTATCCTTGCCGACTGAGTAGAGCATGACCGGGTTTTCGGACTCGGCAACCACCTCGCGCATGATCTGGATGCTCTCGGCCTCGAGGCGTTGTAGATGGGTGAGTGTCGTCATCGTTGTTCCATTTGGTGGTAAATGCCCGGCTGATCGTAGTTGTGCGCCCGCTTATAGCTTGCTGTTGAGCGGCACGTCGAGAAGGTGAAAATCAGTGTGTAGCTCGAGCCAAGCGGCTATCTCTGCGCTTGCCTTGAAAAAGGCTCCATGGAAAATCAGTGCTGTCGGGCCTTGATCGGCCAAGCGCTCGAACAATTCAATATAGTCTCTGGCCTTTGGTGGCGAAGCGAATAGGCAGGTGTACAGCACGCCGCGCTTGCCATGCACATACAACTGGTAGCAAGGCGCCTGGCGATCGTTTGAATTTGTGACGACGCGCACACCTCCCCGCCATTGAGTACCGCCAAGGCTACGCACTCGCTCAACAACCGGCTGTACTTGCTGACGCAACCACCGCCCTTTGCGTGAACGCCTTGCCGCGGCCTCTAGTGACATGGGCGCCGGTTTGAGATCCCGCGCCTCCAGCCAGTGTTCTACAGCGCGCGGCGAGACCTTTTGTCCTGTCTCATCGCTGAGTGCCTCTGCCAGCTCCCGGCTAGTCCAGCCGGGGCTTTTATCGGTAGGCCAGCGAGATAGCCGCTGCCACAGGTACTCTCTTTCAGGCTCGCGAAGCCTCTTAGTGTTGCCCTTGTGACGGCCGCGAGGGCGAACCGGCACCGCTTGCCAGCCTCCTTCCCTAAAAGCCTTCCAGGCGGCTGAAATCGTCGGTGCAGATAGCCCGGTGCGTTTTGCCGTGCTGGCTACTGTCAGGCCATCAAGGCGTAAGCGAACTGCCTCTAGACGGCGCTGATTGAGCATTTCAGGCGATAAATGTTTAGCGCTCATTTATTTTTCAATGTACTGAAATTAAAGAGAAAAAAATTGGATTTTGCGCTGCGGGTGCATAGCTGTTCGACATCATCATAAAAGGCCCCGTAAACTCCCACAAGTTTCCTGCAGCCCTCAAGGATGAATCGGATGACAGCTTGGTTGGTACTGCTTTCCTTGGCCGGCCTGTTGGCCTTGCTGGTGTCGGGTTTGGTGCGGCCTGCCATCGCCTTCGTGACCATGGCCGCTGGCTACCTGGTCTGTGGATTGGTGGATACCACTGTGCTTCTTCAGCAATACACCAACCCGGCCTTGGCCGCCTTGCTGTTGCTGCTGCTTGTGTCATTAGCCTTGGAGCGTTCGCCGTTGCTTGACTGGGTGTCAGAGCACCTTCTGCAAGGGCGTCCTGATAAGGCGGTCTTGAAGTTGATGGGCGTCAGTGCCGTACTTTCGGCCTTTCTCAATAATACGGCCGTGGTCGCGAGTTTCCTGAGTACGATTTCACGGCAAGACCGTATTGCCCCGTCTCGGCTACTGATCCCGCTTTCCTATGCTTCCATCCTGGGGGGGATGACGACTCTGGTTGGGACCTCGACCAACCTGGTGGTCAATTCTTTTGCGTTGGGCAGCGCAGGCATCGAACTTGGTATGTTTCAGTTCAGCCTGGTGGGTGTGCCCGTGGCGCTGCTGACTTTTGCGGTGTTGGTCTGGCGAGCAAGAACATTGCCACATCATCACCCGGAGGAGGCTGAAGATAAGCTTTCCTATTTTCTGGCGGCCGACCTCGAGCGAAGCTCCGAGTTGGTTGGCAAGAGCATAGAAGCCAATGGTTTGCGCAGCCTGGATGGCCTCTATCTGCTCGAGATTGAGCGAGAAGGGCGGCTGATCACTCCCGTGGGGCCGGAAGAAGTACTGCATGCAGACGACACGCTGGTATTCACCGGCGCAGTGAGCAAGGTGCAAGCTCTCCAGCGTTTCCCGGGGCTCAAGCTATTTGGGCACCACGCCGATGACCTGCTGGCCACCAACCTGATGGAAGTCGTGGTCTCGCATGAATCAGAGCTGTCGGGACGGACGTTGCAGGAAGTCGATTTTCGCAGCATGTTCAATGCGGGGGTGGTGGGCATTCGCCGTGGGGGGAAACGCCTGGAGGGCCAGTTGGGGCAGATTCCGCTGCGAGTGGGCGACTGTCTATTGATGGCGGTAGGGAGCGACTTTCATCAGCATCGCAACCTGGATCGCAACTTTCACTTGCTGAGCGGCAGCCCCACCCGGCCTCGCCTGAGTACCTGGGAAAGTGGCTTAACCCTGGCAGGGTTTACGGGCGTGATTGGGCTGTCGGCCCTTGAGCTGTTACCCCTGTTTCATGGTTTGCTGTTGATGATGGGTGGATTGTTGCTGGGGCGTGTGCTGAGCCCTTCAGAGTTGCGTCGACGCTTCCCCTTTGAGCTTTGGATGATCATCGGCTCGGCACTGGCTATTGCTCAAGGACTGGAGACATCCGGCGCGGCAGACCTGCTGGCCGATGGCATGCAGGCAATGTTCAATGGTCACGGCGTGTATGGCGCATTTATCGGCTGCTATATCCTGACGCTGCTACTGACCGAGACGGTGACCAACAATGCCGCTGCGGCCTTGGCTTTTCCGGTCGCCTGGACCACTGCCCATGCCTTGGGCGTCGCCCCCATGCCCTTCATCATGGCCGTGGCCTACGGGGCCAGCGCCTGTTTCTTGATTCCCTATGGGTATCAGACGCATCTGATGGTCTACTCGCCGGGGCGGTATAGCCTGATCGACTTTCTGCGTATTGGTGCCCCGGTCAGCATTGTCTACTCGGCTGCCGTGCTCGTGCTGACGCCCATCGTCTTTCCTTTCTGAGAGGGCCTCTGCAGCGGCCGGAGTGAAGCACGACCCATCCCCTGTGTACAATGGGCTGAAACTTGAGCCGACACGCGGGAAATACCATTTTTCGGATGGGTTTCAGAGCGCGTCAGGGGCGCGAGCCTAGTGTATTGTACGATGAGATGCGGAGAACCAATAAAGGCATGGATGTGACATACCCTTACGAACGCCGCCACTCCCGGTGGTATGAGCAAATCCTGCTGGGCTTGCCTTTCCAGGTATTGGTCGGTCTGCCGCTGGTCATCGCGCTGCCGGCGCTGGAGCGCTGGGGCTGGGGCTTCTGGCAGACCATGCCGGACTATCGCTTCAACACCATCGTGGCGATCGGCTTGGCCTTTGTAGCTATTACCCTTTGCCTGCGGCGGTTTGCCCGCTTTCCTGGCGTGCAGGTGGCCGCTTATATTTTGCCCACCGTCAGCTTGGCATTTCTTGTGGTGGTGGCCATCCTCTTCTTCACCAGGGAAGAGTACACGCGCCAAGTGCTGTTTACGGGGTATCTGGCCTCGCTACTGTGGTTCTTCGCCGGTTACTTCATTGGTAGGCGCTATCGGCGTATGAAGATCGCGGTGGTGCCTGTGGGTAATGCCTTGCAATTGAAGCCCACAGCGAGGATAGAGCTTCGTCAGCTATGTACCCCTGAGCCGGATGGTACCCGCTATGATGCGGTTGTGGCGGATCTAAGAAGCGAGGACCTGGGCGCCGAATGGGAGAAATTTCTGGCGCAATGCACCCTATGCAGAATCCCGGTGTATCACGTCCGCCAGATGCAAGAGTCCATCACTGGTCGTGTCCGGGTCGACCATCTTTCGGAGAACGAGTTTGGCTCTCTGCTGCCGTCTGCCATGTACGCCGGCCTGAAGCGCTGTGCCGATTTGCTAGGCGCGTTGCTGCTACTGCCGGTTCTTGCCCCCATCATGTTGCTCACGGCTCTGGCGATACGGAAAGATAGCCCTGGCCCTGCGCTGTTTCTTCAGGAGCGCATGGGATATCGAGGTGTTCCGTTCAAGGTCTACAAGTTTCGCAGCATGTATATCGATCGAGATGGCAAGGGCTTTACTGATGGTGATGATGACCCCCGCATCACCCCGGTTGGCAAGGTGATTCGCAAGTATCGCCTCGATGAGCTTCCTCAGCTCTTTAATGTGTTGAAAGGGGAGATGAGCTTTATTGGCCCTCGCCCGGAATCCATGCAGCTCTCCGAGTGGTATGAGCGCGATGTGCCTTTCTTCCGCTATCGCCATGTCGTCAGGCCGGGTATTTCCGGGTGGGCTCAGGTCGAGCAGGGCTATGCTGCCGAGGTTGATGGCATGACGACCAAGCTGCAATATGACTTCTACTACATCAAACACTTCTCACTTTGGCTTGATGTGCTGGTGCTCTTCAAGACCGTCAAGACGGTGTTTACCGGTAATGGCGCCAGGTAAGCGCGTAAGGGCCTTGAAAAAACTCACGTTGTTGAGGGCGGCCATGTGCCGCCCTTTTCATTGGCCTTTTAATTAGCCCGAGTGTATTAGCTTGAATCTATTAGCCGAGATTCAGGCTTCGTACCATCAGCCCCAAAGCCATAGTAGCTGACACGCTGAGCAGGGTACCTAGAAGCACGTACTCGGTGAGCTTGCGATCGCTGCTCTCGCGTAGGTCGCCGAAGCGCAGCACGGACTTGGCAGTCAGCAGGAAGCCCACGGCTGTCAGTTCATCCAATAGCACCAGGGTCAGTACCAGAAAGCGTTCGAGCATGCCGATGCGTGCTCCAGCTGCGACGAGAGTGCCGGGGTCGTTGACCTCATCGCTCCAGGGGCGCATGGCCAGGGCGATGCCGATGGCCATCGGCCGGGTCACCAGCAGGTAGGCGCCGGCCAGTGTCAGGGCTCGTGGGGTGGTTATCCAGGCGAACATCTCGAAAAGAGGCTGAAGGCTGCCTATCCAGCTGAGCCATAGCCCGAGTAGCACCAGCAGGTGTAATAGCTGGTCGAGTAGGAACCACCTCAGCCGGTTCGAATCAAGATATGTCTTGCCAAGGTCGATCAGTGCATGGCTAATCGCCACCAGAAGCGTGCCGGCCAGAATGATATCCGGCCCGCTGCCGGCGAGCGTGAGTACTAGAGCCGTGAGCAAACCGTGGATGCATGCATGCCAGTAAAGGGCTGGCGACAATCGCTTGTGGCGCTGTTTCGATTCGACCCACCGGTGTGGCTGAAATAGAAAATCGCCACTCAGATGGGCTAGCACCAGGCCGAGCAGTGTCGCCATTTCTGGAGAAGTCATTCGTCAGGTTGCTCCGTGGCCAGGCGCTGTTGGAAGAAGTTCAGCGTATCGGCGAGCATCGCCCAGCGGGCGGCACGCAGGCGCTTGTGAACGCTTGGTTGGCGGATGCCGAGCCGCTCGGCTATGGCCTGCTGGGACTCATCGTGCCACAGCTTGAGAAAGGCGATCTCAGCGGAGTAATGAGACCAGCCATCGATCAGCTCATCCACATAGCGGACCAGCAGCGTCATGGCTGCGTCATGCGGGGCATCGGCCTCAGTCAGTGCCAGGTGAGCGTCACTTTCGCTTATGGCGTCCAGTGCTTTGCCAGATGCGATGAACACCGGCCCGTCGGCGGATGCCAGGGGGCTACCGGGCTGCCACTCGTTATGACCAACGGCCACCGCGACTCGGGCATCCCAGCGTTGGTCTTGTGAGTGCATGATCAGCTCGGCACGCAGAGCCACAGCGGCATGCAGGGCCTCGCTGGTGCAGGGGATGGCCAGTTGGAAGCCATCGCCACGGTAGCGCTCGAAACGGCCGCCATAATGCTTGGCAAGGCGTGACAAGCTGGCATCCAGCACCCGGTAAAGCGCGGTTATATCGCTGATCCGCTGTGATGCGATGATGTCGCCGGTCAGCACGGCAAGGGGCTGCCTCATTGGGTGCTCTCTCATAACCGGTTTGCCTTTTAAGATAGCCTTATATGGCTATTTGTCAAATATATAGCCTATATGGGTTATGGATTCGCAATATTCTATTAAACAGCTATGCCCTAACGTCGCCAAACCGATCCGCGCTAGGTGCTCGGTGGCCTGCGCCGTGAATCGCTTGTGCATGGGCCTTATGCATGGGTCTTGTGCATGAGGTTAGTGCATGAGGTTAGTGCATGGGACTTGGGAACGGATTTTGTGCATGCGTCACGAGGCAGTCTCGCCTAGCTGGCTCGCTGGCCTAGATGTCGGCTTCAATGCCAAGTATTACGCCAGGCTTGAAAACAGGCTGTTCGCCGCTATCATATCGCCCAAGGTCGGCGGCATCTGCCGTCGGTCTGTTTACCAATGCTCGCTTCGCACCCCGCCCAGCCTTGGCTGGGCGGGGTTTTTCTTGATCTACCAAGGGAGATCCTATGACTGATACAGCCGCTCAAGATACTCAGGACGACGCGCTGGTTCGTGCCATCACGCTGCAGATGGAAGTCGATGAGCTAAAGGCTGACGTTCAGCAGCTGAAGAAAGAGGCGCAGCAGGCTCAGAAGGCGCGCGACAAGGCCAAGCACGAAGCCGAGCAGTTGCGTACCCGTAACGCCAAGCTTAGTGACAAGCTTGATGCCGCAAAGAAAGACGCGAAGCAGGCCAAACACCTGGCGCGCGAAGAATTGCAAAAGGCACGTGCCAAGCAGGACGCCAAGCGCGGCAAGTCGGCCAATAGCGGTGCTGAAGAAGAAGCGGCATCAATCACCAGTGACGATGGCAAGGTCAAGGTGTCGCTGACCAATGACCAGGTCCAGATTGCGCAGCCGCCGCACTACGTTATTAGCAGCACTCCGCTGAGCGAGAGTGACCAGCATCAGCTTGAATTCTGCGACCTGATCACCGCAGTTCGCGATGGCGAATATGGAGAGTTCGTGGACCAGGCTTCCCAAGTCATGGCGGCTCGCTGGCGTGAGCAAAACCAGTGCTTGAGGGTCGAAGACCTGGAGCTACCGACAAAGGTTGCGGCAACACTGGCCGAAAATGGACTCGTGATGATTAGCGACATTGAGAGCCGCCATGCAGCCGGCACTCTGGCCGACATCAAGGGGATCGGCCCCGCAGCCATCGAGCAAGTGGACAAGGCGTTGGCCAGCACGTCTTGATTGGCATCCTGGGCGGATTGTGCGCCATGCCGGCTAGCCTGACGTAGTCGTAAGTGTAGAAGGAGAGATGCCCCGACCTTTTGAAGCTCTTGCGGGGGCTGCGCCCCGAGTCCCTAACTGATTGCAGAACCTGATCTGCAACCCGTATTTCAAGACCCGCTTGTGAGCCCTGATAGAGTGAGAGTCTGCTTTTTGGGCGGTTTGGTTGGGGTTGGCCCCGAGCTTTCTTGTTCTCGGGCCCCGTATCTTGAGTGGCGATAAAGGATGCGCCTGGCTGCTGGAGCCGGCGCATCTTTACTATGTTTGTCAGTGCCAGTGTCAGAAGAGTTGTTTATCAGTGCGATGGGAGCTGTTCGTCAGTGCGAAGGGCAACGCCTCGGCTTGATGTGACTCGCCAGCGCCAGATATGGGTTACCAGCCCCCCCACGATCAGGTTATGAACGTAGACGCCGGAAGAGAATGAAAGGTAAGCCTCGAACTGGTTGACGATCATCCAGAAGATAAAGAAGCTAGCGCCGAACAGCGCCATGTCGCCGGGCATGGCGCCTGCGCGCCAGGCAAGCCAGGTGCCGCGGCCTACCCAGTAGGCGAGTGCTGCCATTACAAATACACCAAGGGCGCCATAGGCCACCAGCACTTCCAGGAAGGTGTTATGCAGGTGGCCATAACGTTCCTTGGTTTTTTCTGGCAGCCACTCGGTTTGTTTGACGGCGAGGCTGCGCCCATTTGCGCCCCAGCCAACCAGCGGCCGCTCGGCTATCCATTGCGTGGCGGCAATCCAGGTGTAAATGCGATTACCAATGCTGGAATTGGGGTCGATGGCGTCAATGTCACCATCCATTAGCTCAGTGATCACTTGGTTCTCGGCACCCAGCCGCCGTTCTATTGATCCGTGGAAGGCTGTGCCTAACACGGCCACCACGAGAAGCGCAGAGACGCCGCCAACTACCAGGTGCTTCTTGTTCACGCCGAGACGTTGAGTCATGAGCCTGGCTGATACCAGCACCAAGGCGGCCATAACCGGTAGGGCTATTAGCAGAGCGAGCCAGATGGCGCGGGTTTGGGTCACTATCACGCCTGCAAGGCATATTGTTAATGCTATGCCCCAGGCAAGGCGCCGCAGAATGGACCAGGAACCGGGCTGCAGAGCTCTTCTGCTGAAGGCAAGTAGCCCCAGCAGCGATGTACCGAAATACATGGCCCCATGCTGAGCATTGTGGATGCCGAAATCGACTCGATGCCCCGATAGCCCTCTTTGCCAGTGATCAAGGCCCACATCGTTGGTTATCGAGGTGAGGAATAAGCCCAACATTGCCAGGCACCATAGCCAGAGGGTTGGGCGGGTGCGGCCGCCAAGCCACCATGCAATGCCAATGAAAAGGAACCACTTGCCCATGCGATCCAGTTGGGGGTTATCCGGTATCCACTCTGGGTGATGGAAGTAGCCAAGACACCAACTAAGTAGTTGAACAAGTACCGCCGCGAGCAGGAGCCAAAGCGGCGCGGAGCCACGGATATCAGCGCTACGTAACACCATGGTCAGCCCTAAAATCGCCATCAAGGTTCCGGCGATTCCTCCCACTTTGGGCCATAGCAAATTAAGAAATCCGTAGAGGAAAACGCACGCTATCCCTAATAGCCATAGGGGCCTAGGTGACTGCCAAGTTGCCGTACTTTGATTGAATTGCCACCTAGATCTAAGCATGTATTCGTGGTTCCGCTGCTTATGGTTGATGATTTTGTAGTGGGGTTATAACAGGGCTTTCGTTATGACTTGGTGCTAAAGCGTATGTGCTAATGTGCTCGTTTGTTCACTGCCGCGGGGGTGTCCAGGTAACTCGCCACCATGGTCTCTTCAGAGAAGTCCTTGAGCCATTCCGGTTTGACCTCATAGCCGCCTTGGCCAAGGACTTCTTGCATCTTGCTCGCCAAGCCTTCCGCGCTGTGTTCAGCGATGCCGATTTCAAGCTCGCCTTTGAGGATCTCGCGGATGCCGCCGGGGCAGTCCACCGAGGCCACCGGCGTACCGCAGGCCAAGGCTTCGCTTAGTACGATGCCCATGCCTTCTATTCTCGAGCTCAAGACGAAAAGGCGGGCTGCGCGCATCCAGGGGTAGGGGTTGCGTTTGGTGCCGGCAAAGGTGACGCGCTCGGCAATGCCGAGCCTGCGTGCCTTGTCTTCCAGTGCTGCCTGTAGGTGGCCTTCGCCGATAATGACAAGCCGCTCTTCGGGCGTGGCCTGGGCATAGGCTTCAAGCAGTAGCTCGTGGTCCTTTTGAGGCACCAGCCTTGCCACGTTGAGGATGAAGGGCTCGTCTGGAATATCGGGGTCTTTCTCGAGCATCAGCGACTGAATGCGCTTCACCGGGCAGGCATTGATGATGCGCTCTAGTGATAGCGGCGTCAGTTGGAAGCGTTGGCTGTAAGCTTGGGCCGAGTCCACTACCCCTTGGGAAACGCCTACCAGGTGGCGCTTGTCCAGAAGGGAGCGCGCAAAAAGGCGTTGCTGCCAGTGAGGGCCTTTGAAATTGACGCCATTCTCGAGCACGAAGCGTGCGCGCTCGTCACGGAAGCTCCAGACGCCCTCGTAGGTGCCCAGGCCGCGAAAGATCAGCCGATCCACCTTGCCGTGTTGCTTTTCAAAGCGCTTCAGCCAGGCCCTGAAGACAAAGCCACCCAGCCAGCCGGTCCATACAAAGTGAGAGCGACGGATCAGCGGGTTGAGGATCAAACGTGAGATCAGTTCGACCAGTAGGCCAACACCGGTCAAGCGGATAAGGCGTTGAATCGGCACCACATGGCTGGTGACGCCAGGATTGTCGGGGGTGAGGACCTGATCCCGGTCGCGCCAGGTGACGATGTGTGATTCGTGCCCGGCATCGGCGAGGGCATCGGCAAGCGTGATGGCCATTCGTTCCATGCCGCCCATCTTGAGGCTTCTGACGATAACAAGAGTGCGCATGTAACCTCGGCGTTGGCGGGGTGGGGCTGAGTCCGTCTATTCTAAAGCGTTCTGGCGATGGCCAAAATGCAAAGGTCAAAAACGCAAAGGCCAAAACGAAAAAAGCCACTCGACAAGGCCGAGTGGCTTTTAATATTTCTGGTCGGAGCGACTGGATTCGAACCAGCGACCTCTGCAACCCCATTGCAGCGCGCTACCAAGCTGCGCCACGCTCCGACTCTGGTACTCGGCAGTGCCTTTCGGCTCCTGTGTCCCGAGAACGAGGCGTATACTAGCGCGAGATGTTGGCGATGGGAAGCCCCTTAAGCGCTTTTTTTTCAAAAGGTTGGCTGAGTGGTTAGTCTGCACCTAGACGAAAGGAGTAGAATGCATCAACGAAGAGTGGAGGAGGGCAGGCATGTCGTTGATCGTTGGGTTTATCATCTTGCTGGGATGCCAGTTTCTGGGCGAGCTGATCGTTCGCGGTTTCGGTATTCCGGTTCCGGGGCCGGTGATGGGCATGGTGATTCTGCTGATCGCCTTGCTGATCAACGGGCGCGTGCCGGATGGCCTTCGTAAGACAGGCCAGGGGCTATTGAACTATCTGACCCTGCTGTTTGTGCCGGCGGGGGTCGGGATGATGGTGCATTTCCAACTGATTCAGGCTGATTTCTGGACGATCATTGTCACCCTGTTCGTCTCCACGGCGGTAACCCTAGCCGTCACGGCCAAGGTCATGATGTGGATGAACCAGCGAGTCGGTGGGACGGAGAAGGCCAAATGAACTTCGTCGCATTGGACCAAGTCTGGGTCTACCTGTCGGGCAACCCCTTGCTTTCGCTGCTGGTGACGCTGGCAGCATTTTATGTGGCCACGCGAATCAACATCCTGCTTGGCCGCACGCCTTTGCTGCACCCGGTGGTGATTTCGATCGTACTGCTGATCGGTTTTCTGTTGCTCAGCGGCATCGAATACAGCACCTACTTCGAAGGGGCTCAGTTCATTCACTTCCTGCTTGGCCCGGCCACGGTTGCCCTGGCAATACCGCTCTATGATCATCGGGAACGCGTTCGTCGGCTGATATGGCCTGTCATGGTGGCCTGTGTCACCGGCATCGTGACCGCCGTGGGCTCGACCCTTGGCATCGCCATGCTGATGGGAGCGAGCCGGGAGACACTGCTGACGCTTGCCCCCAAGTCGGTGACCTCACCGATTGCGATGGGCATCGCCGAGCAGTTGGGCGGAATTCCTTCGCTGGCAGCAGGACTGGTCTTGCTGACCGGGTCGATCGGCTGTGCCCTGGGGCCTTGGATATTCAGACTGATGCGTATCAAGGACCCGACCGTTCAGGGCTTCACCATGGGGCTGGCAGCTCATGGCTTCGGCACGGCGCAAAGCTTCAGCTCTATTGGTGCGCTAGCTGGCGCCTTTGCGGGTCTCGCCATGGGCCTGACGGGGCTGTTGACGGCGTTCCTGTTGCCGTTGATCGTGGCGCTATTGGGGATTTGATCGGCCTCTGAGGCCTCATATCTCTTCCCATACCCGCTGACGAAAGTCCAAGGCCATCTCGTTGACCCTGTTCATCCGATTCAGGTGGGCGTTGACGAAATCCTCTATGGCGTCCTGATAACAGCTACCCAAGACGGAAGGAT
This sequence comes from Onishia taeanensis, assembly GCF_003268885.1. Classification (GTDB taxonomy): domain Bacteria; phylum Pseudomonadota; class Gammaproteobacteria; order Pseudomonadales; family Halomonadaceae; genus Onishia; species Onishia taeanensis_A. Next base: position 15,518 of record NZ_QLSX01000007.1, read on the forward strand.
CCTTGAGTGTCTGCTGGTCGGACAGGCACTTGATGATCTCCTGCTGGCTGGTGGCGCAGGCGGTCAATAGCTCTGCTTCCATCTGCATGGCATCAAAGAGCGTTTCCATCCAAGCAACCTGCATGCGGACAACTGGATTCGCGGCTCCCATCCAATGGTGTACCCACCAGTCGATGACCGGGGCGCTTGCGTCCCTAACTGCTACAGGAAACTCGGCGATATTTTCGGGTTTACTGATCATCACTCCTCCTGACATCACGGTCATTGTGAATTCCGATGTCATTCTGTCGGCACCACCCTTGAGTATAGAGGCCGCAAGGCCGCGCACCGTGCGCAAGTGGTGTTCTTCATCCATTCTCTGATGAGAGTCAACTTTTGGTGCGAGAGGCGATCAAGGTGCTCAAGGGCAGCAGGAGGCGGCGATGTGGCAGGTGATCAAGTCGGTGCTGGCGGCCTTCTTTGGGGTGCAGAAGGAGCAGCAGCGCAAAAAGGACTTCGAAGAGGGCAAGCCGGTGACCTTTATCATCGTCGGCCTGTTGATGGCGCTGGTACTGGTGGTGGGCGTCTTCATGCTGGCTATGAGCGCTGCGGATTAGGCAATGGCTGAAAAGTACTGCGCTCGCCCATACGGCGTTAAAAATCGGCTGGAGCGCCAGCCCGGTCAAGATGCTCATTTACACCCGGTAAACTGGTACGCCAGCCCGGTCCGCTCTTTCGCCGATTTTTGCCTTAGCTACGCGCCCCGGTCTGGCCATCGCTCGTCGACTTTTCAGACACAGCCTAGGGGCGACGTTTTTGCTAGAGCCTCTACTACGTAGAGCCCCTATTGACTAGAACGCCAGGTAAGGAGAGCCCCTACTAAGGTAGATGGCTGCGTTTAGTGATTGCGCATACTCTGAATAAGAACATCTCGTCAACCTTTCTATACTCTGCTTAATACGTTGCTTCCTACTCTGCTTGGCCGTTGCTTACTCGAGCCATAGCGGGTCCAGGCTTCAGCAGTATCTGAACGATGGCAGGAAAGTCAGGAAAGTTAGGAAAGTAAGGGGTGTTAGAAAGGCCAGCGATATCAGCAGTGCGGGCGGTGTGATCGCAATGACCGTGACCGGACAGACAAGGAGGGGCCGATGCGCAAATTGCCTGGTGGAGTGGCAGCCATTGGCGGTGGCGTTTGGCTGACCTTTTCGGCTCTAGCCCATGGCTGGAACATGCCGCTCGGCGTCACGGCCCTGAGCCGCGATATCCACGGCTTGCACATGACGATCTTTTGGATCTGTGTGGTGATCGGCGTCGTTGTCTTCGGCGTGATGTTCTACTCCCTCTTCCGCTACCGTCGCTCAAAGGGCGCCCAGGCCTCGCTTTTCCACGAAAACACCAAGGTCGAAGTGATCTGGACGGCGGTTCCCTTGCTGATTCTGATCGGCATGGCACTGCCGGCGACCGCCACCCTCAAGCAGATGTATGACGCCAAGGATGCCGATCTGGACGTGATGGTCACCGGCCAGCAGTGGCGCTGGCACTATGAGTACCTGGGCGAAGACGTGGCCTTTACCTCTAATCTCACCACGCCCCGCGATCAGATCGATGGCCTCGCCGCCAAGGGCGAGCATTACCTGCTCGAAGTTGACGAGCCGCTGGTGCTGCCGGTCGGGCGCAAGGTGCGTTTCCTGCTGACCTCCGATGACGTGGTGCATTCCTGGTGGGTGCCTGATCTTGCCGTCAAGCAAGACGCCATTCCCGGTTTCGTCAACGAAAACTGGGTGCGTATCGAAACGCCCGGCACCTATCGCGGCCAGTGCACCGAACTGTGTGGACGTAACCATGGCTTCATGCCGGTGGTGGTCGAAGCCATGGAACCCGAGGACTTCGATACCTGGCTTGCCGAGCGCCAGCAGGCAGCGGCCAGGGAAGCCAGCGGCGTTGATCGTGAGTGGGCCATGGACGAACTGATGTCGCGTGGCCAGCAGGTCTATGAGTCGATCTGTGCGGCCTGCCATCAGGTCGATGGCATGGGGAATCCGCCGGTCTTCCCGGCACTGGCCAATAACCCTGCCCTAATGGCGGAACGGGACCGGCACATCGCTACCGTCATCAATGGGGTGGCGGGTAAGCCGATGCCTGCCTTCAGCAGTAGCCTGAGCCCGGTGGAGATTGCCGCCGTGATTACCTATGAGCGCAATGCCTGGGGCAATGATACCGGGGATAGCGTGCAGCCGTCGGAGATTCAGGCAAGGCTCGAGTAGCCGGCCTGACGGCTCTTGTTCGCGATGCCCGAGTCGCGATCACCCGAATGACAGGAGATACCGATGGCGCCCAAGCTACCTCCACAGTTACCCCCCAGGCACCCCGTCGAGCAGGCCGGTGATGCCTCTGGAACGGCCGGCCATGCTGACGCCGGCTATCATCATGGCCCCAAAGGCCTGCTGCGCTGGCTGTTGACCACCAATCACAAGGAGATCGGTACGCTTTACCTGATCTTCTCACTTAGCATGTTCTTCATTGGCGGGATTTTTGCGCTGGTGGTGCGTGCAGAACTCTTCCAGCCCGGTTTGCAGCTCGTGCAGCCGGAGTTCTTCAATCAGATGACCACCATGCATGGGCTGATCATGGTGTTCGGTGCCGTCATGCCGGGGTTCGTGGGCCTTGCCAACTGGATGATCCCCTTGCAGATCGGGGCGCCAGACATGGCACTGCCCCGGCTCAACAACTTCAGCTTCTGGCTGTTGCCGGTCGCCTTTACGCTGCTGCTGTCGACGCTGCTGATGCCGGGCGGGGGGCCCAACTTCGGCTGGACCTTCTATGCGCCGCTGTCGACTACTTATGCACCGCCTTCCACTACCTTCTTCATTCTTGCGCTGCACATGGCGGGCATCAGTTCGATCCTGGGGGCCATCAATATCATCGCCACCATCCTCAATCTGCGTGCTCCCGGCATGCGGATGATGGATATGCCGCTGTTCGTCTGGACCTGGTTGATCACGGCCTTCTTGCTGATCGCGGTCATGCCGGTACTGGCGGGTGTCATCACCATGATGCTGCTGGACATCAACTTCGGCACCAGTTTCTTCAATGCCGCGGGCGGCGGGGATCCGGTGATGTTCCAGCATATCTTCTGGTTCTTCGGCCATCCCGAGGTCTACATCATGATTCTGCCGGCGTTCGGTATCGTCTCGGCCATCATCCCGACCTTCGCTCGCAAGCGCCTGTTCGGCTACGCCTCGATGGTCTATGCGACGTCATCGATTGCCATCCTGTCGTTTCTGGTCTGGGCGCATCACATGTTCGCCGTCGGCCTGCCGTTGGTCGCCGAGCTGTTCTTCATGTACACCACGATGCTGATTGCGGTGCCGACCGGGGTGAAGGTGTTCAACTGGATCGCCACGCTGTTTCAGGGCTCGATTTCCTTCGAGACGCCGATGCTGTTCGCCTTGGCTTTCGTGGTGCTATTCAGTATCGGCGGCTTCTCCGGCCTGATGCTGGCCATCGCCCCGGCCGACTTCCAATATCACGATACCTATTTCGTGGTGGCGCATTTCCACTATGTGCTGGTGCCGGGGGCGGTCTTCGCCATCATGGCCGCCGTCTACTATTGGCTGCCCAAGTGGACCGGGCATTACCCCAATGAGCGACTCGGCCGCTGGCATTTCTGGACCTCGGTCGTGGGGGTGAACCTGACCTTCTTCCCGATGCATTTCTCTGGCCTCGCCGGCATGCCGCGTCGCATACCTGACTACGCGCTGCAGTTTGCCGACTTCAACATGGCCTCGAGCATCGGTGCCTTGCTGTTCGGCACCTCGCAGCTGCTGTTCGTGTTGATGATCATCAAGTGCGTGCGCGGCGGTGAGAAGGCGCCGGCCAAGGCCTGGGACGGTGCCGTGGACCTTGAATGGACGGTGCCGAGCCCCGCGCCGTTGCACACCTTCGAGACGCCGCCACGGTTTCAGCATCCAGAGCATTAATGCCTGCACGGGCGTTGGCGAGGAGTATCTGGGCAGGGGGATCTGGGCAGGGGATCTGGGCTGCTGAGGGAGTAAGGCTCATGACGGGAGTGCAGCGCACGGTAACGCGGACACTGGTGGTCCTGCTGGCGATGTTCGTCTTCGCCTTTGCCCTGGTGCCCCTGTATGACGCCTTCTGTCGGGTGACTGGCATTAACGGCAAGGTCGAGAACACGGCTCAGGCGCTGATCCGGGACAGCATCGATGAGTCCCGTGTGATTACCGTGCAGTTCATCACCCGCGGCAGTGCAGGGCTTCCCTGGAAGCTCGAGGTGCTCGACCGCCAGGTGCGCGTGCACCCCGGCGCGGCGACCGAGGTTCATTTCGCTTTCACCAATCACGGCAAACAGGCGGGCTGGGGCAGGGCGGTACCCAGTGTATCGCCCTCCGAGGCGTCGCTATATATGCGCAAGGTGACCTGCTTCTGTTTTCAGGAGCAGCGACTCGACGCCGGTGAGCGCTACGAGGCGCCGCTGGTCTTCCAGTTGACCCGCGACCTGCCCGCCGACATCAAGACGGTGACGCTGGTCTACACCCTGTACCCGGTAGACGATAAGACGCTGGCCAATAAGACCCCGGTCGTTGTCGTTCCTGGAGGTGAAGCATGAGTGGCAGCTACTACGTTCCCCCGCAGAGCAAATGGCCGGCGCTGGGCTCTCTGGCCGTCGGGGTCATGATGGCGAGTCTCGGCATGCAGCTGGTTCATGGCACCGGTGGGCTGGTCATGACGCTGGGCTTGGCGGCAGTGCTGACGGTGATGTGGCTGTGGTTTCGCGATGTGGTCCGCGAGTCTCGCCAGGGGCTCTACGACGCCCAGATGGATCGTTCCTTTCGCTGGGGGATGGGCTGGTTCATCTTCTCGGAAGTGATGTTCTTCGCGGCCTTCTTCGGCGCGCTCTTCTATGTGCGGGTGTTCGCCGTGCCCTGGCTGGATGGCGAAGGCGCCAAGGGGGTGGCGGCGCTGCTGTGGCCTGATTTTACCGCCAGCTGGCCGCTGATGAACCCGCCGAGTGCCGCCATTAGCGGGCCACGGGAGGTGGTGAGCCCCTGGCAGCTACCGCTGGTGAATACGATATTTCTGGTCAGTTCCAGCGTCACCCTGACGATCGCCCATGAGGCATTGAAGGAAGGGTACCGGAAGACGACCCGCAACTGGCTGATCGGCACCATTCTGCTGGGTGTGTGTTTCCTGGTCGTTCAGGGCATCGAATACTACGAGGCCTACCACCACTACGGCATCACGCTGCAGGCTGGCATCTATGGTTCGACCTTCTTCCTGTTGACCGGCTTCCATGGCGCCCACGTCACCATCGGTGCCATCACCCTGAGCGTGATGCTGATGCGGGTGATGAAAGGGCACTTCAACCGTGAGGATCACTTTGGTTTCGAGGCCGCCGCCTGGTACTGGCACTTCGTCGATGCGGTCTGGATCGGTCTGTTCATCTTCGTGTACGTCTTCTGAGACCCGTGCCTGAGGATTCTTGGGAAGTCGTGAGAGGTCGTGAGAGCTGGTGAGGGGGCGTGAGAGGGCGTGACGGGGCGTAATGAGTCGTGAGGAGCCGCTGATTCAGCGACTCGCCAGGTCGCCGAAATAGAAGCCGTAGGCCAGTAGAGCGAACAGCAGCACAGCAAGGCTGACGCGCAGCTTGAGGGATATCAGCAGACGGCGTGAGCGTCCCTGGTCACGCAGCAGGAACCCGGCGCCTGCCGCCAGGCTCGCGACCATGCAGACAAACACCAGAGTGATCAGGGCTTTCAACATGAGGGGCTCCGTGAGTCAGAACCATATTAGTTCAAGCAAGCGCGCGCCGACTGTCAAGGTCATCCTGCTCTGGTGGGGTTTCTGGGGCCTGCTGGTGGTGTTGGGGCTAGCGCTGGGGCAATGGCAGTGGCAGCGCGCCGCAGAGAAGGAGGCCTATCTGGCAGCGCTTGCCGCGGCGCCTACGCTGGTCTCGCCGCAGGAAGCGCCACCGGAAGGCGCGACGCTGATTCTCGAGGGGCGCTATCAGGCCGATGAGACCCGCTTTCTGGACAATCGGACGCATGAAGGCGAGCTGGGCGTGGCGGCCCTGACGCCATTGCGCGGTGCCGACGGGCGGCTTTGGCTGATCGAGCGTGGCTTTATGCCTACCGGTGTCAGCCGTGAGGCACCGACGGTGGCCACACCCGAAGGAACGGTCACCCTCAAGGGGCAGTGGCAGCAGGATGGCAAACGGGCGCCGCTGTTTGGTGCCAATCAGGAGGGCCTGAGGCTGCAGCGGATCCAGCTCGATGCCTGGAAGGACTTGGGTGGTTTTGCCCAGGCGGGTTGGCTGCACCTTGAGGAGGGAGCCGGCCTGTTGAGTCCCTGGTGGGAGCCAAGCGTGCTGCCCCCCAGCCGTCATCTGGGCTATGCCGTGCAATGGTGGGGGCTGGCGGCTGCCGCTCTGGTGGTGATGCTGCTGGGTGGCCGGCGCCTAAGGCGAGCCCGCCAGTCTGCGCATGTATCCGAACATGTGTCCGAGAATGTCGATGCTTCCCGTCAGCAGGAGTCTTAGCCATGACGTACGTTAACCGCCAGCGCCTCAAGCTGCTGACACTGATCGCCGTCTTTGCTCTGCCGCTGTTGGTGGCCTGGGTAATGGTGGAGTGGCGTGTGGGCATTCCCGATGCGCGCACGGCGCATGGCGAACTCAAGCCCGAGGTGCCATCCCTTGGCGCCTGGCCGCTAGAGGGAACGAGGCCGCCGGCGTCGGCTGATGGCTGGCTGTTGGCCTTCGACTGCACGCTTGATTGCGACCAGATGGCCGACCAGTGGTGGCGGTTGCACCGTGCACTCGGTAAGGAAGCGACCCGAGTACGCCGGCTGCGTATCGATGCCGCCGCGCAGGGCAGCGCCGCCGCGCTTCCCGGTGAAACCCGGCTTCGCTGGGCGCGAGAGCCTGATTGGCAGGTTCCCGGCCAGGTCTGGATCGTTAGCCCGCAGGGGCAGGCGGTACTGGGCTACCGCGCCGGCGTCGATCCCTATGACGTGCTCGATGACCTAAAGCAGCTGTTGCGCATGAACCCTGAGCCCATCGTGAGGGTGAACGGTTAGTTGGGCTGGCGTGATGCAGCCGTGTGATGGGAGATATGTGTAGGAAGGATGTGTAGGAGGCATGAGTGGAGGCATGAGTGGAGGGTTAAAGCGGGATAAGAGAAGGATGAGATTGCTCCAGGACAGGAGGTGGCCATGTCGCATCATGATCTCAGGCTGGGTTTGCTCATTCGGTTGAGCCAACTAGGCATTGCCTTCACGGTGGCGGTCATTCTGATGGGCGCCTTTACCCGGCTCATGGACGCGGGGCTGGGTTGCCCAGACTGGCCCGGCTGTTATGGCCAGTGGGTCGTGCCTGAGCCGGGTGTGGCCGAATCTCACCCTTCCGCAGTGCCGTTGGAACCTCTCAAGGCCTGGCTCGAGATGGTTCATCGCTACCTGGCCTCGATGCTTGGGGGGCTGGTGCTGATGATGCTGGCGCTGGGCTGGTCGCGGCGAAAGCGGCCGGGGTATCCCTGGCATATCACGCTTTGCCTGCTGGCTGTGATTCTGCTGCAGGGGGCCTTCGGTGCCTTTACCGTCACGTTGCGGCTATGGCCGCAGGTGGTCACCCTGCACCTGCTGGGCGGCCTGGTGGTGATGCTGCTGTTCCTCTGGTTGCACCTTAGGTTACGCGTCACGGCGGTCAGCGCTAATCCAGCGAATCGAGCGCTTCCCAAGCTCTCACACTGGTGGGCCATCGCGGCGTTGCTGCTGGCGGCGCAGCTGGCGCTTGGCGGCTGGACCTCGAGTAATTACGCGGGCATTGCCTGCCAGGGCTTTCCGACCTGCAATGGCCAGTGGTGGCCGACGATGGACTGGAGCGAGGGCTTTCATCTGACTCAGCGAGTGGGGCCTGACTATCTTTACGGCCAGTTGCATGCCGATGCGCGAACCACGATTCATCTGGCGCATCGACTCGGTGCACTGGCGTTGGGGTTGAGCCTTACGCTGCTGGCGGCCCGTCACTGGCGTGAACCGCGCCTGCGCCCCTGGATGGGGGCCATGTTGGCCGCTTATGGGCTCCAGGTGGGACTTGGGATTGCCAATGTGGTCTGGTGGCTGCCTTTGGGGCTGGCCCTGGCGCATACGGCCGGTGCGGTACTGCTGGCGCTGACCATGGCGCTGGCTGCCTGGCAGGCCAAGGTGGGGGCGCTCCCGGTCGGTCTGCCGAAGGCGCAGGCTCAAGAGCAGGGAGCGGGTGAATGCGCGATAACTTCATGATCGCCTCGTCGTCATCGCTCGAGCGGGCTTGGGGGTGGCGTGACCTGATCACACTCGGCAAGCCCCGTGTGGTGATGGTCATGTTGGTCTGCGTTGTAGTGGGCATGGGATTGGCTTCGGCGTCACTGCCGCCCGTGCACCTGGTGATCAATGGTCTGGTGGGCATTGGTCTGACGGCCTCGGGGGCGGCCGCCTTTAATCATGTGCTTGATCGCCGGCTGGACGCCCTGATGCTGCGCACGGCGGGTCGCCCGCTGGCCTCACGTCGGCTGCCCATGTCTTATGCGTTGGGTTGGGCATCACTGCTGTCCGTGGCAGGGGTGGGGTTGCTGGCCTGGCAGGTCAATGCACTGACTGCCTGGCTGACGTTGGCATCATTGCTTGGCTATGCGCTGGTCTACACTGCCTTCCTGAAGCGCGCTACACCGCAGAATATCGTTATCGGTGGGGTCGCCGGGGCGGCGCCCCCCTTGCTTGGCTGGACCGCTATCACGGGAGAACTCGGGCCAGAACCGCTGTTATTGATGTTGATCGTATTCGCCTGGACGCCACCGCACTTCTGGGCGCTGGCCATTCATAAACATGAGGAATACGCCAAGGCCGGGGTGCCCATGCTGCCGGTCACCCATGGCGACGCCTTCACTAGATTGCAGATCTGGCTCTATGGCTGGTTGACCGTGGCGGTGACGCTCTTGCCCTTCGTGATCGGCATGAGCGGTGTTCTGTACCTGATCGCCGTCATGGGGCTCAACGCCCGCTTCATGGTCTGGAATTTCAGGGTCTGGCGCGGCCGCGACAGCCAGGCGCCACTGGCCGCCTTCTGGTTCTCTATTCGTTACATTCTTGGTGTCTTCGCCGCGCTGCTGGCGGATCATTACGGCATGCTTTTGCTTGCCCAGTCATCACTCGCCTAGTCATCACTCGCCTAGTCATCACTCGCCCAGTCATCACTCGCCCAGTCATCACTCGCCCAGGTATGGCTTGCCTGGCTATTACTGACATGGCTCTTGTACTGTCATTTTCTTGGCATCACCCGCCTGAAGCAAAGCCTGTATCCCGCCTTTTTAGGGGCATTTTTCATAGCTGCATTTTCCACAAAGACATCGGCAACAAAGACATCGCCCATAACGACACCGCCCGGCCAAGTGGCCGGGCGGTGTGATTCGGTCGTCAGAGTCGGTCGCACTGCAAGACCCAGAGGGCAGGGCGCCTTTACCAGAACGCAAGAATAAGCAGGTAGGCCATCAGGGTGACGACCGGGGTGCTGATCAGGTTCAGGGCGAAACCGGCGCGGATCATCGACTGGATCTTCATGTGCCCGGTAGCGAACACGATGGCATTGGGCGGCGTGGCCACCGGCATCATGAAGGCGCAGCTGGCGGCGATGGCCGCGGGCACGGTCACCATCAGCGGCGAAATATCCAGAGAAAGCGCCAGGGCCCCCAGCAACGGCAGGAAGGCGGCGGCCGTTGCCGTATTGGAGGTCACTTCGGTGAGGAAGATGATCACCAGCACGACGATACCGATCAGCATCAATAGCGGCAGGGCGCCGAACATGGACAGCTGATCGGCGATCCAGGTCGCAAGGCCCGAGGCCTTGATGGCGCCGGCAAGCGCCAGGCCACCGCCGAACAACAGCAAAATGCCCCAGGGAAGCTGTTGGGCATCTTCCCACACCATCAATCGCTCACCGCGCTGCTGGCCACTTGGCAGCAGGAACAGCAGGATGCCGGCGGTAATGGCAATGCCGGTGTCATTGAGCCAGACAAGTCCCAGGTCGTTGAGAAAGGGGCGGGATACCCAGGCAATGGCGGCAAGGAGGAATAAGATGCCGACGCGGCGCTCTGCCTTGCTCATCTGGCCAAGCTTGGCCAGCTCTTGTTTGACCATGTCACCGCCGTTGCTGCCCACCGCCAGATTGAAGCTCTTACGGGTCAGCCACCACCAAGCTGCCGTCATCATCACGATGCTGATCGGCAGGCCAACCATCATCCACTGGGCGAAGCCGACGTCGATGCCGCGATCTTCAGCCAGGTAGGCGGCAAGCAGCGCATTGGGTGGTGTGCCGATCAGGGTGGCGACACCGCCGATGCTGGCCGAATAGGCAATGGCTAACAGTAGGGCAGTGGCGTAACGGGATACCTCTTTCGGATCACTGTCCTCGAGCAGGCTGACCACTGATAGGCCAATGGGCAGCATCATGATGGCGGTGGCGGTATTCGACACCCACATGCTCAAGAAGCCCGTGGCGATCATGAAGCCGGCGATCTGCTGGCGAGGTTGATGGCCAACGACTTGCAGGACCTTGAGTGCGATTCGCCGATGGAGCTCCCAGCGCTGCATGGCGATGCCCAGCAAGAAGCCGCCCAGGAACAGGTAGATGATCGGGTTGGCGTAGCTCGAGGCCACGCTGGACATATCATTAATGCCCAGAACCGGAATCAGCACCAGCGGCAGCAAGGAGGTGGCGGGAATCGGCAGGGCTTCTGTCGCCCACCAGGTCGCCATCAACAGCGCAACGCCCAGACACAGCCAGGCGCTTTCCGGCATGTCCCCGGGAGCGGGTAGCAGCAGCGTCATGAGTAGCCAGGCGGGGCCGAGCCACAGGCCGATAGTGGCTGACAGCGAGGGCGCCACTGGGCCATCAGAGCCGGAGGGGCTTGGTGTCGACATGGTGTTGTTTCCGTTGTGCAGGTTGAGTGGAGTCAGCGACAGGAAAACGCCCCCGTCGCGAAAGCTATCCAGGTCAGTCACTCGATCACGAAATGAACGTAGACACCTTATGGATGGTCGCATCGAGTAGCTGACAAGACGACGATGATAAACAGGCGTGCATTTAAGCCTCAACCTGCGTCAAGCAACTGCCCTCTGGGGCTTGGCAGCGTTGGGTTGCTGGCAGTCAGCCACGTACAATGCACCTCTTTTTTCCGATAAACAGCGAGAGGCGACGACATGAGTGAGACGATGGCTTGGATAGTGGCGGGCCTCGCGGTAGTAATCCTGGCAGGTCTTGGCGCCTATGCATTCACTCTCTGGAAGGAAGTGCGGCGGCGTGAAGCCTTCAAACGCGATGAGGCCGAGCGAGCCAATCAGCAGTGCCTGTCCAGCCTTGATGCGATCGCACGCTCGATGATCAGCCGCCAAGTTGACCTGGTCGAGGGCTCGCTGCGCTGCAAGGTGCTGCTCGAGATCATTGATCCAGCACTGTTGCAGCGCGATGGTTTCCGCGTGTTCATTGATGTACATGAGCGTACTGAGCATCTTCATACCCATTCCGCCCGCAATGCGCTGAGTCTCAAGGAGCGCCTCGACGAAGACCGGCAACGTATGGCCGTTGAGAATGAGTTCGAGACTCCGCTTGTCGAAGCGGCTCGGGACGTGCTCTCCTTCAAGGAGCGTTGGCCAGAAAGCGGCTATTAGTACAGGTAGTACAGGCGTTTGCCTGCACCCTTGAGCCTCTTGCATGGTAGCTATGAGCGTGAGTTTGGTGTTGAACGCTGGTAGGGATTCTCTGTCTCCATTAGGAGACACTTGATTAAGTCTAATATCTAGCTGAACATCCCCGAATGTGCTTATCTTTGGTAAGGGTGCGAAAGGATGGGCTTTTCCGCAGCTTGCTGTTAAGTACCAGTGTTTCGTAACGCCGTTGGCGGGCATCGCCGTGATGCAAATAAGAAGGAGTCTTGCATGAAGAAGTCAACAACAGGTTTGCTGCTGGGTTCAGCGCTGATGATCGGTCTATCCGGCTGCGCGAGCTCGGCCTCACAGTCCTCGGGTAGCATGGCGAACGATGATGCCTGGTACCAGAGCCCATTCGTTTGTGCTGTCGCGGGCGGCCTGATTGGTGGCGGTATCGGTTACGCCTCGAGCAGCGAGTCCGATGAGGACAAGGGCGCAGCCATTGGTACCACCGCAGGCGCCACTATCGGCGGCATGCTGTGTGCCAATCCCAAGCCGGCCGAGCCGCAGTGTCCGACATTTGGCGACACAGTACCGGCGGGTGTGGCCACCGATTCCGAAGGCTGTCCGCTCGACTCTGACGGTGACGGTGTCTATGACTACCGCGACCAGTGCCCGGGTACGCCGGCCGGTGTTCAGGTAGACGCCAAAGGCTGTCCGCTGGACTCTGACGCCGATGGTGTGCCGGACTACATGGACCAGTGCCCGGACACCCCGGCTGGTGCTGAGGTCAATGCCCTGGGCTGTGTAGATGACCTGGTGCTGGAAGACGTCAACTTCGAGTTCGACTCTGCCAAGCTGACCATGGGCGCCGAGAGCATTCTGTCTGATGTGGCGGAAAAGCTCGCGGCTAACCCGGAAGCTCGCGTGCGCCTGGAAGGGCATACCGATTCCGTCGGTTCTGCTAGCTACAACAAGGATCTCTCCCAGCGTCGTGCTGACTCCGTCAAAACCTATCTGGCAAGCGAAGGTATTGATGCCAATCGCATGACGGCCATCGGTTATGGCGAAGAGCAGCCGATTGCTACCAACGATACTGACGCTGGTCGCGCGCAGAACCGTCGCGTTGAGCTCGGTGAGTGGGAGTGAGGCATTGAATCTTTGATGTATTGATTCAAGCTTGTTTGACGAGGGGTGCCATGCGGCACCCCTCGTTTCGTTTTGTCTTCGTTCAGTCTTCGCTCTGGCCCAACAGAGGTGTTATGCCGCTAGCGCCGGCCACTGCACCTGGCGCGGCTGGACGCCCCTAGCATGCCCTGCTAATGTGCGCTGCTGCTAGATAGCGCCTCTGAGCCTTTCTAGAGGCGGTGTCCACACTGCCAGACCGACTTCATTCATTTCAGCCTGTCGCATGTCGTCCCTGGTATGGATGACCACTGCGCTCGAGGATGCCCGCAATGCCAATCGTTACCCTGCCTGACGGCAGTCAGAGAACCTTCGACGCGCCGCTTTCGGTGATGCAGCTGGCCGAGTCCATCGGTCCTGGGCTTGCCAAGGCCTGCGTGGCCGGCAAGATCGATGACGTACCGGTGGATGCCGCCGATATCATCGACCATGACGCCAAGGTCGCTATTTTGACCGCGCGCGACGAGGAAGGCCTCGAGGTGATTCGTCACTCCTGCGCCCACCTGATCGGTCATGCCGTCAAGCAGCTTTACCCCGAGGCCAAGATGGCGATTGGCCCGGTGATCGATGACGGTTTTTATTACGACATCGATTTCGGCCGTTCCGCCACGCCGGAAGACCTCGAGGCCATCGAGGTGCGCATGAAAGTGCTCATCGAGGAAGGCTATGACGTCGTTCGCGAGTACGTCGATCGTGACAAGGCGATGCTGACCTTCCTGCACCGTGAAGAGCCCTTCAAGCAGGAGCTGGTGCGTGGGATCCCCGAGGGCGAAACCATTCGCCTCTATCATCATCAGGAATATATCGACATGTGCCGCGGGCCGCATGTGCCGAATACCTCGCACCTCAAAGCCTTCAAGCTAACCAAGCTTGCTGGCGCCTACTGGCGGGGCAGCGCCGAGAATCCGATGCTGACCCGCATCTACGGCACCGCCTGGGGTGACAAGAAGCAGCTCAAGGCCTATCTCAAGCGCCTTGAGGAAGCCGAGAAGCGTGACCATCGCAAACTGGCGCGCAAGATGGATCTCTTCCATATCCAGGAAGAGGCGCCGGGCATGGTGTTCTGGCACCCCAACGGCTGGACCATCTATCAGGCACTCGAGCAATACATGCGTCGGGTGCAGATCGAGCACGGCTACCAGGAAATCAAGACACCTCAGGTCGTTGACCTGTCACTGTGGAAGGCTTCCGGCCACTGGGGCCACTATTCCGACCTGATGTTCACGACCGAGTCGGAAAAGCGCGAGTATGCCGTCAAGCCGATGAACTGCCCGTGCCACGTTCAGGTCTTCAATCAGGGCCTGAAGAGCTACCGTGACTTACCGCTGCGTCTGGCCGAGTTCGGCAGCTGTCACCGCAACGAGCCGTCGGGTTCCCTGCACGGCCTGATGCGCGTGCGTGGTTTCACGCAGGACGATGCGCACATTTTCTGCACCGAAAAGCAGATCCAGTCGGAGGCGGAAGACTTCATCGCCCTGACGCTCAAGGTCTACAAGGAGCTGGGCTTCGAGGACGTCGAGCTCAAGCTGTCGACTCGCCCCGAAGGCTTCATGGGCGAGCCGGATCTTTGGGATCGTGCCGAAGCCGGCCTGGAGGCTGCCCTGAATGCCACCGGCCTCGACTGGGAGCTTCAGCCAGGCGAGGGCGCCTTCTACGGGCCCAAGATCGAGTTCGCGCTGCGTGATTGCTTGAATCGCGTATGGCAGTGCGGCACGCTCCAGCTCGACTTCAATCTGCCGGGGCGTCTTGGTGCACAGTTCGTCGATGAAGATGGCGTGCGTAAGACCCCTGTCATGCTGCATCGAGCGATTCTTGGGTCCTTCGAGCGTTTCCTTGGTATCCTGATCGAGCACTATGCCGGGGCCATGCCGCTATGGCTGGCGCCGGAGCAGGTAGTGGTCATGACGATCACGGATTCGCAGCGTGATTTTGCACAAGATGTGGTCAATCGCCTGCAGAAAGTCGGTCTTCGTGCCAAGGCGGACTTGAGGAACGAGAAGATCGGCTTTAAAATCCGTGAACATACGTTGCAGAAGGTTCCGTATCTCCTCGTAGTAGGGGATAAGGAAGTCGAGGCTGATGCGGTTGCTGTTCGCACCCGCACAGGTGAAGATCTCGGCTCATTGAAAGTCGATGACCTGATCGCCAAGCTCAACGACGAGCGGTGATCACTACGACGTCAACCAACACGGAGATGTAACGATCAAGAGAAATACTCAGCGCGGCCGTCCTCAGGACAAGCGCCCTCCAATGAACGAGCGTATCAGCGAAGACCAAGTCCGCCTCATCGGTATCGAAGGTGAGCAGCTTGGGATTGTGTCCACCAGTGATGCCTTGGAACAGGCGGAAGCGGCTGGTATGGACCTCGTGCAGATCTCCAATGCCGATCCGATCGTTTGTAAGATCATGGATTACGGCAAATTCGTCTTCGAGCAGAAGAAGCAAAAAGCTGCTCAGAAGAAGAAGACCAAGCAGATCCAGGTCAAGGAAGTTAAATTCCGGCCTGGCACCGACGAGGGTGACTATCAGGTCAAGCTGAAAAACCTGATCCGTTTCCTCGAAGGTGGCGACAAGGGCAAGGTCACGCTGCGTTTTCGCGGCCGTGAGATGGCCCACCAGGACATCGGCCGCAAGCTGATGGAACGGGTAGCCAAAGATCTCGATGAACTGGCCAACGTAGAGTCTTTCCCGAAGATGGAAGGCCGCCAGATGATCATGATCCTTGCCCCCAAGAAAAAGTGATCCAAAGGCAGTAGAACGGGTGTCGGTCGGGACCTGATCTCGACCGGCACCGGCCTTGGGTTTTCTGAAGAACCTCGAGCGGAGTTTTCCCTCATGCCGAAAATCAAGAGCAACAGTGGCGCTGCGAAGCGCTTCAAGAAGACGGCCAACGGCTTCAAGCACAAGCAGTCGTTCCGTAGCCACATCCTGACTAAGAAGACCACCAAGCGTAAGCGTCAGCTGCGTGGGATGAAGCAGATCCACGCATCCGATGTGCCGCTGATTCAGCGCATGCTGCCGAATCTGTAAGCGACGCTGGTAGACCACTTTTTAACGTCAGGAGAAAGCTATGACACGTGTCAAGCGTGGCGTCGTTGCACGTCGCCGTCACAAGAAGATCATGAAGCAGGCCAAAGGCTACTACGGTGCGCGTTCGCGCGTCTTCCGCGTAGCCAAGCAGGCCGTTATCAAAGCCGGCCAGTACGCCTATCGTGACCGTCGCGTCCGTAAGCGTCAGTTCCGTGCGCTGTGGATCGCGCGTATCAACGCTGCTGCCCGCACCAACGGCCTGTCCTACAGCCGCTTCATCGCTGGTCTCAAGCAGGCCGGTATCGAGATCGACCGCAAGGTACTTGCCGATCTCGCCGTTCACGAAAAGGCCGCCTTTGCCGCTATCGTCGAGAAGGCCAAGGCTGCTCACTGAGTGAACTGATCATTTCGACGTGCCGGTGCAAGATAGATGCCTCATCGCTCGCATCGCACGCGTAAAGGTCGCAGGGGAAGAGCAGCCGCTCTTCCCCTGTTTTTTTATATGACCCTGTTGCGGTGTGGCTCATCGACATCGCAGCAGCGCATTCGGAGCTCAACGGATGGACCACCTTCCCAACCTGGTTGCCGAGGCGCGCGACGCCATCGATGCCGCCCAGGACATCCCCGCGCTCGACGAAGTGCGGGTGCGATACCTCGGCAAGAAGGGTGAAATCACGGCCTTGCTGAAGGGCCTCGGCAAGCTGTCGCCCGAGGAGCGTCCGGCCGCTGGCGAGCGCATCAACCAGGCCAAGCAGGAACTCGGCTCCGAACTGGACCGCCGCCGCCAGTTGCTTGAGAAGGCCGCTCTCGATGCCCGTCTGGCGGCCGAGCGCCTCGATGTGACCCTGCCAGGGCGCGGGCAGGAAAGCGGCGGCCTGCACCCGGTGACGCGCACCCTCGAGCGTATCGAGGGCCTCTTCACGCGCATCGGTTTCGATGTGGCGGTTGGCCCTGAGATCGAGGACGACTACCACAACTTCGAGGCCCTCAATATCCCTGCCCACCATCCGGCCAGGGGCATGGCGGATACCTTCTATTTCGACGCCACGCGGCTGCTTCGCACCCATACCTCGCCGGTGCAGGTGCGGACCATGAAGAGCGAAGAGCCGCCGATTCGCATCGTTTGCCCGGGCCGGGTCTACCGCAGCGACTCCGACCTGACCCACACGCCGATGTTCCATCAGGTCGAGGGGCTGTTGGTCGATGAGGATGTGAGCTTTGCGGACCTCAAGGGCACCATCGAAGACTTCCTGCATGCCTTCTTCGAGCGCGACGATCTGTCGGTGCGCTTCCGGCCGTCCTACTTCCCCTTCACCGAGCCCTCCGCCGAGGTCGATATCGAGTGCGTGATGTGTAGCGGCGACGGCTGCCGGGTCTGCTCCCATAGTGGCTGGCTCGAGGTGATGGGCTGCGGCATGGTGCACCCCGAGGTGTTCCATCATGCGGGCATCGATACCGAGCGCTACAAGGGCTTTGCCTTCGGCATGGGGGCCGAGCGACTGGCCATGCTGCGTTACGGCGTTAATGACCTGCGCCTGTTCTTCGAGAACGACCTGCGCTTCCTTCGCCAGTTCGCTTGAATCCCTGACTGCAGAACACAGGATATGTCATGAAATTTTCCGAACAGTGGCTGCGTGAATGGGTGTCGCCTCAGTTGGCGACCCAGGCACTGGCCGACCAGATCACCATGGCAGGCCTGGAAGTCGATGCCGTTGAGCCGGTCGCGGCAGCCTTTCAGGGCGTGGTGGTGGCCGAGGTCGTCGACAAGGCGCAGCACCCCGATGCCGACAAGCTGAATGTTTGTCAGGTGGCCGACGGTAGCGGTGAGACGGTGCAGGTGGTGTGTGGTGCGCCTAATGTGGCGGTGGGGCAGAAGGTAGCCTTCGCCCAGGTAGGCGCCGTACTGCCCGGCGATTTCAAGATCAAGAAAGCCAAGCTGCGTGGGGTCGAGTCCCGCGGCATGATCTGCTCGGCATCCGAGCTGGGGCTCGAGGAAGAGACCTCGCCCGGTATCATGGAGCTTCCCCTCGATGCGCCGGCTGGTGAAGACTTCCGGGCCTGGATGGGGCTCGACGACAGCACCATCGAGGTCGATCTGACGCCCAACCGTGGTGACTGTCTGAGCCTCAAGGGCATGGCCCGTGAGGTCGGCGTGCTTAACCGCCTGGCCGTCGAAGGCCCGGCGATGGCGCCGGTGACGCCGACCCATGACGAGGCCTTCCCGGTGGAGGTGCGTGATGGCGAACGCTGCCCGCGCTATATCGGTCGCCTGATCAAGGGTGTCGACGTCACCGCCGACACGCCGCTGTGGATGGTCGAACGCCTGCGTCGCAGCGGCGTGCGCTCCATCGACCCGGTCGTCGATATCACCAACTATGTGATGCTCGAGCTCGGTCAGCCGCTGCATGCCTTCGATCGCGCCAATCTGCATGGGCGGGTCGAGGTGCGTCTGGCGCGCGCCGGTGAACAACTGACGCTGCTAGACGGTCAGGAGATCGCGCTGCGTGACGATACGCTGGTGATCGCCGACACCCGTGGTGCCTTGGCGATTGCCGGTGTCATGGGCGGCGAGCATTCCGGCGTCAATGCCGATACGCGGGATATCTTCCTGGAATCGGCCTTCTTCACCCAGCTCGCCGTGGCCGGTCAGGCCCGCAGCTATGGCCTGCACACCGATGCCTCGCACCGCTTCGAGCGTGGCGTGGACCCGAAGCTGACGCATGACGCCGTCGAGCGGGCTACCGCCTTGCTGCTCGAGATCACCGGCGGCGAGCCCGGCCCGCTCATCGAGGCGACCAGTGCCGAGCATCTCCCTGCGCCGCGCCAGATCGTCCTGCGCCGTGCCCGTCTCGAGCAGGCCCTGGGGCTTTCACTGCCGGTCGAGGACGTCACCGATATCCTGGAACGGCTGGGCATGCCGGTCGAGGCAGATGATGTCAGCTGGCGTGTAGCGGCCCCTAGCTGGCGGTTCGATGTCGCCATCGAGGAAGACCTGATCGAGGAAGTGGCGCGCATTCACGGCTATAACCGCTTGCCGGTGCGTCGTCCTCAGGCTCGCCTGGGTCTGCGTCCGGACGGGGAGACCCAGCAGCCGCTGTCGCGCCTGCGCCGCCAGATGGTTGCCCGTGGCTACCAGGAAGCCATCAGCTATAGCTTCGTGGCCCCCGAGCTGCAGAAAACGCTGCTGCCGCAGGCTGTGGCGCCGACCCTGGCTAACCCGATCTCCAGTGACATGTCGGTCATGCGTGCCAGCCTGTTTCCGGGGCTGATCAAGGCCCTCGAGCACAACCTCAACCGGCAGCAGAGTCGAGTCCGTCTGTTTGAAACCGGCCTGGTGTTCCGCGGTGAACTCGATGCGCTGTCTCAGATTCCGATGATGGGGGCCCTGGTATGCGGCAACCGTGATCCGGAAGGCTGGGCGGCGCGCGGCGACAAGGTCGACTTCTTTGATCTCAAGGGCGATCTGGAAAGCCTGCTGGCCATGGGCGGTGAGCCCGACGCCTGGCGCTTCGAGCCCGGCGAGCATTCGGCGCTGCATCCCGGCCAGGCAGCTAGGGTACTGTATCGCGGCGAAGAAGCCGGCTGGATTGGCACTCTGCACCCTGCCGTGCGTGCCGAGCTGGGGCTGAAGGTCGAAGCCGTGCTTTTCGAAGTGCGTCTGGATGCGCTGACTCAGGGTCAGCTGCCGGCATTCACGCCGCTATCGCGCTATCCGGAGGTGCGTCGCGATCTGGCCATCTTGGTCGAGGAGGCGCTGCCGGTGCAGTCCCTGCTCGACTGTCTGCGCGAGCAGGCCGGCGAATGGCTGACCGAAATCAATCTCTTTGACGTTTATCAGGGCAAAGGGGTAGAGGATGGTCACAAGAGTGTGGCTCTGGGCTTGACCTGGCAGCATCCATCGCGCACGCTGAATGACGAGGAAATCAATCAGTTAGTCGATGCAATCGTCACTGAATCCGGACAGCGCTTCGGCGCTCGGCTGAGAAGCTGATCCATTGGCTGCCAAGCCTTGAGCCGGAAGACGGCGATGCTGCCATCCTGCACGAGGGAATGACCATGGGTGCGTTGACCAAGGCGGAACTGGCCGAACACTTGCATACCGAATTGGGTTTGTCCAAGCGTGAAGCCAAGTCAATGGTGGAGGCCTTCTTCGAGGAAATCCGCAGCTGTCTGCGCGAGAATGAACAGGTGAAGCTGTCCGGTTTTGGCAACTTCGATCTGCGTGACAAGCGCGAACGGCCCGGGCGGAATCCCAAGACGGGAGAAGAGATTCCGATTTCTGCTCGCCGGGTCGTGACGTTTCGGCCCGGCCAGAAGCTCAAGGCTCAGGTCGAAGACTTCGAAGGTCCGCTGACGTATTGAATGTGACCTACCAAGTGCTAGGCAGCCAGTTGGCAGACAAAAGGCGCCACCCATGGGGTGGCGCCTTTTTTGTATCTAGACCTGGAAAGCGCTATCGACCTCTTAGACGGCCCCGTTTTCCATGACGTAGGTGATGATGACCTTGATCACGTAGCCCAACATCCCCGCGCCGAGCACGATGAACAGCATGATGGTGCCGAATTTACCGGCCTTCGACTTGCGCGCTAGGTCCCAGATGATGAAGCACATGAACAGCATCAGGCCGCCGATCATGATGGGCGTGATCCATGCCTCGAAGGTCTCTTGCATCGCGTTTCTCGCTCGCCCAAAAGCGCGAGTATAATCCCCCCGTCCTTATCTCGACAGCGTTGCACGGCAGCGGGGATTCGGCTCGGGTAAGGACTATGGTAATATCCGAGTAAATTTCTCAAGCAAAGCAGATCCATGTCCATGCTGAAGATTTTCGTTGGCACCATGTATGGCGGCGCCCTCGACGTTGCTGAACAAGTGAAACCGCTGTTTGAGCAGGCAGGTTACGACGTCGCGATCTATGACCAGCCGGCTCTCGAGGATTTAACCGGTTCACCGACCGACCTGGCGCTGTTCTGCGTGTCGACAACGGGTTCTGGAGATTATCCGGGCAATTTCGTGGCCTTTTCTCGGTCGCTTCAGGAGCGTGGGGCCGATCTGTCGACGCTGCGCTATGGACTGATCGCGCTGGGTGACAGCTCTTATGTCGACAGCTTCTGCGGGGCAGGGCGGTCCTTGGATGAACTGCTCGCCGAATATGGCGCTCAGCGCCTCGGTGAGCGTCTCGAAATCGATGCCATGGAAACCTTCATGGCTGATGATGCTGCCATCCCCTGGGTCGAAGAATGGATCGAGTCCCAGCAGTTGGCGGTGTCCTGAATGAACGCCTCCGCTACGCCAGAACGCTTCAGCGTGATGACCGGCCTGATACTGGTGATGCTAGCCAGCCTGCCGCGCTATGCGCTTGAAGGGCATGAAACCCGCCTGACGCTGCTGCTGATGGCCGCTGGCGTCGTCGCGGTCGCGGCTAGCTTTCACTGGCGCATGCTCGAGGGCAGTGCAAAGCGACAGCTTCCTGGGCTTCTCAAGCGATTGTTGGCTTGCCTGCTGGGCGGCGGGCTGGCCATCGCTGTCTGGCAGCTCATCAGTCTGGGCGGCGTCGATGCAATCTTGCTGCTGTCACATGGTGCGGCACTCGGGCTGCTGATCCATGTGGTGTCCCTGCTATGGCGACGTCCCGCGACGGATTGATAGCGTTTGGCCGATGTCAGCTTGGCTGTGCAAATGAAAGGGGGCTCGATAGTCGAGCCCCCTTTTTCCTGGGTGAGATCTCAATGACTGATGTGATCTCTTTATGTCGTGTGGGCAACAAGGCTCACCCGAGCGTGTAGCAGGGCTCGTAATGGCTGCCAGGCAGCTTCATGCGGCCTTGCTCCACGAAGGAGGTCAGCAGCTCATCCAGGCGTGACATCAGATCCGGTTCGGCGTGAAGGCGGAAGGGGCCATGGGCTTCGATCGCGCGAATGCCTGGCTCCTTGACGTTACCGGCGACGATGCCCGAGAAGGCACGGCGCAGGTTGGCCGCAAGCTCGTGAGTCGGCTGGTTACGGTGCAGCTCCAGGCCGGCCATAGCGGCGTGGTCGGCGGCGAAGGGTTCCTGGAAGTTGCGATCGATATTCAGGCGCCAGTTGTAGTAGAAGGCATCCTGATGGGTGCGGCGGAATTCGGCCACTTCATCGATGCCCAGCCGCATGGCCTTGGCGACGCTGGTCGGGTCGTCGATGATGATGCGATAGCGTTCACGCGCCGCATCGCCAAGGGTGTAGGCCAGGAACTCGTCGATGCGCTTGAAGTAGTCAGCGCTGCTGGCGGGGCCGGTAAAGATGACCGGGAAGGGGATGTCCTTATTGTCCGGGTGCAGCAGTATCCCCAGCAGGTAAAGGATCTCCTCGGCGGTACCGACCCCGCCTGGGAATACCACGATACCGTGACCGACGCGCACGAAGGCCTCTAGGCGCTTCTCGATGTCCGGCATGATGACCAGCTCATTGACGATCGGGTTGGGCGATTCGGCGGCGATGATGCCCGGCTCGGAAATCCCCAAATAGCGACCGTGCGAGCGGCGCTGTTTGACGTGGGCCACGTTGGCGCCCTTCATCGGCCCCTTCATGGCGCCCGGTCCACAACCGGTGCAGATGTCCAGCTCACGCAGGCCCAGGTGATAGCCGACTCGCTTGGTGTAATCGTACTCCTCGCGGGAAATCGAGTGACCGCCCCAGCACACCACGAGGCTCGGATCCAGCGAAGGCTGCAGGGCGCCGGCCTTGCGCAGGATATGGAAGACCGCATTGGTGGTGCCTTCACCGGTGCTCAAATCGAAGCGCGGATGCGTCTGTATTTCGTTGTAGACGTAGACGACATCGCGTACCACCGACGACAGCAGTTCGCGAATACCGCGAATCATCTTGCCGTCGACGAAGGCTTCGATGGGGGCATTGCTGATCTTGAGGCGCAGGCCACGATCTTCCTGGAGCACCTCGATATCGAAGTCACGATAGGCTTCCATGACCGCCAGTCCATCGTCGGTCATGTTATCGCTATTGAGAATGGCCAGCGCGCAGCGGCGCAGTAAGTCGTGAAGGCCTGATGACGAAGTGTCGCGCAGGCGGTTCACCTCGTGCTGGGACAGCACCTCGAGGCTGCCTTCAGGAGACAGCGTAGTGGAAATGGTCTGGGGCATGGGCGGTTTCCTTGTTATGCCGCGTCGGCCTGGGCACAGGCCTGTGCCAGCAGGCGACGAATCTCGTCCTGATCGTTGGCGCTCATGGCATCCTGGCCAAAGGTACTTTCCAGCCACTCGTGGAAAATGGCATCGAAGTCCTCGGCCAGCACCTCCTCGGGATCATATTCCACCATTTCCATGACCAGGGGAATCTGTGGAATCAGGTAGCCCAGCGGAAAGAGCTGTTCGTCGGTTGCCTGGCGCTCCATGTCGAGGAGAGCGTGATGAATGGCGTCGGCACGCCGGGCGAGAGGGTCGGACATGAGGCTGAATTCTCCGTTGGCTTTGCCTTGCGATGCTAACACGTCACCCGGACTCCCGCAGCGCTGCGCGCGCTAGGCTTATCTGGTAACATTGGGCCGTAAAACCTTCTTCTGATTCGTGATCGAGTGCGTCGCTGCTTCATGTTCAATGCCCAGTATTTCCGCACCTTCATTACGCTCGTCGAGTCTGGCAGCTTCACGCAGACCGCCCACCGGCTGGACATGACCCAGCCCGGCGTCAGCCAGCATATTCGCAAGCTGGAGCAGTACCTGCAGAAGTCATTGCTGATTCGCCAAGGGCGTCGCTTTACGCTGACCGAAAGCGGAAGACGGGCCTATGATTACGCGATCAAGCTGTTCGCCGAGCATGAGCATTTTCGCCACTCCCTGGACAATGAGTCCCTGGATAGCGGCGACTGCCGCATTGCGTCGCGCGCCAGTGTGGGCATGATGCTTTACCCCTTCATTCTCGGTTATCAGCAGATGCACGCAGGGCTGACGGTGAGCTACAGCTTTGGCTTCAATAGTGCGATCACCGAGGACGTGAAGGCGGGGCGCTACGATGTAGGCATCGTCACGGAAGTCAGCCGGCATGCCGAGCTGCATTATGCGCCCTGGCACCAGGAGCCTTTGTGCCTGGTGGTGCCGGCAGACTTCGCCGGCACCAGCCTGACCGACCTGGCGGCGTTAGGGTTCATGAACTATGCCGATGGCGTTCACCACGCCACCCAGCTACTGCGTGCCAACTTCCCCGGTGAATTCCGTTCGATGAGCCGCTTTCCGCGCCAGGGCTATACCAATGACGTCTCGATGGTCATGGATGCGGTGGCGCGAGGCCTGGGGTTCAGCGTGGTGTCGCGCCCAGTGCTCGAGACTTCGCCGTGGCAGCGCCAGGTCAAGGAGCTGCCCATGCCGCAGCCGGTCTATGAGTCTTTCCACCTGCTGACGCCTGCCGGCGTCGAGACACCGCGCCGCTATACGCGACTGCTCGATGAGTTCCTCGAACAGCGCCGCCACGCGCTGTATGGTTTTCCGGAGGAGCCCCATTTTGATAGCCATAGCTGATGCGTGGTGCCGGTTCATAAGAAAGATGCCGGCGACCTGGTGTTTAGCATCCCGTTTGATCAGCTAACCTTTCCCCAGTATCCCGTTAAGCGCCGATGTGAGAAATCCGCACGTTTATTCTGATGGCCGGAGGTCTCGTTATACAGTCCACGATGATCCGCTTCGGGTCTGACTGATGTCCTTGGCAATCGGGTATTCGCGCGATGGCTATCTGTTTCTGCATGCCTTGCGGAGTCAAGAGAGGCGGGTGGTGAAAAGCTGGGAGAGGACCGGCGCTGGTCCTTCTGCCTCTACTTCGTGGTCCAACGTGCTGTGGTCATTCTATGAGTCTAGGCTTTCAGGCTCTTTCTATGTCCTAGGTATTTAGTCCCGGGATAGTCATGCTGATCCGCGGCGCCATTACCTGAAGGGTGACTTTTTTACACTCTACTTTAATGACTTTTTTAGTTTGTTCACACCTTATGCGAATAATTCGCGGTGTATCAGAGAGAGCCAGCATTACTAAGGACAATTATCTCAAGAAGATGGGGGTCGTGTATTGCTTACGGTGCAGGCGTGAAGGGCGTAAAGACGGTTGTCTTCCTATGGTCTATTGTTAATAAAGTACATGGCGACCAGTGCCGGACAATGCACTGGTCGCGGCCCCGGTAGGAAATGGCCGCTCAAGCATTGAAGCAGTAGATGCCTGACTGGGAGAGGGGTGCTGGTGCCCCCGAGGCAAGCCGTAATGGTGCGCCTTGAGCATGCGCTTAAACATTGCCCCGCTACTCACTGCTGGGAGACATGACATGTCAATAGGAACAATTTTACTGATAATTGTGGTTCTACTTCTGATCGGCGTGATACCGGCCTGGCCCCACAGCAGGGGATGGGGATACGCCCCAAGCGGGGGGCTAGGGGTAGTGTTGGTAATTCTGCTCATCCTGTTTTTTTTGGGCAAGATATAGCCTTGTAAAACATTGGATAATGGGGGCAGCTCCTAACCTTACAACCGTAACTGACTCTGTTGGTCAGCGGTTATCACATTCCGAGGAGAGTTTAGCAGGATGGCCTAGCAGTACCGGCTCTTGTTGAGCATCATCAATGGCTTTTAAGTCGGTGCCCAAGTTGGCAGCCCCCATGCTTTGTCGTATAGTACTGAGCGCATTAGGATGACACGTTATTTTCATCCCGAAGCATTGCTCGCCACCGACACCGAGTTGTACTTCATGACGGCGGCGATGATTGAGGCCATCAATGGCAGCTCCACGGCTCCTTGCTGGCATTGTCCTTGATGTTTTGGTCGATGAACCTGTAGTAGTCTTCCTTGAAACGTGTCCACCAGCCGTCGCTGATGTCGATGGCATGCTGGGCGAGTATCTCCTCGATATGTTCGATGCACAGCCGCGACGCATCATAGGCGATGCTGAGCCTGCGTCTGTCGGCGTCGTATGTGACTCTTTCGAGCCCGAACAGCTCATCGATCTTTCCGATGGCAAAACGTAAAGCATCATCATCGCAGGGCGCGAGCTTCAACTTGCGCGTCACGAGATGGACCTCGGAGACGCCGAGACGGCGTTCTTTCTTTGACATTCTGGACACTCATCTGTTTGTTGATTACATGCTCGAGAACGAAGGCCTGATCAGGCGGGACCGTGTCCTGATGCCGCAGTTTGGCTATTCAGCCACATCGATCAGCATCAGGCTCCAAGGTACGACGTGACTCGTAGCGCCCATCGGCCTTCTGCTCTGGCAACACCTCGGCAATTGTTTCGTCGATCCCCAATTGCTTCGTCACTGCCTGGGCCCTGGTCTGGCTGTCACCGGTGAGCATGACGATGCGAATACCCTCGTCGTGCAGGTCGCGGATTGCCTCAGCAGAGGTCTCCTTGGTCGGGTCGGCGACGGCCACCAGCTCCGAGGGCGTGCCATCTACCATCACGGATGTTGCTTCATAACATCGTCGCCATCATTTCCCTGCAGGGGCGTCGATCTCCTACTAGTGCGTTCCGCACAGGGCTTCAAGGATAAAGCTTCCCTGCGGACGGAGGCTGTTCACCGACCAAGCATCTACAGACAATTTTAAAACTCTTGTGTTGCCCAATGGTCAAGCTGAGGGAGGCACAGGGAGGGGGCGGGCATAACCCAACCTTGGTGGTCATCATGCAATCCATGTCGAACGCCTTCAGGCTGGTCGGCACAGCTGAACCAAGGCAGAATGGGGCGGATCCTATTAGTGGCGTCACGGACACGCCAGCGAGGCGTGCTCTGGATAAGAGTCACTATCTCCATGATAGATGCCCCCAGCGGGTGCTTGGTGAGACGCAGGCCAGCTACCCCAGGTGCAGCAATCGCTTGAGAGCCGATCGGTAGCGCGCCGGAGCCGCCTTCCAGGAGAGAGGAAGTAGGGTGATGGTGCCGAGCGCGAACACCGTCAGGCCCGCGCGGCGCAGATCGTCGGAGGCGAGCTCATCGCCGAAATGCGCCAGCAGGAAGCTTGCCGGCATGACGCCGAGCAGCGTCGCGATGGCGAAGCGCCAGGCCTTGAGGGTCGAGAGCCCGGCCGCGTAGCTGACGACGTCGAAAGACAGGAACGGCATCAGCCGGGTCGCGAAAACGGCGGCCATCAGGGCGTTCTGGGAGGTGATGAAACGGTGGAGAAGGCCGCTGAAGGGGCGCATGCCCAACCAGGCTCTCAATGCGTCATACCCTAGCAGGCGGGAAATGGAGAAGGCGATGAGCGCGCCGGTCTCGGAGCCGATGGCCACGTAAAGCGTACCCCAGACATGGCCATAGGCCGCGCCGGCGGCGAGCGCGATCGGGGCGCTGGGGATCGGGCTCATGACAATGGCGATCGTCATCAGGCTAATGACCAGTGCCGGGCCGAATGGGCCAAGCCGTATCACTGCCTGCTCAAGGGTGTCGCCGGCCAGCAAAGCATCCAGCATGCCGGTTCGCCACAGCACCAGAGCGGTGGCGAGGAAAACGATAAGTACTGCCATGCCCAGCATGATGCGCCGCCATGAGGCGTGGGAAAGGCGTGCGTGGGTGCTTGTATCGATCTTCTGCGGGCTAACCATGTCTCCTTTTCCCTGTCTTCGGCACGCATCGAGGAGTCAGGATCATGAAATCCTGACCCCTCGGTATTTCATGAGGATTCGGCCCGAGCCATTATGACGCTAGGTCAGGATCAGAACCACATCCTAACGCCGGCGACGACGCCGGTATCCTTGATCGCATCCCCCGAGGCGCGAGCCAAGTCAGCCGTATCGCCATAGGACTTTGCTCAGTAACCGCCGACATAAGGGGCGAACTTTCGGGTGACTTCGTAGCGCAACCTAAGCCCTGTGCGAACCGAGGTAATGCCCTTGCCGACGCCAAAGTCCGGCACTTCTTCGGCCGCAGCGTTGACATCCAACAGCTTCATGCCTTCATCTCTTCATCCTTGGAGGTCGATGTCTCCGTTCATGCCTGACTCGTAGTGGCCGTGAATGTTAAAGGCGAATTCGAACTTATCGGTATCCTGAGGGCGGTCCACACCAGAGCGGCGGTCTAGACCGGGGCGATGGTCACGGAGGTTATTCCGTCCCCGTGGCCTCCACCATGATGCTGTCCGGACATGTTGTGCCCACCCCCGGACGCCATCGCGAGCATCATCTCGCGGTGGTTCGCCTGAGCTTCGGCGTTGCCGATCTCGAACTTCACCGTCTTTCCCGGCGCGATATCGAGTTTGCCGGGCGTGAACCACATGTCTCCAGCCTCGAAGCTGATGGGTGCTGTCCATCTGGGCGTCATTCTCATCGCCATGATCGCCGCCGGCCATGACTGCAGGAGAGGCGAGGCCCAAGGCCATTGCCAGAAGCGTCTTGCGCATGTTGATACCTCCGTAGAGTCAGTTGGACTGTTCTATGTAAGTCATCAACCTGAAACTGGGCTGAAGCCGTTGGCACTCAACTGTCCCACTGGAAACCTTGACTTAGGGGTTGCGCACAGGTTGTAAGCTCATAACGAAAGCTTATACGCCTTTTCCAACCAGAAAAGGCGACGTCTCTGCCATCAGAAAGACGAGGAGAAAGACCATGACCAAGTACAAGCAGGTAATCGCCATCGTGCTGGCCGCTGGCCTAGGCATCGCCGCCAGCGGTGGCGCTTCCGCTCATGGGATGCATCAAGGCAACCAGGGAGCTGGCAGCATGATGATGGGCGGCGGCCAGGGCAGCATGGGCCCCGGTATGATGATGGGCGGCGGCCAGGGCAGCATGGGTCCCGGCATGATGATGGGCTACGGCCCAGGCGGCATGGGGCCAGGCATGATGATGGGTAGCCAGGGTAGCATGATGCCCTGTCCCATGATGGGCGGTATGGGATCCATGGGCGGTATGGCAGGAATGCTCGACGACGAGCAGCTGAGCACCCTGCGCGAGATGCGCAAGGCGCATCGTTCTGCCCACTTCGAGCGGATGGGCGAAATGATGAACCTGCGTGATGAGATGATGCTGCTTATGCAGGCCGATCGTCCGGATCCAGAGGAGGTGAAGACACTCCATGGTCAGATGGCTGAGTTGCAAGGCGAGATGATGGCGGACGAGGTGCGCATGCGTAACCAGAAGCGGGATCTGCTGACCGACGAGCAGATCAAGCGGATGCAGCAGGGCAAGGTCGCGCAGTGATAGGCGCTCAGCCATGGACAGTGATAATCCGACCTTGAGTTCCAAACGGGGAGGTATCCTCTCCTTATAGGATCGACAGAGGCCGGAGCGAGGTCGCTCCGGTCTTAAACGGAGGAAGCCGGATGCCCGCCGGTTGTCTCCCGATAGGAGACCGGCGGGGCATCAGGCAGGTAAGTGATATGCCGGTCGGCTTCGTTGGGCTTTAGATCGCCACTGCAGGCGGTGGTCCAAAATCACAGTAATTGTCACAAGCAACCGTCTCGTACAATAGTCACAAACCAAAAGGCCCCGGCAATCATTGCCAGGGCCTTGTTCATGCAGCGTCTGATTACTTTCAGTCGCGATACTCGTCGATGCTCGGGCAGGTGCAGATCAGTTGGCGATCGCCCTGCACGTTGTCGACGCGATTGACCGACGGCCAGACCTTGGCGGCCTTGACGGACGGGGACGGGAAGGCGCCGATTTCGCGGCTGTAGGGCCGTTCCCAGTCGGCATCCATCAGGTCGGCCATGGTGTGGGGTGCGTGCACCAGCGGGTTGTCCGCTGCCGGCCATTCGCCGCTTTCGACGCGCGCAATTTCCTTGCGAATGCTGATCATGGCATCGCAGAAGCGGTCGATCTCATAGCGTGATTCCGACTCGGTGGGTTCGACCATCAGCGTGCCGGGCACCGGGAAGGACATGGTCGGTGCGTGGAAACCGTAGTCCAGCAGGCGCTTGGCGATATCTTCCTCGCTGATGCCGGACGCCGCCTTGAGCGGGCGCAGGTCGAGGATGCACTCGTGGGCCACGGTGTTATGACGACCCTTGTAGAGGATCGGATAGTCCTCGCCCAGACGAGAGGCGATGTAGTTGGCGTTGAGGATGGCAAGCTCGGTGGCTTCGCGCAGCCCGCGGGCGCCCATCATCTTGATGTAGGCCCAGGAGATCGGCAGGATCGCCGCGCTACCGAAGGCCGCCGCCGAGACGGCGCCACAGTCCTTCTCCACGCCGGGAATGGGCGTGACCACATGGTTCGACACATAGGGGGCGAGGTGCGACTTGACGCCGATCGGCCCCATGCCCGGCCCGCCGCCGCCGTGTGGGATGCAGAAGGTCTTGTGCAGGTTGAGGTGCGAGACATCGCCGCCGAAGTCGCCGGGGCGGGTGATGCCTACCTGGGCGTTCATGTTGGCACCGTCGATGTATACCTGGCCGCCGTGGTCGTGAACGACCTGGCAGGCCTCGCGCACGCCTTCCTCGAACACGCCATGGGTCGAGGGGTAGGTGAGCATGATCGCCGACAGGGCATCGCTGTGCTTTTCGGCTTTCTCGCGAAGGTCCGCCAGGTCGATGTTGCCGTCCGCGTCGCACTCAACGACCACGACCTTCATCTGCGCCATGGCAGCCGAGGCTGGGTTGGTGCCGTGGGCCGAGCTCGGGATCAGGCAGATGTTGCGTGCGCCTTGGCCCTGGGCGTCCTGGTAGCGGCGAATGGCTACCAGGCCAGCGTATTCGCCCTGGGCGCCAGAATTGGGCTGCATCGAGATGTGGTCGTAGCCGGTGATCTCCACTAGGAAGGCCGCTAGCTCGTCGATCATCTGGTGGTAGCCCACCACCTGATCGTGAGGTGCGAAGGGATGGATGTCGGCGAATTCCGGCCAGGTGATGGGAATCATCTCGCTGGTCGCATTCAGCTTCATGGTGCAGGAGCCGAGCGGAATCATCGCATGGGTCAGCGACAGGTCCTTGTTCTCGAGCCGCTTGAGATAGCGCAGCATCTCGGTTTCGCTGCGATAACGGCTGAAGGTCGGGTGTGTCAGGAAATCGCTATCCCGCTGGCAGGCGGCCGGAATGCCGCTTTTGCCCTGGGCCAGCACCTCGTCGTCGAGCGCCGGCACCGAGAGGTCATGTTCCTCGCCGAGCAGCACGTCGAAGAGCACGCCAAGATCGGCGGCGGTGGTGGTCTCGTCGAGGCTGACGCCGATGTCGCCGCCCTCGAAGTAGCGCAGGTTGATCTCGTGGGTCATCGCCCGGCCGTGGATCTTGCCGGCATCGACGCCGGTCAGGCGCAGGGTGTCGAACCAGCTGTCATGCGCCAGTTGAACACCCTTGCGGCCAAGGCCCTCGGCGAGAATGGTCGTCAGACGGTGGATGCGTCCGGCGATGGTGCGCAGGCCCTCGGCGCCATGGTAAACGGCGTAGAAGCCGGCAATGTTGGCCAGCAGCGCCTGGGCGGTACAGATGTTGGAGGTCGCCTTTTCGCGGCGGATGTGCTGCTCGCGCGTCTGCATGGCCATGCGCAGGGCCTGATGGCCACGGCTGTCCCTGGAGACGCCGATAATGCGACCGGGGATCGAGCGCTTGAGCTTGTCGGTGGTGGCGAAGAAGGCGGCGTGGGGTCCGCCGAAGCCCATCGGCACGCCGAAGCGTTGGCTTGAGCCGATGACGATGTCGGCGCCGAGGCTTCCGGGCTCCTTGAGCAGGACCAAGCTCATGATGTCGGCGGCCACACAGGTCATGATGCCGCGCTCGCTGGCGCTTTCCAGCAGCGGTGCCAGGTCACGGACTTCACCGCTCTGACCCGGGTACTGCAGCAGGGCGCCGAAGACGTCGTGAGAGGCAAGTTCCTCGGCCGGACCGGTGATCAGCTCGAAGCCGAAGTAGTGTGCGCGGGTGCGCACCACGTCCAGGGTCTGCGGCAGCACGTCGTCAGCGACGAAGAAGGCCTGGGTCTTGGCTTTCTTGTTGGCGCGCTTGCACAGCGCCATGGCCTCGGCGGCGGCGGTGGCCTCGTCCAGCAGCGAGGCATTGGCCAGCTCCATGCCGGTCAGGTCCATCACCACCTGCTGAAAATTGAGCAGGCCTTCCAGGCGGCCCTGGGCGATTTCCGGCTGGTAGGGCGTGTAGGCGGTGTACCAGCCCGGGTTTTCCAGCACGTTGCGCTGAATGACCGCCGGCAGATGGGTGTTGTGATAGCCCTGGCCGATGTAGGTCTTGAAGACCCGATTCTGACGGGCCAGGCGCTTCAGGTAATCGAGTGCCTCGGCTTCGCTGCGCGGCGGGTCCAGGTCGAGCTCACGGCCCAGGCGAATGGCGCTCGGCACAGTCTGCTCGATCAGCGTCGCGATGCTGTCGGTGCCCAGTTGATCGAGCATGCCGGCAACGTCGGCCTGGCTGGGGCCATTGTGTCGTTGGATGAAAGCATCGTGGCTGGCCAGGTCGGCCAGACGGCGAGTATCAAGTGCCATGAAACACCTATGCGGTTGATCGAGCGATATGGCCAAGCGGGCCGTGAAGCGAGCGGGCCGTTGCAAAAGAGGGCGCGGGCGAGAGGGTGCCCGCGCCAGTGGAGTGGGTCAGTCCTGGTCGGCTTCGGCGACCTTGGTGTAGGCCTCGGCATCGAGCAGCTTGCCAAGCGCGCTTTCATCGGCAAGCTTAAGCTTGGCGATCCAGCCGCCCTCGTAGGGCGCTTCGTTGACGGTCTCCGGTGCGTCTTCCAGAGAGTCGTTGACCTCCACCACTTCACCCGCGAGCGGCGCGTACAGGTCGGAGGCGGCCTTGACCGATTCGATGACCCCGAACTCCTCGCCGGCTGCAAGCTCCTGACCGACTTCCGGAAGATCAACGAAAACCACATCACCCAAGGATTCCTGAGCGTGGTCGGTGATGCCGATGGTGACGGTTCCGTCGCCGTTATCCAGGATCCATTCGTGGCTTTCGGTGTAGCGAAGGTTGGCAGGGATAGTGCTCATCGCGTTTTCCTATAAGAAAAAGGTTTACCTAGGAGAGAATCGTAACGCCCTCGGCCGCGTTTGGCGAGTCCCGCTGGCGTCGATTCTTGCCAGCAGCCGGTGCTGCTTCGGTCTCATCTTAGGCGGATTCCCGGTGGGGTTCACCCCTGTCGGCGGCAGTGTTCGGCCAGCTGCCGCTGCCAGAGGCATAATAAGAGGCTGCACGCTACGCTTACCCAGGGCTGAATCAGAGTGCCCGCTGTGAGGAAGGGGTGGCAGGCTCGTCCGAACGCTCCATTTGACCTGTTGCAGACGGCTTTGGCCGTCGACTTGCCCAACGGCAATCGCCGCTATAAGGTTATTTTGTTTCTGATAGGAAATAATTTCCCGGGGCCATTGAAGGGCAGTCGTCCCCTTGGCGTATCTCTCAGCCGAGTATTGGAATGGCTGTTTCCATCCCTACTAAGACCAATGGTTAAGGCTTTTTGCTGCTATTGGTGCGTATTGCAAGATTTTCGCATGGGAGGATGGATCAATGATGGTGGGTTCCGCTATGGTGTCGTTGGTTCGTCCATTGGCTGGTAAACCATCGCTCAAACGGCCCTTCATGAGGCCTGAGGCAATGCACCTCGGTGCATAACAACAATTAACGACGGGAGAATAACCGTGGAAGCAATCACAAGCTTTTTTTCAGCTGTAGAAGGTGTGGTTTGGGGGCCGCTGATGCTGGTCCTGCTGCTTGGGGTCGGCCTTTATCTGCAGGTAGGCCTCAAGCTGGTACCGATTCGTCGACTGGGAACAGGGTTCTCGCTGCTCTGGAAGGGGCGTGAAACCGGCAAGGGTGATGAGGGCGAGGGCGAAGTCTCGCCGTTTAACGCCCTGATGACCTCGCTGTCCGCCACTATCGGTACCGGCAACATCGCTGGCGTGGCCACCGCCATCTTCCTGGGTGGGCCGGGCGCTGTCTTCTGGATGTGGATCACTGCCCTGGTTGGCATGGCCACCAAGTTTTCCGAGGCCGTGCTGGCCGTGCGTTATCGCGAGGTGGATGAAGCGGGCGATCACGTTGGCGGTCCCATGTATTACATCCGCAATGGCCTGGGCAAGAAGTGGGCCTGGCTGGGCGGTGCCTTCGCCTTCTTCGGGGCCGTGGCGGCTTTCGGGATCGGCAACACCGTGCAGTCCAACTCGGTGGCGGCGGGTCTCAACGAGTCACTGGGGCTGCCTGCCTGGATCACGGGTGTCGTGATCATGGTGCTGGCGGGTGCCGTGATTCTCGGCGGTATTCGCCGCATCGCCAAGGTGGCCGGCAAGCTGGTGCCGATCATGGCCATTGCCTATGTCTTGGCGGGGATTGTGGTACTGATCATCAATGCTGATGCCATCGGCAATGCGCTGGGCATGATCTTTGGATATGCCTTCTCGCCGGTATCGGCGGCAGGTGGCTTCGCCGGGGCGGCAGTGGCCAAGGCCATTCAGTTCGGTGTGGCCCGTGGCGTCTTCTCCAACGAAGCCGGCCTGGGTAGTGCACCGATCGCACACGCGGCGGCACAGACCAAGAATCCGGTCCGTCAGGGCCTCATTGCCATGCTGGGCACCTTCCTGGACACCATCGTGGTGTGCTCGATCACTGCGCTGGCCATCCTGACGTCTACTCAGTGGACCAGCGGTGAGACTGGGGCAGCCCTGACGTCCCTGGCCTTCGACGAATCCCTGCCGGGCATCGGTCAGTACATCGTGTCCTTCGCGCTGGCGGTGTTCGCCTTTACCACCATTCTGGGTTGGGCCTTCTACGGCGAAAAGTGCATCGAGTTCCTGTTCGGTGTGCGCGCCATCAAGCCCTACCGCGTGGTGTATATCCTGGCGATCCTGGCCGGTGCCGTGGCGCCGCTGGACTTCGTATGGCTGATGGCCAGCGTCTTCAACGCCATGATGGCCTTCCCCAACCTGATCGCCCTGGCGCTGCTGTCGCCGGTGGTCTTCAAGTTGACCAAGGATTACTTCGACGGCAAGCCGGTACTGCCTGGCGAAGAACTCAACAAATGAGGCAATGCCGCGGCCGCCTCGTCGGCCGCGGCGTCTGCTATCAGCAATGTACGGGATGAACCTAGCCGATGAACGAACTACACAAGACACCGCTTCATGACCTGCACGTGGAACTCGGTGGCAAGATGGTGCCCTTCGCGGGCTATTCGATGCCGGTGCAGTTTCCGCTAGGGGTCAAGAAGGAGCACGAGCATACCCGCGCCGCCTGTGGTCTCTTTGATGTGTCCCACATGGGGCAGGTGCTGGTAACTGGCAGCGAACCGGCCAAGGCACTGGAAACCCTGGTGCCGGCGGACCTCCTCGGCCTTCCCGAAGGCATGCAGCGTTATACGCTGTTCACCAACGGAGAAGGCGGTATTCTCGATGACCTGATGGTGGTGAATGCGGGCGATCATCTGTATCTGGTCGTCAATGCTGCCTGCAAGGAGCAGGATATTGCACACCTGCGCACCGGCCTGGGTGGCGATCATCAGGTCGAGGTGCTGGACCGTGGGCTGCTGGCCCTGCAGGGCCCCAAGGCCGCCAGCGTGATGCAGCGTCTGTGCCCGGCGGCCTGCGAGATGGTCTTCATGCAGCACGGCCGTTTCGAGATCGAGGGTATCCCGGTGTGGGTCAGCCGTGCCGGCTACACCGGCGAGGATGGCTTCGAGATATCCGTGGCTGCCGAGCAGAGTGAGGCCCTCGCCCGCCTGCTGCTGGCTGAAGACGAGGTCGAGGCCATTGGCCTGGGCGCTCGCGACTCGCTGCGTCTTGAGGCTGGGCTGTGCCTCTATGGCCACGATATCGACACCACCACCACCCCGGTGGAAGGGGGTCTGATCTGGGCCGTGAGCAAGCCGCGTCGCCGCGGTGGTGAGCGGGCCGGTGGCTTCCCCGGCGCCGACCTGGTGCTGCATCAGGTCGAGGTCAAGGACCATCAGCGCAAGCGGGTCGGTCTGCTGGGCGAGGGGCGTGCCCCGGTCCGTGAGGGCGCCGATCTCTACGACGGGGAAGACCGCAAGATTGGCGTAGTCACGTCTGGCGGCTTCGGGCCCAGCGTCGGCAAGCCCGTCGCCATGGGCTATGTCAGCATTGATCAGGCGGCGATCGATACTCAGGTCTTCGCCGATGTACGCGGCAAGCGCCTGCCGATGACCGTGACCAAGATGCCGTTCGTGACGCCAGGATACTACCGCGGCTGATCGATCCGGCATCGACGCTTATAACCAACACTAAATATACCGTTATCTTTTTTTGAACATCATGAGCCGCTTCCCTCGGGAGGCGGCTTTTTTTGAGCTCTATCCAGCCAAATCAGCGAAAAACAGGCAGGATCATACTAAAAGTGGTGTTTTCGGCATCGCTTTTCACCTGCACATCCCCGCCATGCCACAGGGCGATGGAGCGCACGATGGCAAGACCTAAACCACCGGTGTCACCGCCTTTGCTGCGCGAAGCGTCGCAGCGATAGAAGCGTTCGAAGATGCGGGACTGATCTGCAGGAAGGATCGGCTGGCCTTTATTGTGGACGCCGATCTCGACCCACTCCTTCGCTACGGTGGCGACAATCTGAATTGGCGTGCCGGACCGGCCATAGTGCAGGGCATTGGCGATCAAGTTGGCCAGAGCACGGCGCAGAAGCTCGGGGTTCACCCAAGCGATGCCCTGAGCCTGATGAAGCAGCTTCCGCCCATCATCTTCTGCCATGCCCTCGAAGTAATCGCATAGCTGTTCGACGAGTTCGCCTAAATTCACCTTCTCTCGAGCCATTGTCGTGGAGGGACTCTCCGTGCGGGCCAGGAACAACATGCTGTTGATCATCCGCGAAAGGCGTTCGTATTCCTCGATATGCGAGGCCAAGAGCTGTTGATAGTCTTCTTCCGGGCGCTCTTGTCTAAGCACCTGCTGAGTATGTCCGAGTAGGTTGCTCAAGGGCGTGCGCATTTCATGGGCGAGGTCCTCGGAGAAACGAGACAGTTGAGCGAAGCCTTCTTCCAATCGGTCCAGCATTTCATTCAACACTTGGCTCAAGACTCGCAACTCCGTGACTTCATGGTCACTATCCAGGCGCAGATGCAAATGTCGTGCGTCGATGGCTCCAGCACGCCTCGCAAGGCGGCGCACCGGGCGCAGTCCTCGACGGCTTATCCCCCACCCCAGTAGAAAGGCCAACAGGGCACCCACTCCTAGCGCCATCCATAGCTTTAGGCGATAAGCCGCGAGCATCTGGTCACGCTCGCTAAGTAACTTGCCGGCGACCAACGTTAGGTGTTTTCCACCTTGAATAACGTCGAGCCATGCCAAGCGAGCCCGCACCTCGCCAGGATAATTGCCAAGTCGTGCCTCATAAGTGTCCGGCAAACGGGGAAGGGGAAGCTTAGTGGGATTGACCTCGATGAGCACTTTTTCCTGGGCATCCAAAATCCACAGCAGACTGTCGCGATTGCCTAGCATGTTGGCATAGAGCTGAGGTCGTAAGCGCAGGGCTGCAATGCTTTCGCCATCGTCAAGCAGCGACTCCATGCGTTCCAGCCGTCCGTGCAGCATCCGATCATCCCGCCAGGCAATTTCCTTAACCAGAGATTGGTAGAGATACAAGCTGATGCCGCCTAGCAGCAATAAACTGATCAGGGCAAACATTAGTGCAAGGCGCAGCCCCAGCGACTTTGGTAAGCTCATCACTTAGGTGCCTCGAGCACATACCCCATGCCGCGCAACGTATGAATCAACTTGACGTTGTAGGGTTCATCGACCTTGGCGCGCAGGCGGCGAACCGCCACTTCCACCACGTTGGTGTCGCTGTCGAAATTCATCTGCCACACCTGAGAAGCGATATAGGTACGTGAAAGCACCTCGCTCTCGCGATCCATCAGCAAATGTAGCAGAGCGAATTCCTTGTTGGTCAGGTTCAGACGTTCCCCCTGACGCGTCACTCTGCGACGCATCACGTCCATGTGCAGATCTGCTACCTGGAAGTATTCCGTTTCTCGCGGAGGGCCCCGGCGCAGCAGAGTGCGCACCCGAGCCAATAGCTCAACAAACGAAAAGGGTTTAATCAGATAATCGTCCGCACCAAGCTCAAGCCCCTTGACCCGATACTCCACCTTGTCCCGGGCGGTGAGAAATAGGACCGGTGTTTGACTGCGGCGCCGAATATGACTCAGCAGCTGCCATCCATCGAGTCCTGGCAGCATCACGTCGAGGATGATCAGGTCGAACGCGAACTCTTCGATCAGATGCTGCCCGTCATGGCCATTTCTAGCCACTTCAACCAGATAGCCGGACTCGCCGAGCCCCTTTTGTAGATAGTCGGCGGTTTTGACCTCGTCTTCGACCACCAGGATCTGCATGCGTGTTCTCTCCCGAAATCCGCCTAGGCTAGCGGGCTTTATGAATCTTGCCCATTACAAAGCTGTAATGCTGGCGTCAGGGGTTTGATAAGCGCCTTCGCGCATAGTGATGTCCATCGTCAGCCATGACGGTAACGTCATTCATCAGGAGGTCTTTATGATGGCCAGATTTGCTCGCCTTCCCTTGCTAGGCGCCACGTTGCTCGCCGGTTCTGCGTTGGCCGGACCGATGCCGGTCTTGGACCAACAGAACGTGTCCTTGGCGTTGGCCAACCAACTGGTCGACGCAACGCTCGAAGCCTGCCATGCCGAGGATCATACCGCGGTAGTCGCCGTCGTCGATCGCGGTGGAAATCTCGTGGCGCTGAAGCGTGATGACAACATCGGGCCGCACAATACCAAGGCAGCCCAGCGTAAGGCCTATACGTCGCTGTCGACCAAATCGACGTCGCGTGAGCTCGCTGAGCATGCTCGAAACGACCCGTCATCGGCGAATTTGACCACTGTCGACGACCTACTGTTACTCGGCGGTGGTGTGCCGGTAAGACTCGGCGGTGACGTGATTGGCGCCATCGGTGTCGCTGGCGCCGGAGGGTCCGCCATCGACGAGGGCTGCGCGATGGATGGCATCACCAACACCTTGTCTGAACAGTCATAACCCAACCAAGGAGAATCTCATGAAAATGTTGGCTTCCACTCTGGCCGGTCTCACCCTGCTGGGCGCAGCTACCCTTGCTCAGGCCGCGGGTAACCCTCTTAGTGTGCACGTATTAGATATCCAGACCGGCAAGCCCTCTGGCGGCATTGAGGTGGTACTGGAGAAACGCACGGACAGCGGCTGGGAAACGCTTAGCCAGGCTGCGACCGAACAGGACTCCGGGCGTATCAGCGCACTGTTCCCACAGGATCAGGATTTTAGTGAGGGCATCTATCGGGTGACCTTCGAAACCGGTGCCTATTTCGACGCCCAGGGCACCGATACCTTCTTCCCGGACATTCCGGTGCCCTTCAAGGTCGAGAACACCGAGCAGCACTATCATATTCCGCTGTTGCTCAGCCCATATGGGTATTCTACCTACCGCGGCAGCTAAGCTAAGACACCCAGCAGGAGCTATTGACGGCGGACCTAAGCGTTCGCCGTCAACTTTTACGACTTCAAATAAATGATAGTGGTACGCCGCCATCGACATGCAGTGGGCAAGGTAATGGCAGCGTTTCGTGATGTGCGCGCATAGGAAGTGTCGATGCCAGTGATTGTCGGCAGCCAAGAGGATAGCGCCCAACGATGGAAGGACGTCCGACTATTTGACCAATATCAAGGCGACGCCAGAAATATCGGCCGTTCCGCTTTAGGATCAGCAAGGTGCTGACGGGATAGGCTATCGTTGGCCAGTTGCGACTGAACTAATCTATTCATGGATGAACGTGGATCGAACTACCTGGCCGAGGAACCTGTCATGAAGCGACTGCAAACGGCACTCATCGTTCTTGTCTGTGTCGCTGCTGGCGCCGGAGGCGGGTATTACTGGTGGCAGCAACAGCAGGGCGGTCTGGGGGAAGGCTTTGCCCGGGCCAACGGACGGCTTGAGGCGACACGCATCGATGTGGCGCTGAAATTCAGTGGCCGGATCGCTGAGGTGGTCGTCACGGAAGGACAGCGGGTAGAGGCAGGAGAGGTGATCGCGCGAATTGATGCCACCGAGCTTGAGGCGCAGATACGCGCCGCTGAGGCCGGTACCCGGCAGGCAGAGCAGGAATTGGCCCAGGCCAAGGCCCTGGCGATCCAGCGCACAAGTGAATTGGCACTTGCCGGCTCAGAGTTGGGCCGTACCCAGACGCTTGCCGGGCGTGGGTATGCCTCACAGGAGCTGCTGGATCAGCGGCGCTCGCTGCAAACCACGGCAGAGGCGGCACTCAACACCGCGCGTGCTCAAGTTTCCGCCGCCGAGGCGTCGATCGAGGCGGCCCAGGCGCATGTCGCGGCGCTTAATGCCAATCTCGCTGATCATACCCTGGTCGCGCCGCGCGCCGGTCGCGTGCAGTATCGCTTGGCAGAGCCCGGCGAGATCCTGGCAGCGGGCGGCAAGGTCGTCTCACTGCTCAACCTGGCGGATGTCTACATGGACGTCTATCTGCCCACCGACGAGGCGGGGCGCCTGCGCTATGGCAGTGAGGCGCGGCTGATTCTCGATGCTGCTCCGCAGTATGTGATTCCGGCGGCCGTCGATTTCGTGGCCTCGGAAGCGCAGTTCACCCCCAAATACGTGGAAACCAAGAGCGAGCGCGAAAAGCTGATGTTTCGCGTCAAGCTGCAGATTCCTGCCGATATCCTGAGCCGCTATCAGGAGGTCGTGAAAACCGGGGTGCCGGGCGTGGCCTATGTCCGTGTGTCACCGGAAGCCGAGTGGCCCGAGGCCCTTGCGGTGAAGCTGCCCTGATGACGGACCTCAACGATGTGGTCGCGACGCTTGACGGTGTCAGTCATCGCTATAAGTCGATCATCGCTCTCGATAACGTCTCGCTGGAGATTCCTTCTGCCCGGATGGTGGGGGTGATCGGGCCGGACGGGGTGGGCAAGTCCACCTTGCTGGGCCTGATTGCGGGAGTGCGCCGCTTGCAGGTCGGGCAGGTCACGGCCCTGGGAGGCGCGATGGATGACGCAAAACATCGCGCCGCTACTTATGCTCGCATCGCGTACATGCCCCAGGGCCTGGGACGCAATCTCTATCAGACGCTGTCGGTGCGTGAGAATATCGATTTCTTCGGTCGTCTCTATGGCCAGTCGATGACCGAGCGCTCGACGCGCATCGATGTGCTGCTGAAGAGTACCGGTCTCGAGGCCTTTGCCGACCGGCCGGCGGGCAAGCTCTCCGGTGGCATGAAGCAGAAGCTCGGCCTGTGCTGTGCGCTAATACATGATCCGGACCTGTTGATCCTCGACGAGCCAACCACCGGCGTTGATCCCCTGTCCCGCCAGCAGTTCTGGCAGTTGATCGAGCACATCCGTGAACGCCGCCCCACGATGAGCGTCATCACCGCCACCGCCTACATGTCTGAGGCAGAGCGTTTCGATCAGCTGATCGCCATGAATGCCGGGGGGGTCCTGGCGGAGGGGACACCGGAGGCCTTGAAGTCACAAACCGCTACCGAGACCCTGGAAGCGGCCTTCATCGCGCTACTGCCGGAAAAGGATCGGCAGGGCCATCAGCCCGTTTCGTTGCCGCCGCGTGTGGTTCAGGCGGGGCCGCCGGCCATCGAGGCGGAAGGGCTGACCATGCGGTTCGGTGACTTCACTGCCGTCGATCATGTCAGCTTTTGCATCGAGTCCGGGGAGATCTTCGGTTTTCTCGGCTCGAACGGCTGCGGCAAGACCACCACCATGAAGATGCTCACCGGGCTGCTGACCGCCAGCGAAGGCAGTGCCCGGTTGATGGGCAAGCCTCTGGGGACCGATGCCATGGCCACGCGGCGCCGCGTAGGCTATATGTCGCAATCATTTTCGCTTTATTCCGAACTCTCGGTGCGGCGCAACCTGGTGCTGCATGCCGATCTGTTCCATCTGCCCAAGGCACGTCGTGGGCCACGGGTCGCGGAGCTGATCGAGCGCTTCGATCTGGGCGCGGTAGCGGAGTCGACCCCGGAAAGTCTGCCGCTGGGGGTGCGCCAGCGTCTCCAACTCGCTGTCGCGGTACTGCATGCTCCCGAGCTGCTGATCCTCGATGAGCCGACCTCTGGCGTCGATCCGATCGCGCGCGACGCCTTCTGGGCGCTGCTGATCGAGCTGTCACGCAAGGACGGGGTGACGATCTTCATCTCCACCCACTTCATGAACGAAGCCGAGCGCTGCGACCGCATCTCGTTGATGCACGCGGGCAAAGTCCTGGCCCAGGGCGAGCCGGACGAACTGCGTCGTCAGCGGGACGCGGAAAGCCTCGAAGACGCCTTCATCAGCTATCTACAGGACGCCGGTGCGGAAGATGCGGCAGCACCGGTGTCGTCAGACGTCGGCACGGGCGGGAATCGACCTGAGCATCGTATGGGCTGGTTTTCTTTCTTGCGAACCTGGGCCTTCGCGAGGCGCGAGGCGATGGAGATCCTGCGCGATCCGATTCGCCTGGTGTTTGCGCTGTTCGGCCCGATCGTGCTGATGGTGGCGATGGGCTACGGCATCACCTTCGATGTCGAGAACCTGTCCTACGCGGCACTCGATCAGGATCAGTCGCGGGAAAGCCGGATGTTTCTCGAGGCCATGACGAGTTCACGCTATTTCGACGAGCAGCCAGCGCTTGCCGATTTCGACGAGCTGGATCGACGCATGAAGGCCGGGGATATCTCCCTTGCCGTGGTGATTCCGCCCGACTATGGCCGTGATCTGCTGTCGGGACGAGTCCCGCAGATCGGTGCCTGGCTCGACGGCTCGAACACCACTCGCGCGGAGACCGGGCGTGGCTATGTGCAAGGCGTGCTAACTACGCACCTCGCCGATCTCGCGCTGCGCGAGGGCCGGGACGTCGTGGATATCTACCCGGCGAGCGTCGAGCCCCGGCTGCGCTACAATCAGGCCTTTCTATCCCAGCACGCGATCCCGCCCGGTGTGCTGATGATGCTGCTGATCATGATTCCCGCCATGCTCACCGCCCTCAGCGTGGTGCGCGAGAAGGAGATGGGCTCGATCCTCAATCTCTATGCGGCTCCGGTGCACAAAATCGAGTTCCTGCTCGGCAAGCAGCTGCCGTATATCGGTGTTGCCATG
Source organism: Onishia taeanensis (assembly GCF_003268885.1). Classification (GTDB taxonomy): domain Bacteria; phylum Pseudomonadota; class Gammaproteobacteria; order Pseudomonadales; family Halomonadaceae; genus Onishia; species Onishia taeanensis_A. The sequence goes on from NZ_QLSX01000007.1 coordinate 58,400, forward strand.
GTCAGCTTCGTAAGCCTCGTAGCGCTGATGATGGCGCTGTTCGGGCTTGGCATGCCGGGTAGCCTCCCGGCGCTGGTGAGCGGTGCGCTGCTGTTTACCACTGCCGCCACTGCCTTCGGCCTGGTCGTCTCGACCTTCGTGAGTTCACAGATCGCGGCGATTTTCGCCACGGCGATCATCGTCATGATTCCGACGGTCAATTTCTCCGGGATGATGTATCCGGTGTCGACTCTTGAGGGCGGTGCGGCCCTCCTCGGCAAGGCCTTCCCGGCGCTGTATTTTCAGCAGATCAGTGCCGGCGTCTTCAACAAGGGGCTCGACCTCCGGGTGCTGTATCCCAATCACCTAGTCCTTGGTGGGTTCTGCGCGCTGTGCTGGATCGTGGCCAGCGCCTTGCTGCGCAAGCAGGAGCTCTGACATGCGCTGGATCACCAACATCTATCGGCTGGGCATCAAGGAAATCTATAGCCTCCTGCGCGATCCCGTGCTGATGGGGCTGATCCTCTATACCTTCACCTTAGCCATCTATACCGTCGCCAACGGGGTGAAGACCGAGCTCAATAATGCCTCGATCGCCATCGTGGATGAGGATCGCTCGGTCCTCTCCTCACAGCTCACCGCTGCATTTTTGCCGCCGTATTTCAAAGCGCCGGAGGTCATCGAACTGTCCGAGGTCGATCCGGGGATGGACACGGGGCGCTACACCTTCGTGCTGGATATTCCGCCACGATTCGAGGCGGACGTGCTGGCAGGGCGATATCCCGCGATCCAGCTCAATGTCGATGCCACGGCGATGGCGATCGCCGGCAATGGCAGCCACTACATCGCCAGCATCATCAACACCGAGCTTCTCAAGTACGTCAGTCGCTCAAGTGGAGACGCTGCGCTGCCGGTCGATCTGCGGGTGCGTGCGAAATTCAATCCCAATCTCGATTCGAGCTGGTTCATGGCGGTGATGCAGATCATCAACAATCTGACCATCCTGGCCATCGTACTGGGCGGGGCTGCGGTGATTCGCGAGCGTGAGCATGGCACCCTCGAGCACCTGTTGGTGATGCCGGTAACCGTCAGCGAGATCATGCTCGCCAAGATCTGGGCCAACGGCCTAGTGATCGTGATCGCGGCGATACTCTCGCTGCAGGTCGTGGTGCAGGGCCTGCTTGGCATTCCCATTAGCGGGTCGGTGACCCTCTTTGCGCTGGGCGCGGCCGTCTACCTGTTTGCCGTGACCGCCATGGGCATCACGCTTTCCACCGTGGCGACAACCATGCCGCAGTTCGGTTTGCTGTCGATTCCGGTGTTCGTGGTGATGAACCTGCTGTCCGGGGGCATTACCCCGCTGGAGAGCATGCCGCCAGCGCTGCAGAAGGCGGTGCAGGTGCTGCCTTCGACGCATTTCATTCAGTTTGCCCAGGCGGTGCTGTATCGCGGTGCGGGGATTGGCATCGTGTGGCCGCAACTGCTGGCGACGGCGGCGATCGGCATGGCCTTCCTGGCATTCGCGCAGGTGCGATTCAAGGCGACCCTGGCAGCGGTGCGCTAGATCGTTTTTTCTCGGCGCTAGCGCGGATAGACGCGACGGAAGGTCAGGCTGATCCGCATGCCGGGCAGTTTTCGTGGCAGCAGGGCATGTTGCAGCTGGCGCTGGGTGCCTGCTCCCATCACCAGCAGGCTGTCATGTGGCAACCAGACATTGAAGGCAGCCGCGCGGCGGTCCTGCCAGCGAAAGCGCAGCGGTCGTTCGGTACCGAGACTCACCGCGGCGATCAGCGGGTCCTTGCCGAGCTCCGTCTCGTCATCGCAGTGCCAGCCCATGCGATCCTCGCCATCGGCGTAGCGATTGAGTAGCACGCTGTTGAAGCTTGCGGGCTGTCCTGTGGCTTCCAGGGCCCGTTCAACGGCGAGCCTGATCTCCTCAACCGCCGGGTGCCAGGGCGTGGGAGTAAACGCCTCGCCGGAATAGCGATAGGCGGCGTCCGGATCGCCCATCCAGATCTGGCGGCGGGGAATGAAGTGTTGGCGGCCGTAAAGAGTGAGGGTTGGCCGCTGCCAGTGCAGCTGCTGATCCAGTTGCAGCAGCAGCTCGTTAGCACGCGTGAGGCCAAAAAGGCCAAGTCCCAGCGACAACGGCGGCGAGTCGAGAAGGGCCTGCCAGTGCGGCGGCCCGAGGGTTACGTCATTCATGGGCCTAGCTTGCCAGCCCCGGCAGCGTCTGTCGCGGGGTCAAGCCGCTAGCGGCAAGAGCTCAAGGCTTGCCAGGGCAAACATCACACCGATCAGTCCGCCGCCGATCACATCGCTGATGTAGTGCAGCCCCAGGCCGACTCGGGACACCGCGATCACGACGGCAAGGGGGGCTACGATCACCAGCAGCCAGGGCGTGGAGGTAGCCGTCAGCACCGTGAACATCACTGCGTGCATGGTGTGGCCGCTGGGAAAGCTGTAGCGGTCCCTGGGTGGTTCGGTGCAGGGAATGCACTCGAAGGTGATGGAAGGGCGTTCGCGACATAGACGCGTCTTCAGAAGCCGATACACCAGCAGCGCTGCGATGGCGGTGAGGCTGAACTGCAGCAGACGTTGCCAACCCAGGCTTGGGTCGAGCAAGGGTTGCGCCAGTATCAGAACGACCCAGGCGGGCCAGTCGCCGACTTTGCTGGCGATTCGCAGCGTCGCCAGCGGCAGCAGTCGTGTATTGCTGGCCAGGGCGAAGCGATGGCACAGCCGCCACTCGAGCGAGTCGAGGCGTTCAAAGACGGTAGGCGTGCGAGGCGTCATCTGAAGTCTCCTGTAATGAAAGCAGGATGCGCAGGAAGTCGTCGGCGATCCGGTCCCAGCCGTTCGATGCCACGCGCTGTCTGGCCTGGCGGCCCAACTGGCCGTAACTGGCCGGGTGCTGGCACAGCGAGACCGCATGGTCGATGAAGCCCTTTTCATCACCCACCTGTGCCGTCAGGCCTTGCTGGCCAGACGTGATCAGCTCACTGGCGGCGGCATGATCGAAGGCCACCACGCCAAGGCTGCTGGCCATGGCTTCGGCGACGACATTGCCATAGGTCTCCGAGCAGGAGGGGAAGATGAAGATGTCGGCGCTGGCGTAATGCCTGGCAAGCGATTCACGATTGATGAAACCGGTAAAAATGGCGTCGGGCAGGCGCTGTTGCAGGCTTGCTCGTAGCGGGCCATCGCCGACCATTACAGTGACCAGGTCTGGCTGAACCTCCTGCATCGCCTGCACGCTTTCCACCAGCAGGTCCAGGTTTTTCTCACTGGCCAGCCGCCCCACGTGCAGGGCGACCGGCTGATTCTCACCGACGCCCCAGGTCTGGCGCAGCTCTGGGTCGCGTTTTTCCGGTGAGAAGTGTTGGGCATCGATGCCTCGGCTCATCACCTGGACGTTGTCAAAGCCCTGGGCGCTGAGTGCCCGCACCTGTGTGGCGGTAGGCACCAGGGTCGCCCCGGTGCGGTTGTGAAAATGACGCAGCACCGCCGATACCGGCCTTTTCAGCCAGGCGAAGCCATAGTCGCCGGCGTAGTGATCGAAGTTGGTATGAAAGCCGCTGGCCACTGGCAGCCCCAGGCGCCGGGCCTGTCGCAGCGCCGACCAGCCCAGGGGGCCCTCGGTGGCGATATAGACCGCATCGGGGCGACGATCTCGCCATAACCGCGCCAGGGCTCGTCCGGCGGGAAGGCCTAGCTTGACGGCTTTATAGCCGGGAAGGTGAAACCCGCTTACCTGTAGTTCGTCCTCGATCCCTTCTGCACGGCAACCGTTGTCAGGCTTCGGGCGCACCAGCTGCAGGGTGATGTTTCGTGCATCGAGTTCGCGGCTCAGGTGACCCAGGGTATGGGCCACACCGTTGATATCCGGCGACCAGGTTTCGCTGACGAAGCAGATGCGCATAAGGCTCGTGTGTCCCGTTCATGAGTCGTGAATTCAGGATCACGGTGGCGCATGACAGGACAGGGACGAATTGGTGAAGCCTGGATGACACTCGGTGCCAAATGTTGTCGCATAAGGCGTTGGCCTGCGCTTCCCATGAGTTCTCACAGCGTTGGCGAGCGGCTTTATCCTCGCAGCCCAGGCCTAGCGAAGTACCCGGCGGGGGTCGATGGGCTTGCCACCACGACGCATGTCGAAGAGCAATTCATTGCCGCGGTCGCCAGAGCTTGTTCGGCACACTGCGTCGCCGCGGCTCACGCGCTCGCCAACGTCGACCGACAGTGACTGGCAGAGCGCATAGACACTCTGCAGGTTATCGGCGTGGTGCACGATTACCACGCGGCCCAGCTGGCGCATGCTGCCGGCGAAGCGGACTTCGCCGTCGGCAACGGCGAGTGCTTTATCGGAGCTGGCGCTGGTCAGCAGCATGGGCTGCAGGGTGCCGCGTGAGTCCTTGCCATACTCCCGTGCGACCCGGTGTTTCTCGAGCGGCCAGGGCCAGCTGCCGGCCGAGGAGGGCAGAGGGCCACTGAGTGCTGGACGACGCGTTGAGGACGATGAAGACGAGCCCGATGACCGGGAGGCGACGCTCGATGATGCGCTGCCACCATTGAGTGGCACCTTGATCAGTTGGCCGACACGTAGCGAGGAGGCGGAAGTGCCGGGGTTGCCGGCGCTCAAGCGGCTGGCGCGGGTGCCGAAGTGCCGGGCAATGGCCGTGTAGGTATCGCCAGGGCGCACCTGGTAACGGTAAGGACCGCCGTAGGGAGCCCGTTCCTGGTGGGTGGGAATCAGCAGGCGCTGGCCGATGGCCAGGGAACGGGCCTGGACGCCTGGGTTGAAACGCTGCAGGCGCTTCAGGGGCACACCGGCCTGATTGGCCAATTCGCCCAGGGTATCGCCGCGCTTTACGCTGACCCAGTTGCCGGGAGTGACCGACTGGTTCCAGCCGCCATGACTCGCACAGCCGGCCATCAGCAGGGCGATCAGAAGCAGAACGGCGAGGTTCAGACGCTGGCGTCGAGGGTACGATCCTTGTCCTGCCACAGCTCGTTGATCCATGTCTGGAAGCGTTCCTTGTAATCCGGGTCTTGATGGTAGTCGCCGCCCGGCATCCAGGCCGGGACATCGAGTCGTCGCACGTTGACCCGAATGGCTCCCTCGCGTCCGCAGAGGAAGCGCCAAAACGTCGGCTGAGGGCGTGCATAGGCGATGGCCACGTCGAGAATGCCGCTGAGCCGGTGCCCCAGCAAGCCTACCACCTGGGCGGTGCCGCCGGCCTTGGGCCGCAGAAGATGACGGTAGGGGCTTTGCTGGGCCGCCTGCTTGGCCGGTGTGAACCGGGTGCCCTCGACGAAGTTGTAGATCGCGGTCGGCATGTCCTGAGCGCGTTCGCACATCTGCTGTGTGGCCTCGCGATCACGACGGGCCAGTTTGGGGTTCTTCTCGAGTGCCTCGCGGGAGTAGCGGCGCATGAAGGGAAACTCCAGCGCCCACCAGGCGAGCCCGATGACCGGAATCCAGATCAGCTCGCGTTTGATGAAGAAGCGAGGGATCGGGATACGCCGATGCAGCGCCATCTGCAGCATGAAGATGTCGGTCCAGCTCTGGTGATTGGCCACCACCAGCCACCAGCGATCGGGGCTGAGCCCCTCAGGGGTGTCGATATGCAGGTCGGGCCTGAGCCAGTGACGCATCCACCACAGGTTGAAGCCGATCCACTGCAGGGCGATGGCGTTCAGTACCTTGAGCAGCTCGCGGCGCAGCGGACGTCCGGGTGTCACAACTTTGAGCAGGATCAGGGTGAGCAGCGGTATTGACCAGATCAAGGTGTTGATCACCAGCAGCAGCAGACTGACGAGCCCCTTTAGGGTCGACATGCGTTCTCCTTCAACGACTTGGCGCAGGGTGCCAATGCTACTGCAAGTCCCGGGGGCTGCCCAGCGGTACGATCAACGCCCGGGCAGCAAACCTGCTGCTGGTGGCAGAAGTTTCTCCCCCCAAAGTATCTGATGGACATGGCGCTAGGCGCCCGAGACCGGTGCCGCGACGGTGGTCTGGAGTACCTCGGCAAGTGCTTGGGCGGCTACTGATAGCTTGCGATCCTGATGCGACAGTAGCCCGACGTCGTGGACGATCGCCGGATCATGGAGCGGCAGGCAGCGTGCTCCCAGCGCCTGCATCTGAGGCGTGCACAGCGAGGGGACGGCACTGACGCCCAGGCCGCTGGCGACCATGCGCCCGACCGTCGCCAGCTGGTGACTCTCGAAGGCCACCGTCAGGGCAATGCCCCGGGAGGCCAGCGCCTGCTCCAGCAGGCGGCGCACCATGGAGGGGCGCTGCAGGGCGATCAGGTCCTCGCCAAGCAGTGCCGACCAGGAAAGCGACGCTTCACTGGCAAGCGCAGAGGCCGGGGGCACCACGGCGACGAAGCGGTCGGTAAACAAGGGCGTGAAGGCGAGGTCATCCGTCGCTTCAGGCGCGAAGGCGATACCCAGCTCGACCCGTTCTCGACGCACCATTTCAATGACCTCTTCGTTAATAACGTCGTGAACGGTTACATTGATACGTGGGAAACGGTGGCGAAAAGCCATCAGCGCATCGGGTAGCAGGTTACAGGCAAAGGATGGCATCGCGGCGATGGCGACACGGCCCAGTTCCAGCGTGAAATGCTGGCGCAGGCGCTCCTCGGTATTGTCCCAGTCGGCAATCAGGCGTTTGGCCAGCGGGACCAGGGCTTCGCCTTCGGGCGTGAGGCTGACGCGACGGGTGCTGCGAATCAGCAGAGGTCCACCCAGGCTATCCTCGAGTCCCTTGATGGTGAGACTCAGAGCCGGTTGGGAGAGATGCAGGCGATCACAGGCCCGGGTGAAGCTCAGGGTCTGGGCCACGGCAAGAAAGGCGCGAAGTTGCTTGACGGTCATGAGGTCATCCGCGAAAGGGCATGTTGGACTTATTGGCGAATGATATTAATCAATAAATAAAACAAACTTAACAAATAGATCGTCTTGCCACGACACTGGCAATGACTCGACAACAATCACACTTCAACCATCGAGGCAGCGATATGGCCGGATTCGACAAGCGTGTGGGTTCTTATGAGGAAGCGATGGACGGGCTCGAGAGCGGCATGACCGTGATCGCGGGCGGCTTCGGGCTTTGCGGGATTCCCGAGAACCTGATCGGTGAGATCAAGCGCCGCGGCGTTAAGGATCTGACCATCTATTCCAACAACTGCGGTGTCGATGGCTTCGGCCTGGGGTTGTTGCTGGAGGACCGTCAGATCAGCCGCATCTATGCGTCCTACGTGGGTGAGAACGCGCTCTTCGAGCAGCAGATGCTGAACGAGGAAATCGAGGTCGTGCTGACACCGCAGGGCACGCTGGCCGAGAAGATGCGCGCAGGCGGCGCGGGTATCCCGGCGTTCTATACCGCTACTGGCTATGGCACCCCGATCGGCGACGGCAAGGAAGTTCGCGAGTTCAACGGCCGCCATTACATTCTCGAGGAATCGGTGGTCGGCGACTTCGCCATCGTCAAAGGCTGGAAGGCCGACCGTTATGGCAACGTCGTATATCGCGACACGGCACAGAACTTCAATCCGCTGGCGGCGACCGCGGGCAAGATCACCGTGGTCGAGGTTGAGGAAATCGTCGAGCCGGGTGAGCTCAAGCCCGACCAGATCCATACGCCGGGTATCTATGTGGATCGCGTCATCAAGGGCAGCTTCGAGAAGCGCATCGAGAAGCGCACCGTGCGTGAAGGTTGAGCCACGCCTTTTCAGCTCCGCCGGTGTGTGACCGGTGCTTCTCCACCCCAGACAAGAAAGAAAAGAGGCAACATCATGGCATTGACTCGTGAACAGATGGCGCAGCGTGTGGCGCGCGAACTCGAAGACGGTTTCTACGTCAACCTTGGAATCGGCATTCCGACCCTGGTGGCCAACTATGTGCCTGAGGGCATCGATGTAATGCTGCAGTCCGAGAACGGCCTGCTGGGCATGGGACGCTTCCCCACCGAGGCGGAAGTCGACCCGGACATGATCAACGCCGGCAAGCAGACCGTGACGGCCCGTGATGGCGCGGCCATCTTCTCCTCGGCGGAATCTTTCGCGATGATTCGCGGCGGCCATGTCGACCTGACGGTGTTGGGCGCCTTCGAGGTCGATCAGAATGGCAACATCGCGTCCTGGATGATCCCCGGCAAGCTGATCAAGGGCATGGGCGGCGCCATGGATCTGGTGGCTGGCGCCGAAAATATCATTTGCACCATGACCCACGCCTCCAAGCACGGCGAGTCCAAGCTGCTCGAGCAGTGCAACCTGCCGCTGACCGGCGCGGGCTGCATCAATCGCGTGCTGACCGACCTGGCATATCTTGAGATCAAGGACGGTGCCTTCCACCTGGTGGAGCGCGCTCCCGGCGTTAGCGTCGAGGAAATCGTCGAGAAGACGGCCGGCAAGCTCGTGGTGCCCGACCATGTGCCTGAAATGACCTTCGAGGCCTGAGGAGAGCCGCGATCCGGCTGAGGGGAATATCTCGCAACGAGCCTGGGAACCGCCATCGGTCCCGGGCTTTTTATTGGCAAGTCATTGTGCAAGCCACTGGGTTAGTGACACTGCCCCGTCAGTAGACCATGGACTGGAGACGTAAGAGCGCCACCTTGCAAACGGCGGCCGTGGGCCAGCGCTGTGAAATAGCCCTTGGGAATAGTTCTTAGGAATAGCCCTTAGAAATGGCTCTTTGAAAAGGCTCTGTAGACTGGGACCTGGGCTGGTGAAAATCTGATCATGATAAGAATGGCGGGTCAGTGTCCCGTCGCGATAGCCGCTCTCCCATGAATTTTCACAGCGTTATCCACAGAATCTGTGCATAAGTTCCGACTGGGCTGGAAAGTCCTCGTGAAGCGGGTAGAATGCGCCCCGTCCTACCTAGCCTCCCTGACTCAGGCCTTTCGAGCCTGTATGCAGGTTGGCTATTAGCTATTGTGTCGATCCTTGAGGCTCGGCTATAGATCGTCACGTTTGATCGTTATCGTCATTGCCATCGTCCTGATGCATGACCACTTTCGTTACCGTTGGGGAGAGCGTTTGGTGCGTAGTCTGCCGGCAACCCTGCCGATCCTGTTCGTCTGTGAAATCAGCTTCCTGCTCGGCCATGGCTTGATCATGACCCTGCTTGGCGTGCGTATGTCGTTGGAGGGGTTCCCCTCGCAGATGGCGGGCCTTCTGATGTCGAGCTTTTCGTTTGGCTTCGTGATCGGTAGCTACTGGCTCGAAAAGCGCATCCGCGCCGTGGGACACATCCGCGTCTTCGCCGCCTGTGCGGCGACACTCGCGGTCACCGCCATGCTGCACGGACTCTGGGTCAACCCCTGGGCTTGGTTGGTCTGGCGGGTCTTCGGCGGCGGTGCCACGGCGGGCCTGCTGATGGTGATGGAGTCGTGGGTTTCCGGTGAGTCCAGCAACGATAACCGCGGCAAGGTGCTGGGCTGGTATCTGGTCATCTCGACGCTGTCGCTGGCGGGTGGTCAATGGCTATTGAACAGCGCCGATCCCGCCACGATGGTGCTGTTTTCGGTCGCGGGCATGCTGTTCGCCATGTCGCTGGTACCGCTGTCGATCCACCGTATTCATGGCCCGCGGGCGGCCCAGGAGCTCAAGCCTCAGAAGATCAAGCTCCGTGAACTGTTCCGGCGTGCACCGGTGGGACTGGTGGGTGCCTTCACGGCAGGCCTGATGGTGCAGGCCTTCTTTGCCATGACCCCCTATTACGGTCAGGAAATTGGTCTGTCGACCGGTCAGACTGCCCAGTTCATGGCGATTACCACCTTGGTGGCGTTGTTTGCTCAGTGGGGACTGGGGCGGCTGTCCGACCGTATCGACCGCCGCAAGGTGATCCTTGCCATGGCGGCGATCATGGCGGTCTCCGGGGCCTTTATCTCGGTAGCCGCAAGGGTCGACTACCTGATGCTGCTGCTGGTGGCGAGCTTCCATACCGCCATGCTGCATACGCTCTACTCCTTGAGCCTTGCGCATACCAATGATTGGCTTGAGCCTGAAGAGATCGTGGCGGCCAACGGCAAGCTGATGATGACCTATGGCGTCGGCTCGATCGTCGGTCCCTTCGGCGCTTCCCTGGTAATGCAGGTGATTGGTCCTGATGGCCTGTGGTTCTTTCTTGGCGCAGTGGCGCTGACGCTTGCCGGCTTCATTAGTCTGCGGCTGCTGATCCGTCGTGGCATTGCGAGGGAAGATGTGGAGCAGGAGCCTTTTGTGGCTATGCCGGTGCTGGAGACCCAGCATTACCTGAATGAACTCGATCCGCGTCGCGAACCCGTGCAGTTCGAGCTGGACCTGCAGGGCGAATCGCTGTCGGACGAAAACCGCTATACGCGAGAGGAAGAAGACCCAGAACTAGAACCCACCACCACGGCGGCGTGAGAAGGCATCAGTAAAACGCCCAGTTCCGTCAGAGCGGACCTGGGCGTTGCATGACGATAAGTGGCCGCGCTCAGGCGTGGCGAGCAATCATTTCATCGAAGCTTTCTTTCGGCTGTACGCCGGTCAGCGCTTCTACCTTGCCACCGTCCTTGAACAAGGCGATGGTCGGAAGGCCTCGCACGCCGTTCTTGGCGGCAAGATCGGGCGCATCATCGACGTTGATGGTGACGACCTTGAGGGCGTCGCCTCGCTCCTCGGCGATGGACTCGACGACAGGGTCGAGCATCTTGCAGGGGCCGCACCAGGGCGCCCAGAACTTCACGAGTACCGGTGTTTTACTCTCGATTACATCCTGCGTGTAGTTGCTGTCGGTAACCGCTGCCAGGTTGGCCATGTATCTCTCTCCTTTAGCATCGCGTAATGAATGCCGGGTGTTTGCACAAACGTCGTCCGGCGCCAGTGCACCCACCTTAGCGCCTCGGGAATTTAGTTCGCAAGCTCATTTTTACATGCGTTCGTCATGTCCATGTGGCAGTGGTAACCGTAGCCCTGCCGCCGCAGATGAGACTGTGACCCGGAAGACAGCCTTGAGGAGCTCCATGAAACCGTCCTGGAGGGATCAGGCGATCTCACAGCGAGTGTGCTGGGGGAGCAGCAGTTCGGCTGAGCGATCATGCTTGCCCGGCAGGCAAGGCTGGATCAGCGCCAGGCCACCGAGGGTAATGCGGTGCTCGTCACCGCCGGCGAAGGCGAGCCGCTGTGAACAGGTCGGATAGAAGCGGTAGTTGAGCAGTGCCGATACCGGAAAGACGCCGTGATGGCGGTCGCTGCTACTGTCCATGCCCGCCTGTTCCAACTCGGCATCCAGAGTGTTGATGTCACTGCCCAGGCGCTCGCAGTCGAAGCCGGCGTGATGAAGCCGTGGCCCCATCACGGCAAGCCAGGCCGCCAGCGGATGAGCGCGCTGTAACAGGCAGAAGGTGTCCCAGTCCGGCATTGGCCAGGGGCGACCTCTTGCCAGTAGGTTCTGGCCTCGCGTGTCTTCCTGAAGTGCCTGGGCGACCAGTGCCTGAAGAATCTCTCGGGGCTCTCGCGTCAGGGTGCCCAGCTGAAGTTCACCGAGTACCAGCCAGGGGCCATCATCGGGGGGCGCATAGAGTGATACCAGCAGGCCTCGATCTGCCATGGCATGTCGCTCTGTCGCGCGATAGCCGAACTGGTTGAGTGTGGGCAGCAGCTTGGCGGCGGCAAAGGGCCCATGATTCAGGGTCAGCAAGGCGAGGAACTCGGGTTCGCTGCCCACCGGCCACAGCCGAAGGCCACCGATCTCCGGGTGCAGATGGATGTAGTCCAGCCACAACTGCTGGAGAAATTCTTGGCGTTGCATCGGACGCTCTCTCCCTGACGTCGAGCCTTAGGGTATTCCACTGAGTATAGGTGCAGCGGGCCTCTAGGCTTTCAACGCGAGCGAGATGCAACCGACCGGGTGCGGCTATTGTCCTTTGGCCTCAAACGAAAACAGCCGCCCGGAGGCGGCTGTATGGCAGGCAGTCGGCATCTGTATGATTGACCGATTGCCAAGCTATTTGCGAACTCTCAGTGGTCTCTCTAAGAAGAAGGTACCTATGCTGTCAGTACCCATGAAGTTTGTACCTATGTAGTAAGTACGTGTTCTTTCTCAAGAGTTCGTCTGAAGGGGTCTAGCCTCTTACTGCTCTGCGCCTTCCGGCATCAGGGCGTTGTCGCTAACGTATTGGTTGAACTCGGTGAAGCCACCCACGTGGGTCTGATCAACGAAAATCTGCGGTACGGTTTCGACCGGCTTGCCGATGGTCTTTTCCATATCGGCCTTGCTGATGCCTTCTTCATGGATGTCGATATAGCGATAGCCGCTGATGGCGCTGGCATCGCTCAGCTTTTCGGCGAGTTCTTTGGCGCGAACGCAGAAGGGGCAACCGGGGCGACCGAAGATAACAACAAACATGTAGGGCTCCTTGAATAAGCGTGATAAACGACTGGTTCGATTTGAATATTGGCACATTGTTCACCAATGCGCCGGGGGATGCCAATAGAGTCTGGCTACGCCAACTATTACAGGCTGCTATAGCGGAGCCGACAGGCTCCCGGCTTAGCCGGTCTCGTGTCGGTCTTCATCGGCGCGCACCAGCAGCTTGGCCAAGTCGCCGTGGATATCTGGGGCACTGACCAGCAGGTTTTCTCCGTAGAGGTCTTCTGGGATGCTCGACGGGCAGGCATAGAGATGGCCGGTGCGAGCGCCAGCCTCGCGAGCAATCAGGACGCCAGCGGCAAAGTCCCAGGGAGAGACGCTTTCGTAGTAGGCATCGAGGCGGCCGCAAGCCACATTGCACAGGTCGAGGGCGGCGGCGCCGTTACGGCGCACATCCTGACAGTACTCGAGTACGGCGGCCAGGCGACGGATCAGCGGCGGTCGACTGTCGCGACGATAGGGAAAGCCGGTGGCCACCAGGCTGTTGGTCAGCTGCGAAGCGCGGCTGACGCGAATTCTCTCGTCATTGCGCCATGAGCCCTGGCCGCGCACTGCGGTAAAGGTTTCGCCGAGGAAGGGGGCATGGACGACGCCGATCTCGGTGCGGCCATCCTTGACCCAGGCGATGGACACCGCCACGTGGGCAAGGCCATGCGCGAAATTGACGGTGCCATCAATGGGGTCCACCACCCAGAGTGCGCCCGACTGCTCAATGGCGCCGCGATCCGGCGACAGCTCTTCGGTCAGTCGCGCTTCGCCGGGGAAGTGCTCTTCGAGGGCGCGCCCGATCAGGGTGTCGACGGCGACATCGGTATCCGTCACCAGCTCGTTCCCGGCTTTGTAGCGCTGGGAGAAGTCCTGTGACTGACGGGCGTCGATGATGGCCTGGCCGGCCTGTCTGGCGATGTCGATGGCGATCTCGAGGCGTTGGGCAGTCTGCATGGCGGCTCCGCAGCGGTGAGGGAAAATTCGTATTGTCGGAAGTTCGCATTCTAGCATTACGTGGCTCTTATGGCGTCTCCGCTTGCCGCATATCCCTGTCCATCTCTATATCGCTATTAACGTAGCTTGCCCTGTTTTAGCCCACGCGTTATTCACTGCAGTGCTTGCCCGCACGGCCTAGGTCTTTCGTCTGAACACCCGTATATGTTGCAGCGCCGCACTGGTGTTTTCCGCAAGCCTCATCGTATGCTGACTTAGGATCTCCGCCTTGCGGAGTGTCATGCCTTTTACAGGAGTTAGCGATGAGTACCACGTCACAGGAGGCATCTCCGCGCGTTGCCTTGGTCACCGGGACCACCAGCGGTATCGGGGCAGCAGTGGTCGAGGAATTCTGCCGCCAAGGCCATCAGGTACTGGCGGTGGATTTCAACCCTGATGGTCAGGCAGTGGCTGAAGCGGCTGGCGCGGTCTTCTTTCAGGCGGATCTGACCGATGGGAATGCGTGCCGTGCGGCGGTGGCTGAGACGCTGCGTCGCTTCGGGCGCCTGGATATCTTGGTCAACAATGCCGGTATCCAGCATGTGTCCAGCATCGAAGAGTTTCCGGAGGCCAAGTGGCGCCAGATCATCGACCTGATGCTGACCGCGCCCTTCCTGCTGACGCAGGCGGCCTGGCCGTCGATGCGCGAGGGTGGATGGGGGCGCATCATCAACATCGCTTCGGTGCACGCTCAAGTCGCTTCACCCGGCAAAGCCGCCTACATCAGTGCCAAACACGGCATGATTGGCCTGACCAAGACCGCGGCGCTGGAGGGGGGCAGTCAGGGCATCACTGCCAACGCTATCTGCCCGGCCTATGTGAAGACGCCGCTGGTCGATAATCAGATTGCCGACCAGGCCAAGCTCAATGACATGGATGAGCAGCAGGTCATCGAACAGATCATGCTCAAGAATGCCGCGGTCAAACGCCTGATCGAGCCGGGCGAAGTGGCATCACTGGTCGCCTACCTGGCCTCGGATCTTGCTGGCGCTGTCACCGGGGCGAGCTGGAACATCGACCTGGGCTGGACCGCCCAATAACGGTGGCGGCCTGGCTTTCCGGTAAGACGCCGGGCCAGGTCTAGCGTCTTACCGGGTGTTTCTGCAGCTTGCGCTGCAGGGTGCGACGGTGCATGCCCAGCGCCCGAGCCGTCGCCGAGATGTTGCCGTCATGTTCCTGAAGCACCTTCTGGATGTGCTCCCAGGTCACGCGGTTGATCGAAGGGGGGTTGTCGGCAACCTCGGCATCCGGGTTGCCATCCTGATGCTCCAGGGCCGCCAGGATCTCGTCGGCGTCGGCAGGCTTGCACAGATAGTTTGCTGCGCCGAGTTTGATCGCCTCCACGGCGGTGGCGATGCTCGAATAGCCGGTCAGCACCACCACTCGGCAGGCCGGAGCCAGCTCGAGCAGCTCCGGCAGAAGCTTCAGCCCTGAGCTCTGTTCGAGCTTCAGGTCCAGGGTGGCGATCTCGGGCGGTGACTGCCGGGCATGTGTCAGGGCCTGTTCGGCATCGTGGGCCACCATGACATCGAAACCGCGACGGCTCATGGCCCGCTGCATGACATGGCAGAACATCTCGTCGTCGTCGATGATCAGCAGGCGTTGTGGCGTCTCTGACATGTTGTCCTCGTCTCTCTGGTCTTACTGCGTGCCGGGTCGTGCTTGGCATGGTCGGTGTGGTGACATCTTCACGGCGAGGCGGGTGTGTGCCCAGCCTCGTTTTCAGCCCTCTGTCCAAGCCCCTTGTTCACAATCCTCTGTTCACAAACTCTTGTTCAGGCCTGGCCCGTATCCCGTCTGGGCAGCTTGACCTCCGTCAGGGTGCCACCTTCTTCATGATTGTACAGGCTGACATTGCCACCAAACCGGTTGATCGTGGCATGGGTGAGTACCAGGCCGATTCCCATGCCCTTGGACTTGGTCGATATGAAGGTTTCACCGAGCTGGTCGGCAATCGACAGGCTGACCCCGGGGCCATGGTCACGAATGTCGAAGATCACCTCGTTGGCATCCCAGTTCAGGCTGATGACGATGTTCTCGGGGTTAGCGTCTGCGGCGTTGTTGAGCAGGTTCATCAGCGCCTGCTCCAGGGTCGCATCGACTGCGAGCTCCGGTTTGCCGCGGCGCTCTGCTATTTCCAGCTTATGACTGACGTCGGGACGCACTACCAGCCAGCGCTGTACCACGCTTGAAAGCCATTCCTCGGCCACGCGACTCTCGGGCTCGCCTAGACGCCGCCGATCGGCATTGGCGACCAGTTGCTGAAGCCGTGTCTTGCAGGTGTCGACCTGCGTTCTCAGCAGATCGATATCCTCGATCAACTGAGGACGGTCGCCGGCATCTTGGCGCATCTCCTTGAGTAGCACCGCCATGGTGGATAACGGTGAGCCCAGCTCATGGGCAGTGCCGGCGGCCTGGGTGGCCACCGCCAGTACCTGTTCGTTGCGCAGCGCAGCCTCGCGTGTGCGAGACAGGGTCTTCTCGCGGCGCCTGAGGGCATGCGCCATCTTGAAAATAAAGAAGGTCACCAGGCCTGCCGACAGCCCGAAGTTGATCCACATTCCCAGCACATGGAGGCTGATGTTGCTGGCGATCACGCCGTTGCTGAGCTGGGGGACCTGATCGAAAAACAGCATCAGGAAGGTGTAACCCGCCATGGCGCCGCTAGCGATGATCCAGGCGTATATCCAGGGCAGGGTCGCGGCGGCAATGGTCACCGGTACCAGGTAGTAACTGATGAAGGGGTTGGTGGAGCCGCCGGTGAAGTAGAAAAGCAGGGTGAGGCCAGTGACATCGACCATCAGGTGCAGCAGGTATTCAGTGTCGGTGACGGCCCGCGGCCGGCCTAGCCGCCACCAGGTAGCAACGTTCATGAGCCCCATGGCCACGATCACGCTAATGATCGGCAGCACGCGTAGCTGAAAGCCCAGCACTTCAATGCCGAAGATGATGGCCCCCAGAAAACCGGTCCAGGTGATACCGCGGACGATCGTCAGTCTCACCAAGTTGCGATTAGGGGTCGACAGGGGTAGCGGCAGGGCGGCTTGAGCTGCTTGCATGATGGCTCCGGTCCGAGGGTGGCTGCATGATACCGCAAACCCTGATAGCTGCATCAGTTGGCGTGAAAGGTGGGGGCCGGTGTTGCATAAAAAAATGCCGCAACCCTGCAAGGTTGCGGCATTGCTGATTAAGGGTGCCGAGCAAGGCACCCCCATCAGCGTTGGCGATCAGGCGTAGGTGTTGACCTGCGTACCCATGGTGCCTGATTGGGCCAATTCACCTTGCGGGGCAACCGCTTGGCCAGGCGGTGTGACAGCCTCCATCAGCTGATTGATGTGCGATGCCTGAGTATCCAGGTTTTCCCTGAACATTTCGGCTTGTGCCTGCTGACTGCTGTTGAACTGCTGCAGCGCCATGGCCATGCCGACCGTGCCATTGATGGATGCATCCATAGAGTGTTCCTTCTGTTGCGGATGAATTTGGGTACATCGCTATGTCTATCGGCGTATTCGTCCCTATCTGTAATCCTACTCTTCACTAGTCTGTTGGCCAGCCTGCTAAATGGATAGACCTCGAAGTAGTACGCCGCCGAACAGCCGGTTACTCGCTTGCGACCGCTGCTCGGGAATGGGCTGGTGATCTGCAGGAAGTCCTTGTTCGAACGTCAGGATGAGCGAGGTACATGAGCAAGGTGTCGAGTAGGGTGGGATTAAAAAAGGCCAGGATAATAACGTCCCTAGATGGGCCAATTGGGCCGTTGCGCTGGGAGTGTTAAGATAGCGCCATCTTTTGGCCCTGTGGCCAGCCACCTCTAGCAGTGACGGATTTCATGAGCGAGCTTGAGACTCAAGTCGATCTGCGACGCACCTTCGCGATCATCTCCCACCCCGACGCGGGCAAGACCACCATCACCGAGAAAATGCTGCTGTTCGGGAACGCCATCCAGATGGCGGGTTCCGTGAAGAGCAAGCGCAATGACCGCCATGCCACTTCCGACTGGATGAAGATGGAGCAGGAGCGCGGCATCTCGGTGACTACCTCGGTGATGCAGTTCCCCTACAAGGGACGTATCGTCAATCTACTCGATACCCCGGGCCACGAGGACTTCTCCGAGGATACCTACCGCACGCTGACCGCAGTGGACTCGGCGCTGATGGTCATCGACGGTGCCAAGGGCGTCGAGGACCGTACCATCAAGCTGATGGATGTCTGTCGCCTGCGTACCACGCCGATCCTCACCTTCATCAACAAGATGGACCGCGATACTCGCGACCCCATCGAGGTGATGGACGAAGTCGAGACGGTGCTCAATATCCAGTGTGCGCCCATGACCTGGCCGATCGGCATGGGGCGTCATTTCCGTGGGGTTTATCACCTCTACAACGACGTCATCCACCTCTACAAGCAGGGGCAGGGCAGCCGCATTCCCGAGGATGTACGCATCGAGGGACTCGATAGTGCCGAGGTCGATGAGGTCCTGGGTGAGTCCCAGGCCGAGGAACTGCGGATGGAGGTCGAGCTGGTTCGTGGCGCCTCCCATGAGTTCGATCTTGACGCCTATCGTCGCGGCGAACTGACGCCCGTCTACTTCGGCACCGCCATGGGCAATTTCGGCGTCCGTGAGATGCTGGATGGCTTCGTCGAGTATGCACCGACGCCACAGCCCCGTGAGACCGATTCGCGTGAGGTGGATGCCAACGACGAGCGTTTCACCGGCTTCGTGTTCAAGATTCAGGCCAATATGGATCCCAAGCACCGCGACCGGGTGGCCTTCCTGCGAGTCTGTTCCGGCAAGTACGACCGCAACATGAAGATGCGTCACGTGCGTATCGGCAAGGATGTCAAAGTGCCCGACGCCTTGACCTTCATGGCTTCGGATCGTGCGCATGTGGAAGAGGCCTGGCCCGGCGATATCATCGGCCTGCATAACCACGGCACCATCCAGATCGGCGATACCTTCACGGTCGGCGAGGACATGCGTTTCACCGGTATTCCGCACTTTGCGCCGGAGCTGTTCAAGCGCGTACGCCTCAAGGACCCGCTGAAGATGAAGGCGCTGCAGAAGGGCCTTCAGCAGCTCTCCGAGGAAGGTGCCACTCAGGTTTTCATGCCCCTGGACAACAACGACCTGATCCTCGGCGCTGTGGGTACGCTGCAGTTCGACGTGGTCGCCCACCGGCTCAAGGAAGAGTACAAGGTCGATTGCCTCTATGAGGGGGTCAACGTTCAGACGGCTCGCTGGATCTATTGCGATGATCCCAAGAAGCTCGACGAGTTCAAACGCAAGGCGAGCACCAACCTGGCCTATGATGGCGGCGGCTGTTTGACCTATATCGCGCCGACCCGCGTCAACCTGCAGATGACCCAGGAACGCTGGCCGGATATCCGCTTCAGCGCGACACGCGAGCACTAATGCCTAAGCCCTAATTCCTAAGCACTAAGCCGGCCCTCAATATGCTCATTGACGCCCACTGTCACCTGGATTTCCCCGATTTCGACGTCGACCGCGAGGCGGTGTTCGAGCGGGCCAGGGCGGTGGGCGTCGAGCATTTCGTGGTGCCGGGCACGACGCGGGCTCGGTGGCCGTCCGTGCTGGCGCTGGGGAGGCGGGTTGATACGAGTGTTTGTTTGGGGCTGCATCCCTATTTTCTCGACGATCACTGCGTGAATGCTAGCCGCTTTGACCCCCATCGCTTGGGTGCCCGCCAGTTGGATGGAGATGACGACCTGGTTGCTCTGGAGGCGGCGCTCGACGCACATCCTGAGGTCGTGGCGGTGGGGGAGTGTGGCATCGATGCCCGCTTCGAGAACACCTTGGGCGCCCAGTGGGTGCTATTCAAGGCGCAGCTTCGAATCGCCAAGGCACGCCATTTGCCGGTGGTGATCCACTGCGTGCATGCCAACGACCAGGTAGCCAAGTGCCTCAAGGAAGTCGGTCTGCCGGCGGGCGGACTGATCCACGCCTTTGCCGGCAGTCTGCAGCAGGCACAGCGGTTTCTGGCACTGGGTTTCGTGCTGGGACTTGGCGGGGCGGTGACCCACGAGCGGGCACAGCGCCTAAGGCGCTGCGTGGCGGCTTTGCCAGAAGATGGCTTTGTGCTGGAAACCGACAGCCCTGACATGCCGCCGGCGGGCTTCAAGGGCGAGCGTAACGAGCCGGCAAGGCTTGCGCGAATCGCCGCTGACGTCGCCGCACTGCGTCATATCTCTCGCGCCACGCTGGAAAAGGCCACTACGGCCAACGCGGTGCGAGTCTTCAGGCTGGCCGGCTAGCGAGGGATTGGCATCCTGTTGGTCTGGCTGGCAGATGGTAGGGATGCCATATGATTCCGCCGGGCCAGCCCTTGTGAGGAGCCCTTGTGATCAGCCCTTGTGAGTGGCCAGTTCTTCCGGGTCCAGGCGCTCAAGCGGGTAGGGAAGACGCTGGCGCTGGCAGCGCACGCCGTCCACGGTCAGCGGCTCGGTGACTTCCTTGGTGGTCAGGACCGCCAGCAGCTCGACCTGATCGTAGGCGTCGCGTTCGGCGGCGAAGACTTCCCCCTGCCGTTTGCCCTCGGCGTCCAATAGCTCGCTGCCGACCGTGGGCACGTCATTTCCCTCGAGGGTCAGTCTCACCAGGCGTTTCTTGACCTGCCCGCGGAAGTGAGCCCGGGCCACGACTTCCTGGCCGGTATAACAGCCTTTCTTGAAGCTGATACCGCCAAGCGCCTCCCAGTTAATCATTTGCGGCAGGTAGCTGTCCTGCTGGCTGGCGCTCAGCCAGCCGAGGCCGGCCTGGATGTCCTGAAGGCACCATACGGCATTGCCGACTGGTGTTGCCTGTTGCGTCAGTGCCTGCCAGCTATCCTCGAGGTCGGCGATCGGCATAAGGGCGATCAGGCGCGGACGTGGCCCGGGGTGACGAACCACCAGCTGATCACCATGCTGGTGCTGATGCCAGATATGCGGCGGTTCTACGTCGAGGCGCGCCTCGAGCAAGGCGGGGGCATCATGGCCAATCAGGCCAATCGCTGCCAGGTCGTCGCGCAGGCGCATCTCGGTCTTGTAGAAAACGGCGAACTTCTCAAGGTGGGCCTTAAGCGGCTCAAGCAGCGACTGTTCCATCAGCAGCCAATAACACTCCGGGGCTACCCGGAGGACTTGAGCATTGGCCAGCATGCGGCCCTTGGTGGCGCAGAAGCAGGTCAGCGGCGCAAAATCTCCATCGGCCAGAGACATCTGGGCGCTGGTCTGTCCCTGCAGGAAGCGCTCGGCATCACTGCCTGCCACTTCGAGAATGCCCAGGTGCACCAGTGGCGTGACGACGGTGCCATCCAATGCCTGGCGCGCCGGGGCCGGCGTATCAAAGGTGACACGGGCCTCGCCGTCGGTGGTGGCGCCGATGCGCTCACTCCAGTCGGTCATACAAATCTCCCTGTTGGAATCGGCATTTGGTGGATGCGTTTCCATGGTCTGTGGGTTGGCTATGGGGGCAATCGGCGCCGATTCAAGGCTGGCCGGCCGCTGCCGAGGGCATGCTAAACTCATCGTTCAATCACGTCCCTTGCAGGAGAGGATCCATGGCGAGCATTTCACTGGCCTTCAAAGGGGTCGAAAGTACCGAACTGGTCAATCGCATCACCACCGCCTTGATGATGCTCGATGGCGTCGAGAGCGCGGAAGTGGGACGCCATGGCGCCGAGGTAGAAGGGCGCGTGCGCCGCGATGCCCTGATCAAGGCGGTCGAGAAACTCGGCGTAAAGGTACACTGACATGACAATTACCGTGATCAGTCAAGGCGAGGGCGGGCTGCGCCAAAAAGTCGAGCTGGAAGGCTTCGAAGACCTGTATGTCGACGCCCCGAGCGTGGCCGGCGGTGATGACAGCGCCCCCGATCCCCATGACTATTTCGATCTTTCGCTGGCCGCCTGTAAGGCGATTACCGCGCAGATGTACGCCTACCGCAAGGGCTGGCCGCTCACCGGCGTCACGGTGTGGGTCGTGCGCGATGAACGCGATGAGCGGCATGGGGTCTACCGGCTGGACGTCAGCCTGCGCTTCGAAGGTATTGATGATGCCAAGCAGCTTGACCGGCTGACGGAGATTTCCGATCGATGCCCCATCCATCGTTTGATGACCACATCGACGGTGGACATTACCACTCGTCAGGCTTCCCCTGATCAAGATTGACTTATACCGTTATCTTTCTTATCAGGTTAGCCATCATTCATTGTCGGGAAGCAACATGAGCAAAGCCTTTCGTCTGCAGTCCAAATTCAAGCCCGCAGGGGACCAGCCGGCGGCTATTGATAGCTTGATAAAGGGCCTGGATTCGGGCCTGGCCCATCAAACGTTGCTGGGGGTGACCGGCTCGGGCAAGACCTTCACCATGGCCAATGTGGTCGAGCGGGTACAGCGACCGACAATCGTCATGGCGCCCAACAAGACCCTGGCGGCGCAGCTCTACGGCGAGTTCAAGGCCTTCTTTCCCGACAATGCCGTCGAGTACTTCGTCTCCTATTACGACTACTATCAGCCCGAGGCCTATGTACCGTCCTCGGATACCTTCATCGAGAAAGACGCCTCGGTGAACGATCACATCGAGCAGATGCGCCTGTCGGCGACCAAGGCGTTGCTTGAACGTCGCGATGCGCTGATCGTGGTGTCGGTGTCGGCAATCTATGGCCTGGGTGACCCCGATCAGTACCTGAAGATGCGCCTGCACTTCACTCGGGGTGAGCAGATCGACCAGCGCAAGATGCTGCGGCGTTTGGCGGAGCTGCAATACACGCGCAACGACATGGACTTCCGTCGCGGTACCTATCGGGTGCGTGGCGACGTCATCGATATATTCCCCGCCGATGCCGAAGACGAGGCCGTGCGGGTCGAACTGTTCGATGACGAGATCGACGGCATCAGTCTGTTTGATCCGCTGACCGGCGAGATTCGCGGCAAGGTCCCGCGCATGACCATCTATCCGAAGAGTCACTACGTCACACCGCGGGACACCATCCTCGAGGCGGCCGAGCGCATCAAGGGCGAGATGACCGAGCGCCTGGACTTCCTGCGCAAGCACGACAAGCTGGTCGAGGCGCAGCGTCTTGAACAGCGCACTCTCTATGACATCGAGATGATGCATGAGCTTGGCTACTGCAACGGCATCGAGAACTACTCCCGTTATCTCTCCGGCCGCGCTCCGGGCGAGCCGCCGCCCACCTTCTTCGATTATCTGCCCGCCGATTCGCTGCTGGTGATCGACGAGTCTCACGTCAGCGTGCCCCAGGTCGGTGGCATGTACAAAGGGGACCGGTCGCGCAAGGAGACCCTGGTCGAGTACGGCTTCCGTCTACCATCGGCGCTGGATAACCGCCCGATGAAGTTCGAGGAATGGGAGCGAATCAGCCCTCAGACGATCTTCGTCTCGGCAACGCCCGGACCCTATGAAGCGGAACATGCGGGTCAGGTGGTCGAACAGGTGGTGCGTCCCACCGGCCTGGTGGACCCGGAAATCGAAGTGCGGCCGGCCTCCACTCAGGTCGATGACCTGCTGT
Organism: Onishia taeanensis; assembly: GCF_003268885.1. Classification (GTDB taxonomy): domain Bacteria; phylum Pseudomonadota; class Gammaproteobacteria; order Pseudomonadales; family Halomonadaceae; genus Onishia; species Onishia taeanensis_A. The sequence goes on from NZ_QLSX01000007.1 coordinate 81,301, forward strand.
CCGAAATCAAGCTGCGTACCGACGTTGGCGAGCGGGTACTGGTGACCACCCTGACCAAGCGCATGGCCGAGGATCTGACCGAGTACCTCGACGAGCACGACGTACGGGTGCGTTACCTGCATTCCGACATCGATACCGTGGAGCGCGTCGAGATCATTCGCGATCTGCGCTTGGGCAAGTTCGATGTGCTGGTAGGGATCAACCTGCTGCGGGAAGGCCTGGATATCCCCGAGGTCTCGCTCGTGGCGATTCTCGACGCCGACAAGGAAGGGTTCCTGCGCAACGAGCGCTCCTTGATTCAGACCATCGGCCGGGCCGCGCGCAACGCCCATGGCAAGGCGATCCTCTATGGCGATCGGGTGACCGACTCGATGCGCAAGTCGATGGACGAGACCGACCGGCGCAGGGAAAAACAGCTGGCCTTCAACGAGGCACACGGTATTTCGCCGGTGACGATTACCAAGTCGGTACAAGACATCATGGAAGGCGCTCAGGCGCCGGGCAGCAAGCGCAGTCGCCAGCGGGGAGAACGCAAGGTAGCCGAGCCGGTGGGCGAGTACAGCACCGAGCAGTTGGCAACGCTTTCCCCCGATGAAGTGCGGCGCCAGGTGTCGAAGCTTGAAGATGCCATGCACGAGGCGGCTCAGAACCTCGAGTTCGAGGAAGCGGCCCGCCTTCGTGATCGGCTGCACACTCTTAAGGAACGCCAGTTGGCTCTGGGATAGCCGATGCCGGAAGGTCCTGAAATCCGCCGCGTGGCCGATCGCCTAGGCCGTCAGCTGGTCGACAAGCCGCTGGAGTCTGTGTGGTTCGCTTTTCCGGAGCTCAAGGGTGAGGGTGCCAACCTTGAAGGCCGCCGTGTGATGGCCGTAGAGAGCTGGGGCAAGGCACTGTTGACCCATTTCGATGATGACCGGGTGATGTATTCCCACAATCAGCTCTACGGGGTATGGAACTCCATCGTGCCGGCCAACCACCCTCGACGCGCCGATCACTCAGGGTACGTCTTCAGGCCAGTGGCCATGCGGCCAGCCTCTACAGCGCTTCGGATGTCTCGCTATGGCCGCCGGACCAAATAGGGCAGCATCCTTTTCTGTCGCGTCTTGGTCCGGACCTGCTGAGTCATGGCGTCTCGGCCGACGATATCGAAGAGCGGCTCACTGCGCCCAGATTCCGGCAACGTGCGCTGGGTGGCTTGCTGCTCGACCAGGGCTTTTATGCAGGAATTGGTAACTATCTACGCTCGGAAATGCTGTTCTTTGCGGGCTTGGCGCCACAGCGACGCCCGATGGATCTTGGACCCACTCAGCGCTTGAGGCTTGCGAGCGTGATGCGTCACGTGATTCAGCAAGCCTATCGTGAGGCCGGCGTCACGAATCACCCGGCCTGGGTCGAGCGCGAAAAACGCGCAGGGGCAACTCGTGGGCGTTGGCGCTTTGCCGTTTTTGATCGTGACGGCCAGGCCTGCCATGCCTGCGGCGACCAGGTGTCACGGCGCATGGTGACATCTCGGCGGCTGTATTATTGTGCGAGCTGCCAGTCGGGTTGATACCTGCTTTCTTTAGTGGAAATTATACCGTTATCTTACCTGCTTTGAGTCTCCGGATCCGTGGAAGTGGCCTAAGCGATTCAGCGGACGGGGGCGATGGGGTACAATGCCCGCATTTCGTTCGCCGTGACCTGACCGCGGTGGACCCGATGACAACGCTAGGGAGTCGTTTCGATATGACCGTGATCCGCCAGGATGATCTGATCCAGAGTGTCGCCGACGCGCTGCAATACATCTCCTACTATCATCCCAAGGATTTCATCGACGCCATGCACGGCGCCTACGAGCGGGAAGAAAACCCCGCCGCCAAGGATGCCATCGCCCAGATCCTGATCAATTCTCGCATGTGTGCCCTGGGTCATCGTCCGATCTGTCAGGACACCGGCATCGTCACTGTCTTCGTGCACGTCGGTATGAACGTACAGTGGGACGCCGAAATGAGCCTCGATGACATGGTCAATGAAGGCGTGCGCCGCGCCTACAAATTGCCTGACAACGTCCTACGCGCCTCAGTGCTCGCCGATCCGGACGGCAAGCGACAGAACACCAAGGACAATACCCCGGCAATCATTCATCACAAGCTTGTGCCCGGCGACAAGGTCGAGGTGCATGTGGCCGCAAAGGGCGGCGGCAGCGAAGCCAAGTCCAAGTTCGCGATGTTGAACCCGTCCGACTCGGTAGTCGACTGGGTGCTGGAGCAGCTTCCCAAGATGGGCGCTGGCTGGTGTCCGCCGGGCATGCTGGGCATCGGCATTGGCGGTACCGCCGAAAAGGCCATGGAGATCGCCAAGGAATCATTGCTCGATCCCATCGACATCCAGGAGCTGCAGGCGCGTGGTGCAAGCAATCGCGCCGAGGAACTGCGTCTGGAGCTCTACGACAAGGTTAACCAGAGCGGCATCGGCGCTCAGGGGCTGGGTGGCTTGACCACGGTGCTCGATATCAAGGTCACGGATTACCCGACCCACGCCGCCAACAAGCCGGTGGCGATCATTCCCAACTGTGCGGCGACTCGTCATGTGCACTTCAGCCTCGACGGCAGCGGTGCCGCCGAACTGCCGGCGCCGAAGCTCGAGGACTGGCCGGAAATTACCCGTGAAATCGGCGAAAACGTCAAACGCGTCAATCTCGATACCGTGACGCCGGAAGAGGTGAAGAGCTGGCAGCCGGGCGACACTCTGCTGCTCAACGGCAAGCTGTTGACCGGTCGTGACGCTGCTCACAAACGCATGACCGAGATGCTGGCCAAGGGCGAACCGCTGCCGGTCGACATGAAAGGGCGCTTCATCTATTACGTGGGCCCGGTCGACCCTGTGCGCGACGAAGTCGTGGGCCCGGCTGGCCCGACCACCGCGACCCGCATGGACAAGTTTACTCGCACGATGCTCGAGGAAACCGGCCTGCTGGGCATGGTCGGCAAGGCCGAACGTGGCCCGATGGCCATCGAAGCGATTCGTGACAACCAGGCGACTTACCTGATGGCTGTTGGCGGCGCCGCCTATCTGGTGGCTCAGGCCATCAAGAAGTCACGAGTGGTCGGCTTTGAAGACTTGGGCATGGAAGCCATCTACGAATTCGAGGTCGAAGACATGCCCGTGACCGTGGCGGTCGACAGCCAAGGTGAGTCGGTTCACCAGAGCGGTCCGGCGAAGTGGAAGGAAATCATCGCCCAGCGCGCGTGAATTCCTACCATGCCAGCGTAACCGCTGGGCGGCCCCTGCACCCTTGTCGCGGAGGCCGATACGGGATGATGACTGTCGAAAGGATGCGACCATGACCTCCTGGCTGCTGGGAACGGCCATCTTCCTGATCCATGTGTCAGGCCTGTTATCGGCTGTGATTGCGCTGATGTCCAGCCGGACATCGCAGGGCGCGATCGCCTGGATCATTTCGCTGGTGTCGCTTCCCTATCTGGCACTGCCGGCCTTCTGGATCTTTGGTCGGCCGCGTTTCTATGGCTATGTGTCGGCACGGGGCGAGCGAGATACGGTGCTTCGCCGCGTGCTCGAACGCTATCGCTCACAGGTCGACCCCTTCCTTGCCGGCAACAGTCAGGGGGATCTGCGCGCCGTTGAACAGCTGGCACTGATGCCGATGACCCGCGGCAACCGCACCCAGTTGCTGATCGATGGAGAAACCACCTTCGAGAGCCTCTTCGCCGGCATTGATGCCGCCGAAGACTACGTGCTCATCCAATTCTTCATCGTGCGCCATGACGCCCTCGGCGTAAGCCTCAAGCGGCACCTGCAGAAGGCCGCGGAACGCGGCGTGCGCGTGTACTTCCTGTATGACGAGATCGGCAGCCGTAAGCTCAAGGAAGGCTACATTCGAGACCTTTGCGAGGCGGGTGTCGAGGTCAGCGCCTTCCATTCCTCCCGGGGTTGGCGGCACCGCTTCCAGCTCAACTTCCGCAACCACCGCAAGATACTGGTGGTAGACGGCCGGGAAGGCTGGCTCGGGGGCTTCAATGTTGGCGTCGAGTATCTGGGGCAGGATCCGCGACATGGGCACTGGCGCGATACCCATCTTAAGCTGACGGGGCCCAGCGTGCTGGGTCTTCAGGAAGCTTTCTGGGAAGACTGGCACTGGGCTACAGGCGAGGTGTTAAGCATTTCCTGGGAGCCCCAGGGGGCCTGTGACAATGGCCAGAACGTGGTGGTGGTACCCTCGGGACCGGCAGATCGCCAGGAAACGGCGAGCCTGCTGGTCCAGCACGCCATTCATAGCGCCGAGCGTCGCCTGTGGGTCACCAGCCCCTATTTCGTGCCTGACCACAGCGTACTGGATGCACTGCGTCTGGCGGCGATGCGTGGCGTTGATGTGCGCATCATGATTCCCGAGCGTCCCGACCACCTGCTGGTGTTCCTGTCGGCCTTCGCGTTCCTCCCGGACATGCTGCGTGCCGGCATCAAGGTGTATCGCTACCAGCCTGGCTTCATGCATCAGAAGGTCATATTGATCGACGACAGCGCCGCCAGCGTGGGCACCGTTAATCTCGATAACCGCTCTTTCCGGCTCAACTTCGAGATCACGGCCTTCGTGCCGGACACGCGTTTTGCCGCGGAGGTCGAGACCATGCTGGAGGCGGATTTCGCCAATTGCCGCCAGGTCAACTATGAAGAGCTTCAGCAGCGCCCCCTGTGGCGCAAGCTGGTCTCCCGGGCGGCGTATCTGTTATCGCCCATCCAGTGACAGGCCTGGTTTTCCCCCTAGAAGAGACAACAACTTGCATCAGGCCGACCCTGCCGATTGGCAGTCAGCGGGTGAGCGGCTAGAGTAGCAGGCTTCGCGGGTTCGGGCAGTTCGGACCCCCGCCCAGTTATGACATTCCATCGGAGTCGCGGTGAACCTCGAGACCAAGTGGCTGGAAGACTTCGTCGCCCTGTCCAATACCCGCAGTTTTTCGGCCTCGGCGCGACAGCGCCATGTCACCCAGCCGGCCTTCAGTCGTCGTATTCGATCGCTTGAACAGGCGGTGGGAGTGACCCTGGTAGATCGCTCGACCACTCCTGTCGGGCTGACACCCGAAGGCCAGCTGTTCCTGGTCACGGCGCGTAACCTGGTAGAGCAGTTGAATGAGTGCCTGGGTCATCTGCGCGGCGTGGCCATGGATACCGAGGCGCTGGATATCGTCGCCGCGCACTCGCTGGCTCTGGCCTTTTATCCGCAGTGGATCTCACGGCTGCAGCAGGGATTGGGGGAGCTGCCGACACGCCTGGTGGCGATGAACGTTGGTGAGGCCATTCATGTGCTGCGTGAGGGCAACTGTGACCTGATGCTCGGCTATTACGATCCCTACGCCAGCATGCAGCTCGATGCCGAAGTCTTTCCGTCCTTCTCGGTCGGCCAGGTCAAGATGATCCCCGTCTGCTTGCCCGATGCCGACGGCGCGCCGCGCTTTCCGCTGTCCGGCGAAGGGCAGATTCCCTTCCTCTCCTACACCCAGGGTGCCTTTCTGGGTCGCAGCGTGCGTATGCTGCTCAAGAATGATCCGCTGCGCCTGCGGCTGCGAACCGTCTACGAGACGGCCATGGCAGAGGGCCTCAAGGGCATGGTGATGCAAGGAGTTGGCATGGCCTGGATACCTGACTTCTGCATCCGCGAGGAGCTCTCCAGCGGGCGTCTGGTCCGCGCCGGAGGCGAGGGCTGGGACGTGCCGCTGGAGATTCGCCTGTATCGCTGCTCGCTGGTCCACAAGCCGGGCGTCGAGAAGCTCTGGCGCCAGATGATGAAGCTGCCCAGGGACTTTCTGGAAGCCTGATCCGATTCGTAAGCCCCGGTTTTCTCAGCAGCGTTCTGGGAATGGCGCCCGCTAAGGGGTGCCGAAGCTGGCGGGCAGGCCCAGGAAGGTCTGAATGATGAAAAAGTGATCTTCGAACAGTTCCTCCGGCTCCAGATCCGCAAGCGCCACCCAGCGAGCCCGCTCGCCGCCCTTGGCGTGCTTGAGTTGGGGTAGCTGCTGCTCCGGGCGCAGCGCGAAATAGAAGGCCTCGGCCAGAGTCCGACCGCGCCAGCTGCGATGCGGTTCGTCGAACAGGCGTTGCCCGCGCAGCGAGCCCTTGAGTACCGGTGTCGGCACCTTCAAGCGCACCCGCTCCCGTAGCTCCCTAAGGCAGGCATCCAGCAGCCGCTCGTGGGGGTTGATGAACCCTCCTGGCAGCGCCAGCAGGCCCTTGCCGGGCGCCGCGCTGCGCTTGACCATCAACACGTGCCCCGATTGCACCACCACCGCATTGACCGTCACGAAAATGGGCGGGTAGGGCGCATCTGCCCAGGCGCGTCGATACTGCTGAAGCAGCTGCTGCTCCTCTAACAGATGCTGATAGTGCTGGCTGCGAGTGAAGGCCTGAAGCGTGTCGAGTACGCCGGGGGGCAGGTCGTGGGCGGCGCCGGTAGAGGCGTAATCACTGGCGGCAGCCGGCGAGCGGAAAAGCCGTTCGCGAATCCCGCTGGCGGAGATGCCCTCGACCAGCGGCACGCTAACCGATTCCCACTGCGGGAACAGGGTGAGGTAGTAGCTCGATTGGCCACGGCTGGCCCCAATCAGCCCGATACGGGGCAGGCGCCCCTGGCTTGGCGAGGCGATGTCGCGCACCTTTCGCTGAACGTCGCGAACCCAGACGTCATCATTGTAGAGAGCATCAAGCAAGGGCTCGATTTCCAGCCGGGCATTGTCGGTCTCGTCGAAACAGCTTCTCAGCATGTCGTGGCGCTCCTCGAAGCGCCAGGGGTTGCGCAGCGAGCGAGCCTGCCAGGCCGAGCCGACAAGTACGATTACCTGATGGGCACGTTTCAATGCCTCGTGGATGACCGCTCTATGCCCCAGATGTGGAGGCTGAAAACGGCCAATGAAGACCAGACAGTCGAAATCCTTATGGCAATCGTTGGTTAGCTGGGTATGCGCCATGCGGGCTCCGTGGCTGATGACCGGGGTGCGCTAGGGGGCGCATTATCGACGCTCGCCGTCTCGCCTGCAATCTGGCGTTGGCGGCTGGCGAAGCAGAGAGCCAAGGGCTCGGGTATGCTGGGTGCAGTCGATGACACTGTTGCAGGGAGCTTGCATGTTACGAACCTGGATTATTTTCTGGTGGGATGTGGTCCGCCATGCAGTGAAGCTGTGGCTGGAACGCAATGCCTTCAGCTACGCCGGCTCACTGGCCTTCTATACGCTGTTCTCGCTGGCACCGACCATCATTATTGCGGTCATGGTCATTGGTTTGGTGCTTGGCGAGGAGGCTGCACAGGGGCAAATCGTCTCTCAGTTACAGGGCACCATGGGCCTTGGGGCCGCTGAGGCCATCCAGAATGCCGTCGCCCAGTCGCGCATCCAGGAGTCTGGCCTGCTGCCTAGTATGCTTGGCTTTGGTGCCTTGCTGATCGGTGCCACAACGGTATTCGCGCAGATGCAGTTTTCGCTTAACACCATCTGGGGCGTGATGCCTCACCCCAGTAGCAACAGCATGTTGAAATTCATCAAGAGTCGAGTGCTGTCGCTGGCAGTGGTGCTGTCCATTGGCTTTCTGTTATTGGTGTCACTGATTCTCGGAGTGGTCGTGCGCGCGGTGTTGCATGCGGCCAATGACCTCTGGCCCGGCATCGGTTTCATGGTCGGCGGGCTGGAGTTCCTGATTTCCCTGGCCATGATCGCCTTGCTGTTCGCTACGATCTTCAAGGTATTGCCGGATGTGGTGTTGCGCTGGAAGGACGTGATGGTAGGGGCGTGCGTGACGGCGGTACTGTTTTCGATTGGTCGATACGGCATCGCCATTTATCTGACCTATACGGCCACGGCATCAACCTATGGCGCCGCCGGTTCGGTGGTGTTGATTCTGCTTTGGGTCTATTACTCGTCGTTGATCCTGTTGTTCGGGGCGGCGTTTACCAAGTGCCACCTGCTGGCCCGGGGAAAACATATCGTGCCGCGAAATTCAGCGGTGCTGGTCAAGCATGAGGTGCAAACCGACTGAGATGATCAATACCGAGTTGCCGGTTTGCTTGTCAGCCGATGTCGACCACTCTCGATTTGGGTTGACGTGTCGGGCAGTCGAACCAGCCCGAATTGCATCTCTACCGTCGCCGCTTTGATAGCGACCCCCAGAGCGGCAAGTGATAGGCACGTGGCAGCCAGCAGCAGAAATGTCAGAGCAAACATGAAAACATCCGTCTTGTGGCTTGTGATTGTAACTTGAATGTAGCCCGATCCACACTAATTGTATATAGAAGTTATATCAGTATACCGCATGTACAACTCCAGGCTGAGGCAACATGCCCTGGTTGTTTTGGACATCAAGGAGGCCATGAATGAGCAAGTGCTGCCTGAAGGCGCTGGTCACTGGAAAGGTGCAGGGCGTCTGGTATCGCAAAGCGACTCAGGAGCAGGCGTTAAAGGCAGGGGTAGCAGGACACGCCCGTAACTTGGCGGATGGACGTGTCGAGGTATTGCTATGCGGTGAGTCGAGCAACGTGGATGCGGTCGCCCGGTGGCTGTGGGAAGGACCACCGAACGCCCGGGTCACTCATGTCGCCATCGAAGGCGTCGATTGGCAGGATCACTACGCCTTCATCACGCTTTAGGCCGCTATTTCCAAGCCTGGGTGTATAGCGCCAAGGCTCTTGCTGGCCGAAAGCTACTTCAGCGTATCGACAATCCAGTCAATCACCGCGGGACCGTCTGCGCTTAGGCAGGCGGTGATCATCGGCGTCTGAGACCAGCGCGGTGCCAGGAACACGCGGCCATCAGGAGCAAACACTGTCTGCCCTTCGGCGACGCCTTCGGTGACCACGTTAAGATGGCCCTTGGCGGTTGTGAAAAGCTCGGGCTGGATGAGATAGGCCAGCGCGCAGCTGTCGTGGGGGCAGCAACCGTCAATGCCAAGCGCCTGCTGATAGAAGGCCCGGTAGAAGGCATAGCTCTCGGCCAGCACCTGGCCAAGCTTGCCCTGGCCGGCGGCGATGGTGTCCATGTCCTTGGGGGCCAGGACGCAGCGGTGGGTGGCATCCAGTCCCACCAGCGTCAGCGGCCAGCCTGCGGTCAGTACCCGGGCAGCGGCATGCGGATCATTGAAGATATTGGCTTCTGCTACCGGGGTGACATTGCCGCCTTCCTTGATTGACCCTCCCATTACGATGACCTGCTTGACCTTCTCGGTAATGCTCGGGTCGAGCTGCAGCGCGGCCGCCAGGTTGCCAAGCGGCCCAACGGCCACCAGGCTTACCTCGCCTGGGCGAGCGTTGATGGTGTCGACGATAAACTGGGGGGCGCTGACTGAAAGCGCCTTGCCTTCTATATCGGGCAGGTCGATGTTGCCAAGGCCGTTGGCACCATGGATATGCGCAGGCGCCGGATGCTTGGGCTTGACCAGCGGTGCGGCGGCGCCTTGGGCGACTGGGATTTTCTGCCCCGCCAGCTCGGCAAGCAGCAGGGCGTTATGGGTGGCGGTGTCGATATCGACGTTGCCATAGGTGGTGGTCATGCCCAGTAGCTCGATCTCAGGGTGGGCGAGGGCAATGGCGATGGCCTGGGCATCGTCAACGCCCGGGTCGGTGTCAAAGATGATCGGTTGGCTCATGGGGCTTCCTTGTCGACGCGGGCGGCGGCCCGCGCATCAGTGTAGAGACTGTCTATGCCGGGCCGCCTCGTTAGAGGTGGCTCGTTAGGTGGCTTGCCAGAAAGGTCAGTGACGCGTGAGCGACAGCGCCGGCCATTCTGCAAGTGCTTTATCGACGGCATGGGCATCGGGGATACTCGGTGCGGCGCCTTCGCGCTGCACGCAAATCGCCGAGGCAGCACTTGCCCGACGCAGGCAGGTCTCGACGTCACTCCCAGCAAGCCTGGCGGCCATGAAGTGGCCGATGAAGGTGTCGCCGGCAGCGGTGGTGTCCCTGGCCTCGACCCGGTAAGCGGGCAGTACGAGCCGGGTGTCGCCGTGCTGATAGCAGACACCGTCACCTCCCAGGGTCAGCACCAGCTCAACGCCAGGCAAGCGTTCACCGAGTGCCATGAGCAGGGCATCGGCATCGCTGTCTTCTGACAAGTTGACCAGCGCGGCCGCCTCGCCGCGATTGACGAACAGCAGCTGGCAGGCCGACAGCGGCAGCTCGTTCACGGCGGCGTGCATCGGCGCTGGATTGAAGGCGATTGACAGCCCTCTGGCATGGGCCTGCTCCATGGCGCGAGCCAGGCCGTTGGTTTCGTTCTGCAGCAGCAGCCAGCCGCTGGGATCGGCATTGTCGATGCGCGTGTCGATGTCGGCATTTGCAAAGCCGTGGTTGGCACCCGGGTAAAGAATGATGGCATTCTCGGCCTGGTCATCGACCTGGATCAGGGCATGACCGCTGGGTTCATCGACGAGGTCCACTGCCTCGGCGCCGACACCGGCGTCGGTGAGTTGCCTGAGTGCCCAGTCGTCGCTGAGGCCGAGGCGCCCCCAGTGTTCGACGCGGCCACCGGCCAGGGCCATGGCGAGCGACTGATTGGCGCCCTTGCCGCCGAGTACCTGCTGATAGCCGGTACTGGCCAGCGTCTCGCCGGGGCGAACCAAGTGGGGTACGCGATAGACGTGATCGATGTTGATGGAGCCCAGGTTGTAAAGTGGGCGAGGGGTATCAGGCATCCGAGTTTCCTTGCCAGGCGCGGATATTGTCCACGGTCAGCCGGACCACATTGGCGCGTGCCTCGGGTGTGATCCAGGCATTGTGCGGGGTGACGATCAGGTTAAGTGGCTCGTCGAGAGCCTCGATCAGGGCGTGACCGTTCCGCGGGGGTTCCGCCGGCAGCGAATCGACCCCGAGACCGCCCAAGCGCCCCTCACGCAGCGCCTCTAGGGCCGCCTGTTCGTCTATGATACCGCCTCGTGCGCAATTGATCAGCAGCGCATCTTCCTTGAAGCGCTCCAGCAGGGCGGCATCGACCAGATGGCGGGTCTGCTCGGTCAAAGGGCAGTGCAGGCTCACAACGTCCGCCTGGGGCGCCAGTTCATGCAGGCTAGGGCGTTGGTCGTCGGCCTTGCCGGGGCGGGCGGCGAAGCTGACGCGCATCTCGAACGCCTCCGCCAGCGCCGCCACCCGCGAGCCAAGCTCACCCTGGCCGACGATCACCAGGTGCTTTCCCGAAAGCTGCAGGGTGCGGTGATTTAACAGGCAGAAAAAGGCGCTCTGCTGCCAGGCACCGTCGGCAACCTCGCGCTGGTAGAGCGGAAGCCGATTGGCCAGGGTCAGCATCAGCATCAGGGTGTGCTGGGCGACGCTGGCCGTGCCATAGGCGGTAACGTTGCGCACCTCTATGCCCAGCCGCTTGGCAGCCTGCATGTCGATATTATTGGTGCCGGTCGCCAATACGCAGATCAGCTTCAGGCTGGGCAGCGCCTCGAGGGTCTCTGAATTCAATAGCACCTTGTTGACGATGGCCACACTGGTGCCGTCCAGGCGCTCCAGGCATTCCTCCGGGGCAGTGGTGTCATGGACCTTCAGGGTATCGACTTCGGCGCGAAGCGGGTTCAGGTCGATATCGTCGCCAAGGCTGGCGGCATCAAGGATCACGGCTTTCATGGGAGCGTCCTGATCGTATTGTGGGGTATCGTATAGGGTTGGCTGCAACGCATGATGATAATGCGCGCTTGCTCGCCTTGCCCGTCAGGGGGCGCAACACGCTATAATGTCGCGCTTTCGCAGCAGGCTTGGAAAGCGCGCCGGCCGCCCCGACATTGGTACAAGGCTTGAGCGCCAAGGTGGCCACAGGCCCCGCTGTTTTGCGATGCGGTGTGCCAATAGCGGACGCTACGCCAGGTTTCTCGTGTCTGACTTAGGTCTCTAGCGACGCGTGCCTAGTGGCATGCTTAGCAGTGGTACGTAAACAATTGTGCTTATGTAGTCGTGCTCAGGAGAGTTGAACGATGCCCATCTATGAATATGAGTGCAAGGCCTGTGGCCATCGCCTGGAAAAGCTGCAGAAAATCAGCGCCGACCCGCTGACCGAATGCCCGGCCTGCGCCAAGGAAGAGCTCCAGCGGCTGATCAGTGCAGCGGGCTTCCGGCTGGCCGGCAACGGCTGGTACGAGACCGATTTCAAGTCCGGCAGCAAGAAGAATCTTGCCGGCGAGGGTGGGGCTGACAAGACTGCCCCGACCAAGACGACGGCCAAGGACGGAACGGCGGCCTAAGCGTCCCGTCCTCCTTTATTATTCGATAACGCAACAGAACAGGATTTGACATGCGCAGCCATTATTGCGGCCAGCTGAACGAGACTCTGGTGGACCAGCAGGTCACCTTGTGCGGGTGGGTTCACCGCCGCCGTGACCATGGTGGGGTAATCTTCCTCGACCTGCGCGACCGTGACGGTCTGGCGCAGGTGGTGGTGGATCCCGATACCGCCGAAGCCTTCTCGACCGCCGACCGCGCACGCAACGAGTTCGTGCTGCGCATTACCGGCCGGGTGCGCCTGCGCCCCGAAGGTACCCAGAACCCCAACATGCCCACTGGCATGATCGAGGTGCTGGCCAAGGACGTCGAGGTGCTCAACACCGCCGCCACCCCACCGTTCCAGCTCGATGAACATGGCAAGGTCGGCGAGGAAACGCGCCTCAAGCATCGCTATATCGACCTGCGCCGCCCAGAGATGATCGACAAGCTGCGCCTGCGCTCGCGCATCTCTCACAGCGTGCGTGCCTTTCTCGAGGGGCAGGGCTTCCTCGATATCGAGACGCCGATCCTGACCCGTGCCACGCCGGAAGGCGCCCGCGACTACCTGGTGCCGAGCCGCACACACGCGGGCAGTTTCTTCGCGCTCCCGCAGTCGCCGCAGCTTTTCAAGCAGCTGCTGATGGTGTCCGGCGTTGATCGCTATTATCAGATCGCCAAGTGCTTCCGTGACGAGGACCTGCGCGCCGACCGTCAGCCGGAATTCACCCAGATCGACCTCGAGGCATCCTTCGTCGACGAAGACGACGTCATGGCCATCACCGAGACCATGATCCGTCAGCTGTTCCAGGAAGTGCTCGACGTTGAGCTGCCGCTGTTCCCGCGCATGCCGTATGCCGAAGCCATGAGCCGCTTTGGTTCTGACAAGCCGGACCTGCGCATCCCGCTGGAGCTCACCGATGTCGACGACCTGATGAAGGACGTCGACTTCAAGGTCTTCTCCGGTCCGGCCCAGGCCGACGATGGCCGTGTGGCGGCGCTCAAGGTGCCGGGCGGTGCCAAGCTGTCGCGCAAGGAAATCGACGAGTACACCAAGTTCGTCGGCATCTACGGCGCTCGCGGTCTGGCCTGGATCAAGGTCAACGAACGTGCCAAGGGCATCGAAGGTCTGCAGTCGCCGATCGTCAAGTTCATGGACGGCATCATCGAAGATTTGCTTGATCGCGTCGAAGCTCAGGACGGCGATATCATCTTCTTCGGCGCCGATAACGCACGCATCGTCAACGAGGCGATCGGCGCGTTGCGCGTCAAGCTGGGTGAAGACCTCGAGCTCTATACCCGCGAATGGGCACCGCTGTGGGTGGTCGACTTCCCGATGTTCGAGGAAGACGGCAACGGCCGCATGCAGGCGCTTCACCACCCGTTCACCGCCCCGTCCTGCGATGTCGACACCCTGCGCGACCGCCCGGCCGAGGCGCTGTCCAAGGCCTACGACATGGTGCTCAACGGGACCGAACTGGGCGGTGGCTCGATTCGTATCCACGATCATGGCATGCAGCGCGCGGTCCTTGATGTGCTGGGCATCGGCGAGGAAGAAGCCGACGAGAAGTTCGGCTTCCTGCTCGACGCCCTGCAGTATGGCGCACCGCCCCATGGCGGTCTGGCCTTCGGCCTCGACCGCCTGGTAATGCTGATGACCGGTGCCAAGACTATCCGTGAGGTCATCGCCTTCCCGAAAACCCAGAGCGCCGCTTGCCTGATGACCGACGCTCCGGGCGTGGTATCTCCGACGCAGCTCAAAGAGCTCAATATCCGCCTGCGCCAGAAAGCCAAGCCCGAGGGTGAGCAGGGCGCTTGAGCCACACCTAGCACCTGATACACGCAATTCCGATCCGCCGGCGCCCTTGGGCGCCGGCGGAGCATGAAAAGGAGGTTTTTTTCATGGCCGGACATAGCAAATGGGCCAATATCAAGCATCGCAAGGCGGCACAGGACGCCAAGCGCGGCAAGATCTTCTCCAAGCTGATTCGTGAACTGACGGTGGCCGCGCGACTGGGCGGCAGTGAGCCAAACGACAACCCGCGTCTGCGAGCGGCCATCGACAAGGCGCTTGGCAGCAACATGACCAAGGACACCATCCAGCGCGCCGTCGACCGCGGGGCGGGTAACACAGATGGCGACGCCATGGAGGAAACCGTCTACGAGGGGTATGGCCCGGATGGTGTCGCCGTGCTGGTCGAGTGCATGACCGACAACCGCAATCGCACTGTCTCGGAAGTGCGCCATGCTTTCTCCAAGCATGGTGGCAACCTTGGCACCACCGGTTCTGTGTCCTTCATGTTCCATCACCAGGGGCGGCTGCAGTTTACCGATGGCACCAGCGAGGAAGCGCTGATGGAGGCCACTCTGGAGGCCGGCGCCGAAGACGTGGTCAGCCATGACGATGGCAGCATCGAAGTCGTCACCCAGCCGGGGGATTTCTGGACGGTCAAGGACGCACTGCTCGAGGCAGACCTGACGCCATCGCACAGCGAGATTGGCAAGTATCCCGACAACTACTCGCTTGTCGACGACGTCGAGGTGGCACAGAAGGTCATCAAGCTGGTGGACATGCTCGAGGATCTCGATGATGTGCAGAACGTCTATTCCAATGCCGATTTCGACGAGGCCGTTCTTGATCAGCTCGAATAACGTGGTACCAGGCGACGAGGCTTGTCCATGCTGATACTGGGTATCGATCCGGGGTCCCGCATCACCGGCTATGGCGTGCTCGATGTCAGCCAGCCGCGGCCGGTATACGTCGCCAGCGGCTGTATTCGCCTTAAGGACGATGATCTCGCCCAGCGCCTGGCCCAGTGCTACGCCGGCATCAGCGAACTGATCGCTGTGCATCGACCGTCAGAATTCGCCATCGAACAGGTGTTCATGTCCAACAACGCTGCCTCGGCGCTGAAACTCGGCCAGGCACGTGGGGCCGCCATCGTATGTGCCGCTAATCACGGGCTGCCGGTCAGCGAATATGGACCACGCCAGATCAAGCAGGCGGTCACCGGCACCGGGGCCGCCGACAAGAGTCAGGTGCAGCATATGGTGACGGCCGTATTGGGGCTTTCGGCAACGCCCCAGGCGGATGCCGCCGACGCCCTGGCCATCGCTCTGACCCATGCCCATGCGCGTCTCGGCCTGGTGCAAAAGGGCGCCTTTGGCGGACGTACCGGTCGCCAGGGTCGGGGCAAGGGCTGGCGGGACTATCGTCCTGAGTGACGTTCCGGCCACGATAATGCCCCACCTTCAGGAGTATGCAGCGTCGAGCATCTTATCCTTGGCCAGGCACCGGCGCTTTTATATTATCAAACGCTGTTTGTATATACTGGTCAGCCCATGGGGCGACCAGTATAGTGATTCAGCACTCTCTCACGCGCTCTCTCAAGAGCTCTCTCAAGAGCTCTCTCAAGAACTATCTCAAGAGCTATCTCGAAAAATATCTCAAGGATCGTGACGGCATGATTGGACGCCTGCGTGGCACTCTGCTGGAAAAGCAGCCGCCCTGGCTGGTCGTGGATGTAGGCGGGGTAGGCTATGAGCTCGAAGCCTCCATGACGACTCTGCTGGCCCTGCCCGGTGTCGGTGAAACGATACAGTTGCACACTCATCTGACCGTGCGCGAGGATGCGCACCTGCTGTTTGGCTTCGCCCGAGAAAAGGAACGTGCCCTGTTCAGGGCCCTGATCAAGGTCAACGGGGTAGGCCCTAAGCTGGCCCTGGCCATCCTCTCCGGTATGGACGAGGATCAGTTCATTCGTTGTGTAATGGATGACGACGTCAAGGCCCTGACCCGACTACCGGGCGTCGGCAAGAAGACCGCCGAGCGGCTGGTGATCGAAATGCGCGACCGATTCCCGCATTGGACCCAGGCAACCGAGGGTGCTCTTGCCGGGCTCGAACAGGCAGCCGGCACAGGCGCCTCGGCAAGCGATTCCCGCGCCGATGCCGAAGCCGCGCTGGTGGCGCTGGGCTACAAGCCCACCGAAGCCGCCAAGATGATCGCCGCTCAAGATGAGGGCCTGTCGACCGAGGCCCTGATCAAGGGCGCTCTGGCCCGCAAGTTGGCGGGTTGATGATTCATGACCCATGGCAAAAGTGAGCGCATGCGCCTCAAGGCAGTTCCCGCACAGCACCTCCAGGCAACGGAGGGCCTATGATCGACAGTGATCGGCTGATCGCCGCTCAGCCCCGCGAAGGGGAAGCGCCGATCGATCATGCCATTCGTCCCCAGCGGCTGGCCGACTATATCGGCCAGCCGGCGGTGCGCGAGCAGCTCGATATCTTCATCAGCGCCGCCCGTGGTCGCGGTGAGAGCCTCGACCATACGCTGGTCTTCGGCCCCCCCGGGCTTGGCAAGACTACCCTGGCCAACATCATCGCCCATGAGATGGACGTCGATATCAAGTCCACGTCGGGGCCGGTGCTTGAGCGGGCGGGGGATCTGGCCGCCATGCTGACCAACCTGCAGCCGGGCGATGTGCTGTTCATCGACGAGATTCACCGCCTGTCCCCGGCGGTAGAAGAAGTCCTATACCCGGCCATGGAAGACTTCCAGCTCGATATCGTGATCGGTGAAGGGCCTGCGGCACGCTCCATCAAGCTTGATCTGCCACGTTTCACACTGGTCGGTGCCACCACCCGTGCGGGGCTTTTGACATCGCCGCTGCGTGATCGCTTCGGTATCGTTCAGCGGCTCGAATTCTACAGCCTCTCCGAACTCACCGAGATCGTTTCCCGTTCCGCAAGGCTGCTTGGGGTCGAGGCAGACCAGGCAGGTGCTGCCGAGATCGCTCGCCGAGCGCGTGGCACGCCGCGTATCGCTAACCGCCTGCTGCGACGGGTGCGGGACTTCAGCGAGGTACGCGGTAGCGGTGCGCTGGAGGCCGATATCGCCGACCAGGCGCTTAACTTGTTGAACGTCGACTCCCACGGCCTCGATCACATGGACCGACGCCTACTCCTGGCGATGATCGAGAAGTTCGAAGGCGGACCAGTGGGCGTCGATAGCCTGGCGGCGGCGATCAGCGAAGAGCGCGACACCATCGAAGATGTCATCGAGCCCTACCTGATTCAGCAAGGTTTCATGATGCGCACGGCTCGCGGCCGCGTGGTCACGCGTCAGGCCTATCTGCATTTCGGCCTCAGCCGGGATGAAGGCTTGCCACCGAGTGACTCAACGCATACGCAAGAGGGCGGGGCATGAGCGAATTCCAGCACCCGGTCACCGTCTATATCGAAGATACCGATGCGGGTGGCATCGTTTACTACGTCAATTATCTCAAGTATATGGAACGGGCCCGCAGCGAGTGGCTGAAGCAGCTGGGCATTACCCAGCGCGCACTGCTCGAGGACGGCATCCAACTGGTGGTGCATCGGCTGGAGTGCCGCTATGCCAAGCCTGCCAGGCTTGACGATGAACTCAGCGTCAGCGCCGAGGTCAAGGCCCACAGTGCCTGTCGGCTGAGTTTTCATCAGGTCGTGCAGCACCGCGGGGAACCCCTGTGCCATGCCACGGTCGACATCGCCTGCCTGGATGCGACCAGCCTGAGGCCCAGGCGCTGGCCAGCCAGCCTGGGCAAGGCGCTGTCAGCCTGAAGAAATGAGTCGCCGGCCTGGGGCGCTAACGTCGCAGGTTCGGCTCGAGGTTTTCGTATGACGAACGCGTTTGATAAAAGAGGACTCCCGTGAACGACTCCATGTCCATACCACATCTGATCCTGAACGCCAGTGGCGTGGTGCAGTTCGTGATGCTGCTGCTGATCATCGCCTCGGTGCTGTCCTGGGTGGTGATCTTTCAGCGCAGCTTCGTACTGCGTCGCGCCAAGCGGGCCCACAAGGCCTTCGAGGACCGCTTCTGGTCAGGCATTGATCTCAACGAGTTGTACCGAGAGACACCCGCGGAACAGGAAACCCAGGGTGCCGAACACGTCTTCCGCTCCGGCTTTCGCGAGTTCAACCGTCTGCTGCCCAAGACGCGTAACCCCCAGGCGATACTCGAGGGCGTTCAGCGCTCGATGCGGGTCGCCTGGTCGCGCGAAGAAGAGCGCCTGAATCTGCACCTGATCTTCCTCGCCACCGTCGCCTCCGCCAGCCCGTATATCGGTCTGTTCGGCACCGTTTGGGGCATCATGGGCTCTTTCCAGAGCCTGTCGATGACGCAGCAGGCCACGCTTGCCACCGTCGCTCCCTGGATCGCCGAGGCCCTGATCGCCACCGCCATGGGGCTGTTCGCGGCGATTCCGGCGGTTATCTTCTATAACCGCCTGTCTGCCTCGTCCAGCAAGCTGCTCGGTAAGTACGAAGACTTTGCCGAAGAGTTTCATTCCATCCTGCACCGCAACCTCCAGGGGCGCGGTGATCAGGATGCGGCCTGAGGGAGCAATGCCATGATGCATGGTCCGTTTCACCGTGGTGGCCGCAGCAAGCCGATGGGTGAGATCAACGTGGTGCCCTTCATCGACGTGATGCTGGTGCTGCTGGTGATCTTCATGATCACCGCGCCGATGATGACGCAGGGCGTCCAGGTCGAACTGCCCAAGACCGCCTCCAAGCCGATTGCCGATATCCAGGATCAGGAGCCGGTGATCGTCTCCGTTGACCGCGAGGGCAGCTATTTCATCTCAGTCGGCGACGACAAATCGGCCACCAGCCTCGAGGCCATCTCCGACAAGGTGATTGCCATTCTTGATCGGCGCCCCAATACGCCGGTACTGGTTCGCGGGGATCGCAATGTGCCCTATGGTCAGGTGATTACCCTGATGAGCACACTGCAAGTGGCCGGCGTCAGCGATGTCGGCCTGATTTCCGAACCGCCGCCTGCCGACAATTAAGGAGCACGCATGGCCAGACATGACTCCCGCGTGGGCTACGGCCTGCCGGTGGCCCTGGCGCTTGCCCTGCACGTCGGGGTCGTCGTGATCAATGTGCTGGAATTTCCGACCTCTGAAGAGGAGCCGAGCTCGGCGTCAGTGGTCAAGGCGACGCTGGTCAGCACCGAAACCGCAACCGACCAGGCGCAGCGTGCCGAGGCCGCCAGAGCCCGTGCCGCTAAGCGTCAGGCAGAGGAAGAGGCCGCCGCTGCTGAGCGCCAACGCCAGCAGGAAGCCGAACAGGCAGCGGCCGAGCAGCAAGCTCAGCAAGCGGCCGAACAGGCAGCGGCACGCAAGGCCGCCGAACAAGCACGCAGTGAGGCCGAGGCCGATGCCCAGCGTCGTGCCGAAGAAGCCGCCGCCGCCGAAGCCCGCCGACAGCAAGAGGAGCAGGCGCGCCAGGAGGCTGAGGCACAGCGTCAGGCACAGGCCGAAGCCGAGCAACAGCGTCAAGAGGAAGCCCGCCGCCAGGCGGAGGCCGACGCAGAAGCCAAGCGCCAGGAGGAAGCCCGTCAGAAGGCACAGGCTCAGGCTGAGGCCAAGCGCCAGGAAGAAGCCCGCCAGCAGGCCGAAGCTGAAGCCGAAGCAAAGCGTCAGCAAGAGGCGCGAAAGCAGGCTGAAGCCGAGGCCGAACGCAAACGCCAGGAAGAGGCTCGCCAGCAGGCCGAAGCCGAAGCTGAGCGCAAGCGTCGG
This sequence comes from Onishia taeanensis, assembly GCF_003268885.1. GTDB lineage: Bacteria > Pseudomonadota > Gammaproteobacteria > Pseudomonadales > Halomonadaceae > Onishia > Onishia taeanensis_A. The sequence continues at coordinate 101,092 of NZ_QLSX01000007.1, forward strand.
GAAGAAGCCGCCAAGCGTGCGGCCGAAGCGGCCAGCAATAGCCTGGACAGCGCCATTGCCGGCGAGGAAGAGGACATCGCCAATGCTCGTCAGGCGGAGCAGGCCAGTAATAGCTTCCAGAACCTGGTGCGCAGCGCCGTCGAGCAAGCCTGGATTGTTCCGCCTAATCTGAGTTCAGGTGTCCAAGCGCTGGTGCGCCTGACGCTGCTGCCTACCGGCGAGCTGGTCAATACGCAGCTCGTCCAGAGCAGTGGCGATGCGGCCTTCGATCGCTCGGTCCTTCAGGCAGTAGAGCGCGCTGCGCCCTTCCGCGAGATGCAAGATCTGCCCCCTGCGGCCCAGCGCCGCTTTCGAGACTTTAACCTGAGATTCAAACCGGGAGATGTGCGCTGATGAAACGTTATTCGAGCCTGTGGTGCGGCATGCTGCTGATGATGATTGCCAGCCTTGCCCATGCTGATCTGACCATCGAAATTACCCAGGGCAGTGATCGGGCCACGCCGATTGCCGTGGTGCCTTTCGCCGAGCAGGGCGCTCAGCTGCCCACGGATATTGCCAGCGTGATCGCCAACGATCTTGAGCGCAGTGGTCAGTTCAAGCCCCTGTCCCGAGACAATCTTATCGCCACGCCGAGTGCCAGCAGCGAGGTCAACTATCGCGACTGGCGGGCGGTGGATGCCGATTACCTGGTGGTGGGCAAGGTCGGCACCGATGGCAGCATTCAGTACGAACTGATGGACGTCTACGGCCAGGAGCGCATGCTCGGCAAGGTCATCAATCTCGCCGGCCCCGATCAGTCGCGAGCAGCGGCGCACCGTATAAGCGACGAGATATTCGAGGCCATCACCGGGATTCGTGGTGCCTTCTCGACCCAGATCGCCTATGTCACCGCACAAGGGGTGGGCGAGAATATCCAGTATGGCCTGCAAGTGGCCGACGCTGACGGCTACAACAGCCAGCAGATCCTGTCCTCTGACGAGCCGATTCTGTCACCGGACTGGTCGCCGGATGGTCAGAAGCTCGCCTATGTGTCGTTTGAAACTGGACGTCCGGCCATCTATATCCAGAACCTGGCATCCAGTCAGCGGGTACGAGCCAGCTCTTTCGAGGGCATCAACGGGGCACCGGCCTGGTCCCCGGACGGCCGCAAGTTGGCCATGTCGCTCTCCAAGGATGGCCAGCCGGAAATCTATGTGATGGACATCGGCGCCGGCAGCTTTCAGCGCCTGACACGCAGCGACGCCATTGATACCGAGCCTAGTTGGGCGCCAGACGGCCAAAGCCTGGTGTTCACATCCGACCGAAGCGGCGGCCCGCAGCTATATCGCTATGATATGGCCAGCGGCGAAGCCAAGCGCCTGACCTTCACCGGCAACTATAATTCTCGTGGGCGCTTTGCACCTGATGGCGAGACCCTGTTCATGATCCATCGCGGCAGCCAGGGCTTCCAGGTGGCTAAACAGGACATGGAGACTGGCCGCTTGATCACCTTGACCGACTCGCGTGCCGATGAATCACCCAGTGTTGCCCCCAACGGCACCATGGTAATCTTCGCCACCCAGCAGGGCGGAAAAGGGGTGCTCTCGGCGGTCTCGGCGGATGGCAAGGCGTCTTTCCGGCTTCCCGCAGCTCAGGGTGATGTTCGCGAACCCGCCTGGTCACCGTTTCTGAATTAAACGATCATTTCGTTTATACCCTGCCAGTCACTGGCATCTTTCAAGGAGTCGAATATGCACGTTACCCCCTATGCCAAGCATCTCGCCGCAGCCCTTTCGCTGGTCGTCATGGCCGGTTGCTCCAGCACCGGCGGCACTCAGGACGGGTCCATGGCGGGCAGCGAAGGCGCCACCAGCGGCGGCGCTTCCAGCCAGGGCATGAACTCTGGGCAGGTCGGGTCCAGCAGCATGGGCATGCGGGATGGCCAGCAGGACGGCATTCCTCAGGTCCGCACGATCTATTTCGATTATGACCGTGACACCATCCGCAGTGAGTTCGAGTCGGTCATGGCTGCTCATGCCGAGTATCTGCGCACTCACCCCAACGCCTCTGTGGTGTTGCAGGGGCATACTGACGAGCGCGGCACCCGCGAGTACAACCTGGCCCTCGGCGAGCGTCGTGCCAACGCTGTCCAGCGCTTCCTGATGGTACAGGGCGTGTCTCCGTCACAGCTCGAGGTGGTCAGCTATGGTGAAGAACGCCCGGCCGTGCGGGGCAGCAGCGAAGACAGCTATGCCCAGAACCGCCGTGTGGTCTTCGACTACTGAGTCGCTACGGATCGCCTGCAGCCGATGGAGTGATACATGAAAGATGGTCTGTCGAGATTCACGTTGACGACCCTTGGCGCCGGGCTCTGCCTGGCGCTGCCGCCGCTGGTGAGCGCCGCGCCGGTGGTCGAGGATCTCTCGCAAGGCTCCGGTAGCTTCTATCAGCGCGCCGAAGTGCGCGAGGAGTCCGGAGGCAGCCTGGTGTTGTTTAACCAGGTGCAGGAGAACCAGGATGAAATCAAGCGGCTGCGTGGCCAGATCGAAGAGCTGCGCTATCAGCTAGATCAGCAGCGTCAGATGGCGCAGCAGCGCTATCTGGAGCTCGAGAAGCGCATTCAGTCCGGCGAGCGAGCCGCGGCCGCTGAACAGGCAGCGGCAACCGGTGAAGAAGAGGGCGCCAAGACGGCGACGAGTGAGTCTTCGGCCGGCAGCGAGCCAACCACCAGCAATGAAGCGCGAGCCGCCTATCAGGCCGCCTTTGCCAAGGTGCAGGCGCGGGACTTTCCTGCCGCCATCACTGCCTTCGAAGGTTTCGTCGCCGATTACCCCAACACCGGGCTGACCGCCAACGGTCACTACTGGCTGGGTGAGCTGTACTCGGCTCAGACGGAACTCGACAAGGCATCGGCGGCCTTCGAGCGAGTGATTCAGAACTTCCCGCAGAGCAGCAAGATGCCGGATGCCCTCTACAAGCAGGGGCTGTTGAGAGCGCGTCAAGGCAAGCCTGAGGAAAGCCGTGCCTTGCTAGAGCGGGTACGTAAGGAATTTCCTGACAGCAGTGCGGCGGGGCTGGCCAACGATTTCCTCAACCGGTCTGCGGGCTGACGCGATTGGCCCCTCAAGGAGCATCGATGAGCTGCAAGATCGATTATCAGGCGCGTCCTGATCTACTGGCGGGGCGGGTGATCCTGGTCACCGGGGCCGGCGACGGCATCGGCCATGCCGCCGCGCTGAGCTATGCTCGCCATGGCGCTACGGTGATTTTGCTCGGTCGGACGATCGCCAAGCTGGAGGCCACCTATGATGCCATCGAGGCGGCGGGTGGCCCTCAGCCGGCTATTTTTCCGCTGAATTTCGAAGGCGCCACGCTCAAGGACTACCACGACATGGCCGAGACGCTCGACAAGGAGTTCGGCCGCCTCGACGGTATCCTTCACAACGCGAGTCTGCTGGGGCGGTTGACGCCCTTCGAGCAGTACAACCCCGCGCTGTGGGAGCAGGTCATGCAGGTCAATATCAACGGTCCGATCTGGATGACACAGGCGCTCTTGCCGCTGCTAAAAACCTCTGACGATGCCTCGGTGGTCTTCACCTCCTCGAGCGTGGGACGCAAGGGGCGGGCGTTCTGGGGCGCCTATGCGGTTTCCAAGGCGGCGACCGAGAATTTCAGCGAATTGTTGGCCGATGAGCTGGAGAATGTCTCCAACATTCGCGTCAACACCCTGAATCCGGGTGCCACACGCACGCAGATGCGCAAGACGGCCTATCCCGCCGAGGACCCTAAGCGGCTGCGTACTCCTGACGAGATCATGCCGACCTATCTGTGGCTGATCGGCCCTGATAGTCAGGGGCATAGCGGCGAGCGCTTCGACGCTCAACCGCCGAAGGCCTGATATCAGGACACTGATCAGTGACCATCGCGTTGAAATACGCGCTCAGCGGTAAGGCTTAGAGGGGCTCTTCTCGGGTTCCTCTGAGGTTCTTCAAGGCAACATCTCAAGGCACAACCCCAAGGCACAATCCCAAGGCAAAACGACGATGGGCCTGGCTCCACGAGCCAGGCCCATCGTCGTTTGGGGTCGTGTCACCTGTTTCCGGCCTCGATCAGTATCCGAGGGCTCTGGCCAGTGCCGCGGGCGTGTCGAAGACATGATCCGCCGACCAGGCATGGATGTCCTCAACTTCGTCCAGATAGCCATAGCCCACAGCGACGGCGGTCATGCCGGCGGCGCGGGCGGCCTCGATATCTCGGCGATGATCACCGATATACCAGCATTCCTCGGCCGTGACGCCCAGCCGGCGCGCGGCTTCCCACAGCGGCGCTGGATCGGGCTTCTTGACCGGAAGATCATCGGCGCAGAGGAAAGCTCCCGGGGTAAGAGCCAGGGCCTCGATCAGGGGAGCGGCATAGGCGCGGGGCTTGTTGGTGACAATGCCCCAGGCCCGTGGCGATACGGCCCAGGCCGTGATCAGCGGTGCGAGCCCCTCGAATAGTCGGCTCTCGGCGGCCACATCCTGTCCGTAAGCGTCGAGCAGAAAGCTTCGGGCTGCATCATGCTGGGCGTGGTCGCGCTCGAGTCCCAGTGCCAGAGTGACCAGCGCGCTGCCGCCATTGGACACCTGAGCCCGGATCGTTTCGTAGGGCAGGGCAGGCAGGTCATGGTAGGCGCGCAGGGCATTGGTGGCCCGCGCCAGGTCGGGAGCGGTGTCCACCAGGGTGCCATCCAGATCAAAGAGCAGGGCACGAGGGGGCGTCGCTAGGCTCATGTCGTCTCTCGCCGGGTCTGGATCATGTAGTTCACCGAGACATCGTAGGCATCCAGGCGATAGCGACGGGTCAGCGGGTTGTAGGTCAGTCCGGTCTGCTCGCCGAGGTGCAGACCTGCGGCACGCGCCCAGCCAGCGAGCTCGGCAGGACGAATGAACTTCTTGTAGTCATGGGTGCCTCGGGGCAGGAGCCGCAGCACGTACTCGGCGCCGAGGATCGCAAAGGCGTAGGCCTTGGGGTTGCGGTTGATGGTCGAAAAGAACACCTGTCCCCCCGGCTTGACCAGGGTGGCACAGGCGCGAACCACGGCCGCAGGGTCCGGGACGTGCTCGAGCATCTCAAGGCAGGTGACAATGTCATAGGCCTCAGGCTGTTCGGCGGCCATTTCTTCGGCGCTGGCCTGGCGATAGTCGACCTCCACGCCGCTCTCCTCGCGATGCAGCCGGGCCACCGCCAGCGGCGCTTCACCCATGTCGATGCCGGTTACCCGAGCGCCACGGTGCGCCATGGCTTCGGCTAGGATCCCGCCGCCACAGCCGACGTCGATGACGCGCTTGCCCGCCAGGCCCGACCGGGCGTCGATGAAATCAAGGCGCAACGGATTGATCTCATGCAGCGGCTTGAACTCGCTTTCCTTGTCCCACCAGCGGCTGGCCAGGGCCTCGAACTTGGCCACTTCGGCGGCATCGACATTATCTCGATAGTCGGTGCCGGGGCGGGCGCTTTGGTCTTTCTGTGAGGTTTCCTCTGGGGTTTGATCTGGGGTTCGACCTAAACCTTGCTGTGGGGCGTGATGTGACGCCTGGGATTCACTGCTCATCTGATGCTTCTCCCGCAAAATGATCGCTGGCCACGCTGTGCAATAGCGTGGGCTAGAGTCGGTGTCATGGCTGTGGCTCCCTCGACGGTGCCGGGTTTAGCCGCAGCAAAAAAAGGTTAGTCAACGCTAGGCAAAGGCTCATTCAGGTCCTGGCTTAAACAGGACGCATGGTCCGCTCATACTGACGGGCCTCATGGAGCAGTGCCTTTCGGTCGAGTCCCACGAGTTCCCCAGCATCCAGGCGAGCGCTGCCTGCGACCCAGACATGGCTGACCTGACGGCTTTGTACGGCATAGACCGCCGCCGAAGCCGGGTGGTGTACGGGGACGCTGTTCAGGGCTTCAAGATCTACGGCGATCAGGTCGGCATCGAAGCCTTCGAGGAGCTGCCCCCGGCGTTTTTCCATACCAAGAGCCCTGGCGCTGTCGCGGGTGGCCATGGCCAGCGCCGCCATCGCCGGCAGGGCAGCGGCGTCACCGCTGACGCCCTTGGCCAGCAGGGCTGCCGTCTTCATCTCATCGAACATGTCCAGGTCATTGTTGCTGGCGGCGCCGTCGGTGCCGAGCCCGACGGTGATGCCGACCTTCTGGAGCCTGGCCACCGGGCAAAAGCCGCTAGCGAGCTTGAGGTTAGACTGGGGGCAGTGGATGACGGCGGTGTCGGTCTCACGCAGCAGCGCCAGGTCTTCATCGTCGACCTGGGTCATGTGCACGGCCTGAAAATGCGGGCCGAGCAGGCCTGAATCGAACAGCCGGCGCAGCGGGCGTTTGCCGTCTTTGGCGAGTCCCTGTTCGACTTCATCGCGCGTCTCATGCACGTGCATCTGGATCGGCAGGCCGAGCTGCTTGCGAGCCTCGCACAGTCTGCCAAGGCTAGCATCGCCGACCGTGTAGGGCGCATGGGGGCCGAAGGCCAGTGAAATCAGGGAGTGGTCGCTCAGGCTGGCCTTCAGCGCCTCGGTCTGGCGCACGCCGCTCTCAAAGTCTTTTGACCAGGGCGTGGGAAAGTCAATCAGCGGCGTGCAGAGCTGCGCGCGCATGCCTGCTTCTTCGACCACCGGTACAACGGCCTCCGGCGCCAGGTACATGTCGGCGAAGGTCGTGGTGCCTGAGGTGAGCATCTCGGCGCAGGCCAGCCGCGTGCCCGCCGCCACGAACTCGGGATTTACATGAGCGGCCTCTGCCGGCCAGATGTGCTCGTTGAGCCAGGTCATCAGCGGCAGGTCGTCGGCGAAGCCGCGCATCAGGCTCATGCCGGCGTGATTGTGGGCGTTGATCAGCCCCGGCAGCAGGGCATGATGCGTGAGGCGCAGGGTTCGCGCCGGACGGACGCACTGCGCGACCTCGCCGATCGGCCAAGGGCCGAGCAGGCGACCGGCATCGATGGCAATGGCATGGTCCTCGAGGGTCGGCAGGCCATCACTCATCGGCAGAATCCAGCGCGCCTCGATCACGAGCTCTACGTCACGCGGTGCGTTAGATGGCATCGCATCACTCCTTCGGTATGATGAGCCCATTCTACCCGCTCCTGCTGATGCTTGCCTGCCCCGGAGAGACCATGACTGCCCACCTGACGCCGATTCGCTGGTGCAATGACGACAGCCTCGAACTGCTCGATCAGCGCTGGCTGCCAAGCCGTCGCGAGACGCTGCGAATCGACAGTGCCGAGGCGGCCGCCGAAGCGATCACCGCCATGGTGGTGCGCGGTGCGCCGGCGATCGGCATTACCGCGGCCTATGGCGTCGTGCTGGCTGCGCGGCAGGCGTCGGGACCCGACTGGCCGGCGACGCTGGACGCCGCAATGGCAAGGCTTGCGGCATCGCGTCCCACGGCGATCAACCTGTTCTGGGCGCTGGAGCGCATGCGGGCGGTGGTCACGGCACACCGCCATGCTGTCGCGCCGCCGGTCGAGACGCTGCTTGAGACGGCCCGGGATATCCAACGCCAGGATCTTGCCGACTGCCTGGCGATGGGGGAATACGGTGCCGACCTGCTCGCCCGCGAGGCGCCGAAGGCGGTCATGACCCACTGCAATACCGGGGCACTGGCCACCGGCGGCCATGGCACGGCGCTCGGCGTGATCCGCAGCGGCTGGGCCCGGGGGCTGATTACCCACGTGCATGCCAATGAGACGCGCCCCTGGCTGCAGGGCGCTCGCCTGACAGCCTGGGAGCTTGCCGAGGAACGCATCCCCGTGACCCTGGCCGTGGATTCGGCAGCCTCGCTGCTGATGGCTCGCGGGGACATTGGCTGGCTGATCGTCGGCGCCGATCGGGTAACGGCCAACGGCGATGTGGCCAACAAGATCGGCACCTTGGCGCTGGCGGTACAGGCGCGCCATTTCGGCGTCAAGGTGATGGTGGTCGCACCGACCGGCACCTTCGATGCGAGCCTGGAAAGCGGCGCAGACATTCCCATCGAGACCCGCGACGCCCGCGAGCTGACCCACCAGGGCGAGCGTGCCGTGGCACCCGACGGTATCGATATTTACAATCCGGTGTTTGATGTCACCCCGGCCGGGCTGATCGATGCCATCGTCAGCGAAAAGGGCGTCATCGAATCGCCTAATCGGGCCAGCCTGGCGGCCTGGTTGGGAGAGGCCTCCCGAGGAGGCTCCGCCTGACAGTTGGCTATGCCATAATGCAGGGATTCGCTCATCGAACAGATGGTTACAGCAAAAGCTAATATTTAAAGTTGATATCTAAAAGGACTGCCATGATTCGCAAGGCTGTGTTGCCCGTCGCTGGTCTAGGTACTCGCTGCTTGCCGGCCTCCAAAGCCATTCCCAAGGAAATGATCACCATCGTCGACAAACCGGTGATTCAGTACGTGGTCGAAGAGGCTGTGGCCGCTGGCATCAAGGAAATTGTGCTGGTGACCCACTCGAGCAAGGGCGCCATCGAGAACCATTTCGACAAGCATTTCGAGCTGGAGACGACCCTTGAGGCCAAGGGCAAGCTCGAGTTGCTCGATGAGCTGCGTCACATCATCCCCGATGACGTCAAGATCATCAGCGTGCGCCAGCCCGAGCCGCTGGGTCTAGGCCACGCGGTGCTCTGCGCTCGTCCGGTGATCGGCGATGACGAGCCCTTTGCCGTCTTGCTGCCCGATGTGCTGGTCGACAGCCTGGGCCTTGATCAGAACGATCTGGCCGGCATGATCCAGGCTTTCGAGCATAGCGGCCAGTCACAGATCATGGTCGAGAACGTGCCCAAGGAGCTGACCTACAAGTACGGCATCGTGGCCCTCGAAGGCGATACCCCGGAGGCTGGTCATTCCGCGCCGATGGCAAGCGTGGTCGAAAAGCCCGCCGTTGAAGATGCGCCGTCGAGCCTTGCCGTGATCGGCCGCTATCTGCTGCCGGGCTCCATCTTCGCGCTGCTGGCCGAGACCAAGCCCGGCGCCGGTGGCGAAATCCAACTGACGGATGCCATCGATACCCTGATTGCACGTGAGGGCGTTCAGGCGTTCCGCATGCAGGGAGCCACCTACGACTGCGGTCATCAGCTTGGCTATCTCGAGGCCATCCTGGCCTTTGCCAAGCGTCATCCCAAGTTCGGCGCCGGTTTCCAGGAACTGATGCAACGCTACGTCGCCGAGGAATAAGCCATGCGCGTTGTCGTACAGGGAAGTGAACTTGCCGCCGCGACGGCTGCGGCGGCATTGGCAAGCGTGGGTCATCGCGTCACCTGGCAACCTCACGCCGGCCAGCCCTGGGTCGAGCTGGAACAGGCCGATTGGCTGACTCGTGAGCCGGAGCTGATCGCCCAGTTGGAGGCGGCCTGTCGCGACGGGGCCCTCACGATCGGCGACACCAAGGCCGAGTCGGCAGCTGAGCTCACCGAGATCGATATACTTTGGCTGGCCCTGGCCCCGGATCAGCGCGATGCGGCGCAGGCAGCCGTCGAGCAGCTCGCCGCCCGCCAGTCGGCGCCGCTTGTCGTGATCAACAACTCGACTTTCCCGGTCGGCGAGACCGAACGGCTCGAAGCGCTGATGGGCCATGCCGGCCAGGTCGCCGTGGCGTTGCCGGACATGCTCGAGGAGGGACGTGCCTGGCAGGTCTTTACCCGCCCGGTGCGCTGGCTGCTGGGCAGCGAGGATACGCGCGCCACGGATCAGGTGCGTGAACTGCTGCGGGCCTTCAACCGCCGCAGCGAAGTCTTCCAGTGCATGCCGCGACGTGCCGCCGAGCTGACCAAACTAGCCATCAACGGCATGCTGGCCACCCGCATCAGCTACATGAACGATATTGCCGGTCTGGCCGACACCCTGGGGGTCGATGTCGAGCATGTCCGTCAGGGTATGGGCGCGGATACCCGCATCGGCTATGAGTATCTCTATCCGGGCTGCGGCTTCGGTGGCCCAAACTTCTCACGGGACCTGATGCGTCTGGCAGACGTGCAGTCGGCCAGCGGCCGGGGCTCCGCGCTGCTAAGCCAGGTGCTCGATATCAACGAGCACAAGAAGGAGACCCTCTTCCGCAAACTGTGGGCCTACTTCCAGGGCCAACTTGAGGGTCGCACCGTGGCCATCTGGGGGGCAGCCTTCAAGCCAGGCACGGCACGCATCGACCATGCACCGGTGTTGCCCTTGCTCGAGGCGCTGTGGGCCCAGGGCGTCAAGGTACGCTTACACGACCCGGCCGCTCTTCATGCTCTGCGAGACCGTGTCGGCGAGCATCCGCTGCTCACGCTGTGTGAAGGTGACCCTTATGCGGCCTGCCAGGGGGCCGACGCGCTGATGCTGGTTACCGAGTGGAAATGCTACTGGAACCCGGACTGGCGCCTGCTCGGCAGCCTCTTGGGCGAACGTTTGATCCTCGACGGACGCAATATCTTCGATCCTGACTTCGTGGCAGGTCGCGGCTTGGTCTATCGGGGCATCGGGCGGCGTGCCAATCCCTGATTGCCGGCTGCTGGCACTGGTTCCAATCGGGAGCGGGCACTTTAAGCCTCAATCCTGCTCCAGCCCAGGCGGGTGTTGATGTCGGTATTGTTGGTGCCTGCCGTCAGCACCTTGATCAATACTTTGCCCGGACCGGTCGTCGGAATGGGAACCTCTCGATACTCAAGCTTGTCATATTAGCCGGTACCGGTAGTCACTACCGCTTTCATCATGTCGCTCATGAGCCCGTCCGTTATCTGCATGAATCGCTGCTAAGAACCAAAAAAACCCTCGCCGATGGCGAGGGTTTTGACGCGGGGCACATCTCGGAAGATGTGCTTGTCCGAAACGCGAGTTACGCGAAGTTCTGCGCGACGAAATCCCAGTTAAGGATCTTCCACACGTTTTCGAGATATTTCGGACGCGCATTGCGATAGTCGATGTAGTAGGCGTGTTCCCACACATCGATGGTCAGCAGCGGGGTTTGGCCGTGAGCGACCGGGGTGTCTGCATCGTCGGTATTGACGATATCCACGCCGCCGTCATCGGTCTTGATCAGCCAGGTCCAGCCGGAACCGAAGTTACCAGCAGCCTTGGCGTTGAAGGCTTCCTTGAATTCCTCGAAGGAGCCGAACTTGGCGTTGATGGCATCGGCCAGCGCACCGGTCGGCGCACCGCCACCGTTCGGGGACAGGCAGTGCCAGTAGAAGGTGTGGTTCCAGACCTGCGCTGCCTGGTTGAACAGGCCGCCGGAGGCAGACTTGATGATCTCTTCCAGTGACTTGTTAGCATCGTCGGTGCCGTCGGTCATCTGGTTGAGCTTGGTCACATAGGTCTGATGATGCTTGCCATAGTGATATTCGAGCGTCTCGGCAGAAATGTGCGGTTCAAGCGCGTTCATTTCGTACGGCAGGGCGGGTAGTTCGAATGCCATGATTTACTTACTCCTCGTCGGTCAAGGGAAGGTGCATCCACTCAAGTTCTGGAGCCCTCAAGAACATAATTCAAGGGGCGGGAGTCCAATTTGTCAGGGCGGATCCCGAACCTTTAATGAGATGCCAAAGGCATGCCAAGAAGATGCTTTAAAGGCCAAAAAACCTTACGATACCAAGCATCTGCGCCTATGTAGTATCGCCTCATCATAGCACTCTGGGGTATGCTCGCCAATGATCGAGGTTTATGCCTCAATTGTGGCCACTCCGGTCTTACTATCTTCTTACATTTTCTACCTGGCAAGGAGTCACCTATGGCCGAGCGCCCTGAGGAAGAGCGCCTGACCCACATCGTCCCGGATGTGAATGCCAGCCTAGGCGGCCAGGCTCGCTACGCGCCGCCAGCGCCAAGGCTATGGCCACTCTGGTGCCTGATTCTGCTGCTGGCGGGGGCCCTGGGCGGATTTGGCTACCTGGCGTGGCAGGAGCGTCTCAACCTCAAGGCGGATCTCCGCCAGTTGCAGGGTCAGCTATCCAACGTTCACGCCCGCTTCGATGGTTTCGATGCCAACCGAGGTGGCAACCTCGAGCGCTTCGAAAATGCCCTGGATGTCCTCGGCGAGGAGCAGGGCCAGTTGGTGCAGCGTCTCAACGAACAGGAAACCCAACTGGCGGACTTCCGCGACACGCTCTCCGGCAACGATGATAGTGACGCGCTTGTCGCGCGGCTCAACGCTCAAGCCGACCGCCAGGACAATCTGCAGGCCGTGCTTGACGCCACCCGCACCTCGCTGGACGCCCTCGAGAGCAACGGCGATGACGCCCGGGCGGCCTTGGCGGCACGCCTGGACGTGATCAAGAGCGACACGACGGCGCTTAATGATCGCCTGGACGAGGTCGCAGCAAAGCTTTCGCAAACCGAACAGCGCCAGTCTGCCCAAGAAGTGGTTTCCGCTTCGCTGATGAGCTCGACCCGCTCGCTCGAGACCGACCAGGACGCTCTGGCTGCGCGGGTCGATGAGCTGGCAACTGGCCGAGACGAGGCCGCCACGTCAAGAGAGGCCTTGTTGAAGCGTCTCGATGAGCATCGTGCCCAACTGACCGAACTGCGACAGTCGCAGCTGGCCATCAGTGCCCAGCTGGAATCGCTGGAGAGTCGCTAAGATGCGCTGGAGCCCTGGATGGCGACTATGCATCTTGAGCCTTGGCCTCACAGCTGCACCTATTGCGCAGGCGCTGGATGTGGAGATTGACGGACTCGACGGCCCGGCTGCGGATAATGTGGTGCTCTATCTCGACGCGATCGAGCCTTCCCAGTACCGCGAAGAGCGTCTGATGGCCAAGGTGCGCAATCAGACGCTTGAAGCCATGCGTGTGTATGGCTACTACGAGCCCAGTGTCGAGATCCGCTTCACGGGCGATCCCATCGATGGAGCCGAGCTTTCCATCACGCCGGGTGAACGGGTCAAGATTACCGTGCTGGAACTGGCCGTGACCGGTGATGCCGAGCAGGACGAAGCGTTCGATAGCGTCCTGGCGAACCCCGGGCTGGCCGTTGGCGAACCGCTGCTGCATGCCCCCTATGACAGCCTGCGCAGCAAGCTGTCGTCACTGTCTCTGCAGAGGGGCTACTTCGATGCGGATTTTCCGGATCGACGCATGGAGGTGCGCCCCTGGGAGCAGAGTGCGCGAATTTACCTGACGCTTGATAGCGGCCCTCGCTACCGCTTTGGTGACATCGTCATCAAGGGCAGTCAGATCGATGAAGACCGCATGCGCAGGATGCTGCCCTTCGCGTCTGGCGACCCGTACCTGGCAGGCCAATTGGCTCAGTACAACCAGCGCTTGTCGCAGAGCAACTGGTTTTCCTCGATTAGCGTGCGCCCTCGGCTGGATACCGCTTCTGATCTGGCACTGGAGCCGCCCTCGGGGCGGTCTCTCTCGCCCTGGTGGCAGGAGGCCGGTCTCGAAGGTGCTGTCGCCGCAACCGAGTCGGCCGAGGCCAGGCGCATCAACCAACCCGCGCTGATCGCTGCCGGCCGCCTTAACCCGGACCAGCGCCATGAAGTGCCGGTCGATGTCACCGTGGTGCCTGCCGATCGGCATCGCTTCGAGGTGGGTGTCGGCTATGCCACCGACGTGGGGCCCCGCACCCGGCTGTCCTGGACGCAACCCTGGTTGAACAGCGCAGGCCACAGCCTGACCAATGAGCTTTTCCTCTCGGCACCCGAACAGGAATTCTCCGGTGAATACCTGATCCCGCTCGAGAACCCACTGCGCGACAGCTATCGTATCGACTACGGGTTTCAGCAGGTCGACAACGAGGACACCCAGAGCCTGGAGATCTCGACGGAAGTGTCTCGGCGCTGGAAGTTCGACGACGGCTGGACCCAGGATGTGTTCGTGCGCACCACCTACGAGGACTTCACACAGGCCAGTGAAGACGACCAGGTGCTGCTGTATTACCCGGGCATCAGCTGGTCACGCACCCGCAGCCGCAACCCCATCTTCCCGACCTGGGGGGATCGCCAGCGCCTGTCGCTGTCCTACTCAGACACCACCTGGGGGTCAGACGCCACCTTCCTGCGGGCCACTCTCGATACCCAGTGGATTCGCATGCTCGGCGACGACAATCGCTTCGTGGGCCGTGTGGGCATGGGGGTCATCGAATCCAATGACTTCGACAAGATTCCCCCGTCGCTGCGTTTCTTCGCGGGTGGTGATAGCAGCGTACGTGGCTACGGCTATGAAAGCCTGTCGCCTGAAAACGCGGATGGCGAACTCACCGGCGGCCAGCAGCTGTTTACCGCCAGCCTGGAGGCCCAGCGCCGGGTCACGGGCGACTGGTGGGGCGCGGCCTTTGTCGATACCGGTAACGCTTTCAGCGCCTGGGGCGCCCCTGAACTGAAGACAGGGGCCGGCCTCGGCGTGCGCTGGATTTCCCCGGTGGGCCCGATTCGTTTCGATGTAGCGCATCCCCTGGATGACCCTGACAACGCCTATCGCATTCACTTCTCCATTGGCCCGGAGCTCTAAACCGGAAGGGACAAGACCGGAATGAACATACTCAAGGCATGGAGCCGGGCGCTGTTGCGATTACTGCTGTGGTTGCCTATCTGGCTTATCGGCCTGGTCCTACTCGTGATGGGGCTGGCCCTATCTCCCTGGGGCACCGGACTGCTGCTTGAGCAGGGGCAGTCGAGAGGCTTCTTTACCTATCGTGACGCCTCGGGAGCACCGCTTGATCACCTGGTAATAGAGGGGCTCTCTCTTGAGGCAGGGCCGGCCAGCATCGACGTTGAGCGCCTCGAGCTCGACTGGGCCGACGACTGCCTGCTCGATAGCAAGTTGTGCCTCGACCGTCTGGCTGTAGAAGGGGCGCGAATTCGCCTTGCCGCCAGCGAACCGAGTGCGCCCGAGCAATCCCCCACCGAGAGCGGGGCTGCACCAAGCATCTATGTCCCGTTCCCGATCGAGTTGCGCGACATCCTCCTCGACGATGTCGATGTGCGTCTTGCCGACGGCACGCACCTGACGTGGTCGCATTTCCAGACTGGCGCTTCGTTGGACGCTGGCACCCTGACCCTGTCGCCTACCACGCTGTCCGGCATGCGACTGGCTTTGCCCACCAGCGAGGGGCAGGCCCTGGCCCTTGAACAAACGGCCAGTGCGTCTTCGCCGCTGAGCGCCGGCGCGATCGACAGCGCAGGGAAGGTAGCCCGACAAACGCCACCGGTGACAAGCGATGCAACCGCATCCAGTGAACCTGCTGTCCCGCTGGCCCAGCGCGAACGCCTCTCTTTGCCGGAGATCACACTGCCGCTTGCCATAGAGGTGCCGAGCCTGATCATCGAGGATGCTGCACTCACCGGGCCGAGCACTTATCGCATTGATCGTCTGGCGATGAGCCTGTCAGGGCAGGGCAGCGATATCGAGATATCGCCCCTGACCCTTGCCATGCCCGAGGCCGATGCCCGCCTCGAGGCCAAGGTCACGCTGCGCGATGACTATCCGCTCGAGGCAAGTCTCAATGGCCAGGTCAAGCAGTTGGCCGCCATGCCGGCGCTTGCCGGTGAACGGCTCGACCTGCGCCTTGACGGCAGCCTGGCCGCTCTGAAGGTATCGCTGGCTGCCAAGGGGCCGGCGACCGCCCAGCTCGATGCCAGCCTCGACGCCCTGGCCCCCACCTTGCCGTTTGAGCTCAAGCTCGAGTCCGACGCTCTGCAATGGCCCTTGTCCGGTGCCACGCCCGCCGCTGACACCCCCACCGGCGCGGGAACGAAGGTGGAGCCTTACCGGTTGACTGACCTCAAGGCGCGTCTGGAGGGGAGTTTGCTCGACTATCGCCTGGCCCTGTCGGCCGAGGCCTCGGGTCCACAGGTTGCGCCCACCCGGCTGGCAGCGACCGGTACCGGCGATGCCGAGCACTTTGCCTGGCTGCCGCTATCACTGAAGAGCGGTGACGGCGCTCTGATCAGCAGGGGTAACGTCAACTGGGCCGATGGGTTGACACTCGATGCTACCGTCAACTTGGACGGACTCGATCCCGGCGCCTACACCACTGCCGTGGCCGGCCGCCTGGACGGCGATGCCACCCTGAGCTTCGTGCAGGCAAATGACGGCTGGCGGCTTGGCGTTCCGGAGCTTGCCATCGACGGCACGCTCAATGACCTGCCGGTCTCTCTGTCGGGCAGCCTCAGCGGCAACAGCGACATGCGCTGGAACATCGAGCGCCTGGATCTTCGCCAGGGCGAGAACCGCCTAACCGCCCAGGGCCAGATTGGCGAACAGATGGACCTGTCAGGCTCGCTTCAGGCGCCGGGACTCAACGCCCTGTCACCGGATCTTGGCGGCACCCTGCAGGGCGACTTCCAGCTTAGCGGTAGCCTGGACACACCCGCTCTGGCGCTGGATCTGAGCGGTGAGCGCCTGGTCTTTGCCGAAAACCGCCTCGGCGCCCTGACGCTGCGTGCCCGCACTCAGGGGCTCGAGGATCCTCAACTCGACCTCACACTGGATGCGGAGCGCCTGGAGGCCGGTGGGCAGCGGTTATCGCGTCTGACGGTCGGCCTCGACGGGCGACTGTCCGCGCATCGGCTGACCATCGAGGCAACGGCCGGGCGAGGCATGCCGCTGTCCCGGGCCGGCCTGACGCTCGAGGGCGGACTCAACGCCGACCGCGATCGCTATCAGGGACAGCTGATGCCGCTGGAAGTCGATGCTGATGCCGGCACCCTGCGCCTGGACGAAGCCCTGACCTTCGATGTCGACATGGCCAAGGCTGCCGCCAATCTCTCGCCGTTCTGCCTGCGCCGCGAGGAGGGAGGGCGCCTGTGTAGCACTCAGCCCATCGATGCATCGGCGCAGCAAGGGCGTGCCACACTGCAGCTTACTGAGCTGCCCATGTCGTTACTGGAGCCATATCTGCCCGTTGGCTGGAAGGCAAGCGGTGACAACAACGCCGACGTAGTGGTCGCCTGGCAGGACCAGGGCAGCAGCTGGTCACTTGATGCCAACCTCGACAGCCGCCTGGCCATCGAGGCCCAGGATGCCTTTGGCCAGCCCGTCACGCTGCCTACGACCCAGCTGACGCTTAGCGCCAACGCCACCCCTGCGGCCGCGAATGTCGAGCTCAACCTGGGGCTTGAGCAAGGCGGCAGCGCCAACCTGACGCTGCGGATCGATGACCCCCAAGGGCAAGGGACACTGGAGGGACGTCTGCAGCTCAAGAGCCTGCAGCTCGCACCTTATCGACCGCTGGCCGGCGATATGGAAACCCTTGAGGGTAGCCTGAACGGCAATATCGCGGTGGGCGGCACCCTGGCCTTGCCCAGACTGACCGGCGACCTGACGCTCGATTCGCTGCAAGCGAAGGGCAGCGGTATTCCGATAGCGGTACGCGATGGTGAATTGGCGGTTCGCTTGCGTGGCGACAGCGGGCAGATCGAAGGGGTGATCCGCAGCGACCAGGGGCGTTTGGACATCCAGGGTGACGCACGCTGGCCAAGTCCTGATAAATGGGAGCTGGCGATGTCGCTCAATGGTCAGGAAGAGCCATTGCAACTGGACATCCCCGATATAGGCCGACTGCGTATCGCCCCGGATATCAGCATCAACGTGCGGCCTGAGCTGCTAAGCGTGCGCGGCCAGGTCAAGGTGCCCTGGGCGCGCCTGGAGATCGGCCAGATTCCGCCGTCGGCCACCAGTCCTAGCCCTGACGAGGTCATCATCACCCGCCGTGACGAACGCCGAGCTCGCCGCGAGGCGACGCGAGCCGAGCAGGCCGGCACCGGCGAGAATACCGCCGACGCACTGGCCTCGGCGGGTATGGCGACCAGCATCCAGGTCGAGCTTCTGCTGGGCCCTGACATGGACCTCAAGGCCTACGGCCTGGAAACCGGCCTGGACGGCCGCCTGCAGGTTCGCCAGAGCAGCGGCCCCGTTCAGCTGTTCGGCGAAGTCAGCCTCATAGGCGGCCGCTTCCGCGCCTACGGCCAGGACTTGAGAATCCGTCAGGGCCAGCTCCTGTTTAGCGGGCCCGCCGATCAGCCGCTGTTGCAGTTCGAGGCGATTCGCAACGAAGACAAGACCCAGGACGGGGTGATTGCCGGCCTACGAGTCACCGGTTCGGCAACGGCGCCCAGCCTGTCGGTGTTCTCCGAGCCCGCCATGGAAGAATCTCGGGCCTTGTCCTATCTGCTGCGGGGGCGCGCACCCAATGATACCGAATCCGACAACAGTGCCCTGACCTCGGCATTGATCGGGCTGTCGCTGTCTCGCACCGGCGGTGCCGTGGGCCAGATTGGCGAGGTCTTCGGCATTGGCGACCTGGCCCTCGATACGGCCGGCAGCGGCAATGAGTCCGAGGTCGTGGTCAGCGGGCAACTCAGCGACGATCTGCGTGTCAGCTATGGTGTCGGGGTATTCGAACCGATTGCCGAACTGACCCTGCGCTACACACTCTGGCGCAATCTATACCTCGAGGCCGTGTCTGGCGCCGCCCAGGCCGTTGACCTGGTGTATAGCTTCAGCCTCGGCAAGGCGGCCTCCAGGCAATGAGCCGGTTTTCCTCACTATTTCACAAGGTCTTTCATAAGGTCTTTCGTCATCTCAAGGAGCTCAACATGCGCCATGCCGACAAGCAGCAACCCGTCAGCCCGGAACGTGCTCTACCGGGACGTGACACACCGCTGAGCATTAGCGGTATCCATCATGTCAACGGCGCCGCCATGTGCCCGCCGTTTCCGGAAGGCAGCGAGGACATCGTTCTTGGGCTCGGCTGCTTCTGGGGCGCCGAGCGACTGTTCTGGGAGCTGCCCGGTGTCCTGGTCACGGCAGCCGGCTATGCCGGCGGCTACACGCCCAACCCGACCTACGAAGAGACCTGCAGCGGCTGGACGGGCCATACAGAGGTGGTGCGGGTGATCTACGACCCGGCCATTATCTCACTGGAGCGTCTGCTGCGCGTCTTCTGGGAAGCCCACGACCCCACTCAGGGCATGCGCCAGGGCAATGATATCGGCACCCAGTACCGGTCGGCGATCTACGCGACCAGCGCTGCTCAACGCCAGGCGGCCGAGCAGAGCCGTGAGCAGTATCAGCATGCCTTGAAGGAAGCCGGCGGGGGAGAGATCACTACCGAGGTCGCGCCCCTGGAGGCCTTCTATTACGCCGAGGAGTACCACCAGCAGTATCTGGCGAAAAATCCCAATGGTTATTGCGGCCTGAAGGGAACCGGCGTCAGTTGTCCGATCGGCTAGCCACGAAGGTGGGCCAGTGAGTCGCAGGGCCTGCCGAGGCCCAGTCGTCAAGCTGCCTGGCCACGCGGCGCAACAGCCAGGAACTCGGTCGACCATGGCGGGACTCGATGAAACCGACGTGCCCGCCATGCCGGGCAATCTCGACTCTCACGGAATCCGCGGGGGTGGGAAGGCGCTCGAACAGATCGCCGGGCATGAACGGATCGTCGGCGGCATGCAGCATCAGCATCGGCAGCTCGATAGTGCCGAGCAGCCGACCCGCTGATGCGCGGGCATAGTAATCGCTAGCTGAGCTGAAGCCATGCAGCGGTGCCGTGACCTCGTTATCGTAGGCCCAGAAGGTGTCGAGCTCCTTGAGCTGATGCGGTGTAAGGGCGATCGGCAAGGGCCCCAAACGCATTTTTGCCGCAATCTTGCGCTTCAGATCCTTTAGCAGGTGGCGCTGATAGACCTTGGCAAAGCCACGATTCAGAGCGTCGGCACTGGCGGCCAGGTCCAGTGGAGCGCTGATGACGATTGCGCCAGCCAGGTCGAGGCCATCGCCTCCCTGCTCAGCCACCAGCTTGGTCAGCATGTTGCCCCCCAGCGAAACGCCGGCGGCTACCTTCAGGGCGTGGGGATAGCGCTTCGCCAGCAGGCCAAGGACCCAGTAGGCATCGGCGGTATCGCCGCTGTGGTACGCCCTGGGCAGGCGATTGGGGGCCTTGCCGCAGCCACGAAAGTGCATCAGCACGCTGCGCCAGCCAAGCCGCGCAGCGGTGGCCATCAGCCCTTTGGCGTAGGGGGACTGGACTGATCCTTCCAGGCCATGAAAGAGGATGAACAGCGGGGCGTCAGCTGCCTCGGGGGCGGGTCGGCCCCAGGCCAATTCCACGAAATCGCCGTCCGGTAGATTGACGATCTCCGTTTCGAAGGCCAAACGCGGTGCCGGCAACATTCGCGGCAGCAGCGTCTGCAGGTGGCGGTTGGCAAGCCCTCTGGCAGGGCGAAAGTCGGCGGGAACGATGGTGCGTGACATGCCTGCCTCGCGAGTTGGGAATACCCCCAAGCTTATCGTGCTTGAGGGATGCTGCAACACTTCTCGCTGGTCAGATGACCGGTGTCAGGTTCTCGGCCCCCTGGTCGGTCACCAGCACGTTGTCCTCGATACGTACCCCGCCATGGGGGGCCAGTGCCTCCACCGCGGCCCAATCGATATCGCTTCCGGCGGGTGTTTCACGAAGCGGATCCAACAGCATCGGAATCACATAGCAGCCCGGCTCCATGGTCACCACCATGCCGGCTTCCAGCGTTCGCGTTAGCCGCAGCGCCGGGTGCTCGGCAGGCGGCGGCAACGCCGTTCCGTCTGAGGCCTGCCGGCCGGCCACATCATGAACCTGAAGGCCCAGCAGATGCCCCAGTCCATGGGGGCAGAAAGCCCGAGTAATGCCTTGTTCGACAGCCGCGGTGGCACTGCATTTAATCATCCCCAGGTCACCGAGCAACGCCCCCAGTCCTTGATGCATTTGAGCATGCAGCGTCGGATAGTCGACACCGGGTCCCATGGCCCGGATCAGGTCCTGCTGGATCGTGGTGACGCCCTCGATCAGGCCAGCGAAGGCGTCGCTGGCATCGCCGCCGGCCCAGGTGCGGGTGATATCGGCCGAGTAGCCACGGTGGCGATGCCCGGCATCGATGAGCAGACTGTGATGATCAGTGGCAGCGGCGAGCTCATAGTGCTGGTAGTGCAACACAGCGGCATGCTGATTGACGCCAACGATGCTTTGATAGGGTAGATCTGATTCGCGCTGACGACTGGCGCCGAGGTAGGCGAGCTGGATATCGAGCTCGGCACCGCCGTCGAAGAAGGCGTCACGAGCGGCACGGTGACCAAGCCCGGCACGCCGGTTTGCCTCGCGCAGGCAGTCGATCTCGTAAGCGCTCTTGCGCACGCGACCCTCGTCCAGGGCTTGAGTTAATGCCGGCGGATTGAGCTCGGCGCCCAGGGTTCGGGCGGTCTCGGAATCGACGTCGCCAAGCACGGCAAAACGACCGGCAGGCAGGCGTGGCGGCGTTGGCGTGGCCACGCGCTCTACGGCAAAGGCTTCGACCCAGGCTTCTTCTGGCAGCTCGGTGCCCAGGTGCCAGAAATCCGTTGGCGCATGCAGCTGAAGACTCGGCGTCTGTCCGGGACGCACCAACAACCAGCTGTGATCCAGACCCTGCAGGGGTACCCAGTGCATAAAATGGCCGTAGGTGGCAAAGCTCGCGTGTTGATCGTCGGCGAAATGACGCTGCGGATGGCCGCTATAGAGCAATACGCCATCGAAACCCTGTGCCGTCAGCAAGCGGTCGTAGGCGGTCTGGAGTGTCTCGAGGTGGGCAAGTTGCTTGTGTTCAAGCGTCTCTTTCATGATGTCACTCATATTGGGTGTCCATGTAGGGGGCGAATCAGACCGCCGCCGCATCAAGGGTCGACCAGAAGTTCTCGAGACCGCTTTGGCGAGCCTCACGATGACGATAAAGCCTAACTTCCAGAGAGATATCCCAGTGAGACGCGCCGGCGCGCATCAGTTGCCCCGTTGCCAGGACGTCACGCGCGACTCGCTCGGGTAACCAGCCAAGCCCATGGCCCAGGCATACCAATTCCTTGACGTTGCTGCTTTGAATACTCTCGGTCAGCACGTTGAAGTGGCAGGCCTGAGGCTGGCGAACCAGATGATCCTCGATCGCTGCCTGCATCAGCCCCCGAGCATGATAGGCAATCAGCGGTTGGGGAGCGCGTCTCTCTCCTGGCAACGTGAACCGGGGTTTCCCGAAACCGTCCGGGATGGTGACGGGCACCAGCCGCTCGGCACCGATGACTCGATGCTCGAAGGCCGTCATGTCGAGTTCCAGAGTCGTGCGCCCCTTCGGCCAGTAGCAGGCCGCCAGATCGCACTCACCGCGCTCCAGTGCCTGGAAGTAGTCGGCGGCCAGCCAACCGGTGGCACGCAGGTAAGGTTGTAGGGGAGGCTGCCCCATCTCATCCAACCAGCCGCTCAAGAAGTGCGATAGCAGGCTCTGGGGGGCTGCCAGCAATAAGCGACGTGACTGCGCCTCATCCAGGCGCGTTATACGATCACGGGTAATGCGTATCCGCTCGGTGGTCTGCTCGCACAGCGCAAGAAACTCCTCGCCTGCCCGCGTCAGCGACAGCGGCAGAGTCTGGCGGTTGATCAGCGTCGTTCCCATTTCCTCCTCGAGCAGCTTGATGCGGCGCGAGAAGGTTGGCTGGGTGACGTTCTGCTCATCCGCAGCCCGCGAGAAATGTCGCGTGCGGGCCAGGGCAATGAAGTCTTCCAGCCATCGTAATTCCATAGCGTTCCTGTCGTGTGAGATGCCGTATCGTGTCTATCCGCGCAGCAAAGCGAGGCGGCAGAAGCCGCCTCATGACTCACAGACGGCCCTCCTCGACACCATGGCAGGCAACCCGGGCACCGTCCTCGACGTCTATCAGTGCCGGCACTTCCTGGCGGCAGCGCTCGTTGGCATGTGGACAGCGGCCGTGGAAGACACACCCCGTTGGCAGGTTCACCGGGGTCGGCACCTCACCCTGCAGTCGGATATGCTGAGGGCGGTCATCTTCCAGTCGCGGGATCGCCGACAGCAAGGCCTGGGTATAAGGATGTCGCGGTTTCGCAAAGAGGGTGCCGGTGGGCGCAATTTCACACACCATGCCCAGATACATGACCGCCACCCGAGTGCCGAAGTGCTCGACCACAGCGAGATCGTGGGTGATGAACAGGTAGGTCAGGTTGCGTTGCTGCTGCGCTTCCATCATCAGATTCAGCACCTGGGCCTGAATCGACACATCCAGCGCCGAGATCGGCTCATCGGCAACGATGAACTCAGGATCCACGGCCAGCGCTCGGGCAATGGCGATGCGCTGCCGCTGACCGCCCGAGAACTCATGACCGAAGCGCGACCCCCAATCAGGATCGATGCCCACCGAATCCATGACGTCGCGCACCTGGTCACGCACGCGCTCCTTTGACCAGTCCGGGTGGTGCAGGCGAATCGGCTCTTCCAGCGTCTGCTGGATAGTCATGCGCGGATTGAGCGAGGCGTAGGGGTTCTGGAAGATCATCTGCATGCGCCGGCGGTAGGGCAACAGTTCCTTGGCGGACAGGTGATCGATGCGCTGTCCGTCATAGTGGATCTCGCCTTTACTCGGCGACAGAAGCCCCATCACGGTTCGCGCCACTGTGGACTTGCCGCAGCCAGATTCACCCACCACGCACAGCGCTTCACCGCGGCGGATGTCGATATCAATGCCATTGATGGCATGCACGTGTTCCTGCTCACGGACCAGCTTGCCGCCCCTGAACTTGAGCTGCTCGAGGAAATCGCCAGACAGCGAGAAACGCTTGTAGAGATTGCGAATCTCCATCAGCGGTGCAGCGGTATCGTTTTCCCGGTTACCGGCGGCGGCCGCAGGAGCCTTGGAATCGTGCTGGGACACGGCGGCGGTCATAGGGTCTCCTCCCGCGAGTCGCGTTGTTGTTGATTGACTAGCTCGGCGACCATGTGGCAGGCCACCCGGCAGTTGCCCGAATCGACAAAGCCCGGGACCTTGTCCAGACAGGCCTTGCGAGGCTGGCCGCTGGCATCGTTGACGAAGCTACAGCGCGGATGGAAGGCGCAGCCGCTGGGCAGATTCGAGAGCGACGGCATGCTGCCGGGAATCTGATTGAGTCTCGATCCCGGGGTGGCCATCTGCGGCAAGGCGTTGATCAGTCCCTGGGTATAGGGATGCTGCGGGTCGTTGATGATCTCGCGGGTTGGCCCCTGCTCGATCACCCGGCCGGCATACATCACCAACATGCGCTGGGTGACCTGGCTGACCACGCCCAGATCATGGGTGATCAGCACCAGACCCACGTTGTGCTTCTCGCACAGGTCAAGCAGCAAGTCCATGATCTCGGCCTGGATGGTCACGTCCAGTGCGGTGGTCGGCTCGTCGGCGACGATAATATCCGGGTCTAGCAGCAGGGCGATGGCGATGATCACCCGTTGGCGCATGCCACCGGAAAGCTCGTGGGGATACTGATCGAGGCGCGTCTCCGGCGACGGGATCTGGACCTGATTCAACTTGTGCAGGGAAATCGCCCGGGCCTCTCGGGTCGAGATACGGCGATGGGCCTTGAGGCATTCGACCATCTGTTCACCGATCGAGAGCACCGGGTTCAGGGTCATCATCGGATCCTGAAAGATCATCGAGATGCGGTTGCCGCGGATGCGACGCAGGCCGCGATCCTTCATGCCCGACAACTCTTCGCCGTCGAAGGTGATGCTGCCGCCAGCGATATAGCCAGGCTTGGCGATCAGGTTCAGCAGGCTGAAGGCCGCGACCGACTTGCCTGCACCGGACTCGCCGACGATGCCCAGTCGCTCGCCGCGATCGAGGGTAAAGCAGACGTCGCGCAGGGCGCGCACGTCGCCGCCACGCAAGGCGAAGCGGACGTCGAGGTTATTCACTTCCAAGAGTGCCATGGGTGACTCCTCAGCCCTTGTAGAGACGTGGATTGAGGACATCGCGCAGCCAGTCGCCCAGCAGGTTGATGACCAGCACGAGAATGACCAGCACCGCGCCCGGGATCAGGGTGATCCACCAGGAGCCCGACTGGATGTAGTCGAAGCCGGACTTGATCAACGAGCCAAGCGAGGGATGCGTCTCCGGCATGCCGAGCCCGAGGAAGGACAGCGCGGCCTCGGAGATGATGGCGTTGGCGACCTGGACGGTAGAGATAACGAAGATCGGCGACAGGGTGTTGGGCAGGATGTGGCGGAACATGATCCGCCGACTCTTCAGGCCCATGACCCGAGCGGCATCGACGTATTCCTTGCTGCGCTCGGCCAGCACCGAGGCGCGCACGGTGCGGGCGTACTGCGGCCATTCGGCCAGGCCAATGATCAGCACCAGCAGCGGTACCGCGTACTCGCTGAAGGTGGCACCGCCGAAGATCGCCTTGACCAGAGCGCCCACGATGATCGCCACCATCAGGGTCGAGAAGGACAGCTGGATATCGGCCAGGCGCATCAGAAAGGCATCCACGCGGCCGCCCAGGTAACCGGCCATCAGGCCGAAGCTGACGCCGATGGCGGCCTGCATCAGCACGGCGCCAAAGCCGATGATCAGCGAAACGCGGGCGCCATAGAGAATGGTCGACAGCAGATCACGCCCCTGAGCATCGGTGCCCATCAGGTACTGGGGATCGGCGCCGTCGATCCAGAAGGGAGGAAGCTCCGAGGCCAGGATATCGATCTGAGCGAGATCATAGGGGTTGGCCGGCGCCAGCCAGGGGGCGAACACGGCGGCGATGATCAGCACCGCGAAGAGCACCAGACTCAGCTGGGCCACCAGGTCGCGCTTGAAGCTATAGAGCAGGTAGGAGTCGCGAAAGCGTGCCCACCTGCCGGGAACGATTGTGTCACTCATGGCGTTCTCTCTCATGGCAGTCGGGCTCAGGCGGGCTTGCCGGTGAGCTTGACGGTGGGGTTGACCAGGCCGTAGATCAGGTCGACCAGGGTGTTGGTGATCACGAAGATCAGCCCGACGATCATCAGGTAGGTGACGATCAGCGGAATATCCGAGCGCTCGATGGCATCAAGGAACATCAGCCCCATGCCCGGCCACTGGAAGACCGTCTCGGTGAGGATGGTGTAGGCGACCAGGGTGCCGATCTGTACCCCACCCACGGTGATCACCGGCAACATGGTGTTCTTCAGCGCATGCACGAAGTAGATGCGGCGCAGCGAGATACCTTTGGCACGCGCGAACTTCACGTATTCGGACTGCAATACCTCGAGCATTTCGGCCCGAATCAGGCGAATGAACAGAGGCAGCATGATTGATGCCAGCGAGATGGCCGGCAGCACCAGGTAGGTCAGGCCTTCAAGAGAACTGAAGTTGGTGTCCCAGGTGCCGAACACATGCACCGGGTTGCCGCGGCCATAGGCGGGCATGCCCCCGTCTGTTGACAGCAGATCGTTGAGCCAGGCGCCCCAGGCCGTGTCGACGGGAAAGGGCGTGAACTCGACGCCGATGGCAAACAGCTGGATCAGCACGATGGCGGTCAGAAACACCGGGATCGAGATCCCGACAATCGACACGCCCATAAAGGCCCGCGACAGCCAGGCTCGGGGCTTGATGGCGCTGTACACGCCGATCGGCACTGACAGCAGCACGATCAGGAAGGTGGTCGCCGCTACCAGCTCCAGGGTGGCGGGGAGGTGGCGCATGATCACCTGGGTGGTCGGCTCGTTGAAGATGTACGAATAGCCGAAGTCGAACTGAGCGGCGTTCTTGGCGAAACGCAGATACTGGACGAAGAAGGGATCGTTGAGCCCTAACTCCTCACGCAGCTCCGCGCGCTCGCTTTCGGGCACGGACTGGCCGACCATCTGCTGGATCGGGTCGCCCAAGTTGTCCTGGATGGCGAAGCTGATCACGCTGATGACAAACATCACCAGGAAAGCGTGGAACAGTCGCTTGATCAGAAAGGCAATCATGGATTGCGTCCTGTAGGCATACGGTCGTCAGCGTACGGCCACAAGGGCCGTACGATGGCAACGGAGTCGGCAAACGCCGGCCCGACGCGGGCCGGCACGGGAGGCGAGGGTTATTCCTCGATCACCAGGTCCCCGATATAGGGGAAGTTCATGACGTTGAGGATCGGCTCGATATCGACGTTTTTCGCCGAGGCCCAGGCCAGATCCTGCCAGTGCAGCGGAATGAAGGCGGCATCGTCGTATAGCGCCTTCTCCACGGCCTGGAGCATCTCGGCACGCTTCTCCAGATCGACCTCGACGTTGGCCTCGGATACCAGGGCATCGAGCTCCGGGTTGCAGTAGTTGCTGGCGTTGTACTGGCCAGCACCGGTCTCGGCATCCGGGCACTCGGTGAGATACTGGTAGAAGTTCGCCGAGTCCTCGGTGTCTGCGTGCCAGCCGATCATCATCATGTCGGCGGCGCGGTCGTCGAACTCGCCCCAATACTGAGCCTTGGGAAGGGTCTTCAGATCGACGGTCACGTTGATGCGGGCCAGCATGGCAGCCACGGCCTGGGCGATCTTGGCATCGTTCACATAGCGGTTGTTGGGCGCCATCATGGTGATGCTGAAGCCGTCCTCATAGCCTGCCTCGGCCATCAGCTCCTTGGCCTTCTCCACGTCATAGCGTGGGCTCAGCTCATCGTTATGGCCGGCATAGCCCGCCGGTGAAAGCTGAGCCGCCGGGGTGGCGAAGCCTTTCATCAGGCGGTCGGCGATGCCTTCCTGGTTGATGGCATAAGCAAATGCCTGACGCACGCGGGGGTCCTTGAACGCCTCGACGCGATTCTCGTCCATGTGGAAGATGATGATCCGGGTGCCGGACATGGTTACCAACTGGACGTCTTCGTCGTCGCGGATGCGGTCCAGGTCATTAGGCGGTACCGGTGCGATGAAGTCGACGTCGCCGGAGAGCAGGGCGGCGACACGCGTGGCGTTTTCGCCAATCGGGGTCAGCACGACGTTGTCGACGTTGCCCGGGGAGGATTCGTCCCAATAGTCATCGTTACGTTCGAAGTCGATGCGCACGCCCTGCTGGCGATTGGAGACCTCGAAGGGACCGGTGCCGGAGAGATGGCGAGAGGCGTAGGAGTTGCCATTCTTGACGATTTCGTCCTTAGGATCGCCGTCTTCGTCCGTGCCGCTGTAGAACTGGCTGTCCAGCGGGAAGATGTAGGTCGCCAGGTTCAGCAGCAGCGGGTAGGGCTCGGTGGTGGTGAACTCGATGGTGGTGTCATCGATCGCCGTCACGCTCTCGACCGGCTCGAAGATCGCCTTGAAGTCGGGACTCTGTTTCAGGCGCTCGACAGTGAAGACCACGTCATCGGCGGTAAAGCTGTTGCCGCTGTGGAAGGTCACGCCCTCACGCAGCGTCATGCGCATGGTGGTGTCGTCGACCTGCTCCCACGAAGTGGCAAGACGGGGCTCGAACTCAAGATCCTTGGTCCAGCGCACCAGAGGGTCGAAGGTCATGTGCGATAACTGCAGGATACCGCCGGAGAGCTGCTCGTGGATGTCCAACGACACCGGGTCGGCGTCATAGGCCATGCGCAGGGTGTTTTCCGCACTAGCAGTCGCGGGCAGCAGGGCAGCACCCACGGCGGTGGCCCCGATTACGGTGGCCAGCAGAGTTTTTCGAAAGATCATGTAGGTCCCCAATTGTGGTTGTTATCGACTGTGTTATGCCGTTGTTATGCAGCCTCGCGGGGAGCGAGGACTCTAAACACCTTAGACAGTCGTTTGAGGACCAGACAATCGAAATTATGACAGGCGTCATTCGCTGGCTGAATCAGCCAGCGAATGAGAGGAAGCAGGACAGGGGCTTCAATCAGCCTGATCGGCAGGCACCAGGCGGTCGACACGATACAGCTGCGGTACCTGATCGAGGCCCTCGACGGTGCACTCGAGGTCGGTCACGCGACCATCACTCAAGCCGTAGACCCAGCCGTGCACGGCCAACGGTTGCCCACGCTGCCAGGCGCGCTGGATGATCTTGGTGCGACAGAGGTTGTCGACCTGCGCCTTGACGTTGAGCTCGCACATGCGGTCGACCTGCTCTTCGAGGGGAAGCGCCTCCAGGGTTTTACGGTGACGGCTGTATAGCTCCCGTACACTGTGCAGCCAATAATCGACGATGCCGCATTCACCACCGGTCATAGCAGCCTTGATGCCCCCGCAGCCGTAATGACCCACGATCATGATGTGCTTGACCTTGAGCACATCGACCGCGAACTGCACCACGGATAGGGCGTTCATATCGTTGTGATGCAACAGGTTGGCGACATTGCGGTGAACGAAGACTTCGCCCGGTGGCAGATCGATGATTTGGTTGGCCGGTACGCGGGAATCCGAGCAGCCGATCCAAAGATAGTCGGGGTTCTGTTGGTCGGAGAGCCGCGCAAAGAACTCGGGGTCCTCTTTCTGAACGCTCTCGGCCCATTCGCGATTGCGCTCCAGTAGTTTCTTCATCTCATTCATCATCGTCGAACCCTCATCGATGCGGCTGCTGTATAGGGCGCGTCTTTTACCCTGTGATGCCATGGCGGTCAACGCAGGACCTCCCGGCACCTGTTCATCACTGTTATCATCCCTGCATCGCTTTTATGCTTCCAGTATTCAGGAGAACATCGTGTCCCAGTTCGATTACGACCTCTTCGTCATTGGCGCAGGGTCTGGCGGCGTTCGCGCCGCTCGTACGGCCGCGGCTGCCGGTGCCCGTGTTGCTATCGCGGAAGACCGCTATCTCGGCGGTACCTGCGTCAATGTGGGCTGCGTACCCAAGAAGCTTTACTCCTACGCGGCGCACTTCCAGGAAGCCTTTCACGATAGTGCCGGCTTCGGCTGGCAGCTGCCACAAGCTCCGCGCTTCGACTGGGCGACCCTGCGCGACAACAAGATCGAGGAGATCAAGCGCCTTAACGGTATCTATGGTCGCCTGCTCGATAATGCCGACGTACGCCTGATCAATGGCCGCGCCACGGTGACCGATGCCAACCACGTGGAAGTTAACGGCGAGACCTTCAGCAGCGAGAAGATCCTCGTCGCCACCGGTGGCTGGCCATGGGTACCGGATTTCCCGGGCAACGAGCATGTGCTCAATTCCAATCAGGTCTTCGATCTCGATCGTTTTCCCGAGCGTTTCCTGGTCCTCGGCGGCGGCTATATCGCGGTTGAGTTCGCCAGCATCTTCAACGGCCTGGGCAGCGAGTCCCATCTGGTCTATCGCGGCGGGCTCTTCCTGCGCGGCTTCGATCATGAGGTTCGCGAGTTCACCCGCGATGAGATGGCCAAGAAGGGCGTTAACCTGCACTTCGAGAACAATATCGAACGTATCGATGCTCAAGGGGACGCCTACCTGGTGACTCTGACCAATGGCGAGACGCTCGAAGTCGACGCCGTGCTGTCGGCCACCGGGCGCAAGCCTCACCTCGAAGGCCTGGGGCTCGATAAGCTCGACATCGCACTCGACCGGGACGGCAAGATCGCTGTCAATGAACGCTTCGAGACCTCGACGCCATCGATCCTGGCGCTGGGCGACGTCATCAGCGGTCCGGAGCTCACACCGGTCGCGCTGGAAGAAGCCATGCAGCTCGTTCAGCATCACTTCGGCGACAGCACGCCCAAGCCCCTGGATTACCCAAGCATCGCAACGGCGGTGTTCTGTCATCCCAACATCGGCACCGTCGGGCTATCCGAAGAGGAAGCACGTGCCGAGTATGCGGCGATTCGCGTCTATGCCGCCGACTTCAAGCCGATGAAGCATACCCTGTCCGGAAGCGACGAGCGTTGCCTGATGAAGCTGATCGTTGATGATGCAAGCGACCGTGTGCTCGGTGCTCATATGGTGGGCGAAGAGGCAGGCGAGCTGATACAGGGCATCGCCATCGCCGTTCGTGCAGGCCTGACCAAGGCAGATTTCGACGCCACCGTGGGCATTCACCCCACCGGCGCCGAGGAATTCGTCACCATGCGCAGCGTGACACGCACCTGATCCATGACGCTCATATGATCCGCGCGCACCATCACTGATGGGTGCGCCATGACCTGGGCCATCCCGAACGCGGGATGGCCTTTTTGTATGTCGGCGTTGAACCTGTCTCTGCTGAGCTGGGCTAAACTGGATCAGTATGTCTACATGCTGGCAGGCCGCGCCATGCAGGGCTTGCCGCGCGGTCATAATCTTAAATTATGGATTTTGCGCATCGTGATAAAGGCCCCTTTGATCTGGTCATAACCCTTTGTTATGATTATGCGCAAATTCGCCAATAGCGAAGCATATCTATGAACGTATCGACGCAGCCTTTCACGACCTCCGCCGAACTGGCACGCCCAAGCGTTGCCGATGCCGTGGTGGGCAATGCCAAGACATCGCTGTTCATCCGCAAGCCGAACCCCGATGACGGCTGGGGCATCTACGAGCTCGTCAAGGCCTGCCCGCCGCTAGACGTCAATTCCGCCTATGCCTACCTGCTGCTGGCCACCCAGTTCCGCGACAGCTGTGCCGTTGCGACCAACGAAGAGGGCGAGATCGTTGGCTTCGTGTCCGGCTACGTGAAGAGCAATGCGTCGGATACCTACTTTCTGTGGCAGGTCGCCGTGGGTGAGAAGGCGCGCGGCACGGGCCTTGCCCGTCGCCTAGTGGAAGCCGTGATGAGCCGTCCTGAGCTTGTCGATGTGCGCCACCTCGAGACGACCATCACCCCGGACAATGCGGCGTCCTGGGGCCTCTTTACCCGCTTGGCAGATCGCTGGCAGGCACCGCTCAACAGCCGGGAATATTTCTCCACTGACCAGCTCGGTGGCGAACACGATCCCGAAAACCTCGTACGTATCGGCCCCTTCCAGCCCGATCGTATCTAAGTTTCCGCGCACATTTCGGTAACAGCCTGCTGGGATCATTGGCAGCGGGCTGATTGCTTTCGCGTCCAGATTTTTTCTTTCCTCACTATTTACTCGGTATTAATCACAAGGAGGTCAACATGCAGACCCAGATTTTCGAACAGATGGAATCAGAAGTTCGCACCTATTCGCGCTCTTTCCCGGTCGTGCTGACCAAGGCGCAGGGCGCACGCCTGACGGATGAAGACGGCAAGGTGTATATCGACTTCCTGGCCGGTGCCGGCACACTTAACTATGGGCACAACCATCCGAAGCTCAAGAAAGCCATGCTGGAATACCTGGCCGATGACGGCATCGTTCACGGTCTGGACATGTGGACCAAGGCCAAGCGTGAGTACCTCGAAACCCTCGATGAGCTTATCCTCAAGCCGCGCGGTCTCGACTATAAGATTCACCTGCCGGGGCCGACCGGCACCAACGCCGTCGAGGCGGCGATTCGCCTGGCACGCGTGGCCACCGGCCGCCACAACATCGTAACCTTCACCAACGGTTTCCACGGCGTCACCATGGGCGCGCTGGCTACCACCGGTAACCGCAAGTTCCGTGAAGCGACCGGCGGCATTCCGACACAGGGCGCCGCCTTCCTGCCCTTCGACGGATACCTCGGTGAAGGCGTCGACACCCTCGATTACTTCGAGAAAATGCTGGGTGACAACTCCAGCGGCCTGGATATTCCTGCCGCCGTCATCATCGAGACCGTTCAGGGGGAGGGTGGTATCAACCCCGCGGGCATCGAGTGGCTCAAGCGCCTCGAACAGATCTGCCGTGACCATCACATCCTGCTGATCGTCGACGACATCCAGGCTGGCTGTGGCCGTACCGGCAAGTTCTTCAGCTTCGAGCACGCTGGCCTCAAGCCGGACATCGTCTGCAACTCCAAGTCACTGTCCGGTTTCGGCCTGCCGTTCGCCCATGTGCTGATGCGCCCCGAGCTCGATAAGTGGAAACCCGGCCAGTACAACGGCACCTTCCGTGGCTTCAACCTGGCTTTCGCTACCGCCACCGCTGCAATGCGTGAATTCTGGAGCGACGACAAGCTTGAGCGTGACGTGACCCGCAAGGGCCGCATCGTCGAACAGCGCTTCCAGGAGCTGGCAGCGTGGCTGACCGAGAAGGGCATCCCGGCCTCCGAGCGCGGCCGTGGCCTGATGCGTGCCCTGGACGTGGGTACCGGTGACATCGCCGACAAGATCACTGAAGAAGCCTTCAAGCGCGGCCTGATCATCGAGACCAGTGGCCATGACGGCCAGGCCATCAAGTGCCTGTGCCCGCTGACCATCAGCGACGAAGATTTGCTGGAAGGGCTGGACATCGTCGAAGCCAGCATCAAGCATGTATTTGGGTAAGTCGACGCCGGCCACCCGATAGCATGATGGCAGCGCCACAGGAACCCGGCGATACCGGGTTCCTGATCAGTATTCCAACAGAGGAAGTTCGCAATGATCGTTCGCAATCTCGAAGAAGCGCGCAAGACAGATCGTCTGGTGAAAGCCGAAAACGGTAACTGGGATAGCACTCGTCTCTCGCTGGCCGACGACGGCGGCAAATGCTCCTTCCACATTACCCGCATTTTCGAAGGCACCGAGACCCACATCCACTACAAGAACCACTTCGAAGCCGTTTACTGCATCGAAGGGGAAGGTGAAGTTGAGACCCTGGCCGATGGCAAGATCTGGCCGATCAAGCCAGGCGATATCTACATCCTCGACCAGCATGACGATCATCTGCTGCGTGCCAGCAAGACCATGCATCTCGCCTGTGTCTTCACGCCGGGCCTGACCGGCAATGAAGTGCATCGCGAAGATGGCTCTTACGCTGCGCCGGACGACAACAGCTGATCAGCTGTTAGCCCGTGTACTAGACGTGCCTATACGGCATGCATGAAAAAAGCCCCGATGAGTGAATCATCGGGGCTTTTTGGTTTCTAGCCATCGAGTCGACCGGGCCGGGTTAGGTCGGCCCGCGCTTGGTCCATCTGCGACTGAGGGAAGCTCAGGGCGCCTTATCGAAAGACAGAGTCACTTCGCCAAGGGTCACGCCGAACTTCGACATGTTGGTCCGGTTGATCAGGCGGCCATCCGGCTGCAGATACATCCAGTCGTCCATGGTGAAGGTCAGGTTCCGGCCGCCCACAGCAACTTCCAGCGGATAGTTCATGTGGAAGACATGGCCATACTGCGTTGCCTCCACGTCGCCCTCGACGTCGCTGGCCTGGCCAATCCAGCGATGCTCGTCGACGCGCTCGAAGGTCCATACGCGGCGGTCGGTTTCGCCATTGGCATACTGGAAGCGTTCATCAAGGGTCAGCGTATCTCCCTCGACGGTGCCGATGATGTCTACGGTAAAACGCCGCTGCACTTCGCCTGAGTAGTCCTGGACCATGCCCCAGGCACGGGTATCGCCGTCGAAATACTCGGCAATATCCAGCCTCGGCTCGCTACCCGCATAATCCTCGACATCCACGCCGGCACAGCCCGTCAGGGCAAGGCCGAGAAACGCAAACGCCCAAAGGTGTTGTCGCTTGGCAAGATGACGCATGCATTCCTCCTGATATGAAAGGTCATGGCGTTGAGAGTCGTGCCATGGCGGCGAGTTCAGTGGCAAACGTAAAAGAAGGGCGGTTGCGCTACTGCCTCAAGACGACGCAGGGTCGGGTAACGAGATTGGCAGGACTGCGCCCTGCGGTTTGCTCAACGCAGGGGACCCGGTGACCTGATTAGAACTGCGGCGCGTCGAAACCGGCGGGTTCATCGGTATAGACGCATACGTTGGCGTCTTCGATGTCGCCATCCGGCGATTCCACCTGCGACTGGAAAAACGCCTGGATTTCACGGCGCTGGCAGTGGGCTTCAAAGGCTTCACGATTGGCCCAGACTTCATGGAACACGATCGGATAGCTTTCACCCTGGGCGAAGGGGCTCTCGATCCGACGCGTCACCGTGTAGCGCAAACAGGCATCTTCACGGTGCGCATTGGGTTCAAGGCTCTGTAGCGCCTTGAATGCGGCATCTTCGCGGCCGGGCTTGGGCTTGAAACTGGCGATGCAATAGATCTTCTGTGACATGCGTGACTCCTGGAGTATGAAACCGGACACCGACGCTCCCAGCCGCTGATAGCCGCCGGAAATCAACCTACGGGTGTTATACCAGAAATGCTATAACGACCGGCCTAGCTTAATTGCTGGGCAAACCTGATGAAACATGGCCGCGCACGGCATATCTGGC
The DNA here is from genome assembly GCF_003268885.1 of Onishia taeanensis. Classification (GTDB taxonomy): domain Bacteria; phylum Pseudomonadota; class Gammaproteobacteria; order Pseudomonadales; family Halomonadaceae; genus Onishia; species Onishia taeanensis_A. The sequence goes on from NZ_QLSX01000007.1 coordinate 135,936, forward strand.
CTGAAACCCGCTTAAAATGCCGCGTCTTCCTCGGCGATTATGCCGTCACGCTTGAGCTGACCCTCGATCATGGCAAAGTCGGCCCGTGCAGCGGATATCTTCTTGATATGGGCCTGACGGTTGTTGCCGTCATCTTCTTCCCATGCCTTTTCGGCGAGCTCCAGCGCTTCCTTGGCCTTGGCCAGGTCATGCAGGGAATATTCAGCGCTCATCGTTAGTCTCCTGTTATGAAAGCCGCGAACGGTAGCACTTGCTGCCACGAGTGTCGATTTGACTGGCAAGCGAGGCCTCAAAGCAGACGAGAAGCCCGTATCCAGTAAGCCACCAAGGTTACTGTGGTCGCCGATCTATAGCTTAGGCGGTCGGCAAGCCTGTCACTCATGACTTGGCGCCACAGCCACCCAACCGAACACTTCGCATAATATATATTATGTTAAATTGAATATGCGGATTCAAGGAAACTCGAAACTATTGTTCCCTTTTTGCTGTAGGTGGCTGGCCATTTGGTCGTCATACTTACATCATTGGACTCTTATAACATCTTCCCTGTGCCGCCTCGATGCCTTATGGCGTAGCGGGCATGGTTCTTGTCGACGCTTCTCGGGAACAAGCTATGAAAACCACAATACGTCTCGTCATTGTCGTCATCGTACTGACGGTGGCTCTGGGCAGCATTTTCGGGTGGAAGTACCTGAAAATGCAGGAAATGGGAGCAAAGAACTCACAAGCCCAACCACCGTCGCCCGTCGAAGCGGTCACCATTGAATCTCAATCCTGGCGCCCGGGGTTGAGCTCTGTCGGCTCCCTGCGCGCCATCAACGGTGTCGAAGTGGCCAACGAAGTGGCCGGCGTCGTCAGTGAGGTGGCCTTCGAGTCGGGTCAAAGCGTCAGCAAAGGCGATGTGCTGATTCGCCTCGAAGACAGCGTCGACCAAGCCGCGCTTGCCGCGCTGGAAGCACAGGCGCAGCTCGCCAACGAGACCTACCAGCGGTATTCCAACCTGCTGCCGCGTAACGCAGTGTCCCAGTCTCAGTTCGACGAAGCCCGAGCCAACTATCAGGCTGCCCGTGCCGATGCCGAACAGCAGCGCGCTCAGCTCAACAAGAAAACCATCCGCGCCCCCTTCGACGGCGTTGTTGGCCTGCGCCAGGTCGACCTGGGCGAATATATTGCCGTCGGCACACCGATTGTCGACCTGAACATGCTCGACCCGATCCACGTCGACTACAGCGTGCCGGAACGCGCACTGGACCAAGTGGCTGCAGGCCGCGGCATCGAGCTGACGGTCGCTGCGTATCCTGAGCGCGTCTTCGAGGGCGAGATTCTGGCCATCGCGCCCTCGATCAATGAATCGAGCCGTACGCTCAATGTCCGTGCCCAGCTCGAGAACGCCGACGGCGCGCTGCACCCGGGCATGTTCGCCGAGGTCAGTACGCTGTCGGCCGATACCCGTGATGTCCTCACCCTCCCCCGTACGGCGCTGTCCTTCAATACTTACGGCGACTTCGTGTTTCGGATCGTCGAGAATGATCAGGGCCAGACCGTCGCGTCCCGACAGCAAGTGACGACGGGCAGCACCCGGGGCGATGTCGTCGAGATTACCGACGGCCTCTCTGAAGGCGATCAGGTCGTGGCTACTGGCCTTCTGCGCCTGCGCGATGGCCAGCCGGTCAAGGTGGCCAAGCAGGATGCGCCCGAGCCGCAGGCGACGAATGCTGATGAGGAGGCGCAGGGCTGATGAAATTCACCGATATCTTCATCCGGCGACCGGTGCTCGCCACCGTGATCAGCCTGCTGATCCTGCTGGTTGGCGTGAGGGCTGCCATGGATATGGAGGTTCGCCAGTATCCGGAGCTTGAAAGCACCGTGATCACGGTGACGACGTCCTATCCGGGGGCCAGCTCTGAACTGGTGCAAGGCTTCGTGACCACGCCCTTGCAACAGGCCGTTGCCGAAGCCAATGGCATCGACTTCATCGAATCGACCAGTATTCAGGGTTCCTCGACCATCGAAGTCAACATGGAGCTCAACTACGATGCCAATGCTGCTCTGGCCGAAGTACAGGCCAAAGTGGCCAGCCAACGCAGCGTACTGCCAAGCTCCGCTGAAAGCCCGGTCATCGAGTCATCGACCGGTGACAGCACCGCGCTGATGTATCTGGCGTTCTATTCAGAGCGCATGGAAGTGCCGCGTATTACCGATTACCTGACGCGCGTGGTGCAGCCCAAGCTTCAGGCGCTGCCTGGGGTCGCCAAGGCACGCAGCTTCGGCCAGAGCATGGCCATGCGCATCTGGCTCGACCCGCAGCGCATGGCGGCCTTGAACGTCAGCCCCAGCCAAGTCATCGATGTCCTGCAAAACAATAACTACCAGGCCGGGGTCGGCAAGACCCGCAGCGAGTTCGTGGTCATCAATTTGACCACCGATACCGACATCACCGATCCCAGTCAGTTTGAGGACCTGGTGGTGCGTAACGATGGCGGCGACCTGGTGCGCCTGAGAGACGTGGCGCGTACCGAACTGGGTGCCGAAAACTATAACAGTACCGCCTGGTACAGCGGGACGCCCTCTACCTTCATGGCCATCGAGCAGGCGCCCGGTGCCAACCCGCTGGATGTCGCCACGGCCGTTCGCGACACCCTCCCGGAAATCCGCCGCCAGCTGCCGGCGGGCCTCAAGGTCGTGCTGCCCTACGATGCCTCGGAGTTCATCGATGATTCCATCAATGAAGTGGTCAAAACCCTGCTCGAAGCCCTTCTGATCGTATTGGTGGTGATCTTCCTGTCGCTCGGTTCGTTCCGCGCGGCTTTGGTTCCTGCGGTAGCGGTGCCGCTGTCGTTGATCGGTTCGGCATTCGTGATGCTGGTGCTGGGCTTTTCGCTCAACCTGCTCACGCTTCTCTCGATGGTACTGGCCATCGGCTTGGTGGTGGATGACGCCATCATCGTGGTCGAAAACGTACACCGACATATCGAGGCCGGCGAATCCCGTTTCGATGCGGCCATCAACGGCGCACGGGAGATGGCGGTGCCAATCATCGCCATGACTACCACTCTGGTGGCGGTCTACGCCCCGATTGGTTTCATGGGCGGCCTGGTCGGCTCACTGTTCACGGAATTTGCGTTTACCCTGGCAGGTGCCGTGGTCATTTCGGGCATCGTCGCCCTGACGTTATCACCGATGCTGTCTGGCAAGGTGCTGAAGTCTCACGGAAAATCATCGCGCTTCGAAAAAGGCGTCGAGTCTACCTTCGATGGCTTGTCCAACGGCTATCGAGGGCTTCTGACACGCACCCTCGAAACCGTGTCGGTGCCGGTGGTGTTCGCCACGGTGGTTCTGGCCTCGATCTACTTCATGTTCATCACCAGCCAGAACGAACTGGCTCCGACGGAAGATCAGGGCATTATCTTCTTCCAGGGCACCGCACCGCAGACGGGCACCCTCGAGTACCTGGAGCGCTATGCCAATGACATCCAGGCCCGAGTGGAAGGCATCGACGGCTACAAAGAGTCGTTCATGATCCTCGGCGGCACCAGCGCCGACACTGTGTTTGGTGGTTTCAAGATGGCGCCCTGGAGCGAACGGGATGTCTCGCAGATGGAGGTCATGCCCCAGCTGCAAGGCGCCCTTTCCCAGGTGACCGGCTTGCAGACTGCCGCCTTCGCGCGTCCTTCCCTGCCCGGCTCCAGTGGCGGCTTGCCGGTTCAGTTCGTGCTGACGACCGGCAACAGCTATGAAGAACTCAACGCCATCGCCGATGATCTGCTCGGACAGGCCATGGGCAGCGGCAACTTTGCCTTCCTGCGCAAGTCGATCGACTTCAACCGCCCCAACACCCGTATCCTTGTCGATCGTGATCGGGTGGCGGATATCGGCCTGACCATGGCCGATGTCGGCCAGGCGCTGTCGACGCTGCTCGGTGAAGGCTTCACCAACCGGTTCAGCATGGACGGACGCAGCTACAAGGTCATTCCTCAGGTCGAGCAGCAATACCGTCTCGACGCCTCGATGATCGACAACTACTACATCGAAGCCGATTCCGGGGAGCAGGTGCCGCTTGGTAATCTGGTGCGCTTCGAGGACAGCGTGGAACCCTCTAAACGCAGCCAGTTCCAGCAGTTGAACTCGGTCATCCTCGAGGGCGTACCGCGCCCCGGTGTGACGCTCGGCGATGCTCTTGGCTGGCTCAACCAGACAGCCGCCGAGAGCCTGCCTCCGGCTTACTCGGTCGACTACAAGGGGGAATCACGGCAGCTGATGAATCAGGGCAGCGCCCTGATATTGACCTTCTTCCTGTCGCTGATCGTCATCTACCTGGTGCTGGCCGCACAGTTCGAGAGCTGGCGTGATCCTCTGATCATCCTGGTCTCGGTACCGATGTCGGTAGCCGGCGCCATGACGTTCATCACCCTCGGGGTCTCGAGCCTGAATATATACACCCAGGTGGGCCTGATCACCCTGATCGGGGTCGTGGCCAAGAATGGCATCCTGATCGTCGAATTTGCCAACCAGTTGCAGCATGAGGAGGGGCTCAACAAGCGTGACGCGGTCATCGAAGCCTCGGCGATTCGCCTGCGCCCGATCGTGATGACGTCGGTAGCGCTGATCGTTGCCATGGTACCGTTGCTGATAGCCACTGGTGCTGGGGCGGTCAGCCGTTTCGATATCGGCTTGACCATCGCTTCCGGGCTTGGCATCGGCACTCTGTTCACCTTGTTCGTGCTGCCGGCGTTCTACCTGCTGCTGGCCCGCGATCACAATGCGGCCAAGGATGCCGGCGCCGAGGCAACGACAACGTCGTGAACGTGCAGGCACCGGGGTCCTCCCGGTGCCCACATGGCGAGTGCCTACATGGACAGTCTCGTCATCACTCCTTATCATCGCTGGACTCTTCTCGAAGCTCGCTGAGAGAAGTCTTAACATTCCGGCGGTGGCTAGGGTCGGATACCAACGACCGGTGAAAGGTGCAGGAGAAAGATGGGCAATCGCTATTCATGCCTGGCGGCATTAGTGGGACTCTCGCTTCTTGCGGGTTGTGCCTGGTCGCCACAGGCCCAGGAAGAGGCGCATGCCAAGCTGGCCACCACGGCCCAGCTGGATGCGCATTTTACGCAGCTGGAAGCAGCGGTTGACGGACAGTGCGGTGGCCAACAGGAACGCTACGCCCAACAGCAGCAGCGTCTCGACGGAGTGGATGCCGACATCCGCGAGGTGGGAAGTCTGCTGCGAGGGCTGCGCGCTGATCTGGCGCAAGCCAAACGCGAACCCGAGACAGTGATAAAGGACTGCGCTGTCGATTCGGATATCGGCAACAAAGAGCTGCTGGGTCGCTCCGAATGGATAGGTCTGCCAAGCATCGCCACCTACCTCCAGGCGCGGATCGACTCAGGTGCCGACACCTCGTCACTCTCGGCCCGCGAGATCACGCCCTTCGAACGCGATGGCGATAACTGGGTCAAGTTCAAGCTTGCCTTGGAGGCCGACGATACCGTGGTCGATGCCGTTCGCGACAAATGGATCGAAGCGCCCATTGAGCGCCGCGTGCGGGTGCTGCAGTCCAACGGCGAGGCCTCGCGCCCGGTGATCAGCTTGCTGATGACGCTGGGCCCGATTCGCGAACAGGTCGAGTTTACCCTGAGTGATCGTCGCCAGCTCAGCTATCCAGTGCTTCTGGGGCGGCGCTTCATGATGGATATCGCCGTCATCGACGTGGCCGAACGTTATCTGCACCCACGGCCGGAGTTTCCGGAAGGTGCGCCCGCTAGCGAAGCGTCCGCCGACGAAGCTCGCGACATCGATAGCGCCGAGACGCCTGACCAGGGCTGACCCCTTCCCTTTCGCCTGTCATCATCACCCGCCGCCATGCCGGTGGGTGATGTCTTATTTGAGGACTGCGTATGTCACGTCTGCCCTTCTATCTACTCGTCGGCTTTCTGCTGATCGCCGGCATTGCGCTCAGCGTGCATCGTCACGTTGCCTTCGAGGTACCCTGGACGCCAGGCGAACAGCGCCAGGTCTGGGAGGTCGAGGCTCAGGTCAACTTCTCTGCGCTGGGTGATCCCGTTATGGTTAATCTAGCGCTGCCATCCACTCAGCAGGGTTACCGGGTGCTGACCGAGAACACGGCCTCATCCGGCTATGGTCTTGCCTTCCTCGAAGACCAGGGAAGCCGTCAGGCCCAATGGTCGATTCGCGACGCCATTGGCCCACAGCAGCTTTACTACTCGGTACAGCTGCTGGTAGCCCCCCAGGCGGTTAATCGTGAGGCCAAGCCACCGCCCCTGCCCCGCGAGATAGCCTGGGAGCGTCCCTTCGATACCGCGGCCAGTCAGGTCATCGAGCGTGCCCAGCAGCGCTCCGCGGATGCCGTCACCTTTGCCCGCGAGCTGATTCGGGATTTCACCGGCGACCGTCAGGGCGAGAATTCTCGCCTGCTGCTGACCCAGTTCGAGCGCACTCCACTGCTGGTGCGCCTGCTCAATGAGGCCGGCGTGCAAGCCCGCGAGGTCAGCGGCCTTGCTCTCGACGACGGCCGGCGCCGCCAATCTTTGCAAAGCTGGCTGCAGGTGTACAGCGATGACGGCAGCGCGGTGCTCTTCAACCCGGTGACCGGCGAACAGGGCAAGCCCGACAATCTGTTGCTTTGGGAAGACCGAGGCGGGGCCGTACTCGAGGTACAGGGCGGTACCAACTCCCGCGTCAGTTTCTCGATGATTCAGCATAATCAGCCGGCCTCCACCGCGGTGCGCAACCAGCTGGCCGAAGACACCCTGATCAACTTCTCGATTCATAGCCTGCCGCTCGAGGAACAGGCGCTCTTCCAGACCATTCTGCTGATCCCGATCGGTGCCCTGGTGGTAGTTTTCCTGCGGGTGCTGGTGGGCCTCAAGACCTCGGGCACCTTCATGCCCGTGCTGATCGCCCTGGCCCTCATTCAGACCACCCTACTCACTGGCCTGATCGGCTTTCTGTTGGTGGTGACCGTGGGGCTGGTGATCCGAAGTTATCTCTCTCACCTCAACTTGCTGCTGGTGGCGCGAGTGTCGGCGGTGATCATCACGGTCATCGCCATCATTTCGGTTTTCTCGGTGATGTCTTATCGCTTCGGCCTCAATGCCGGCCTGACCATCACCTTCTTCCCGATGATCATCCTGGCCTGGACTATTGAGCGGATGTCGATTCTCTGGGAGGAGGAAGGCCCCAAGGAAGTGCTGATCCAGGGCGGTGGCAGCCTGCTGACGGCGGTGCTGGCGTATCTGGCGATGAACAACCCCTGGGTGCGCCATATCACCTTCAACTTCCTGGGCGTGCAGCTGATCCTGATGGCGTTAATCCTGCTGCTCGGCAATTACACCGGTTATCGGCTTCTGGAGCTCAAGCGCTTCAAGCCGGTGACGGAGGATTGAGCCCATGTGGACGACTCCCGGTAAGTTGAGAGACAAAGGCATCATCGGCATGAATCGGCGCAACATCCGCTATATAGGCCGTTACAACAGCCGCAAGCTCTATCCGCTGGTCGATGACAAGCTCAAGACCAAGCTGCTGGCGCATGAGTACGGCATCACCACACCGGCTTTGATCGGTACCGTGAGCACACAGTTCGAGGTCAAGCACGTCACCCGAATCTTGCAGGGGCATCCCGGTTTTGTGATCAAACCGGCCAAGGGGTCCGGCGGCAAGGGCATCCTGGTCATCGAGCACGTCGATGGCAGTGCCTACATCAAGCCCAGTGGCGCCCATCTGGGCCGCGAGGATATCGAACGCCATGTTTCCAACATCCTCTCCGGGCTCTATTCCCTGGGCGGGTCACCGGACGTGGCGGTCATCGAATCACTCATCAACTTCGATGACACGCTGACCCAGTACACCTATGAGGGAGTGCCTGACATCCGCGTCATCGTGTTTCAGGGCTATCCGGTGATGGCGATGATGCGTCTGTCCACTGCTGCCTCCGATGGCAAGGCCAATCTCCACCAGGGCGCGGTCGGGGTCGGGCTGGATATCGCCACCGGCACGGCTCTGCGCGGTGTGCAGTTCGACCGTCCCCGACATGACCACCCGGACACTGGCCATGAGCTCGCCAGTCTGCGCATTCCCGGCTGGAACACCCTGCTGGAGCTGGCGGCGAGCTGCTATGAGATGACGGGGCTTGGCTATCTGGGTACCGACATGGTGCTGGATCGCGATCATGGCCCGATGCTGCTCGAACTGAATGCCCGCCCCGGGCTCGCCATTCAGATGGCCAACGGTGAGGGCCTGCGCCCTCGCCTGGATCTTATCGAGCAACAGCCCGAGGGGGTCGATGCGGCCTCCAGGGTCGCATTCGCACGAAGGCACTTCGCCCGCCGTGCCGAGCTCATCTCATCAGCGGATGCGGCGCCGGCCTGACGGTAGATGATCAGGCGACCTTAGCCGCCAGTCGAACCCGGGCCCAGAGGGCATGGCGCCCTGACTGGCTGGGGACTCATGTGGCGCGTAGAATAGTGGCTTTCGTCACACCGCCAGGCGCGCCATGCCCGAAACGCATTCACTGATTCAACAAGCCGAACGCCACTGCGAGTCGCAGGGTGCACGCTTCACGCCGATTCGCCGTCGGGTGCTGGAGATGATCGCCACCACCAGTGGCGGACTCAAGGCCTACGAGCTGCTCGACCGACTCACTCAGGAGCACGCCGCCGCGCGACCGCCCACGGTATATCGGGCGCTGGAATTCCTGATCGAACAGGGACTGATTCACCGCATCGAGTCCCTGAATGCCTATGTTGCCTGCCCCTGCCCCGAGCACGCCCACGGCTTTCAGTTGCTGATCTGCCGACACTGCGGTCGCGTTGAAGAGCTACACCTGGATGACGTCAATGACCAGCTGGCACGGCGCGCCCGCGATCAGGGATTTCGCGTCGAGCGCCAGACCATCGAGCTGCTTGGTAGCTGCCACGATTGCCTGGCCGCCCGCCGCGAGCCGACCCTTCACGCCCAATCTTGAGTCGAGCACCTCATGAGCGAAGTTTTCAAGCGCCTCGAGCGCGTTCCCACCGGCACCCGCGAATCGCTGGCCACCATCCTGGACAACGTCGGCTGGAACGACGCCGGTCTGATCCCGGCCATTGCTCAGCAGCATGACAGCGGCGACGTGCTGATGATGGCGTGGATGAACCGCGAGTCACTGCAAGAGACCCTTGCCACCGGCCGGGTCTGCTACTGGTCGCGTTCCCGCGGCAAGCTGTGGCGCAAGGGGGAATCCTCGGGCCAGATGCAGATGCTCAAGGCCGCGCATCTGGACTGCGATGGCGACACCTTGTTGCTCTCCGTCGACCAGACAGGCCCGGCCTGCCACACCGGCCGGCGCAGCTGCTTCTACGTTGCCCTCGATGATGATGGTGCACAGGTCGACGGCGATACCCTGATCGATCCCGACCAGCTCTACGCCCGTTCCTGATGGTCATGGCCAGTCGCTCACGCTGCTCTGATCAGCCCAACAGGGTCGACAAGACTCCAAAGCACTCTACGCTTGCTCAGCTGACCAGCCTGCCACTGATTGCCCTGATCAAGGTCTATCAGTACGGCATCAGCCCGCTGCTAGGCCCTCGCTGCCGTTTCTGGCCGAGTTGCTCACACTATGCGCTGGAGGCGTTACGCGAGCATGGTCCAGCTCGCGGTGGCTGGTTGGCACTCAAGCGGCTGGTCAAGTGCAACCCTTGGCACCCAGGCGGCATCGATCCCGTTCCCGGCGGACCCAGCGAAGCGCTGTGCCGAGAGGATGACAGCCTTGACGAGCACTTTTGCACCCGTCAGGATGATCAGAACCGGTCGTCGAGTCGCTGACCCTCAGGCCTGTTCGTTGAGGCCCTCGAACCCCTCCGCTACCAGTTTCTCCAGCTTTCGTGCCAGACGCGAATCCTCCAGCACAGGGAATTCCTTGCAGAGGTTTCCGCTTACCCTGCCGTTCTGACGAATGGCACGGATGATGCGATCTATATGGTCATCAGGCCCTTCCACCCAATCCTTGATCGCTGCACGCGTTTCGTACCAAGCCCGCTGCAAGGCGGCCTGATGATGCATCTCGTGTTCGAGGGTGTAGCGGATCACACCGCCAAGATATTCGACCTGATCCGTCAGGTCCGGATAGCGCCAACTCGGAGCTGCCAGCGTGTAAGCGGAAAAGTCGAAGTCCGACTCGATTCCGTCGGCGTAGTGTTGACGCTCTTGCCGGAACTCAACACTCTCTCGGTACCTCGCCATAAAGGGGCGCGAGTATTGCTCAAGCACACGATCGTACTCAACGCGCCTGATCGCTGATGAAGTAATCGCGGCCGATACCGGCAGGATAAAGGGGGCAGGTACCAGACCATCACGCCGCAGGAGGTCGTTGACCAGGAAGCGTGATACACGGCCGTTGCCGTCAGCCAGTGGGTGGATAAAGACAAACCCGAAGCTCGCGACCGCGGCGCGGGCCAGGGACTGGGACGAGCCGGTGCTGGCGAGGAAGCGACGCAGGCCTTCAAGCATCCCGGGCAGCCATTCCCAATGCGGACACACATAGTGGATTACCGAGCCATAGCCTACTGAGCGACTCCCGACGAACACCGGAGATTCTCGCAAGCCAGGACGAATCGTCGAGACCCCGAGGATGGCGCTTTGAAGCTGACTAAGAGCGTGAGGATCCAAGGGGTCTGGCAGTCGGCCGCAGTATTGCTCCATGGCCACGGCAAAGCGCTGTATCCGATCCTGATGCCCGCTCTCATGCTCGATGGCAAAACTGGCACGGCTCTCGTGGATTGTCAGCCAAACGGCGCTACGGCGGAGAATGTCGGCACCAAACTCGCCTTCCATGTCTTCTAGGCGCCTAGCGATATCATAGGCTTGGGCCGATTCTACGTCCGGCGTCCGGCGCACCAAAGGGCAATAATCCGGCGTTCCGGGCAGGTTGTCATTGATTCGCCAGCGTCGATTCCGACGAGGCGTCTCGGCAGTCACATAGTGGCGGGGATCAAGGGCGTTACGATAGTTGCCGCCGGTATCGGGAATGTCGAGGGTATCCCTAGTCAGCCATTCGAACAGGAAACCGGCACGTCGTGCATATTGGCCTGTCGGCTCTTGGCGAACCCAGGTCGCTAGATGGTCAGCCTCAATGCTTTGGAACAGACGCGCCAGAAGCTCCAGGTGGACGCCTTCATGTTTCAGGGCAAAGGTCAGGTGCGCCGCGAGAGTGTCCTCAGGGCGCATGGCTTCGAGATAGGTTTCCTGGCGTACGCCATTGGCTTCATACGTATGGCGTTTGCGTCCGATGCAGCTTTCTACGGCCAGTGGCTGGGTTGCCAATACACCATAGCGTGCCGCGAGCCAGCCATAACCGATTTCATTGTGCGTTGGCGTCGACAAAATGATTACCCGACCGAATAAACGATTAGAACGCCACCTTATCCTAAAAAAACGATTATGAAAGCCTGGTCTTCAGTTGATCCCGGGAGCCTTCCGATTCAGCGGAGCTCTTGCCAGAGCGTTGCCAGCGGTCAGGCTTCTGCCTTGGCCACCTGATAGATGCGCTCGAGCATCGCATGCAGCCCGTTGCTGCGGGTCGGTGACAGATGCTTGTCCAATCCCAGCTCTTCGAGAAAGCTCGGCGGCGTGGCGACAATCTCGGCAGGTGGACGGTCGTTGAAGATGCGCATCAGCACGGCGATCAGGCCAGAAACGATGGCCGCATCGGAGGTGGCATCGAAGTGCAGCCGATCGCCATCTCGCTGTGAACGCATCCAGACATTGGACTGACAGCCCTGGATCTTGAGCTCATCGGTCTTCCACTCGTCGGGAAAGGCCGGCAGCTGCTTGCCCATGTCGATGATGTATTGATAGCGATCCATCCAGTTATCGAACATCTCGAACTCTTCGATCAGTTCGGTCTGGCTTTCCTGAGCGGTGTCGGACATGGTCTCTCCAGAACATGAGTGGCTGCGGGCCCGGCTAACGCCTCAACCCGCGAATCTTGGCCGCCAGTATAACGGCTCGCCACCCGGGGCGTCGTCCCCTCGCCACCTCCTATTGAACCACCCCATCCGTCATGAAGCCGCTGCGTCGCGCTGATCCCGTGCCCAATTCCAGACATCAATCGAGCCCATGGCGACTCATCTGCTGCTGCCATTCCTCGGCTTCGGCGTGCAGGTAGCGGGCGGTGGTGTCCAGTCGCGAGTGACGGGCACTGCGGGCCAGGTAGCGAAGCTCGACGCCACCCTGGGCCTGATGCGTGATGGCGGTGTGGCGAAGCCAGTGCGGGGTGGCGGCGCGCAAGGTGCGGGCCAGGGCGTCATTCCCCACGCCTGCCTCGCCTTTCTGACCTGCCACGCCCTCTCTTCTTTCGCCGGCGGCTTCCAGCGCGAATGCCGCGCTCTCGAACGCCTTCTTGATCAGCCGATAGAGCTGGTTATCCCCCAGGCCGCGTTTTCCGTCCAGCCCGCGTAGTACCGGCGAATCGTCATCGGGCGCCGGGAGTCTGGCCAGGCCCAACTGCTCACGCCAGTCGCCGAGCATCGTCATCATGTCCGGTGGTACCGGAATCGTCGCCAACTTGTTGCCCTTGCCGATCACTCGCCACCACCAACGCCCTTCCCGCCGCTGAAAATCCCCCATCCGGGCCGCAGCCAACTCGCTGATGCGAGGTGCCAGCAGGTAGGCAAAGCCGAAGATCAGCCGCCGGCGCTGCCATTCAAAGCGCTGACGTTGGGTCGCTGCCTGGGGCAGTGACTGGTTGAGCCAGCCCCATAACCAATTCCACAAAGGGCGCTCCAGGTAGCGCTCGATGCCCTCTTGCCGATTGTCGAGACGCCGACGCTTGCCCCGCATCAGGCGAAAGGGGTTATGGTCCACCCACCCCGCTTCCACCAGCCAGCTGTAAAGCCCCTGCAGGATCACCAGGCTCTGGCGTCGACTCGCCGCCGAGAGCGGGCGCCGAAAGGGCCGCCAGTCCTCTGCATGGCGTGGCCTGGGTGGCCCGATCCAGCGCGCGGCGGGCCGAGGGTCGGCGAGGAAAGCTTCGAAGGCGTCCAGTCCGTCCCGGCGAAGCGACGAAAGCGTCAGGCCCTGGCTGTCCAACCATAGCAACAGGCGCTCGGCCTCCTTGCGATAGGCCCGGAAGGTCTGAGCGCTATCCCGGTACTCCTCCAGCCAGGCAGCAACGGCTTCCACGTCGCTGGTGGCGCTGATCCTTGTCGCATCGGCGAGCACCGCCGCCCTGCCCTGCACAGAAACCGGCACCTCCTGCCGTTGTGCCACCTCTCCCGTCTGCTGCGGCCATCGACTCTCTGTCACCTAGCGCTCCCTTTGATGGTCCCTATACGCCCGTTATGTCGCCGGATGAACCGGAGATTCCACGAACATACCGTCGTATCAGCCCCTTCAGACCTGGCTCGGGCGCCTCGGTAACCATTGTCGCCGTTACGGGCTCATATAATCAAGATAAGGCGCGTAATCATGAATTTATGGTTTTAAAGATAAATAAAATTACGTAATGTGTTTTACGTAATATGCTTTATTCAGCCCCTGATTGCCGATAATATGGCTAAGATAAAAAAGGCCTCGGCCAGCCATCTCTGACAGAGCAATGGATACCCGACGTCAGGCCAACCCGGCGATAAATCGATGTTAAGAAGGAGAAAGGCGTCATGGCGCGAAGCGGCGTGCAGTACGAGGATGTGCAGCGGGCGATTCATACCCTACTGAGCCGCGGAGACGCGCCTAGCGTGCAGCGAATCCGTGAGGTGCTGGGTACAGGCAGCTTCACCACTATCAGCGAGCACCTGCGTCAGTGGCGGATCGAACGTGAAGAGAATCGGGACCAGCCGCCTGCCCAGGAATTGCCCGAGGCCTTGCAGACATTGACCCAAGAGCTGTGGCGTCAGGCTCAGGACACCGCCAGCGAGGGCCTGGTGCTCTATCGCCAGGAAGCCGATCAGCGCGCCACCGATGCCCTGGAAGTCGCTCGTGAAAGCGAGCGGCGGGCAGAAGATGCCGGCCAGCGGGAGTCGGCGGTTGCCGATCACTTGGCCAACGCCCAGACACGGCTTGAGGAGCAGAGCGCCACCCTGGCGAGCTGCCAGGCCCAACGCGACAACCTTTCCGAGCGTGAAGCGAAAGCCCTGCAGCGGGTTCAGCAACTCGAAAAGGAGCTCACACGACTCCAGGAGCGCAATGAAGCGCTGGCCGCTCAGCACCATGAAGAGTTGACGGCACGCGACGCCGAACATCAGGCCCGCCTGCATCAGGAAGAACAGCGCAACGAAGCCGCCGAAGCGCGACTGATGAGCCTGCTGGACGACGCTCGCCAGGAACGCCATGCCGCCGACAAGCAGCATGGCGTTCGCCAGGCGCAGCTGGAGTCACGCAATGAAAATCTCGACAAGCAGCTGCAGGAGCAGCGCACACAGGTAGCCGAGTCTCAACAGCAGCATCGCGAGGCGCACTGGCAGCTTGAGCAGCGCAAGGAACAGGACCGAGACAGAAAGCGGCAACAGGAGCGTCTCGAGCATCGCCTGGAAGAAAAAGATGCGGAAATCACAGCGCTAAAGAAGCGCTTGCTGGAAACCGAAGCGCGCTTGGCCAATACGCCTCTGCCGCCGTTCGTCTACTGAGGCGTTAACGGTAAGTCGCACGAGATAGGCAGGTGGGTAGCTAGACAGGTAGATCGGTAGGTGGGTAGATAGGGAAAACCCTAACGCAAGACGGACGCCCTGGGGCGCCCGTCTTGTACTGGGACTGAAGAAGTAATGTCGTTAACTCAACAGCCCTCACTCAGCGGCGTTCAAGCAACGCCTTGCCATCCGCTTTAGCCGATCAGCGATAGTAGGCCTGGCTGGTATCAGTGTGGTCGGTGATATCGCGGATACCGGCAAGCTCCGGGATGCGCTCAAGCAGCGTTTTCTCGACGCCATCTTTGAGCGTCAGGTCCACGGCCGAGCAGCCCTGACAGCCGCCGCCGAAGGCCAGCACGGCCACGCTGTCCTCGGTCATCTGCATCAGCTTGATTTCACCGCCGTGGGCGGCAAGCCCCGGATTGATCTCGCTGTAGAGCACGTAGTTGACGCGATCCTCGAGGGGGCTGTCGGCGTTGACCTTGGGCATCTTGGCGTTGGGCGCCTTGATGGTCAACTGACCGCCCATCCGGTCGGCATTGAAATCGACTACCGCCTCGTCGAGGAACGGCAGGCTATTCTTGTCCAGGAAGACGGTAATCTTATCGAGAGCGAGCTTCTCGTCTGTAGGCTCTTCCTCGCCCGGACGGCAGTAGGCCAGGCACGTCTCAGCGTAGGGCGTACCCGGCTGGGTGATAAAGATACGCACTGCGATGCCTTCGACATTCTGCTTCTCGAGCAGCTCGGCGAGATAGTCTTGGGCACTGTCGGTAATCTGGATGCTCTGGCTCATGGGGAGATGGTCCTGATTCGAGAGGTCGAATTTGCTTATCATGTTAAGCAAAAGTGCGCGGCGAAACAATCCCGAGTGAAATACTCAGGCTTATAATGCCCACCCCGCTTGGCGCTGCCCGTCGCCACCCCCTTTCTGATAAGCTATCGCGCAAAACCGAGCCCCGACACTAGATCCGCTCGACACAGTAGAAGACGCGACTCACGCTGGAGACCGCCCCGAATCATGGCCGCTACCCCGACCCCCGTCACTGCCACCCTCGCCGAACGCCTGGCCTCCCGCATTCTGATCCTCGATGGCGGCATGGGCACCATGCTGCAGAATGCCGGACTGGATGAAGCCGACTTTCGCGGCGAGCGGTTCGCCGACTGGCCGTCGGATCTGAAAGGCAACAACGACCTGCTGGCGCTGACCTGCCCGGATCTGGTGACGCGCATTCACCGCGACTACCTGGAAGCGGGCGCCGAGATCATCGAGTCCAACACTTTTAACAGCACTCGCCTTTCTCAGGCCGACTACGGCATGGAAGAGCTGGTCCCCGAGCTCAACCGCGAGTCGGCACGCCTCGCCCGCGAGGTCTGTGATGCGGTAGGCGCCGAGACCGGCATTCCGCGCTATGTGGCCGGTGTACTCGGTCCGACCTCCCGCACCGCCTCGCTGTCACCGGACGTCAACGACCCGGCCAAGCGCAATGTCACCTTCGATGAGCTGCGCGACAACTACTATGAGTCCGCCGAGTCGCTGATCGAGGGCGGCGCTGATCTGATTCTGATCGAGACCATCTTTGACACCCTGAATGCCAAGGCGGCGATCTATGCCCTAGAGGAGCTGTTCGACGCGCTGGGCAAACGCCTGCCGGTGATGATTTCCGGCACTATTACCGATGCCTCAGGCCGTACCCTGTCCGGCCAGACCACCGAAGCCTTCTGGAACTCGGTGCGTCATGCCAACCCCTTCTCCGTGGGCCTCAACTGTGCGCTGGGGGCCGAGGAGCTGCGCCCTTATCTGGAAGAGCTCTCGAACAAGGCCGACACCTTCGTCTCGGCGCACCCCAACGCCGGCCTGCCCAATGAATTCGGCGAGTACGACCAGACCCCCGAGGAGATGGCGGCCATCGTCGCCGAGTTCGCGAGCAGCGGTTTGGTCAACGTCATTGGCGGCTGCTGCGGCAGCACCCCCGAGCACATCAAGGCCATCGCCGAGGCCGTTCAAGGCATGGCGCCCCGCCAGGTGCCGGAACGGCCGATCGCCTGCCGGCTATCTGGCCTCGAGCCCTTCAACATCAGCGCCGACTCGCTGTTCGTGAACGTCGGCGAGCGGACCAACGTCACCGGCTCGGCGCGCTTCAAGCGTCTGATCAAGGAAGAGGACTACACCACCGCTCTTGAGGTCGCGCTGGAGCAGGTCGACAACGGCGCCCAGATCATCGACATCAACATGGACGAGGGCATGCTCGAGTCTGAGGAAGCCATGGTGCGCTTCCTCAACCTGATCGCTGGCGAACCCGACATCTCGCGCGTACCGATCATGATCGACTCATCGAAATGGGAGATCATCGAGGCCGGCCTGAAGTGCGTGCAGGGCAAGGCGGTGGTCAACTCCATCTCCATGAAGGAAGGCGAGGATGCCTTCCGCGAACAGGCGACCAGGTGCATGCGCTACGGCGCCGCCGTGGTGGTCATGGCCTTCGACGAGCAGGGCCAGGCCGACACCTTCGCCCGCAAGACCGAGATCTGCGAACGCGCCTATCGCCTGCTGGTCGATGAGATCGGCTTCCCGCCGGAAGATATCATCTTCGACCCCAACATCTTCGCCATCGCCACCGGGATCGAAGAGCACAACAACTACGGCGTGGACTTCATCCAGGCCACCCAGTGGATCCGCGAGCACCTGCCCCATGCGCTGGTCTCAGGCGGCGTGTCTAACGTCTCCTTCTCGTTTCGCGGCAATAACCCGGTGCGCGAAGCCATCCACTCGGTGTTCCTCTACCACGCCATTCGCGCCGGCCTGAGCATGGGCATCGTCAACGCCGGACAGCTGGCAGTCTACGATGACCTGCCGGAAGAGCTGCGCGAAGCGGTCGAGGACGTGGTCAACAACCGGCGTGACGATTCCACCGAGCGTCTTCTCGATATCGCCGACAAGTTCAAGGGTGACGGCAGCGGTGCCGCCAAGAAGGAAGACCTCGAGTGGCGCTCCTGGGAAGTCGAGAAGCGCATCGAGCACGCGCTGGTCAAGGGCATTACCGCCTACATCGAGGATGACACCGAGCTGGCACGCCAGCGCGCGACCCGGCCCATCGAGGTCATCGAAGGCCCATTGATGGACGGCATGAACGTGGTCGGCGACCTGTTCGGCGCCGGTAAGATGTTCCTGCCCCAGGTGGTCAAGTCGGCGCGGGTGATGAAGCAGGCAGTGGCCTACCTGATTCCCTACATCGAGGCCGAGAAGAGCGGCGAGACCCAGGCCAAGGGCAAGATCGTCATGGCCACGGTCAAGGGTGACGTCCACGACATCGGCAAGAACATCGTCGGCGTGGTCCTGCAGTGCAACAACTACGAGGTCATCGATCTGGGCGTGATGGTGCCGGCCGAGAAGATCCTGCAGACCGCCCGCGAGGTAAACGCCGACATCATTGGCCTGTCAGGCCTGATCACGCCTTCGCTTGACGAAATGGTTCACGTGGCCAAGGAAATGCAGCGCCAGAACTTCGACATCCCGCTGCTGATCGGCGGCGCTACCACGTCCAAGGCCCACACCGCGGTCAAGATCGAACCCCAGTACGAGCATCCGGTGGTCTACGTCACCGATGCCTCGCGAGCCGTCGGCGTGGCCTCACGGCTGCTCTCGCCGGAACTCAAGCCGGCCTACACCGCCGATTTACGTGCCGAGTACGAGACCGTGCGAGAGCGCAACGCCAAGCGCCGCCCCAAGGCCGCCGACCTCGACTATGCCCAGGCCCGCAAGCGCCGCTTCAAGACCGACTGGGCCGCCCACCCGCCGGCGGCGCCGAGCTTCACCGGGCTCAAGGTCTTCGACGACTACGACCTCGAAGAGCTGGTCGAGCGCATCGACTGGACACCCTTCTTCATGAGCTGGCAGCTGGCCGGCAAGTACCCGAAGATCCTCGATGACAAGGTGGTCGGCGAGGCCGCCCGCAGCCTCTTCAAGGATGCCCAGGAGATGCTTGCCAAGCTGCTCGACGAGGGCCACATCACCGCCCGCGGCGTGATCGGCATCTGGCCGGCCAACAGCGTCGAGGATGACGTGATCGAGGTCTACGCCGACGAGTCGCGAAGCGAGGTCATCGAACGCCTGCACCACATCCGCCAGCAGACCACCAAGAATCGCGATGGCATCTGCTACAGCCTTGCTGACTTCATCGCACCTCGCTATGACACCAAGGGTGAGGAAAGCGGCATACCCGACTGGATCGGCGGTTTCGCAGTCACCACCGGTCATGGCGTTGACGAGCTGAGCAAGCGCTATGAGGCGGCCGGCGACGACTACAACGCCATCATGGTCCAGGCCCTTACCGACCGTCTCGCCGAGGCCTTCGCCGAGCGCATGCACGAGCGGGTCCGCAAGGAGTTCTGGGGCTATGTGCCCGAGGAAGCGCTCGATAACGAGTCGCTGATTGCCGAGAAGTATCAGGGCATTCGCCCAGCCCCAGGCTATCCGGCCTGCCCCGATCACACCGAGAAGGCCACCCTGTTCCGGTTGCTCGACGCCGAGAAAAACAGCGGCCTGGCGCTAACCGAGAACTTTGCCATGTGGCCGGCGGCAGCGGTCTCCGGCTGGTACTTCGCCCATCCGCAGTCGAAGTATTTCTCCACCGGCAAGATCACCCGCGACCAGGTCGAATCGCTGGCCAGCCGCAAGGACATGCCGCTTGGCGAGATGGAGCGCTGGCTGTCACCGGTGCTCTCCTACGACCCGAGCTGACATCGGCATTCAAGCTGCCCTGAACCGCAGGGCACTTCGTTAGCTACGATTCAGCCGCTATCGACACCTCTGCGCTGCACGTCGGAGCCCGCCCTCAGGGTGGGCTCCATCACTTGACTGGAAGGCGGCATGCTGCCCGAATCCTCACGACGAAATACCATCCTCAAGCTTGCGCTGCCGATCATTGCCGGCATGCTGTCGCAAAGCCTGCTCAACCTGATCGATGCCGCTCTGGTTGGTTCGCTGGGGGAAACGGCGCTGGCAGGTGTCGGCATCGGTGGCTATGCGATGTTCATGATCACCGCCCTGGTGTTCGGGTTGTCCTCTGGGGTCCAGGCACAGACCGCTAGGCGCCACGGTGAGCAGGACTGGCATAAACGCACCGATGCCCTGCATGCCGGCCTGGCCATTGCCCTGACGCTGGCCCTGCCGTTAACGGTGCTTTGTCTGTGGCAGGCACCGGCGTTGATTGGCTTGATCAACCCGGACACCGGGGTTCATGCCCAGGCCGTCGAGTACTTCCGCTGGCGCGTGGTCTCACTGGTACCGGTCGCGATGATCTTCTGTTTCAGAGGCTACTGGAATGGCGTTCAGCAGACCGGCATCTATCTGCGCATCATCCTGATCATGCATGTCGTGAATGTGCTGACGAGCATCGGGCTCATTTTTGGCTATGCGGGCCTGCCAACACTAGGTGCCGCCGGCGCCGGTGCGGGGACCAGCCTGTCCTTGCTGCTCGGGTTGATCCTGTGGGCCGTATATACCTCTCGACACGCTGGCCCCATCGGTGGCAGGTTCAATATCACTACCCTGCTGACTACCCTGAAACTGGCCGCACCGCACTCTTTTCAGCAGCTATGGTTCGCCGGCGGGTACGCCGTGCTGTTCTGGATCCTTGGCCAGTTGAACACCGCAAGCGTCGCGGTGGGTCATGTACTGGTGAATCTGTCATTGCTGCTGATCCTGCCAGGTGTCGGCCTAGGGGTGGCGGCGATGAGCCTGGTGGGACAAGCGATGGGGCAGCAATCGAACCAGGACGCCCACCGCTGGGGCTGGGACGTGGTACGCATCGCCTGGATTTGCCTGGCCCTGCTCGCCCTGCCGATGCTGATATTCCCCGATGTAGTGCTCGGCATCTTCCTGCATGACCCAGCCCTGGTGGCCCTCGGGCACCTGCCTCTTCAGCTGACCGCGCTGATGATGGTACTGGATGTGTGCGCGCTGGTACTGGGCCAGGCCCTGCTCGGTGCGGGCGCCAATCGCACCGTGATGACGATGACGCTTGCAACCCAATGGCTGATTTTCCTGCCTCTGGCCTGGTGGGTCGGTGTAGCGCTGGGGCATGGCCTGCTGGGCATCTGGTGGGTTCAGCTCGGCTATCGTTGCTTGAATTCGCTGGGCTTT
The DNA here is from genome assembly GCF_003268885.1 of Onishia taeanensis. Taxonomy (GTDB): domain Bacteria; phylum Pseudomonadota; class Gammaproteobacteria; order Pseudomonadales; family Halomonadaceae; genus Onishia; species Onishia taeanensis_A. The sequence continues at coordinate 156,699 of NZ_QLSX01000007.1, forward strand.
GCCGTCATTTGGCAGCGAGGCCACTGGCAACGGCTGGCCATCTAGCGTCAGTCCGATCACACTCGACCGTCTGACGTCGAGATGGATCGGCTCTAATAACTCTTTAATTAAAATTTATGAACATTTATTCTTTCATAGAATATAAGGTTAGGAGTATCGTCGCCCATAAACGGCATCACTCCTTCATCACGCCCTGACCAGCAGGACACGACTGAATGTATCGGTACGACAACTACGACCAGACCCTCGTCGATGAGCGGGTCACCCAGTTCCGTGACCAGATGAACCGCTACCTTGATGGCCGCCTGGGCGAAGAAGAATTCCGCCCGCTGCGCCTGCAGAACGGTCTCTATATCCAGAAATACGCGCCGATGCTGCGTATTGCGATCCCCTACGGCATGCTGTCGAGCGATCAGCTGCGTCGCCTGGCCTCGATTGCCCGGCGTTACGACCGGGGATACGGTCACTTCAGTACCCGTCAGAACCTGCAGCTCAACTGGCCGGCCATCGAGACGGTACCGGACATTCTCGGCGAGTTGGCCGAGGTACAGATGCATGCCATCCAGACCAGCGGCAACTGCATTCGCAACACCACTAGCGATCAGTTCGCCGGCATCGCCGCCGATGAAGTAGAGGATCCGCGTCCCTGGTGCGAGCTGATTCGCCAGTGGTCGACGCTGCATCCTGAATTCGCCTTCCTGCCGCGTAAATTCAAGATCGCGGTCACCGGGGCCAGCGCCGACCGCGCCGCCATTCAGGTCCACGACATCGGCCTGCGCCTGTGGCGCGATGCCGAGGGCGAAGTGCGCGTTCGGGTGCTGGCCGGTGGCGGCTTGGGCCGTACGCCGATGATCGGCGATGTGGTTCGTGACGACCTGCCCTGGAAGCACCTGCTGACGTATCTCGAAGCCTGCGTGCGCGTGTACAACCAGTTCGGCCGCCGTGACAACAAGTTCAAGGCCCGCATCAAGATTCTGGTCAAGGCCCTGGGCATCGAGGAATTCCGTCGTCGCGTCGACGCCGAGTGGGAGCATCTCAAGGATGGCGCCCAGACTTTGACGCCTGCTGCCGTGGAAGCCGCCAAAACCCACTTCCCGGAACCCGAGCGCCGTCCGGTCAGCGAAGATGCCATCGCCGCCTACGAGCAAAAACGTCAGGAAGACCGTGCCCTTGCCCGCTTCGTGACCAATAACGTGACTGATCACAAGGTGGCCGGCTACAAGGCCGTCACCCTGTCGCTCAAGCGTCGCGAGCTGGCCCCGGGCGATGTCACCTCGGACCAGATGGAGGCCGTGGCCGACCTCGCGGAGCGTTTCAGCTTCGGCGAGGTTCGCGTGACCCACGAGCAGAACCTGGTGCTATCCGACGTCCCCGTGGATCAGTTGGAAGCCCTCTGGCAAGCCCTCGACGAGCTGGGCATGGCTAACCCTACCGTGGGCACCCTCAACGATATCATCTGCTGCCCGGGCGGCGACTTCTGCGGGCTGGCCAATGCCGTGTCGATCCCCATCGCTCAGGCCCTTCAGGAGCGTTTCGAGGACCTGGACTTCCTCTATGACCTGGGGCCGCTGGATCTCAACATCTCCGGGTGCATGAACGCCTGCGGCCACCACCATGTGGGCCACATCGGCATTCTGGGCGTCGACAAGAAAGGCGAGGAGTACTATCAGATCTCGCTGGGTGGCAACTCGACCGACGACGCCTCCCTTGGCAAGATCCTCGGTCCGTCGTTCTACCGCGAGGATGTCCCTGATGTGATCGACAAGGTGCTCAAGGTCTACGTCGAGTCGCGCCACGACGACGAGCGCTTCCTCGATACCTACCGCCGCATCGGGATCAAACCTTTCAAGGAGCGGGTCTATGCCTGATCAACAGCCGACAGTGGCCCGTACGCTACTCAAAAAGGGCCAACCGGAAACCGACACCTGGGCGCTTTCCCGGGACACCGAAGCGCTGCCCGAGGCACGGCCGGCCATCGTGCCATTGGCGCTGTGGCTCGAGGCCGAAGCAGACAGCGCCCTGGCGCCCTGGCTTCCCAGCGACACGGCGCTCGATGGCGAACTCGCCGAGAAGCTTGCGTCCGCGCCGCGAATTGCCATCGATTTCCCAGCGTTTACCGACGGGCGCGGGTACACCCTCGCTCGGATGCTGCGCGAACGCTTCGGCTATCAGGGTGAGATTCGTGCCATTGGCGATATACTGGTCGACCAGCTCTATTACATGAGCCGTTGTGGCTTCGATGCCCTGGCGCTGCGCGATGACCAGCTTCTTGAGGATGCACAGCGGGCACTGGGCGCCTTCAGCGTCAGCTACCAGCCTGGCGTCGATACCCACGAGGCGCTTTTCGAGCGTCGCCTGCGGGAAGGCAATCACTCCTGAGCCACGCCATCACCGACGACTTGCATCATCAAGGGCCCGGCTATCGCCGGGCCCTTGGCGTTTCAGGGACATGATGTCATGTGGCTGAGTCATCCTCAGCCGCGACGCTTTTGCTGACGCTCGCGATTGTTGGCCCGCGCGCGTTCAGACTTTTTCAGCATGATCAGGGTTGCGCCTAGCCCACCCTGCGAAGCCGGGGCGGAGGCATAGGCCTGGACCTCCTCAAACTGAGCCAACCACTTGGCCAGATAAGAGCGCAGCACATTGGCGGGACTGTCGTCCTCCCGCCCTCGCCCATGCACCACCATCAGCGAGCGCAGCCCCTGGGCATGGGCCTCGCGAATAAAGCCGAACAGCTCTCGTCGACACTCGGCTAGCGGCCGGCGTTGCAGGTGCAGATGGGCCTCCGGCGGATAGCCGCCATGACGCAGGCGCTCGACCACACCCAGCTGGATGCCGTCACGCCGATACTCGAGGGGATCGTGAGAGCCGACTACCTCGACAAAATCATCCGACAGGAAGTTGCCCTCGTCACCTGCCTGCTGTGCCGCTAGGCGTCGCGCTTGTTGTGCCTCGTTGGGCCCCTTGGGCCTCTGACTGACATCGGCCCGGTCCTTGCCCTTGGCAAGAGGGAGCACATCTCCCATCTGACGGCGAAATTCGCGATCCATCATATTCATGGTGATAGCCTCCCGACGCGGCGATGTTCTGACTAGCGTTCAAGAAGCATGCCATGCCAGGATGAGCGCGCGAAGACCTGATGACCTTAAAATCAACGATCAAGGCCACTTTTATGCGCGTCCTGAGATACGCTCTCGGTTCCACGATCGGTACCATGTTGATCGCCGCCGGCTACCTGTGGTGGGTGCTGCTGAGCCCCTTCGGCTATGATCGCCCCGCTGAGCTGCCCCCGATACCGAGCGGCGAATATCAGGTGTTCGTCTATGGCACCTTGACCCACGCACCCGTTCGTTGGCTGGTCTATGGACGCACCGGCAGCCCCGAAGCGGCCAGTCTGCCGGGATTTCGCAAGCGAGAGCTGGATCTGGTCGAGGACCGAAATCAGCGTGTCGATGGCATGGTGCTCCGCGTAGATGCTGAGGAGTTGGCAGACCTGGACCGCTATGAACGCCTGGGCCATCGCTATGAGCGAGTTCGCGTTCAACTCGATAATGGCGCCCAGGCATGGGTGTATCGACGTCTCTAACGTGTTCGCCATGCCCCGTCGCTACTGATGCGTTTAAACAAGAAAGATAACGGTATAATTTTAAGAGTGGAATTTGACGCCAGCTGCATGGTTGTGGGGGCCTTGGGGGCCGCCTACAATATCTGCCATTACTTGAGTACCACCGCATAAGGACCCTCGCGACGTGATCACCCTCTACCATAATCCGCGCTGCTCCAAATCACGTCAGGCGCTGGCTCTGCTCGAAGAAGCTGGTATCGACCTGAGCGTGCATCGCTACCTGCAGGAGCCGCTGGATGCCGAACAGCTCAATGCGCTGCTCGATCGCCTCGAGGGTAGCCTGAAGGACCTGGTGAGGACCAACGAAGCCGAGTGGAAGGCTCAGGATATCGATATCAATGACCGTCATGCCGTCATTGCCGCCATCGTGGCCACCCCGAGGCTGATGCAGCGCCCGATTGCCGACCGCGGCGATCACGCCATCATCGGGCGGCCGCCGGAAGCGGTACTGTCCCTGATCGACGCCGCCTGATCCGCCCTCTCAATTATTGATCCCTGGAGCCTTGATGAGCACCACCACGCCTTATGTGCTGATTCTGTTCTATTCCCGCCAAGGCGCAACCCGAGCCATGGCAGAGGCCATGGCCGCCGGCGTCGAGTCCGAGTCCGGCATCGCCGCTAGGCTGCGCACTGTGCCGCCGGTTTCTGCGACCTGCGAGGCGGTGGACCCGGACATTCCTGCCGAAGGCGCCGTCTATGCCAGCCTCGATGACCTCAGACACTGCACAGGCCTGGCCATCGGTAGCCCGACCCGCTTCGGCAACATGGCGGCTCCGCTCAAGTACTTCCTGGATGGCAGCAGCGAGCTATGGATGAATGGCGCCCTGATTGACAAGCCAGCCAGCGCTTTTACCTCCACCGCCAGCCTGCACGGTGGCCAGGAAACCACGCTCATGACCATGCTGGTCCCGCTGCTGCATCACGGCATGGTGCTCTCGGGCTTGCCCTACAGCGAGACCGAGCTCTTCACCACCACCACTGGCGGCACCCCCTACGGGGCCAGCCATCTGGCCGGGCAGCGCAGCAATCGCTCTCTCGATGAGCAGGAGCGAAGCCTTTGCATGGCACAGGGGAAGCGTCTCGCCCGCCTGGCCCTGGCACTTGCCCCCATGCGTGAGAGCACTTGATGAGACAGCAGATGGAACGGATGGAAGATCAGCAAGGACTCGACACAATGGTCGACAAGAGCCGTCGACTGGTGATCACCAGCTATCTGGCCCTGCTAGTTCTGCTCAGCTATGGCGGCCTGGTCATGCATGACGTGCAAACCGATGGCTGGGGACCCTGGCTGGTGAGGGTGGTACCGTTGCTGCTGTTCCTGCCGTCGATCCTGGTCAAGCGAGCCCGCGGCCATGCCTGGCTGTGCTTCGTCAGCCTTCTTTACTTCATGCAGGGCGTGATGTTCGCCACCCTGCCCGGCCAGACGCTGTTTGGCCTGCTGGTCGCGGTGGCATCGCTGGCACTTTTCGTCGGTAGCCTGGGCTATGCACGCTTTCGTAGCCGCCAACTGCGCCATCAGTCATCTAGCCACCAGAAATGACCCCATTACCCCAGGCCGGCACCACCACTGGCCACCTCGCTAACTGGCGCTCGGCAGCAGTAACAACGCTGCCGGTCATGTTCGGCTATCTCCCGCTTGGGGCGGCCTTCGGCATCCTGGCAGTCGATGTCGGCATACCCTGGTGGGCAGCGATCGCCATGTCGATCCTGATCTATGCCGGCGCCGGCCAATTTCTCGCCGTGGCGCTGCTCGCCAATCAGGCTGGCCTGATGGAAGTGGCGGTCGCCACCCTAATGCTCAACTCTCGCCATCTCTTCTATGGCCTGTCGCTGTTGCGCGCCTTCGCCGGCGCAGGATGGCGCAAACCCTACCTGATTTTCTCGCTCACCGACGAAACCTATTCGCTGCTGACCTCGCATGAAGGCCATGCCGGGCAGGATCACGCCCAGGCCTTCAGGCTCAGCGCGCTGAATCAGCTATGGTGGGTGCTGGGCAGCCTCGCTGGGGTTTTGATTGGCAGCCAGCTTGCCTTCAATACCACAGGAATCGAGTTCGTACTGACCGCCTTATTCATCGTACTGACCATCGAACAAGCGCGACGACTGCGCCAGTGGCTACCTTTCATCGTCGCCATCTGTACGGCCCTGGGCGCCCTGGCATTGCTGCCTGAGCGCCATATGCTGCTGGGAGCCATCGGCGCGGCCAGCCTTATCCTGTTAATCCAGTACCGGCTCGACTCGGCAAAACGACACCGTGCAAAACAACGCATTGCAGAACAACAGCAGCGGGAGGCATCGTGAATCTGGATCCTTTGCCATTGCTCGGTTTCATCGCTGTATGTGCCCTGGCGACATTCTTGACCCGGGTCCTGCCCTTCATCGCCTTCTCTCGCCAGGCAGAACATCCACTGGTCATCCATCTGGGCCGTTACCTGCCGCCAGCGGTCATGTTGATTCTGGTTATCTACGCGATGCGTGACTGGCGCCCCCTGTCCGAGGGAGCCGCCAACCTCTCCGCCAATGGCTGGCCGATGATACTGGCCGGGCTGATCGTGGCTGGCATCCAGCTTTGGCGTCGAAATGCCCTGCTATCGATTCTTACCGGCACCGGCACCTACATGGGCCTGGTTCAGTGGATCGGCTGACGGTCATGCGTTGGCGAGGCGTGCACAAACAACGGTTGAGCCTTCGCCTCGCAACGGCGAAGATAAAGAAAATGCAGAGGGAAAGATTGCCATGACAAGGAACATTGCCGATATCCGGCGCGACTACGAAGGCGGCAGTCTCAATGAAGAGAATACGCCTGAAACACCCGAGTCACTCTTCGATGAGTGGCTGACCCTGGCACTCGATAGCGAGGGAGACGACGGCAACGCCATGTCGCTTGCCACTGTCGATAGCCTGGGACGCCCCCATGCGCGCATCGTGCTGCTCAAGGGCTATGACGAGCGTGGCATGGTCTTCTATACCAATTACCAGAGCCACAAAGGCAGTGAACTTGCCACCGTTCCCCATGCGGCGCTGGTTTTTTGGTGGCCGTCGCTCAGCCGGCAGATCCGTATCGAAGGCCGGGTAGAACAGGTCTCAGAGTCTGAATCGGATCAGTACTTCTCCAGCCGGCCGCGTGAGAGCCAGCTCGGCGCTTGGGTGGCCACTCAAAGCGTGGAAATCCCCGATCGCCAGTGGATCGAGGAGCGCCAGGCGCGCTTCGAACAGGCTTATAACGGCCAGGATATCCACCGTCCCGCGCACTGGGGCGGTTACCGCCTTGTGCCGGAGATGATCGAGTTCTGGCAGGGCCAGCCCAGCCGGCTGCATGACCGCATCCGCTACCAGGCGCGCGAAGGAGAATGGTTCAAGGTGCGCCTGGCCCCCTGACACCTTCGGCGCAGATTTCCTTCCGGCTTAGCACCCGCAGAGTAAACATCGACCAGAAATGACAGCGCCCGGCCAAATTGGCCGGGCGCTGTGCTTTCAGTGCTGCTAACTCGCCAAGATTACTCGGCGTCCGGCAGCCACTGCTGAACCACGTCTTGGTTGTCGGCGACCCACTTCTTGGCACTCTCGTAGGGATCGCTGTCTTCTTCTTGGTTCATGAGCATGACTTCACCCATCTGCTCCGGTGTCCACTCGAAGTTATCGAGAATGGCATAGGCACCCGGCATATCTTCTTTCAGGCCGTTACGAGCAATGGTGTGAATCTGCTCGGCACCGCCGTAGACGTCCTTCGGATCCTCGAGATACTTGAGGTCCCAGCGAGCGAACATCCAATGCGGCGTCCAGCTGGTGACGACGATCTCTTCCTTGTTCTGGATGGCGCTAGCCAGCGCTGCCGTCATGGTCGCACCACTACCGCTGCGCAGATCGGCATCGAGATCATACTCGTCAATCACGTCTTCGGTCAGGCTCATCAGGCCGGCACCCGGATCGATACCGATAATCTGGCCATCAATGGCGTCAGAGTTTTTATCGATGTCAGTGATCGTATCCATGTCGCTATAGGCCGGTACCACTAGGCCAAGCTTGGTGCCATCCAGGTTGGTACCCAGATCTTCGACGCTGTCTTTGACGCGATCGAAATAGTCTGCGTGGGTCGTGGGCAGCCAAGCCGCAACGATCGCATCCGCGTCACCATAGGACAGGGCCTGCCACATGGCAGCCGCTGAGAGCGATGACATTTCAACGTCATAGCCCTGGTCTTCCAACACGGCACGCACCACGTTGGTGGAAGCGACTTCAGAAGCCCACTCGACGTAGGCGAGGGTTACGGTACCCTTCTCTTGGGCCTGCACCTGACCAGCTGCGACGGCCGTGCCAGCCGCCATCATCATGGCGCCAAGGCGCACACCGCGTGACAGAGTCTTGATATCGAACATCCTTCACCTCTCTATTGCTTATTGGTGTTGAGCAGGACCCCAGGATCACAACCCGACAGTCAAGAAAGACCTGAGCTGCGCCTGAACGTCCGCATGATGCATATGCTTCACATCATGCAGCCCATCACACCTCGATACCGACAGGTGTGATGGGTCACGCAATACGTCAGGACTTGCGTGTCTTACGGAAAGACTGGGTCAGACGATCCAGCAGCATGGCCAGGATCACGACCGCAATACCAGCTTCAAAGCCATCGCCCGGACGCAAGCGCTGGATGGCACGCCATACCTCGTTACCCAAACCATCGGCACCGATCATTGCCGCGATCACAACCATCGACAGCGCCAGCATGATGGTCTGGTTGATGCCGGCCATCACAGTCGGCAGGGACAGCGGCAGCTGAACCTTGAAGAGCTTCTGCGACGGCGTGGAGCCGAAGGCGTCAGCCGCTTCGATCAGATCCTTGGGAACCTGACGGATACCCAAGGTGGTGAAGCGGATCGCCGGCGGCATGGAGAAAATCACCGTGGCAAAGATCGCCGACACAGAACCGATGCCGAAGAACGGAATCGCTGGAATCAGATACACGAAGGCCGGCATGGTCTGCATGAAATCAAGCACCGGCATGATCACGCGGTAGAGACGCTCAGAAAGAGCGGCAGCAATACCGACGGGTAGCGCGATCACTACTGCCACCAGAGTGGCAATGACCACCAGGGTCAGCGACTCGATCATCGGATCCCACAGATCCAGGTTCCAGATCAGGGCAAGGCCCAAGACAGCGCCAATGCCTAGACGGATGCCCGCCATGCGCCAGCAAAGCAGCGCAATCATGCCCATCAGGCCCCACTCGGGTATCCACATCAACAGGTCGTTGAGACCGTTGATACCGCTCTGCGTCACCGCGGAGATGCCGCGGGTAATGCCGGAATAGTTACTTGTCAGATAATTCAGACCGGATTCGATCCAGTCACCCAGTTCGATACGGGGAATCTCAATCGCCATCTCAGTTGTCTCCTGCTTCTGCCAGTTCAGCCAGTACCGCACCCTTGACCACCACACCGAGCAGGCGACGCTCACCGTCGATCACCGCGATGGGGAAGCTCTTGTCGCTGAACATGGCAAAGAGGTTATTCAGCGGCTCGTCTGGGGCTACGCTACGGAAGTCCTGCTGAATCAGGCTTTCGATGGTCTGCAGGCCATCTTTGACGGCCTTATCGGCACTATCGGCATCGATGAGACCCACAAGTTTGCGATCACGACTGGTGACGTAGATCGAGTCCAGTCCGTTCTCACTCATCTTGCGCAGAGCGGTACGCGGACCGTCATCCTCACGGGCGGTAGCACGTACCGGACGCATCGCATGATGAGCGGTGAGGATACGCGACATGTCCACGCCCTCGATGAAGCGCTCTACGTATTCATCGGCCGGCGCAGTCAGAATCTCTTCCGGCGTGCCGATCTGCACGATCTCACCGTCCTTGAGCAGGATGATGCGATCACCGATGTTGAGGGCCTCATCGAGGTCGTGGGTAATGAAGACCGTGGTCTTCTTCATGCGGTGCTGAAGCTCGAGCAGTTCCTGCTGCATGTCCTTGCGGATCAGCGGATCGAGCGCGGAAAACGCCTCATCCATGAGCAGCACGCTTGAATCGTTGGCCAGTGCACGCGCCAAGCCGACACGCTGCTGCATGCCGCCGGACAGTTGGCTGGGCAGCGCATCTTCCCAGCCGTCCAACCCAACCTGCTTCAATGAGTTACGGGCGGTTTCGGTGCGCTCGGCCTTGTCGACGCCGCGGATTTCCAGACCGTATTCGGCGTTCTGCTGCACCGTGCGGTGCGGGAACAGCGCGAAATTCTGGAAAACCATGGAAAAGTGACGACGACGACATTCCAGCAGCTCCTTGGTGCTAAGCGTCGGAATGTTCTCACCATCGATGATGATCTCGCCTTCGGTGGTATCGATCAGGCGGTTGAGGCAGCGGATCAGGGTCGACTTGCCCGAACCGGAAAGCCCCATGATCACCAGGAGCTCACCTTCGTAGACATCGAAATCGATGTTGGACAAGCCCAGCGTCTGGCCAGTCTTCTCCAGGATTTCCGGGCGCTTCTGCCCCTGGTCACGCAGCTCAAGGGCCTTCTTGGGCTGGTTGCCAAAGACCTTGCTGAGGCCGCGCACCTGTATCTTGACGGGTCGTGTTTCGCTCATCGGCTCTGCCTGTTGTTATGTCATGCCGGCATGCCCTGGCAGGCCGCTCTAACGGCCCTTATGGCTATGCACGGTCGATGACTGTCGTGATTGAACTCGCAGGATCATACATACTTATAAATAACCCCTCAAATCAGAACAGCTGATGATTAATCAACGATGCCATGGCACAGCTTAGTTTCAGATCGCTGTCAGCAGGCGGGCTCGCGCCCTTCTTGTCGTCCTTCTTAGCGCCTTTGTTGAGCAGGACTCAATCCGGAGACGACGCCAGTCTGTGGCGCTGCCAGTCGGATTCGGGTTCGTTCAGTCTGAGCAGCGCATCGACCACCTGCTCTTCCATGTTGTAGCGCAGGCGAAAGCCCAGTTGCTTCATCAGCGAACGCATGGGCTGGTTGTCGATCATGATCTTGCCGAACATCTCGAGGGTGCCAAGCCCCTGGCAATAGCGGATCATCTTGGTCATCAGCAGGCGCCCGAGCCCATGGCCATGCAAGTCATCGCGAATGATCACCGAGAACTCCGTGCGGATGTTGTCCGGGTCATTCCATACCCGTACTACACCCAGCATTTCCGACTGCCCTTCTGCATCCAGCCGCACCGCAATAAACGCCATCTGACGGTCATAATTGATATCGGCAAGCGTCGCCAGGTCTCGCTTGGTCAGGTCCGCCTTGTGATGGAAGTAGCGAAACCGGATGCTCTCCTCGGACAGATGCTTGTGGAAACCGGTGATCAAAGGAGCATCTTCGGCACGGATAGGGCGCACTTCCACGTCCATTCCATCCAGCTCGACCCGTTCTCGAAGTTCTTCAGGATACGGCATGATGGCATGCCGGGCGGGTGTTCCCAGATCCAACGCAAAATCCACGGCAAGCAGACCATCACGGTTGAGCAGCAGCGGATTGATTTCCATTCCTCTCAGGCGCGGCAGGTCAGACGCCATCTGGGACAACTTCACCAGCAGCTCACAGATCATCTCGACATCCTGCTGAGGCTGGCGGGAATGCTCTTCGATCAGCTTGGCGGCGTGAGTGCGGCTCACCAGATCGGCGGCGAGGGTCATGTTCAGGGGCGGAAAGGCCACATGGCGATCGGCCAGCACATTGACCTTGTAGCCACCGACACCAAAGACCACCAACGGTCCGAACTCGGGGTCTCGTGTAATGCCCGCACACAGCTGCAGGGAATGCTTGCCCCGCTGCATTGGCTGCAAACAGTACTCATGGATGACCGAGTCTGGAAACTTCTCGTGGACCTTCTGCTCGAGCCGCATCATGCCGTTACTTACCTGCTCAGGACTTGCAAGGTCCTGCAGCAGGCCCGCCGAGAGCTTGTGTGGATGGCTGCGATAGCGATATGGCACGATGTTGTTATCGTGAACGATTTTCAGCGCCAGGGTGTCTCCTGAGTCCTGCTCGGCCTCAAGCAGATCACGGGCGACGGCGGCGCCCTCCTCCGGTGTGACGATATAACGGCTCTTGGGGGTCTGAATGCCATAGGCCGCCAGCACCTGAGCCGTCTCTGCATGGGTCAGGCAGTGTCGCTGTTGCTCGAGAGCCTGGTCGATCAGTTCGTGACAGTGCTTGCGAATGGCCGCACTGGTCGCAAAGGGCAGCGAGGGTGGCGTTTCCTGGAGCAGGGCCTGCACGCGCCGATAGTTGACCATATGCATGAAGGCACCGACGGCCTTCTCTGGCGACATGTAGGTCGGAATACCAGCCAGGTTGCTCTCGTGTCGAGCCGATAGCGCCTGCTCGAGCCCCATCCAACTGGTCAGCAGGTTGCGCTTGAAACGCCGCCGGTTGGCGACCACCGCCTCCGCCGTGACCTTCGAAGGCGCCAGACGGGTTGGCGCATGCACCAGCAGCACCGCATCCACGCCAGGGTCGGCGGCCACGATCTCCAGCGCCTCGACGATCTGATCCGGCGTGGCGCCCCCACCCAGGTCCACCGGGTTGCGTCCCGGCAGTGTCATGTCCACGTCGTCTCTTGCCAGCGCCTCGCGGGTGGTCTCGCTAAAATCGGCCAGGCGTCCGCCTTGGCTGATCAGGCGATCGATCGCCAGCATCGCCGGCCCCAACCCATTGGAGACGATCGCCAGTCGGTCACCTCGCAATGGCCGCATGCGCGACAGCGTCTCCAAGGCATCGAAGAGGTCATCGGAATTGTCGACGCGCACCACGCCTGCCCGCGCCAGAGCGGCATCGAAGATCACGTCACGATTGGCGATCCCCGGCGTCGGCGGCAAGTTCGACAGCGATGACTCAGGCGTGCGACCACTCTTGATCGCCAGCACCAGCCTGTGCCGGGATGACTCACGCAGGGCCGTCATCAGGTGCTGTGCATCCTGGGTGCGTTCCAGATGCAGCAGAATGGACTGGGCTGCCGTATGTTGATTGATATAGTCGAGCAGGTCGGGCAATAGCACGTCGACACTGTCGCCCAAGGTCACCAGGTGCGAAAGACCAATACCGCGCCCTGCCGCCCAATCGATGATGGCATTGCCAAGCATGCCCGATTGGCCCAGATAAGCGACGCGCCCGGCCTTGACCGGCTGGCCGGAATAGGAGGCATTGAGCCGCCGCCCGGGCACCAGGATGCCCATGCACTCCGGGCCCAGCACGCGGATTCCCGAAGGCCTGGCGGCGCGCAGCATCTGTTCGCGGATGGACCCGCCGTCATGACTGCGATCGTCCAGGTAGGAGCCGCCGGACAGCACCATCGCGGCGCGAACACCGGTTGTACCGAGCTCGGCGATCAAGTTGGGCACCGTATCCACCGGCGCGCAGATCACCGCCAGTTCGGGCACCTCGGGCAGATCGGCAACGTGACTGAAACAGGGGACGCCATGAACGCTCTCGTAGCCCTTGGTATTGACTGACCACAGCTTGCCGGGAAAGCCGCCCTCCTGGAGATTCTGGATCACCAGTCCGCCCATCGAATAAGGCTTTTCCGAGGCGCCAATGACCACCAGACTATGCGGCTCGAAGAAGTGACGAAGAAATCGCGTACCCAAGACCTGTCCTCCCGCGTGGGTGTAGCCTCCTTGTGTACGACTTATTGACACTGTCATGCAAGGAAGCAAGGCGATTAAGGTCGCATCAATAACCGCGGAGCCGTCGATGATCACCTCATATATCACCCATCCCCGTTGCCATGATCACTTTATGGGGCCCGATCATCCCGAGAGCCCGCTGCGCCTCGATGCCATTCGCGCCCGGCTTGCCTTGAGCGGTGTGCTGCAACAGACCATGCAGTCAGAAGCGAAACCCGCCACCGCCGAACAGCTCGAGCGTGTACATCCTCAGCGCCATCTGTCATCGCTCGAGCGCTGTGTACCCGAAGAGGGCATCACCCTGCTCGATGGCGATACCCTGATGAATCCGGCGAGCATGGACGCCGCCCGTGTGGCTGCCGGAGCCGTAGTGCGCGGGGTGGACCAGGTCTACCGGAGCCAGGCCGACAATGTCTTCTGCGCCGTGCGCCCACCTGGCCACCACGCTGAAGCCACCGATGCGATGGGATTCTGCTTTATCAACAACATCGCGGTGGGCGCCGCCCATGCCATCGCCAGGTATGGGGCCGAGCGGGTCGCCATCCTCGACTTCGACGTGCACCAGTGCAACGGCACCGTGGACATCTTCAAGGACCACCCTAACGTGCTGGTCTGCTCGAGCTTTCAGTATCCCTTCTATCCGTGGCGCTATCTGCGCAGTCAGTGGCACAACATCATCGACACACCGCTGCCGCCAGGCACAGACGGCCCGGCTTTCAGGCGCGCAGTGGAAGACGATTGGCTGCCCGCCCTGCATGCCTTCAAGCCGGATATGGTGCTGGTATCCGCCGGTTTTGATGCGCACCGAAGCGACCCCATGGCCGATCTGTGTCTCGAGGCAGCCGATTTCCATTGGGTGACGCACCTGGCCATGGAGATCGCCGCCCTCTATGCCGACAACCGCCTGGTTTCCGTTCTCGAAGGCGGCTATGACATCGATGCCCTGGGCCACTGTGCCGAGGCTCACGTCAGCGCGCTGCTGGGCCTACCCTTCAAGGCCTGAGCCAACACGAGGGCGGTCCAGCTTCTTAAGGTACATGGACGGTGCTCGTTTCCTCCCCTCAGGAAATATCGAACTCAGCCCACGCCTCCGCGATTCGCGATAGTGGCCTTGAAGCATGGCGCATCCGAGGCCTATCCAGTGAGATAGCCCCCTTCCATCCCCCATCCTGAATACCGCACGATGTGATAGCCTAGCGGAAACTAAGTTTCCGATAGTGAAAAGCCGATGAGCGCCAACAACGATCAAACCGCCGCCCTCCAGATTGCCGCTGGCCGCAAGGCGTTCGTCGAGCCGCTACAGCTCGGGGAGCGCCTCAAGGAGATCCGGCTGTCCAACCACTGGACCCTGGAAGACGTCAGCAAGCGGACCGGCCTGGCTCGCTCGACCCTGTCCAAGATTGAAAACGATCACATCTCACCGACCTTCACCGCCGTGCAGAAGCTGATCAATGGGCTCGACATCGACCTGCCCCAGCTGCTCAAGCAGCCCAAGCCACAGAGCCGCACCATGGGACGTCGCGACCTGACACGCGCCGGTGAGGGGCAACAACATCCGACCCCCACCTACGAGCACGAGCTACTGTCCTGGCAGCTGGCCCAGAAGCACATGACGCCCTTCAAGACCATCGTGCGGGCCCGGAGCTTCAGTGAGTTCAGCGAATGGGTGCGCCATGACGGCGAAGAGTTTCTGATCGTGCTGGAAGGCGCGATCCTGCTCTACACCGAGTTCTACGAACCGCTACGCCTGGAGCGCGGTGACAGCATCTATTTCGATAGCGACATGGGACATGCCCTGGTGTCCATCAGCGACGAGGACGCGGTTGTCCTGTCTGTGTGTAGCCGCGGCCAAACCAGCTGAGCCATCGCTCTTCCGGTACACTTCCGGTTCACATCGAGCGCCATACGGTACAAGTCACGACACCTGCACAAACAAAACGCCCCGGCGCATCATGCGCCGGGGCGTTTTACTGTGCTCAGAGTGCCAGGAACGTTCAATGTCCCGGGTAGGGATCCCCGCCGGACAGCTCGCGTTGCATCATCTTGTCGCTATACGCCGTACCGTACTTGAGGCGAGACCAGACGTAGAGCGCCAGCCCGATCAGCATCCATCCCGCAAACAGCGCCCATTCGAGGGCTGACAGTGCCGAGGGGCTGCCCGGCATGTACAGGGCGGTCATGCCCAGCGAAAGCACCACGGCCACGATGCCCACCAGCTTGCCATGCTTGACCTTGAACGGACGCTCCATCTCCGGCTCGCGCTGGCGCAGCACCAGGAAAGACAGCGCCACAAAGAGGTAGGCGATGACGATACCCAAACCACCCGCGACGACCAGCCACACAAGTGCCTGGCGACCCAGGAACGGTGCCAGGCAGGACAAGAGGCCCATCAGCAAGATGGCGTTGGTCGGCGTCTTGTAGCGCGGATGCAGCTTAGCGAGGAAAGCTGGCAGCATGCCGGAATGTGCCAGTGCATAAATCGCGCGGGAGCCACCGACATAGAAGGCGTTCCAGCTGGTAATGATACCGGCGATACCGGCCAAGACCATCAGGTTGCCCGCCCAAGGCGCCTGAAAGACAGCCTGCATGGCATCGGGTACCGCCAGTGAACTGCTACCGAGCGCTTCGCCATCCAGCATCAAGGAAGTGCCAAGAATAATCAGGGCGTACCAGAACACGGCTAGAATGACCGAGATCATCAGCACGCGACCTATTTCACGAAACGGCAGGTTGATTTCTTCAGCCGCCTGGGGGATGACATCGAAGCCCACGAACATGAAGGGCACCATGATCAACACCATCATGATGCCGCCCATCACCCCCTCTTCGACACTGAACAGCGGGTCCATGGTGGCAGTATTGCCCTCGAAAAGGGCTCCGGTAATGAACATTACACCTACGGCCAGAATCAGCACCGTGACCACTTTCTGCACCAGAGCTGCGGTGCGCACGCCAAAGTAGTTGACGGCCATCATCACTACCGAACCGGCAACGCCAACGGCTACCCAGGTCGCCTTGACGTCCCAGCCGGCAATCGTCCACAGGTCGCCCACGGCATAGCCAGGGAAGAGCTGCTCGACGACTGTGGGCAACGCCACCGCCTCGAAGGCAACCACGCTGACATAGCCGAGCGTAATGGCCCAGGTACACAGAAAAGAGGCGAAATGCCCCAGAGCACGATAGCTATAGACGTGCTCGCCGCCGACCTGCGGCATCGCCGAGGCCAGCTCCGCATAGGTCAACCCCACAAGCACGATAGCGAAACCGCCAAAGATGAAGGCTGTGATCGCTCCCAGGCTTCCAGCGGACTGAATCCAGTTGCCGGTCAAGACAACCCAACCCCAACCAATCATGGCCCCGAAGGCGAGTGCCAGCACGTCCTTGCGTGCCAGCACGCGGCTGAAGCCTTCTCCGCCCAGTGTACTTGCCGTCATCACGATACCTCGCTGCTTGTGCCTTGTTATTTGCGATTGGCCCAGGATATTAATGTCGATGCTTTATATTTTTATCGACAACAAACCCTCTGCATGTGCAAGGTAATTGACGTTTTCGCCGGCCGCAAGTCGACCTTCGCGAACGCAAGCAGGAAAATGGCGGCCCAAAGGTCCATAAAATGGCGTGCTGAGTATGGAGTGTGCGCACCAAGACCCAACCGGAGGCGCAATGCAGGCGTCAGTTATATTTAACGCTCATTAAGCAAGGACAATCAGAAAGAGAAGTTAGAGACCACGGTCTCCCGCACGTCGTGCCGGAATCGCATCGTAGACCAGACGCTGCTCCGAGTGGACGGCCTGGAAATGCCGGCCTTTGGCACGCGCGATCAACATCACCCCGAAACGCTCAGCCAGCTCAACGCCCTTCTGGGTGACACCAGAGCGCGAGACCAGAATGCCGATACGCATCTGCGCAACCTTGAGAACCATCTCAGAGGTCAGTCGACCCGTGGTATAGAAGATGTCAGCGGACATGGCCGCGCTGTCCTCGTCGAGCCATTGCCGACCGGCTAAGGTATCAACGGCATTGTGACGCCCCACGTCCTCGACGAAATCCAGCACCTCGTCCTGACGGCAAAGCGCACAGCCGTGCACCGCGCCGGCACTCTTGTAGGTTTCGTTGTAAGCGCCGAGATTCTCGAGCAATGCATAGAGCGTGGACTGTGCTAGAGAGGTGCTTGGTACAGGCTCAATGCCGACGGCATCGAGCAGGCGGCCGAAGACGGTGCCCTGGCCGCAGCCGGTCGTCACGGTGCGCTGGCCGAGGCGTTCTTCCAGGTCGTCAGGCGCCCGACGACTGACCACTACCGCTGCCTCGACGTCCCAATCGACATGAACCGCTTCCAGATCGTCGCGCGCCGGCACCAACCCCTGATTGCGAAGATAGCCCACTACCAGGGCCTCTGGGTCGGCGCCCAGCGTCATCAGGGTGACGATTTCCCGCTTGTTCAGATAGACAGTCAGCGCGCGCTCGGCAGAGATGGCCTGCCGACGCACGTCACCAAACTCGTCATGGATGTCTATTTCTAGTGTCGCCGGCAGGCGGGCGTGACTAAGACGTAACGAACACATGCATCGCTCCTTGGCGACAAGCGCGGCAAACCGGTCGAGCAGCACCGCGCGAATAACGATTCAATCCAGCGTTAACTGCACCATATTGACCATCATTGCATTCGAGGCGCCTACTGTCTTTATCTGACCGCCGCCTTTGGCGACCTGAGATAAGGCGCCCCTGCATAGGCACTGCGCCTTGATAATTTCCAACAGACGTTTCCAAGAAGTCCTGAAGTGAGTCGCCACGCCATGAGCTCCCCTGACACGACCGGCCCCATCAGTCGCAAGCACCTAAGCTTCAGCCTTGTTCCCGAACAAAAGCGCATCAAAGGGTTCACCGCGACCCAGTGGCATATCCATGACCTCGCACCGGGCGATACCGGCCCCCATGTTCTGGCGCTGCAACTCTACATGACCGAACGCGCGGCCTACCGATTCAACCTGGGCTCGCCTAGCCCGCGACTGTTCGTTCGTGCCGGGTTCTCGGGGCAAACCCCTGAACCCACCGCCCTGACGGCCAGTCAGGAGGTGGCGGCCGGCTGGATGGATGGCGAGCAGCAGGTGCTCGAGGTGGCCATGCCGGTCGCCATCCAGCTGTGGCTGGAAGCCTATCTCGCGCATCATGGCGAAGCACCTGTCGAAGGCCGCAAGAAAAAGCGCAAGGGCGCCGGACGTGCTCAGGAGAACCAGACATGACGCGATTTTCTCGCTGGTCACAGCGCAAGCGTGGCCTTGAGCCAACCGACGAGCAGACGTCAGAACGCTCCCACACACCAGGCGAGGAAGGCTCTGTCAACGATGGAGCTATCCAAGATGACAGCGTCACCGACAGTGGGCCGACAGCGGACAGTGAAGCAACGCCATCTCAAGAGGCCGTCGAGGAGTTACCCGACCCGGCTACCCTGCCCCCTGGCAGCGACCTTACCGCCTATCTGGCCAATGGTGTCAGTCGAGAGGTCCGCCGCCGTGCGCTAAAGCGCATGTTTGCTGCAGACCACTATCACCATCGAGACGGGCTCAACGACTACGATGACGATTATCGTCAGCTCAAGAACCTCTCGCAGGAAGTTGCCGACCGTCTGCGAGAATGGACGCGTCAGCCTGATGATCAGGGGGAAGGCATCCAGCGGGAGCCGGCGCAATCAGAACGTGACATCAAGGAACCGGCAGATGCGGCGGAAGCCAAGCTCGAGGACACTTCTGAGGCCGATGATGCTTCATTCTCAGACGACCAGACTCAAGCCGATAGGGTGAAAAACAAGATTGACTCCGACCAACCCAAACGAGACGCCCAGCTAGATACCCAGCCCGAGAGCAGCCAAGGGGCCGAGGAGAACCGGACGTTTAAAGAAAAAGACCAAACCTAAAAGAATAGATGGATGCTATCAAGTCGATAGTTATATTAGCGCTAGGTTTAGACCAATGAGGATTGGCGCTGACTGAGTTAATCGATGAAGATTAAGTAAAAATTTGCCCCTGACCGTTGAGGCTACATGAATCAGCGCATCGACCTGACCCTGCTGGATGCCGATCAGAACCTGGCAGCCCGAGATACCGCGCATTCCCGTATTTCATGGCCCGCCAATCTCACGCCTGAGAGCGTTACCTATTCAAGCGATGGTCATTTATTGATCATTGCCGACGAACTAACAGGCCGGCGTGCTGCCCGTGAACTGAAGGATCGTGGCCTCGCCTCGATCACACTACTGGTAACCGCACATTCGGCCTACGCCAACGCCGTAGGCCACGAAGAAAATCCCGAAGAGGGAGCAAGTCGCGGAGAGGTCGCCGAAGACAGCGTCAACATCGAGACACTGCTAGAAGACACCGCATTCTTGTCGATGCATCAGGCCCACAGCTGGCACCTCGCCGGCTATCTCGGCAAATTCACCCTCACCCTGCCCCACGATGATGGAGAGATCGATCTTGCCAAGGCGAGCCTTGGCCGCGCTCACTTCGATCTGGTGCTTGATCTGGGCACGCCGCCAACCCTCACCCTGGAGCTGCCACCCCCGGGTTACAGCGCCGCTCACTGGGGCACCGAAGAGTGTCGGCAGATCATCAACGACCTCCCTGAGCAGGTCGGCGAATTTGCCAAGCCGCGTTATTTTCACATCGATCATGACATCTGCGCTCATGATGGCCGCGGCAAAACAGGCTGTACCCGTTGCCTTGAGGTCTGCCCCGCAGACGCCCTGTCACGCCAGTCGGGACGAATCGAATCCTGGATCGAAATCGATCCGATGCGCTGTCATGGCGCCGGCAGTTGCACCAGCGCCTGCCCGACCGGGGCCATCCAGTATCGGCTGCCGCCCCCTGTCGACCAGCAAGCCTATGTCGAGCGCCTGCTGGACGCGTATCGCGCTGCCGGCGGACAGGCACCGGTGGTGCGGTTCGCCGAGGCCAGCTTCCTCTCGACTGAGTCGCCGGCACCGGCCGGTCATGTACTGGATGTTCCCCTCGAGGAACTCGGCGCAGCGGGACAGGATCACTGGCTGGCAGCCCTCGCCGCCGGGGCTGCCGAGGTCCGCATTCAGCTGACCGAGACCCTGCCGCCAAGCCTGAAAACACTGATCGACGACCAGTATCGCCAGGCCGCCACCCTGCTCGAGGCGCTAGGCCATGACACTCGCCGGCTAAACCTGGTCGCACCAGGCGACAGCGAGAGCCGAGACGCCCTGCCGTCGCTGGCGGCGCTTGCCGTACCGGACAGCGCGGACTCGCCCAGCTTCGATATGGCCAGCGAGCTTGGAGCCAGAGAGTCCGGTAAGCGAGAGCCCGGTAAGCGAGATCGTCTCAATGCCACGCTCACCCACCTCGCCACCACGGGGCAGCCCAGTGGAGAGCGTCATGCCATGCCATCGGGCGCGCCCTTCGGTGATGTGATCGTAGACAACGATGCCTGCACACTCTGCTTGGGCTGTGTCGCGGTATGCCCAACACCGGCGCTCGCCGGAGGGCGCACCTCACCCGAGCTGAGTTTCCGAGAGGCAGACTGCGTACAGTGCGGCCTCTGCGAAGAGACCTGCCCGGAAGATGCGATCCGCCTGATGCCGGGCTTCCTGGCAGCGCCAAAACGCGAAGAGCGCCAGATTCGCAAGCAGGAAGATGCATTCCCCTGCATTCGTTGCGGCAAGCCTTTCGCCAGCGCCAGTGCTATCGCCAGCATCAAGTCCAAGCTCGCCGATCACCCCTACTTTGCCGGTGACGCCATGGCGCGCCTGGAAATGTGTGAAGACTGTCGGGTCAAGGATGTCTGGCAGGGCCTGGCCAATGATCCCGAATCACAGTTGAAGATCTAGTTGAAGCGCGACGGGACACCATCCGTGAAGATGACAGTCTCAGTAACGCTCTGGACGACGATGTTGATGACAAGGTAACCGCCATGACCGATACCTCAGCGACGACCCAGCCTGATGCGCAGGACGGCTCGCATGAAGGCTCTCATGAAGGCTCTCATGAAGACACCGACGCCCTGCGCGCCGACATCTATCGGCTATTGGCGAGGCTGGTGCGTGAACCGCCTTCGGCGGCGCTTCTGACGTGGCTTTCAGAGCTCGACGCCGACGCCGATGGCAGCACGCTGGCGAGGCGCTGGACAGCGCTGATCCAGTCCGCGGGCGCACAAGGAATGTCTCAGGAAGAGCTCGCCAAGACGCTCTCGACGGCGCACTTTCGCCACCTGGTGGGCGTGGTCCAGGGAGAGATCACCCCCTACGCCTCTTGGTACCGGCAAGGCAACCTGATGGATGAGGCGCTGCTGGCACTGCGCCGAGATCTGCGTCGTCTCGGCATCAGCCGAGCGGAAGAGTGCCACGACCCCGAGGACCATCTCGCCGCCGTTTGCGAGACCATGGCCATGCTGCTGGACGACGGCCAACAAGACGAAGCCGCCCCCTTCTTCATGGCACACCTCGCTCCCTGGGCGACGCGCTGCTTCGATGACCTGGCGGCGGTGGACACCACGTTCTACGCGCACCTGGGAGCGCTAGGCAGCGCCTTCATGAGCGAGGAGCATCGTCATCAGGCAGATGAAGCGGCTCGCCAGCCCGTTCGCATCGTGACGCCCGATGCAAATTCCGCTCAACCGACACCTGACATGACCGATAACTAAGCTAGCTAACCTGATTATAACGATGCCGGGCAAACCGATCCGGATCGCAGAGGAGTGAACCATGGCACAACATCACAACCCACAGCGTCGCCTCTTCCTGAGAACGATCGGCACTGGCACCGCGGCAGCAGGCGCCTTTTACGCGATCGGACAAGCGCCCCTGGTTCAGGCAAAGACTACGCCGTCGACTGCTCCTGACGCGCCTCGCGGCTATCGAGAGACCGACCACATCCGCCGTTATTACGCCACCTTGCGCGACTAACCCGGACCGCCCTTTCGGCCAAGAGGATCGACACCATGCGATTGACGCGTACTTCCAACACCGCCAAGGCCAGCAATGGGCTGGGCATTTCCCGCCGGCAGTTTATGCAGCGCAGTGCCCTCGCCACCGGTGGCATCGCCAGCGCTGGCTTCATGGGCCATTCGATGGTCCGCTCGGCGGATGCCGCCGACGAGACACCGGTCCTTGATTCACCGGTGGAAACCAAACGCACCATCTGCTCGCACTGCTCGGTCGGCTGTGGCGTCTATGCCGAGGTTCAGGAAGGCATCTGGACGCACCAGGAGCCGGCCTTCGACCACCCGATCAACCGCGGGGCCCACTGCGCCAAGGGCGCCTCGCTGCGCGAGCATGGTCACTCCACCCGTCGCCTCAAGTATCCGATGAAGCTGGTCGACGGCGAATGGCAGCGGCTTTCCTGGGACGATGCCATCGAAGAAATCGGCAACAAGGTCCTCGAGCTCAGCCAGACCTACAGCCCAGACAGCATCTATTGGCTGGGTTCGGCCAAATTCAACAACGAACAAGCCTACTTGATGCGCAAGTTCGCTGCCCTGGCCGGGACCAACAACACCGACCACCAGGCGCGCATCTGTCACTCGACCACCGTTGCCGGGGTCGCCAACACCTGGGGCTACGGAGCGATGACCAACTCGCTCAATGACCTCCAGAACAGCAAGTCGATCCTGTTCATCGGCTCGAACCCCAGCGAAGCCCACCCGGTCGCCATGCAGCACATCCTGCTGGCCAAGGAGCGCAGCAAGGCGCAGATCATCGTCGTCGATCCGCGCTTCACTCGCACCGCCGCCAAGGCAAACAAGTATGTGCGCCTGCGCCCGGGTTCAGACGTCGCCTTCATCTGGGGCCTTCTGTGGCACATCTTCGAGAACGGCTGGGAAGATAGCGAATACATCAACCAGCGCGTCTATGCCATGGACGAAGTGCGTGCCGAAGTCGCGGCCTATTCACCTGATGTCGTCGAAAACATCACCGGTGTCCCCGAGGCGGCCATGTATGACACCGCCAAAACCATCGCCGATAACCGCCCCGGCTGCGTGGTCTGGTGCATGGGTGGCACCCAGCACACCACCGGCAACAACAATACGCGTGCCTACTGCATCCTCGAACTGGCGCTTGGCAACATTGGCAAGTCTGGCGGCGGGGCCAACATCTTCCGTGGCCACGACAACGTTCAGGGCGCTACGGACCTCGGTCTGATGTCACACTCGCTGCCGGGCTACTACGGCCTCGCGGAAGGTGCCTGGAAGCATTGGGCCGATGTGTGGGGCCTGGACTACGAGTGGCTCAAGAGCCGCTTCGATCAGTCCGACTACACCGATGGCAAGCCGATGTACTCAAGCGGCATCACCGTCTCTCGTTGGATCGACGGCGTACTCGAGAAAGAAGACCAGATCTCCCAGCGCTCCAAGCTCAAAGCGATGTTCTACTGGGGCCACGCGGTCAACTCGCAGACTCGCGGGCCGGAAATGCAGAAGGCCATGCAGCAACTCGAGATGATGGTCATCGTCGACCCCTACCCGACCGTGGCAGCGGTCATGAACGGTCGCACCGACGGTGTCTACCTGCTGCCGGCCAGTACGCAGTTCGAGACTTACGGTAGCGTGACCGCCACCAATCGCTCCATTCAGTGGCGCGATCGGGTCATCGAGCCGAGCTTCGAGTCCAAGCCTGACCACGAGATCATGTACCTGATGGCTCGTAAGCTGGGCTTTGCCGACGAGTTGTTCAAGAACATCGAAGTAAACGGCACCGAACCGCTGATCGAAGACATCACCCGCGAGTTTAACCGCGGCATGTGGACAGTCGGTTATACCGGCCAGAGCCCTGAGCGCATCAAGCAGCATCAGCAGAACTGGCACACTTTCAGCTTCAACGACCTTAAGGCCGAGGGTGGCCCTGCCGATGGCGATTACTACGGCATGCCGTGGCCCTGCTGGGGCACCGCCGAGATGCGCCATCCCGGCACGCCGATCCTCTATGACACCTCAAAACCGGTCTCGAAGGGCGGTTTGACGTTCCGCGCCCGTTTCGGCATAGAGCGCGACGGGGTCTCGCTGCTGGCAGACAACTCCTTCAGCCAAAGCTCAGAGCTCGATGATGGCTACCCGGAATTTACCGCCGACATGCTCAAGGACTTGGGCTGGTGGGATGATCTGACGCCTGCCGAAAAGCAAGCTGCCGAGGGCCGGAACTGGAAAACCGACCTGTCTGGTGGCATCCAGCGCGTGGCCATTGCCCATGAGTGCGCGCCCTTCGGCAATGCCAAGGCGCGCTGCAACGTCTGGACCTTCCCGGATCCCATTCCCAAGCATCGCGAGCCGCTCTATACCAGCCGGCGCGATCTGGTGACAGACTATCCGACCTGGGACGACGTCGCCTCTCACTACCGGCTGCCGACGCTCTACAAGAGCATTCAGCAGAAAGATGTTACCGGCCGCTACCCGATCATTCTGACCTCGGGTCGCCTGGTGGAGTACGAGGGCGGTGGCGAGGAGACTCGCTCTATGTCCTGGCTGGCCGAGCTACAGCAGGAGATGTTCGTAGAGATCAATCCGGCCTTGGCCAATGATCTCGCGGTCAAGGACGGCGAGATGGTCTGGGTGGAAGGTGCCGAAGGTGGACGCGTCAAGGTCAAGGCCATGGTCACCCCGCGCGTTGCCCGAGAAGTGGTGTTCATGCCTTTCCACTTCGGTGGCATGTTCCAGGGCGAGAACCTGCATGATCGCTACCCGGAAGGATCGGCGCCCTATGTACTGGGCGAGGCCGCCAATACCGCGACCACCTATGGCTACGACAGCGTGACGCAGATGCAGGAAACCAAGTGCACCCTGTGCCGCATCGAACGGGCCAGCTGAGACCCGAATACCTATAAGACATCCCCCCGGGCATGACCGGGCCCGGGGGTGAGGAGATAACCATGGCGACGATGAAATTCATGTGTGACGCAGAACGCTGCATCGAATGCAACGGCTGCGTGACCGCCTGCAAGAACGCCAACGAAGTGGAATGGGGTATCCAGCGCCGGCGCGTGGTGACGCTGAACGACGGCGAGCCCACCGAAGTCTCGATCTCGGTGGCCTGCATGCACTGCGACGACGCTCCTTGCATCGCGGTGTGCCCGACCGAAACCCTCTTCAAACGTGACGACGGCATCGTGCTGCATGACAAGGACCTGTGCATTGGCTGCGGCTACTGCCTCTACGCCTGCCCCTTCGGCGCCCCGCAGTTCCCGGGCACCGAAGCCTTCGGCGAGCGCGGCAAGATGGACAAGTGCACCTTCTGCGCCGGTGGACCAGCTGACTCCAAGGAAGAGGAGTACGAGAAGTACGGTGCCAACCGCATTGATGAAGGCAAACTGCCACTGTGCGCCGAGATGTGCTCCACCAAGGCACTGATCGCCGGTGATGCTCAGACAGTAGCGGACATCTTCCGTCAGCGGGTGGTTCAGCGCGGACACGAAGATGGCGCCTGGTCATCAACCCAGCGAGTCGGCCCGCAAACCTCGATGGATAACCTCGCCGTTGACGCGACCCGTCAGGAGTAAGGAGGCCCTATGCACACCCACAACGCATGCCTGGCCCTTGGCCGGCGGCTGACCCTGCTCCTGCTGCTGGTGACAAGCCTGTTGCTTGCCGGCCAGGCGTTGGCTCAGGGCGCCGATACCGAGGGCGAACTGGCCACCGCCGTGCCACCGGTCGATGCCGAGATCTGGCGACAGGTGAAGAGCGGCGAAAACTTCATCGACACGCGCCACGATTCCACCTACAGCCTGGTCAACCCGAGCGGCGAGACCTGGCGGCAGATTCGCAACCGTTGGGTCTCGCCCTTCGGCCTGATCGCCGTCGGCGGAATGGCCGCTCTGATCCTGGTGTTCTACCTGATCGTCGGTCGCAAGGACCTCCAGGAACCGCGCAGCGGGCGCAAGCTGCTGCGCTGGTCAACACTGTCGCGCGCCTTGCACTGGACAGTCGCGACGCTGTTCGTCGTCCTGGCGCTGACCGGGCTCAACCTGCTGTATGGCAAATTCGTGTTCAACCCTCTGTTTGGCGACGCCGTCTGGGCCGCCATGATGTCGGGTACCAAGCTGCTGCATAACTACCTGGGACCGATATTCGGCTTCCTGCTGATCGTCATCCTGGCCAAGTTCCTGAAAATGAACATTCCCAACAAGACTGACTGGGAGTGGTTCAAGAAGGGCGGTGGCATGATCGGCAAGGAGCACGTCGACGCCCAATTCGCTAACGGCGGTGAGAAAGCCTGGTTCTGGTTGCTGGCCACAGCGGGCGTTCTGGTGATCGCCAGTGGCCTGGTAATGGACTTCCCGAACTATGGGCAAGGCCGGGACACCATGCAGTGGGCCAACGTCATCCATTCCCTGGGCGCCCTGGCGCTGACGGCAGTTTCCCTTGGGCATATCTATATCGGCACCATCGGTACCGAAGGCGCTCTGGAAGGCATGACCACCGGCTACGTCGACGAAACCTGGGCCAAGGAGCACCACAACCTGTGGTACGAAGAGGTCAAGGATCAAGCCGTCACCCCTGACCCTTCGACAGAAGCTAACCAGAACGGTCAAGCCACTCAGCCGCCCGGCACCCCCAGCTAGAAACCCCGGCAGCGACCCTTACCGCCACCAACAGACACCGCCCACCGGCGGTGTCTTTTGTTATGCTTGAGATATCACCGATCTAGCGCCCAGCGGCGCCCCCCAGCAGGAGTCATGACCATGCAACATCTCGACGACGCGACCCGCACCGAACTCGAAGCGGCCGCCTTTCGCCGCCTGCTCAAGCACCTAGATGACAACAAGGACGTGCAGAACATCGACCTGATGATTCTTGCCGATTTCTGCCGCAACTGCCTGTCCAAATGGCTAGTGACCGCCGCCAACGAACACGGCGCCGAACTCGACTACGAAGCAGCCCGTGAGTATGTCTACGGCATGCCCTACAGCGAATGGAAAGCGCACCATCAGGCGCCGGCAAGCCCCGAGCAGCTGGCCGCTCTGGAAGCCCGCAATCAGGACAAGAAGGATAAGGCATGAGCGAGCGTCGCCCCGGCTTCGAACCCCTGCGCATCGCGGTACTCACCGTTTCCGATACCCGTAGCGAAGACACTGACCGCAGCGGCCAGGCACTGGTCGAGCGCCTGACAGCGGCCGGCCATGAGCTGGTCGAAAAGCGCATTCTACCAGACGACGTCTACGTGATCCGCGCCCAGATCGCCGCCTGGATTGCCGCGCCCGACGTACAGGTGGTGTTGACCACCGGAGGCACGGGCTTCACCGGCCGCGACTCAACTCCAGAAGCGGTCGACGTGCTGCTGGATAAACGCATCGAAGGGTTCGGTGAGCTCTTCCGCCACCTGTCCTGGCAGGAAATTGGCAGCTCGACCATCCAGAGCCGCTGTCTCGGCGGGCTCGCCAATGCCACCGTGGTGTTCTGCCTGCCCGGGTCCACTGGAGCCTGCCGGACTGCCTGGGACCGCATTCTCAACGAGCAGCTGGACGGCAGTCATAAGCCATGCAATTACGCCAATCTCGTGATCCCAGAGCGAGGCACTCATGGCTAAAACATGCATCCAGCACAAACCATGCAGCGATCTATCACCCCAGGCCAATCTCGTGATTCCGGAGCGAAGCACCCATGGTTAAAGCACGTATCCAACAGAAGTCGTGCAGCGATCTATCACCCCAGGCCAACCTCGTGATTCCGGAGCGCGGCACCCATGGCTGACCCGACAAGCGAGCTACAGAGCGTCGAAGACGCGCTGTCCGCACTGCTCGAGGGCGTGGTGCCAGTGGCCAGTGAGCCACTGGCCTGCACGGCAGCAGCCGGACGCGTACTGGCGGATGACGTCGCGGCGCGCCTGGACGTGCCGGCCTTCGACAACAGCGCCATGGATGGCTATGCCCTGCGAGCCGCCGACGCAGGCCATTGGCTGTCTGTCAGCCAGCGGATTGCCGCCGGCTCCCAGGCCGCACCGCTGGAACCTGGCACCTGCGCACGCATCTTCACCGGCAGCGAGCTTCCACCCGGCGCCGATTGTGTGGTCATGCAGGAGCGCGTCGAACGCGACGGCGACCGGGCCTGGATACCCGACGACATTCCGGCTGGTGATAACGTCCGCCGTCGCGGGCGCGACGTCAGCACTGGCGCCAAGCTGCTTGCCGCCGGTACACGACTCGAGGCCGCGGCTCTTGGCCAGCTGGCAGGTCAGGGCATCACCGAGGTCACCGTTCGCCGCCGGCCGAGGATCGCCCTGCTGTCTACCGGCGATGAGATCATCGACCCCGGCGAGCCGTTGGCCCCCGGTCAGATCTACAATTCCAACCGCCCCATGCTGAAGCGGCTGATCGAGCGCTTCGGTGGCGAGGTGGTCATGGCCAGGCGTGTCGCCGATGATTTTGCTACCACCTGCCAACTGCTTGGCGAAGCCGCCGAGCAGGCCGATGTGGTGATCACCACCGGCGGCGTCAGCGTCGGGGAAGAGGATCACGTCAAGGCAGCCCTTGAGCAGTTGGGTCAGCTCGATCTGTGGCGCCTGGCCATGCGCCCCGGCAAACCGCTGGCACTGGGACGCCTGCCGAATGCCAACGGCGAGGCCCGGCTGGTCGGCCTGCCCGGCAATCCGGTGTCGAGCTTCGTGGGTGCCTGGATCTACCTGCGTCCGCTGCTCGGCGCCCTGCTGGGCTGTCCGGACTTGTCCGAGCTGCCAAGGCTTAGGGTCAGCGCCGACTTCACGACCCACACCAAGGCACGGCGACATTACATGCGCGTCGACCTGCGCTTCCTGCCCGAGGGAATCGTTGCCAGCGCCTTTGCCGATCAGAATTCGGCAGTGCTGTCTTCCTGCGTGACGGCCAACGCGCTGGCCGTGATACCCGCCCATTCAAACGTAACCCCGGGCGATCTCATCGACTGCCTGTGGCTGACGGAAGCCTGACACCAGGCGCCCTCAACGCGTGCTCCATGTCCGGCCAAAGCGAACGGAAGTCGGCCTCCAGCTGCGAGTAGTCGGCTTCCAGCCAGGGGCGCAACTCGGCCAAGCGATTGGGACCGCTCAGACGTTGACCAATGCCCGCGATGGCGCGACAGGTGAAGGTAAAGTCCGCGTAGCGGGTCAACCAGTCCTGCTCGACCAGCACCGGCACCATCGACGCCAGTCGATCAGGCGCCTGCTGGGCATCGAGCAGCCGATAGCAGCGCAGAATCAGCGCCTGCTGGGCAGGGTCGTCGGCCAGCAGACGCGATAGGAAGTGATCCCAGACCAGATCGAGGGCGATACCCGCGTATCGGCTACGACCCTCGGGTGCCCTGCCCCGCGCGGCTCTCGTGCAAGGATGGCGATCAACGAGGGCATCGGCACGGCGATGATGGCGAATTCCATCGGCCACCGACGCTGGCCAAGCGCTCAGGTCACTGCCCTTGACGCCATCGGCGATCAGGTTGCCATACAGAAAGTCATCGCTGCCGTGGTGAGACAGCCAAGCGTGGGCGAGAAAGTTCATGGCGCTGACTCCTTGACGCCGACGTCTGTTTCCGCCGCCTCTTTGTCACCTGCTCGCCCACGACGTGTCTCGGACACCTTCACAGGCAGTTGGCTGGCTTGGGCAGCCCGGCAAGCCGAGCCCCGACCTTGGCCGGGCTATCCGGGAACAATCGCATCAGGTGTAGCGACTTGCCTTTCTCGACGCCTAGCGCCAGCCCCACGGCCTTGACCAGCGGGCGCATGGCCGGCGCCATTTCGTAGCGCGCATAGAAATCGCGCAGCACCTCGATTACCTCCCAGTGCTCAGCAGTGAGGGTGCGCTCCTCCTCTGCCGCCAGCGCCTCGGCTACCGCCGGCGACCAGTCCCCCATGTCGACCAGAAACCCTTCAGGATCCAGGGCAACTTCCTTATCAAGCACCGGAAGATAACGGTATATTTCACTAGAGGCCATCAGTACCAGCTCACTGTCTTGTCGGCTTCTTCGGTCAGGGTCACGAAGCCCCCAACGTCAACGATATTCACCTGATCAGCGCAGCGGTCTAGCAAGCCGCGGGCAGAAAGATCCTCCCGCAGGGCAAAGAGCCGCCCTGCAAGGCCCGTGAAAAGCGACGCCTGGGCAGGCAGAGCGCCCAATACGCCATCTTCGATTAGCAGCAGCCGATCATCGGGGCCCATCGCCGCCAGGGCGTCATCGACGGTTCCACCGGTCGCAGGCGAGCGATTGAGAAGGTGCAGGATCATGCGAAAGGCTCTCCTTGTAGCCGGTACCCAGTGGCAGTTTTTTCGTAACCGGGAGACAGTGGCTGGATTCAAATAACCGAAAGGAACCGCCATACAGGCATGGCGACGCGCTCAGAAATTCAGCACCAAGCGGTGGCGACCGAGCAGCGTTGGCAAGGCATCGCCCTCCACCACTGATACCGGCAACATCAGGTCGTCAGTGCCCAGGCCTCGGCTTGTCAGGGCACGAGCATCGACCAGCAGCGTCTCGATATCATACATGGCCAGCATATCGATCACGCCATGGGTGCCCTTCTGGCCAAGCGCTCCCGCCTGCTGGCCGGTCAACAGCGCCAACACGCCATCACCTGAAAACAGCAGCGACACCCGCTGCCCGAAGGCGGCGGCCACCAGCGCAGTATCGAGGCCTTCCCGTAGCCAACTGGAGCCGTGTGGCGAATGGCGCAGAATGACCAGCAGGTCGCCCTCGGCTACGCCTTCAACTACGCCTTCAACTACGCTCTCGTCTATCGAGCTCTCTGTCTCGTTCATGCCCCCCCCTTGAGCGCTGCATCTGTTCCGTCAGCCGTTATCTCAGACCCATTCATCGCTCGGCTATATTCACGGTGAAAAAGTGACCAAGCGATCATGGCTAAATCCCGCTTCCACCAACTGGCCAAGCCCGGTCAACTCGAAGGGAGGCTCAAGGCTATGCCCGGACTTGCCGTGTCGTGCCGCTTCTCGTTCGTCGAGCAGGCCACGGCGAAGAGCGGCGGCGATGCATACCAGCAATTCGGTACCGTACTCGTCATGCAGCGCGCGCCAGGCATCACCCAGGTGGGGCTCATCCTGTGGCGGCGCCGCCAGGCGAGCCGCATTGTAGACACCGTCGTGATAGAAGAACACCGTATCCAGGCTGTGGCCACGCTCGACCACTGCCCGGGCAAACCGCAGGGCCGAATGGGATGCCTGTGAACTGTAGGGCGCCCCCTGAACCAGCAATGCATAGCGCATGGTTTCCTCGCAGCAAATGGCGCTTGAAAAGGCCAACGTATAATAGGCTCTAAAGGATCTGTTTTGCTGAGCAGACGCTCAGGAATGCCCTCCCGAAAACGACATGCTCTGGTACCCACCATGCCAGAAAAGGCTTGGCCGGGAACCACTCAACTAAAACGACGCATCCAGAAACGACTTGGCCCCGCCGAATCGGCGGGGCCAAGAACGAATCACCTGCCGAACTCAGTCGTTGCTCATGATGCCGAGAATCGACAGCAGGCTGATGAACAAGTTGTAGATAGAGACGTACAGAGTAATGGTCGCGAGGATGTAGTTGGTTTCGCCACCGCGATGCACGATCTCGCTGGTCTGGAACAGGATGGCGGCTGACGAAAACAGCACGAAGCCTGCAGACACCGCCAGTGACAGCGCCGGAATCTGGAAGAAGATACCCGCCACCATGGCCAGAATTAGCACGATGGCACCGGCCGTCAGGAAGTTGGCCAGGAAGCCGAAATCTTTCTTAGTAATCAGCGCCACTGCTGACAGGCCAACGAAGGTCGCGCCCGTCATGGCAAGCGCATTCATGATCAGGGCCGCGCCATTGGGCAGCGTCAGGTAGGCGCTAAGGATCGGCCCCAGGGTAAAGCCCATGAAGCCGGTGAAGGCGAAGGTCGCCAGCAGGCCCATGGCCGAATTGGCGGTCTTGTGCACCAGGAACATCAGCCCGTAGGCGCCGATGAAGAAGACCAGGATATTCATCTGCTGAACGCCCATGGCCACGGCAGCGCCGGCGGTCAGAGCAGAGAACAGCAGCGTCATGGCCAACAGCGCGTAAGTGTTACGCAGCACCTTGTTGGCGCTGACGGCACTCTCCTGGCGTTGTGTTACATGAGTGTCTTGATAGGCCATCTGTCGATGCTCCCTTTGTTGATAATCATACATTCGACCAAGGATGCCGCGTCAGAGTTCGCGACGCAAGAACATAAGGTTGATTCGCGCATCAGGATTCAACGCCACTGGCTGATCGCCAAGCGGTTATTTTTCAAGCGTCTTCGATGTTCGAACAACAGGCGTGCAGGCGTCAAACACCCTAGCAGCCGGCCACTGACGCCATTCAACGACACCTCGTGACACCCGGCAGCGATGGATATACTGCGGTTTCAGACACTCAGGAGGAAGGGACATGATGCGATGGAGCTTGGTGGTAATGCTTGCCCTGATGCTTGCGGGCTGCCAGATCGCCCCGCAATGGCCTACGACGCCCAGTGGTGAGCCCAGTATCGAGGAACTGCCAGCGCCCGAAGAACCTCCACAGGATGGCCGCATCCCCCGGCAAGTACGTTTTCCCGAGGGTGAATATGCCGCCCTCGAGAAAACCGGCAATGCCAGCATTCGCGGCCGGCTCTATCAACACGATTCTCGAGGAAACCTGGTCCCCGGGGCCGGCGAAACGGTCTCCATCGCGCCCATCACCACCTACTCGGCAGAAGCTGCCGAGGTCGTACTCTCCGGGCGCGCTATCGCCCCGGCCGACCCGCGCGCCCGGGAATACACGCACTATGCTCGCACCGATGCCGACGGCAATTTCGTGGCCAACGGCCTGCCGGCGGGTGACTACTACGTCGCCGGCCGGGTCGGCGCCCTGAACGGCCGCCCGATCATTCACCAGGTCAGCGTACGAAGCGGCCAGACGGTCTCGGTCACCCTCAAGCGATAATGCTGGGGGGGCGCCGATGTCTGGCAATAAGGTTGCCAGCCCCCTCTCGGCGCAAGCGGCACTCATGCGACACCTGCCATTCTCGGGGCTTAGCTCGGCCCCCACCTGTTGCCACTGTCTCGCGAGCCTGCGTTGCTCAATTTGCATAAACCTTGACCCAGAGCACGCCAAGCCGGCCATGTCGCTACCGGGCGGGCCTATACTTCAAGCGCTGCGCAGCGAACCCTTATCGATGATGCAGGAGCTACCGAGATGCCGAACTACAAGGTCTTCAAGGCCATCAGCGTATCCGATCCTCCCGACACGCCGGCCGAATGGTGGGTCGTCGACAATCGGGCACCGAGCCAGCATGCCGCTCGACTGGTCGTGGATCGCTTCGAGACTCAGGAAGAAGCCGAACACCAGGCGGCCAGGCTCAATTCGGAGTGAATGAGCAGGCGCACCTCTCAAGGCGATGCATTCAGCGTGCCCTTTATGCTTTGCCTTTTCGAAAGGCACGCAACACGCGCGGCATCTGCCGCGCGCTGTTTTTTAACGGGCTGTCTTGAAGGGATAGCCTGGAGGCCTCGTCTAAAGGGCTTCGGTTTCAGGTT
Organism: Onishia taeanensis; assembly: GCF_003268885.1. Lineage (GTDB taxonomy): Bacteria > Pseudomonadota > Gammaproteobacteria > Pseudomonadales > Halomonadaceae > Onishia > Onishia taeanensis_A. Next base: position 190,448 of record NZ_QLSX01000007.1, read on the forward strand.
CGCGAACCCGCCTTAGCGGTTCACATCCACCACGATGCGCCCACGTACCTTACCCTCGATCAGTTGAGCCGCCGTTTCGATGGCTTCCCCGAGATCGATCTCGTGGGCTATTTCATCAAGAATCGCAGTATCCAGGGTCTCCCCCAACCGGTTCCAGGCGGCCAGACGATCCTCGCGGGTGCGCATTACGCTATCGATGCCGGCAAGGGTCACGCCACGCAGGATGAACGGCGCCACGGTCGACGGAAAGTCCATGCCCTGAGCCAACCCACAGGCCGCCACTACTCCGCCATAGCGAGTGCCGGCACAGACGTTGGCCAAGGTGTGGCTGCCCGCCGAATCGATGGCGCCAGCCCAGCGCTCCTTGGCCAGTGGCTTGCCTGCCTCAGCGAGATCAGCCCGATCGATGACATCCGTGGCCCCCAGGCGCTTGAGATAGTCCGCCTCCTCCGGTCGCCCGGTCGAGGCCATGACCTCATAGCCAAGCGCTGCCAACAAGGCGATCGAGAAGCTGCCCACCCCGCCATTGGCCCCAGTGACCAGCACCGGCCCTGAAGCGGGGGTCAGCCCGTGGCGCTCGAGTGCCATCACCGAGAGCATGGCGGTATAGCCCGCCGTACCAATCGCCATGGCCTGCTTGGTCGAAAAGGCCTCGGGCAACGGGATCAGCCAGTCGGCCTTGAGGCGCGCCTTCTGGGCAAGCCCGCCCCAGTGGCCCTCACCGACGCCCCAGCCATTGAGCAGCACAGGATCACCCGGCTTGAAGCTTGCTGAGTCGCTTGCCTCGACGGTCCCCGCCAGGTCGATCCCCGGCACCATGGGAAAGCGACGCACCACCGGCCCCTTGCCGGTAATGGCTAGGGCATCCTTGTAGTTAAGCGTGCTGTACTCCACCCGCACGGTCACCTCGCCCTCGGGTAGCTGAGCGTCATCCAACTCCGTCAGTCCGGCGCGATAGCCGGCATCGTCCTTCTCGATCAGGATGGCCTTGAACATCACTCCTCCTTTTAGACTGATCGTCTAATCGTGGGTAAAAAAACTCGACACGTCGATCGAGTACCGGCGTCAGTCACGTCGGCGGGGTAATCCCGACATATAGGCGGTCACGAAGGTGTCCAGCGGGTCCGGCGATTCCTTCAGCTTTGCACGCATGACGGCTCCTTCCCAACCGATCCAGAAGTAGTCCGCCAGGGCATCGCAATCCGCATCGGGCGCCAGCGCACCACTCTTGCGTGCCTCGACAAGGCACTCCGCCAGGCGCTGCTGCCAGTCGCCGAGGACCTGCTCGAGCGCGGCACGATAGCTGTCCGGCAACAGGCCGACTTCCTGTCCCAGGTTGCCCACCAGGCAACCGCGCCGAAAACCATGTCGGGCCATGCCCTTCTTGGCATCTTCGGCAAAAGCATTGATGCGTGACAGCGGCGGCAAGGACTCATCACGCAAGTGACGGTCGAGTTTGCGCGCAAAAAAGGTCGCATACTGCTCAAGCACGGCACGCCCGAATACCTCCTTGCTGGGGAAGTAGTGATAGAAGGAGCCCTTGGGCACACCGACGCGCTTGAGGATGCCGTCGATGCCGGCTGCCCGGAAGCCCTGCTCGGTAAGCACTTCCAACCCGCTGCGAATCAACGCCTCACGGGTATTCGGATTGCCTCGCGGCACTCTGGGCGGCCTGCCACGGCGGCGAATGGTGGTGATGTCAGTCATGAGAAATAATTTAGACCAGTCGTCTAGCCCACGACAAGACACCCCCGACCAAGGTGGGAGGCGACGCCTTATTCGCTGGACGTTGACTGAGGCAAGGTGGATGACTGCGGCGACGAGGGAGCCCGCGAGGCCCGCCACTGTTCCAGATACGAGAGCAGCGCCGGAATCACGGCCAGCACCAGCAGCGTCGAAAAGCCCAGGCCGAAGGCGATGGAGACCGCCATCGGAATCAGGAACTGCGCCTGAAGCGAAGTCTCGAACAGCAGCGGCATAAGGCCGCCAATGGTGGTCAGCGAGGTCAGCAGCACGGCCCTTACCCGCTGTACCGCGGCTTCCACCAGCGCCGTATCAATGTCGAGGCCCTTATCCCGCTGCTGGCGGTAGAAGCTCACCAGGATGATGGCGTTATTGACCACGATGCCAGAGAGCCCAAACAGCCCGAACAGCGAGAGAATCGTGAGGTTGATGCCCAACGCCCAGTGGCCCAGCAGCGCTCCCACCAGCGCAAACGGAATGATCGCCATCACGATCAGCGGCAGGCTCCAAGAGGCAAAGACCCAGGCCAGCACCACGAACATCAGCGCCAGCCCCATGATCAGGCCGGTGCGCATATCGCCCAGCGTGTCGCGCTGATCCGCCGAGCGGCCCTCGAAGCTGTAGCGCAGGCGGTGCTCCTGAGCCAGCTGCGGCAGTACCTGGGCCTCCAGGCTGGCCAGCACCTGGTCAGCGGAGGTAACGGCCTGATTGAGGACAGCAGTCACTTCGACAGCGAGCTGTCCGTCGGCATGCCGCAGCGCCTCGAAACCCTGGCGATAGGAGATATCCATCACCTGATCGAGCGGCACGAAGCGTCCATCCTCGAGGCGAATCGGCAGACGCGACAGGGTACTCAGCCGCTCACGCTGTTCTCGAGGCAGCAGGACTTTCACCTCGATCTCATCGGCACCATTTTGATACTTCTGAACCAGGCGCCCGTCGAAGGCCGAACGCAGTTGCCTGCCTAGCGATTCCGTGGTCAGACCCAGCGCCTCGCCCCGGGGGCTCAAGGAATAGATGAGCTGCTCTCGCCCCCAGGGCATATCGTCATTGGTATTCAGCACCCCGGGCAGGTTGGACAGCGAGGCGGCTAGCGACGTCGCTGCCTGCTTGAGAACCGCCGGGTCACCACCGCTCAGGCGGATATTGACGTCCTCTCCCGGGGGCCCCGCGCGACGCTCGCTGATGCTCAGATTATCAAGTCCCGCCGGGAGGCGAATTCGCTTACGCCAGGCGGCAATGAACTCGGCATTGCGCACCTCGCGGGCATCCGGAGAGACCAGCTCCAGCCGCATCGCGCCGACCTGGTCGCCGCTTCGACTGCCTCCGCCATCATCGAGGCTTCTGCCGTGCAGTGTCACGGCGTGCACCACCAGCGGAACGTCGAAGGCCTGCTCGGTCTCAGCCAAGGTGTCTTCCAGATGACCAAGGAAACGATCCACCCGTTCACGGTCGGTGCCGGAGACGAAGCTGGCATTGGCGTAGAGGATGCTTGATTCAGGCGTCGGGAAGAACTCGAAGCTGATCCGCCCACCGGCCAAGAGCCCAATGGTGACAAGCATCACAGCCAAGCCGGAGGCAATGGTGCTGGCGCGATGGCGCAGCGTGAACACAGAAAAGGCCCGAAAAGGCCCCTCTCGAAAGCGCTCGAAGCCCTTATCAAAGCGCTCGCGCAGCCGCGTGATCAAGTGTGGGCGGCGGCCCACCGGTGCCGGCGGGAAGGCATGACGCAGATGCGCCGGCAGCACGATAAAGCACTCGAGCAAAGACGCCGCCAGCACACAGATCATCACTAGAGGGATATCGACGAGGATGTTACCGATCACCCCGCCTACCACCAGCAGCGGCATAAAGGCCGCCACGGTGGTCAACGACGAAGCCAGTACCGGCCATACCATGCGCTTGGCCGCCCCTTCCGAGGCGAGATGCGAGGCTTCGCCGAGGCGGTAGTGGGCATCGGCATCCTCGCCGACCACGATGGCGTCATCGACGATGACCCCCAGCGCCATGATCAGCGCGAACAGCGAGATCATGTTGATTGACCCGCCGATGCCCCACAGCACCGCCAACGCCGCCAAAAAGGCAGTGGGAATCCCCACCGCCACCCAGAAGGCTACCCTTCCCGGCAGGAACAGATACAGCAGCACCATGACCAGCAACAGCCCTCCCAGACCATTGCCGACCAGCAGTGAAATACGATCATCAATCAGCTGCCAGCTCTCGTCATAGGCTTCGATGGTCACCGACGGCGGCAAGGTCGGACGGGTATCGGCCAGCCACTGCTCAAGCACCCGGGCTGCATCGAGGGAGTTGCCGTCCTCGGCACGCTGCAGCAGCAGCTCAACCGCCGGGACCCCGGAGCGAGACAGAGTGGTCTGGCCGTCCTGAGGCTCCTGGCGCAGGGTGGCAATATCGCCCAGGCGCAGCTGTGCCCGTTGATCGGCAATAACAGGCAGCTCGGCGAAGGCCTGGGGATCGCGACGCTGCTCTACCGAGCGTAGCTCGCGGGTGCTGTCTTGCTGTCCCATCAGCCCCGCCGGCAGATCCCGGGACATGCCCTGCACCCGTTCAGCGATCTGATCGAGGCTGAGTTCAAGCGCCATCAGCCGCTCGGCAGGCACCTCGATGCTGATCTGCTGCTCCGGCAGGCCACTGATCTCCACCCGGTCGATACCGGCCTGCAACAGTTCATTCTCGAAGCGGTGCGCCAGCCGGCGCAGTTCTGCGGGGGCCAGGTCGCCATGTATCAACAGCCTGGCGATCGGATCATAGCGGGCGACCCGAATCACCTGAGGTCGCTCGGCATCGGCGGGTAGATTGGTGAACTCATCGACCTGCTGGCGAACGTCATCCAGCGCAATGACCGGATCGGTGCCCTCGTTGAACTCCAGCGTCAGACTCGACACGCCCTGGGCGGAGGTAGAGCTCATGCGCTTGAGTCCCTCCACGCTCTTAAGGCGCTGCTCAAGGGGCACGGTAATACCTTCCTCGACGTCTTCCGCCGAGGCACCGCTCCAGACCACCTGCACGCTGACCACATCCAGCGCGAATGTCGGGAAGAACTGGATGTTCATGCGCAATAACGCCAGGGTCCCGCCCAGCAGCATCATCAGCATGATCAGGTTGGCGGCCACCTTATGGTGGACGAAGAAACCGATGATGCCGCGGCGCCGACTCAAGGCGTCGACTCCTCGCCGCTGCTCGCCGCCGTCGAGTTGCCGTCATCGACCAGCAGACCGTCCACGGCGTTGGGCAGGTGAGTCGTCACCACACGCTGCCCAGAGGCAAGCGCTCCGCTTGCCACTAGCAGCCAGCGCTCTCCAGAGGACATCGTTGTGTCATCTGTTACAGTTTCATCCTTTTCAGCGTCATCCTGCTCAGCCGCCCCCGGGACCGTCTCCCCCAGCACAGTCTCACCCAGCACGGTCACGCTCAGCCGCTCGAGGCGGTCGTCATCATTCACCAGATAGAGGGTGTCATTGCCGTAGAGGGTGCTGTAGGGCACGGCCAGGGTGTTGGCCACCGGCGGCAGTTCGAGCAGCACGGAGAGCATGCTACCGGGGCGCAGCAAGCCGCGTTCGACGGTGGTCGCGAGAGAAGTCGTGAGAGGGTTTTTGAGAGAGCTTGCGACTGACAGTATCGCCTCGGTGCCGGCAGGATCGCCCTCCCCGGCCAGCCGCTCCAGGCGCAACTCGATGTCTCGCTCGGAGACCCTGGCCCGAAGCGGCAGACCCTCGCGCAGCGCGGTAAGAATGTCGTCCTGATAGCGGTTGGGCACCCGAGCCCGCAACTCAAGCCCTGTCACCGGATAGATGCTCAGCAAGGCCGCACCGCTGGCGACACGATCGCCGGGAGCGGCTTCAATACGCGTAACCACGCCATCGAAGGGTGCCATGACGTGACTGCGCGCGGCATCTCGCTCGGCGATTTCAAGGCCTGCACGGGCACGCTCGAGCTGGGCCTGAAGTCGTCTGAGGCGGGTCGGATGCTCGTCGAGCAGGCGCTGACGATTGGCCACGGTCAGCTTCGCCTGGTCTTCGCCGTCACGGGCGTCATCGAGCTCAGACTGGGAAAGGAGATTGCGCGAGGCCAGTGATTGAGCCCGCTCAAGACGGCGCAGCGCATTATCGAGAATCGCCTGCTCCCGACGCAGTGCCTGCTGATCATTGGCATAGCCGATCTGTTCGCTCTCTATCTGCGCTTCGAGATCAGCGACCTCGGCACGCGCCTGGGTCAGCGGCGGCTGTACATCGGCTTCGTCAAGCGCCACCAACAGCTCGCCCTCGGCCACACGCTGGCCATCATGTACCGGCCGCATCGCCACTCGCGCCGCCAGAGGCGCGGTCACGGTGATCAGGTCCGGCGCCACCACGCTGCCATACAGCGGCACCACCGGCCGATGCGACGCCAACTCGACCGGCATCGACGTCACGCGCCAGCTCCGCTCCTCGGCCGTCACCTCAGCCGGGGCCGGCGCCGTCATCTTCAGGTAGACGAATACCAACCCACCCAAGGCCACGATCAGCAAGGGAATGAATCGCTTGAACACAGGGCCCCCATCGAGCCGGCATATCATGCAGTGATGATACAGCCTATTGCGGGTTCCCGCGCTGGGACAAAAGTGCGCATCAGGCATGGGTATCGCCAAGGCTCGATGGGCGCTGGCACTGGCTCAAGCGAGAGGGTTCCTCGTCATCAAGGACCCTCTGCCAAGGGTCCGTTGCCGCCCCATGCAACGCGGTCAGCGAGATACGAGCTCAGAGAGAGACTGGACGGCGGCGAGCATGCATGGGTGCACGTTTGCAGAGTCACTTTACTCAGGGGCTTGCCTTGATGTGTATCAAGGCGGCCATGGACGCCTCGTACCATGCTAAGTGGGTGGTCGTTGGCAACCGCTGCACCGGTTGCTTTTCATCCAAGGAGGAAGCGTCATGAAGGCATTGGTATTCCATGGTCCCGGCAAACGCCGCTGGGAAGACAAGCCGCGTCCGGCGATCAACAAGCCTACGGACGCTGTGGTGCGCATCACCCATACCACCATCTGCGGCACCGACCTGCATATCCTGAAGGGCGATGTCCCTGCGGTGACGGACGGGCGCATCCTGGGTCACGAAGGCGTGGGGGTGGTCGAAGAAGTCGGTGAAGGCGTGAGCAATATCCAGGTTGGCGACGAGGTGCTGATCTCCTGCATCACCTCCTGCGGGCGCTGCGACTATTGCAAGCGCGGCGTCTACTCCCACTGCCGCGACGGCGGCTGGATCCTCGGACACTTGATCGATGGCACCCAGGCTGAGTACGTGCGTATCCCGCACGCGGATAACAGCCTCTATCCGCTACCCAAGGAGATGGATCGCGCGGCGGCGGTGATGCTCAGCGACATCCTGCCCACCGGGCACGAGATTGGCGCGCTGAACGGCGAGGTCACGCTCGGCGATACCGTCGCCATCGTCGGCGCTGGCCCTATTGGCCTGGCAGCGCTGATGACCTCGCAATTCTACTCTCCAGCGCGAATCATCATGATCGACCCCGATGAGAATCGCCTGGCCATGGCGAAGCAGCTCGGCGCCACCGACACCATTGCCCATGACCCGATCGAGGCCATTGAAAAGCTTACCGGCGGCGAAGGCGTGGACGTGGCCATGGAAGCGGTGGGCATCCCCGAGACGTTTGATATCTGCCAGCGCATCGTTCGTGCAGGCGGCCATATCGCCAATATCGGCGTGCATGGCAAGAGCGTCGACCTCCGGCTGCAGGACCTGTGGATCAAGAACATCACCCTGCGCACGGGCCTGGTCAACACCGACACCATTCCGGTGCTAATGCGGGTCGTCGAGAGCGGCGGCGTCGAGCCCGCAGGGCTGGTGACCCATCGCTTCAAGCTCGACGAGATCGAGAAGGCCTACGATATCTTTGGCGAAGCGGCAAAGGAACAGGCCATCAAGATGCTGCTGACCGTCGAGTGAGCGACTGGTGCAACCCATGGCGCTCACTCTCGATCAGCAGTATTCGCACGGTTCACTTCTCCCTCCCCTTCCGTCCGCGACGATATCTACATGAGCTGAAAGCTGCCGGGGATGTCTGCTCCCGGCAGGAACAGTGTTGTGTCTTCAGGTTGCCGTCAGGAAGTCCGCCTATCGTGACCGCAAGCCATATCCGGAGATGATCATGAACATGCTACTGCGGGTTACCACGACCCTAGCCGCGGCGTTTACCGCCAGCCTCGCGGCCGGAACGAGCTTCGCCGACAACGACTGTCGTGATCCGATCGCCGAGTGGCAGCCCCGGGATGTGCTTCGACAGGCCCTCAAGGCGGAAGGCTGGAAGGTACGCCGCATCAGGATCGATGACGGCTGCTACGAGGTCAGAGGCTTCGATCAACATGGCAACAGGGTCGAAGCGAAATATTCACCGGCATCGCTACGGCTGCGCGAGCTGGAAATCGAGAACGACGACGATAACGATGAAGATGACGACGAGCATCACGATCGCGACGACGATCACGACAGAAAAGACAGGCGCCTGCGCACTCATGCCCGCACCGCTCCCAACAACGGCATCGTCAGCGGCTCCCCATCCCCTCGCAACGAGTAACTCGCCACGCCGTGCCAGCACCTCTGGGCCCTGCCTCAGCTAAGGCATCGCAAGATCAGGTAGGCGAAGACCTGAAGACTTTATCTGCTGGCCTTAAGGCAGCTTTCAGACACCGAGGATAGATTGGCCGTATGCACCATCTTCTTCTCGCCATAGCCCTTGAGCCATAGCCCTTCAATCTCAGTCCCAAGCTTCAGAGCCCTGTAGATCAAGACCCTTTACGACCGACCTCTTATCGACATGACAAAGAGAACAGACGATGAAAACGCTCACCCTTGCTCTTGCCCTCACCGCCATCACGCTGCCAGCCCTCGCCCAGGCACGCGAAGTGACCTTCACCGCTGAACTGAAAAGCTACCGCGGAGATGGCGCCTATGCGGCCTTCTACCTCACCGATGCCAAGGGCCAGTACCAGGAGACCCTCTGGGTTGCCGGTCAAAAATCGAAATATTTCAAACATCTGCGTGACTGGGCTCGGGGCAGCGGCATGAGCAGCAGTGAATACGACGGCCTAACCGGGGCCAGCATCAGTAGCGGGCACACCTTGCAATTCACGGCCGACATCGCCGATGAGCTGATCGACGCGGGGTATGAGGTACGGGTAGATACCGCCGTCGAGGACATGCGCGAGAATCGCGCCGACGTTGTCATGCCGCTGACCACCGAGGGCGCAGGCAAACCGGTGGCTGGCCGCGGTTACGTGCAGTCGTTGGGCTACACCTTCTGACCGAACAAGAGACACCGCCATCATGTTACGCCAGCTTCATTCGTTACCGGGCCTGATCGCCGCGCTGTTCGTGATCGCTCTTTCGATAACCGGTGCGATTCTGTCGCTCAACCCGGTCCTCGATCGGGTGGGCGCCGTGGTGCCCGCCGCGGGGCAGATGAGCGTCGCCGAGCTGGCAGGCAAGGTTGCAACGCATTACCCCGGCGCCGAACAGCTCGAGCGCACGCCCTCGGGCACCCTCATCGTTTATTACAGCCGAGATGGCCAGATGGGGGCCGATCGCGTGGACCCACGCACGGGAGAGGCCATTGCGGCCTATGAGCCGTCGTCTTTCACACGCTGGGTCAAGAACCTGCATCGCTCCCTGTTGCTCGACACGCCCGGTCGCGCAGTGGCGGGCATCACCGCGCTGGCGATGGTCGTGCTAGCGATCTCCGGCGCCATGCTATTGGCCACTCGTCTGGGCGGATGGCGCCAATTGCTCCGCCCGGTGCGCGGCACCCTGAGCCAGCGACTGCATATAGAACTCGGCCGGGCGGCGGTTATCGGCCTGTTTCTGTCGGGCCTGACCGGTTCCTACCTGTCTGCAACCACCTTTAGCCTGGCCCCCGCGGGCACGGCGGCCGAGCCCGACATACCGATGGAGGTCAACGGCGGTCCCCCTGCGCCTATCGATACCTTAGCGGCCCTGAAGGCCACGGACCTCAGCGACCTGCGAGAGCTTGTCTACCCATACCGAGACGATCCGACAGGCATGTACTCCCTGGGAACCCGACAAGGCGCAGGCTATATCGACCAGGCAAGCGGTGAGTGGCTCTCTTACCAGGCCCATGACTCGACTCACAAACTCTATGAATTCATCTATATGCTTCACACCGGTGAAGGGCTTTGGTGGCTGGGCATGCTCCTCGGCCTTGCCGCCCTGACGGTCCCGGTGATGGCCATTACGGGACCGATCATCTGGTGGAAGCGCCAGCAGTCAAAACCCAAACTCGTCGCCAACAGCGGACCAAACGCCGCGGATAGCGTGATTCTTGTCGGTAGCGAAGGCAACACGACCTGGGGATTCGCCAGGAACCTGCACGACAACCTTGTGCAAGCTGGCCACCGCGTGCATACCGCTCCCATGAACCAAATGGCCAGCCACTATCGCGACGCGAAACAGCTGTTCATCCTCACCGCGACCTACGGAGATGGCGATGCGCCGGCATCCGCCACCCGGTTCCTGGCAAGGCTTCAGAAGTTATCCAAGACGCCTGAACTGCCGGTGGCCGTACTGGGCTTCGGTGATAGGCAGTTCCCTCACTTCTGCGGGTTCGCCAAAGAGGTCGACGCGACGTTCGCCGCCAAGGGCTGGCCACTGCTGCTGCCGTTCGACACCATCAACCGGCAGTCGCCCCAGGCGTTCACCCGCTGGGGCCATGCAGTAGGCAAGGCGATCAACACCGAGCTGACGTTGGCCCACACCCCCAAACATCCCCGCGCCACCATACTGGAGCTCGCCGAACGGGCGGATTATGGCGCCGAAGTCCAGGCTCGGACCGCCGTGCTGCGCTTCAGGGCGCCCGAAAGTAGCAACCAGGAAGGCCTACTGAAGGGCTTATTCGGTCGAAACGGCCTGCCTTCTTTCGAGGCCGGCGACCTGGTCGGCATCCTGCCCCCGGACAGTCACGTGCCGCGCTTCTATTCACTGGCCTCCACCTCGAAAGACAGCTCGCTTGAGATCTGCGTGCGTCAACATCCCGGAGGCATATGTTCGAACTTCCTCCTGGCGCTGCCGGTAGGGGGCAGCATCAACGCCTTTATCCACCCCAATCCGAATTTCCGCCCCGCCGCCGGCAAAGCGCCTATCGTGCTGATCGGTGCGGGGACCGGCATCGGACCACTGGTCGGTTTCATTCGCCACAACAGGGCGCACCACCCCATGCACCTGTATTGGGGTGGACGTTGCCCAACGTCCGACTTCCTCTATGAATCGGAATTAAAAGTCTTCCTGAAGGACAAGCGCCTGACAGAGTTGAACGCCGTCTTCTCCCGCGTCAGCGATGGCTCCTATGTGCAGGACAAGATCTCAGTTGATGGTGCAGAACTGCGCAAATTGATCCAGAGGGGCGCACAGTTTCTGGTCTGCGGCGGCCGGGAGATGGCGGCCAGCGTGATGGCGGCGCTGAACGAGGTCATCGCACCGCTTGGAATGGATGTCGCAACGCTCAAGGCCCAGGGGCGCTACCGTGAGGACGTCTACTGATTCATCGCCCTGTCACTCTTGTACCCCGGGTGCTCACCTCTCCCCCCTGACAACGCAGCGCTTAGACGAGAACTTGGGAGCGGCCGACACTGTCCATTCATGAGGAAAGCTGCAAGAAAGCATCTGCAACGGCGAGAAAATCGCTGATCGACACTACTCATCCATAACCGCCAGAGGATACATAGCATGCAAGGTATTCAGGATAAGGTCGTCGTCATCACTGGCGCGAGCAGCGGTCTGGGAGAGGCCACGGCACGCCGGTTGGCTCAGGGAGGCGCCAAGCTGGTGCTGGGTGCGCGCCGCATGGAGCGGCTGCAGGCCATCGCCGACGAGCTCTCGCTGGGCGATGACGCTATCGTGCGCACCGACGTAACCGACCGCGAGCAGGTAGAGGCGCTGGTCAACCGTGCCATCGAGCTGCACGGCCGGGTCGACGTCATGCTCAATAACGCCGGCGTGATGCCCCACTCGCCCCTTGATCGCCTCAAGGTAGATGAGTGGGAACGGATGATCGACGTGAACATGAAAGGCGTACTCTACGGCGTTGCCGCAGTGCTACCGCATATGCAGACTCAGAAGAGCGGGCAGATCATCAACGTCTCCTCGGTAGCCGGGCATAAGGTAAGACCGGGCAGCACTGTGTACTCAGCGACCAAGCATGCCGTTCGCATCATCTCGGAGGGGCTTCGCCAGGAGGTCAAGCCTTACAACATCCGCTCGACCATTCTCTCCCCCGGCGCCGTCGCGACCGAGCTTCCCGACAGCATCTCGGAGCAGGATGTGTCCGATACGGTCCACGACTTCTACAAGCAGCACGCAATTCCTGCCGACTCCTTCGCACGCGCGGTAGAGTTCGCCATGAGCCAGCCTGAAGACGTGGACATCAACGAGATTCTCTTCCGGCCTACCAGCCAGGATCTTTAATCTTCCGACATTGGAACCTGAAACCCGGCACAGGGCGCGGGCGCCACATTCTGGCCTCGCGCCCTTTTTCATTGACGGAAAAAGCGCTGGCAACTTTCACCCTATAGCTGTTTCCGCCAACGGTCCTCGACGGTCTCTAGCTCAGCCGGTCCGTAACGAGCAGCAGGTTGGTCACTATGATAGGCCCAGAGCTGGTCACCGCAATCGTAATGCCACCATTCGCTTGGGAGGTTGGTGAAGCCTTGGGCTGCCATCGCGTTATACAACAAGCGTCGATTGTCTCTGGCGACACGCTGTCGCTCGGTCGGGGCCTCGACCTCTTCCAGCGACACGGTATGTGATTCGCTCACCGCCTCATCAAACAACGTCCCCATGTCGAGCGTGATCCCATCAGCATCACATAGCGTGACATCCACCGCCCCACCGGTCAGGTGAGGGCTGGGGGCTTGCTGGCTGCGGCTAGGTACCGACACAAACTCGCGAGTACGTACCGTCAGTTCTGCCTCGCTCAAATCGCTGTGATGTGCTCGCAATGACTCGTAGAGAGTATCGAATAAGTATTGCTGCACCCGCCAGGGACGCCAGCCATCCAGTACCACCAGCCCTATGCCGTCGGGAAGTGAACGTGCCACCTGGAGAAGACGGCGATAGGTGGTCTCCCTGACGTAGCACTCATCGACAGCGCCGGGCACCCCTTGCTTGGCATATACCGGAAACACCTTGATGGGCAGAGGTGCCAGACCGAGAGGCACCAATGGCTCATCACTCTCATTGATCGGAATCTGGCTCACTTTGGACCAGTCAGGCTCGCCCATGTGGGGAATAGGTGTCGCAAAGGACTTATTTGCCCTTTCTTTCAATGTTGGCATCGTTCTTTACCCCAAGACCGTCGGCAACCAGAGCGTCAGCGACGGGAACACAATTAAAATCAGAAGAACCCCAATAGCCATGAGCACAAACGGCCAGATCGTCCGAAACAGCGACACGATTTCAAGCCGGCTCACGGCGGCGGCAACGTACACACACGCCCCCATCGGCGGAGTAATCAACGCGATGGTGATGTTGAGCGTGATGATGATGCCTAGGTGCACCGGGTCGATACCTGCCATCATGGCGACCGGGGAGAAGATCGGCGTCAAAAGCATCAAGGCCGACACCTCTTCCATGAACATACCGGTCACGAAGGTGATGCCACTGAGCATCAGCAGAATAACGATGGGGTCTGCGATGTAGGGCGTGAGCAACTCGACAAACTGGGTCGGCACCTGAGCGTATGACAGCAGCCAGCTTATCGTCGCCGATGCCGCCATGATCAAAAATATCGCCGAGGTGAGGCGCGTGGTTTCGACAATCGCCTGCCAGAAATCGCGCAGCGTCAGATTCCCCAGCACCATGCCGCAGAGCGCCACATAGAGTGCAGTGAGTGCGCCAGACTCCGTCGGCGTGACAAACCCCATGACGATACCCGCCACGATGATGAAGGGCGCGACCAACGCCGGCAGAGCGCCCAGTGCAGCCACCCCAAGCTCTCGTACTGATGGCAAACCGCCTTGCTTGGGCATCCCGTGTCGCCAGGCATACCAGGCGTTCATCCCCATGAAGGCAACGCCCAGAATCAGTCCGGGTATCACCCCCGCCAGAAACAGGTCACCCACAGACGTGTTGGTGAGGGAGGCGTAGAGAATCATGAAGATACTGGGCGGAATTATTGGCCCGATCAGCGAGCTACCGGCCGTCAAGCCGGCCGCGAACGCAGTCGAATAGCCGTCCTTGCGCATCGCGGGCACAAGCAACGAACCGAGTGCAGAGGTATCGGCGACCGCAGAGCCGTTCACACCGGCGAAAAACACACTCGATACGACATTGACGTGCCCCATCCCCCCGCGGAAATGGCCAACCAGTAGCCGCGCCAGCCCCATCAGCCGATCGGTCAGGCGACTGGCATTCATCAGATTACCCGCAAGGATGAATAACGGAATCGCCATCAGGGAGAACACGTTGATACCGCTAAAGAATTGCTGCGGCATCATGCGAGGTACCATGCTGAAATCAACGAATAGGAAGCCGACCAAAGCGGTCGTCAGCAAGGCAATGAAAAGAGGCAGCCCAAGCAAAACATGGGCCAGGAAGACCCCCAACATGGTGAGTGTCATTCGACTTCCTCCGCGAGTGTCTTGAGCGGTGCGGGGCCATAGAGCAATGCCTGCCAGGCAAGCAGGGCAAAGCCAACTGGAACAGACAGCATCGGAATGGTGCGGCTGATCCCCAGCCCAGAGCTGGTAAACATCGACACTGACATCGCGTAGTGGTAGCTCACCACTGCACCACCAATGGCCAAACTGAGTGTCAGCAGCCATTGGTATACGTTCAGAAGCCGGCATAGCCCTGATGGAAGAAGGCGCTCTATAAGCGCCACACGCATGTGCCCGCCTTCGACCCAGACAGCACCCGCTGCCAGCAACACACTGGCGATAATGAGATACCGTGCAAGCTCATCAGTCCATATCGGTGCGCCGCCCGCGATGTAGCGCATGAAGACGCCGTAGAGAATGGCCAGCAAGTCGATGAGCAACAAGCTACTGGCAAGCCACAGAGTGGCCTTCTGGCTCACCAGAAGGCTCCGAGAGCGTAGAGATAACATAGAAGTAAGAGTCCCAACTGCAACGGGCAGAGAATTCCTCTCTCTGCCCGCGAGTGCTATGCCAAACTGCACCGCCCAAGGAGCGGCGCAACACTGCTTACTTGCCGAGAGTGGTCATGCCGGCATCTTCAAGCGCCATATCGATCCACTTCTGTTCGATACCCTGCTCGGAGAGCCACTCTAGGTACGCTGGCTGACCCTGTTCTCGGAAGGCATTGAGTTCTTCCTCTGTCGGGCGGATCACCTCCATTCCCTGCTCTTCGAGATAAGCGATACGACCATCGACTTTAGCTTCATTTTGCTCACGCGCCATGGTGTTGGCTTCGGCCACGGCCTCCATGAAGTTCGCTCGCATTTCCTCATCCCAACCGTCGATCATGGCGCCATTGCCTACCAAAAACTGGTCGGAATATTGGATGTTCGCCAGGGTCAAGTAATCCTGCACTTCGTACAGGCTGCCGAGGATGATATACATCGGCGGATTCATCTGACCGTCTGCGACACCGGTTTTGAGGGCCATGTAGACTTCGGTCCAGGGGATCGGGGTACCGGACGCCCCAAAGGCTTCATACAGCGCGACCTGGCTTGGGTCCATCGCACGGAAACGCAGGCCATCGAAGTCAGCGGGCGAAGAGATAGGCTTCTCATCGTTGGTGAATGCCAGGAAACCGCCCTCTTCGACCACGGCCAATAACTCTGCACCAGTGCGCTCGCGCAGCGCCGCCTCAACATTGTTCCAATACTGGCCTTCGTCAAAGAAGGTACGCGCTGAGGCAAAGTCATCGAACAAGAAGGGAATGGCGCTGACGAAAATCTCCGGCACTACCGGCGACATGCCCGCAAAAGAGGCGATGTTGAGGCTAGGCGAGTTCATCACCTGCTCCATGCGCTCCTGCTCTTCACCCAGCATGCTATTGGGGTACAGCTTTAGCTCGATTTCGCCGTCGGTTTTCTCGGCGACCAGCTGTTTGAGATTGGTGGCGAAAGCATGGACGGCATTCTTATCAGCGTCAGGAGCACCGTTATAGCTCAGATTTACCGTGGTTGCGGCTTGGGCACTCGTGGCTAGGGATGCCATGACGCAGGCTGAGGCAAGAGTGGTAAGCGCAAATTTCCGAGACAGGTCCATGTCGGACTCCTCTGTGAAGGATCTTGTATAGTTATGTCATCGGCTCACCCATGTGGCCTTGCATGTCAGGCTATGAGCACCTCTGTTGCCTTTGCAATACACTAGGTGTTGCGATTACGACAACAGCCGCGGTGCATCGCTGTTAAAAAAGCGCATACCTCGCTGCAAATGCTGAAGACATGCTTCCGCCGATACCGTTAGCTCGCGGCCCTGGCGGCTGACAATCTGAGCCGTAGCACCATTAAGAGCCGGGTGCGCCATTTCCAGAATGCCGATCTCTGCATTATCGAGTGCGTCAATGACGGTAAGCTGCGGCATGAAGGTGACACCGATCCCTGACACCACAAAATTCCTGAGTACCGCCACCGAATTGGTGTGAAGCCGCGCCTGTAAGGGAATGCGCTCTTGATGAGCAACCGCATTGACAAGATGACGCATACCAAACGGGTTGTTCATCAGCCCCAGCGGATATCTTTCAATGTCTTGCAGTAATACTTGCCGTTTCAATGCCATCAGCGGATGGCCAGCGGGAACGATCAGGTCAAGGGGATGCCTGGTTTCAACGTGGCATATCAGTTGTGCGTCAACGGGCGGGGCGTAAAGCAAGGCAAAATCCACATGCCCCTGGATGACCAGGTCTATGGCCTCATCCATTCCCGCCATGGTGACGTCGAGTTCAATACCTGGATAAGCCGTCATGAAGGACTCCAACGGCTCGGAAACCAGGTCAGCGATGAAGCCTTCTCCCACCGCGATGCTGACCTGCCCACTGACTAAACCCTGTAGCTCCTGAAGTTTCGATAGCACTACCTTCTCGGCAGACACTTGGCCTTGAAAATGATCAACCAGAAACTGACCTGATTCTGTCACCTGGACACCAGATGAGTGGCGATGAAGCAAGGCCACGTCCAGAGATTCTTCAAGTGCTTTTACCTGACGACTGACCACAGACACATCTATATTCAGATGATCTGCTGCTCGTCGAAATGACCCTCTACGCACTACTTCACATAGATACGCCAATGCGCGCTGATTCAACATGAGATAAAACGTTACCTACGATTTGAGTTGGAAAGCCAGAGTTACTAATGCAACCCATTCCGCGGCTACCTAATTCGAGCTCGGCATACCATGATTAGGTCTTTGGCTTTTTCTACTCGAGATTGCAGTCTGTGCGGCTCATCTGTCCGGTATACCCCATAATCATCAGCGGACCAAACGCGGGGGATGGCTCGTGGCATTATCCTTGAATGAGCCGAACTGCCGTTCACATCTGGATGACACCTTGCCATCAACACCGAAGCGGCCGTGGCGCTCGCCTACCTGAACTAGTGTCAGCCGGGTACCGACGCCCCGCGGAAAGAAAGAGGCCGGCACCTAATGGATGCCAGCCCCTAGTCAGGATCGTTTAGCTGTCACCGGACGTTTGCCCCATCAGGCCATTCTAAGACCGAGGATCTCTCGGGCCTGCTGCCAGGTGGCCACAGGACGCTCATATTGCTCGCAAAGTGCCACAGTACGCTCGACCAGCGCTGCATTGGAGGGTGCCAGGGAGTCACGATCAAGACGCATGTTGTCCTCGAGACCCGTGCGAGTGTGCCCGCCCGCAGCGATCGACCACTCGTTGAGCAGCAGCTGGTTGGCGCCGATGCCGGCACCACACCAGTGAGCGTCCGGAGCGAGCCGGTGCAACGTTTCCACATAGAAATCAAAGGTCGGCTTGTCCACTGGCATGGCGTTCTTGACCCCCATCACAAACTGGACATAGAGCGGGGCCTTGAGCTTGCCCTGCTTGGAGAGGCTCACCGCCTGATGGATATGCGACAGGTCGAATGCCTCGATCTCGGGTTTGATGTCGTACTTCAGCATCTCGCCGGCAAGCCACTCCACCAACTGCGGGGAATTCTCGTAGACCCGGGTGGGGAAATTATTGGAACCCACTGCGAGGCTTGCCATGTCAGGCTTCAGTGGCAGCATGGCGCCACGCTCCTCGCCAGCCCCAGAGCGCCCGCCGGTGGAGAGCTGGATGATCATCCCCGGGCAGTGCTTCTTGAGGCCTTCCATCAATCTGGCGAACTTCTCGGGGGCTGAGGTCGGCGATTGGTCGTCATTGCGCACATGGCAATGGACGATGCTGGCCCCAGCCTCGAAGGCCGCCTGGGTGCTCTCGATCTGCTCCTCGATGGTGACAGGAACGGCAGGATTGTTTTCCTTGCGCGGCAGGCTGCCGGTGATGGCAACGCAGATGATACAGGGATTGGACATGTGACCTCACTTACCCCGCAACGCATTTAAGGTGCGAGATAATGATGTGATGGTTAGAGAAATATAGCGTCGGCAGAGCACCTACGCCGCCTGGATCACCGCAATCAGCCTCTCGGCAAACTGCGCCGGCACCTCTACGGAAGGCACATGGCCCACTCCCTCGAGGATTTCCAACAGCGCGCCGTCGAGCTCGACGGCCAGGGCCTTGAGGGTCGCCGGCGGGGTCGCCATGTCCTCGCTGCCGCCGAATAGCTGAACCTTCACACCCTTCCCAGATAGCTTGCCGGTGAAGACGTCGCGCCCCAGCATCTCGCAAAGCTTGGCGTAGGAATCGTCGTCGCCGCGGCCCATCTGGGTGCACCAGCCGTCCTTGAGTGCCGGCTCGGACTCGAAGCAGGCCGGGGCGAACCAACGCGGTACGATTTCCTCGGACATTGCCGCCAAGCCTTCCTGACGCACGCGACTGGCACGGGTATTCCACAGCTCGGCGTTACCAATCACCGCACCAGTATTGGTCAACGTCGCCGAAAGCAAGCGCTGGGCGTGGTGCTCTATCAGGGACTGGCCCACCACACCACCGATGGAAGTCCCGGCGAAGTGGAAGCGATCGGCACCGGCATGCTCAGCCAGTGCCAATGCCTCGCCCGCCAGGTCGCCCGGAGTAATCGGCCCCTCGCCCCAAGCCTGACTGGCACCATGGCCAGGCAAGTCCCAGGTCAGCACCCGGTAGCGTGGCAGCAACACCGGTAGGATGTCGTCCCACACCGCCTGGCTCATGCCCAGAGGATGGGCCAACATCACTAGGGGATTGGCCTCAGAACCTAACAGCCGATAAGCCACGCTGCGGCCGTGGATGTTTAGAAATGCCATATCAATCTCTCCGTTCGTTGCCACGGGACTAACCGACAAATCCTGATGTCGGCTTCCGTATCGCCCTTCGGGCTCTCTTAGGCCCGCTCGACCAGCGTAGCGATACCCTGCCCCACGCCCACGCACATAGTGCACAGGGCATAGCGCTTGCCGGTCTTCTGCAGCTCATGGGCGGCGGTCAGCAGCAGGCGCGCACCGGACATGCCCAGCGGATGGCCAAGCGCAATGGCGCCGCCGTTGGGGTTGACCCGCGGGTCGTCGTCCTTGAGCCCCAGGTCGCGCATGCAGGCGAGCGCCTGGGCGGCGAACGCCTCGTTCAACTCGATCACGTCGATCTCGTCGAGCGACACGCCGGTACGCTCGAGCAGCTTTTTCACCGCGGGCACCGGGCCATAGCCCATGATCCGCGGCTCGACGCCGGCGGTGGCCATGCCAAGGATCTTCGCCATCGGCGTGAGGCCGTGCTGCTCCACCGCAGCGGCGCTTGCCACCAGCATGGCGGCGGCGCCGTCATTGACGCCGGAGGCATTGCCGGCGGTCACGCTGCCGCCGTCGCGAAACGGTGTGGACAGGCTCGCCAGCTTCTCGAGGCTGGTTTCGCGCAGGTGCTCGTCCTGGTCGAAGATCAGCGGCGTCTGCCTGCGGCGCGGGATCTCGATGGCGGTGATCTCCTCGGCAAAGCGCCCCGCCTGCTGGGCAGCGGCGGCCTTCTGCTGGGAGCGCAGGGCGAAGGCGTCCTGGTCCGCGCGTGCAATGGCGAACTGCTCGGCCACGTTCTCGGCGGTCTCGGGCATCGAGTCAACGCCATAGGCCTGCTTCATCAGCGGGTTGATGAAGCGCCAACCGATGGTGGTGTCCTCGATCTGCTGGCCGCGTGAGAAGGCGCCGTCGGCCTTGCCCATTACGTAGGGCGCCCGGGACATCGACTCCACGCCGCCGGCCAGCGCCAGCTCCATCTCGCCGGCCTTGATGGCACGGAAGGCGGTGCCCACCGCATCCATGCCGGAGCCGCACAGGCGATTCAGGGTGGTGCCGGGCACGGAAGTTGGCAGGCCAGCCAGCAACAGCGACATACGCGCCACGCTGCGATTGTCCTCGCCGGCCTGGTTGGCGCAGCCCATGAAGACATCATCGATGGCCGCTGGATCGAGACCGGGGGCCTCGGCCAGTACCGCCTTGAAGATGCTGGCGGCGAGATCGTCGGGGCGTACGCTTGCCAGCGTGCCGCCGAAGCGACCCACGGCGCTGCGCCGCGGATGACAAAGGAATACGTCGCTCATGGAGGGGCTCCTGTTAGTCGCCGGCATGCTGGCGTTCGGTTCTGTCCTTCAGCTCGCGCAGGATCTTAAGCTCAAGCTCGGAGGGCTCTGGGGTGCTCTCAAGATCGCCGGTGAAGCGAATCTCCCAGCCGGTGGCCTCAATCACATCCTCGCGGCTCACGCCTGGATGCAGCGACACCACCGTGAGCTCCTTAGTCTCAGGATCGGGTTTCATCACGCAGAGATCGGTAATGACGCGAGTGGGCCCCTTGCCGATGTTCGGCACGCCGTCGCGGCCCTTGCCGTCGCGACCGAAGCCCAGGGTAGTGACGAAGTCCACGTCCTTCACGAAGGCTCGCTTGGAGTGCTTCAGGGTGATGAAGACCTCGCCCGCGTTGGTGGCGATCTCCGGCGCCCCGCCGCCGCCCGGCAGGCGCACCTTGGGTGCCTGGTAGTCGCCGATCAGGGTGGTATTAAGGTTGGCGAAGCGGTCGATCTGCGCGGTACCCAGGAAGCCCACGTCGACCTTGCCGCCCTGCAACCAGTAGCGGAACATCTCCGGCACCGCGACGGTGGTCAGGGCCGACTCGCACAGTTCGCCGTCACCGATCGAGAGCGGCAGCACGTCGGGCTTGGTTTGCAGGGTGCCGGACTCGTAGATCAGCACCACGTCGGGGGCATGGGTCAGCCGGGCCAGGTTGGCTGCCTCGGAGGGCAGGCCGATGCCGACGAAGCAGGTCATGCCGTTTTCGAGTGCCCGGGCGGCGGTGACGCTCATCATCTCGGCCGAGGTGTATTCGATGCTCATGAGGATACCCCTGCTGCGTTGAAGACGTTCTCGTCGAGCCACTTCGTGAAGGTGTCGCGGTCGCGGGCGATGGCGTCCCACTCCTTGTAGAAGCGGTTGTGGCGCGGGTAGTAGCCGTGGGCATAGGAAGGCAGCGCGCCCTTCTCGGCTACGGCAATGGCATCGATGGCCCAGCCCGGGATGATGCAGGTGTTGGGGTGGTAGCCCGATTCAGCGGTCAGGTCCTCGACGATCTCCTCGACGGTGACGATGCTCTTCTTCGCTGCCAGCACGGCCTCCTTCTGCACACCGACGATGCCCTCCACCAGCACGTTGCCCTTCCGGTCGGCCTTCTGAGCGTGGACGATGGAGACATCCGGACGCACCGCCGGCACCGCCGCCAGGCGCTCGCCGGTAAACGGACAGTCGATGAACTTGATCTGATCGTTGACGTTGGGCAGCTCGCTGCCCACATAGCCGCGCAGCACCGCCAGCGGCAGGCCGGCGGCGCCGGCCTCGAAAGCACAAGCCATGGCCGCATGGCTGTGCTCGAGGATCTCTATCCGGTGAGGCCAGCCGTTCTCCACTGCATCACGCAGGCGGTGCAGTGAACCCACGCCGGGATTGCCCCCCCAGGAGAAGATCACCTTCCGCGCGCACCCCGCGCCGATCAACTGATCGTAGATCAGGTCAGGAGTCATCCGTATCAGGATCAGGTCACGTTTCTTCTGACGGATCACCTCGTGACCCGCGGCAAAGGGAATCAGATGGGTAAAGCCTTCCATGGCCACGGTAGCGCCGTCCTCGACGTATTGCGCGACCGCGTCATGCAGGCTGAGAAACTCGGCCATGGGGATGCACCTCTCTGGTGGTGGACTCGAAGACCGTTCCTAAGAAGCAGCCAACTAAAGTTCTCTATACGTACATATGTTTGCTTTGCGAACAAATCTAGCGCCAACGCCGGCAAGCGTCAAACGCAGGGAGACATCGCCCATCCCCCTTATGACGGGATAGCGTGTGATAACCCACTGCCAGCAGAATGTTTTTTACTCTGAACAGATCTGTCGAAACGCGACCAAAGTATAGGCTCGACGGGAAGAACGGCCTGACAAGGAAGGGGCCAAAAATGTTCGCTAGGCGAACATATGTGCTAGATTCGAGCGAAGGTCAGTATCCGCAGACACCACCATCAGGCAGAGGGAAACTGAATGCAGGAAGACATGATAAGTCCGGATGACCGCGACTTCGTCACGGCACTGGCTAGCGGAATGGAGGTGATCCTGGCCTTCGATGACACCACCCCTCGCATGACCCTGAGCGAGGTGGCCAGCAAGACGGGAATGAACCGGGCTCGGGCCCGGCGCTTTCTTTTGACGCTCCATGCATTGGGCTATGTCCGCAAGCAGCAGCGCCACTTCGAGCTAGCCCCCAAGGTACTGAACCTCGGCTATGCGTTTCTTTCCGCCAACAACTATCGCAGCGTGATCCAGCAGATTCTCGAGGACATCACCACCGAGTGCGGCGAATCCTCATCGCTGGGCGTGCTGGACGGCGAAGATGTCACCTATGTGGCCCGCTCCTCGTCAAGGCACCGGCTCATGGCCATCACGCTCTCGGTGGGCACGCGCCTGCCCGCGGCCCATACCTCCATGGGACGGGTGCTACTGGCCCAGTTGCCGGATGCCGATCTTGACGCCTTTCTGATGCAGGTGGCTCTCGAACCGCACACCGACAAGTCGATCACCGATAAGGCCGAACTCAAGCGCCGCATCCTCGACGTGCGCAAGCAGGGTTACGCGATCGCCGACCAGGAACTCGACTCCGGGTTGCGCTCGGTGGCCGTGCCGGCCTTCGATGCCAACGACAGACTGCTGGGCGCAATCAACATCAGTACCAATGCAGCCCGCATCGACTATGACACTCTGATCCGCCAGTACCTGCCACTGCTGCAGGAAAAGGCCCGACAGATAAGCGCCAGCGTCAGTTGACGCTTGCTGCCATCAACGCATCAATCAGTATCTAGCAGGACTTTTGCTCGGTAAGCCATTTAACCCAGGCGACGCCACCACGGCTTGCTTGGTGATAAGGCGGCTTACTGGCCGTCATTGGCCGTTTCTCACTGCAAGTCAGCACCTTTCTGTTCACAAGATCGACCGCACACCTCGTGTCGCCTTCAGAAAAATCCAATCTGGTCAAATTGGCCGTGGGGGCAGCTGTCATTGCCAGGCTGGCCTGCTGACAATACGAGTCAGCAAGGAAACAAAACGTATCGCTCACGCTACAGCTCGCGTTATCAGAACTCCTTGTAGACAAAGGCTCCATGCGCCACGAGAAAAGGGCCACCGGTGATATGGAGAGACCCACAACAAGACTTCCAAGGTGACACCATGGACAAGACTCGACTTGAAGGAAAAAATTGCCTGATCACAGGTGCTGCGCGTGGCATGGGGGCCGCCGTTGCTGAACATTATGCTGAACAGGGCGCCAATGTGTGCGTGGCAGACCTCAACATCGACGGATGCAACGAGGTCGTGGCACGCATCAAGGAGAAGGGTGGCAAAGCCATCGCCGTGAAGCTTAACGTGACCGAGCGTGACCAGATGCAGGCCGCCGTCAAGGCCACCGTCGATGCCTTTGGCAGCCTCAACGTCATGGTCAACAATGCCGGCATCAACAAGCCGCTGATGTTCTTGGACATCACAGAAGAAAACTGGCATCAGATCATGGACGTCAATGCCCTGGGTTGCCTGATCGGCATGCAGGAGGCCGGCAAGCAGATGATCGAGCAGGGCAAGGAGAACGGCCCCTACAAGATCATCAATGTCGGCTCCATTCTCTCCCGTCAAGCGTTCGACGATGTGGTGCCGTATGCTTGCAGCAAGCATGCCGTGCTGGCGATGATCAACGGCGGCGCCAAAGCGCTGGTGGATCACAATATCACCGTGAATGGCTATGGCCCCGGGGTCGTGCGTACTGAACTGTGGGAGCAGCTGGACAAGGATCTGGTCAGCATCGGCAAGTTCGACAAGCAGGGCCAGTCCATGGACGAGCTTGCCGAGAAGATGATTCTGATGAAACGCTACTCCTACCCGGAAGATGTAGTAGGCACCGCTTCCTTCCTGGCTAGCCCGGAGTCGGACTACATGACCGGCCAACTGCTGATGATCGACGGTGGCATGATCATGCAGTGATGCCACCGGCAACCCGGCGGGTGGCTCAGTAATACCCCCTGTCGCGCATCAATCGATCGGCCCTGTCCTGTGCCATGGACAGGGCCTTCTTGATGGAGCGGCGCCCGTCGAGCATTTCGAATAGCTCATGCCCGGCAATGCCGATCAGATCGGTTATTCCTGGCACCGGGGGACGCGGCCAGGCCTGGAGAATGTCCTTTCGTGCCATCCCATCTACCACATCGATGAGCGGTGACAATGATGAAACCTCAGGGTCGCGACTGACACTGAAGCGCGGTGTGACAAGGCTACCGTTCATGATGTAGAGCTTCGACAGGCCGGCAGAAGTCAACGTTTTCAGGGCGCTCCAGGCCGCTTCCACGCGCTCCTCGGACAGGTTGGACGGAATGGCCAGTGCATAGCCGCCGATCGGGGTGATAGGAGCGCCATGGTTACCGACCGGGTGGGGAAGATATCCGGTATTCCCCCAAGCAGGCGACGCCTGATTGAGCTCGAAAAGGGGAGCAAGCAACGTGTAATTGTAGGCCATGCAGGACTCGCCCGACGCATAGGACTTGGCACGCTCGTACCAGGTCATGTTGAGGATGTTCGGTGGCGAATATTTCAGGATATCCAGCATGTATTCACAGGCGCGAAAGGCCTCATCCGACTGGAACATCGGCCGATACTCTTCGCCGGACACGTGCTGGAAGTCATAACCGTCCCGGGTGCTTCGAAGGTTGATGATCGGCTGGCCATATTTCGCCATCAGGAAGGCGAACGTATGGCCCAGCGGCGTACCCCGCGCAGCGTTCCAGGCGATGCCGTAGCGCCCCTTACCGGGATCGTGCAAGCGCCTGGCGACCTTGATCAGTTCTTCGGTGGTGGTCGGGGGATCCAGATGTTCTCGCTCGAAGATATCCTTTCGATAACACAGAAGCTCTGGCGTCGTCTGGACCGGAATACCGTACTGCTTGCCGGCATACTGCGAACTCTGAATGGCCATGGGGTGGAAGTCGGACAGGTCATGGCCATCCCGCCCCAGCAAGGGGTCTAGGGGCAGCAGCATATCCTGAGACGCCAACTCACCGAACCAGGGGAGGTCACAGGCGATGACATCGTACCGGGACTTTCCCAGGCGCGCGTTGGAAAGGATTTCCGACCGTAGACCATCGATCGACTTCGCCTTGTTCTTGATACCCACCCCAAACACCGCCTCCAGTTGCCGCTTGAGGTTGTGCATGGCCATGAACGTCGGATCGGCATGAACCAATACACGCAGCCCCCCTTTCAGCTCGAGGCGCTGAGAGAGAACGGCGGGCGGCGGTATGACGGCGGAGGTCTCGTCGGCCTTTCCCAGCAAGATACGTCTGTCCTGGCCAGAGCCAGCATCCACGCCAAAGGTTGTTCCCAGTAAGGATTTGATCCGAATGGCATAGGCTTCCCATTCGTCGATCAGTGCCGCAGACGGATGGAGTGACACCGTCTTGCCCGACTTCGTCCGGGGACGCGACACGATCAGGCCGCGCTTGAGTATACTCTCGATACCTCGTTTGGCAGTGCCGTAGGACAGACCAGAGGCATCGGCCAGAGAAGTGGGCGTCGTGAGCCGCCCCACCAGGTGGTTGCGCATGATATGGGTCATCATGCGCATCTCCCGGTAGCCATGGTTGATGGAGAGTGACTGCTCGGTTTCCTCCTCGAGCTGTTCGATGAAGTCGATGAACCTCGCAAGCTCCGTATTCGAGAGCTTCGACATGGGTATCTGGGGCAGTGTGTCGTAGGGCCCCTCCGGATGCCCCGCGACCGATTCATCGATCATTCTCACCTCAAGCATATCAATGGACTCTGTATCGAAAGTACCTCTCACCTCCCCTGCCGGCAATCATCATCCTGCACCATCGACGATCAGCCGAATGCCCAGCAGGATAAGCAGCGTGAGAATGATCCGGAAGAATAGCTCCCCACTCAGACGCTTCTGAATGACAAGCCCCAGTCGTACCCCCAGCCAGGCGACGGGGATCATCAGCAGGGCCAGCGTCAGATTCTCGACGTTGAGAAAACCGAGCAAGCTGTATGGCACCAGCTTGACGAGATTGGCAGCGGCCAGAAAGACCACGGCCGTGCCCAGAAACGCTTCCTTGGATAGCCTGGACTGAAGCAGGTAGAAGTTCAGCGGCGGACCACCAGCATGGGCGATGAAGCTGGTGAAACCGGCGATCCCCCCGCAGAGCCCACCTATCCAGGATGGCATCACGCGACCACGGAAGGGCTTGAACAACCCCCACAGGCCGAACAGGATCGAGAAGACTCCCAGCAGCACCTTGAGCAGGTCGTCATCGAAGAGCCCATAGGTCAGATAGCCGATGGCGACGCCCAGCACAGCTGGAGGGAACATCAGCCACAGTAGCGAACCGACACGGTATCGCCACCAGGCACGCAGGCTGAAGACATCCATGACGATCAACAGCGGCAGCATGACGGCCACGGCATAGGCCGGACTCGCCTTCAGCGAGATCAGGGGCACGGCCACCACCCCGACGCCCCCAGCGAACCCCGACTTCGAGATGCCGGTGATCAGCACCGCCACCACCATCAGGGCAATGAATTGCCAGTCATACACCATTTAACGCCTCGTGCTTACCGGAACGGAATGAAAAAAGGGCCGTGCAAACACGGCCCAAATCGGAGGAACTTGCTGTGCTCGGCTGCCACTTAAGGCTTCAAGATGGCAGCCTGTCCGCCCTGTCAGAGGACCTGGCAAACCTCATCGAACTCAAACCGATCCTGGCGCGGGAAGAGCGCAGAGGCATCGCCGTACCCCAGGTTGCAGAGGAAGTTGCTCTTCACCTGGCCATCGGGGAAGAACTCTTCATCCACGGCCGCATTGTTGAATCCGGACATCGGCCCCGCATTCAGCCCCAGCGCGCGAGCGGCCAGGATGAAGTACCCCCCCTGAATGGAGCTGTTGCGAAAGGCCGTGGTGTTGATGAAATCGGTCTTGCCCTCGAACAGCGACTTGGCATCCTTATTGTGGGAAAACATGCGCGGCAGATGCTCGTAGAATTTCGTGTCGTAGCCCAGCAAGGCCACCACTGGCGCCTTCATGGTCTTTTCCTGGTTTCCGGGCATCAGGGCCGGCTTGAGCCTTTCCTTGGCTTCCTGGCTTCTCAGGAACAGTATCCGAAGAGGCTGGCAATTCATCGAGGTCGGGCCGAAGTGCATCACTTCATAGAGCTCGCGAAGCTTATCGTCGCTCACGTCCTTATCCAGCCAGACGTTATGTGTCCGGGCAGCGGTAAACAGGGTCTCGATAGCATTCTGGTCAATGGCGGTCATATGACATACCTCTGGTAGAACAGTGGGTTATTGTGTGTCGCACTCTCAGCTTGCCTTCAAGCCGAAATCATATTTCAGATGGCGGAAGGGAACGTCCATCGAGCGTCCATCCGGTGCCTTGCCTGGCGGAAACAGCTCATACTCCGTAACCAGAGAATCCTTGACGCCGAAAACGGCATCAGAATTGAGGTAGGGGTCGTTCTCGGCGAACACCTGAGTGACCAGGGTCTCGAACCCCCCTGCCATCAGCATGAAGTGCACATGGGCGGGCCGATAGGGATGTCGACCGGTGACCTCCAGCATCTTGCCGACGGGGCCATCCGTAGGGATGGGATAAGGAGAAGGCGTTACCGTCCAGAAGGCATATTGCCCCTGATCGTCGGTGGTAAACCGGGCCCGCAGTGACGCACTCTCGAGCTCTTTCTGGACGTCATAGAAGCCTTCGCTGTCCGACTGCCAAACGTCGATGACAACATTGGCCAGTGGCTCGCCGCGCTCATCATGAACCCGCCCCTCAACGAAAAAGGGCTCGCCTTCGACGTTCCAGTCGATGGATTCGCCTCGGGCGACCTCGGGCGGGTCAGCGACATAGAAAGGCCCCAGCACGGTGCTTTCCGAGACCATCGGGTCCGAGGTCTGGTGGTTGATGGCATCGACCAGCATCGTCACTCCAAGGGTATCGGAGAGCAGAATGAACTCCTGGCGCTTGTCGTCGCACATCTGGCCGGTCCGGGTCAGGAAGTCGATGGCCTGGGTCCACTCCTTCTCCGTGGGCTCCACCTCACGCAGAAAGGCGTGCAGGTGCGTTACCAGGCTATTCAGGATCGTCTTCAATCGCTCATCCTGACAGCCGGAGAACTCCTCGATCACCGCCTCTGTGATGTTATCTGCGTTCAGGTTGCGCATGGCATTACCCTCTCCTTGTGTCAGCGGCGGGCTCGATGGCCGGCAGTCCGGCGAGGCGCTCGGTATGATGCACCGTGGCGATATAGTCGTCTTCGCCATACCCCGTGCCGATCAAGGAGGTATAAGCCTCGCGCATCTGGGCAGCGAGAGGCACCGGCACGCCGGCGCTATGAGCACAGCCGAGAATCAGGTCGAGATCCTTGGCCATCTGGGCGGCCGAAAAGGTAGAGGTGAAGTCTCGCTGACTCAGAGGCGGCACCTTGTACTGCACCATCGGCGAGCCCACGGCGCTATCGGCGACCAGCTCGAGCATATCGTCCCAGCCGATATTGCCCTTGCGGGCCAGGGTCAAGGACTCACCCAGCATCCCGGCGCTGACCGCGATCATCAGATTGATCGCCAACTTGGCATAGCGACCCTGCTCCTCCTCACCCAGCCAGTACTGGGCCTTGGTGAAGCTCTGCATCACCACAACGGCCTCATCCAGCGCCTCGCGGGGACCGGAGACCATGGCCGACAGGGTGCCGGCTTCGGCCGCCACCGGATTGCCCGACACCGGGCTGCGCAGATAGGCGATACCGCGGGCTTCTGCAGCGCGCGCCACCTTAGCGGAGGCCTCGATACTCACGGTACTGGTCTCGATCAGCGTGGCCCCCGGAGCCATCTTGCCGATCAGATCCCCAGCCTCGAGGCAAAGCCCCAGCAAAGCCCGGTCATCGGGAATCGAGACCAGCACCAGGGAACAGCCGTCGATGGCGCTGGCCAGGTCAGGATGAGGTGTGATGCCGGCCTGCTCGGCCAGCGCCATGCGTTCGGTGCTGAGGTCGAAGCCATGAACCTCATGTCCTGCGGCAGCGATACGGGCCGCCATGGGCAGACCGAGCTTGCCCAGGCCCACCCAGGCCACCTTGTGTGTGGTTGTCATTGGGCTGTCTCCTCGTGTTGTTGCCGTGCCTGCAGTTCGGCGTAGATGCGATGGCCGGACGCCTCAAGTTCACGCAGACCGTCCTCGACATCGGCCACCAACCGGCCGTGTCGCTTGTGAAATTCCCCCGCGACCATGACGCTGTCGACATTGGCGAGACTCGCCTGCATGACGACGCTGGACACCGGGTCGCTAACCGGCTGCATGTTGAGCAGGTTGCTGTCCAGCAGCACGATGTCGGCTTGCTTGCCGGGGGTGAGACTGCCGATGCGGTCATCGAGGCCCAGAGCCCGCGCGCCGTGGAGGGTGATCCACTCCAATGCCTCGCGGGTGCGCACGGTAGAAGTGGCGGGGATGCTGCCCTGTTCCCGGCGCGAGGCGTCGTTGTCCAGCGAGCGCTGCATCCCCAGTGCTGCACGCGCCACGGCGAACATGTCGCCAGAGATCACCGATTCGAGATCCACCCCCAGCGACACGACGCCGCCATGGCGGCGAACATGGCCAGTGATCGGGAAGCCGTGTCCCTGGGTCATCTCGTTCTCAGGGGCAATGGAGAAGGTCACACCCTGCTCGCAGAAGCGGGCCAGTTGGCCATCATCCAGGCTCTGGCCGTGCACGATGTTGATGTCCGGCCCCAGCAGTCCACGCTCCTCGATAACATCCCAGCCACCGGGGCTCACGGCCTCACCGCCGCCCTGATGCATGGAGGCCACCAGCCCGAACTCCTTGGCGAGTTCGAAGTCGTGCAGCGAGACATCCAGGGTCGAATAGTGCGGCCCCAGGATCGCGAGGCCCAGGGTCACCCGCCCCTGCGGATCCCCCAGCGGCCCAGCCAGCAGCCGCTCCACCTCACTGCGGGGATGAGGAATCTCGCTGAAGTGGGGCTGGCCGGGCTTGGGATCCGGCTTGGGCGAGCCGTGAAAGAAGACGGCGCGGATACCCGACTCCTGCAACCCTCTGACGGCGGCATCGGTATGCTCAGGCGTGGGGTTGTTGTGACACCAGTCTCCTAGGGTGGTGGCCCCGCAGTTGAGCTGATTCAGCGCACCCAACCGCGTTGCGACATGGATGTCATCTGGGGTAAACAGTGTCGCCAGGCCACGGTGCACATGGCCGAAATACTCGAGCAGCGTCCAGTTGGCGGCGACGCCGCGCAGGGCCGTCTGCCAGGTATGCATATGGGCATTGACCAGCCCCGGAATCAGGATGCCGCCGCGACAGTCGACGACCTCGGCATCCTCGGCGGACAAATCGTGCCCCACGGCTAAAATGCGGTCGTTTTCCACCAGGACCTGGCCCTGGGTCAGATCGCCGATGGCCGGATCAAGGGTCAGTACGGTGGCATTGGTCAGCAATATCTTCATGCGTCGGTAGCCTCCAGGGTTTCGGGGCGACGACCGGCATAGGCATCATCCAGCAGCCGATGGATGCCATTGGCCTCGATCTCACGGGGATTCCAGTAGGGGTTAGCGGTGGCAATCTGCGTGGCACGTTCGATGTCGCCCCCCTCCAGGCCAATGTCCCGCAGGGCGAGGGGGGCCCCCACGGATCGCGCCAAGTCGTAGAGCCCCGCAGCGGCATCCGTTGTGCCCAGCGCCCGGGCGATGCGCACCATCGCTTCCGGGGCGGCTGCGGCGTTGTAGGCCACGGCATGGGGCAGCACAATGGTGTGGGTCTCGGCATGCGGGAGATTAAAGGAGCCGCCCAGGGTGTGGCAGAGCTTGTGATGCAGTGACATGCCCACCGAGCCGAGACAGGCGCCGCACAGCCAGGCGCCATAGAGGGCATCGGAGCGCGCGGTGGCGTCGTCGGGGGTGCCGGCAATCGTCGGCAGGCTGCGTGCCAAGGCCGCTATGCCCTCCTCCGCCATCATCGAGACGATCGGGTTGCGATCCTTGGCATAGAGGGCTTCCACGGCATGGGCGATGGCATTGATACCGCTGGTGCCCGACATACCCACGGGTAGCCCGAGCGTCAGGTCGACGTCGTAGATGACCGTCTCGGGCAGTACCTTCAAGGTCCGTTGGGTGGTCTTGAGGCCGTCCTTCGTCTCACCGAGGATCGGCGTCATCTCGGAACCGGCATAAGTGGTGGGAATGACGACCTGGGGTAGATCGGTGCGCAGGGCAATCGCCTTGCCAAGCCCGATGGTGGAACCGCCGCCGATGGCCACGACGCCATCGGCGCCAAACGAGGCCAACTCCTGCATTGCTTTCTCGGTGGTCTCCACCGGGGTGTGCATGCGGGCCCCGGCGAAGACGCCTGCCCCTAGCTCACCGAGCTGTTCCAGCACCTGGCGTGCCTGGCCTTCCTGCTGGGGTGTGGAAAGTACCAGCACCCGGTGGCAACCCAGCGCCTGGACCTCTTCCGCCACCTGGGCCAGCGTGCCCTGACCGAAGATGACCCGAGAAGGCAGGCCATTGTAGATAAACGGCATCATGATCTTGTCCTTGTTGATTGGATGAGCCACGGCTCGGGCATCAGGCGGCTGGCTGATCGATCGGCGCACCGGGACTTGTCACGTACTGCCCGGTGATGGCCTGCACCAGCGAATCTTCGGAAACCGCATCGCCGTCGAATTCGGCGGTCACCTTGCCGTCGTACATGGCGATGATGCGATTACTGACGCCCAGGACTTCGGGCATCTCCGAGGAGATCACCAGGACCGCATACCCAGTTCTGGCCAGTTCCTTGATGAGGGCATGGATCTCCGCCTTGGAACCGACATCGATGCCACGGGTCGGCTCATCGAGAATCAGCAATTTGGGGTGGGTGTGGAGCCACTTGCCGATGACGATCTTCTGCTGGTTGCCGCCGCTGAGGTTGCCGACCTTCTGTCGCCAGCTGGGAGTCTTGATCTTCATCGCCTGCTGATACTTGTCGTAGACCTGCTTCTCTGCGGCGGCCTTCATGAACCCTTTCGTGGAAACACTCTCCAGGCCCGCAAGGGTCATGTTGTCGCGACAGTTCATCCCGAGGATCAACCCCTGGTCTTTGCGATCCTCCGGGACGAGCGCGATCCCCTGGGTGACTGCAGCATGGGAAGACCGCAGTTGAGCGACCTGGCCATCGAGCAGGATCTCGCCACCCGAGGGCTTGCGTAGGCCAAAGATGGTTTCCGCCACCTCCGAGCGCCCGGCCCCGACCAGGCCGTACATGCCGACAATCTCGCCCTTGCGGACATTGAAGCTGACGTCCTTGAACACTCCGTCGACCGTAAGGCCTCGCAACTCGAGCATGTTCTTGCCGAACTCCTTCGGCTTGCTGTCATGATCCAGTTCGAGGCTGCGGCCGATCATCAGCTTTGTGACCTCGTCCTCGTTGGTATCAGCAGTGTTCACTGTGCCGTTGTACTCACCATCCCTAAGCACCGAGATACGCTGCGAAAGATGGAAGATCTCGTCCATGCGGTGGGAGATGTAGACGATGCCTACTCCCTGCTCTCGCAGGGTATTGATGATGTCGTAGAGCACGGGCTTTTCGTGGTCGGTAAGCGACGCCGTCGGCTCATCGAAGACCACTACTTTGGGTGTGAACACAAGGGCTCGTGCGATTTCGACCATCTGCTTCTTGGCGATAGAGAGATCACTCACCAAGTCCTTCGAGCTGAAGGAGCACTTCAGACGGTTGAGGATTTCCGTGCTCTCCCGATGCAGGGTCTTCCAATCGACCAAGTTGCCCCACTTCTTGGGCAGACTTCCCAGGAAAATGTTTTCGGCCACCGACATCTCCGGCACCAGCGACTGCTCCTGATGAATCAGCACGATGCCGCTCTTCTTGGCGCGCTTGGGATTATCGAAGACCTTCTCTTCCCCCTCGAGCAGGATCTGGCCACCATTGGGTTTGTGCTTGCCGGCCAGCACTTTCATCAGCGTGGACTTTCCCGCACCGTTTTCACCAAGCAATGCATGGACCTCACCGGCCCGAACATCGAAGCTGACCTTGTTGAGCGCGATCACCCCTGGAAACTTCTTGGTGATGTCCACCAGCGAGAGGATGGGAGCTTCTTCCCGCACAAGCGCCCCTGAGGTGTGTGTCACAGTTGCGCAAGACGCCGATGGCCAGCACGCCCCCCAGGGTGCCCGTAATGCTGCCGTAACCGCCGGTCAGCTTGGTGCCGCCGAGCACAACAGCTGTGATGGTCCAGAGCTCGTAGTCCCGGCCAAGGTTGGGCGTCGAAGCCCCCATCTGAGTGGCCAGCAGGACCCCGGCCAGAGCAGCGAAGAAGCCGACAATCATAAAGTTGATCATCATGTTGCGGCCGATCCGGATGCCGGCATCCAGGGCCGCCTCGGGATTGCCCCCCACGGCGAAGGTGTTGCGGCCATGGCCAGTCTTCCGGAGCACCAGGTGCATCACCAGGGTGCAAAGCAGGAAGATGATGGCCAGCACGGGGATGGGGCCGATGGTGCTGGCCCCGAAGTCAGAAAAGGCGAAGTTGCTGGCGTAGAAGGACTGTTCCTCGGTATAGACAAAGATCAGCCGTCGCACCCCGATCATCGCGCCGAGGGTTACGATGAAGGCGTTGACGCCCGTCTTCCAGACGAGCAGACCATTGAGGGCCCCCAACGCCACGCCTGTGGCAATGGCGGCCAGCACCGCCACGGTCAGACCGTAGTCCTGCAGCCCCACCGAAAGTGACGCCGCCAACCCCAGGGTGGCCCCCACGGAGAGATCAATGTTGCCGTTGATCATCACGTAGGTCATGCCCAGGGCGATCAGCCCGATGGTGGAGGTCTGGACGAGGATGTTTGCCAGGTTGCCCACCGACAGGAAATAGTCGGACATGACGCTGAAAAAGATGGTGATGGCGACGACGAAGACCCAAATCGGCTGGATGAACGAGCTGCCGCTCATGAAACGCTTCATATCAATCATGGTATTCACCCTGTCAGGAGTGGCGGGTCAGCAGACGCTTGCGCTTATTGGCAAGGTCCAGCCATACCGCGAGGATGATGATGACCCAGGTCACGAGCCACTGGGTGTAGTAGGGGTAGCCCATCAGCAGCAGGCCGTTCTGGATGAAGCCAAGTATCAGCACCCCGATTACCGTCTTCCAGATACTGCCGGCACCACCCAGCAGGCTGGTGCCGCCGAGGATAATCCCGGCCAGCACGAGCAACTCGTAGCCCTGCCCCACGTTGTTCTGGGAGCCCATTACACGCGACCCGAGCACCAGGGCGGCGCAGGCAACACAAAAGGCCGAGATCAGGTAGGTGCTGAACACACACCAGTTTTTGCGAATACCGGAATAGACGGCTGCCATGGGATTGCCACCAATGGCGAAGATGCGCCGGCCGAAGCCGGTGAAGGACATAACGACTTGGACGATGATGGCCAGCACGGAAAAGATGATGATCGGTACGGCAATACCCAGCAGGTAACCCTGCCCAAACACGCCGAACCATGTCTCGCTCTGATTGGCGATGTCGACGTTCTGACCACCGCTGTAGATCAGCACCAGGCCTTGGATCGCCGATAGCATCGCCAGAGTCACGATGAGCGAATTGAGCCGCATGAACCCCACCAGGAAACCATTCAAGGCCCCGAGCATCAGGGTCAGCGCGAACATCATCAGAATGGCGCCGATCGGACCGATCTTGTCATGAAGATCCACCACCAGGACGGTGGAGAACGACAGCATCGATCCCACCGATAGGTCGAGGTTGCCGCCGATAATCACCACGGTGACACCAACTGCGATGATACCGATGATCGACGCCTGCCGGACCACGGTCATGATGTTTGACTGAGAAAGAAACTGTTCGGAAGTCAACGAGAATGCAAACATGCAAATCAAGAAGAACACTAGAATTCCCTGAGCGGATAGGAAGTTCAGGAGACCTGCCTTGTGTTTCTTGCTGAGCATGAAGCCTTGCTTAGTGTGTTCTGCAGAAGCCATGTCACTCACCTATATGGGCGCAACCTTGTTCCTAAGGTCACCGGTTGTCCGTTCAGTGGGTTGGCTTTCCAAGTACTGCTTCTATAGCGGAGAAAGAGCAGAGCACTGCAGAGCCATCCTTCATGACCAACGGACTTTCTTTGGCTAAGCGCTACGGTGCATGAGGTCCTCAGACCTCATGCATCTCGGCGGGAGCCTTTAGAACACCGGCTTGTCGAACTCGGCCAGATTGTCGGCCGTGATTTTGGGAGTCTCGAAGAAGTTCATCTTCGGAACCTCTTTACCTGCCAATACATCGAGTGCCGTCTGAAGAGCCGCTTCGGCATCATCAACCGGAGACTGGTAAATGGAGCCGTAGTACTCGCCTCGCTCGATGGCCTCGTAACCCACGGCGAAGTTGGTGGCACCGATGAAGGCGATATCCCCTGCTCTGCCGGCACTCTTGGCTGCGTTCAGAGCACCAACCCCCATGTTATCGTCGCCGGCATAGACACCATCAATGACGTCATACTTGGTGAGGAAATTCTCCATGACCCGCTGGGCTTTTTCGCGGTTCCAGTCCGCGGGCTGGGTCTCCAGGATTTCGACGTCGGGACAGGCCTCTGCCAACCGGTCCTCAAAACCTTGAGACCGCTCCATGGCAGTGGTGTAGCCGGGCTGCCCGGCAATCTGAACGATCTGTCCCTTGCCACCCAAGGCTTCACACATCATCTCAGCGGAGGAGGCTCCCTGTTGGACGTTATCGGGTCCCGAGAAGGCGGCGATGTATTCGAGGCCGGCCTCGGCGATCTTGGAGTTGGTCACCACCACCGGGATGCCCGCGTTGTAGGCTTGTCTAATGGCAGGGATCACCGCCTGGCCATTAGTTGGCCAAATGATAATGGCATCGACTTGCTGCTGGATCAGGTTACGAACCTGACCGATCTGTCGCGCCACATCGCCGCCGGCATCAAGGACGACAACATCGACGCTATCATTTGCCGCGGCCGCTTCTTCGAATGCCTTTTCATAGGTAGTCTGATAACTGTCCACTCCGACGTTATTCTGTGTAATACCAATTCTTACTGCATCTTCCGCATATACAGCTCCTGAAAAGATTACAGCCACCACTACGCTGAGAACTTTCTTTTTAAACATGACAATAACCTTTCTTGTTGTCTTAATAATTAAAACCCGGGCTGGCGACCCAACTGTCCACAACATCTTAGCTACCAATTTTGCATACGGGCAACGTGACCAACATGAAGAAATATCCAATCTGGACTTTTTTATCACCAGCCCGGAAATAAAACATAAACCATTGATAATAATGAACTATATTGACAGGCATGCTTAAGACAACGAATCCATACGTAGACCATGGTATATGCTCGAAAAGTATCATCTCTGATCAAAGATGACCGTCGCCTTCGGTGATAAAAAAGAACTAGAAAATTTAAACAACTTTAACCACCGCTTCCAATCATGATCGCCAGCATGCCGCTGGTAACCAACCCCAATCTGATCATACTGAACATCCGAAGCAAGGAAGCCGATCGCTTGCTGGCATCCCCGTGCAGCGGCAACGCATCACGTTAAGGCCCCATGCCACATGCCTGGGCATCACCCCGCACGCCGCCAGATGAAAATAGCCCGCGCTGCCTAGCAGTCGCGGGCCATGAAGCACCACAAGGTTTCAGGTCACAGGATTAAGAAGAGGCCCGCCCCAGGCGGCCCAGCAGATGAACTCGAGGTCCTTGGTCTCGAAAAGCAGCGAGATGAGGCCGCCCAGCCTGCCATAGCGATTGTCAGAGGCAATGGGCATGTCAGGCCGAGGAGCTGCTCGCCCAAAGCGGGGTCGCCACACCGGTACAGTTCGAGGTGCCACACTTCGTCGCCGCCCCCTCATCGTCAGTGCAACCGACCTGGTGGTCACGATCACCAACAAGCTGGCCGAGGCCAACCGGGACAAATTCACTCTCGTCTAACGTCCTTACCCGGTCGACCTCCAAGAGGCATTGATCAATTTCTTATGACAACGGCGCTGCCACTAGGATACCGGCAACCATTGGCTGCGCGAGCTGATCCGCCAGATTTTCGCCAAGCCGTGAGGCCCAGGCGAACCTCCGGCTCGGTCGGGACGCTTATCTCGCGCTGTCGGAAACTTGCGTCGACTCGCACCGAGCGAAGCGCCGGTGCAGGACGTTGTAGGCCAGGGCGCCCACTACCACCCCCCAGAAGGCCGACCCCAACCCCAGGAAGCTCATGCCGGACGCCGTGGCAATGAAGGTGATCACCGAGGCCTCCAGGTGATCCTTATGGGCGGCGAAGGCACTGATGTTGCTGGTGATGGCTCCGATCAGCGCCAACCCCGCTAGCACCGCGACGAACTCACCCGGCAGCGAGGTGAACAGCGCCACGATGGTCCCGGCAAAGGTGCCACCGATCAAGTAGAAGATCCCATTGGCGACCCCGGCCACATAGCGCTTGTCTGGGTCCTCGTGGGCCTCCTTGCTGGTGCAAATAGCCGCGGTGATGGCCGCGATCACGGTGGTGATACCGCCAAAGAAGGCGGTGCCGAAGGAGGTCAAGCTGGTCACCGTGACGATCGGCTTGGCCGAGGTGTTATAGCCGGAGCTTCGCATGATCGCCATGCCCGGCAGGAACTGCCCGGTCAGGCTGACCAGCACCAGCGGGATGGCCAGGCTAAGGGTGGCATTCCAGCTCCACTCTGGGTGAATGAACTGCGGGTCGGCTAAGCGCAGCGTCACGCCCCTGAGGCTGGCATCTTCAAGCATCACCGCCAGGATAACGCCAACCACCAGCAGCAGCACCAGGCTGTAGCGCGGACTTAACCGCTTGAAGACCAGGTACGCGAGAATCATGCCGATGGTCAGGGCCGGTACCGACTCCAACGACACGAAGACCCCGACGCCGAACTGGAACAGGATGCCCGCCATCATGGCGCTGGCGATGCCTGGCGGGATCAGCCGAATGATGCGATCGAAGGAGCCGGTCACGCCGATCACGAAGATCGCCGCTGCCGCCACCAGGTAGGCGCCCACCGCCTCGCCTAACGACAGGTCGGGAAACAGCGTGACCAGCAACGCCGTGCCAGGCGCCGACCAGGCGGTGACCACCGGGACCTTGAGCCACAAGCTAAGCAGAATGCCCGAGACGGCAGCGCCAAGCGAGATCGCCCAGACCCAGGAAGTCATCATGGCACTCGAGATCTCGGCGCTCTGGGCGGCCTGAAAGAAGATCACCAGTGGCCCGGAGTAAGACACCAGCACCGCCACAAAACCGGCGGTGACGGCGGGTATCGACCAGTCCTTGAGCATCACAAGAATCCTCGCAACGAGTAGCGATGCGCCCTTCGCGCAACGCACAGCAAAGAATGCCCGCGCTGCCAAGCAACCGCGGGCCAAGGAAGAAGCGCCATGAAAAGCGCCGACGTCCAGACGCCGGCACTATCGGTCAGCCCACTCTCTTAGCTGGGAAGCGCTTGCGAAGGGCCTCGCGTTCCTGAGAGAAGTCGAAGTCGTGGAACTCCACCAGCATCGAGATCAGCGCACCCAGGATTAGCGCCCAGAACGAAGCGCCGATGCCAAAGATCTGCAGGCCCGACACGGCGATCAGGAAGGAGAACATCGCCCCTACCTCATGCTTGCCGGAGAAGGTGATGTGCATCGCCGAGCTGATCACCCTCAGCAGGGCCAAGCCGGCAATGATGGCGATGAAATAGCTCGGCATCGCTTCGATCAAGCTGAACACGAAGCCATAGAAGGGTGCGGCAATCACAAAGATGATGCCGACGATCACCGCCGCCACCCAGCGCTTGTCGTGGTTTCCTGCCTCAGGGGATGAGCAGATTCCGGTCATCGGCGCGGCGATGCAGGTGCTGTGGAGATTGAAAAAGGCAGACACCATGGTGCCAATGCCTCCGACGAAGGTGATGGCATTGGCCGGCACCTCCTTAAAGCCCATCCCCTTGACCAACCCCACGCCGGCAGGCGTCTCCATGCCCACCAGGATCAACGCCAGCGGCAGGCCGTAGGCCAAAAAGGCGTCCATGGAGAATGCCGGCGCGATGAACTCGGGCATGCGGAACGAAAACTCCACACTCGAGAAGTCGGCACCGGAGAAGGCCATATAGATAACGCCCACCGCCAGCGTCACCACCAGAGGAGGAACTCGACGCAGGAAGCGCGCCGAGAAGAAAAAGGCCAGAATCATCACCAGCGCTGGTATCAACGCACTCTGCAGTGGCATCACCATGTTGGTGCCAAACTTGAGCAGCACCCCAGCCACCATCCCCATGACAATGGGCATAGGGATGAGTCGCATCACCAGGCTCATCCAGCCGGCCAAGGCAACCACCACCGAAATGGCCCCCGCCATCAGCGTCGCCCCCAGGGCCTCATTGAGACCCACCACGGGAATGATGGCGGCGAACAGCAGGGCTCCGGGAATGGAGTTGGCCATCGGCAGGGGCAGCCGATAGTAGGCCGGAAGCAGCAGCCCGAACAGGCCGTTGATGAAGAGGTAGCTGATTACCCATAGCAGGGTGAAATCCTTGGGTAGCCCGGCGGCGGTACCGGCACTGATATGAATGATGCCTGCACTGAGACCGAAAATACCGGCGACCACGCCGGCGCTCAGGTTGTCGGCATTCAGGTCGCGCAGGAAGTCCCGCGGCGCCGAC
The DNA here is from genome assembly GCF_003268885.1 of Onishia taeanensis. Taxonomy (GTDB): domain Bacteria; phylum Pseudomonadota; class Gammaproteobacteria; order Pseudomonadales; family Halomonadaceae; genus Onishia; species Onishia taeanensis_A. The sequence continues at coordinate 230,558 of NZ_QLSX01000007.1, forward strand.
GCTAGGCCGACGCCTCTCTCGAGATGTTTCATGGTGTGCTCCAGGGGATTATTGTCGTTGTCGTTTTTTGGTGGCTGCGGCAGACCTCGGATGCCTAGAGGTCCAGGGCTCAGCCCTGATCGCCACCGCCGACCGGCAGTACGCTGCCGGTGATGTAGCTCGCCTCGTCCGAGGCCAAGAACAGAATCGGTGCGGCCATCTCGTCGAGCGTGCCGTAGCGCTTCATCAGGCAGCTCTGCTTGGTCTGGTCGATATGCGCCTGAAACCAGGCCCGTTCCTTCTCGTTACCAGGCTCCGGGGTGCCGCGGGAAATCTTGCGCGGCGGCGCCTCGGTCCCGCCGATGCCGGCGGCTGCCACGCGAATACCGTGCTCGGCGTACTCGAAGGCCAGAGACTCGGTCAGCGCATTGACGCCTCCCTTCGCCGCCGAATAGGGAATTCGATGGATGCCTCGGACCGCCACTGACGAGACATTGACGATCACGCCACCCCCCTGCTCAACCAGGATCGGCAACACGGCTCGACAGCACCACAGCGTCGGCATCAGCGAGCGCTGGACTTCGGCGGCTATCTCGCTTTCGCTGAACTCGATGAATGGCTTGAAGTTGATGGCCCCGCCTACGTTGTTGATCAGGATATCGATACGGCCGAAATGCTCGGCTGTCTTGGCCATGACGTCAGAGGCCCCGGCCCAGGTCTCCAGGTCGGCCAACACACTGATCGCCTCCACGCCCTGAGCACGCAGGCTGTCCACGACCTCTTCCACCAGCTCTGAACGATCTACCAGGGCCAGGCGAGCTCCCTCCGCGCCGGCCCGCTCGGCCACTCGCCGCCCGATCCCCTGGGCGGCGCCGGTGATCACCATGACCTTGTCTTGGAAACGTGAGCCCTGGAAACGTGAGCCGTCGAAGCGTTGCGCGCTCATGACACCTCTCCCGGTGCCTGATTGGGAGTGAACTTCTCGTAGTGGAAGCTCTGCGGCACGATGCCCTCCTTGTCGAAGTGCTTGAGTACAGCATCGACCATCGGGGGCGGCCCACACAGGTATACGTCGATATCACCGCCGTGCAGCACCTCGTCGTCCATGTGATGGGTGACATAGCCCTTGCGCGGATGCTTGCTGGCCTCATCCACTACCACGGTGGAGTAGGTGAAGGTCGGCAGCCTCTCGGCGAAGACGTCCAGGGCATCGACCTTGACCAAGTGATGATCCTTGTTGACGCCGTAGATCAGGTGCATCGGCTGGCCGCTGCCCTGCTCTTCTTCCTGTTTCTGAGCCAGCTGCTCAAGCATGGAGAGGAAGGGCGCGAGGCCCGTTCCGCCCGCCAGCATCAGCACCGGGCGGGTGATCTCGCGAAGGTAAAAGCTGCCCAGCGGCCCGGTGAGAGAGAGGCGATCGCCGACCTTGGCCAGCTGGGTCAGGTAGCCGCTCATCAGGCCATTGGGGATATTGCGGATCAGGAAGGTGGCGCGCTGTTCTCCTGGCTTAGAACTGAAGGAATAGGAGCGGTGCTGATCGCTGCCCGGCACGTCGATGTGGATGTACTGGCCGGGTAGGAAGGCCAGCTCGGCCCCTTCGTCTAGGTCCACAGCCAGCTCAATGCTGTCCTCGGAGAGTTGCTCGACCACGGCCAGAGTCCCGTCGATCTTGCCAACCTGGGTCTTGCATAGACTGGAGGCCACCGGCACCTGTATGACGCAGTCCGAAGATGGCACCATTTGGCAGGTCAGCACCTGGCCTTCGGCGGCCTCCTCGTCAGAGAGCGCGTCATCGAGGTACTCGTCCCCCATGTCGAACTCGCCCTGCTCGCAGTGGCCCTTGCAGGTGCCACATACGCCGTCGGAGCAGTCCATAGGCAGGTTGACCTTCTGGCGATAAGCCGCATCGAGGACCGTCTCCCCTGCCTTGCAGCCGATGAAGCGGGTGACGCCGTCTTCGAAGTTGAGTGCAATGGTGTAGCTCATGGTCGAATCTCCTCCCACACCGGGTCTGCGTGACCCGTTCAGACGTGATAAACGTCGATGACCTGATGGATGTAGTCGTTGTTGAGTTGCACGACTTTTCGGGTGATCAGCGGCGCCTCCCCCGACACATCCAAGGTGTAGAAGGCACTGCCGAAGTAGCTGTCGGTCTTCTTGTAGCGGTGGCTCAAGGTGTGCCAGTTGAAGCGCAACTCCACCGTGTCGCCATGCTCCTTGAGCACCTCGAGATTGGTGACTTGATGGGTAGTGCGGGGCTCGGGAGTGCTCGCCCCGCTACGCTCGGTCTTGATCCGATAGACCCGGTCCTCTAGCCCCTCTCGGTTCGGGTAATAGATTAGTGAAATCTCGGCTTGCGGGTCCCGGGTCAACTGATCGTCATCATCCCAGGCCGGCATCCAGAACTCGGCGTCCTGGTGGTAGCACTCGAGCCAAGCGTCCCACTGGCGGTCGTCGAGCAGGCGCGCTTCGCGGTATAGGAACGCCTGGATGTCGTGATAGCTGATGCTCATGTCTGTTCTCCCCTTCTCGATTCGTGCAGGCCTTATACGGGCTGGGCGGCGGGCTCTGTCGGAATAAACCGGCTGCGTTCCTTGTCGATGGCGCGCAGCATTTCCTCGACCCAGTGCTGGTGATGCAGCACGTAGAGGCCCTCGTCTTCCGGGGAGGCCCCGCTGAGCAGCGGCTTCATATCAATTGCTTGGGCATTCTCATCGGCCCCAGTGATCCACTGCTTGGCGCCGCGAGAAAGATCGCTCCACTCGGCCAGCGACCCGTGATAGCCGTCCTGGCAGGCACGGAACTCCTCAAGGTCGTCCGGTGTACCCATGCCAGAGACGTTGAAGAAGTCCTCGTATTGGCGGATGCGCACCCGGCGGCTCTCCGCGGGCTCACCCTTGGGCGCGAAGCAGTAAATGGTGACCTCGGTCTTGTCCACGGAGAGCGGACGCAGCACGCGGATCTGAGTGGAGAACTGATCCATCAGGTAAACGTTAGGGTAGAGACAGAGGTTACGGGTCTGGTTGACGATGGAGTCGGCCCGAGCCTCACCCAGCTCAGCCGCGACCTCATCCTTGCGACTGTAGACCGGGCGCACCTCGGGGTTGATCAACCGGGTCCACAGCATCATGTGGCCGTTCTCATAGGAGTAGAAGCCGCCCTGGCTCTTCGACCAACCGTCGGCGTCCACTGCCTTGGTGCCGCCGGCGTCGTAGTTGCGCCGCTCCATGGTCGAGGCATAGTTCCAGTGCACCGAACTCACGTGGTAACCGTCGGCCCCGTTCTCGGCCTGCAGCTTCCAGTTTCCGTTGTAGGTGTACGACGAGGTACCGCGCAGAATCTCGAGGCCTTCCGGCGCCTGATCGACGATATTATCGATCACCTTGCGGGTTTCCCCGAGATAGTCCTCAAGCGGCATGACATCGGCACTCAGGCTGCCGAACAGGAAGCCCTTGTAGTTCTCGAAGCGCGGCAAGTGCTTGAGGTCGTGAGAGCCCTCCTGCTTGAATCCCTCCGGGTAAGCGCCGTTCTTCTCGTTCTTGGCCTTGAGCAGTTTGCCGTCGTTCTTGAAGGTCCAGCCGTGGAACGGGCAGGTGAAGGTGCCCTTGTTGCCCCGCTTTCGCCGGCAAAGGGTGGCGCCACGGTGGGCACAAGCATTGATCAGGCCATGCAGCTCACCGGCCTTGTCGCGGGTGATCACCACCGGCTGACGGCCCATGGTCACGGTGAAGTAGTCACCCGGCTCGGCAATCTGGCTCTCATGGGCCAAGAACAGCCAATTACCCTCGAAGATGTGCTTCATCTCCAGGTCGAAGAAGGTCGGGTCGGTGAACATGCTGCGGTGGCAGCGAAAGACGCCGTTGTCAGCGTCGTCGACGACGGCGCCGCGGACGCGTTGTTCGAGACGATCAAGCTGGGTAGTCATGACGGTGATCCTCGCTTGGCGATCATGTTATTGACGTTATTGGAGCGCAGGGGCCCCGGCCGTGCCGTCGACAGGGTCGGCAGCACGGGCACGTTCGATGCAGATAGGGAAAGGTGTCGTCAGCCGGGCGATCAGACCCTGGCGGTACCCGCCAGTTGGCTCGCCTGGTCCTGCTCGTCTTCCTTGGCCCGCGGACGCTTGTGGCGAACCTGCAGCTCGGGGGCGTCGGTCTTGGCCAGTTCGACGTCGAACACCACTTCAGCGAAGGGGCCGTCTAGCTGACGGCTGGCAATCTCGGCGGCGTCTTCGCTGCGGCGGGCAGGAACCACCAGTTCCTCGCGGGTAGCAAAGGCGAAGTCATCGAAGGTATAGGGATCGCCGGCCAGATTGATCTGGGTCGTCAGGTGCTGATGCCCCGGCGCAGAGACGAAGTAATGGATATGCGCCGGACGCTCGCCGTGCCGGCCCAGAGCCTTCAGCACCACATCGGTGGGAGCACCTTCCGGCACGCCGTAACCGGAGGGAATGATGCTGCGAGCCGTGTAGCGGCCCTCGCTGTCGGTAAGGATGGTGCGACGCAGGTTGTATTCGCTCTGAGTCTCGTCGAAGAAGGAGTAGCCACCTTTGGAGTTGGCGTGCCATATCTCGACCTTGGCGCCAGCCACCGGGTTGCCCTCGACATCACGCACCTGACCGGTCAGCCACATGGTCTCGCCATCCGTATCCTGACCATCGTCCATCCGCGCGAAGCCTTCGGCCTGCGGGGCGCCTGCCACATAGAGTGGGCCCTCGATAGTACGCGGCGTGCCGCCGGTGCGCTTGGCCTCGGCATCGATTGCGTCCTGGCGCATATCCAGATAGTGGTCGAAGCCCAGGCCCGGCGACAGAAGGCCGAACTGAGTCTGGCTGCCCAAGGCGTTGAGCAGGTTGACGGCGGACCAGTACTCCTCCTCGCTGACATCGAAGTCATCGATCAGGCGAAACAGGTCCGAGAGCAGCCGATGCATGATCTGCTTGGTACGTTCGTTGCCGCCGCTCTGGTCGAAGCCGGCGACGGTGGTCAGGAAGTCTTGAACCTCGGGGGTGTCAAAAATCTTAACGGTCATGGTCGATTATCCTCGTTTGTTATGGTTTTCCATTCCGCTCGCGGACGCTGGCGTGCGTTATCCGCGTTTCAGGCATCATCCTCGCGGATAGAGGACGGGTGGCGGCACAGGGGCTTGACGCTGATTTCCATGTAGGGGAAGAGCGGCAGGTTACTGACCAGCTCCTGCAGTTCGGCGTTGTCTTCGACATCGAAGATGCTGACATTCGAGTAGCTGCCAGCCACGCGCCACAGATGGCGCCACTTGCCTGCGCGCTGCAGCTCTTGGGAGTAAGCCTTCTCGGTTGCCTTGATCTCGGCGACCTGCTCGGCCGGCATGGACGGCGGCAGCTTGACGGTCATTTCCACCTGAAACAGCATGACGTTCTCCTTTTCAGTTCTTGCGTGCGTAGTGTGCGAGCTTGTCTTCATCCAAGGTGACGCCGAGTCCAGGTCCTTTCGGGAGATCGACCCCAAACTCGTGGTAGTGGAGAGGCTCGACGACAATGTCGTCCTTAAGCAGCAGCGGGCCAAACATCTCGGTACCCCAGGCCATTTCGTCCTGGGTCGCCCAGGCATGCAGGGACGCTGCGGTGCCGATGGAGCCTTCCAGCATGGTGCCGCCGTAGAGGCCGATGCCGGCGGCCTTTGCCACATGGGACAACTCCAGCACCCCGAAGAGCCCGCCGGACTTAGCGATCTTCAGGGCAAAGGCGCCGCTGAATCCGCCAGTCACCAGATCGAGCCCATCGCGGGCATCCTGAACGGCCTCGTCCGCCAGCATCGGTACATTGAAGCGCTGTGACAGCCGGACCAGGCCGGCATGCTCGCGGGCGGGAATAGCCTGCTCGATCAAATCGATACCGGCATTCTGAAGTGCCTGAATGCCGCGCACGGCAGTGGGCTCGTCCCAGGCCTGATTGATATCGACCCTGATGCTTGCCCTGTCCCCCAGGGCTTCCTTTATAGCCGCCACATGGCGCACATCCTGATCCACCGAGTTGGCACCGATCTTCAACTTGAAGTCGCAATGGCGACGCTGCTCGAGACGCAGCAGGGCCTCGTCGATGTCCTTCTGGGTGTCGCCGCTGGCCAGGGTCCAGAGCACCGGCAGATGTAACTGGCGAGCACCACCCAGCAACTCAGCCACCGATAGGCCGAGGCGCTTGCCTTGAGCGTCAAGCAGTGCAGTTTCCAGTGCCGATTTGGCGATGGCGTTGCCGCGGGCATGCCGATTCAGCCGTGCACGTAGCGCATGGATGTTGCCCGAGGGCTGGCCGACCAGCAGTGGCGCCAGGTAGGTATCGATGTTGGTCTTGATGCTCTCGGGACTCTCGGGGCCATAGGCCAGGCCGCCGATGGTGGTGCCCTCACCGATACCCTCGATATCATCGCTGTGATGCATCCGCACGATGACCAGGGTCTGGCAGGCCATCGTCGTCATGGAGAGCTTGTGCGGGCGGATGGTCGGCAGGTCGACCAGCAACGTCTCGATTGAGTTGATCACGGGGGGCATAGATGGCTCCGAGTTCCAGGAATCTGGTAATTGCATGGCAGTTTGATTGCAGCCTGCAGACGGAACCAATATTGTTTAAGTGCCTTTCCATACCCTGGAGGTATCATGGAGTTGCGCCACCTGCGGTACTTCTGCGTAGCGGCCGAAGAGCTGAACATGACCCGAGCGGCCGCCAGACTGAACATGGCTCAGCCCCCTTTAACTCGCCAGATCAATCAGTTAGAAGAAGAAATCGGCACTCGACTGTTCGAGCGAAGTTCCCGAGGTCTGACCCTCACCCCCGCGGGTCAGTTCTTTCATGAGCATACCCTGCAGATACTGGAGAAAGTCGACACCACGGTCGCTGGCACCAGGCGTATCGCCCGCAACAAGCACCAGCTGTTCGGCATCGGCTTCGTTCCGTCGGTGTTCTATGGCCAGCTTCCGCTGCTGGTGCGCGGGCTACGACAAAAGGAGGATCTAGAGCTGACGCTGGCGGAACTGACCACCGTGCAGCAGATCCAGGCATTGAAGGCGGGGCGTATCGATTTGGGATTCGGCCGGTTGCGCATCGACGACCCCGATATAGAGCAGGAGGTATTGTTCGAAGAGCCGATGATGGCGGCACTGCCTAACGGCCACCCTCTCGAAGGCACTAAGCCGACCATGGCGCAGCTGGCCGAATACCCACTGATCCTGTTTCCAGCCACGCCGCGTCCAAGCATGGCGGACAGCGTACTCGGCATGTTCCGCCGCCGTGGACTGCGGGTAAGAGTCGCGCAAGAAGCCAATGAGATGCAGACAGCGCTGGGGCTCGTGGCCTCGGACCTGGGCATCACCCTGGTCCCCGAACAGGTTCGCAGGCTTCAGCGCGACGGTATCAACTACGTCTATCTGGCCGAGAAGCACATCACAATTCCCATCCTCTGCAGCCGGCGCCGGGGGGAAAAGCCAAATGAGATCATGCAGGCCGCCAACGCTATCCTCGCCGTGCTGGTCGAGAACCGTCGGAGTGGGCGCTATCCCTGACTTTGGCCTACCTCCTACACCGGTTCAAAGGTTCCTGCATAACCTAATATGTTCCCGATCGTTATACAGATCGGCCCATATCGGGCTTTTCTAACGTATAGATACAAAAAAGCCACCCGTAGGTGGCTGATTTGCTTGATGCGGTGGCGGAGGGACAGTCCGCTTGATTAGGCTTCAGAAACATCCAATAAAATATAATTACTCATTGTTTTAGCTTTATTTTTTTTAATCTCTGTCCAGCAAGATCCAAAGCCGTACCGACATTTCCAGAGTCAAAGTATGGGCCGGAGTATGGGCTAGGGTATGGTACGCTAATCCTTCGACAACGAGGAGGCGGCCATGGGCAAGCTCACCACACGTGGAGTGCAGAAACTGGTCAGGGAGGCCAAGCCCGGGTTGACCAACGATGGTGAGGGCCTGTACCTCAAGATCGGCAAGAAAGGGGGAGCAAGCTGGATCTATCGGTTCCGGCGCAATGGCAAACTTCGCGACATGGGCCTTGGTAGCTATTCGGACGTCAGCCTTGCTGAAGCGCGAGCTCGTGCCGGCAAGAACCGTAGCCTCATCAAGGAAGGCCTTGATCCCCTTGAGGCCAAGGTAGAAGAAGAGCAAGTAGACGAGGCCACGCCCACCTTCACCAGCTGTGCCGCCCGCTACATCATGTCCCACCGCCGCAGCTGGCGGAACGCCAAGCACGCGCGGCAATGGGTCAGCACGTTGAAGGCCTACGCTCGACCGGTCATCGGAAACAAGCCTGTCGATGAGGTCACCACCCAAGACGTCCTGAAAATCCTGTCACCGACCTGGACCAGCAAGACCGAAACGGCCAAGCGCGTGCAAGGCCGGATTGAGAACGTCCTCGACTACGCCGCGGCGCACAACTACCGAGATCCTGTGAACCCGGCCCGCTGGCGTGGGCACCTCGACAAGCTGCTGGCCAAACCATCTAGGGTCAAGCAGGTAAGCCACCATCCGGCTATGCCCTATGATGATGTTGCCGCCTTCATGGCCGAGCTTCAGGGCTATACCAGCGTTTCCTCCAGGGCCCTGCAGTTCCTGATCCTGACAGCTACGCGCACTTCAGAGGTCCTGCGCGCTGATTGGCTGGAGCTCGACCTCAACAATCAAACCTGGACGATCCCAGCCGACAGAATGAAGGCACGCCGCGAACACCGTGTGCCGCTGTCACGGCAAGCGGTGGAGCTGCTGGCCCAGCTACCGCGAGTGAAGGGCAACTCCTATGTCTTCCCCGGAGCGCGCTACGGACGCCCTCTCTCCAATATGGCCATGCTGCAGCTGATGCGAGGCATCGGCTATGGTCAGGGTGGCGAACGGGGCGACTACGTGCCCCACGGCTTCCGCTCGAGCTTTCGCGATTGGACCGGCGAAGTCACCAGTTATCCTCGTGACGTCGCAGAAATGGCGCTGGCCCACACCATCGAGAACAAGGTGGAAGCGGCCTATCGCCGTGGAGACCTCTTCAATAAGCGACGGGCCATGATGCAGAATTGGGCCGATTTCATCCTACCGCAGAGCTAGTAAGGACACTCTTGAAGTACTGAACACTCGGGCATGGCGCATGTTTTGCTGTGGCAAGGCAGCCTGCAGGCCCTACAGCAGTATTTCTTGTTATCAAAGCGTTACAACAGGTAGCACACTTCATCGAGCGCTACGCTGACGAGCTGCATTCAAGACACTTCGAATCGCCCAGAGAGCTTTAGGAAACTATGTTGACTGACCGAGCCCGGCTTGTAAGGGGCGGGCTCTTCTATTCCTGCATCAGAACATCACCGCCACGGAGCGCCGCATGACAGCAAAGAAAGCCCCCAAATTCTATGTCGTTTGGGTCGGCCGGCAGACCGGGATCTTCACCACACAAGAAGGCGACGACATCTGGCAGCGTGGCCTCGGCCCCTTCGGGCCGCACATCTCGGCGGAATAAGGCGTCAAAAAAGGACGATCATACTCACCCGGGAGAGACCTTCGACACGGAAATCTACTGCGATGGTGCTTGTGACCCCAATCTTGGTGATGCCGGCTCGGGCATGGCCATCTACCGCAAGGGCACCCTCGACCAGCTCTGGTATGGCCTCTACAACCCCAAGGGGACCAACAATACAGCCGAGTTAAACGCCTTTTTCCAAGCTCTACATATGGCCAAGGAGGAAATTGCGCAGGGATCGTCCGTGCGGATCCACTGCGACTCCATGTACACCACCAACGCCATCACGAAGTGGGCCGGCGAATGGCGGAAGCGCGGCTGGAAGAAAGTCAATGGAGAGGCGATAAAGAACCCGGAGATCATCCAGCCCACGCATGCGCTGTACGAAAGCCTCAAATCGTCGCTGACCATCGCCCACGTCAAAGGGGACGCAGGAGTTGAAGGCAACGAACTAGCCGACAGGATGGCAATGTACGGGGCCGACCAACAGGCCTACCACCGCTTGTAAGCCAGGCGAAACCTGCGCGATGCCAAAGGTTCGCACGACGTATAAAGCCATCTTCTGGATCGTCGCTGCCTTGGTGCTGATCGCGCTGCTGTTTCCTTACCTCCTGCCCCTGTTCTACTAAGAGGAGATCGCCATGAAACGACTCGCTGCCTGCATTGCGCTTTCCGCGACGCTCGCCACGTCGGCTTGGGCCGCCCCGCAGACCGTGACGTTGTCGGTGCCGGGCATGACCTGCGCCGCCTGCCCGATCACCGTCAAGGCCGCCCTCAACAAAGTGGACGGTGTCTCGCACGTCGATGTGAGCTACCCGGATCGTGAGGCGGTGGTCACCTTCGACGATTCACGAACGCACGTCGAAGCATTGACCGAAGCCACCACCAACGCCGGCTCCCCCTCATCCCCGACACCCTCGGAAGCGGATCGGGAGTGACCATGAAGAACCCCAAGCCCCTGCTGCGCGCAAGCGTGATTGGCACCGTCCTGCTGGCGCTGTGCTGCTTCACGCCCATCCTGGTGATCCTGCTGCACCGTTGGCCTGGCGGCACTGACCAGCTACCTGGACGTGGTACTGCTTCCTGCCCTGGCCTTCTTCATCGGCCTGACCCTCTATGCGCTATGGCGCAAGAAGCAATACGACGCCTGCTGTAACAACGCCTCTACCTATTCAAGGAATTCCCCTCATGAGTGATGACAAGAACCCGCACATCGCGGTGATCGGCAGCGGCGGCGCCGCCATGGCGGCGGTCCTGAAGGCCGCCTAACGCGGCGCCCGCATCACCCTGATAGAACGCGGCACCCTCGGCGGTACCTGCATCAACACCGGCTGTGTACCTTCCAAGATCATGATTCGCGCGGCCCATATCGCCAACTGGCGCACGGAAAGCCCCTTCGATGCCGGCCTGAGCAGCCAAGCGCCGGTGGTAGATCGGGCCAAGCTGCTCGAGCAGCAACAGCGGCGTGTCGAGGAACTGCGCGATGCCAAGTATGAAGGCATACTCCGCGACCACCCGGCCATCACGGTCCTGAAGGGGGAGGCGCGGTTCGTCGATGCCCATAGCCTGACGGTCACGCTGAATGAGGGCGGCGAGCAGACCGTCCGCTTCGATCGCGCCTTCATCGGCACCGGCGCCCGACCGGCAGCACCGCCGGTGCCGGGCTTGGCCGACACTCCCTACCTGACCTCCACCGGCGCGCTGGCACTGGATACCCTTCCCAAGCGGCTGATCGTGATCGGGGCCTCAGTGGTCGCCCTGGAACTGGCCCAGGCCTTCGCTCGGCTGGGCAGCCAGGTCACCGTGCTGGCCCGCAGCCGCCTGCTGTCCCAGGAAGACCCGGCGGTAGGGGATGCGGTGGAGGCGGCGTTTCGCCGCGAGGGCATCGAGGTCCTCAAGCAGACCCAGGCGGGCCGCGTGGACTACACCGACAATGAATTCATTGTCGACACCAACGCCGGCACCTTGCGGGCGGATCAACTGCTGGTGGCCACCGGACGGACACCCAATACCGAGGCCCTGAACCTGGCGAGCCTCGGCGTGGAAACCGCACGTGGGGCGATTCTGGTCGATGAGCATCTGCACACCACGGTGCCGGGGCTCTATGCCGCCGGTGACTGCACCGATCAGCCGGAGTTCGTCTATGTCGCCGCCGCCGGGGGCAGCCGGGCTGCCGTCAACATGACCGGGGGCGAAGCCACCCTGGACCTGAGCGCCATGCCGGCAGTGATCTTCACCGACCCCCAGGTGGCCACCGTCGGCCTGACGGAAGCCGAGGCCATCGAGCAAGGCTTCAGCGTCGATACCCGCGAGCTGGACCTGGAAAACGTGGCGCGTGCGCTGGTGAATTTCGACACCGGTGGTTTCATCAAGCTGGTGGCCGAACGCGACTCGGGCCGGTTGCTGGGGGTGCAGGCGGTGGCGGGGGAAGCCGGTGAGCTGATCCAGACGGCGGTGATGGCGCTACGCGCACGCATGACCTTACACGACATCGCCAATGAGCTATTTCCCTACCTGACCATGGTGGAAGGGCTCAAGCTCTGTGCCCAGACTTTCACCAAGGATGTGACGCAGTTGTCCTGCTGTGCCGGGTGAACGATA